>NC_017834.1:0-1200000 GCF_000260715.1 Bifidobacterium animalis subsp. animalis ATCC 25527 | reverse complement strand
TATGGGACAATATTTCAGACCTCGTCGAATGACGCCGTTTTTCTACCCATTCTGAGGAACTATGAGACTCATACTGCGTTTCATGAAACCGCACGGCTGGCTGTTGGCGTTGACCCTCGTGCTGATGGCCGCCGATGTCGTGAGCATTCAGGTGGCCATCACGAACGTCATCATGATGATGCTGCCGGTGCCGTTCATCTTCGTCGTTGCGCTTACGTTCGCGTTCAGTCTCGACACGGTGCTCGACAATGAGGCGAACAATCTGTCGGTGGGGCAGCGGCAGCTGCTCACGATTGCGCGTGTATTCCTCGCAGACCCGGCGATGCTCATTTTCGATGAGGCAACAAGCTCGGTGGACACCCGCACGGAGCAGGCGATTGCAAAGGCGATGAACATGCTGATGGCGAACCGGACGAGTTTCGTCATCGCTCACCGACTGTCCACGATCCGAGACGCCGACCTCATTCTGTACATGGAGCATGGCGACATTCTTGAGCATGGCACCCACGAGCAGTTGCTCGCGAAAGACGGGGCATATGCGAATCTGTACAATTCGCAGTTCGCGTGATGCTCGCGTTGCCCGAAACGTCGGACGGGCCAATGTGACCATATACTGAAACGCCTGAGATGTCGTGCGCCGGTGTTTCTTACTGTGTTGCTCACACCGATCGCTCAGTGAAGAGACACGAGCGGTCGGTTGTGCATATAGGAGAGAAGAACAGGGAGGTTTCCAGATGGTCTCTGCGACATCAGCGGCATCGGAACCGGCGCCGGGCGTGGCATACAACGACGCCGAGGAGGCGCGAATCATTCGTGACGGCAACGGATTGCCTGTCGGCATTCGGCCGAAGATGGTATGGACGTGGAAGAAGGCGGTGGCGTGGGCGTTTGTCGCCATTGTCTGCGCGGTCGGCTGGACGGTGCTGGCGGTGGCGCGCGGCGAACAGATCAGCGCCATCTGGTTCATCGTCGTGGCGCTGTGCTCGTATGCCATCGCCTACCGTTTCTATGCGTATTACATCCAGATCAAGATCATGCGCACCGACGACGCGAACGCCACACCCGCGGAGCGCGTGCATGACGGTGCGAACTTCGAGCGGGCGGACCGTCGTGTGCTCTTCGGACAGCATTTTGCGGCGATCTCCGGAGCCGGACCTCTTGTCGGACCGATTCTGGCGGCGCAGATGGGCTATCTGCCAAGCGTCCTGTGGATCATCCTCGGCGTGATCTTCGCCGGTGCCGTGCAAGACATGCTCATGCTGTGGATCTCGGCGAAACGCCAGGGCCGTTCCTTCGGCCAGATGGCCACCGACGAGATGGGCAAGTTTGGTGGCATCATCATCTCGCTGTTCCTCGTCGTGGTCACTGCCATTGCGATGGCGTTCCTCGCGCTCGTCGCCATCAAGGCCATGGCAAGCTCACCGTGGGCCGTGTTCTCGCTGGGCATGACGATCCCGATCGCGCTGGTCATGGGCTGCTATGAGCGCTTCCTGCGACCGGGCAAGGTCATCGAGACCACCATCCTCGGTTTTGTGCTGCTGGTGCTCGCCATTGTCGGTGGTGGCTGGGTCGCTTCGAACCCGACGCTTGCACCCATCTTCACGCTCAATGCCAAGCAGCTCGTCGTCGCGCTCATCGTCTACTCGTTCGCGGCCGCAGCGTTGCCGCACTGGCTGCTGGTGACCCCGCGCGACTACCTGTCCACATTGATGAAGATTGGCACGCTGGCGCTGCTCGTCGTCGGCATCGCCGTTTCGAATCCGAGGGTCAGCATGCCGGGGATCAGCACGCTGGCCAGCCAGTCGAATGGCCCGACCTTTTCCGGCAACCTCTTCCCGTTCCTGTTCATCACCATCGCATGTGGTGCGCTCTCGGGCTTCCATGGCGCGGTTTCCTCGGGTCTGACGCCGAAGGCCGTGGAGAAGGAGAACCAGATTCGCATGATCGGCTACGGCTCCATGCTCGTCGAGTCGTTCACTGCCATCATCGCGCTCATTGCCGCCATCACACTCAGCCAAGGCGTCTATTTCTCGCTGAACATGAGCGCGCCCCAGATCGAGGCGACCGCTGGTTCGGCATACTCCGCTTCCGCTTCCCCCGAACAGAACGCGGTGGCCGCCGTCGGCAACATGAACGTCAAAGACATCGAAGGCAACCAGATGAAGGTGACGTGGCAGTCCCACGGCACCACGTACGAGGGCGCGGAGGCATTGACCCGGGCCGCGCATGATGTGGGCGAGGAGAGCATCGTCTCGCGTACCGGCGGTGCCACCACCTTCGCCATCGGCATGGCCAACTTCCTCAAGTCATACATGGGCGGCGAGGATTCGATGGCGTTCTGGTACCACTTCGCCATCATGTTCGAGGCCCTGTTCATTCTCACCACCGTCGACAACGGCACACGTGTGGCCCGATACCAGATTGGCGACCTGCTGGGCAATGTACGCAAGCTGCGGAAGTTCTCCGACCCCACATGGAAGCCCGGCAACCTCATCACCACGTTCATCGCCACAGCGGCTTGGGGATCCATGCTGTACATGGGCGTCTCCGATGCGAATGGCGGCATCAACGCGATGGTCCCGATCTTCGGTATTTCGAACCAGTTGCTCGCAGCCGGCTGCCTGATGCTGGTGACCGTATGCGTGTTCAAGAAAGGGCTGCATCGGTATGCCTGGATACCGATCGTGCCGTTGGTGTGGGATGTCGCAGTGACATTCACCGCGGACTTCCAGAAGATCTTCGATCCCAAGCTCGGCTATTTCGCCGCCGCCGCAAAATACCGTGAACAGATCGCCTCGGGGACCCTCGAGGGCGACGCGTTGGCGAACGCGCGTGCGTCGCTGTCGAACGCCTACCTCGATGGTGCGCTTTCCGTTTTCTTCTTCCTCATGATGGCCACGTTCCTGGTCGTCGGCGCCGTCGTGATCGTGAACACGGTGCGAGCCAAGGAGTACGGTACCGACAT
Source organism: Bifidobacterium animalis subsp. animalis ATCC 25527 (assembly GCF_000260715.1). Lineage (NCBI taxonomy): Bacteria > Bacillati > Actinomycetota > Actinomycetes > Bifidobacteriales > Bifidobacteriaceae > Bifidobacterium > Bifidobacterium animalis. Next base: position 1,197,035 of record NC_017834.1, on the reverse strand, counting down.
GTCCACTGAGGAACCGTTCGTGCAATCCGCATGGTTCGCCCCCTCCGGGCTGCTCGCCACGGATCTGGAGAAACGTGTGGCCCGCGAATATGCGGTGCGCTCGGGTGCGTTGCCGTCTAAGAGGTCTGTGGAGCCCGACGATTCCGATGACGAGGTCGCGCTCGGCCTCCAACCGCAGCTGGCATGAGGTGCATATGGCAATGCATATATCCCGATGGTTCCAAAGGATGGCAGGTCTGACACGCCGCGTATGGCGTGCGATTGTCTGGTATCTGCGGGAGGTGAGCGGCGAGGCGAGATACGACCGTTATGTCGAGCATCTGCGCGCCGAGCATCCAGGGCGCGTGCCGATGAGCGTGCGTGAGTTCAACGATGCACGTGACGAGTACGAGCGCCTGCATCCCGCCGGGTGCTGCTGCTGAGACCAACAACATCCGAGTGGGTGCGTCCCACATGGGACGCACCCGCTTCCTGTTTACGGTTTCACTGCACCAAGCCGAGCTCTATTTTCAGTCTGACCACGCGTTCGGCACTCGCAGTGACCCTGGCGGCGAAACCCTTGTCCGCAGCGGCGCGGTTGCGTATGCCGTCCAGAATGGGCTGCGTATAGCTTGCGGCGTTCACGCAGCAGATGTCCCCTCCCGCATCAATGAACCGCACGCCCAGATCCTGTGGTGCAATCGAGCTCACGGCACCGGCCGAGAGGGAATCCGAGATCACCACGCCGTCGAACGGGGCGCCTCTGCGCAGCATGTCGGTGACGATGGCGGGGGAGAAGGCCGCAGGATTGTTGGGGTCGATGAGTTTGTAGGTGGCCAGCGACACCATCACCATGGCGGGTTTGCCCTGCCGGATCGCAGTGGTGAACGCATTCACCCCCGTGCCATTCTCGGTTGTCGTGTCGTCGACAATGCCGTTTGCCGTGAAATCGGTGTTGCCTCTCACCGATCCCAATCCCGGATAATGCTTGATGGCACTGCCCACACCGCCGGCGTGCATGCCTTCGATGAAGGCTGCAGCATGCTCGCCGTTACGCTGGGCGTCGAGGCCGAAATCACGGTAGAGCGCACCGATCGGTTCATTGGCGGCACGCTCGATCGTTACCGTGTCCACCGAAGGAGCCAGATTCATGGCGAGACCGGACTGTTTGAGGGGAAGGGCCCAATCCTGCGCGGCTGCGCGCAGCCGGTCGAGTGACATCTGGCCCTGAGCCGTGGCACTGGGCATCGCATCGAATCCCGGTCCCGACAGATGCTGGACCATGCCGCCCTCCTGATCGGTGGCGATGAGCAACCCCGGCAATCCGGTGGAGGCGTTCAACCCCTGCAGCGCCTGTGTGGCACGCGCCACGCCCTCGACGCCGCTCACCCAGTTGCCCATCAGGATCACGTTCCCCACATGCTGCTCCTGAATCATCGATTGCAAGGTGGCGGGGTCATTGCCGTATTGCAATGCGGCCATCACCAGTTGCCCGGCGCGTTCGTCGAGGCTCATCGCCGCCACCATGCGTTTGGCCCGATCCGAGGTGGCATCCGTCTTGGTGGTGGGTGCGGGCGACGCCGTCTGCGGTATGGAAGTGGTCGTGCTGGGAGCCGGCGATGATGTGCGGCTGGGGGCCGATGTCGGTGCGGCTTCGGCATTCGTCGTGTCGGAATCGGTAGCATGGCGGACCAGTACGGATGCCCCAATCGCAATGGCGACGATTGCCATTGTCACGACGACGGTCGTGACAATCCGGACCATGCGTCTGTTCGGGTTCGGCTGCGGCTTGTCGTTGTGCTGGATCATGGGTCCTCGGTTTCTGCAATGGCTGCTGCCATTGTACAGTTCGCAGGCACGGATTGCCGCCGGTGGGGCGCCGGATGCCACGCTGAGGAGCGTGCTACGCGCGAAGCGCGCAGACACCTTGACGAAGCGTGGCATCCGGCGCCCCACCGGCCGCAATCCGGAGACTCTACACATGTCAAGGGGAGAGGACCCGGAAGTACATAGGCAAACGTGTAGGTACAGAAGAGAAACCAAGTGCTTCCTCCAACGCCCTTGGCCGGGGAGACGTTCATTGGTAGAATGGCCGAATGTCTTTCTTTGACCCATTCTTCGGTGCCGGGCATGGCACCCGGCGATCACAATCGCAATCGAATGATGACGATCCGATCGTCATCAACATCGAGACCGACGGCGAGCCCCCGCATTCGAATGCTGCAGGCGCCGGCAACGGCACGCCCCGCTCTCCGCGCATCACTCGCAAGCCTGCGAAACCCCATGGCAACCACGGGCGCCGGGTGGCCATTGCCGTCGTCGTGGCCATTGCCATCATAGTGGCGTTGTTCTTCGCGATCTCGTCATTCGCAGCAGACGTCATGTGGTATTCGCAGCTCGGCTTCCAGAGCATTGTCTGGACGTTGCTCGGCGCCCGTGTGGGCTTGTGGGTGTTCTATGCAGCCCTCATGGTGCTCGTCAGTTACATTGCCGCTACTCTGGCCATTCGTGCACGCCCCGATTTCGCCGATGGCTCCACAATCCGCATCAACGGCGACACCATCGAGATCGGCAAGAGCGTGAGCTCGCGCACTGCTCGCCGCGTGGCGGTGGTCATCTCGCTGATCGCGGGCATTATTTTCGGTTCCAAGGTCAATGCGAACTGGACCGAGATCCTGCTCATGTTCCACACCCAGAGCTTCGGCTCCGTCGATCCTCAGTTCGGCTTGGACAACGGTTTCTACGTATTCGTGCTGCCGGGACTGCGCATGCTCGTCTCCGCGTTCACACTGCTCATGTTCGTGGCGCTGGTGTTCAGCGTGGCCACGCATGTCGCCATGGGCGGCATTCGCTTCACGATGCCGGTGCATGGCCACGGTTTGTTCGCCATCACGAAGCGTGCCCGTCGCCAGATCGGCATCTGGCTGGTGCTGTGGATGCTGTCCTGGGCAGTGAGCCAAGGGCTCTCGGTCTTTTCATCGCTCACCGCACAGGGCGATCGATTCACCGGCGCCAACTACACCGCGGTGACTGCCGGCATTCCCGTCACCATCATCATGGCGGTGCTCACAGCCGTCCTCGGCGTGGTGCTGTGTGTGTGGCTCATGACCACCCATGTATTCGACGACGCCGTATCGCGTCCCACGGCGAATGCATCCGCCGCATGGCGTGAATGGCGCGTGCCCACCATCGCCGTGGCGTCCACGCTCGTCGTTGGCATACTGCTGTCCACGCTATGGCCGATGCTGCTCCAGCGGTTCCGCGTGAATCCGAATGCACAGGAGATGGAATCGGCATACATTCAGCGCAACATCGACGCGACCCGGGCTGCCTACGGGCTGGATGCGGTGAAGACCGAGGAGTACAAGGCCACCACGAAGGCGCAGGCCGGCGCCCTGCAGAAGGACGCGGAGACCACGGCGCAGATTCGACTGCTCGACCCGCAGATCGTCTCGCCTACATTCAAGCAGCTTCAGCAGATGAAGCAGTACTATACGTTCGCCGACACGCTGGCGGTCGACAAATATGACATCGATGGCGTCAATCAGGACACGGTGATCGCAGCCCGAGAGATCAACCTCGAGGGCAACGACAACCGCAATTGGGTGAACGACCACACCGTGTACACCCATGGCTATGGCATCGTCGCCGCCTACGGCAACAAAGTGACGAGTGACGGGCAGCCGCAGTTCTTCGAATACGGCATTCCGACGCAGGGGTATCTCACCGACACCCAGCACTACGAACCGCGCATCTACTTCTCGCCGGAAGCACCCGAGTATTCGATCGTCGGCGCGCCACAGGGCACGCAGTCGTGGGAATTCGACTACCCAACGGGTTCCGAGGGAGCCACCACCACCTTCAATGGCAATGGTGGCCCGCGCATCGGCAACATCTTCTCCCGGCTCATCTATTCGATCAAGTTCGGCTCCGACCAGATCCTGTTCTCCGACCGTGTGAACGCGGATTCCCAGATTCTCTACGATCGTTCCCCCAAGGAACGTGTCGCCAAGGTCGCGCCGTACCTCACCCTTGACGGACGAGTGTATCCGGCGGTGGTGGACGGCCGGGTCAAATGGATTGTGGATGGCTACACCACCTCGAGCAACTACCCGTACTCGCAGAAGACGGACCTTGCCGAGGCGACGCAGGACTCCACCACCATCTCCTCCCAGACGGTGCAGGGCCTGACGGACAAGGAAGTCAACTACATGCGCAATTCGGTGAAGGCCACCGTCGACGCCTACGACGGTTCGGTGGACCTCTACACCTGGGATGACTCCGATCCGGTGCTCAAGGCGTGGCAGAGCATCTTCCCGGGCCAATACCACCCGATGAGCGAGATCTCCGGCGACCTCATGGCGCATATGCGCTATCCGGAGGGCATGTTCAAGGTGCAGCGCCAGCTGCTGGCCAAATACCATGTGACCTCGGCCTCGCAGTTCTTCTCGGGCGAGGACTTCTGGCAGACCCCGGTCGATCCGACCGAATCGAAGAGCGAGCAGTCCCGCGATGTGCTGCAGCCGCCGTATTACCTCACTTTGCAGACCGGCGGTTCCGACGAACCGGTGTTCTCGCTCACCTCCACATATATTCCGGCGGGTTCGAGCACCCGTGAGATTCTCACCGGGTTCCTGTCGGTGGACTCGGACGCCGGCCGCACCAAGGGCGTCAGAGGACCCGATTACGGCACGATACGCCTGCAGGAGCTGCCGAAGGATTCCAATGTGCCCGGACCTGGGCAGGCGCAGAACAACTTCAACGCGAACGCCGATGTGTCGAAGGAGCTCAACCTGCTCGAATCCGGTTCGACTCAAGTGGAACGCGGCAATCTGCTCACGTTGCCGCTGGGCGGTGGCCTGGTCTATGTGGAGCCGGTGTACGTGAAGTCCTCCGGCGCGACCAGCTACCCGTTGCTCAAGAAAGTGCTCGTCGCCTTTGGAGACCAGGTCGGTTTCGCCAATACGCTCAACGAGGCGTTGAACCAGGTGTTCGATGGCAATTCGGGCGCTCAGGCCGGCGATGGCGAGAATCAGGGGAGTAGCGGGAATCCGTCCGATTCCGGTGCGGCCGACGACAAGGCGGACGGTTCGGGCTCCACAGCGAATACAAACCGGAATCCTGAGCTTTCGCAGGCTCTGCAGGATGCCGGAAAGGCCATGAAAGACGCCGACTCCGCAATGAAGAAGGGCGACTGGAGCGGCTATGGGGAGGCGCAGAAGCGTCTCGAAGAGGCACTCGACAAGGCGATGGCACTCGACAAGTGACATGATGCCAATCCCATGCCCATGCGTGAGGGGCGCGGTCCTGTGGCCGCGCCCCTCACGCATGAACAGGATGTGCGCGGTCTGCTGTGCCGATATGCTGGAGCCATGCAGCAATTCAGATATCGCCTTGCCACAGTGGATGACGTTGCGGTCATCACCGACATCTATAACGAAGCGGTGATGGCCGGAGGGTCCACGGCCGACACGGTGCCGGTCACCTATGAAGCGCGTCGGCGATGGATTGAGGCCCACGTCGATCCATATGCGGTGCTCGTGTTCGAGGCGATTACCGACGACGGTGAGGCCGAGGAGGTGGGATTCGGCGCCATATCGGTGTTCTACGACCGTCCGGGTTACGACGGCGTATGCGATCTGGCATATTATGTGACCGCACGATGGCAGCGCAGGGGAGTAGGCAGATTCGCACTGCGCGCGCTGCTGAACGAATGCCGCGCGCGTGCGATGCGCAAGGCCTGCGCCATCATCTTCTCCGACAATACTGCATCGAACGCGCTGGTGGAGTCCTTCGGCTTTGAGCCATTCGGTGAAATGCCCGAAGCTGCGTATGATTCCAGAGGAGTGCTGCACGACATGAGCTACTGGTGCCTCGATCTGACCCCGATGAAGGCCACGGGCGCAGTAGAGGGCATCGTGCGGCGGTGACGGCAACGAGGACCCAGGATACCGGAGGATAGGAGAGCACATGGCAAGCGAATTCTGGCTGATTGTGGGATTGGGCAACCCGGGGGTGAAATACCGCAACACCCGGCACAACATGGGATTCATGACGGTCAACGAGTTGGCGAAGCGCTGGAGCATCCATTTCGCCAACCACAAGGGACTGGCCGATCTGGGCAAAGGCACGATGAGTCTCAACGGCCAGACGGCGAAAGTGTTCTTGTGCAAACCATTGACCTATATGAACGATTCCGGGCAGGCCGTGCAGTCAATCCGTGAGTACTACCACATCAATCTCGACCACATCGTGGTGATCCACGACGACATGGACCTTGAATTCGGCCGCATCAAATTGAAGTCCGGTGGCTCGGCCGGAGGCCACAATGGCATCAAGTCAATCGACCGCTGCCTGCATTCCCCCGATTATGCGCGTGTGCGCATGGGTGTCGGGCATGCCAGCCGATCCGGCGACGCCCACGACAACACGATCAACTGGGTGCTCGGCGAATTCAATGCCGCACAGCGCAAGCAACTTCCCGAGTTCCTTGCCGACGGTGCGGATGCCGCGGAGACAATCGTATTCGAAGGCCTCACGAAAGCTCAGGATAAATTCAATGCCCGATGACAAGGCAAGGCACAGCAAGGCGAACCGATCGGCGGAGGAGACCTACAACGAGCTGATGAACGGTTCGCTCCTCTCCCTCAGGCAGCGTCTTTTGGAGGATCAGGCATTCGCCGGTTTGGTGGAGGGCCGTGTGGATGCGGGCGAGGACGCCGACCCGAGCATCCTCGTCGGAGCTCCCAGCGGCATTCGTCCAGCGCTGGCCGCCGCCAGTGCGGACCGTAAGCCAGTGGTGATCGTCGTCCCCTCCGGTCGCGAGGCGGAGGATCTCGTCGGCGATCTGCGATCGTGGTATGACGGCGATCCGAATGAAGTGGCACAGCTGATGGCATGGGAGACGCTGCCCCACGAGCGGCTTAGCCCACGCGCCGACACGGTGGCGAACCGCATGGAGACGTTCTACCGGTTGTGCCACCCGCAGTCCGACAGCGAGATGTTCGGTCCGATACGCATTCTGGTCATGCCGGTGCGTTCGCTCATCCAGCCGGTGGTGGCCGGCATAGGCGACGTGAAGCCGCTCGTTTTCGCGCAAGGTGAGGAAATCGCCCTTGAAGATGCCGTGCAGGGCCTCGTCCGCAATTCCTATACGCGCGTCGATCTGGTGATGGACCGTGGCGAGTTCGCAGTGCGCGGCGGCATCATCGACGTGTTTGTCCCCACCGAACCGCATCCGGTGCGCATCGAGTTCTTCGGTGACGAGATCGACACGATCCGCCGCTTCCATTCCTCCGACCAGCGCACCTATGGTGAGCCGATCAGGTCGGTGTGGGCCACACCATGCCGTGAGCTGCAACTGACCGAGGGCATACGAGAGCGTGCGCAATCGCTGATCGGGCAGATTCCGAATGCCGACGATCTTCTGGAATCGATAGCCAACGCGATCCCGCAGGAGGGCATGGAGTCTCTCATCCCGGCATTGGTGGACGACCTCGAACCAGTTTCGAGCATGCTGCCGAGGGATTCCATCGTAATGCTGTTCGACCCGGAACGGTTGCGTCGTGCAGTGGATGACCTGATGAAGACGGCGGGCGAGTTCCTCGCCACCAGCTGGCATGTGGCCGCATCGGGACATGGCGCGGGTGCACCGATCTCCTTCGAATCCGCGAACTTCCTTGATCTCGATGAGATGGTGGGCCAGCTCACCTACTCTAACCACGAGCTATGGAAGGTGAGCGGGTTCACTGTGGACCAGTCGCTGCCGGGGCACGTGCAGATCGATGCGGTGGCGCCGCAGGATCTCCACGGCAGTGGCGAGAAGGCCGAAGATCATCTCGGCGAGCTCATTCGCAACGATTACGCGGTCGTTATCACAGCCGCGGCACAGGGCACGCTGAGCCGCCTCAAGCGCATGCTCAATGAGATCGGCGTCGTGCATTTCGACACGATTCGTTCGCAGGCGCAAGACGGTTTCATCGACCACGCGTCGAAGACCGCGCTGCTCACCGAGCGCGACCTCACCGGCCGCACCAGTGTCGCTGCAGGCGTCAAGACGGCACGTAAACGTCGCAAATCCATTGATCTCATGGAATTGAAACCGGGCGATTTCGTGGTGCACGAACAGCATGGCATCGGTCGGTTCATCGAGATGCGCCAACGCACAACCGGCTCGGGCAAGAACCAGGCCACCCGCGAGTACCTGGTCATCGAATACGCGCCGAGCAAGCGCAATGCGCCGCCGGACAAGCTGTTCATACCCACCGACCAGCTCGATCAGGTGAGCAAGTACATCGGTGCCGAGATTCCCAAGCTCAACAAGCTCGGCGGTTCGGATTGGGCGCAGACCAAGGCGAAGGCGAAGAAGCATGTGCATGAGATCGCGCAGAACCTCATTCGCCTGTATTCCGCGCGTCAACGTGCCAAGGGATTCGCGTTCAGCAAGGACACCCCGTGGCAGAAAGAGCTCGAGGACGCCTTCCCATATCAGGAGACGGCGGACCAGCTCACCACGATCGACGACGTCAAGGCCGATATGGAGAAACCGATTCCCATGGACCGTCTCATCTGCGGAGACGTGGGCTTCGGCAAGACCGAGATCGCGATCCGCGCCGCGTTCAAGGCGGTGCAGGATTCCAAGCAGGTGGCTGTGCTCGTGCCGACGACCCTACTCGTGCAGCAGCATCTGCAGACCTTCACCGAACGTTTTGAGGGCTTCCCGGTGAATATACGCGCCATGAGCCGATTCCAAAGCACGAAGGAGATCAATGAGACGATCAAGGGTCTCGCCGACGGCACCGTCGATGTGGTGATAGGCACCCATAAGCTGCTGAGTCCGAAGATCAAGTTCAAGGATCTGGGCCTTGTGATCATCGACGAGGAGCAGCGTTTTGGTGTTGAGGCGAAGGAGACGCTCAAGGCCGTACGCACGAATGTCGATGTACTGAGCCTGTCGGCCACGCCGATTCCACGCACGTTGGAGATGGCCGTCACCGGCATTCGCGAGATGTCCACGCTGGCGACTCCGCCCGAGGACCGCCTGCCCGTGCTCACCTATGTGGGCGCCTATGAGGACGCGCAGGCCACCGCGGCGATTCGACGCGAACTGTTGCGCGGCGGTCAGGTGTTCTACATCCACAACCGTGTCGAGGGCATAGAGGAGAAGGCCAAGCGCCTGCAGGACCTCGTTCCCGAGGCCCGGATAGGCATTGCCCATGGCAAGATGGGACGTAAGCAGCTCGACCAGATCATCCGCGATTTCTGGCATCGTGACATCGATGTGCTGCTGTGCACGACGATTGTCGAGACGGGTCTGGATATCTCGAATGCGAACACGCTGATTGTGGATCGTGCCGACCGATTCGGCCTCTCCCAATTGCATCAGCTCCGTGGACGTGTCGGTCGAGGCCGTGATCGTGCCTATGCCTATTTCCTGTACGATCCGAGCAAGCCGATGACCGAGCAGTCCCACGAACGTCTGGTCACCATTGCGCAGAACACCGCATTGGGTTCCGGCTTCGATGTGGCCATGAAGGATCTCGAGTTGCGCGGCACCGGCAACCTGCTGGGCGATGAGCAGAGCGGACACATCGAAGGCGTGGGTTTCGACCTCTATGTGCGCATGGTGAGCGAGGCGATCGAGGATTACAAGGATCCGGAACGCACGGAACCGGTTGCGGTCACCATCGACCTGCCGATCGAGGCATCGATACCCGTGGACTACATCGGTTCCGACAAGCTGCGGCTAGAGGTCTACCGCAAGCTGGCCGGTGCCCGCAGCGAGAAGGACCTGAACGAGTTGCGCGACGAACTGACCGACCGCTACGGCAAGCCGCCGAAGGTGTTCGAATCATTGTTCGACGTGGCGCGTCTTCGTGAGAAGGCACGTGCGCTTGGCATCAGCGAGATCATCGGCCAGGGCAGGAAGCTGCGCATCTCGAAGATCGACCCTGCCGAATCGGTGCAGCTGCGCATCTCGCGCATCTACCCAGGTGCCCAATACCGGCCCATGTTGAACGCGTACACCATCCCCACGCCGTTCGAAGGTTCGATGGGTTCCGGTCCGATGGAATCGGATGAGGTGCTGCGTTGGACCGAGCAGCTCCTCGACGATCTAGCGTGGTCTGCAAAGCCTGTGAAGTAGCGGCGGATGGGTTTGGAAGGGTGGGGCCTGAGCGGGGCACCGTTGAGGAGCGTGCTGCCGGCGTAGCGAAGCCGCGCCATGCAGGCACCTCGACGAAACGGCGCCCCGCTCAGGCCCCACCCATCCAAACCCATCGAATCTCTCCTCAGGCACGCGAACGCACAGGCGGTGTTATTCGTGAAGCGCGCCGCGCAGCCGACGTTCTAATGCGGCGAAACCAGAAGGCCGGTTGTTTGCGTCCACTTCGGTGCGATCGATACGGAGTTCCTCGCGGATTGTGCCGTTTCGCAGCACGAGCACACGATCCGACAGACGCAGGGCCTCGCCGATGTCGTGCGTGACCATGATGGTGGCGAACCCGTGTTCGTTCCGCAATCTGAGCAGCAAATCCTGCATGTCCCAACGGGTGAGGGCATCCAAGGCCCCGAATGGCTCATCGAGTAGCAGCAGGTTCGGCTGACGAACCAATGCGCGGGCGAGCGAGATCCGTTGCATCTGACCGCCGGAAAGCGTGTGGGGCAGCACATCGGCCATGTCCGGCAACTGCACGTGCCGCAACGCGAGCATGGCCGCCTCCTTGCGGACCTTGCGCCTGGCGTCAATCCCCAATGTGATGTTGTCCCATACCTTGAGCCAGGGCACGAGACGGGCATCCTGAAAGCCGAAGGCGTACTCGCCGGAAACATCGATGCGCCCCGAATCCGGCGGAACCAGCCCGGCGATCATGCGCAACAACGTTGATTTGCCGCATCCCGAGCGCCCGATGAGCGACACGAATTCGCCTTGGCGAATCGTGAGGGTCACATTGCGAAGCACGGGGTGCCCGTCGAACCTCTTGGACGCCGAGTCCATGTTCACAACTGGTGCCATGGAAACACTCCCTTTCCAATTCAAACAACCTGCATATGCCGGAGGCTGCAGGGAGCCGGCTGGGGAAGCCTTGCTGAGGAGCGTGCTGCCGACACAGCGGAGCCGCGTCATGCAGACATCTCGACGGAGCAAGGCTTCCCCGGCCGGCTCCCCGCAGCCTCCGATGAGGCAATCAGGCCGAGCAATCCATCGACGCCGCCTGCAAGTCCGGCATTGCGTCAATGAATCCGAAATCGACATACTCCTGCGCCTGGGACTCCAACATCTTCAATCCCTCTGCGTCAATCGGCTTGATCACCGGCACATTGAACTTTGCGATCTGTTCGGTCACGTCATCGGATGCGCCGAATTCCCGGTATGCGTCGGTGATGATCGACGGCGTGGCCTGCGCCGCGTCGGATTCCCTGACGAGCGCCCGATACATCGCTTTCACCGCTTCGGGGTGTTTGGTGGCAAAATCCTTCGACACCAGATGAATCGAGACATTCTTATTCCCGTATTCCGTTGCATTCACGAGCAGTTTCGCGCTCGGGGTCGCCATTGCGGCGGCCAGATTCTGGTCGAAGGAACTCAATGCGTCGATCTGTCCCGAAGTGAAAGCCGCCTGGAAATTGGAGGGGCTCATCTCCACGATGTTCACCCTGTCTACATCGAGTCCGGCATGCTCGAATGCCTTGTGCAACACGTAATCGCCGGTGCCGCCGCGCTTTATGATCGCAACGTTCCTGCCGTAGAGGTCTTCAAGTGAGTTCACCCCAGATTTCGGCGAGGCCACGATTCCTTGCGAATCACCGGTGTAATACTCGATTGCGAAGGCCACCCACGGTTGACCTTGCGCCACGAAGTTGATGTACGAGCCGGTGCCGGTACTCGTGGCATCGGCATTGCCCGACAACACTGCGGAGTAAGCATCCGTTGGGTTGTATGGGCCGGTGAATTTGACGTTGGTGTGCTGCATCGTTTCGTCAAGAAAGTCTTCTCCGCGTACGGTGGTCAGGTAATTCGCAGTCGACAGATAGGCCACGCGCATGGTCGTAGAGGAATCCGCGGCATTCGGTTCGCCGCAGGCCGAGCATGACAGTGCAAGCAACGCTGCGCATGCGGCGGGCGTGAATCTGAGCATGGTAGATCGTGACATGATTCTCCTTGTTCGGGTGCATATGGGCATACCCATATGTCTCATGGGATTGGTCATTGCAGAGGTGAACCTGATTGGCGCTATATGGCGCATCAGTGTGCGCATGGAACGACGAGCCGTTCCAATGCACCCACCAGCCATTCGCTGAACAGCCCCAGGAATGCATAGAGTACAATGCACAGCACCATCTGGTCGGTCCGGTAGAACTGTTGGGAACGCGAGAGAACGTAGCCGATGCCTGCCGAGGAATTCACCGTCTCGCAGGTCACCAATGCGATCCAAGACACGGTGAGTGCGAACCTCAGCCCCGTTATGAAGCGCGGGAGCGTGCCCCGCAGCAGGATCTTCGCGAACACGGTGCGTTTGGGCAGGTGGTATGCCTGCGCCAATTCGAGCAGTTTCGGATCGATGCCGCGCACGCCGTCGCGCACATTCACATAGATCAGCGCAAACGCGCCGATGGCGATCAATGCCACCTTCATCGCCTCCCCGATGCCCAACAGCACGATGAGCAGTGGGGAGAGCGCCGGGAACGGCACGGCCCTGAGCATGTGTATGGGCTTGTCCATGATTGCATGGCCAATGGTGCTTGACCCGGCGATGATGCCGGCTGGCACGGCCGTCACGACACCCAGGGCCACGCCGAGAGACACTCTGTAGAGGCTGATGCCTATGGATGGCAGCAACAGCCCCTCGCTGTGCAATGCAACGAGCGCCTGCCATACTTCGCCGGGGGAGGGCAGTGAACGGTTGTGCGCGGGGCCTCTGGTGGCCAAGGCCCACGTGAGCACGATGAGCACCGTGGAAGCCCACAGCGTGCAGAAGCGGGGTACGCGGCCATGATGCCACGGAATGAATCGCGTGCCGATCCGGCTCGCGGTCTTGGTATGTTCGGCTGCGGGCACGGCGTATGCGGCGGAGGGTGCCGGTGCACCGGTCGTGCCCATCGAACTGGCATCCCGGTAAGGGTTCCCGGACTCGTTCGTTACAGACTGGGTCATGACATTCCCTTCGATAGCATTGTCTATGTCAGGTTCAACGAGTGTGATCTCAGCCCAGCCGACCCGCTTTGGCGTCGCTTCCAGCATGTTTGAAGGTCTTGGCCCGGGCACCCCGTGTCGCTGTTCACGTTGTCGGAAGGCTCGGACAATACGCGTGTCGTAGTCGGGAGGAATCGTGAGAGCGCTCACATTTTTCCTGATCCGCCCCCGTCAATCGTCCAACAATCTCATTACGCTGGAAACTGTCATCACAACCTATGCACATTAAGGAGAAGTTGTGGCAGCAATTGAAAGCGTGTACGCACGCCAGATTCTTGATTCCCGCGGCAACCCGACCGTTGAGGTCGTGCTCGACACCGATGACGGTGCTCGCGGCCTGGGTCTCGTTCCCTCCGGCGCCTCCACCGGCGAAGCCGAGGCTTGGGAGCGTCGCGATGGCGACAAGTCCGTCTATCAGGGCAAGGGCGTCCTCGGTGCCGTCAAGGCAGTGAACGAGGAGATCGCCCCGAAGGTCATCGGCATGGACGCCACCGACCAGCGCGCACTCGATGACCTGATGATCGAGCTCGACGGCACCCCGAACAAGGGCCGTCTGGGCGCCAACGCCATTCTCGGTGTCTCCCTCGCCGCCCTCTACGCGGCCGCCGAGAGCGCCGAACTGCCGCTGTACCGCTATATCGGCGGCACCAACGGCCATGTTCTCCCGGTTCCGAACATGAACATCATGAACGGCGGCGCGCACGCTGACTTCGCCACCGACATCCAGGAGTACATGATCTCCCCGTACGGCTTCCAGACCTACTCCGAGGCTCTGCAGGCCGGCGTCGAGGTGTACCACACCCTCAAGAACGTGCTGAAGAAGCAGGGTCTGGCCACCGGTCTCGGCGATGAGGGCGGCTTCGCTCCGAAGATGAAGACCAACGAGGATTCCCTCAAGTACATCATGGACGCCATCTCCGCCGCCGGTTATGAGCCGGGCAAGCAGATCGGCATCGCCCTTGATGTCGCCTCCTCCGAGTTCTATAACAAGGAGACCGGCAAGTACCACTTCGATGGTGAGGACCGCGATTCCGAGTACATGCTCGACTTCTACGAGAAGCTCGTCGACCAGTTCCCGATCGTCTCCATTGAGGATCCGTTCCAGGAGGAAGGCTGGGAAGACTGGGCCAAGATCACCAAGGCCCTCGGCGACCGCCTGCAGTTCGTCGGCGACGATCTGTTCGTCACCAACCCGGTGCGCCTGAAGAAGGGCATCGATATGGGTGCTGGCAACTCCCTGCTGGTCAAGCTCAACCAGATCGGCACCGTTTCCGAGACCCTCGACGCCATCGAGCTGGCCACGAAGAACGGCTTCACCTCTATGGTCTCCCATCGTTCTGGCGAGACGCCGGACACCACGATCTCCGATCTCGCCGTCGCCAAGAACACCGGCCAGATCAAGACCGGAGCCCCGGCACGTGGCGAGCGCATCGCCAAGTACAACCGCCTGCTCGAGATTGAGGAAGAGCTCGGTTCGACCGCCGAATACGCTGGCTACAGCGCATTCAAGGCATGCCAGAAGTACATGTGATTCGAAACGCATTCTGGTTTGACCGGGTGACCCGTCCTTAGGGACCTTGGTTCGCTAATACCCGCCGCACGTCGAATGCGGCGGGTATTTTCGTTCCTATGAGCAAGCGGCCACATGTTTCGAAACCACAGTCTGCGCCCTCCTCGTCCAAGAAGGAGCGAACGCGCACAAGGGGAGCGAACACCGGCCCCATCGCATTCTTCATCGCACTGTTCGTCATCGCGGTGGGCTCCATCCAGATCATCTCCGCATTCCACACGTATGCGATCAATCTGAGCGAGCTGAACTCGCTCAAGAAGCAGGAGTCCGTGCTCGCCGCACAGAAGAAGGATCTCGAAAACGACATCGCCCGCTGGGACGACCCTGCATACGTAACCGCCCAGGCCAGGGAACGGCTCGGGTATGTGTTCCCGGGAGAGCAGGCCATCAAGGTGGAGCATCCCGAGGCGGTGACCGGCGAACAGCCGAAGTCCGATGCCAATGCGAACACGGAAACTGGCCAATCGAACCTGCCCTGGTACAGTGAGCTCGCCTATTCGTTCAAGGAATCGGATGCCAGAAAACCCGATGCCACCAATAACGGCAACACCGCCGAATCGCGACAACAGGATGCTCCCAATGCCACCACCGGCACCGATGCCCCGCAGGATGGCGGTTCGGCAGGGCAGTAGCGCATTCGACATACCCACACACCATGCGGGCGATGGCCCGTTCGATTCCCTGACCAAGATCGGAAGGAAGCATGAGCATAGAAAGCCGGAACGCCAACAGCATAGAGACGTTGGCCGCAGAGACGTTGCAGCGGGTCATGGAGCACCCGGCGACGCAGAATGACATCGCCATCGTCGAGACCCAGCTGGGCAGGTATCCGCGCGGCATGGTGGCTGTCGGAGCGCGTTGCGCCGTGGACGGCACCCCGCTGGTGGTGATCACCGGGCCTGTATTGCCCGGTGGCATTCCATTCCCCACGACCATGTACCTGACCAGTCCGGAGGCGGTGAAGGCCGCATCGCATCTGGAAGCCGATGGACTCATGAGACAATACAACGAAATGCTGGCCGACGATGCCGGTCTACGTGCTCAATACGAGAGGGCGCATGCCGCGTACCTGACGTTTCGCCACGGTCTTGCCGAACGGCTGAATGAGAGCGAGGAGCACATCGAAGGTATAAGCGCCGGCGGCATGCCGGTGCGTGTGAAGTGTTTGCATGCCTTGGTGGCGCAGTCGCTGGTCATGGGCCCCGGCGTCAACCCGATCGGCGACATGGCATTGGAACGCATGCGCGATGAGTTCGATCCGACGGTATGCCGATGTGCGCCGGCGCAACCCGACGGACGGGAGGCACGCTGACGGCATCGGCCGTATGCGTGACTCGAGAGGGAGGTAGAGATGACTGCAGTGACAGTGGCCGGAATCGATTGCGGAACCAATTCGATTAGACTCAAAATCGCGCGGGTCGACGAGCATGGGGTCACTGACGTCGTGCCGCGAATGTTGCGCGTGGTGCGCTTGGGGCAGGGGGTCGACGAGACTCACCGCTTCTCCGATGAGGCTTTGGAACGCACCTATGCCGCCGTTCGCGAATTCAAGAACGTTCTCGATGAGCATGCGGTGGACGCCATTCGCTTCGTGGCCACTTCCGCCACACGCGATGCCGACAATCGCGAGGAATTCGAGAACACGGTGGAATCCATTCTGGGAGTCCGCCCCGAGGTGATCTCGGGCACCGAGGAGGCGGATCTGAGTTTTCTGGCAGCCAGCAGTGCCATCTCATCACTGTCCGACGTCGAGGCTCCATATCTGGTGGTCGATCTGGGTGGCGGTTCGTGTGAGCTGGTGCTTGGCGGCGATGGCGATACGCTTCCAGCCACGAAGGTGCAGGCGGCATTCTCGATGAACATCGGCTCGGTGCGTATGACCGAGCGCCATCTTCATCACGACCCGCCGACCGAGCAGGAGATCGACGAGGCCGTCCGTGACATCGACAGGCATATCACCGAGGCATTCCGGTATGTGCCCGCCGGCAGGACGCATACGATAGTCGGCGTCTCCGGCACCGTGACCACAATGACGGCGCTTGCCATGGGACTGACCGAATACAATCATGCGGCTGTGGACGGTGTGCGCATGGACTTCGAAACCGCATTCGCCGTCGATGACCGGTTCCTCAATATGACCCGTGCGGAACGTGCCACCCATAAGACCATCCATCCCGGACGCATCGACGTTGTCGGCGGCGGCGCGCTGGTGTGGAACCGTGTGCTTGCCCGCGTGGCCGAGGCTGCATTGCTCGACCACGGCCAGCACATCGATTCCTACGTGGCCAGCGAGCACGGCTTGCTTGACGGGCTCATCATCGATCTGGGGCGCAGGACGCTTGAGACCTGCAACGAGCGCCCTACAGAACACTGAACGCCGATATGGCGCACTCCCGTGATCGACGTAAATCAGGTGAGTGTGACATAATGTCTGTTTTGGGGCGTGTGCGTCCCGAAGCCCCTGTGGCGAAATGGTATACGCAGCCGACTTAAAATCGGTCGCTTCGGCTTGCGGGTTCGAGTCCCGCCAGGGGCACCTCCTCACCGGGCACGGCATGCGGTACGGCCATATGTCCGTACTGTGAGAACCTTGCGGTTCTTCGCATGTTCGAAAACTGCCTGATACATCTGTTCCCTACACTCATATGACAGATCACGCTCCAGGGCATGGGAGGAACATGGCATCCAAGGGAACCGCAGTCAAGGCATCGAATACGCACGAGTCCACAGTCACTCCTGCGGGTAGCTCCGTCCAAGTGCACGGGGAGAGTGGCATGCCGGTCATGCTCGTGCAGGCCATCATCATCGCGGCCACGCTATGTGTGTGCGAACTCGTATGCTCACCGATCTACCTTTCATTCACACCCGGTCTGTTCCCGATTGGTTCATGGGTGCTTGTGGCCATGTTGCTCGCCGTCGCGTTCGCATATGTCGTGGGCTTCGCGCTGCTGTGGTGCGCCGAATCGTTCGCCTACCGCATGAAGCGCAAACTGCAGCCGGTCGTCTATTCGCTTATCGGTGCCGTCGGCTTCGCCGTGTGGACCATTTGGGTCGTGCTCGGATTCATGAACATGATCGCGGGGCCGGTGCTCGGCCAAACCGTGTCGCACCATGACACCATAGTCGCCGGTGTCAATGGCGCGATTCTCGGGTTTGCCTCGTTCTTCTTCGCATCCACGCTGGGTGAGCGCCTCGCCAAATACACGAAGGTGATGATCGCCATCGGTGTGATCACCGTATTGCTCGCCATCGCTGGAGGCTTCCTATTCGCGGCGATGTACCAGTCCGTGCATGCCTGATCCCCTCCGAACCGGCTTGTCGCTCGCAGACGCGTGTACAATGCCGTGTGTGTTCAGTGTGCTCGATATGTTCTCCGTTGGTGTGGGCCCAAGCTCATCGCATACCGTGGGCCCCATGCTCGCCGCACAGCGTTTCTCGAAGGCGCTCGCAGACGGGCATCTGCTTGCCCGTGTGACCCGTGTGCATGTCACGCTCTATGGGTCGCTGGCATTGACCGGACTCGGGCATGGCACTGACCGTGCCGCCGTGGTCGGGTTGGAAAACAACGAGCCGAAGACGGTGGATACGGATTATCTCGCGCGCATCCATGAGATCTATGATGAGCGTGGCACGTTGAATCTGAACGGCGAACACGAGATCGCATTCGAATATGGACGCGATGTCGAGTTCGACCACTGGCGACGTTTCGCCGCGCATCCGAATGGCATGCGGTTCACGGCATATGACGAGCACGGTGAGCAACTGCTCGAACAGGTGTGGTATTCGATCGGCGGTGGATTCATCCAACGTGGTTTGGCCACGGATCCGCTTGTGCCGATTCACGCGGAAATCCCCCCAGCTGTGCAGCGTGATTCCGAGGAGCAGATGAGCGAGCAGACTGCGTTGTCGGTGGAAGGTGACAGCATGGCCGGGCTGCCCTACCCATTCTCCACGGCGTCCGAGCTCATCGACATATGCGTACGTACCGGTTTAGGCATAGACGAGGTCGTCTGGGCGAATGAGACTGCCATACGACCTGCCGAACAGATCGACCGGCATATCGAAACGGTGTTCCGCACGATGTGCGACTGCATCCATGAAGGATGCACCAGCCGGCAAGCGGTGCTGCCGGGTGGGCTCAATGTGCCGCGGCGCGCACCCGCCATGTATGACCGGCTTGCGGGCAGCGGAGACCTGCTCAATCAGCCGGCGGCCGACAGCGTGCGGGAGCTCGAGTCGTCGAACGAGGCCTGGGTTGATTTGTTCGCCCTGGCAGTCAATGAGCAGAACGCGGCGGGAGGACGCATCGTCACCGCGCCGACGAACGGTTCGGCGGGAGTGATTCCCGCAGTGCTCATGTACTATTGGCATTTCATCGCGAATGCGAATATGGCGGGGGTGAAGAAGTTCCTGCTCACCGCATCGGCAATCGGATACCTCATCAAGCGCAATGCCTCGATTTCAGGGGCCGAGGTCGGATGCCAGGGGGAGGTGGGATCCGCATGCTCCATGGCTGCGGCTGGCCTGTGCGCCGTGGTCGGGGGAAATCCTCGGCAGGTGGAGAACGCCGCGGAGATCGGCATGGAGCACCATCTGGGACTCACATGCGACCCCATCGCCGGATTGGTGCAGATTCCATGCATCGAACGCAACGCAATAGCGGCGAACACCGCGATATCCGCAGTGCGTATGGCCATGCTCGGCGATGGTACGCATATCGTCACCCTCGATCAGGTGATCAAGACGATGAAAGACACCGGTGAAGACATGATGGCGAAATACAAGGAGACCGCCACCGGAGGCCTCGCCTTGAATGTGGTGGAATGCTAGCGCCTGCATGCGGCGGTGAATGAAATGCCCGCATATGCTAGGACGGGGGTATGCTAGGCTGTGGTATTCCGAGCAAAGGAGACTGATATGGCAACAGATATGCCTGTGGTCAAGGGAGCATTCGGCGATACGCCGCAAATCGAATTCCCTAGTGAGCAGGCCCCGCAGGGGCTCAAGGTCGTGGAGCTCGAAGAGGGCAACGGGCCGATTGTACGTCGTGGCGACACGGTGACCGTGAACTACCATGGTCAGGTGTGGGGCAACGACAAGGCGTTCGATTCAAGCTTCGAAAGGCACCATCCGGCGAGTTTCGGCATTGGCGTCGGACAGGTAATCAAGGGTTGGGACCAGACCGTGCCGGGGCACAACGTTGGTTCGCGTCTGCTCATTTCGATTCCGCCGCAATACGGCTATGGGGCCAACGGTGCGCCTCAGGCCGGTATCGGCGGCGATGACACGCTTGTGTTCGTGGTGGACATCATCTCCACGCGCTGAGCGAACGGGTTTTCAAGGGCACCGGTGGAATGCCGGTGCCCTTGCTGTACAATGGCGGCATAAGCCGCGTCATATGGAGGGTCATATGGAACAGGAAGAAAAGGTCGTGCTGCTCACGCAGGAAGCGTACGACAAGATGAAGGAGGAGCTCGCTCATCGCGAGGGTGAGTACCGCGACGAGATCACCGAACGCATCGCCGCGGCCCGCGCAGAGGGCGACCTCTCGGAGAACGGCGGATATCAGGCCGCGCGCGAGGAACAGAGCAAGAATGAGGGGCGCATCAACGAACTCATCGTCAAGCTGCGCAATGCCAAGATCATAGAGGCGCCCAAGGCCGGCGAGGTGGG
This sequence comes from Bifidobacterium animalis subsp. animalis ATCC 25527, assembly GCF_000260715.1. Classification (NCBI taxonomy): domain Bacteria; kingdom Bacillati; phylum Actinomycetota; class Actinomycetes; order Bifidobacteriales; family Bifidobacteriaceae; genus Bifidobacterium; species Bifidobacterium animalis. The sequence goes on along the minus strand of NC_017834.1, from coordinate 1,176,621 downwards.
CAATGGTTCGTTGGTCACCATCGATTTGGGTGGCAATGAGATGCAGTACGTGATTGGTTCGCGTGACATCACGGTGGCCACCGATTACGATGTGATTAGCCCTGAGTCGCCGATCGGCGGTGCAATCATCGGCCACAAAGTGGGGGATGTGGTCACGTACAAGGCGCCGAACGGTCGTGAGATCTCGGTCACGATCAAGGAATCCAAGCCATTGAATTGATACCGGGAATATGGCAGGGCCCGCGAACACATGCATGTGTTCGCGGGCCCTGCCATATTCCCGGTTGGTAGAGAGGCCCCGTCAGGCGAGGGCGGCCAGATGACATACGACCAAGTAGATGGCCACCACATGGCAGGCATACCCGAACACGGTGCCGATGTGGAATATCTCATGGAAGCCGAACACTTTCGGCCATGGGTCGGGCCACCGTTTGGCATAGACGACGGCGCCGGCGATATAGCATGCGCCGCCGGCAAGTAGCAGCCATACCACAGCAGGGCCGGCCACCGGTGACATCCAGAACAAGCCCATGAACGCCACGCCGGAGACGCCGAAGATGATGTAGACCAGCACATAGAGCCAACGCGGTGCATTGATCCACACCACATGAATGATCAGGGCGATGAGTGTGCAGGACCACATGCCGATGATGATCGCCTTGCGCCAGAAATCGTCGAGGGCGAAGGAGACAGGCGTATAGGTGCCGGCGATGAGCAGGAAGATGTTGACATGGTCGATGCGGCGCAGCACGTCGGTGACCCTGGGCGACCAGTCGCCGAGATGGTATAGTGCGGAGTTCGTGAACAGGAATGCAGAGGATGCCATGAACACGGCGCAAGCCCATTTGAGTGCTGCCCCATGGGCCAGACAGATGAGCACAATACCAGCCGCGATGGCCAACGGGGCGGCGCCTGCGTGAATCCAACCGCGCATGGCGGGCTTCTCTCGCCCATGCACATCGAGGCGGATCTTGCGCTCGATTTCCCGAGGTCCGATTCCCTCGAGCTTAGCGGCCTTCTCCTCACCCTTGGCTATCGTTCTCTTCGCCTTGTTGTCGGCCTTGCGACGAATCTTCTCGGCCTTGGCATGCGCTTTCGTACGCACCAGATTCGCCTTTGCCTCCAATGCCTGTTCACGGGCCTCGATCACGGCTGCGCGCTTGCGTTCGACTTGCTCCGGTGTCATATGCCGTCTCCTTCCTACCTCCAATCCTACGCTACCGTAAGTTACGATACCGTAGCATAATGACAGGTGGCACGTCCTTACACTGCGTATCTGCGTAGCTGTTCTTGTGCGCGTTGCTGGCTATGATGAAGCCATGGCTGATTTTTCACAGATACTCGCGACGCGACCGGATTTCGACGACAGCGATCGGGAATGGCTTCACCATTTGGTGGCGGATTGGCAGGTCATCGCCGACCTGAGCTTCGCCGATCTTCTGCTCATCCTGCAGAAAGGCGATGGAAGCTATATCTTCGCCGAGCAGTGCAGGCCATCCACGGTGGTGAGCATGCGGGTGGACGATGTGGTGGGCCAGCAGGTCGATGCATGGATGAGGAACGAATGTGCGGCCGCCATGCAGCATGATGGCGTCTACAGATCGCAGAATCTGCAGCATATCGATGGGATGAACATCTGCAACACCTATGCGCCCATCCGTCACAACGGTAAGACCTTGGGATTGGTGCTCCGCGAAACGAATCTGGAGAACCGGGAATCCAATGGTCGGTATGAATGGGAGAGTCTGGAGGTGGGGCGCCAGCTGTTCGCCATGATCACCCGCGAGCAGTTCCCATACCGCGATGCCGTGATGAACCAACGGCATAATGCACGTGTGTCCGACGGCTTCATGCGCCTGACGGTGGATGGCGACGTCACGTATGCATCGCCGAATGCCATCAGCTGTTTCAGGCGCCTGGGTATGGTCGACATGATGCAGGGAAAGAACCTCGGTGAGGTGGGTGCAGGTCTCATTCACCAGAACGATCCGGTGCCGGAGTCTTTGCCGTTGGTGCTGTTGGGCAAGGCGCCGGTGGATTCCGAACTCAATGCGAATCACTCAGTGGTCTCCATCCGTTCTATGCCGTTGATGGACGACCATGGGCGCACGGGCGCCATTGTATTGTGCCGTGACATCACCGAACTGCGCCGCCGGGAAGTGGAGTTGCAGACGAAGGATGCCACAATTTCTGAAATTCACCATCGCGTGAAGAACAACCTGCAGGCAGTGTCTGCGTTGTTGAGACTGCAGGCGCGTAAGACGAAGTCCCAAGAGGTGAAGAAGGAGCTGCAGGAGGCCATGCGTCGCGTGCAGACAATCGCCATAGTGCATGAGGGGCTCAGCCAGACCGCCGATGAGAACGTGGATTTCGACAAGGTGATTTCCAATCTGCTGCGCATGAGCGTCGACCTGGCCTCGATGCGGGACCAACACATCACCATCGACTTCGTGGGCAAATTCGGCAAGATGCCCGCGCAGGATGCCACCCCGTTGTCGTTGGTGCTCACCGAACTCATTACGAATGCCGTGGAACATGGTTACGAGGGACGCAAGGAGGGGCACATCACCGTATCGGTGGGGCGTGAGGGCAAATGTCTTAATGTCGTGGTGGAAGACGATGGCAACGGCATGGACCAGGAGGAGAGCAATGGCATGGCCAAGGCCTCAGGATCAGGCCTTGGCACGCAGATCATCAACACTTTCGTCACCAACGACTTCGGTGGCAATGTGCGCTGGGAACATGGGCGTGATGGTGGCACCAGAGTGATTCTCGACATGACATTGCGTGCAGCCTGAGATGACGCATCCCCTATGCGCAAGGTGCCCGGCATCCAATTGGATGCCGGGCACCTTGCGCATAGGGGATGCGAACGTAGAAGCTCAAATCTGCATCTGGAGCGACTGGGAGCGACGCGCGCGCATGGCGCGTCGCTTCAAGGCGCGTCGTTCGTCCTCACTCAGACCGCCCCATACGCCGTAATCCTGATTTGTGTCAAGAGCGCATTTGAGGCAGGCATCAATCACCTTGCAGGTGCGGCACACTGCTTTAGCCTCTTCGATCTGCTGGTAGGCCGCGCCGGTGTTGCCTACAGGGAAGAAAAGCTCCGGATCCTTATCACGGCATGCAGCTTTGGCACGCCAATCGAAAGCACTGCTCATGTCAATCCTCACGCTCGAGTGGTAACGCTAAATCGCTATACTATGCAACCTTCATGGATTTTTCAAGGGTTTCGTTCAAAAAGGCGGAAAATATCATGTTCCCGACCTGTCTCGTATGCACTGAATAAGTCGGGCACGCCCTTGTTCCAGCAGCACGGCGCGACCGGGCCTCATGAGCTCGGAAGGCGCATGGTCCGCAAGCATGGCGGCGGGGATGCCATCTGCAAGATCTGCGTTCCTGTCTCCGCAGGCGAACACGATGCGTACGGATGCATGGTCGGGAATGCGCAGTGGGCGTGAGGTGCGCAGGCTGAACACGGTGAGCGTGGAAGTGTCTGCTATGCTGAGCTGCAGGGCATTGTCACCGCTCATATACGTCATCGGTTCCAAGGCCTCATCCGCATCGGGGAAACAGTCCACCGGTGTGCCATGACGCATGGCCTCCCGCCGGATGCGTTCAAGCAGTGTATGCGCACCGCGGTGTGGCGGTGCGATGATGGCGACGGAACCGGCACAAAGGTCGATGAAGGCCGGTTCGAACGAGACGCCAGTGTCTGCGACGCCAATGAGTATACGTGAGGCATCGCTGCATGCGTCGATGTGCATGCAGGACAGTTCATCCTTATCGATGTCCGATGGCAACGGAGGAGTGAACAGCATCGCACGGTTCGTCTGACCGAAAAAACGGGCGGATTGGTGTATCTGCACGGTCAATGCCCTGATATTCGAAGGCTGCAAACACTGCAATATCACGCACTCACCCTCATGGTTCAGCACTGCCGTTCCGGGACAATCCGCGGGAATGGTCGAAGCCAGTGCCGATCCGATCATCTCTTGGGATTGCATGGCATCCTGGACTCGAAGACATATGCGCAGACTCATATTGGCCTTCATCGAGGCGTTGATCTCCACCATCGGATTCTGCGTGCACACCACCAGATGCATGCCAAGCGAACGACCGAGCGAGGCCACGCGAAGCAGTCTGTCCATATAGCCGGGCAACTGTTCATTGAGCATATGGAATTCGTCGACGACAATCATGAGTTGTGCCGGTGCATCCGGTAGCTGACGTATATCGCTCACATGATGGCGGGCGGCGAGATGCTCGCGGCATGACAGTTCATCTTCCAAGGCACGCAATGCCCTGGAGGCATATGACAGGTCGAGGTCGTTGACGCATCCACGGACATGGGGAAGTGCGGCCAGGCAATCCAGAGCGGAACCGCCCTTGAAGTCAAGGAACACGAATCCGAGTCTGTCGGGTGGGTAGGTGACGGCGAGCGCCAGGCACCAGCATTGCAGCAGCACCGATTTGCCGGAACCCGTGGTGCCTGCCACAATGGCATGCGGCCCTTCGCTGTCGATATCCACGCTGAGCGGCCTCCCGCTGGCATCTACGCCAAGAGTCGCCCGCAACCCCGAGGTGTGAGATGCGACGCACCATCGATGACAGATTGTGCGCATGGGAGCCTCGTCATCGCCGAATCCGAAGATCGTCATGAAGTCCCGATCACGCGGTGTGGGCATGCGGGCAATACGATTCATGTTGTGGTGATGAGGCTCGCATGCGCCATCCGATTCGTATGATCCGATCGGGGGAGAGTGATGCGGAGAATCGGGGGTGTATGTCAGGGTAAATGACGCCAGCATGCCGAATATGCCTGAAGAGACCATCAGGGCGAATAGCCATTGACGTTGCAACAGCAACGCCGTCAGCACGATGATCTGGGCGAGAGCAGGCATGGCTGCACGCAGGAGGTGTCCCCTGTGCCTCCACCGTTTCCGGCCGACTGCGGTGCGCACCGCCCGATATGGTGTCTCAATGCCCATGCGTCCACTATGCGCCGGTTATCGGGGTGAATCAAGCGCGACCCGGGTATGTGGATAACTATTGTTGTTCGGAGGTTGAGCCCACCTGACCCGGGGCATGGTCGCCGTCATGCAGCTGCTTGAAAAGCTCGAGGTTCTTCTGGTTGTCCAGCAAGACGCTGGAACCCACGCCGTCCACATAATACCCGGGATCTGTCCAGTACAGACTTCCGGTGATGCCGTTGGATCCCGAGGCGTCGCGGAAGGCGAGCAGCATCTGCAGCATCGTCCATGGAGTGGATTTGTCATCCACCGTGAGGGAGCCAAGTGCGGCCTCGCCCACTTTCTTCAGTTTCCCGATGTTAAGCAATGAACTTTTCGAGGTGGCCTTCTGTGCGATGGCGCCGATCACCTGGCGCTGGCGGTCGGAACGGCCGAAGTCGGAGCGTGGATCCGAGTATCTCATACGGGAGAATGCCAAGGCCGTCCTACCGTCCACCACATGGCAACCGGATTTCCAATGCAACTCGGATTTCTCGTCATCCACATCCTGGTCGTAGCACAATTCGATGCCGCCCAAGGCGTCCACCACCTTGGTGAGGCCGCCGAAGGTGAGCTTGGCTACATGGTCGATGTGCTGACCGGTGATCGATTCCACCTGTGTCACGAGTTCCTTCTTGCCGAACACCTGCATGACGGCATTGATCTTGAGCATTTGGTCGCCGACCTGCACGAGGGAATCGCGGGGCACTGAGATGAGTGAACAGGATCCGTGCTTCGGCTTGGTCAGTATGAGAATCGTGTCGGTACGCTCACCTGGGGTGTCATCGGCACCGGTGGTGCCGTCACGTTCATCGGAACCCAGAATGAGCCAGGAGGTGCCGGGAGTGTCGGAGCCTGTGGTAAGCCACGCTTCCTTGCGCAGATTGGAATTGATCCAGTTGTAGGTGCCGATGCCGCTTATGCCGAGCACGATGACGATGACAAGCAGCACACCAAGTACCATGTTGCGCACGCGGTGTGGTTTCATGGTTGCGGCGGTCGTCGTATTACGCATGGCGGCCGGTGCGGGGAATCGTCCATTTCGAGAGTTCGTGGGAATCTGATGTGAGTGTTGGTGCCGACTTGGTGAGTAGCGTGGGGCATAGGATGGCGCGGTTGTGGGGGAAGGCTGTCGGGGGGAATCGGAACCAACCACCGAGGATGACGATGATGAGCTGCGCGGATTTCGGTTGTGCTCCGGCTTGAATGATGCGGGCACGGCCGAGGAGGTCCTGCCAGTATGGGGTGATGAGATGTGGCCTGGGGCGAAGCTGGGGGGCGTTGGCGAGGAAGCGTTGGGCGCCGATGTGACTGGAGGCTGCGCGGAGCCCTTCTTGGAATGGGAAGGGGCAAAGCTCGGTGGGAGATCATTGCCTGTAGCATTGTTGTTCGTCATATGCCCTCGCCTGTTGATTTTCCTTGAGAAGCCTATATTGCCAAGATATACCGATATTATGGACCAACGAGATCCAGCGGAATGCGAAGGGGCCGGCCATCGGGCCGACCCCTTCGCCGTTTCAGTCGTCGCTGTGCTCCGGCACTTTGCAGATAGTGTTGTTGAGGTAACGATAGGAGATGCCGACGTATTGGTTCGTGTTCGGATCCTTGATCGATCCGTCGTCCGGGTCCACCACGCCACCGGTTTCAGGGTCGGTCAAGGTGCCATCGGGATGCACTAGCAGCCCGGTTTTCTCATCAAGCCTGGGCTTTTCCTCCTGACTCGGCGAACCCGAGTCATCGGACGGCTGTGGTGAGGGGTCTTCGGTCTGCGCGGGCTCCGTCGGCTCCTCGGAAGCGGGAGCTTGGGATTGCTCCTCCTGCTTGTCTGCACCTGCGGAGTCATCTGAACCGAATAACGGCTTGGCTTCCTTGAACTTGGCCCACACCGCCTTGGCATCCTCGGTCCAAACCACGCGGTTGGGGTCCTGAGGGGCCGACATGATCGGAACAGTCTGGGAATACAGGCGGTCGACCTTGAGATTGCGCAGACTCAAGGCCAGACCCATCAATGCATTGGTATCGGCCATGCCCGAGCTGAAGTTGAGTGAACGGATTGCATTCATGACCAGCTGGTACAGCTGGCTGGTCTGCGTGAACAGGTTCCGGGAGATGGCCTTCTGCAACACGGATTTGATGAGGTATTGCTGACGTGTCGTGCGCATGATGTCGGAGCCGTCGGTGTCGTTGCCGTGGCGACGGCGTGCATAATTGGTCGCCTCCACGCCATTGAGATGGTGCATGCCCTTCTTCAGATGCATGTTCGTGTTCGGGTCGTCCACGTCGGAGGGGAAGCACAGGTCGACGCCATCGATTGAATCAATCATCTTGCTCAGACCGTTGAAATCGACGACGATGAAGTTGCTGATATGAAGTCCGGTCAGCGCATTCACGGCGTTGACCGTGCAGCTGGCGGCGGAGGAGAGGTCACCTCCCACCGAATAGGCATTCGCGAAGATCGAGTTGAACTGCACGCCATATTGGGCCGGAATCGTCTCCTTGGAGGTATGGCATGCCGGCACGTCGACAAGGGAGTCTCGCGGAATGGAGACGAGATTCACATAGTTTCTGTCGGCCCCGATCTGCACCACCATTGTGGTGTCGGCGTTGTGTAGCCCTCCCTCAGTGGCCCCGTCTCCGGAGACATCACCGTTGCCGTCGCCATCGCGAGTGTCCTGGCCGATGAGCACGAAGTTGATTGGCTTGCCTGAATTGGGATCGAGATAGGCGTCTTCGTCTGACCCGCCCTCGATGAGACTTCTGATTTTGCCGCTCTGCACCGCATTGTTGATGTTGAGCCAGGTGGCCGCGGCCACAGAGCCCGCGAACACGAGCACAGCGACCAGCACCATCGCGATGATCTTGAGGATCCGGTATCGCACGTGCCTGACCTGCACGGTGCTGTGCCGCGGATGCTCGTCAACAGGACCGCCGATGTTCACGATACGCTTGCTGTCGTCGGTATGTGAAGCCAAAGCTCATACCTTTCTGTTCGTCGTCTCCGCCGGGGAGTGCCGGCGCCGCCCGCGCGCTGCGTGCACACGTACATGTCGATTCAGTTTCATGATTATAAGGTACTCGCTTGAGAAAAAGATGGGAATGGGCGCATCTGCACGCTTTTCACCCCAAGATGCCTTGAATAGACCCTGTTGCGTACACTGGCGTGTATGAGACTTTCCGGCGACAGCGAGATTCAGCAGCTGATCAGCGACACCTTGGCGCAACGGCCCTATTCCCACGACCAAACGGTGCGTGACGATGTGGTGGCGGTGATCACGGTGGAGAGTGACATGCGATTCTTCCCGGACACCCTTGCCGCCGTGCTGAGACAGAGCGTACTGCCGTCGACCATTGTGATTGCGGATTGCTCAGGGCAGACTCTGCAGTCGGTGCAGACGAGTTTCAAAGTGATCCCCACGCAGGCTGATGCGCTGCATGGTGTTCCTCAGGAGCATACAGTGCACGTGCAGGTGCTCAAGGTGGCGCAGGCGCGTTCCTTCGGCGATGCGGTGGCGAAGGTACTGCGCAATGCGCAGATTGATACGACGGCGAAGACCCTATGGCTGCTGCACGACGATTCACGGCCCGCTGACCCGATCTGCCTGGAACAGCTGCTCGACACGTGGACGAATACGCCGACTGCCGCGTTGATCGGCTGCAAACAATTGGATTGGGATGCCGTGCGTCTGCACGATGTAGGCAAATATGCATCACACCATGAGGTGGTGTCGTTGGTCGTGGACGGTGAGCCCGATCAGGAACAGTACGACTCCCGCAGTGACATGTTCGCGGTCTCCCTCGCCGGCGCCCTGATTCCGGTGAATACATGGCGCAGTGTGCATGGCATCAATGCATGGTTCACCACTTACGACGAATCGGCGGATTTCTGCCGGCGCCTATGTCGAGCAGGCAAACGCGTGGTGGTCGTTCCATCGGCCCGTATCGCGCATCGACGTGCAAGGTTCGAAGGCATTCGCACCCATGACGGTCAGCCCACCTCAGACGGCAGGATCATCGACACATCGATGCCACAGTTGAGCGGCGAGCAGAAATACCTGTACACCGATGTTACAGCCGGCTGGTGGCCTCTGCTTTGGGTCGGCAGTGTGTTTGCATTCCTATTCCAAGCGCTCAGACTCCTGTTTCGCAAACAGCCTTACCGTGCGTGGTGCATGCTGTGTATGCCGGTGCTGGCATTGTTGAATGTGCCGCCTGCATTGGTGGCACGACATAGGCTCAAACTGGTTCAGACCATATCCCGAAGCCAGCTGTCAAATCTGGTGGCAGACAGGGCCCAACTGAAGATCTGGAATGCGCGCAGCAAAGCGTTTGCCGATGAACAGGGTGGCGTGGTGCTTGATCCATTGGCGCAGTCCCATCTCCATCGCCGACTCATACGTCGCTGGACGTACGCCCTTCTTGCCTCCGTAGTGGCATTCCTCTGTCTCATGGTGATGTATTGGCCATTGTTCGGTCCGGCATTCGCTGGCGGGTCACTGTATTCCAATCAGTTGCCGGCCACTGATGCCACATTCCGGCAGCTGATGGAGGCAGCCACCACCACATGGAATTTCGGTGCCGGTACCGGTGTGGCTGCGCCTCCCGCCCCCTGGCTTCTGGTGCTCATGGTGGCGTCGGTGTTCACCGGCGGTCATGTGGCTGCGGCGGTGACGTCGATCTTCTTCCTCTCTGCTCCTGCATGCGTCTTGAGTTTCTGGGCACTGGCGGGCGTGGTGACGCGTTCCGATGAGATTCGTGTGTTCTGCGGCCTGCTGTGGTTCGCCACGGCGTTGTCGCTGGGCCTGTATTCCAGCGCGAACCTTCCGATGCTGACTGTCATGGTGTTCCTGCCGGGTGCTTTCGCCCTATGTTTCAAGGCTGTGGGCATGTACCGCACCGAACAGCCGGTCAATCCCCGCGCTTCTGTGCAGGCTGCCGCTGCCGCCGCGCTCATGTTCATTCCGGCGGTGGCGGCGGAGCCGCAATTACTGCTCGCTCTCATCGTCGTGTTCGTGGCTTTTCTGGTGTTCGTGCGTCAGCACCGTATGATGCTGGTGCTCATCCCCTTCCCGTCTGCATTCGCCATCGCCCCCACTTTGGTGAATGCGGTGCGCTATGCGGGCAATGGCATGATGCGCCAATTGTTCGGCGATGTCATGGTGCCTGTCGAGCAGGTCAACGGTGCTCCCCGTCTCATGAACTTGAGCGAATTGACCTGGCAGGCTTTCGGCATTGTACCTCCCACGCAATGGGGCACATGGCTCACGCTGAATGGCGCCCGTGACGCGGCGCTGTTCATTGCCGCATGCCTTATCATTATGCTTGCCGTGCTCGCATTGCTGCGTCCTTCGGTGTTCCGCGCAAGTAGAATCCTGTGGACGGTCTCTCTATGCGGTCTGCTGCTGGCAATGGTTTCTGCGGCAGTGGTGATCGCCGCAGAGCCATATGGCCTGGCCGCCGGCTCGGTGCTGCCGGGAATCGCCATGGCGCTGTGTGGCATCATCGCCAATGTTGCTGTGTTGGCAGGGTCGGGCACCAAGCAATTCACCCGTCTTGTTGTGGAGCATGTTTCAAATGGGACGGCGCGCATCGCAGGTCGTGCGGCAGTGGCGTTCGTATTGGCCTTGACATCCTTCGCCGGAATATTTTATGGCTACCAGATTGCCTACCGTGACGGCATAGGCCAAAGCGACTATGCGCTGCCGCAGGTCGCACAGGAGTATTTGCGTGCAGATGCAAACCGGCGCATTCTGGCGTTGGAGGCCACAGGCGCTGACACGATCGAGTATGCGGTGATGCGCACAGGTAGCGGTGATCTCATCGACTCATCGCCTGCGCAGCGTGCCCGCGAAGCCGTCGAAGGTTTCGCTGATGGTGCGGGTCAAACCAAGATAGCCCGTGCAGGAGCCCAATTGCTGGCACAGAACGACGATGATGCGATCGTTCAGCTCTCGGATCTGGGGTTTGGAGGCATCTATGTGGTCACCGATGGTCATGATGTCAGCGGACGAGCCAGTGCGCAGTTGCTGGCGAACATCACCTCCTGCTCTGGAGTGCAGTCCGTGGTGAGCAATGCAAAAGGAACCTATTACCGGTTCACCTTGAATCCACCCGCTGAACAGCACATTGATGATGCCGGTATTGTGGAGCAGAGCCACAACCCATGGAGGATCGCATGGTTGTGGTGCCTCGGAACCATCGTGTTCCTGTATTGCATCGTCGCCATTCCACGCACCCATGCGAGTAACGAGGAGGAAGCATGAGCAAGCACCTTGAGTCCGGTTCATCCAAGCATTCAAAGGTGACGAAAGTCGCTGCCACCACGGTTTCCGCATGCGTGGTGGCTGGCGCACTACTGGTCATGGCCTTCATCCCCGGACGGCAGCTGAGTTTCGGCAACGCCAATCCGGCTAATGCCTCGGTGGTGCAGGAAGTGAGCCCGAAGGTCATGGACCAGTATTGTCCGGCGCAGATGGGGCTGGCGGATACGGGTACTTACGGAGACAAGGAATTCCAAGCTAGCGTGGGGGATCTGGCTTCGGGTGCACGGTATGCGGCCTTCGGTTCGATTTTCCACGCACAGGTTTCCCCATTGGGCGACGATTCGAAATCCACGGTGTTGCAGGGACCACAGTCGGATGATGCGGATTCCACTGCGGATTCGGTCGTGGTGGCGTCATCCGATTCCGCCGAAGCCCCGCAGGTGTTCGAGACGAGACTGCTGGGAGCGAGTGCAGGAACAGGGGCGAGTGGATCCATGGCCTCTTGGGCGAGCAATGGCGATATCGCCGGTGTGGCCGCCTCTACATGCATCAACATGCAATTGAACCAGAGCTTCCTCATTTCAGGGACGAAGGAGGGCACCACCCAGCAACTGCTCATCGCGAATCCTACAGACAAGTCGACGACTGTGCAGCTTTCCATGACGGGGACGAAGCCCGGGCAGATTGTGATGGCCACGCAAAGCAGCGTCGTGGTTGGCGCCGGCGAACAGAGGACCGTGGATCTGGCAGCCGCGGCACCTAATCAGGATGCTCTCCGAGTGAATCTGGTATCGCAGGAGTCGCCGGTGGCGTCGGTGATACGAACGGTCTCGATGAAGGGACTTGATCCTGATGGCAATGATTTCACGTTGCCCTTGAATCCTGCCTCCACCACACAGATTGTCAATATGGGGGATTCCCGCAATGTGATGACACTACGAGCATACGCGTCCCAAGCGGCTTCCCTCAACCTGTCGTGGATCACGCAATCCGGTGTCAAAAGCGCAGGGAAACGAGCCATGAAGGCGAATGTGGTGAACGTCATGGAATTGAATGACATCCCTGACGATGCCTTGGGGCTGCTCATCGAAAGTGACGCTGACTTCCAAGCTGCGGCCGGCATCGACGTTTCCGATGGCGGATCCCGTGATTTCGCCTTCGTGAATGCGGCAAGTCCCTACGCGCAATCCGCCTTGGCCCTCCCCTCCGGGGTTCAGGCGCATGTGAGCATGGTCAACGCCTCATCCAAGCCGATCGAGTTGTCGCTCACGGCATACGATGAGCATGGCGAGTCGGTTGGAACCCGCGATATCCATTTGGACGGCGATTCCGCGGTGATGTTCAGCCCGACGGACATCTCGAAGAATGCCGTCGCACTCTCCACGGATTACGAGGGGAATGACGTGGTGTGGGGTGCGTTCCTCACCAGCGACAAGGTCAGTTCATCAGACCATAGTGGGTTGGCCTATATCGGCGCCGACCGACTCGAGGTGGCCAAACAGACGGTGCGTGCCATGCACGATGCCACCATCGTGCATTAGAGTCGTCACATACCCCACTGTGGGTCGATTTCCTCCGGCCTGCGGCCGTAGAGTTCCGCTATGCGCAGCACCAGTTCATCGCGAATGGCGAGCTGCAGGTCCATGCGGGACCGTGCATGGCTTTGCAATGGCATGCGGTAGAGCACCACACGGGCCGGAATGCCATGCGCAGCGGGAAATGCCTGAGAATTGAGCCTCGGATTCGTCTCCCAAGGAGCCGGTGACGAGGGGGGAACGTCTTCGACGGCGAACTGCAACGGTGCCAGCAGCTGAGGCCAAGCATCGTTGAGACGGCGAATCTGGGCAATCGCCATGTCGTCGAACATGCCGCTGCGCGTGCGGTAGCGCGGTAGGCGCCGGCCGAATGGGGGAGTGCGGATCCCCCTGCCGTGGCGATTGCGGTACGTCTTCTCTTCCCATGGTGCGCGAATCATGGTTCCACTGTAGGGCATCGCACCGTCTTTGGTATATTACTCTAGTGGAACAGAACGCGAGGAGTAAGGCGAACATGTCACAGTCAGTCTCAATGGCCATGGCGAACGAGGTCGACATCGAACGGCTATGCGCCACGATGAAGGTGATGGCCTTCGACCTCGACGGCACGCTCGCCCGCTCGAAGAAACCGATGCACAAGCCCATGGCTGACGCGGTGTCGCAGCTGACACGCCTGCTGCCGGTGGCCATCATCTCCGGAGGCACCATCGACCTCGTGCGCTCGCAGGTCACCGATATGCTTTCCGAAGAATCCGACCGTTCACATATGCACCTCATGCCCACATCCGGTACACGCTACTATCGTTGGAACCCCGAGGGTGCCGATTGGCAGGAGGTGTACGAGCACAACCTGAGTGACGAGGACCGTAAACTGGTCATTGAATCACTGGAACGCCACGCTCGTGAGCTCGGCATTTGGCAGTCGCATACCTGGGGGCCTCGCATTGAAGACCGAGGCAGCCAGATCACCTTCTCGGCCCTCGGGCAGCAGGCCCCCGTGGAAGCCAAGGAGGCGTGGGATCCCACTAATGAGAAGAAGAACCGGCTCGCCGAAGCCGTGCAGAAAGACGTGCCCCATCTCGCAGTGCGTTCGGGAGGCTCCACCAGCGTCGACATTTCAAACAGGGGCGTCGATAAGGCATACGCCGTGCGCAAGCTCGCCGGCATGCTCGGTGTGACGGTCGGACAGATCGCCTTTGTCGGAGATCGCATGGATCCCGATGGCAATGACTATCCGGCGGCTTTGGCCGGAACGATCGCCATTCGGGTCACCGGTCCGGAAGACACCCTGCAGCTTTGCAACCGCATCATCGACTGGTATAACAGGAATTCACGGTAGTCGGCAGGCGTGAGGAGTGCGGTATGGGTGCATCGTTCGTTCGGGAACGGTGTGCGGCCACCGCAGGATTGCTCAGGGAGCTGGGGTATCTGCTGTTCCCACGCGGATGTGCAGGGTGCGATACACCAGATGCAGTGCTTTGCGGCCGATGCGAGGCACAATTCCATCACTGCATACCGTTCCGGCTGCGTGCCGGTGTGCTGCGGTCGGGATTCGCCTGCGCGCTCTACCGTGGCGTGGTGCGTAATGCGATTCTCAACTGGAAGGATCACGGTGACGAGGAATGCGATGCGGTGTTCATCGCGACCCTCAACCGATTGTTCGATGATTTGCTTGCAGGCTGCGGGCGAGTGGGCGAGCACTCTCCGGATGCGGTCATTCCCCGTGAAGTGCTGATTGTCTCCGCACCGTCCTCCGCCTCCTCACTGCATGCGCGAGGTCGTAGTCAGCTGGCGCCACTGGCCAAGGCACTGTGTGCACACGCCAACGCACGGGGTGTACGGGCAGCGGTCGTGCCGCTGCTCATCGTACGCGCCAATAGCAAATCAGTCGAGACGAACGGCGCCGACCAACGCGCGCAACGTGCGCGACGGACGATCTGCATCAATGAACGTGCCATCCACGCCGAGGAGACGGAAGCCTGCCGCACGGTGATCCTGATCGATGACATCGTGACCACCGGCGCCACGATCAATCGATGTGCCACCGTGCTCACCGAACATGGATATACGGTGTTCACCGCACTGGCACTGGCCTATACCCCCTCGAAACACGGGTACATGGTTGCCTGACGGCATAGGAACGGCTTCCCGACCACGAGGAGCGGGAAGCCGTAGAAGGAGATGGTGAGGGAAGCCGTAGACTTGCCCTCTGGGACACCGACTAGTTACGAGACCTTGTGTCCTCGACGTCGGGATGCAGCGGCAGCACGATCTCGAAATCGACGCCTCTCGAATCGTCAACCACATGGATGGAACCACCATGCAACGTGGCAGCCCATTTCGCAATCGACAGTCCAAGACCGGTGCCGCCGGATTCACTACCGCGTGTGGTGATGCCCTTGACGAAGCGCTGGAAGATCTTGTGGCGCACATCTTCAGGAATCTGGGAACCGAAGTTGACGATGTGCGTCACCACCGTATCACGCGAATCGTCCACATGCGCCTCGACGAGCACACTGGCGTCGTCGAGGGAATGCTTGAGCGCGTTGGCGATGATGTTCGTGAACAGCTGACGTAGGCGGTCCACATCGCCCTCCATTACGATGTTCGAGGGAATGTGCATCTCGATGTCATGCCCGCGACTGCTGTCAAGGAGCTTCAAGGGGGCAATCGTTTCGTCGATGAAATCCGCGAAGTTGAACTCCTCGATGTCGAGGCTCGAGGAACCGGCCTCGATGCGCGATA
Source organism: Bifidobacterium animalis subsp. animalis ATCC 25527 (assembly GCF_000260715.1). Taxonomy (NCBI): domain Bacteria; kingdom Bacillati; phylum Actinomycetota; class Actinomycetes; order Bifidobacteriales; family Bifidobacteriaceae; genus Bifidobacterium; species Bifidobacterium animalis. Next base: position 1,161,069 of record NC_017834.1, on the reverse strand, counting down.
GATCGAGCAGGAAGGAGATCAGGTCGGTGAGTCGGTGGGTCTGGGCGAGAATGTTCTCCATATTCTTCTCGTTCGGCTCCACCACGCCGTCTGCCATGTTCTCCACCATCGCCTGCAGTGCGGAGACGGGTGTGCGCAGCTCATGCGCCACATTCGCGATCATGTCGCGCCGCAGCTGGTCCTCATGCTGCAGTTCCTCGGCCATGTCGTTGAAGGCGCGGGCAAGTTGCCCCACTTCATCGTGCTTGTTCGAGAAGTCGGGAACACGTGCCGTGTAGTCTCCGTCGGAGAGACGCTCGGCGGCATCGCGCATCTGGCCCAAAGGATCGGTCAGATGCCGCGACGTCGCGTAGGTGAACACCAGAATGGCGATGAGGGTGATGGGCAGCGCCAGCCAATCGTTGATTCTGGTCTTCGAAAACACCCATGCCAGCAGGAAGGCGCCCACGGTGGCGACCACAATGAGCACCGTGATCTCCACCTTGAGTGTGGAACAGTAGCGAACGAGGCGCCGCTTGGCATCCCTACGATGCTGCGAGCGCCTCATTCGGCGGTTGTATGCCTCGTCCGTCATGAGCCTTACGCTTCTGGCGGTTCGAAGGCGTACCCCACACCATGCACGGTGCGAATCGTGGAGGCGCCGAGCTTATGACGCAGCGCCTTCACATGAGAATCGACGGTGCGGGTGCCGGAGGCGTCAACCCAATCCCACACCTCTTCGAGCAGCTGTTCGCGCGTGAGCACGGAATGCGGCTGTTTGGCGAGTGTGGTGAGCAGGTCGAACTCGGTGGGAGTCAGATGCACTTGCTTGCCATCGAGTGTCACATGGCGTTTGGCCGGATCGATGACCAACGTGCCGAAATCGAGGATGCGATCATTCTCGCTCTTATGTGCGATCACCTTGGCCCGGTCCACGCGACGCAGCAATGCGCGCACACGTGCGACAAGTTCGCGCATCGAGAACGGCTTGCTCATGTAGTCGTCGGCCCCGGCGCCGAGCCCGATCACCACATCCGCCTCATCATCGCGCGCAGTGAGCATGAGCACCGGAATGGGATGCTGTGTCTCGATGCGCTTCGTCGCCTCGATGCCGTCCATGACGGGCAGCATGAGATCCATGATGATGAGATCCGGATGCAGCTTGTCGGCGGCTTTCACCGCTGTGGCGCCGTCTCCGGCGACACGGGCCGTCCAGCCTTCATTGGTCAGCCTCTGGGCGATGGCTGTAGCCAGCGTGGGTTCATCCTCGACCACGAGTATGGTGCGTCGTTCTTCGTTGTCATTCGAAGGAGCAGCCATGCTATTGCTCCCCTCCTCCTACTTGTGTCAGTTGTTATCCGGTTCCAAGAATACGACACCGAGGGCCGGTACGGTTATCTTCGTAGAATAATCGCGCGAATGGTAGGGGCCGGCGTTGGCTTCGATATCGGTGTTGTGGATGTCGGAGCCGCTGTACTTCCTGTCGTCGGTGGTGAGCACCTCGCGCCAACGGCCGCCTTGTGGGAGCGCCACCTGGTAGTCCTGCCATGCCGTTCCGGAGAAGTTGACCACGACGACCATCTGCTCGCCGTTTTTGCCGATTCGCACGAAGCTCAACGTATTGTGGTCCGAATCGTCACTGGTGAGCCACTGGAAACCGTCGGGGGTGAAGTCCTGGCTCCACAGGGCTGGGGACTTCTTGTACAGCGCGTTGAGGTCGGCCACCAGTTGCTGCACGCCACGGTGATCAGGCCAGTTCAGGCAATCCCAGTCAAGCTGGCTGTTGTAGTCCCACTCACCGTACTGGGCGAGTTCGTTGCCCATGAAGGTGAGGTTCTTGCCCGGATGTGCCCATTGATAGGCGAACAGCGAACGCACTCCGGCGTAGCGCTGCCAATCGTCGCCCGGCATCTTGCCGAACAGCGACCCTTTGCCGTACACCACCTCGTCATGGCTGATCGGCAGCACATAATGCTCCGAATAGGCATAGACCATGGAGAATGTGATCTCGTTGTGGTGCCACTTGCGGTTGATTGGTTGCTCGTGCAGGTATTCAAGCGTATCGTGCATCCAGCCCATGTTCCATTTGAGTCCATAACCGAGACCGCCTTGGTCGGTCGGGGCGGTGACGCCCGGGTAGGCGGTGGATTCCTCGGCGATCATCATGATGCCCGGATTGTTCTTGTAAGCCGTGGCGTTGGCTTCCTTGATGAAGTCGATGGCCTCGAGGTTCTCACGTCCTCCGAACTTGTTCGGATGCCATTGACCGGGCTGACGGCTGTAGTCGAGATAGAGCATCGAGGAGACCGCGTCGACGCGCAGGCCGTCCATATGATACTCATCGAGCCAGAAGCAGGCGTCGGCCACTAGGAAGTTGCGCACCTCGCGACGGCCGAAGTTGAAGATGTACGTACCCCAATCCGGATGCTCGCCGCGGGTCGGATCCGGGTCCTCATACAATGGCGTGCCGTCGAAACGGCCCAATGCGAAGGCGTCCTTCGGGAAGTGCGCGGGTACCCAATCCATGATCACGCCGATGCCCGCCTCGTGAAGCTTGTCGACGAGATACTTGAAGTCGTCGGGGGAGCCCAGGCGGGAGTCCACGCCATAGTAGCCGGTCACCTGGTAGCCCCAGCTGCCGAGGTACGGGTATTCCTCGAGCGGCATGAATTCCACGTGGGTGAAGCCCAGCTTCGCGACGTACGGCACGAGCTTGTCGGCAAGTTCGCGGTAGTTGTGTACGTCGTCGCGCCAGCTGTTCGCATTCACCTCGTAGATCGCCACAGGGCCCTGGTGTGGGTCGGTCTTCGCGCGCTTGGCCATCCAGTCGGAGTCGTTCCATTGGTATTCGGACTCCACTACAATCGAGGCCGTGTTCGGTGGCACCTCGTGCGAGCGTTCCATCGGATCGGCCTTCATCTCCCAATTGTTGAACGCGTTGAGGATCTGGTACTTGTATTTCTCGCCGGCCGTCACACCCGGGATGAAGATCTCCCAGACGCCGGAGGAGCCGAGTTCGCGCATCGAATGGCAGATGCCGTTCCATCCGTTGAAATCGCCCACCACTCGCACCGAATGTGCATTCGGCGCCCAGACGGTGAACGCAGTGCCGACCACCGGTTCGCCTTGGGTGCCGTCATTGCCGCCCATGGAGTCCTCATATCGCTTGACGTTGGCGCCCATGGCCTCCCATAGGCGTTCATGGCGTCCTTCGCCGAACAGGTAAAGATCCATCTCACCCACGGTCGGCAGGTATCGATACGGGTCGTTCTCCACCACCGTGGAGCCGTCCTCCTTGGTGATGCGCAGGCGGTAGTCGGGAACCGAATATCCCTTGTCGGTTTTCACAGCGGGGACCACGGCGACATAGACGCCGTTGAATTCCGGTTCGGCCTTGGTCTCGCCGTCGGGGGTGACGATGACGACTTCCTTGGCGTCGGGGCGAAGTACGCGGACGGTGGCGGTGTCGCTGTATTCACCGCTACCGAGGTGGGCGCCGAGAATCTCGTGAGGGTTGTAGAATCGACCCTCGCTCACGGTGCCGAGTTGGTCATGATCCACCGCAACGATGGCATCTTTGTTGAAATGATTGTTACTCATACATAGAGAATAAGCATGCAACACGGGGTTCGGGAGCCATTCTGCGTAAAAAAGCGTCTTTTTTGCCCAAAACCCTTGCAAGTCCAAGCGATAGGGCATACTTATACGGGTTTTTGCATTGCTCTTACGGAGGATTCATGGGATACAAGGTCGGCGATATGGTCGTATATCCGCGTCACGGTGCGGCTAGGGTCGAAGAGATTTCGCAGCGGACCGTCAAGGGCGTCACCCGGGAGTACCTGAAGCTCTCGGTGCTCTCATCCGATGATCTTGAGATCTTCGTGCCGGTCGACAACCTGAAGAAGGTGGGTGTGCGCGACATCGTGGACGGCGACGAGGTGAGCCGTGTGTTCGAGATTCTGCGCACACCGATCGTCGAGAAGGAGATGAACTGGTCACGCCGGTACAAGCTCAACGTGGAGAAGATCGCCACAGGCGACGTGAACAACATTGCCGAAGTGGTGCGCGACCTTTCTCAGCGCGACGTGGATGAACACGGGCTCTCTGCAGGTGAGAAGCGCATGCTCACGAAGGCGCGCAGCATACTCACCTCCGAGATCGCCCTGTCGGAGGAACTCAGCGAGGAGGAGACGCAGCGCCTGCTCGATGTGAACCTCGGTTACACCGAGCCGCAGGAAGGCGATGCCGAGCATCACACCGAGGCCCCCGAGGAGCCGGCACAAGACACGTTGGCCCGTCTCGAGTCCGAGAGCAAGAAGTCGAAGAAGAAGTGAGCGATTCGTCTGATCTGCGCAACGGTTTGGGATTCGACGCGCATCGGTTCGCCGATGCCCGCAATCCCAGACCGCTTTTTCTTGCCTGTCTGGAATGGGAAGGCAATGGCGTCGAGGGTGATTCGGATGGCGATGTCGCCGTGCATGCCACCATCGATGCATTGTTGTCGGCCACTGGATTGGGTGATATCGGCACGCTGTTCGGTGTGGGTGCGGATTCCCGGGGAGCCGGTATGCGCGGTGAAGCGATGCTCCGTGAAACCCTCGGGCTGGTGCACGCCCACGGGTTCGAACCGGTGAGCATGTCGATCAGCATCATCGGCAACCGCCCCAAGATCGGTCGTCGCCTTGATGAGGCCCAGCAACGCATGTCACAGATCTGCGGTTGCCCGGTCGGCATCACGGCGACCACCACCGATGGCATGGGTTTCACCGGCAGAGGCGAGGGGTTGGCCGCCATCGCCAGCGTACTGGTGAGGAAAACGGTCGCGTTTGCGTGAGCAGTCTCAGGTCATCATGAGGCATGTGTGCGAGTGCGCCGTGACAATCTACGAGGATTGTCACGGCGCACTCAACGTATCAGCTGAATCTGGGTTGCTCCTATCTCGTCAGTCGCCGTTCCGGTGGTTTCTAACGCTTTCGATGCCCTTTGCAATGCCCCAGAACAGTGTGGACAACGTGACGATCACGAAACTCGGAGGGGCGGGGAACATCGTGGAGATCACCAGACCACCCCAGATGCTCACCAGACACAGCACCATGGCCATCACAATGGCTTTGAACGGCGAATCGGTGATGATCATGGACGTGGCAGCCGGCGTGACCACGAGCGCGAAGATGAGCAGCGTTCCTACCGCCGGCACCGCGATGGTGATCACCCCGGCCAGGACGGTCATGAACAGTGCATTCATGATGCCGACCCGAACGCCTTTCGCCTGCGCCACCTGCTCATCGAGCGAGCTGAACAGCAATGGCCGATAGACGATGCACATGAGGATGATCAGCACGACGTCGAAAATGGCGAAACCGATAATCTGGTCCGGTGTGATCGTGAGGATTGACCCAAACAGAATGGCCTGCAGCTGCTGGGATGCGGAGCTTGACATTCTGGCGAAGTACAGGCCGAGGCCGGTGGCGAACGCGAGCACGGTACCCGTGGCGATCTCGCGTTCACCGGCCCGTTTGCCCAGGGCCGCAATCACCCATGCGCCCCCCAAGGCAAACACGCCCAGGCCGAAGGCGATGGGAACGCCCAGGAGCGCCGCGCCGGTGGCTCCGGGCAATGCGATGTGCGCAAGCGCATGCGAGGCGAAGGTGGAGTTGCGGGCAATGGTGAAGTAGCCGATGATGCCGGCACTCAGCGCGATGCACAGACCTGCGAGGAAGGCATTGCGCATGAAGGGCATCGTAAGCGTCTGCATCCATAGCGGGTCGTAGAAGAAGAACGAGCTCATTGTCCATTGCCTTTCCTGTCGATGTGCGCGTGGTCGTCGTCCGTGCGGCTTGCATCCTCATGGTGGTGGAATTGTGCGACGTCAGACGAGGGGTGCATGTCCGGGTGATCGTTGTATCCGATGTTGTCTGCGTTCGGGGTGACGAACATGTCTCCCTGCGGGGTGGTGACCACCTGCACTTGGGTGCCGTAGAGGTGTGTGAGCAACTTGGAGTCGAGCACCTCGTTCAGCTTGGCGAAGTGGGGGTGCCCGTCGAGCAGGTATACGGCGCCGGTGAGAATCGGCAGCAGCATATTGAGGTCGTGCGCCACCACCTGGATGGTCATGCCGAGTTCCCTGTTGAGCTTGGCCAGAATGTGCACGGTGGAGCGTTGGCTGGCCAGGTCGAGATTGGCCAAGGGTTCGTCGAGCATGAGCAGCTCCGGGTCCGACACCAAGGCCTGGGCTATGGCGACGCGTTGACGCAGGCCGCCTGAAAGCTGGGGGAGACGGTATGAGGCCTTGTCGAGCACGCCCACGAATTCCATCGCCTCACGTGCCTTGTCCCGCTCCTTTTTCGAGACGATGTGGAAGCCGAAACGGGTGCCTGTGAGACCGAGCAGCACTGATTGTTCAGCGGTCAGCGACGAGTCGATGTCGGAGGTGTAGCTTTGCGGTACATAACCGATGTGCGCATTCATCTCACCGGCCGGTTTGCCCAGCACGGTCATCGTGCCGTGGGAAAGCGGTATGACTCCGAGCTCCGCTTTCATCAGTGTGGTTTTGCCCGCGCCATTTGTGCCGACTATGGCGGTCACGCTGCCGCGTGGAATGGTGAAGGTGCCTTCGCTCCAAATTGTTCGCCCCCCGCGTGAGATCGCGATGTCGTGGCATACGATGCAGGGCTGCGTCGGTGTCGTCCGATCGGCCATTCGCTCACCTCTTCTTCTTGGATTCGTATGCGACTGCCAACGGCGTGCGCATATCCGACGAATTCAGTGTTCCAATCGGTATTGACAATCATTCTCAATAAGAGGGCCGCTGGTCGATGGAGGCAGATGCATGACGTTGTCTACTTCGTGTCAGGAGTCTCCTGCTGTGCGCCGGCGTTCGGAGAAGGTGATGATGCGGCGTCGTGTTCCTGTTCCTGGGAGACTTTGGAAATGATTGATTCGCTCAGGGTGTCGATCCAGGAGGTGAGGTCTTTGCAATCCTTGGGCATCTGCTCGGTGATGTCGACCACCGGGATGCCTGCCTTGTGCGCAGCCTGGGTGAGCGTGGCGTCGGTTTGCGCCCTTTGCTGCGGGTTGTTGACCAGCAGATTGGCTTGCCTGTCCTGCAGCACGTCGCTGAACGCCTTGATATCCTTCTCGTCGGGCTCGGCGCCGTCGAGCATGGCCTTGGCGTAGTCCTTCGGCGTAACGTCCCTGAATCCCAAGTCGCTCATCAGATAATACGCAACATCTTCCGTGGCGGCATAGGTGGGATCTTTGAGCGACCTGCTGTGTTCCCTCATCTGGGATTCAAGCTCGTCCTCGTCGCCCTGCCATGTTTTCAGATTGCTTTCGAAGTACGCCTTGTATTCAGGGTGGATCCTGCTGAACACCTCTGTCAATTCCTTGGCCACGGCCTGCCGGGCGTCACGCGAGAACCACAGGTGCGGGTTGTCGCCATCCAATGCACCCACCGTGTCGGCCACGGACACCCGTGTAACGCTCCGGGGAAGCGAACGGTCTGCCCAGGTGTCGTATCCTGCGCCGTTGGTCAGCAGCACTTGGGCCTTGCGCATCTGGGTGACCTGTTTGGCATTCGGATCGAAGGAATGTGCGTTGGTGGTGTCGGAGGAGAGGATCGACGAGACCTCCACCTGATTGCCGCCAATCTGCTTCGCCAATGACCCCCATTGGTTCAGCGTGGCGACGACGGTGATTTTCGAGGCGGAGGTGGTGGAGCCGTTTGGCGTTGGCTCGTTCGTCTGCCGGGAATCGAACCAGCTGCAGGCGCTGGTACCCAGAATCAGTGCGATGCCGGCCAAGATGACGACGATGGCGCGGAGTCCGTTGCCGAATGTACGCATGACGTTCCTTAATATGGGTGCTTGATGTCGATTCCTTGTTTCTTCTGCAATAATAGGTCGGGACATGGCCGAGGAAGGACTCCACCGAGTGTGAAAGGGACATTCATATGGCAATCGTATTGGACGGAAAGAAGGTGGCCGGTCAGATCAAGGCCGACCTCGCCTCGCGTGTGGCCGGCTTGGCGCGGATGGGTGTGGTGCCCGGTCTGGGCACTGTGCTGGTTGGTGGCGATCCGGGTTCCATGAAGTATGTGGAGGGCAAGCACAGGGATTGCGAGGAGGTGGGAATCGCCTCGATACGCAGGCAGCTTCCGGCGACCGCGACGACGGAAGACGTGCTTGCCGTCGTGCGCGACCTCAATGAGGACCCGGCATGCACCGGCTACATCATCCAGCTGCCTTTGCCTGCCCACATCGATTCGAACGCCATCATCAGCGCCATCGATCCGGTCAAGGACGCCGATGGCATGCACCCCTACAATCTGGGGGAACTGGTGCTGCATGTTCGGGGTGACATCACCACTCCACTGCCCTGCACTCCCCGCGGGGTGCTCGCCCTCCTCGACGCCTACGGCATAGAACTGGCAGGCAGGAACGTATGCGTACTCGGACGCGGCATCACCATCGGTCGCACCATTGGCCTGATGCTCACGAGGAGCGGTGTCGATGCCACGGTGACGCTCTGTCACACGGGCACCCGCAACATTGAGGAGCACATTCGCCGGGCGGACGTTGTCATTGCCGCGGTTGGTGTCGCGGGGTTCGTCCAAATGGAGCACGTCAAGCCGGGGGCCGTGCTCATCGATGTCGGTGTATCGCGGGTATTCGACGAACAGGCTGGCAGAATGCGCATAGTCGGAGACGTCGATTCGAGGGCCCATGCCGTTGCCGGTGCGTATTCCCCGAATCCGGGAGGAGTGGGGCCCATGACACGTGCCATGCTGCTTGCCAACGTCGTGGAACAGGCTGAGCGCATGGCCGGCATTCGTGAAGATTCGTGAGCCATTCGCTCTGGGTGCGCGACACGCCGGGAGAAATGCACGTTTTGGCCAGTGCTTCGCCTACAATCGAATCTGCATGTGTTTGGGGCTTGGTGTATCCAGCCGCCGAGCATATGCCTGAATAACTGAATATCGATATTATCCACCCAACTATTTGAAGAAACCACATTAATGGCAGAAAACAAAGCAGAAGTCGAAAAGGTCGCCATCAACGACATCGGCACCGTTGACGACTTCATCAAGGCAGTCGATTCCACCATCAAGAACTTCGACGATGGTGATCTGGTAGAGGGCACCGTCGTCAAGGTCGATCACGACGAGGTTCTCCTGGACATCGGCTACAAGACCGAAGGTGTAATTCCTTCCCGCGAACTTTCCATCAAGAAGGACGTCGATCCGGATGATGTCGTCAAGGTCGGCGACACTATCGAAGCCCTTGTCGTCACGAAGGAAGACAAGGAAGGGCGTCTCATCCTGTCCAAGAAGCGTGCCCAGTACGAGCGTGCCTGGGGCGACATCGAGAAGATCAAGGAAGACGACGGCGTCGTCGAGGGCACTGTCATCGAGGCTGTCAAGGGCGGCCTGATCGTCGACATCGGCCTGCGTGGCTTCCTGCCGGCCTCCCTCGTCGAGATGCGCCGCGTGCGCGATCTCTCGCCGTACATCGGTCAGAAGATCAAGGCCAAGGTGCTCGAGCTCGACAAGAACCGCAACAACGTGGTCCTGTCCCGCCGCCAGTACCTCGAGGAGACCCAGTCCGAGGTTCGCGAGACCTTCCTCTCGCAGCTCAAGAAGGGCCAGATTCGCGAAGGCGTCGTCTCGTCCATCGTCAACTTCGGTGCATTCGTCGATCTTGGCGGCGTCGACGGCCTCATCCACGTCTCCGAGCTCTCCTGGAAGCACATTGACCACCCGTCCGAGGTCGTCAAGGTCGGCGACAAGGTCACCGTCGAGGTACTCGACGTCGATCTGGACCGCGAGCGCATCTCGCTGTCGCTCAAGGCGACCCAGGAGGATCCGTGGCAGCGCTTCGCACGCACCCACGTTCCGGGTCAGATCGTGCGTGGCAAGGTCACGAAGATCGTCCAGTTCGGTGTGTTCATCTCCGTCGAGGACGGCATCGAGGGTTTGGTGCACATCTCCGAGCTCGCCAACCGCCATGTCGAGAACCCGGAGACCGTTGTCAAGCCGGGCGAAGAGGTCTTCGTCAAGGTGATCGACGTCGATCTCGACCGTCGTCGCATCTCCCTGTCGCTCAAGCAGGCCAACGATTCCGTCGACCCGAACTCCGAGGACTTCGATCCGGCGCTCTACGGCATGCCGGCCGAGTACGACGAGGACGGCAACTACAAGTACCCGGAGGGCTTCGACCCGAACACCAACGAGTGGATTCCGGGCTACGAGAAGCAGCGTGAGGAATGGGAGTCCCAGTACGCCTCGGCTCACGGTCTGTGGGAGCTGCACAAGGAGTTCGTGCGCAAGGAGCTCGAGAATGCCGAAGCCTCCGCTCAGGAGGACGGTCAGGCTCCTGCCAAGGAAGAGAAGGTCGAAGAGACTTCGAACTACTCCTCCGAGTCCGAATCCAACGGCACCCTCGCCGATTCCGACCAGCTTGCCGCTCTTCGCGAGCAGCTGCTGAGCGAGAAGAAGTGAGCATAGCTTTTAGGTTGTGAGATGAGGGCCCCGACGTATAGCGTCGGGGCCTTTTGCATGACTATATGGATATGGGGTGGGAGGAATCCGGACATTGCAAAATCGTGGCTGCCTGATATCCCTCAAGTATGAGACGAATCGGATTGACAGGTGCCATTGCGGCGGGTAAAAGCACCGTGGCAGAGCGAATGGCCGAGGCTGGGGCGCAGGTCATAGACTACGACAAGCTCGCACATGATCTCAGCGGACCGGGGTCGCCTGCCATTGAACTCATTCGCATGGCGTTCGGCAATAAGGCAATCACCGAGCAGGGAGCTTTGGACCGTGTCTGGATGGCCGCCCATGTGTTCGCTGCGAACGGGAAGCAGGCGGTTCGCTCACGGCGTGTATTGGAATCGATTTTGCATCCGCTCATCTATCGCGCGGCCAGTGAGAGTGAACGTCAGATTCTCGGGCGGTTTGGCGACAATGTGGTCATTGTGCATGACATCCCGTTGCTCACCGAGGTGTATGACGAGCTGCCATTCCGTTTCGACCACATCGTAACCGTCGAGGCGCCGGTGGCATTGCGCGTCGAGCGCATGATGCGCACACGTGGGATGAGCCGGGCACAGGCGCTGGCGCGAATCGCCAGCCAGACCGACGACCGTTGGCGCGAGCGGATCAGCGATGTTATTATCGATGGCAGCACATCCATAGAACAGATGTTCGAACAAGTCGATTCCCTCATGAGCTCGTGGCGACGCGAGATGGAGGGGAAGTAGCCGGGAGGGCGCATGGGATTCAATATCGAACGCACGAACAGGCCGTTTGTGGTCAAATCGCCGTACAAGCCCTCCGGAGACCAGCCGAAGGCCATCGAGGAGCTGGCCACGCGTATCGAGAACGGCGAGAACGACGTTGTGCTGATGGGTGCTACCGGCACCGGCAAGACCGCCACCACCGCATGGCTCATCGAACGGCTGCAACGGCCCACGCTCATCATCGAACCGAACAAGACGCTCGCCGCCCAGCTATGTGCAGAGTTCCGCGAGCTCATGCCGGACAACGCGGTGAGCTACTTCGTTTCGTACTATGACTACTACCAGCCCGAGGCCTACATTCCGCAGACCGACACCTATATCGAGAAGGATTCGAACATCAACGACGACGTCGAGCGTTTGCGCCACGCTGCGACCGCGAATCTGCTCACACGCCGCGACTGCGTGGTCGTGGCCACCGTGTCCTGCATATATGGCCTGGGCACGCCCGAAGAGTACGCCGGCCGCATGCTCTTCCTGCATGAGGGGGACCAGATCGACCGAGACGATCTGCTGCGCACCTTCGTCGACATGCAGTACAAACGCAACGACATAGCATTCACCCGCGGCACATTTCGGGTGCGCGGGGACACGGTGGAGATCATCCCGGTGTATGAGGAGCTGGCCATACGCATCGAGTTCTTCGGCGACGAGATCGACCGCATCTCCACGCTGCATCCGCTCACTGGCGACGTGATCGAGCAGGTCAGTGACGTGCACATCTTCCCGGCTTCGCACTACGTTGCCGGTCCCGAACGCATGGCGAAGGCGTTGGATTCGATCCAGCGCGAACTCGACGAGCGCGTGGCCGAGCTGCGCAAGCAGGGCAAGGAGCTTGAGGCGCAACGTCTGAGCATGCGTACGACGTACGATCTGGAGATGCTCTCGCAAGTGGGGGTGTGCTCGGGTGTGGAGAACTATTCACGTCATTTCGATGGCCGTGCGGCCGGCACGCCACCGCACACATTGCTCGACTTCTTCCCCGACGATTTCCTGCTGGTCATCGACGAATCACACGTGACCGTTCCTCAAATCGGCGCCATGTACGAAGGTGACGCCAGCCGCAAACGCACGCTGGTGGAGCATGGGTTCCGGCTTCCTTCGGCAATGGACAACCGTCCGCTCAAATGGCCGGAATTCCTCGATCGGGTGGGCCAGACCGTCTATCTGTCGGCAACGCCGGGAGATTACGAGCTGGGGCTTTCGGATGGCGTGGTCGAACAGATCATACGACCCACAGGCCTGCTCGATCCGAAGATCGATGTGCGTCCGGTCGAAGGCCAGATCGATGATCTGCTCGCCAAAATCAAAGATCGTGTGGCCGCGGGGGAGCGCACGCTCGTCACGACGATGACGAAGAAGATGGCTGAGGATCTCACCGATTACCTGCTGGAACGTGGCATCAAGGTGGAATACCTGCACTCCGACGTCGACACGCTGCGGCGCGTTGAACTGCTGCGCGAACTGCGTGAGGGCAAGATCGACGTCATCGTGGGCATCAACCTGCTGCGTGAAGGGCTGGATCTGCCGGAGGTGTCGCTCGTGGCGATCCTCGACGCCGACAAGGAAGGCTTCCTGCGCTCGTACCGATCGCTCATCCAGACCATTGGACGTGCTGCACGCAATGTGAGCGGTACGGTGATCATGTATGCCGATGAGATGACGGACTCGATGAGCAAGGCAATCGAGGAGACCAATCGTCGTCGTGAGATCCAGATGGCGTACAACGAGGAGCATCGCATCGATCCCAAGCCGCTCATCAAGAAGATCAGCGACGTCAACGACATGCTCGCCAAGGAGGACGTGGACACGCAGGAACTGCTCGAGGGCGGCTACCGCAATTCCGGCAAGGCAGGTAACTCGCATCTTGGATTGCCGAACACGACGCCCGAGGAAGCCGACAGGCGCCATGAGGAGATTCTCAAGGCCGGCCTTCCCGCGCAGGATCTCGCAGACCTTATTCGCCAGCTTTCCGATCAGATGCATACCGCGGCCGAACAGCTGCAATTCGAACTGGCGGCGCGCCTGCGTGACGAGATTCGCGACCTCAAGAAGGAGCTGCGGGCCATCACACAGGCACAGCAGTAGACAACCCATTTCGGACGGCTTGCGCTAAGCTGACCTGTATGGCAGAAACCCCTATCTCGTTCATGATCGGCACCTATGTCGTGCTGGTCGTCTTCTTCGTCGTGGATCTCTTCGTCCTGGGGCGCAGGCCTCATGTACCGTCGACCAAGGAATGCGTGCAGCACATTGCGTTCTTCGTCGCCATGGCGCTCGTCTTCGGCGGATTGATATGGTGGGTGGCCGGGGCCAAGCCGGCCGTTGAGTTCTACTCGGGCTGGCTCACCGAGTATTCACTCAGCATCGACAACCTCTTCGTGTTCGTCATCATCATGTCGAACTTCGCGGTGCCGAAGAAACTGCAGAAGTTCGTTCTCTCGGTTGGCATCACGATCGCATTGGTGCTCCGTGGGCTGTTTATTCTCATCGGAGCCGCCTTGGTCTCGCGGTTCACCTGGGTGTTCTTCATTTTCGGCGCCTTCCTCATCTATACGGCCGTCAAAGTGGCGATAGGGGAGGACGACGATGAGGAGTTCCATGAGAACGGACTGATTCGCCTCATGCGGCGATTCTCCCATGTCACGAATGAATACGACGGCGAGAGGCTGCGCACCACCATCGACGGTAGGAAGTATTGGACCCCCATGCTCATCGTGTTCATCACGATCGGCACCACCGACGTCATGTTCGCTTTCGACTCGATTCCGGCGATATTCGGTCTCACCAAGGATCCGTTCATCGTGTTCACCTCCAATGTGTTCGCATTGCTCGGCCTCCAGCAGCTGTACTTCCTGCTGGGGCGCCTGCTTGACAAGCTGGTGTATCTGCCGGTCGGCCTGTCGCTTGTCCTCGGGTTCATCGGTGTCAAACTCATTCTCGAGGCATTGCATGGCAACACGCTTCCGTTCATCAACCACGGCCAACCGTTGGGCATGGTGCCGGAAGTGCCCACGTGGCTGTCGCTGGTGGTCATCATCGTCTGCATCGGCGGTTCGGCATTAGCCAGTGTCATCAAGATGAAGTCGATCGACGCGAAGCAGGCCGCGGCACCTTCGAATCCTCAGGAGCGCCCCTAAGGCGACATGCCGGTGAGCCATATGGTGTGTACCTGCGGCACAATGGTTGTGAGCGCTCACAGACTTCTTCGCTATTTGCGACAAGCTAAAGCGAAAAAGGAGTAAGCTAGAGCAATGTTGAATGTGCTCTCCAAGGAGCACAACCGTCAAAGAATAGGTAGGCATTCATGCGTAAAGCCAAGATCGTAGATACCATCGGTCCAGCCACCGAATCTCTCGAGAAGATCACGGAACTCGTTGAAGCCGGTATGGACGTGGCTCGTCTGAACCGCTCCCATGGCACCCCGGAGGATCATCTTCGCGTGTACAACAACGTGCGCGAGGCCTCGAAGACCACGGGTCGCAACGTGGCCGTCCTCGTCGATCTGCAGGGTCCGAAGATCCGCTGCGGTTGGTTCAAGAAGAACGCCGAAGGCGAAGACAAGGTCCAGCTCGAAGAGGGCCAGGAATTCATCATCACCACCGATGACGTCGAAGGCGACGAGCACATCACCTCCACCACGTTCAAGGGCCTGCCGGGCGACTGCCATCCCGGAGATCCGATCCTCATCGACGATGGCAAGGTCCGTCTTGAGGTCACCAAGGTCGAGGGCAACAACGTCTACACCAAGGTCGTCGTGGCCGGTCCGGTTTCCAGCCACAAGGGCATCAACCTGCCGGGCGTCGCCGTCTCGCTGCCTGCGCTGACCGCCAAGGATGAGGAGGACCTGCGCTGGGCCATCCGCACCGGCGCCGATATCATCGCCATGTCGTTCGTGCGTTTCGCCACCGACATCGACCGCGCCCATGAGATCATGGACGAAGAAGGTCGCCGCATCCCGGTCGTCGCGAAGATCGAGAAGCCGCAGGCCGTTGAGAACCTCGAGGACATTGTCAAGGTGTTCGATGGCATCATGGTCGCTCGTGGCGACATGGCCGTTGAGATGCCGTTCGAAGAGGTGCCGCTTGTCACCAAGCGCTGCATCGAGCTTTCCCGCCAGTACGCCAAGCCGGTCATCGTGGCGACCGAGGTTCTCGGCTCCATGGTGCATTCGCCGGTTCCGTCGCGTGCAGAGGCCTCCGATTGCGCCAATGCCGTGCTTGACGGCGCCGATGCAACGATGACCTCCAACGAGACCGCCGTCGGCGAATATCCGGTCGAGACCGTCAAGACGATGTCCCGCATCTCCGGCTATGCCACCGAGCACGGCTTCGATCGCATCCCTCACCTCAAGGACCTCGATATGTCGAGCACCGGCGCCGTGTCGTCCGCAGCCGTTGACCTGGCAGAGAAGCTCAATGCCAAGGCCATCGTCGCCTACACGCAGACCGGATCCACCGTGCACCGCGTCTCCCGCGAGCGCCCGGCTACCCCGATCTATGGTCTCACCAACAACGAGCACACCTTCCACTGGCTGGCTTTGAGCTGGGGCACCGAAGGCATCAAGCTCGATGAGGATTACCACGACATGTCCCGCAAGGATCTGATGACCTTCACCGACGAGGTGCTGCGCAAGAACGGCAAGGTCGCCAACGGCGACAAGATCGTTGTGCTGAGCTCCGCCCAGGGCGAGCATCTGCCCGGCCGCACCGATTCGATCTACGTTCACACCGTGGGTGCCTGCGACTGATTGCATATACCCGTCAGCATCCTAAGCGCATGACGGGCAGGACGCTCATGGGGGTGTGCATCCGCGGATGCACACCCCCATGTTGTCAGCTCGGAGTGTCTGAATTGGCAAAAGTCGAGGTATGTGCTATATTCACATAGGTTGCTTTTGCCCCTGTATCCCAATTGGTAGAGGAGACAGCCTCAAAATCTGTACAGTGTGGGTTCGAGTCCCACCGGGGGCACCGACAGGCTCGCCGTGAACGTTCATGGCGAGCCTTTTTTCATCGTATGTTATCCGCTGTTAACGGAACGTCGCGGTTCGCGCTGTATACAATGGGAAACAGGCAGATGAGCCGCAGGCAACCAGAAAGGACTGGCATGAGCAAGCAAACATACCGTCGCTTCGATCCATGGCGCAGCACCCCCATCCATGAGGAGGCGCGCGAGACCATCGTCGGTGGTCATTACTTCAACATCGACCGCGTGTCGTTCGCCTCGCCGACGGTGGGGCATTTCGAACGGCTCATCCTGCACAAGAACAATGGCGATTCCGTGGGGGTGATCGGCCTGACGAAGGACGGCAGGGTGCCGCTCATCGAACAGTACCGCATCCCCGTGCATCGGTGGACTCTGGAGATTCCCGCAGGACATGCGATAGACAAGAACGAGAAGCCAGTCGATGTGGCCCGTCGCAAGCTTGCCGAGGAGGTGGGGTACAAAGCGGGGGTGATGACACAGTTCTGCCGCTTCATCAACACCCCAAGCTACTCCACACAGCATACCGCCCTCTACTTCGCCTATGATCTCGAACCGATCGACGAACGCGAGCAGTACGCCAACGAGGCCCGCGCGCAGGTTCGTTTCCTCACACCGCAGGAATGCTATGATCTGGTGCTCAATGGAACGATTCTCGATGCCAAGTCCATCATCGCCATCCAACGCCTGTATATGGCGCCGAACAACATGATCGGTGTTTCCCCGGACGACGAAGCGCCGGCCCGAGACTGACACGCATGTTAGCGCATAAGTGCGCTACACTGTGCTGTTGGAGTACTGAATACGTCCAACAGGAACATGTCATGGCCCGCATGTGTATGCGTATATGGAGCGCGGGCATGAAATAATGAATGGAGAGCTTGTATGTCCAACGAAGAGCAGGAGAGCATCACCGAGGAGCCGACGGTTGACCACGCCGCCGATGCGATCGAGGTGGCTGAAGCCCAGGTCGCCAAGAAGGAGGCCAAGCGTAATCCCACCGTGGTTGTGGCCGAAGATGAATCGGTGAACCGCATGGATCTTGTGGCCATGCTCGAAGACAACGGATATGAGGTGGTGGGCGAGGCTGCCAATGGTGAGGAGGCCATCGAACTCACCCGTGAGAAGCGTCCTGATGTCGTATGCATGGACGTCAAGATGCCGCATATGGACGGCATCACCGCGGCGGGTGTGATCTGCGATGAGAATCTGGCCCCTGTGGTCATGCTCACGGCGTTCTCCCAGGCCGATCTGGTGAAGGAGGCCATTGGTGCCGGAGCCATGGCCTATGTGACCAAGCCCTATGAGGAATCCAAGCTGCTGCCTGCCCTGGCGGTGGCTATGGGCCGTTTCGCCGAGATCAACGATCTGCTTGACAGCGTGGAACGCAACGAAAGCGAATTGCGCACCACCCAGGAGCAGTTGAGGGACGCCGAGGAGGAACTGCGCAAGACCAAGGAGACCCTCGAGGAACGTAAGCTCATAGACCGTGCCAAGGGGCTGCTCATGGACAAAACGAACTTCTCGGAGTCCGGGGCGTTCCGTTGGATCCAGAAGACCTCGATGGACCAGCGCATTCCGAAGAAACGCCTTGCACAGGCCATCATCGAGAAATACAGCGACAAGCCGAACGATGGGGAGTGACCTATGGCGCTCAACGTGACGTGCAAGGCATTGCACGTCACGTTTTCATATGGCGACAAATCGACGGAACGGGTGGGTAATGGAAACGAATGAACAGGGCACCAACGGAACGTTGCTGGTGATCGATGGCCATTCGCTGGCATTCCGTGCGTTCTACGCACTGCCAGCGGAGAATTTTTCGGCCAAAGACGGTCAGGCCACCAATGCAGTCTATGGCTTCTTCACGATGCTTTCGCAGGTCATTGCATCGCAGAAGCCCGATCTGCTCGGCGTGGCCTTCGACGTGAAGGGGGGCACCTTCCGCAACAAGATGCTCACCCAGTACAAAGGCACACGTGAAGCAGCCCCTGAAGAACTCATCTCGCAGATTCCGCTCATCCAGGATATGCTTGAGGCGTTCGGTGTGACCTATGTGACCAAGCAGGGATACGAGGGCGACGATGTGATTGCCACGCTGGCCACGATGGGGGAGCATGCGGATTACCGCACCTATGTGCTGTCCGGAGATCGTGATGCATTCCAGCTCATCGATGACGACATCACGGTACTGTACCCGGGCTATCATTTCAAGGAACTCAAGGCCATGACCCCGCAGGCCGTGGAGGACAAATACCATGTCACCCCGCGCCAATACCCCGATCTGGCAGCATTGCGCGGTGAGACCGCCGATAACATACCGGGTGTGCCGGGTGTGGGTGACGGCTTCGCCGCCAAGTGGATCAACCAATACGGTGGTTTGGACGGTGTGATCGAACATGCCGACGAGATCAAGGGCAAGAAAGGCGACGCGCTGCGTGAGAGCATTGAACAGGTCAGGCTCAACCGCAAGGTGAACGCCTTGGTGCGTGATCTGGACCTAGGTGTTGACATTGCCGACCTCACCTTCGGCAAAGTGGATCCCGCCAAGGCGGAGGAGCTGTTCAACCAACTCAACTTCGGCGCACGCATTCGAAGCAAACTGCTCAAAACCTTCAATGCGGGGGATCCCGGCCACCCGGTCGCGAAAAAGGCCTCTGCCGCGGAACGGTTCGAATTCGACGGGGAATTTGACGACGGGTCGTTCGACACCCCTGAATCGGTGAGGGTGCAGGAACCCGTGGTGGATGAAATCGGGGACGCCGCGTCACTCGAGGTGTGGGCCCAACAACACTGTCCCATCGCCTCGGGCAAGGGCATCTCGTCAACCACATTGGATGTGGTGGGCGAATACGACGCACAGAGCCAGCAATGCGTCGATGCCGTGGATGGTTCCTGGAGTCTGTTCGCATCGGGAAGCCCCAAGCCGGGCCGGTCTTCGATCTCGGGACTGGCGTTGATGGCCGACGGTCATGCGGTGGTGGTTGACCCGCATGACGAGCAGTACCATACGGCTCTGCAGCGTATTCTCGACACCTATGCTGCCACGCTGAGCGTCCACGGGTACAAGGAACATCTGCACATGCTTGGTGCTGTGAACCTGCGATTGCCGATGGTGCTGTTCGACACCAACCTCGCCGGATATCTCATAGACCCAGATTTCCAAGGAGGATCGCTGCAGGATTGTGCCGATCACTTCCTGCATCTGCACGCTGAGGAAGTGACGGAACCCGAACAGGGCACCCTCGATATCGAAATGGATGACGAACGCGCCGAACGTGACCGGAAGGTGGTGCGCAATGTCGCCATTGCGAGCCTGCTGGCCCGCACGTTGGCTCGGCCGCTTGAACAACGCTGCCAGTACAGCCTGTTGCGCGATATCGAATTGCCCACCTCGGTGGTGCTGTTCCATATGGAGCACACCGGAGCCAGCGTGGACCGTGCCCGTCTCGATGAATTGCTGGAGATGTTCACCGACGAATCCGACCGCATGGAACAGATCTGTTATGAGGCCGCAGGCCATGAGGTGAATCTGCAGAGTCCCAAGCAACTCGGTGTGGTGCTGTTCGAAGAGATGAAGCTCAATCCCACCAAGAAGACGAAAAGAGGCTCGTACTCCACCAATGCCAAGGCGCTCACCACCTTGTACGCGGCCTCCGAGGAGGGGAGCCGCCCCAACGAGTTCCTCGGAGCATTGCTGCGGCATCGTGAGGTGAACAAACTACGTCAGATCGTGCAGACGCTCATCGACGCCATCAATCCGCGCGATGGGCGTATTCACACGACGTTCACGCAGACGGTCGCCGCAACGGGACGTCTGAGTTCCGTGGACCCGAATCTGCAGAACATTCCGAACCGCAATGCTGCCGGCCGTGACATCCGCTCGGCCTTCGTACCCAGTGAGGGGTTCGCAGACCTGCTCAGCGCCGACTATTCGCAGGTGGAGCTGCGCATCATGGCGGATCTGTCGGGTGACGAGACGCTCATCAAGGCATTCAAGTCAGGGGCGGACTTCCACCGGTATGTGGCCAGTATGGTGTACGGCATCCCGGTCGACGAGGTGACGCCCGACCAACGCAGCCACGTGAAGGCGATGAGCTATGGGCTGGCCTACGGGTTGAGCACCTATGGGCTCTCGCAGCAGCTGGGCATCCCGTCGAAGGAGGCGGCTGCACTGCGATCGCGGTATTTCCAGACCTTCGGCAAAGTGCATGATTATCTGGAGTCGCTGGTATTCAATGCCCGCAATACCGGCTATACGCAGACGATGTTCGGCCGGCGGCGCTATTTCCCCGCCTTGACCTCGGCCAACCGGGTGGCACGCGATGCCGCAGAACGGGGTGCACTGAACGCCCCGATTCAGGGCACTGCCGCAGACATCATGAAGATCGCGATGATCCGCGCGGATCGCGCTTTGCGGGACGGCAACCTGAACAGCCGCATCGTGTTGCAGATCCACGATGAACTGGTGGTGGAGCTGGCGCCCGGCGAGGAGAAGCGTGTGACTGAGCTGGTGCGTGATGCGATGGAGCATGCGGTCAACATCGCCGTGCCGCTTGACGTGTCCACAGGCGTGGGGTTCGATTGGCAGCAGGCTGCCCACTAAGCAAGTTCAGGGCGGCGTGGAATAAGGAGTGAATATGACCACGGTATACGATGTGATGGGTGCGCTGGAAACGCTGTACCCATTGCGATATGCGGAGGATTGGGACCATCCCGGACTCATTGTGGGTGATCTGTGCAATACGGTGAACAACATCGTGTTCGCGGCTGATCCGACCATGGAAGTGGTCGAAGACGCCATCGCGAGTGGAGCCGACATGCTGGTGACGCACCATCCGCTGTTCTTCCGCGCCGTGCACGAGGTTTCAGGCCGCACATTCCGCGGGCGCATAGTCAACCTGCTTGCCAAGCACGACTGTGCGTTGTGGGTGGGACACACGAATGCCGATGCCGCCTACCGCGGTGTTGCGCAGGCAGCCGCTGACGCATTCGGGCTTGAGGATCAGGTGCCGATAGTGCCGATTGACGATCCGACCTCCTCCCATGCGGTGGGCATTGGCCGTTTCGGCAGACTTGGTACGCCGACGACATTGGAACGCTTCGCCTCCCTTGTGGCCCAGGTGCTGCCATTCACGAAATACGGCATACAGGTGGCCGGTCCACTCGATATGCCGATTCGCACGGTTGCAGTGCTTCCCGGTTCCGGTGATTCCATGTTCGCAAATGTGCATGCATTGCACGCAGATGTGTATGTGACCAGCGACCTGCGCCACCACCCTGCCACCGATGAGCTTCAGGAATCGTACTATGAGGCCGCCATGCGCAGGGAGGGGATTGGTTTGGGCGGGCCGTCCGATTGCCTCCACATGCGCCCCGCACTCATCAACACCCCGCACAGCGCCATAGAGAGCATGTGGTTCAACTATGCGCTCGAAGACGTTCCGCGGATGGTGCAGGAAGTTGCGGGAGACATTATCGACGTGCGTTGGAACACGACGAGCACCGACCCATGGGATCTGCCCCTTCCGGGCGTCTGCGGCCATCCCGGTCCATTGCCGGAAGCCGGTAGGTGACCCATGGGCTGCGACAGGGAGCGGAATGTGGAGTCTGAGATCATCGATGCCATGCTTGACCGTAGTTCAGATGGTGTGAACATGGACATCCCCGCGCGAGTACTGGACAGTGAGACCAAATACAGGGGTGCGATATTCCATGTCGACGATCGTAGAATCGCATTGACGCGGAACAACGGCGACCAGATTGTCATTCGCCGACAGGTGCTGGTGCACGCGCCCTGTGTGGTCATGCTCGTGCATGATTGCGTGCGCGACACCTACCTGATCGAACGCGAGTACCGCGCGGGGATCGGACGGTTCACCTACGGGCTCCCCGCCGGGCTGATCGACCATGACGAGGACCCGCATACCGCCGCGTTGCGTGAGCTACGCGAGGAGACGGGTGTGGTTGCGGACACCGACGGTGACGTGCATTTCGATATCGTCGGCGATTACTACTCCTCGGAGGGCATGACCGATGAGCTGGCGCATATCTTCGTGCTCCATCTGCATGCCTGGCATGCCACACACACTGAGTTCGACGGTGATGAGCATGTTGAGTCGGCGTGGGTCGGTTGGGACGATCTGTTGGCATTGCCGGTCACCGCGTCGAATTCGATCATCGCGATTCAGCATGAACAGATTCGCAGACTGCGTGAATAGTCGGCAAAGTAGTCGGGAAGCTAAATCACCCGTTGCCTACAAGATTGTGAGATACTGGAACACATGCAAGCACGACCAGGTTTAATGTATCCGCTCGGAGCGAGTTACGACGGCGCGGGGGTCAACTTCGCGCTGTTCTCCCAGGTAGCCGAACGCGTGGAGCTGTGTCTGTTCGACGATCAGGACAACGAGACGCGCGTGGAACTCACCGAACAGAACTCGTACGTATGGCACACCTACCTGCCCGGGATCCAACCGGGACAGCGCTACGGCTATCGCATCCACGGGCCGTACAACCCAGAGCAGGGGCAGTGGTGCAATCCGAACAAGCTGCTGCTCGACCCGTACGCCAAGGCGATCGAAGGCAATATCGACGGTGATGAGAGCCTATACTCGTATTGGTTCAACGACCCGAACAACCCCGGGAACATGAACGATCTCGATTCCGCGGCGCATATGATGAAGGCCGCCGTGATCAACCCGTTCTTCGATTGGGGCAATGACCAGCACCCGTACATCCCCTATTCGGATTGCGTGATCTACGAGGCCCATGTGCGTGGCATGACCAATCTGAACAAACAAGTGCCTCCGGAGATCCGCGGCACCTATGCGGGTCTCGCACATCCCAGCGTCATCGAATACCTGAAGAAGCTCGGCGTGAACGCCATAGAACTCATGCCGATCCACCAGTTCGTCAACGACCCGTTCCTGCAGGAGAAGGGCCTGAACAATTACTGGGGATACAACACCATTGGCTTCTTCGCACCGCACAACGCATATGCAAGCCAAGGCCAGCGCGGGGAGCAGGTGAACGAATTCCGCGCCATGGTCAAGGAGTTCCACCGCAACGGCATCGAGGTGATCCTCGACGTGGTGTACAACCACACTGCGGAGGGCAACCACATGGGGCCGACGCTCAGCTTCAAGGGCATTGACAATCAGGCGTATTACCGTTTGGTCGACAACGACCCGTTGCATTACTTCGACACCACCGGCACCGGCAACTCGCTGCTGATGCGCTCGCCTCACGCATTGCAGGTCATCACCGACTCATTGCGGTACTGGGTGGAGGAGATGCATGTCGACGGTTTCCGTTTCGACTTGGCTGCGACTCTCGCACGCCAGTTCCAGGAGGTCGACAAGCTCTCCGCGTTCTTCGACATCGTGCAGCAGGATCCGGTGATCTCACGGGTCAAACTCATCGCGGAACCTTGGGATCTGGGTTCCGGCGGGTATCAGGTGGGTGGATTCCCTCCGAACTGGTCGGAATGGAACGGTCACTTCCGCGACTGTGTGCGCGATTTCTGGCGCTCGCAGCCATCGACGTTGCCCGAGCTCGCCAGCCGTCTCATGGGCTCCTCCGACCTTTACCAGAAGAACGGCCGAAAGCCCGTCGCCTCGATCAACTTCGTCACGGCGCACGATGGTTTCACCATGAACGACCTCGTCAGCTATAACGAGAAGCACAACGAAGCCAACGAGGAGGGCAATCGGGACGGCGAGAACAACAACCGCTCCTGGAACTGCGGTGTGGAAGGTCCCACCACCATTCGCGACGTGAACGAATTGAGGCATCGCCAGATGCGCAACATGTTCGCCACGTTGCTGCTTTCGCAGGGCATACCCATGATCTGCGGCGGCGACGAGGTATGCCGCACGCAGTTGGGCAACAACAACGCGTACTGCCAGGACAACGAATTGTCATGGACCCATTGGGACCTCAAAGACTACCAGCAGGACATGCTGGACTTCGTCACGAAGCTCATCCATATACGGCTTGAGCATCCTGTGCTGCATCGCCGGCGTTTCTTCACGGGACGCAGCAGCGATATGCCGCAGGATGCAGTGCCTCAGGTGGAATGGTTCGAGCATAACGGCAAGATCATGGATGCCGAGGCCTGGTCGAATACGCATGCCTCGTCCATCATGGTGTTCCTCAACGGCGGGGGAATGCCGGAGACGGATTGGTACGGCAATCGTATGGTGGACAATGATTTCATTCTGATTTTCAATGCCCATTACGAGCCGATCATGTTCACGTTGCCCAGCGAGCAGTATGGTCGCAAATGGAGGCTCATCGTCGACACACACAATCCAAAGGGACCCGAGCTTAATTACGAGGCGGGATTCGCCATCACGGCCCAGTCGAGATCGTTCCTCATGCTCATGAGCGACCGTAAAGCGGATCATAACCAGCATTGAGATATGTTGCGTATGCGAATACCATTCGCATACGCAACACGCGTCGGTATAAGGGCATTATGACCGTTGGGTCGGTACACCCTTCGAATCGTTGCCCACAATGCTGGGATTCTCGTCGAGCACGGTCTGGAATTCCGTCTCCGCGGCGTCATCCAAAGCCTCATCCGCATCGAGCTCATCGAGCGAGACTGTCTGCCTGCGTAGCAACTGCTGCTGGATGCGGTCGGCCTCAATGGAGGCGATCTGCCGAGAGAAGACGATGAACCAGCCAAGGAACAGCATGGCTGCCAGCGCCTCCACATTCGTCAGCGTATTGTGACCTTTGAGCCACATGACACCCTCCACGGCGCAGACCACCAAGGCGAGATCGGAAATGACGAAGAACGATCTCGACAGCTGCGGTGCCAGCCAAGGCAGTCCGATGAGCATGACGAACATCACGCACGGCATGCCACGGGCGAACACATTATGCAGAATCGGATGAGGGGTATAGCGGAAGCAGCCGATGCCGATGAAGCACACGCCACACAGCACCAGCAGTATGGACAAGGTGATGATGCGCGCCCTGAACTTCGGCACATGGTATGAGAAATGCGGATTGCGCATGTGCACGGTGCCGTGAGGACCCTTCACTCGGTAGGTGGCGATGAGCTCGGAAACCGCGAAGTAACTGATGATGATGATGCAGGTGCCGCCCAGAATGAGCGTCGAGTTGAACATACGGGCAGCAAAAGTGGTACGGTCACCCAGCTGCGAGAAATTGTTGTTGAACCAATAGGGATCGTTGGTGGTGAAGCTTGCAGTGCAGACGCCCGAAATAATGAAGAAGGGCAGCAGAGACGCCAACGTCTTGGCATCCATCAATTCCGCCTGCACAAAGGTGAGGTAACCCGATACCCCAGCGAATGCCGCGCATATGGCCGGAATATAAGTGCTGAATACGTTTTTGCCCATAGCGCCGTTCATCACGTTGAACAGCATGTACGAGGTGAGGAAGAGCGTGAAGGCGTAGACGACGGAAAGGGCGAGCACCTCGAATATGCGACGCAGATGGAACATCCAAATGTCACGGAACGTGTTGTAGCTCCTGCGCCGCAGATATCCGGCGATGAACGAGGCCACACCGCAGGCCGCCACGATTCCGGCGCAGGCCATGAACCGGCGCTGTGAGATCTGCCAGAAGGCTGAAGCCGCCTGCATGTACCAATACATGCCGAATCCGCCTATGATGGCGCAAATCACGAATGAGATGAGGCCGGAGGCCTCTGCCCGTTGATGACGTCCCATATCACCTCGATCTTCCGACACCCCATTGTATGCACAATGTCAGACCCTGTGTTATAGTTATTTCCTGTGCTTGACGGGCTTCGACGACCCGAGAAGGTACATTCGGGCTGTGGCGCAGCTTGGTAGCGCGTCTGCTTTGGGAGCAGAATGTCGCAGGTTCAAATCCTGTCAGCCCGACTTAGAACTCCCGCAATTGCCGGGAGTTTTCCATATGTGCCCCTCTCAGGAGCATTCTCACACGGTATTTCACCGGTAACGATACGATATGAGTATGAGTGAACAGAACACAACCATATGGAAGGCACCTGTGGCGACCGCGCCTATCGACGCCACGGTGACCATTCCCGGATCCAAGTCGCTGTCGAACCGATTCCTCATTCTGGCGGCACTATCTCGCAAGCCAGTGCGCATCGAGGGTCTGCTGCGATCGCGTGACACTGAACTGATGATGGGGGCATTGAGGGCCTTGGGCGTGGCCTTCCAGGAAGACGAGAGCGAGCCCACCACCGTTACGGTGACGCCTCCCGCCGAAGGGTTCACTGGCAATACCGAGGTGTTTTGCGGCCTTGCGGGCACCGTGATGCGATTCGTGCCGCCGCTGACATTATTCGCCAAGGGACCGGTGCGTTTCGATGGTGACGAGCAGGCCTATGCACGCCCTATGGGCCCGGTGCTTGAGGGGATGCGGCAGCTGGGCGCTCGCATAGAGTTCGAAGGCGAGGAGGGCCATCTACCATTCACAGTGACGCCGCCTACACAACTGGGCAATCTCAAAGGCAAGCCACAGAAGGTGCGCATCGACTCATCGGCTTCCTCACAATTCATTTCGGGGCTCCTGCTCATTGGATCGCGGCTGCCTGATGGCTTGATTCTTGAGCATACCGGTGCGCAATTGCCAAGCATGCCCCATATCCGTATGACGATGGAAGACGTGGATGCAGCCGGAGGCCACATCGACATGCCACAACGGGGCAGATGGATTGTGGACCATGCCGAATTGCAGATGGCGGCTCATGCGGTGGTGGAGCCGGACCTGTCGAATGCAG
Source organism: Bifidobacterium animalis subsp. animalis ATCC 25527 (assembly GCF_000260715.1). NCBI lineage: Bacteria > Bacillati > Actinomycetota > Actinomycetes > Bifidobacteriales > Bifidobacteriaceae > Bifidobacterium > Bifidobacterium animalis. The sequence goes on along the minus strand of NC_017834.1, from coordinate 1,134,050 downwards.
CACCATTCCTGGGTGCGGCATTGATCGCATCCGGCTCGGTGCGTATTCCGAACTGGCCGGCACACACCACGCAGCCAGGTGGTTTCCTGCCGCATATTCTGCATCGGTTCGGTGCCACCATCACTTTGGGAGGCGAACCATTCAATGAAGTGAACGATTGCGAATGCTTCCCCGATGATTACAACGGTATTTTGGAAGTGAGCAGCGACGGTGTAATCGAAGGTCTGGGGGAGTGCGACCTTTCGGCAATCGGCGAAATAACGCCAAGCATTGCCGCCATAGCCGTATTCGCAAACGCGCCGAGTGTGCTGGTAGGCATCGGACACCTGAGAGGTCATGAGACGAATCGTCTGGAGGCGTTGGCCACCGAGATCAATCGTGTGGGATCCGACGCTCAGGAGGAGGCGGAGGGCATCTCCATAGCACCGGTTGCACGGGACCTGATGCACGGCGCAGTGATGGAGACCTATGCCGACCACCGTATGGCCACCTTCGCCGCAATGCTCGGTTTGGCGATTGATGGCATTGAAGTAAGGAATGTGGAGACCACGCGTAAGACGATTCCGGATTTCGTGGGCATGTGGAATGGCATGTTGCGCGGCAGGTGACAGTAGGCGCCCGGAAAAATGTGAGGGGCTGCAAGACGAACGGTCTTGCAGCCCCTCACATTCTCCTGTGGAGATCAGATCTTGTTGCCGTAGGTGTCTTCCCCGGCGGTGACGATCTCGTTGGCGCGCTGTGCGATGGCGAGCTCCTCATTGGTGGGGTAGACGACGACGGTGACAGTGGAATCCGGCGTGGAGATAATGCGCGGTTCCTTCGAACGGGTGTCGTTCTTGTCGTTGTCGAGCTTGACACCGAACGGTGCCAGTTTCTCGCACACCATGCGGCGAACGATCTCGTCGTTCTCGCCGACCCCGGCGGTGAAGGTGAGCACATCGAGGCCGCCGAGCTGTGCGGTGTAGGCGCCGATGTAGCTGACGATGCGGTGTACGTAGATGTCGAGGGCGAGCTTGGCGTTCTCGTCGCCTTCCGCAACGAGGCGGTGCACTTCGCGCATGTCGCCGAAGCCGGTCATGCCCATCATGCCGGACTTCTTGTTGAACAGGTCGTCGAGCTCATCGACATCCATATCGGCATTGCGCATCAGGTGGAATACGGCGGCTGGATCGATGTCGCCGGTTCGGGAGCCCATGACGAGGCCTTCGAGCGGGGTGAGGCCCATGGAGGTCTCGATGGGGCGGCTGCCGAGTTCTGCGGAGGCGGAGGCGCCGTTGCCAATGTGCAGTACGATCTGCTTGAGGCCCTTGGCGGCCTCGGCGTCGATGCCGAGGAACGCTGGGATTTGGGAGGAGACGAACCAGTGCGAGGTGCCGTGTGCGCCGTAACGCTTGATCTTGTACTTGTCGGCGACTTCCTTGTTCAACGCATAGGTGCTCGATGCCTTCGGCAGCTGCTGGAAGAAGGAGGAGTCGAAGACGTAGACCTGGGGAATCTCGGGGAGCAGCTCGCGCATGACTCGCGCACCCTTGGCCTCCGGGCCGTTGTGCAGCGGAGCGAGCACAGCTAGCTCCTCGACCTTGGCAGTGGTGTCGGGGGTCACCAAGGCAGGGTTCGGGAAGGTGTCGCCACCCTGGACGACTCGGTGTCCAACGGCGATGATGCCGGCCTCCTCAAGGCTCGGGCCGTATTCCTCGAAGAACCCGAGCACGCGCTTGAGGCCCTGCTCATGGTTTTCGACCTTCTCGTCGAGCTCGTGCTTTTCGCCGTTGTATTCGTACTTGTAGTGGCCGTCGATCGGTTCGCCGATCTTCTCGACGATACCCGATGCGATTCCTTCGCCGGACTCGAGATCTACCAGCTGGTACTTGATCGAGCTGGAACCCGAATTGATAACAAGGACGGTTTTCGCCATTGTGGCATCCTCCATTGGTGATTGCTCTGCCGCTACGCGGCTTTCCAACACACAAGATTACTCAACGTTTGCTACAAAACGGTGAATGGGCGCCCTCCCGTTCTACATTTCGAAAGAGCACCCATCCACGTCATGAATTCGCGAGACGGTGTGGACTATTCGTTGCTTTGCGCTTCAATGGCGGTCAAGGCGATGGTATTGATGATGTCCTGCACCAAGGCGCCTCGGCTCAGGTCGTTGACAGGCCGGTTGAGCCCCTGAAGCACCGGTCCGATCGCCACGGCGCCGGAGGTGCGCTGCACTGCCTTGTAGCAGATGTTCCCCGCATCGAGGTCCGGGAACACGAACACGGTGACATTGCCGGCGATCGGGTTGCCGAAGGCCTTGACCTTGGCAACCGTCTTCGACCAGGCGGCGTCGAACTGGATGGGCCCGACGATGGGTAGGTCCGGTCGTTTGTTCTGGGCGATCGAAGTGGCCTCGACCACCAGATCGACATCCGGTCCCTTACCGGAACCCAAGGTGGAATAGGAGAGCAAACCGATTTTAGGATCGATGGAGAATGCCTTGGCGGTCTCGGCTGACTGGATGGCGATGTCGGCCAGCTGCTGCGGATTGGGATCGAGGTTGATGGCGCAATCAGCAAATACCGACACGTGGTCCTTGAGACACATGAGGAAGGCACCCGATACGGAGGAGACACCGGGTTTCGTCTTGATGAGCTGGAGCGCGGGGCGCACGGTGTTGGCGGTGGAGCTGATGGCACCTGAGACCAGACCATCGGCCATGCCGAGCACGATGAGCATGGTGCCGAAGTAGTTCGTGTCTCTGAGCGTTTTCAAAGCCACGTCGGGGGTCATGCCCTTCTTGGCGCGCAATTCACACAGTTTGGGCACCATGGTGTCGAGCAGATGCCTGTCGTCGATGGAAACGAACTTCGCCTGGTCAAGCGCCTTGAGGCCGAGTTTTTCACCCCGGGCAAGAATCTCGTCGCGGTCGCCGATGATGACGAGATCGACCACATTCGACTGCAGCAGGTAGTTCGCGGCGGTGATGATGCGGTCATCCTCTCCTTCTGGCAGCACAATCGTCTTCTTGTCTTTCTTCGCACGTGCGAGCAGATCGTACTGGAACGCGAATGGTGTGGTCGGCGGTACGAAAGGTGTGTCAAGCACGTTGAGGAGTGATTCCTTGTCGACATGCTCGTCGAAGGCCTCGAGTGCGGCCTTGACATTCGTGTCATCGGAACCGAGTTCCACGAGGGGAAGCGGCCAGGTCGGCAGGTCGTAGCTCACGAATTCGTCGGTGAGGGTGGGCAGCGCCGAATTCGTGCAGTCGGTGATGAACACGCCAATCACTTGGGTGCCTGCGTTGATGACCACCTCGCGGCATGCGTCTATCGTCTCGCGAATCTCTTCCGCCGTGCGCCCCATCGAGCTCACTGAGAGCAGCACCGGAGACTGCAGGTCGGCGGAGACGTCCGCATTGAAGGTGAACCGTTCGGGATCGCCCACATTGGTGCGGTCTGATCCGACGATCACTCGGATCTGCGGATTGATCTCGGCATTCGTGTCGATGAATTTGGAGACGATCTGCTGGCGGGCGTTGTCTTTGTCGAGACGTGCGTCACGCAGTGTGACGCCAACGGCCTGTTCGCGGGTCTGCGGCGCGCTCGCCACCGAGAGGAGGGCATCGGTGAGCTTTTCGCCTGCCTGCACCGCCGGCCGGAATATGCTGGTCTTCGCGGTGTGGGCGAGCATATCCACCACACCCAATGCCACCACGTTCCGGCCGTCTCCAGGTTCGGGACTGATGATGCTCACGTTTTTGAGGCTCACGATGACTCCTTTGAAATCGATAATCTGCCTGACGTGCGACTGCGTTGTGCACGCAGACCATTGTAACTGGAATGGGGGCGTGGCAGACCGGTTATTTTGCAAATGCCGCGAGAATGTGATGCAGGTCACATTCTGTATGGATATGGGATATTCGACGTTGTGTGATGGATAGCAAATGGATAGCAAAAGGCCCGGGTGCTGGCACCCGGGCCTTTCATCGGCTAAGCGATGAGACTATGCTCACTCGTTGTCGCCAGCGGTCGCCGCGGTCGCGGAGAGCATCTGCGTCTCGTCGACCTTGACGTCCGGGTACACCCAGTCGGTGAACTCCGGGATGTCGTAGCCGTTGTCGACGGCGAACTGGAACGCGGTCTTGCGGAACGCGTTGAGCTCGTCGATCTTGTCGGCATACTTGTCGGCGTCGATCAGCTCGAGAGCCTGAGCTTCGAGCGCGTAGCGATCCATGTCGTTGACGCGGACCATGTCGAACGGCGTGGTCGTGGAGCCCTGCTCCTTGTAGCCGACAACGTTGAAGTTGTCGTGGTTCGGGCGGTCGTAGATAAGACCACGAACGTCCTGGGCATAGGAGTGGTAGGCGAACAGAACCGGTTTGTCGGCGGTGAAGAGCTCGGTGAAGTCTTCGTTCGACATGGCCTCGTCGTTGTTCTCCGGGGACTGCAGCTTCAGGAGGTCAACAACGTTGACGACCTTGAACTTGATGCCATCCTTGTTCAGGGCATCGGAAGCGGCCATGATCTCCTGGGTCGGGACATCGCCTGCGGCGGCGAGGACAATCTGGACCTCGTCGTTGCTCTTGGCGTTGGAAGCCCACTTCCACTCGGCGGCGCCGGCCTCGAGCTCGGCACGAGCCTCGTCGAGGGTAATCCAGGTCGGAGCCGGCTGCTTGCCGGAGAAGATCGCGTTGATCTTGTTGGTGGACTTGAAGCACTTCTCGGCGATCGCGAGCAGCATGTTGGCGTCGGTCGCGAAGTAGATGTTCGTCACGTGGTCGTTGTTGAACGTCTTGTTGATCAGGACGGAGGTGACACCCGGGTCCTGATGCGAGAAGCCGTTGTGGTCCTGACGCCACACGTGCGAGGAGACGAGGAGGTTGACCGAGGAGATCGGCTTGCGCCACGGGATCTCGCGGACGGTCGCCTCGAGCCACTTCGCATGCTGGTTGAGCATCGAGTCGATCACGTGGGCGAAGGACTCATAGGTGCTCCACATGCCGTGGCGGCCCGTGAGCAGGTAGGCCTCGAGGAAGCCTTCGCACTGATGCTCGGAGAGCTGCTCGACAACCTGGCCGGTGACAGCCATGTTCTCGTCGACGAGAGCCGAGAGATAGCCGTTGTCCCACTGCTTCTTGGTGACCTCGTAGGTCGCGTTCAGACGGTTGGATGCGGTCTCATCAGGTCCGAAGATGCGGAACGAATCCGGGTTGTTCTTGATGATGTCGCGGCAGTACGCGCCGAGGGAGCGCGGAGCCTCGACCTGGCCCCAGCCATGGCCGTATTCCTTGACGCCGGTGATCTCGTACTGATCGAGCTCAGGGAGCTTCAGATCCTCGCGGATGCGGCCACCGTTGGCGTTCGGGTTGGCGCCGATGCGCAGTTCGCCCTTAGGCATGAATGCGGTGACGTCGTCCTTGATGGAGCCGTCGGCGTTGAAGAGCTCCTCCGGCTTGTAGGATTCCATCCAGCCCTTGAGGACTTCGAAGTGGGCCTCGGTGTCGCGGGCGGAAGCCAGCGGGACCTGGTGTGCACGCCAGGAGCCTTCGGTCTTCTTGCCGTCGATGAACTTCGGGCAGGTCCAGCCCTTCGGGGTGCGGAAGATGAGCATCGGGTAGAACGGACGGGTCATGTCGTCGGTCTGAGCCGCAGCCTTGATATCGCAGATCTCGTCGAAGATGGTCTCGAAGAGCTCGGCGAAGCGACGGTGGATCGACAGGTGATCCTCGTTGTCGAAGCCGGCGACGAACTCGTACGGGTGGTAACCCATACCGCGGAAGAAGTCGTGCAGCTCCTCGTCGGAGATGCGGGCGAGGAGCGTCGGGTTGGCGATCTTGTAGCCGTTGAGGTGCAGGATCGGCAGCACGATGCCGTCGGTGCGCGGGTTGACGAGCTTGTTGGACTGCCAGCCGGTGGCCAGAGGGCCGGTCTCGGCTTCGCCGTCACCGATGATGCACGGGACGAAGAGGCTCGGGTTGTTCATGATCGCGCCGTAGGCGTGCGACAGGGCGTAGCCCAGCTCGCCGCCTTCGTGGATGGAGCCTGGCGTCTCCGGAGCGAAGTGGGAAGGAATGCCACCCGGGTAGGAGAACTGGCGGAAGAACTTCTGCAGGCCAGCCTCGTCCTTGGTGATGTTCGGGTAGTACTCGGTGTAGGTGCCGTCGATGTAGGACTGAGCGGTACCTGCAGGGCCGCCGTGGCCAGGACCCATGATGAACACGGTGTTCTGCTGGTGATCGGCGATCAGGCGGTTGATATGGGCGAGAAGGAAGTTCAGGCCCGGGGTGGTGCCCCAGTGGCCGACCAGACGGTGCTTCACGTCATCGCGGGTGAAGGGCTCCTTCATCAGCGGGTTGCTACGCAGGTAGATCTGGCCGATGGACATGTAGTTGGCGACGCGCCAGTACTTGTCCATGCCTTCGATGGCCTCTTCGGAAACCGGACGGTCCAGCTTCTGCCATGGGGTACCAATAACAGGATTAGTCATGTGTGCTCCTGTACTCCTGCACATAAATGTGCGATTTGTTTATTCCATTGGACACGGGCTTCGGTGCTGTCCTGCAGGCCGGTTTCCGTGTCCGATCGCTGATTATGTTACGCGAATACGCTGACCTTTTTGCAGTTTTTGAAACAGTGTGGGCGAATCTGTGCGCATAATTTGCGAATTTGGGCGATTGCTCGAGCGATTTGTGAAAATGGAAAATCAGTGAATAAAGGCGAGAAACGTTGAGATTCCAACGAATGCAAGCATTTTCGCCGTCGTTGTCGCGTGCGGTTTGTGAGGATATTACGCGGCGTGTTGAAAACAAGCGAACAATCTGGAAAATCCTTGTGATCGCAGTGCTTGAGCGCTTGAGGCGACACCGATGCGACCCGTGGCATGTGCGAATTTCAATGTCTACTTGCCTGCGCACAATAGATGTGTTGTAATGCCCGAGTAATGAACCTATATAAGGGGAGCGTAATGGCAGCAGGTCCTGTCCTTGTCGTTGATTTCGGAGCGCAATACGCGCAGCTCATCGCGCGCCGCGTGCGCGAGGCGAACGTGTATTCCGAATTGGTGCCTCATTCGATGCCGGTCGAGGAGATGCTGGCCAAGAAGCCGTCCGCGATCATACTGTCAGGCGGCCCGGCGTCGGTGTACGAACCCGGTGCTCCTACCATTGACAAGAGCATCTTCACGGCCGGAGTGCCGGTGCTTGGCATCTGCTATGGCTTCCAGGTGATGGCCCATGAGCTCGGCGGCGACGTCGACAAGGCGGCGCTCGGCGAGTACGGCAAGACGGAAGCAGTGGTGGACGATGCCACGGGCATTCTCGACGGTTCGCCATCCCTGCAGACCACTTGGATGAGCCATGGTGTCGCCGTGAACAAGGCACCCGCCGGATTCGAAGTCACCGCGCATACCGAAGGGGCGCCAGTGGCTGCGATGGAGGATCCCTCACGCAAGCTCTACGGCGTGCAGTGGCATCCTGAGGTCAAGCACACGCCGCTGGGACAGGATCTGATCGAGAATTTCCTGCATGATTGCGCCGGCATCGAAGCCGATTGGAACGCAAGGAACATCATCGACGAGCAGGTCGCTGCGATTCGTGAGAAGGTCGGTGACGCACAGGTCATCTGTGGTCTGTCTGGTGGAGTCGATTCGGCCGTGGCCGCAGCGCTCGTGCACCGCGCAATCGGAGACCAGCTCACCTGCGTGTTCGTGGATCATGGTCTGCTACGCAAGGGCGAGGCCGAGCAGGTCAAACATGATTTCGTCGCGGCGACCGGCATCAAGCTCATCGCGGTCGATGCCTCTAAGGACTTCCTCGATGCGCTCAAGGGCGTCTCCGATCCTGAGACGAAGCGCAAGATCATCGGCGAAAAATTCATCCGCACCTTCGAGAAGGCGCAGCGTCAGGTGATTGAAGAGGCCGGTGCCCAGGGCAAGGAGGTCAAGTTCCTCGTGCAGGGCACGCTCTACCCGGACGTCGTCGAATCCGGTGGCGGCGACGGCGCCTCGAACATCAAGTCCCACCACAATGTGGGCGGCCTGCCCGACGACCTCAAGTTCGAATTGATCGAACCGCTGCGTTCGCTGTTCAAGGATGAGGTGCGCGCGATCGGCACCGAGCTCGGCCTGCCGGACGAGATCGTCTGGCGCCAGCCGTTCCCGGGCCCGGGCCTCGGCATCCGCATCATCGGCGAGATCACGAAGGAACGACTCGACATTCTGCGCGACGCCGACGCGATCGCCCGTGAGGAACTGTCGAAGGCCGGTCTGGATCGCGACATCTGGCAGTGCCCGGTCGTGCTGCTCGCCGACGTGCACTCCGTGGGTGTGCAGGGTGACGAACGCACGTACGGCATGCCGATCGTGCTGCGTCCCGTGAGTTCCGAGGACGCGATGACGGCCGACTGGTCGCGCGTGCCGTACGACGTGCTCGCGACGATCTCGACGCGCATCACGAACGAATGCCGCCAGATCAACCGTGTTGTGCTCGACTGCACGTCGAAGCCGCCGGCGACGATTGAGTGGGAGTGAGTGCGACGCTCTGGTCTGGGAACACTTCTGAGTTGCCCCTCCATCGAGCATGATTGGGTCCATTCCATGGGAGAACGCATGAACTGCCGTCCTTATGGATTGTGCTCCGCATGACGAGGCCTGCCGAAGTACGTTCGGCAGGCCTTTCTTTTTGGATGAATGCGCACTGTGACAGGCACCGTCTGGAATGGGAATTATATATTCGTCGACGGCTTGGTGCGGTTGGTTGCCGGTGCTTCATCGGAGGAGGCATGGCGTTCCAGAAGTGAGAACAGCACGGTGCAGCATACCGCGAAGAGCGCACCAATCATGTTGTCGTAGATCCGCAACGTCACAGATCCGGAGACGCCGTAGACGCTCTCGGCAAGCAGGAGGGCGCCGAAACAATTGAGGGCGTTGTTTACCATGTACTTGCTGGAGAATCCCATACAGATGCCTGCGATGGGGCCGAACAGGATGCGGGACCCGGCCGGTACCACAAGCGAGAATCCGGCATATAGCAATGATCCCACGACAACTCCGCCTATGCGCTGCAGCGCTCGCATTGGCAGGCTCGTTCCCGCTTCGCCGAAGGGGAGAAGCACCGACATGCAGGCATAGCCCACCCATACGCCTCGGGGCAGTCCTGCCAGTTCCCCGATGAGCAAAGCCATGGCCACCCCTGCGGACAGTCTGATCTGCCAGAGTCCCTTTGCGCTGGATACGCTGAATGCAGCCAGCATGTCATACAAACGAACATTCTGGAACTTCCCGTGGTGCTTGTGCAGGAGCACGGCGCTGCATGCCAGCCACAGCAGCAACGCCAGCACACACCGGCTTGCGAGCGCTTCCCCATTCACAGGCGTCTGGCTCACGAACAGGTATCCGAACACATAGAGCCCGGCGTTGCCCATCAGTGGCTCGTCGGCAACGAGTACCAGGATGACGGTGATGAGCAGGAAGTTCACCATCAGACAGGGGACTGGCGGCCATGCCTGGGCCGCCAGTCCCCCACACACCATGGCCGCTAAGACGAACGCCAGAGCGATGACACTGTCCGTGGCGCGGTATCCATAAGGAACATGCTTGATGCCGAGCAGGATGCAGAATCCCGCCACGGCCAGCCCGGAGTTATCGGGGCCGAACACCGCCGACAAACCGCCGATGAATACGACGGCGAAGGAGACGAGCAGAATGCTCCTGATTGACATGGCGAAGATGAGACGAGCCTTTGTTCGCGGTTCCGTGGTCGCCTTCACTTTCGCCCATAGCCCATGGGCATCCATCTGAAGAAGCTGATAGAAGGATGGTTCGTTGATGGCGCATCTCCTGTTCCGGGTGATTTTTTAGCTTCATGATAGCAGCCGCATGCCTCCTGCGTGGACCGGGATGGACAAAAGGCCATGGCATAGTAGGGGATATGAGACGCGTACTTGTCATCGGATGCCCCGGTGCGGGCAAAAGCACGTTCGCGCGCCGGCTGCGCGATGCGACCGGATTGCCGCTGTACTATCTGGACATGCTGTGGCATAAGCCAGACCGCACGACCATCACGCGTGAGGAATTCGACGTACGTCTGCAGATGATCCTCGAGCAGGACGAGTGGATCATCGACGGCAATTTCGCCCGGACGTTGCCGATGCGACTTGCATATTGCGACACTGTGTTCTTCCTTGATTTCCCCACCGGTGTGTGCCTTGAGGGTGTCGAGCGGCGTATTGGCATAAAGCATGAGGATATGCCGTGGGTTGAGCATGAATTCGATGAGGAGTTCCGGCGGTACATCATCGGCTTTCCCACCCGGCGGCGTCCGCAGATGATCGCCGCACTGGACGAGGCCGCTGCGCATCACGATGTGCGCATCCGCACATTCACGTCGCGGGAGGAGTTGACGCAAACGCTTGCCGACATTCCAAGCGGTTTTGAAACGGGAGACGGGAAAGAGCATGGCTGGCGCGTCCATCATGTTGCCTCTATGCGGCATACTGGGCGTCATTACGAATGAACCGGGAGGGGAAACGGAAGATGCGGGAGGCCGAGGGGATGGGAGCACAGCGCGCCGGTACGATGGAGGAAGATGGCTACTGGAGAATCCTAGATGGGTTGGCCGCCACGTCGACGATCGTGATTGATAGGCCGAAAGGGACAAGCCATCCGCGATACCCCGACTCCATCTATCCGGTTGATTATGGGTATCTGCGCGATACGGCGTCGATGGACGGAAGCGGGATCGATGTCTGGGTGGGAACAGGCTTGTGCGGCATCGATGCGATCATCTGTGTGGCGGATCTGGTGAAAGGGGATTCAGAGATCAAGATTCTGATCGATTGCACCAAGGAAGAGAAGCGGCTCATCTTCGGCGTGCACAATGAGACGGAGAATATGAAAGGCGTTCTTGTCTGTAGGAAGCCGCCACGGTCATAAGATGGCATGGACGCGCCATTGCGTGATGCGATAATATGGGCGGTCATACAGAAGGCGGGCATGATGATGAAGGAGACGGGGCATGACGGATATCAGGGAAGCATACGAAGGGGACCTTGACGTATTGCTCGAGCTGTACCTCGACCTGCATGAACAGTCGATTCCGGAACATGACAGGCATCTGCATGACACGTGGGTGCGCATCCTCGCCGATCCCGACCATCATCTCATCGTATGCGAGCACGATGGGGACATCGTCGCCTCATGCGTATGCGTCATCATTCCAAATCTGACGCGTGGCGTACGTCCGTATGCGTTCGTTGAGAACGTCGTGACGCGCGCCGATGTGCGTGGTCGCAGCTATGCGACCGCATGCCTCAACCATGCGAAAGCGCTCGCACAACAGGCCGGCTGCTACAAGATGATGCTGCTCACCGGCTCCCATGATCCGAAGACCCTCGATTTCTACCGTCATGCCGGCTACAACAGCACCGACAAGACCGCGTTCATCCAGTGGCTGTAGTGCGCGGCCGTGTCACGGTATCGCATCCACCACCGTCGATATCCGTTTGGCATCGCTCAATGGCGCGATGATGTGGCTGTCAACCGGAAGTGAACGTAGGATGCGCAGCTCCCGCTCTCTGCGCTCTTCAAGGCACGCGATGTACCCTTCGTATCCGCGCAACCCATGCGCTTCACCGTACCCTTGTGCCGTGTGGTAGTCGATGACGGCATTGAGCCAACCATCGCCGCGTTCGTCGAGGACACCATCAATAGCCGACTTCGCGTCCGGTTCGTCGATGTAGATGATGACGGGATGCAGCGGCGCGATGATCGCCGTGATTTCACCGATATACCGTCGTGACTCATCCTCGTTCATGCCGAACCGCATCATCGTCTCGCACATCGGATTCTGCAGCAGGACGCAATTGAACACGTAGGTCGTATCAGGTTCGGCGTGGGCTGCGAACGCGCGCCATGTATCGAGTATCGTGGCGCGTTCGCTCGCGAAATCAGGGAAGTCGTAGTCGCCGACATCGGCGGGGTGGTTCGCGGCTCCTTCGTCGACGCAGACGACGTCCTTCCCCCGCGCTTCGAGTTCGGCGGCGACCATTGCGGCCGTCGTGCTCTTGCCGCTGCCTGGCAGTCCTTCGACGATGATCAGACGGGTGTTTATCTCATGTGCGCTCATGATGTCATGGTACAGCGATGGATATGTGGTGTGTACAGACGTCCGTGTATATACGATGATATATGCGAATATACACTGATATAGTTGAATATAGTGCAATATACAGTGATATATGGAAATGAAACTGCATACAACTCACACACAGGAGATGACATGGAGGTTTCCACGAAGGCGCTCAACCCGTTCATGCCGGGATCGGGCAAGTCGCCGCGCGATCTTGTCGGGCGTGATGCCGATTTGGCGGATATGGAACAATTGCTCGTCCGTACGGAGCTGGGGTTCGTCGATCGGGGCATGATCTACAGCGGTCTGCGTGGCATGGGCAAGACGGTGCTGCTGCTGCAGTTCGCGAAACAGGCCCGCGCGCATGGCATGATGGTTGTGCAATGCGAGGCGAACGGGGACGCGCGCAAGGAATACGATGCCATCTTCCATGAATTGATGATGGCGACGCAACGCATGCGCGACCGCGCGTTGAGGGAGGCGTTGAAAAACGCATTCTCGTATGTGAAGGACCTGTCATTCGATTTCGGCATCGTTAAGGCGACGGTGGATACGGAACCGCAGGACGCCCAGATACAGACCGATGCGTACCGTTTGGAGCTGCTTGTCGAGGAGTTGTCGAGGCAGCTCAAGGCGTGCAAGAGCGGGTTGTTCATGTTCGTCGATGAATTGCAGGAGATGTCCGACGAAGTGCTTGGCGCGCTCATCGGCATCCAGCACCGTATGGGGCAGCAGGATCTTCCATTCTTCATCGTGGGCGCAGGATTGCCCAATCTGCCAGGCGTGCTCACCAAACTACGTTCTTACGCGGAACGCCTGTTCACGTACCATCGGCTTGGATCGCTCTCGAAAGAGGCGAGTGCGCTGGGATTCCAGAGCCCCGCGCAGGAGGCGGGCAGGTCGTTCGACGATACGGCGTTGGCCGAGTTGGTGGAACGCAGCATGGGGTATCCGTATTTCATTCAGGCGTATGGTTCGGCCACATGGGACGCTGCAGATTCAAGTCCGATGACGATAGATGCGGTCGAACGCGGCCTGCCGGGAGCATGGCGTACGTTGGACCAAGGCCTCTACATCTCCCGTTGGCAGCGTGCAAGCGAATTGGGACGAGACTATATGGCGGCGATGGCCGCTGAAGACGCCGATGCTGTGGACACCGCCGATGTGGCCCGAAGTCTTGGTCGGCCGAACTCTTCGTTGACGAACGTGCGCAATCAACTCATCGAATTGGGATTGATCTATGCACCACGGCGGGGTCAGGTGGCGTTCACCGTCCCCGGTATGGATGCGTATATCAAGCGTGCGTTGCCGGTGCGTGTCGAACCATATGAGACCGGCGAATGATATGCATATGGCATGATCAGAGACCATGCTGCGTGCGCCACGCGGCGAGCTCCGCATGGAGCTGCGCCTTGCGCCCATCCGAGGCGAACGATGCGTCGATGGAGTTCTTGGCGAGCGATGCCAATTCCTCCATCGACATGCCGATGTCGGCGAGCGCGGCATAGTTCGCCGCGACATAGCCTCCGAAATATGCGGGGTCATCCGAGTTGATCGTGCATACGATCCCTTCATGCAGGAATCTGGGAATCGGATGCTCGCGCATGTCGTGTACGACCTGCAGCCTGAGGTTCGACAACGGGCAGCAGGTGAGCGGAATGCCGTCGCGTGCGACGCGCTCGAGCAGCTCGCGGTCGTCTTGAATGTGGATGCCGTGGTCGATGCGCTCGGCGTGCAGCAGATCGAGCGCATCGCGGATATACGCCGCCGGGCCCTCCTCGCCGGCGTGCGCCACGCAGTGCCAGCCAAAGGCCCTTGCCCGCGCGAACTGATCGATGAATTCGGCCGGTGGGTAGCCGACTTCCGCCGAATCGAGCCCGATGCCGAGGATCTCGGCTTTTCGCGGCGCCGCCATGTCGAGGATCCGGTTCGCCGAATCGATATCCATGTCGCGTACGATGCTCAGAATCAGGCCACCGGTGATGCCGAAGCGCTCGCGGCCGATCATCATTCCCTCAAGGAGGCCGTCGAGCACCATGTTGAAATCCAAACCATTCGTGCATACATGCACCTGCGGATCGAAGAAAACCTCGGCGTGCTTGACCCCATCCGCGTTCGCCCGTGTGAGATAGGCGAGCATGAGATCCTTGAAGTCGTCCTTCGTCTTCAGCGTCTTCATCAGCGCATAGTAGAGATCGAGGAACGACTGCAGATTCTCGAATTCATACTGCGCCCGCAGGTCATCGATGCCCCTCCAAGGCAATGTCACCCCATTGCGGTCCGCCAGCGTCAGCGCAAGCTCCGGTTCGAGCGTTCCCTCGATATGCAGATGCAGTTCGCTTTTCGGCATCGTCTCCAATGCCTGCCTGATTTTCCCGTCCACCATGTTCCTCGTTCCATTGCGATATCGGTTTCCCATATTCTACCCACTCCATGTTGTGCCAGGACGCCGTTCAGACGGATTTGGTGGATTTGATGAGTCCTGTGACAATCGAGGCGATTGCGCAGAGGAAACCGCCGATCACCCAAGACATCCAGAACATGCCGTGCGGTCCACCGTCAAAGCAGAACAGCAACGTGAGGCCGACTAGGGTGGCCGTGATCATGATGATGCCGCATACCGCCCCATTCACCTTGTCGTAGATTGACTCCGCCGCGTTCTCCTGCGCATGCTGCTCCTCCGATTCCTTGTTGTAGTCGGCGATGTTGAGCCGTCCATACTGCATGCCGCCGAATACGATGAACCACACGCCGACTGCGACGAATATGAGGAGTGCCGTGTTGGGCCATCCCTCGTCTATGCTGAGCACCTCATCGGCCCATACGTTGATGGCGATGCCGGCCATGACGAGGGTGATGCCTGCAATCAATGCTATGGCGAGCACTTTGCGGGCGGCGGCACGATCCGACTCGGTATAGAAGTCCTCCACATAGGGATGCTGACGTTTGAACGCACTGTGTGCCAGTCCGGCGGGGATGAGCAGGGCGAGACCGACGAGCGTGCCTATGGCGATGCACAGGAATATCAGCACCTCATTCGCGTTGTTGGCACCCAGAATTGAATTGCTCGAATCGAACAGGCTGCCAACGGCCACGCCGAAGATGATGGCGAACACACCGGTGGGAATCATCAGGTCGAATTTGCGCATATGCTCCTCGTAGCCGGTGATGTCCTGAGGCAACGCCGATCCTTTCATCTCAGGCATCGGTGCTTTTGGGTGCCCATCCCCGCCGTGATCTGCCGATGTGACCATTGCATTGCGCACGTCACCCATGACCAGGTCATCGAGGCTCACGCCGAACATATCGCATAGCATGAGCAGCTTGTCCATTTCGGGGTACGCCTTCTCGCTTTCCCACTTGCTCACTGATTGCCGTGACACGCCAATCAGCATTGCCAGCTGCTCTTGCGTCATATTGCGCGATCCACGCAGATATTGCAGATTGTCTTTGAAGCTCATGGTCCTGTCCTTTTCCTTCGCGCCTACTCGTTTCGGCAACCGTCACGGGTGCCGATGCCCCTACTATGCCCGAAATGCGGAAAGCGCGCCACCAACTTGCGGTTGCATTCGCTCCGGCAACCGGCGATCTGATGTCAACTTGCGGTTGCATCGTTGGAATTCCAATGATTGCTCGCGTCTTTCATCAGCGCGTTCCCATCTTGTCATATGGAATGTCGCGCAATGTGTCTGTGAGCATGCCTGTGAGCCAACACGCCAGAGATATGCACTGTTTTATCTGTTATATACTGTTATATATCGAACTTGGACACATTGTATTCTCACGTTCGAAAGGAGGGGAGATGCAGCTTCTGATCAGTACCACCTCGATGACGCCAATCTACGAACAGATTGTCGATCAGATACGTGCGCTCATCAAAGAGGGAAATCTCAAGGCAGGGGAGCCGCTGGATTCGGTTCGCTCTCTCGCTCGTACCTGCAGAATCTCCGCACTGACGGTGAAGAAAGCATACGACGTACTTGAACGGGAGGGACTTGTCATCACCGTTCAGGGCAAGGGCAGCTTTGTTGCGCAGATCTCGCCGAACATCGTCGCCGAGGAGCTCAACCGCCAGGTCGAGGAGCAGTTCGCGCAGGCCATCGCCAAAGCCCAGCGGCTTGGGCTGACCCGCGAGGAGATCCTCGAGCTTGTCGTCATGCTGCTTGAAGACGCCTCCGCGGATTCGGGCGGCACCGCCGAACGGACTGAAGGAGCATCATGAAGATTGCACTTGACCATGTGACGAAGCACTATCTGGATTTCGACCTCGACGTGACGATGGAGGTGCCGGACAACACCATCACCGCTCTCATCGGCACCAACGGTTCCGGCAAGACCACCACATTCAGGCTCATGCTCGGACTTGCCAGGCCGGACGGAGGGGATGGGACCATTCTCGGTGACCCCATCCGCCGGGTGGGAGTGAACGTGAAATCGCGCACCGGCGTCACCTTCGGCGACAGCACGTTCGTGCCGACCTTCACGCTGAACAATGAGATCGACGAACGCAGACGCTTCTATACGACATTCGACGAACAATGGTGCAGGGCACAGCTACAGAGGTTCATGCTTCCGCTGAACCGGCAGATTCAGGAATTCTCCACGGGCATGCTTGCCAAATGCAAAACGATCATGGCAATGGCACATCACCCCGAACTACTGATCCTCGATGAGCCGACGACCGGTCTGGACGTCATCGCCCGTAACGAAGTGCTCGACCTGCTCCGCGAATACATGGAGATCCCAGGCCGTTCAATGCTCATCAGCTCGCACATCGCCACCGACCTGGAGAATCTATGCGACGACTTCTACCTCATTGACCGCGGCCGAATTCGCATGCACGAAACCATCGATGCATTGCACAACGAATATGCGGTGCTCACACTCACCGACGATCAGATGTCAGCGGCAGACCCACGGTACATACTCGCCAAACAGCGCACGCCCGGCGGCTGGAAAGCCGTTACCGACGAACGTGGATTCTATGAGGAGAACTTGCCTGGAGCGGGGATCTGTGGGGCAAGCATCGATGAGATCATCACGCTGATGAGTGCCGACCCGCGAACCACAACGATGCAGGAAAGGACAATGCAATGAAAGGTCTGTTCGTCAGAGACGCGATCTGGCTTGGCAAGCAACGCATGCTGCTGGTGTGCATGCTGGCGTTGACCGTGTTCTACCTATTTTTTTCCGACCTCTACGCATTCGGTGTGGCATTCCTGCCGCTCATGCTGGCAATGCTGGTATGCAAGACAGTGCAGAACGACGTGTCACGGGCATGTCGGCGCATGTTCTTCACGATGCCATTTAATACCCGCGATTATCTCATCGAGAAGTACTGCGGCGCCATCATCCCTCCGATGCTCCTGTCGCTTGTGCTCATGGCCCTCGGCACATTGAGCCCGCAGATGGCATGGAACCAGGTGCCTGTTGCCTTGGTGATTGTCCTGACGACGGTGTCGGTGACGGTGGCGGTTGAAATCCCTATCAGTCTCGCCTTCCGTGACCGTGCCGCGGTGATGCGCATCGTGGCGATGGCCGTCATCTTCACGATATGCGTACTCGTCGTTTCCGTCACGAACAATCAGGGCATCCTCGTCGCTCTGATCTCCATCCCAAACGGCATGCTGATACTGATTGGCGGCGTTGTCTGCTTGGTGTGCACGGTCACATCAGTATCGATATCCCACCGCATACTCAGCAGAGCCGAATGGTGATTGTCGGAAACTGCGGTTGTGATGCAGACACCCCTCATGCACGCAGAGGCATGAGGGGCTTGTCATGGCATAGGGAATGTCTGGGAGGCGGCTTGGGTATGCTCGGCACTGTGACGCTCTATAATATTCTCGACGAACTCGGTATCGACTACACCGAAGTCACACACCCCGCGGTCACGACAATGGAGGCCGCACAATTCGTCAAAACGCTCATCGATGGCACCCCGATCAAGAATCTGTTCCTCACCAATCGAAAAGGAAACTACTATCTCGTGCTGATGAGCGAGGATCGACGAGCGGATCTCAAGGCACTTGCACAGATCATCGGTACGGGCCGGCTCTCGTTTGCGAATGCCGACGAACTGCGGCGCGTATTGAACCTCGAACCCGGATCGGTGACTCCGCTCGCACTCATCAACGATGCCGACCAGCAGGTCGAGGTGCTGGTCGATACCGCGCTCGCAGGCCAGCGTCTGCTCATGCACCCGAATACGAACACGAAGACGGTGAGTCTGGAATACGAGGATCTGCTCGGGTTCATCGGGCACACGGGCCACGATTACAGGTTCATCTCAGCCGCGCAATTCTTTGGTGTTGTCAGGTAGCGGATTACGGCCGGGTTGGCATCCATGCACCTCGATGCTGAAATGGATTCGTAATCGTCATGTCACCGAGAATGTCCCTCTCTTGGCTATCGTGCTCATGTTCATGTCTGCATGGCAATGAGGGAACGGAGGGCATATGAGGCCAGTGGTCGCGGTGATGCCGTTGGTGGATGACGAACGGGGGAGCTTATGGATGCTTCCCGGGTACATGAATGCATTGCGTCAGGCCGGTGCAGTGCCGTTCATGCCTGCATTGACGACCGATCGACAGGAGACCGACCAGATCTTCGGCATGTGCGACGGTCTTGTGATGACTGGTGGGCATGACGTGAATCCGGAATGCTACGGCGAATCGGACCGATACGGCAATCTGCACTGCTGCGATGCGCGGGATGAGATGGAACTCGCGTTGCTTGAACGTGCCGTTGCAAGCGACAAACCGGTGCTCGGCATATGCCGTGGTCTGCAGATCATGAACGTCTTCTGCGGAGGGACGCTGTATCAGGATCTGCCGAGCGAACATCCCAGCGACGTCGATCATCATCAGCACCCACCCTATGATCGGCCGGCTCACCATGTGCACATTCTAAGCAGGACGCCCCTGCGAGAAGATTTACACGACACCGACCTTGCGGTCAACAGCCGACATCATCAGGCCATCTGCAAGCTGGGCGAGGGGCTGGATCCGATGGCGATCAGCGAGGATGGTCTCGTGGAAGCGATCTACAGACCTCGAAGTGCATTCTATCGTGCTGTGCAATGGCACCCTGAACATCTATATAAAATAGACGAACCAAGCAGGTGCATATTCCGCTCCTTCGTGAACGCCTGCACACTCTGAGATTGAATGTTGCAGTGCGCGGGCCAATTCAATATGCCACAAGCTACGGGCGTATTGGATGCAAATGTCGTTAGCATGGAGGCAACAGGACACGGCAACTGACGACACTTACGGACGCGAACGGATATGGCGATAGACAAACCAAACCATGAGACCATGTTGCAATGCTTCGAATGGTACCTGCCCGAAAGCCACAACCTATGGAGATGGCTCTCATCGCAGGCGTCGAGCGTGGCCCATGCCGGATTCACCACAGCTTGGCTTCCACCTGCGTACAAGGGGCAGGCCGGCGATTCAGACGTGGGATACGGCGTCTATGACATGTACGATCTTGGGGAGTTCGATGCCAAAGGCTCTGTTCCCACCAAATACGGCTCCCGCATGGAGTACCTTCAGGCGATTCGCGCGATGCAGGGCAATGGTGTTCGTGTATTCGCGGACATCGTGTTCAACCACCGCATGGGTGCCGATGGAACGGAACCTGTGCGCACACATGAAGTGAATGTGGACGACCGCACGAGAAGCGACTCCACCGTGGTCGAACGCACCTTGGACACCGTATACGATTTCCCCGAACGCGGCGGCGTGTATTCGACATTCAAATGGAACTGGAGCGATTTCACCGGCACCGATTACACGACCGATGATGGCACGACGGGCATCATGCGTTTCGACGGCAAGCAGTGGAGCGACAATGTGAGCCATGAACGCGGCAACTTCGATTACATCATGGGAGATGACGTCGATGTCAACGAACCTGAGGTCGCCAGGGAGCTTACGGATTGGGGCATATGGTATACGACGACCACAGGAGTGGACGGCTTCCGTCTCGATGCGGTGAAAAGCATCGACGCCGGATTCTTCGCGCCATGGTTGCGCACGATGCAACGATACGGCAATCATCCCGGCATTGCCGTGGGGGAGTATTGGTCGGGTGACGCGGGCGAGCTGACCTCGTACCTGCATGATTGCAACCATTGCATGATGCTGTTCGATGTCGCACTCCATTTCCGCTTCGAACAGGCCTCAAAGAACCCAGAGGGATTCGATCTGCGGGGACTTGCCGCAGACACGCTGTATGAGCGTGAACCGACGTATGCATGCACCTTCGTGGACAACCATGACACACAACCCGGTCAGGCGCTCGAATCCTGGGTGCAACCATGGTTCAAACCGTTGGCGTACGCATGCATTCTGCTACGCGACACCGTGTTGCCTTGCGTGTTCTTCGGCGATTACTATGGCGTACCCCACGATCTCATCCCGCCAATGAGGTTCCTGCCGCACATGGTGTGGATCCGCGCGCATCTGCTGGGGGACCAGGTGGAGGCGCAGCCGGGCGACACCGCCCATTCGCTGTGCTGGGTGGTGGAAGGAAACCATCCGGTGTGCGTGGTGCTCAACACCGGGAGCAGCGAGGTCCATCGACAGGTTCGCAATGCGGCGCTCGCCTCGCACACGCTTATCGACGTATGCCATCCTGATGCCCCGGCGACGACTGACACACAGGGGCAGGGCATAATGCGATGCCCACCGCGGTCATGCGCCATCTATATTGATGCGGACGATTACGGGGTGATGCTGGAAGCGTTGTCCGGCACGCCCGCAGATGGGATTGCATGCGCCTGAGAGCATAGGTGCGGCACAAACGGAGTCTATGCCTCTAGACTAGGAATAACCGGCCAGCTATGCGCTATTCTCTGTAGAGGTTGACACCGGGGAGGAGAGGGAGACAATGACGAAGCAACACAAGGGCAATGCAGATTCACCAGTGTCTCCCGATGCGCAGAATCCAGGAAGCGGAACCAGGGCACAGGATGGTTTGGCAGCGCACGCCCACAATGCGGCAATACACGCACAAGCCCACCGGATGCAGGCGCTAGCCGAGGAGGATGACCGCTTCGGCTATGACAGGCATGCGACCAACCGGGCCCTGAGCATCGCAAATGGTGTGACCGTCATCATTCTCGGGTTCGCCCTTGGAAGCTTCCTGCAGGCATTGCCGGAACGCAACACCGCCGACGTGCAGGAGGTGGTCAAAGGGCTCGATCGGTTGATTGGCCTCATGACCAAGGAATTGGTGGAGCTGCCGCATATCCAGCAGCATCCGGAATCGTTCATCGTGGAAATCGTTGGAATCCTGATCGGTTACACGATTCTCAAGCATGCGCATGAGGACAGCCGGGAATACGACGCCGCATTCAATCGGATCGAGCAGTTCTACACAGTCTCGCAGAGACGCCGGGGTGGATTCGCTGCGGGGTTCTGGTGGTTCTGGGCACCGTGGTGATTCTCGTTACCCATGGCCTGCTGCTGGCTTACGGTCATGGCATGGGTGACGGCATCGCCGCCGGCATTGCGCAGACCAGCATCGCGGCGGGGGTGTGGTGTTATGTGTATGGGGGCCTGTACGCAACGCGCACCGATCTGTTCCTCTATAATTTCCGCGCATTGCGCCAAGTCAACGTCTACGAGCTGGGGAAAAGCGAAAGCGACGCGCGCCGTGAGATGAGACTCGGAGAGAAGAGGCTATGCGACTTATCGTCGTCGCTCACCAACTTCACCGTGGCCATCGGTGTGCTCGGAGCGCTGGGGCTTTACTTCCTGCCCACCTTCCGTTCACCGTACTTCTGGCTTCCACTCGTTGTGATGATCGGCATCGCTTTGTGCATGCGATGGTTCGTGATCCGCTATGCGCGGCGGCGGTACGAACCTGATTTCGATTAGTTTCCCAGATACGCCGCGGCGCCGGCGAGCAGGCGCGCCGTGCCGTCGATGACCAGATCGGCGCGGGTGCCGAGATTCATGCGTACGAACCGGGACCCGTTTTCGCCGTAGATGCCGCCATACGAGAGCACAAGACCGGTATGTGAACGCAGAAAACCGCAGAAGCGCTCAGCATTGGCGTCGCCCACACGATCAAGAAGGCCCGAGCAGTCGATCCATGCCAGATATGTGGAATCCGAGGCCACCATATGCAGCATGTCATGCGCATGCTCGTCAAGTTGCGCCGACACGTAGTCCTTGTTGCGCTGCACGACACGGCACAGATCGTCGAGCCACGCGCCTCCATCGGTATAGGCGGCGATCGTGGAGAACACGGCGAAATCGTTCGGCTCGGCCACCTCGTCGGTGTTCACGCCGCGCACGGCACGTGCCCGGAGACCGTCATCGTCGCAGATGAAATATGCGGACTGCAGTCCGGCCACATTGAAGGCCTTCGATGGTGACGAGCAGGTCACGCAGATTGAACGGTTCAGCTCATTGACCGCGGCGAATGGCATATGGGTGACACCCGGGCGCACGATGTCGCCATGCACCTCATCGGAAACAACCGTCACATGGTGTTTTGCGCACAGCTCGCCTACGCGCGCCAGATCGCCGTCGCTCCACACATTGCCACTCGGATTCTGCGGATTGCACAGAATCATCAGACGGGTGAGCGGATCGGCGAGCTTGTGCTCGAGGTCGTCGAAATCCATCGAGTACGCGCCGTGCTCATAACGCAGAGGGTTGCACAGTACCCGGCGCCCGTTGTTCACTATCGAATTCGTGAAGATGTTATAGACCGGCGGTTGGAGCACGACCTTCTCGGCCACATTCGTCAGCGAGCGGACCAGTGAGGAGATTGCCGGAATCACACCGGTGGTGAACACCACATGCTCAGGATCCACCGTCACGCCATACCGACGCAGCCACCAATCCGCGACCGCTTCGTTCCATTCCCGGGGAACATCCGTATAGCCGAAGGTGCCGTTGCCCACGCGTTCAGTCAATGCCTCGCTGATCGCCGGAGCCGTGCGGAAATCCATGTCCGCCACCCACATCGGCAGTTCGCCGTCGGCCACGTCCCATTTCATCGAGAAGATGCCCGTGCGGTCGACAGGGGAGTCGAATTGTGCAATGCGCTCGTCAATGTCCATGTTGTGCCTCGCTACTCCGTGAATCATAAGTCTGTGCTGATGAGCTGGATCTTCGTCGTGTCGATCGCGGGGTCGTTCTGCACGACGTCGCCGAATGCGGCAGCTCGAATCACGCCGGAAATCGGGTTGACCACGCTGTCGATGCGTGTGGTGACGTCGGCGTCGATGTCGGAACAGTATTCGAACGAGCGCGTCGTGTTGATCAGACGGCAGTCGCGCATCGTCAGCCCGTCAATGTAGCACAGTCCCTGCAGCGATTCGATGGTGCAGTTCTCGAATGTGATGTTCTTCGTGTTCCATGCCAAATACTCCCCGCTGATGAATGAGTTGCGCACCGTGACATTCTCGCAGTTCCAGAAGGCATCCTTCGAAATCAGGCGGGCATGATCCACCGTCACGTTCCGTGCGCCGTCGAAACAGTAGTTGCCGGTGAGCTGGAAATCGCGTATGTCCACATTCTCACTGTTCATGGCGAAATAGTCGCCTGCCGCGCTCACTTCGCGCAGTGTGACGTCTTTGCATTCCCAGAAGGTTTCCGCGGCATCGGTGAATGCGGTGCGCTCCACGGTCACATGCTCATTGCGACGGAATTCCTTGGGTGCCTAGATGGTGCAGTCGTGGAACGTCATGTTCTTCGAGCACCAGAACGCCGCGTGGGCATTGAATTCGAACAGACTGTGCTCCACCTCGACGCCGTCGCTGTAC
Source organism: Bifidobacterium animalis subsp. animalis ATCC 25527 (assembly GCF_000260715.1). Classification (NCBI taxonomy): domain Bacteria; kingdom Bacillati; phylum Actinomycetota; class Actinomycetes; order Bifidobacteriales; family Bifidobacteriaceae; genus Bifidobacterium; species Bifidobacterium animalis. The sequence continues at coordinate 1,110,150 of NC_017834.1, read as the reverse complement.
CACAGCGGATACTTCCAGCGGAACACCGAATCCTTGACCACGATGTTGTGTGACTCCTTGAGCGGCGACTCGCCGTCCTCGAACACGCAATCCGTGATCTGAAGATCACGACCTTGGAACAGTGCGCGTTCACCGCTGAGCAGCTGTTGCGTAATCGCTTGCATAGCATCCTTTCAAACTCGTGTATCTCATACAATACGCGTGCGGCACTTGCGGATTCCTCGATTTCGTCGTCGCCTCATTCGAAGTTGGCATCATCGGCATGCGTGTGGGGAATGGCGTATGCAATCTTTCAGCGTGTGAAATGCGATGGGCCGGCGATCACACCGTCGGCCCATCGCATTCATCCGAATCCTTCCCGATTCCGTTCACTTCCGGTTGGTTGCAGGAGCGGCCAGGAAACGGTCCTCGCTCGGGAGCACGAGATTGAGCACCACAGCCACCACAAATGCCACGGCGATGCAGTTCTGCGCGAAGATCGACTGGAACAGCGGCGGGAAATGCACGAAGATGCTGGAGACCTGCGTGAAACCGATGCCTATGGTGAGGGAGAGCGCGGCGATCGTGATGTTGCGCTGGGTGTATCCGGCATCGGAGATCATTTGGAAGCCGGAGAGAATGATGTTGCCGAACATCATGATCGTGCACCCGCCGAGCACCGCCTGCGGCATGGAATTGAACACCTCGGATATGGCTGGCACGAAGCTGGCGAGTACGAGAAGCAGGCCGCCGGAAAGAATCACCTTGCGGTTGACCACTTTCGTCATTGCCACGAGACCGATGTTCTGCGCGAAGGAGGTGAGCGGCAGGCAGCCGAAGAGACCGGAGACGGACGAGATGAGGCCATCGCCGGCGATCGCGCCGGATGTCTCCTTTGCAGTCGGCTTGCGGTCGAGCCCCACCTTGGTCAGGGCTGCCGTGTCTCCGAGCACCTCCACTGAGGAAACGATGTACAGCAACCCGATCGAGATGATGGAGCCCCAGTCGAACTCAGGCCTGAACGGCATGAACGTGGGTACGTTGACCGCCTGCAGGTGTAAGAAGCCGGAGAAGTCGACCTTGCCGAAGAAGATGGCCACGATATAACCGACCACCAGCCCGAACAGCACCGAAAGCTGCTTGGCGGTCCCCTTCATGAGCAGTTGGAACGCCAGACATGCCACCAGTGAGATGAGGCCCAGAGTGAGATTCTGCCAGCTGCCGAAATCCTCGGCACCCGCTCCGCCGCCGAAGCTCTCGGCTCCCACCGACAACAATGAGAATCCGATCGAAGTGACCACGATGGCCGAGACGATGGGTGGCACGAAACGCTGCCAGTACCTGGCGGTCAGACCGAGCACCACCTCGAGCAGACCGCCGACCATGACGGCGCCGACCACGGCACCGTAGCCCTTGTGGCTCACAATGGAGATGGCGGCGGCGACGTAGGTGAAGGAGATGCCGGTGACCATTGGCAACCTGGAGCCGAACAGCCAGATGCCGTATAGCTGCAGGCACGTGCCCAGACCTGCGACGAGCAGGCCGGCCTGAATGATCTTGGCGGAGTCCTGCGGACTCATATGCCCGGCGGCTGCGACCAGGAAGATCGGTGCCAGATTCGCCACGAACATGGCAAGCACATGCTGCAGGCCGAACGGGATGCCCTTCCAGAACGAGACGGGCGCGTCGAGACTGGACAGTGCTTCGAAGGAGATGGACCCTTTCCTCTTTTTTTCCTCGGCGACTTCCGCCTTGGATTCACGCTCGTCGCGCTCCAGCTCGGGGGTGACGAATGTACGTTCCTGATCTTCCTCCGAGCGCGTGTTGGCGTCGGATGCGGTGGGGTTGGCGTTGTTGCTCATTCCTCTGCCGTTTCTCTTTTCTTTTTCTTCTATTGCTCTCTGTGTTCTTCGATACCAAAACGAATACACGCATATCAGCGTGATCGACGTCGATATGCGTGTATTCGTTGCGGAACAGGTAACAGGCTACAGCCGGTATGTTGCGTTCTGTCAGTGGCGGAATTCGATCGCCCCGGTCTCGGCATCCATCGATTCCACGATGGCCAGTGAATCCAGATCATAGCCGGCCTCACGCAGGGCGTCGCCACCACCTTGGAATCCCTTCTCGATGGCGATGCCAATACCCTCCACGATCGCCCCCGCCGATTCGCACAGTTCGATGAGCCCATTGAGGGCCTTGCCATTGGCGAGGAAATCGTCGATGAGTAGAACGCGGTCGCCTGCATTGAGGTACTTCTTCGAGACGATCACCGGGAACTCCTTCTGCTTGGTGAAGGAGTAGACGTGGGTCACGTACTGTTCGCCGTCGAGATTGATGGACTGCGCCTTCTTGGCGAACACGACCGGGACGTCGTTGAAATGGGTGGCGGCGACGCAGGCGATGCCGATCCCCGATGCCTCAATGGTGAGGATCTTCGTGATGTGCTTGTTGTTGAAATGCTCGGCCCAGGCGGCACCCATATGGTCGAACAGCCGCACATCGCACTGATGGTTGAGGAAGGCGTCCACCTTGAGCACATTGCCCGGTTTCACTACGCCCTGTTCGCGAATACGTTCTTCAAGTTCCTGCATGTCGACCCTTTGCTCTGCTGTTTTGACCGTGAAACACGCCATGACATGGCGTCCGTATGGCGCATAGCATACGCCGCCCAAATGACCATGCGCATACGGGTGGGCCATGGCGTTGTGTTGAGCACGGACTGTGGTACAACTGAAAGCCGAATTCGTGATGTGGAGAAAGGACATGCGTTGCCACAGGACGTTGATTTCATCGCCCGTCCACCCCAAGAGCTCATCGGCGATCTGAACGAGCAGCAGGCCCAGGCGGTGCAGTACCGCGGGCCCGCGCTGCTGATCGGCGCCGGCGCGGGATCGGGAAAGACGCGCGTGCTCACGAGACGCATCGCGTGGATCCTCACCCAATTCGGGGCATGGCCAAGCCAAGTGCTGGCCATCACCTTCACGAACAAGGCGGCAACCGAGATGCGCGAACGTCTTGGCGCATTGATCGGCGGCGTTGCCGATCGCATGTGGGTCTCCACGTTCCACTCGGCGTGCGTGCGCATCCTGCGCCGGGACGGTGAGCAGATCGGTCTCAAATCTGGCTTCACCATCTACGACACCGCGGATTGCGAGCGTCTCATCAAGCTCATCTGCGCTGACTTCAACATCGACATCAAACGCTTCACCCCGCGATCCATCCTCGCCAGAATCAGCGACTACAAGAACCAGCTCACCGATGCGAGCGCGGCCTTGGCTCAGTATGCCCCCGATTTCAAACCCGGCATGCGTCACTATTCCTTCGGGCAGATAGGCAATCCGGAACCGGTGTATGCAGTGGTTTATGCCGAATACCAGTATCGTCTCGCCCTGGCGAACGCCGTGGATTTCGACGATCTGATCGTGCGCACGGTGGAGCTGCTGCGAACCCAGCCGCATGTCGCCGAATACTACCGGCATAAATTCCGCTATATTCTCGTCGACGAATACCAGGACACGAACCATGCCCAATATGTGCTCGTGCGCGAGCTCGCGGGTGTGGATGCCCATGAACCGAGTGATCCCACGGCCACGGGGGCCGGAAAGAGCGGGCCGGCGTGGGTCACTGTGGTGGGTGATTCCGACCAGTCGATCTACGCATTCCGCGGAGCAGACATACGCAACATCCAGGATTTCGAGAAGGACTTCCCGGATGCGCGCACGATCATGCTCGAACAGAACTACCGTTCCACGCAGACGATTCTCGATGCCGCGAATGCCGTGATCGCCCACAACAGCGCGCGCAAGCCGAAAAAACTGTGGACCGCACTCGGCGAAGGCGACAAGATCATCGGGTACGCGGCCGACACCGCGCAACTCGAGGCGCATTGGATAGCCCAACAGATTCTCCACCTGCATGAGGAGAAGGGATTGCCTTACAGCGACATGGCAATCATGTATCGAGCGAACGCCCAGTCCCGTTCCCTCGAGGAGGGGCTCATTCAGGCGCATATCCCGTACCAGCTCATCGGAGGCACGAAGTTCTATGAGCGCCGTGAGGTCAAGGACGCCATTGCCTACCTGCAGGCAATCGTGAACCCGGCAGATGACATCAACATGCGCCGCATCCTCAACGTGCCCAAGCGAGGCCTTGGCGCGCGTGCGGAATCACAACTCACGCTGTTCGCGAACGAGCACAGCCAAACGTTCTGGTGGGCGATCGAGCATCTTGAGGACATCGAGGGCATGAGTGCCCGTACGGCGAATGCGGTGCGTGCCTTCCGTGAACTCATGACGTCGCTGCGGGCATTCGCCGGAGAGCATGACTCCAAGCCCAGCGAGATTGTGGCGCAGGTGCTCGAGCAGTCGCATATGCTGGAGCTGCTGCGCAAATCCGAGGACCCGCAGGACGAATCGCGTGTGGAGAACCTTTCCCAGCTGCAGTCGGTGGCCGCGGAGTTCGAGCAGAACACACCGGATACCACCCTTGCCGGCTTCCTCGAGACCACCGCGCTGGTCGCTGATTCGGACCAGTTGCCGGGGGAGGGCCACGACAGCGGCAAGGTGACGCTGATGACACTGCATACAGCCAAGGGTCTGGAATACCCGATTGTGTTCCTCACGGGCATGGAGCAGGGTACCTTCCCACATTCGCGCGCCATGGAGAACATGGATGAGCTCTCCGAGGAACGCAGGCTCGCCTACGTTGGCATCACGCGTGCGAAACGCAGGCTGTACCTGACGCGCGCAGCCGTGCGCGCGCAGTGGGGGCGTCAGAGCGAAATGATGCCGAGCCAGTTCCTCGACGAGATCCCCGATTCCCTCATCGACTGGAAGCGTCGCGAAGCCGGTATGGAGCGCATGCGTTCCGGCTGGCGCAACGATGGTTTCGACGACGGCTTCTCCGACGAATTCGGCGGATGGGATGACGGGGACTCTGATTATGGTGCAGGCGCCTATGGGCGCTCGAGCTATGGTTCCTCGGGTCGCTCCCGCACTTCCTCGGGTTCGGATTTCGGCTCCCATGCCTATGGTTCCTCGGGTACCGCGTCGAATGCCGTCGCTGCAGGCACCGGATGGGGGAGCGCCGCGACGTTCAAATCGAGTTCGGGCCACTCTGCATATGGTTCGGAATCGTATTCCTCGGGCCGCTCACGAGGCTCCGGATCCTCTACGGGTGCATATGGAGCCCGCTGGTCGCATGGAGGTTCCTCATCATCCCGTTCCTCGGCTTCCCGTTCGGGTGCTGTGCATACCAGGCACACCACTGCAAAAGCACCTCAATCACAGGGGATGCCCATTTCGCAGATTGCCACCGACAATAATCTCGATATCGCGGATCTCCACGTGGGGGACAGGATCACCCATGACCGTTTCGGATTGGGCAAGGTGGTTCAGACGCAAGACAAGGGCAAGAACTCGGTGATCACCGTAGATTTCGGTTCCACTGGTGTCAAACGGCTCATGCTCCGTCTGGCGCCCATTGAGAAGCTGTAGCTCCGATAATCTGGCATCGGAGCGCCGAAGTCTACACCTTCACGGTATAATGCCCATTTGGTGCCTTATGCAATGGGGCACTGTCTGGGAGTCTTAGCCCATCAGTGGGTCGGCAGTCGCAAGACTGTTCGTGCTTGGCACGAGGAAGCACTGGAGAGGCTGGCTCAGTCCGACGCCGTATGGTTGCCGGATTCCGTTCAGACAACGACAGAACAACGAAGGAAACATCATGTCGAATCGTTCCCGCCGTCAGGTGCGTCTTTCCCGCGCCCTCGGCATCGCGCTGACCCCGAAGGCACAGCGCATCTTCGAAAAGCGTCCGTATGCCCCGGGTGAGCATGGCCGTACCCGCCGCCGCGCTGAGTCCGATTACGCAGTCCGTCTGCGCGAGAAGCAGCGTCTGCGCGCTCAGTATGGCATCTCGGAGAAGCAGCTCCGCGCTGCCTATGAAAAGGGCACCCACACCGCAGGCCAGACCGGCAACGCAATGCTCACCGATCTGGAGACCCGCCTCGACGCCCTCGTGCTGCGTGCCGGCATTGCCCGCACCACCGCACAGGCCCGCCAGTTCGTGGTGCACCGTCACATCCTCGTCGACGGCAACATCGTCGACCGCCCGTCCTACCGCGTCAAGCCCGGCCAGACCATCCAGGTCAAGCCGAAGAGCCAGACGATGGTTCCGTTCCAGATCGCAGCCGAAGGCACCCACCGCGACGTCCTGCCGCCGGTGCCGGGCTATCTCGATGTGAACCTCGCCTCCCTTAAGGCGACGCTAACCCGCAAGCCGGAGCCGGAGGAGATCCCGGTTCAGGTGAACATCCAGTACGTGGTCGAATTCTACGCCCGCTGATCTGGATCAACATACTGTAGGAACATACGGTATAAGGACATACATACACGAAGAGGCCCGCGGCACTTGCCCGCGGGCCTCTTCGTATTCGCGAGCTGGCGCCTCATTGGCCGACTGCGGCGCTCACGATTCCGCTGACCAGCGACATGATGAGCGAGCCGAGCACCGCCCACCAGAATCCGCCGATCGTCACGCCTACGTCGAACAGATTGATGGCAAGCCAGGAGGCCAGCTCCATGAACAGCCAATTGATCACCAAGGCCAGCAGGCCGAAGGTGAGCACGCTGAACGGCAACGCCAGCATCTGCACCACGGGTTTGAGCGAGGCGTTGAATAGAGCCATGAACAGCGAGAAGGCGGCGATGCCGAGAATGGGTGGATGACCCACCACCTGCATGCCGGGAAGCAGCACCACCATCACGGCCGCCGCAATGGTGAGAATGAACCATCGAATGAGAAAATTGCCCATCACCCCATTATGCCCGAAGACGTCCACCGGCGAAATACGGCGTCCGGGCGTCGTGCCGTGCCATAATCGAAGCATGATCGTGCATATTCATCTCGTCCGTCACGGACAGACATTCTTCAACCGCTACAACAGGCTCCAAGGCTGGTCGAACTCACCATTGACGCAATCCGGGCTCGACGACGCCATCCACGCGGGCAATGCATTGAAAGACATCACCTTCGCCGCAGCGTATTGCTCGGACACCACCAGAGCGCAGGTGACGGCACAGACGATTCTCGACATCAATGCAGCCAATGGGCATGACGTGCCGGCGATTCATGCCGACATGCACTTCCGTGAGCAGTTCTACGGCTATTTCGAAGGGCAGGACATGGGAGCGGCCTGGCTCGCGGCCGGGGGCCCGCACGGTGCTCCCACCTACCATGCCATAGTCGAGCAGTTCGGACTGGGTGCCACCCGGGACTTCCTCAAGGAGGCGGACCCATTCCACGATGCCGAGTCCGACGAGGAGTACTGGCGGAGAGTCGATGGCGCCTTCGCCCTCATTGCCGCCAATGCAGACCTTGGGGACGGCGACGATGTGCTCATGATCTCGCACGGCAATACGCTGTTGTCATTGATGCAGCGCTTCGCTCCTGCAGGGCACGACCTGAGTGAACGACCGGCCAACGGCTCCGTGACCATGATTGACTTCAATACCGTCAAGCCGCTGGACGATGCCATTGAGGTCATATCGTATAATCGACGCTAGCCGTTCAGGTCTGGGTGATTGGATAGGCTAAACGCGTATAAGTGTAGACGCAAACTGCTAGGAAAGAGGGCGCCATGGGTGCTGGAGAAATTGCGGGACTGATTGCGGCGATCGCATTTGCGATCCTTGCCGGTTTTCTGATCTACCCGCTGATCCGCTTGGGCAAGATGTTCGATCAGATCGCCGAAACGGTGAAGCAGACCGGCGACCATGCTCTCCCCGCATTGGACGAGGGTGTGACCACCGTCAAGCAGGTCAACAAGTCACTGGGTGACGTCAATGAGATCTCCGGGGCGGCCTCGAGCACGATGAACAACCTCGGTGCCCTGACGAACCTATACGGTTCCTTCCTAGGCAAGCCGATCATCAAGCTGGCATCCACCTTCTATGCGGTCAAGGTGACAGCGGCGTCGTTCATGAACAAAGGGAAGAAAAACCAGCCCGCATCGGCGGAGCAGAAAGGCAAGGGCGAGTGATGTTCAAACGAGTGTTTTGGGTCGCCACCGGTATGGTGCTAGGCGTACTCGCCGTTTCCAAGGCCACCGCGTACGTCAGGGCCAACACCCCGGACAAAGCCAGGCAGTTCCTCCTGGGGCCGGATCAGGAGAATGTGGGGATGCGTACACTGCAGGGTCTCATCGATCAGTTCAGGCAGGCCCAGCAGGCACGTGAAGAGGAGCTCAACCGGCAATACACCGCAAAGCTGAGCTGAAACACGCGAAGCCAATATCGTCAGTAGAACATCAATACAAGGAGCCGCATCACATGCGCACCGCTGAAATCGCACAGCGTTATCTCAATTACTTCAAAAAGCAGGATCATCTGGTGGTGCCATCCGCATCGCTGGTCTCGCCCAATCCGACCACGTTGTTCACCATTGCCGGCATGGTCCCGTTCATTCCGTATCTCATGGGGGAGCAGACCCCGCCAAGCCACCGCATGGCCAGCAACCAGAAGTGCGTGCGCACCCTCGACATCGAGGAGGTGGGCAAGACCACGCGTCACGGCACCTTCTTCCAGATGCTCGGGAACTTCTCCTTCGGCGACTACTTCAAGGAGGAGGCCATCCATTACGCATACGATCTGCTGACTTCGCCGCGCGAGGACGGCGGCTTCGGATTCGACCCGGAGAAGCTATGGATGACCACCTACACGGACGATGATGAGGCCCGTGCCATGTGGCGCAACGAAGGGGTGGATCCGGAGCACATCCAGATCCTCGGCATGGAAGACAACTTCTGGACCACCGGCGGCCCCGGCCCCGGCGGTCCCTGCTCGGAAATCTACGTGGACCGTGGACCCGAATACGGCAAGGAAGGCGGCCCCATCGCCGACGAAAGCCGGTATATCGAGATCTGGGACCTCGTGTTCGAGAACTACATGGTGGACAACGTCAAGTCGAAGACAGACCTGCACATCGCCGGTGAGCTCAAGCACAAGAACATCGATACCGGTGCCGGTCTGGAGCGTCTGGCATACCTGCTGCAGGGCAAGAACAACATCTACGAGACCGATGAGGTGTACCCCGTCATCGAGGCAGCCGAGAAGATCACCGGCATCAAGTACGGCGAGAACAAGGAGACAGACGTCAGGATGCGCGTCGTGGCCGACCACGTTCGTTCTGCGCTCATGATCATGAGCGACGGCGTGCGTCCGAGCAATGCGGGACGTGGTTATGTGCTGCGCCGCCTGATTCGCCGCACCATCGAAGCCATGCGTGTGCTCGGTGTGACCGATCCGGTCATGCCCCAGCTTCTGCCCGTGTCGGAACAGGCCATGGAACCGAACTATCCGGAGCTCGCCAATACCTTCCACGATGTGTCGGAGGCGGCATACGGCGAGGAAGACGCGTTCCGGCGCACGCTTACCAACGGTCTGGAGATCTTCGACATGGCCGTGGCGAAGGCGAAGAGCACGGCCGAGGAAACCAAGGGAGAAACCACCCCGGTTGTTTCCGGCGATGCCGCGTTCACCCTGCACGACACCTATGGCTTCCCGATCGAACTGACGCTGGAGATGGCGCAGGAGCAGGGGGTCAAGGTCGACGAGGCGAAGTTCCGCGAGCTCATGAACGAGCAGAAGTCCCGAGCCCGTCAGGATGCCCTGAAGAAGCGTCACAATGTCGATCTGAGCGAATACGACGACTTCAAGAACAAGCTGCAGCAGCCAATCGAGTTCCTCGGATACACGGAGGTCTCCACCCGCAGCCGCGTGCTTGGCATCATGCTTGAGGGTGTCGGTTCGGTGCCGGCTGTGAGTGCGCCGGCAACTGTGGAGGTCATTCTCGACCGCACGCCGTTCTATGCCGAGGCCGGCGGACAGCTTGCCGATCAGGGTGAGATCATCTCCGATGATGGTGCCGTGCTTGAGGTGGACGATGTGCAGAAGCCGATCAAGGACCTCATTGTGCAGCAGTGCCGTTTGATCGAGGGCACGCTCGTGGTGGGAGCCGAAGCCACGGCAACCATCGACGTCGAACGTCGTGGTGCCATCGCCCGCTCGCATACCGCCACACATATCGTGCACAAGGCCCTGCGTGAGGAACTTGGACCTCAGGCCACCCAGCGTGGCTCGGAGGATGCCCCCAACCGCTTGCGATTCGACTTCCAATGGTCGAAGGCACCCACCAAGGAGCTCATGAGCGCTGTCGAGGCCCGCGTGAACGACCGCGTGCGCGACAACCTGCATGTGAGCACCGAGGAGATGAAATTCGACGACGCCATTGCACTCGGCGCCATGCATCTGTTCGGTGAGAAGTACGGCGATGTGGTGCGTGTGGTCACCATTGGCGACGATGGCTGGAGCCGTGAGCTGTGTGGCGGCACGCATGTGGACTTCGCCGGCAAGATCGGTCAGGTGAACATTCTCTCCGAGGCATCCGTAGGCTCCGGTGTGCGACGCGTCGATGCACTGGTGGGGCAGAGCGCCTATGATTTCAACGCCCGCGAGCATGCACTGGTTTCCCAGCTCTCCGACACGTTGAACGCACGTCCCGATGAGCTGGCCGATCGCATCAACACATTGCTGGCCAAACTCAAAGACTCCGACCGCCGCCTTGCCTCGATGTACGAGGCTCAGCTGGCGTCGTCGGTGCCGGAACTCGTTGAGGCCGCCGCCGATTCGACCGCCCCTGTGGTGGTGGTCTCGAAGAACGTCGGCCACTTCGGATCGTTCGATGTGCTGCGCAAGACCGTCATGGACATTCGCGGACGGTTGGGTGACGACAAGCCGGTGATTGTCGCCCTCGCCGGCGTGAATGAGGACGACAAGCCTATGATTGCCGTGGCCACCAATGAAGCAGCCCGCAAGGCGGGGGTGAAGGCCGGCGATCTGGTTCGTGGCGCCTCCAAGATGCTTGGCGGCGGTGGCGGCGGCAAGCCCGATTTCGCCCAGGGCGGCGGTGCCGATGCCTCGAAGATCGATGCCGCGCTGGAAGCCCTGACGCAAGAGGCGATGCGCGCCTGATGCCGGGAATCTGGCTAGGACTTGATCTCGGGAACGCTCGGGTGGGGGTTGCTGCCTCCAACCCCGAGCGTTCCTTCGCATACCCCGAGGGCAACATTCGCGTATACGGCGACTATTTCCAGGCTTTCGACGATGTACTGAACCTTATCGAAGACAAGGCCGAAGAAGGCACACCCGTGACGGCCATCGCCATAGGATTGCCGCTGCAGATGGACGGTTCCGCGGGAAGCAGCGCCAAAAAGGCTCAGCGGTGGGCGAAGTCGTTGCGCAGAAGACTCGAGTCCGAAATGGAAGACCAGGGCTCTCACATCGGCGTGATGCCGGATATCATATTCATCGATGAACGATTGACAACCGTCGACGCACACCGTCGTCTGTTCGACGCGAATGTCAGCAGCAAGCAACACCGAGCCGTCGTCGACCAGCAGTCGGCGGTTGAGATCCTCCAGACGGCTCTTGATTGTGCACGCGATAACACAGAGGAGTTTTGAAGTGTCCGACGACCTGCATGATTTCTTCAATGCCGACGAATCCTGGGACGATGGCGCCGAACCGGCTCCCATGCCACCCATCCCTCCCCATAGCAGGCGCGAGATGCGACGCCAACGCGCGATGAGGAAACGCAGGAATCTCATCATCTGCATCATCGTCATCATCGCCCTCGCCCTCATCTCGGTCGGTGGGGTGTTCGCATACCGGGCCGCACGGAACTGGCGTCGTGCGAACATGGCCCATGAATCCCTCGTCGAGGATTATCCGGGACCGGGAGACACCGATGTCGCCTTCACCGTCAAGCAGGGCGAGGGCATCATGGAGGTGGGTGCCAATCTGGTGCAACAGCAGATCGTCAAGTCGGCAGACACCTTCGCCACCTACGTTTCCTCGAACGACAAGACGCTGTATCCGGGCACCTATGCATTGAAGACGCATATGAAGGCGTCACAGGCGGCGGACATACTCTCCGACCAAGGCAACGCGAAAGGCTTCGCGGAGGTGCGGCAGGGCGAACGAGTGTCCACCGTGATCGAACGGATCTGCGCCGATAACGACATCGACAAGACACGGTTCGAAGCGATTGTCAACAACAGGGACGAGGCGTCGAAGATCCTTCCCGCAGAGGCAAACGGCAACTTCGAAGGCTGGCTGGAGCCCGGCACCTACACTGTGGGGGATGTCGCGACCGCTCCCGAGCGGCTGCTCAAAGAGATGGTGGACGCGCGCATTCGCAAACTCGACGAGATGGGCGTTCCCCAAGGCGCGGAACGCGAGCGCATGCTCATCATCGCTTCCATTGTGGAGGCGGAGGTGAACTCATCGGACTACTACAGCAAGGTGAGCAGAGTGATCTACAATCGTCTCGACAAAGACATGACGCTCGGCATGGACAGCACCGTGGCCTATGGCGCTGGCATCAACGGCATGCAACTGACCAACGACCAGCTGCAAGACACCTCGAATCCCTACAACACCCGCGTGAATCGCGGTCTGCCGCCGACACCGATCAGCAATCCGGGTGATGACGCCATCGAAGCGGCCATGCACCCCGCCGACGGCAATTGGCTGTACTTCGTGACCACCGATCTGAAGACCGGTGAGACGAAATTCGCTGACACCGACGGACAGTTCCAGCAGCTTGTCCAGGAGTACCGGAGGAACAACCCGGACGCGAACTGACGAGCGGATGCGGGACCTGAAATTTCAGCTGGTCACGGCGGCTGCGCCCCGTCATGCACAACACATGACGGCAAGTGCAGCCGCCGTGGCTATCACCGGGACGAACGGCACCCGCAGACGTCCCACCCCATCACCGGTGCGTCCACGCGAACGTACCCGGGAATACACGGAATAGGCGGGCACCCAACCTACACCGAGCACGCCCATGCACAGCCAGAACCACAGAAAGCATTCGAGTCCGAAATACCCCGTGGCGAATCCCGCCATGCCACTGGCCGTGACATCACCAAGACCAAGCGCATGACGGGGGATCGCCATGGCAAGCGAAAGCTGCACTCCGACTGCACCCATCAGCCCGAAGCAGGCGCAGACGAAGGGCCACAGGTCGTGCGAGCGAATCCCCACCGCCAAGAAGACCGCGCATTGCACGGCCACACCTGCCATGACCCATGGGCGCGGCACAATGCGGCGCCTCAGGTCGGTGACCGAGATCGCGAGTCCACAGACCAAGCTCGGTATAGTGATTAGCCAATGCATATGGTTAAGATAGTCGGGATTGACGTAGAACAAAAGGAGTAGGCATGTTGCGTTGGCAGACCGCAGGCGAGTCCCATGGCGAGGCGTTGGTTGCGATGATCGAGGGGATGCCCTCAGGTGTGCGCGTGACATCGCAGGACATTCGCGATGCATTGGCGCGACGCCGTCTGGGGTATGGCCGTGGGGCTCGGATGAAGTTCGAGCAGGATCAGGTGCGCCTGCTGACCGGTGTGCGATTCGGCAGCACGTTGGGGTCTCCGATCGCCATCGAGATAGGCAACACCGAATGGCCGAAATGGACCGAGGTGATGAGCGCAGACCCACTTGACCATGAACTTGCGCGCGAGGGGCGCAATGCGCCGCTGAGCCGTCCGCGACCGGGGCATGCCGATCTGACCGGCATGCGCAAATACGGTTTCGACGATGCTCGTCCGGTGCTCGAACGGTCCAGCGCCCGCGAGACGGCATCGCGCGTGGCGCTCGGCGAAGTGGCCGCGCTGTTCTTGGAGCAGGTGGCGGGCATTCGAACCGTGAGCCATGTGATCTCGATTGGTGGTGCCGGCGTGGAGAGTGACAACACGCCGCTACCGGGCCCTGATGACGTGGCTGCCCTCGATGCTTCTCCGGTGCGCACCCTGGACAAGGATGCTGAGGAGCGCATGGTGGCCCGCATCGATGAGGCCAAGGCGAATGCCGATACGTTGGGTGGTGTGATCGAAGTCATCGCATATGGTGTGCCGGCAGGCATCGGCACGTACGTGGAATCGGATCGTCGGCTGGACGCCGCCCTGGCCGCCGCGGTCATGGGCATCCAGGCAATCAAGGGTGTGGAGATCGGCGACGGATTCCTCGAGGCTGGCCGCCCCGGTTCCATGGCACATGATGAGATGGCGCCAGGCGATGATGGCCGCATTGCACGCTTGTCGAATCGGGCCGGCGGCATCGAGGGCGGTATGTCCAACGGGCAGCCGATTCGGGTGCGCGCGGCCATGAAACCGATTCCCTCCATACCGCGCGCCCTGCGCACCGTGGACATCACCACTGGAGAGGCAGCCCAAGCCATCAATCAGCGCTCTGACAGCACCGCAGTCCCAGCTGCCGCCGTGGTGGCGGAAGCCATGGTGCGTCTGACACTAGCACAGCACCTGCTGGAGAAATTCGGAGGCGACAGCATCGAAGAGACGCGCCGCAACATCGAAAGCTATCTGGCCTCATGGCCGGAGCACATGCGTTAGGCGGTTGCAGGGCATGGCGCATAACTACAGGCACGCGGGCAAACCCCGCAGGCAACCGCAGGCCGTGATCATCGGCATGATGGGCGCGGGAAAGACTCGACTCGGCAGGGAGATGGCGCAGATGCGCGGTCTGCCATTTCTCGACGCCGACGTGGAGATCGAACGCGAGATCGGCATGAGCATACCGAACTATTTCGCACAATATGGGGAACCGGCGTTTCGCGAGGTGGAACGTGATGTGGTGTGCGATATTCTGGATTCCTTCGGCGGCATCTTCTCTTTGGGGGGCGGAGCGCCGATGACGAAGGCCATACGTCGGCGTCTGGCACAGTATGTGGCGCAGGGCGGTAAGGTGGTGTATTTGAAGGCCGACCCACATGAGGCCATGGAACGTGCCAACCGGGGAGGCGGTCGCCCCATGCTCACAGGCGATGCCGAGAAACGCTGGATGTCGCTGTTCAGACAACGCGACCCCGTATACCGCCAGGTGGCGAATCTGGTCGTACCAACGCGGGGTATGACACCCAAAGCCGCGGCGAAAAGGATGATAGAAATGGTTGCAGAGCATACTGTACATGTGGATGGTAAGGGAATCGAACCCTACGATGTGCGCATTGGGGAAGGAGCGTTGAGCCACCTGCCTGAAGTGCTGGGCAAGCAGCCTGTGCGCGTGGCGCTCATTCACACGCAGTCCGTGCAGCGCCATAGCGACCGTGCTCGCGGACTGCTGCGTCAGGCAGGCTATGAGGTATCGGACATTGTGATTCCGGACGCCGAGGCCGGCAAGACCATCGAGGTGGCCAATGGGATCTGGCAACGGCTGGGCACGGAGGGCTTCACCCGTTCGGATGCCATTGTGGGCATCGGTGGCGGGGCCTGCACGGATTTGGCAGGATTCGTGGCTGCCACGTGGATGCGCGGCATTCGCTACGTAAACTGCCCGACGTCGCTGCTCGCCATGGTGGACGCCTCCACCGGTGGCAAGACCGGCATCAACACACCTCAAGGCAAGAACCTGGTCGGCTCGTTCTACACGCCGGCCGGCGTGCTGGCGGACCTCCGCACGTTGACCACGCTGCCCAACGACATCTTCATCGAAGGGCTGGGCGAGGTGGCGAAATCCGGGTTCATCATGGACCCGCAGATTCTGCGCATCCTCGAGGACCATGCCGCCGAACTACGCGCGTTCAATGGCGAGACATTCCTGGGCACGCCTCTGGAGGACGTGGTCAGTGAGCTCATCGAGCGCACCGTCCGTGTGAAGGCACACCATGTGAGCGCAGATCTCCGGGAGGCCGGATTGCGCGAATTCCTCAACTACGGCCACACCTTCGGTCATGCAATCGAACAGCTCGAGCATTTCCGCTGGCGTCACGGCAACGCCGTGGCCGTCGGCATGGTCTATGCCGCCGAGCTGTCGAGCCTGACCGGGCACCTTGACCGTGACACGGTGGACTACACAAGGTCCCTGCTCACCAGCCTCGATCTGCCTACATCGTGGAACGGCGCCGGCTTCGATGAGGTCCTCGCATTGATGCATCGTGACAAGAAGGCCCGTGGCAACACGCTGCGGTTCGTGGGCCTTGAACGTGTGGGGGAGCCCTTCCATCTGAATGACCCCGATTCGGAGGTCGTCGAGGAGGCCTTCCACCGCGTGCAGAACCCGTGAATGGAATCGGTCTGGCAGGCGCGAGGTGAATATACGCCCAGAATGCAAAGTGGGGAGCCGACCGCCCGTACACGCTCCGGCCTCGCTATAGTGGAGAGCAGTCAACGGCAACGAATTGGAGGGACAATGGCAACGAAGTCACAGCCGATCAAGGTCATGGTGGTCAATGGGCCGAATCTGGGGCGGCTCGGAGTGCGCCAGCCGGATGTGTACGGTTCGCAGGATCTCGAGGAGCTGCGTCGACTCTGCACCCAGTGGGGGGTCGAATATGGCCTTGACGTCGATGTGCGCCAAACCGATGACGAAGCGCAGATGGTGCATTGGATGCACGAGGCCGCGGACCGGCGCATCGCCGTGGTGATGAACCCCGCCGCCTTCACCCATTACTCCTATGCGTTGGCCGACGCCGCGCACATGGTGCTCGACGCGGACCTGCCGCTCATGGAGGTGCACATCTCGAATCCGGCCGCACGCGATGAGTTCCGCAAGCGTTCGGTGATCAGCCCGGTGGCCACCGGCACGATCACGGGACTGGGTTACCTGGGATACAAGCTCGCACTCGAGGCCGTCGCAGAACTGATGAGATAGGGCGCCTCCCTTGGCCGCCCAGATTATCCCCGTCGCATCCGCGGCGGGGATTTTTCGTGCAAACGTGCGCATGATGCCTGATGGCATCGATCATATGGTTTTCGGATGCCTGCAATGACGCGACATCCGAATGCAATCGGTTGCGGACTCCGGTACGGCAAGCCATGGGTCATGCGTGCAATGCGTAGCGCGGGGGGCTTCAAACACGCAGTGCAAAGCGACGAAAATGCGTTGGAGGATGCACACGATCGGAAAACGTAATACATTGATGGGGATTCCATGCAAACGTATGCATGCGTTTATTGTCAAACACCTGTGGAATCTGCGCATGGCCGCGCGCAAGATGCATACGTCAGGGAAGAGGCGATTGCATATGCGCATTTGCATTGCATCGCCACTGGATTAGAAGGACAGGAACGACATGGTGATTCAGCACATGCACACCGCGTTTCGCCGGACCGCAGGCATCAGCGTGGCATTGGCCACGCTGTGCGCCGGTATGGTGATCGCGGCACCGAATGCGGCGAATGCGGCGCCAGCCGGCACCGGCAGTCCCCAGCTGCCGAAGGCCACGCACATACAGATGATCGCATTCCAGCAAACATGGAATACCATCGCGGAAGAATGCTGGCGCACCTATGGGCCCGAGGGGATTCGGTATGTGGAGGTGTCTCCTCCGCAGGAATCGATCCGAGGCACCCCGTGGCGGACCTCCTACCAGCCGGTCAGCTATCGGCTCGATTCGAAACTCGGCGCCGAAGCCGAGTTCAAGGCCATGGTGGAACAGTGCAATGCGGCAGGCGTCGGCATCATCGCCGACGTCGTGCTCCACCAGACGACCGGGTCGGACGTCGCCGCAGGTGAGCAAACAGGCGTCGCAGGCACCAGATACAACGGTACGACCGGCGACTACCCAGGATTCACCGGCGAGAGCAACCGGTACCCCGACGGCGTGACCGCCGCTGACTTCCACGACTACAACAACGGCGCGAGCATCTCCGATTACAAGAACCAGCAGGAGGTGCAGGAAGGCCGTTTGAGTTCGATGTGGGACTTCGACACGTCGAGCGAGAAGGTACGGCAGATTCAGTCGGATTACCTGGCCAAACTCTACAACATGGGCGTACAGGGCTTCCGCATGGATGCGGTCAAGCACATCAACAACGAGGACATGAAGGCCATCAAGGACCAGATGGCCAGAAAGGTTGGCACGAGCGCCGACGACATCTATTGGATCCAAGAGGTCATTGGCAACGCGAACGAGGCACCCGGCATCCAGCCGCGCAACTATCTTGGAACAGGAACCGTCACACAGTTCGACTACAAGTCGGACCTCAACGCCAAATTCAAAGGCAAGATCGCCGCACTCAAAGACCTTTCCACGCGCATCGGCGACCTATCGCAAAACCCGAACGCGATTGAATCCAAGGATGCGAACGTCTTCGTGACGAACTGGGACACAGCCCGCAACGACGGCGCGATCACGTACAAGAACGGTTCGATGTACGCGCTCGCGAACGCGTTCATGCTCGCCTACGACTACGGCACGCCGCGTCTGCTCTCCGACTATAAGTACGACGTCAACGACAACGGCGCGCCGGGTGCGACCGAAACCGCGGTGCCGGACGTTGATTTCAGCCAGACGTGCTCGACAAAGGACGCCGATTGGAACTGCCAGCAACGCTGGACGACGGCGCGAACAGCATCGCGTTCTCGCGCGGTGGCAAGGGCTTCGTTGCGATCAACAACTCAACTGAGAGCAAGGAGGCGGAATACTCGACCACGATGCCCGGCGGCGAGTACTGCGACGTCTACGCGATACAGGACTGTTCGAAGACCGTGACCGTCTCCGGCGGCAAGATCAAGGCGAGTGTGCCGGCCATGCAGGCCATAGCGATCTATGGAGGTGCCACGAAGGCGACGCACCCCGACTTCAAGGTGGCCGTTGATCCGAGCACTCCGGACGTCGTCATTCCGAACAACACCGTCAAGCCCGACGATCAGACGACGACCGTCTGGTACAAGCCCACCAAGAAGTGGGGCAAGGTCTTCGTGCACCATGGTGCCGGCAGCGACTGGACAGCCGTTCCGGGCGAGCAGATGGAAGGTCGGGATGCGCAGGGCTACTACAAGAAGACGATCGACACCAAGGGCGAGGAGCACCAGATCTGCTTCAACGATGGCGGCGGCGACTGGGACAGTGACAACGGCAAGAACTATCTGATCGCCAAAGGCATCACGCAGGTCGGCGTCGAGAATGGCGCGCTTAGTGTGGGCAACCCTGAAGCCGTCACAGGTCAGACACGTCTGCTCGTGCATTACAAGCCGGCGTCCGACGAGTTCATTGCAAACCGTGGTGTGTACGTCTGGGGCAAGGATGCCGCGGGAGCCGAGCTCGCGGGACAGCACCTCGCATTCACCGGTGAGGATTGTTATGGCAAGGTGGCCGAGCCGAAGTTCGACGGTACATTCAACAACCTCAATTTCATCATTACCACCGACGGCTGGAACAAGTTCGGTGGCGACCGTTCGGCCAAGGTCGCTGCCGATGGCACCGCCGAGGTGTGGGTGGACGGCACCGGTGCAGACGATGTCACGCTCGACAAGGCGCCAGCCGACTACCGCTGCACAGCGCAGAAGGTTGACGTGACGATCCACTACATGCGCAACGACGGCCTGTACTTCAACGCGGCAGACGCCGACACGAAGGTTCCTCAGTGGGATGTGTGGACCTGGAACTTCAACACGAACGGATTCGCGGCGAAATTCAAGAGTCATGACGATTGGGGTGGGCTCGCCCTCGCGTCCTTCAACAACTACGCCTACCCAGCTGCAGCCGATGGCACGTCCGACTTCGGCATGCTGCGCCGTTATGGCGCCGATGAGTGGAAGAGGAAGGACGGCGGTGATGATGACATCAAGATGACGGCAAGCGCGCTCGTCTTCGATAAGGCGACGAACAGCGCCAAGGCTGAGGTCTGGCTGCAGGACGATTCCACGGTCTATACCGCTCGCTAGGCCCTTGGTACGCGCATCACCTCCGCGGAGATCTCCGCAATGCGCGAGATCTCAGCCAAGCTTTCGAAGAATGCCGAAGTGAAGGCATCCGACGTCATCGTCTCCGATGCCGGCGGCCGGAAACTTAATGTCAAGGACGTGAAATCCGACGGTACCACCGTTACCGTCACCCTTGACCAGGATCTTGACATCAGGGGCAAGTACGCACTCGAAATCACCGACTTAGGTTTCGCTGACGCCGTTGCAGGCTCCGTGGTGCGCACCGATGAGTTCGACAGGAAGTATGCATACAACGGCGACGACTTTGGCGCGACATACGACAAGAATGGCACCGTCTTCAAACTGTGGGCTCCGACGGCACAGAAGGTTGAGCTCGTCACTTTCAGGTCCGCTGATTCCGCGGACGCTGAAGAGGCCGCTGTCGTGGAAATGAGACTTGGTGAGAAGGGCGTGTGGAACGCTACCGAAAAGGTTCCTTCCAGCACTGCCTACATCTACGGTGTGTCTTTCGCGGACGGCACGACGAACGATTCCGCCGACCCGTATGCCCGCGCATCCGTAGTCAATGGCCGCCGCTCCGTCGTTCTGTCCAACGCAGTGACGACCGTCAAGGATTCCAGGCGAATGGCCCCATTCACGAAGAACACCGACGCCGTCATCGCTGAAACCCACATTCGCGATCTGACGAAGAACGCCAACTCCGGCGTTTCCGAAGCGCACCGCGGCAAGTATCTCGGCATGATTGAGAACGGCACGAAGAACTCCAAAGGCAAAGCGACTGGCGCCGACTACCTGAAGGAACTCGGCGTCACGCACGTGCAGATCCAGCCGAATGCTTACGAGCTCGACACCCGCAACTCCACGGTCTCGTTCTTCAACGATTCGATCCGCGACGGTCTGAAGGGTTCCGTGTTCTCAACGGAAGACACCGATTTCGCAAGCGGCAAGCCGAACACCGAGGGTCTGATCCTGAACAACATGCTCGGCTGCCAGAATCTGGAAGGCATCTCGAAAGGCTCATTCTGCACGAACGGCAACGCGAACGTGAAATACGGCAATGCAGGGCAGATCGTCAACTATGTTGAGATCCATGACAATCTGACGCTCAGCGACAAGCTCAATGTCTCGCTATTCGGCAAGAAGACCGACGATGAGCTTGACGCAGCGCAGAAGACCGAGAAGATCAAGGTTTCGAAGCTCGCTGATTCAGCGGTCTTCCTTGCTTATGGCGTCTCCGAATTCCAGGTGGGCCAGGAGATGCTGCGCACGAAGGGTGGCGACGAGAACAGCTACAATGCTGGCGATGACACCAACAAGCTCGACTGGGATCGCCTCAACGACGCCGAGTACGCGGACAACGCGCAGTACATGCGCGATCTGATCAAGATTCGCAAGTGCAACGCTGTGCTCCGTGTCGGCGCCTATGACACGATCAACAAGAACGCGAAGGTGCTGAAGTCCGCCGATGGCCTCGTCGCATACGAGGTCAAGGATGGCAACGGCGCGAACTACGTGGTTGTGCTCAACCACAATGATCAGCCAACTGATCTCAGTGGTGTCACCGCAGGCAAGTACGGCGTGCTGGTCTCCAATGGCAAGACCTATCTGCATCCAGCAGTCTCCGATACGACGGCAGCTGCAGCTGATGCCGCACCAGCGGATACCGGCAAGGATGTCTCGAAGGCAGGCAGCACCGTGCAAATCGCGGACGGCGATGCCATTGCGGTTCCTGCCAAGAGCGCCCTGCTGCTCGGCCCAACCGCGGCGATGACTGAGCCGGACGACAACCCGACTAACCCGAATTATCCGGATAATCCGGATAATTCGGATCATTCGGATCAGCTTGACAAGCCAAGTGGCAACAACGCTCATGATGGCGCCAACAATGCTGCCAATGGTGCGAACAACTCGTCAGCCCCAAATGGCGGCACGGCGTCCACTGGCTCGTCGATCGCGGTCATCATTGCGATGGTCATTGTGCTGCTCATCGCTGGCTCCGGCATGCTGATCAGGGCTCACTCTTCCAGTGAGTGAACATTGAACCGGCAAGAGACAGGCGCCTGAATAGGCGAAATACAAGAGGGCGTGTTCGCAGGTGCGCCCTCTTGTTGTTGGAGCGAAGATGATGCAACGCAGCGTCGAGAAAAATCCCTTTGTGTATGTCATGCCAGAGCGATACCATGAAGACCCATGGCTAGAAGACAACATGGCAATGCTCAAGAACACGTCACCAAGCATATTTTCGTCACTGGCGGCGTTGTTTCCTCCCTTGGCAAGGGTCTTACCGCTTCCTCTCTTGGACGTCTGCTGCGCAGCCGGGGACTGCGTGTGCTGCAGCAGAAACTCGACCCGTACATCAATGTCGATCCCGGCACCATGAACCCGTTCCAGCACGGTGAGGTCTATGTGACCGAGGATGGCGCGGAAACCGATCTCGACATCGGCCACTACGAGCGTTTTCTGGACGTCTTCCTTTCACAGAAGGCGAACGTCACCACCGGCCAGATCTACCAGGAGGTCCTTCGCAAGGAACGTGCCGGCGAGTACCTCGGCCAGTGCGTGCAGGTGATCCCGCATATCACGAACGAGATAAAATCCCGTATGCGTGCGCAGGCCTCCGATGACGTCGACGTGATCATCACCGAAATCGGCGGCACGGTGGGTGACATCGAATCGCAACCGTTCATGGAGGCCGCACGTGAGGTGCGTCGTGATCTCGGTCCCGAGAACTGCATGTTCATCCATGTATCGCTTGTGCCCTACATTGCCGCCGCCCACGAGCTCAAGACGAAGCCGACGCAGCATTCCGTGATGATGCTGCGACAGCTCGGCATCTCGCCTGATGCACTCGTGCTCAGGAGCGACCGTCCGCTCAACCAGTCCATCAAAGACAAGATCTCGCTCATGTGCGACGTTGACTCCGAGGGCGTGGTGAACTGTGTGGACGCCAACAGCATCTACGATGTGCCGAAGGTGCTGTTCGACGAAGGTCTTGACGCCTATGTGGTCCGAGAGCTCGGCCTGCCGTTCCACGACGTTGATTGGGACGAGTGGGAGGACCTTCTCGAACGCGTGCACCACCCCAAGCATGAGGTGAACATCGCCATCGTCGGCAAGTACATCGACCTTCCCGATGCGTACCTTTCGGTCACCGAGGCCATCAAGGCCGGAGGTTTTGCCAACTGGGCCAAGGTCAACGTGAAATGGGTCGCCGCTGATTTGTGCGAGACGGAGGCCGGTGCGGCTGCGGCCCTCAACAATGTCGACGGCATCGTGATTCCGGGCGGCTTCGGCATTCGTGGCATCGACGGCAAGATCGGCGCCCTGCGTTTCGCACGCGAGCACAAGCTTCCGGCACTTGGACTGTGCCTGGGGCTGCAGTCGATGGTGATCGAATATGCCCGTGACGTGCTCGACATCAAGGATGCGAATTCCTCAGAGTTTGACCCGGAGTGCGCGAATCCCGTCATCGCCACGATGGAGGAGCAGAAGGACATCGTCGCCGGCAATGGCGACATGGGCCATACGATGCGTCTGGGCTCCTATCCGGCGGAACTGCTCGAAGATTCGCTGGTCGCCAAGCTCTATGGCACCACCCATGTGACCGAACGCCATCGTCATCGTTACGAGGTGAACGTGGCATACAAGGATCGTCTGCGCGAGGGCGGTCTGGTCATCTCCGGCCAGAGCCCCGACGGCGAGCTCACCGAATTCGTGGAACTGCCGCAGGATGTGCACCCGTTCTATGTCGCCACCCAGGCGCATCCGGAGTTCAAATCGCGCCCGACCAAGCCGCACCCGTTGTTTGCCGGTTTGGTGAAGGCTGCGTTGGACCATCAGGAGGCGCGTGACACCAAGAAGGCCACTGCCGAATAGGGCCTGCGTGCCGTCGGTGAGGCGGCTTTATGAAGAATGCACGAAACATGGTCATGAACCGCTTGCTGTTCATGACCATGTTGCATAATATGGACAGGCCCAATTCCTTTTGGGATTTCTTTGGGGAGTGTTTTCAAGGAGCAATATGACTTTTCCATCCGGCAATGGTGGGTTCTCTTCGAACGGAGCCAACAATCAGGTGCCATCGGATGCCAGCGACATGCGTGATTTCGAGTCGACGCAGGTGTTCACGCCGATGCAGGATGTGCCACTGCCTCCACAGCCCCCACAGCAGCACGCTTCCAATGCAGGCATGAATGGGCCTGCCGCAGGAAAGAGGCACCATGTATGGCCATGGATCGTGGTGGCGCTGGTCGTCGTGCTGGCAGGCGCCTGTGCCGGTCTTGTGGCGTTTTTCAATATCCGCGCGCTGCCCGGCACCACGCTCTGGGGAGTTGACGTGTCCGGAAAGACGCAGCAGCAGATTGTCCAGACCATTTCCAACGAGGTGGACGGCACCAAGATTCCGGTGAGCTACGAGGGCAAAACCGGGTCGGTCACGCTGTCGGACCTCGGCGTCAAGGTCGATGCACAGCAAATCGCCCAGGAGGCAGTGGATGCGAAACGCCATGAGAACGTATTCGCCCGATATGCACCATGGGCGAAGCATGACGTGAACCCGGCCATTGATGCCAAGGATGCGAATCCGGAAGTCCTCGATGAGCAGCTGGGCACCAACAGCATCAAACCCGTCGACGCCAAGCTGCAGGTGGGCGATGATGGCAGCACCATCACGGTCATCGAAGGCACGGAGGGTCACGGCGCCGATCCGACCGAGACCGCCAACGAGGCGGTGCGTGTCGTGCAGTCCCTGGGAGCGCAGAAACCGAAGACCGTGGAGGTGCAGCTCAAGACCATCTCGCCGGCAATCACCACCGATGAGGCGAACAAGGCCAAATCCACGTTGGACAAATTGATGGCACAGAAGCCGGGCGTGTACATTGGCAAGGAACGGTTCGCCGCATTCACACCATCTATGATCCTCGCCGCGACGACGATCGACCCGAACGGCAACGGCACGCTGCCACAAGGCCAGATCCGCAACGGCAACGTCGTCTACGATGCGACTGTCCTGCAGAAGGCATATGACGAGCAGATAAAGCCGAACATCAAGTCCACCAAGGAAGATCGCGAGGTCATCGTCAACAACAACGGCACCGAGATCGAAGTGATCAAGGAAGGCCATGATGGTGTGACACTCGACGATGGTACAGACGCCAACATCGGCACCAAGGCGATCGATGCGTTTGGCAAGGGGAACGGGACCGTGTCCGTTTCCGGCAAACTCGACCCGATGAAGGTGAAGGAGACAAAACGGCACGTTGTGGTCGATCTCTCGGATCACACCGTGACCGCTTTGGAGAACGGCAACGCGGTGAAGACGATGCATATGTCCGCAGGCCAAGGCAACGACTATGCCACCGGCAAATGCCAGGCCTCGGGCGACATGTGCACGCCAGAAGGTGATTTCGAGATCTGGCTCAAATACCCATCTCAGAATATGTCGGGCACGTTGACGCTTTCGGACGGCAAGAGGGAGACGTGGGACGTCAAGAACGTCGGCTTCGTCAACTATTTCTCGAAGAGCGGCTGCGCCATCCATCGCATTGCCACGCAGACCCCATACACCGATGCGCAGATTCAGGCCTTGGGTGAGAACACCTCCCACGGTTGCGTCGGCATCGGCTGGGACATGGCGGAATGGTTCTACAACTGGTGCGTGGATGGCACCAGCGTGCACGTCCAGCAATAAGGGGCAACAAAACTAGAAAGGCCCGGCGAGTTCTAGAACTCGCCGGGCCTTCGTTATCCGAAAGCATGCCACATGGGGCGGCCGCTATCGTCGTCGAGTCTTGCAGACGTGATGAACATTACGGGAGAAAAGTGATGAAAAACCTAGATTTTTGTCATTCCTTCTGTTAGGTTAAGACAGGAACGAATTTGATAGGAGGCAGCGCAAGTGGCAGACAACCAGGCGCCCCATGCCGCACGGGATGTGGAGATGAATCAGTACATCGCCGATCGCGGTCGCGTCAATGAAGACAAGCTGCGACAGGACGACGAGATCATCGAGCAGTTCGGCGAATACAGCTACGGATGGCATGATTCCGACGCCGCAGGAGAAGCGGCGAAAAAAGGCATCGATGAGAACGTGGTTCGTGAGATCTCGGCGGACAAGCACGAACCTGAGTGGATGCTCGACATGCGTCTGCGTGGTTACCGGGCGTTCATCGAGCAACCGATGCCGAAATGGGGTGTGGATCTTTCGGGATTCCACGCACAGGATTTCAAGTACTATGTCAAGCCCGTCGGCAAGCAGGCCGCAAGCTGGGAGGACCTCCCTGAGGATATCCGAACCACCTACGACAGGCTGGGCATACCCGAGGCCGAGAAGAGCCGCCTGGTTTCCGGTGTTGCGGCCCAGTACGAATCCGAGGTCATCTACAACTCCATTCAGGATGATCTTGCCAAGCAAGGCGTCATCTTCGTCGACACCGACACCGCCGTACGTGAGTACCCGGAACTGGTGCAGAAATACTTCGGAACGGTCGTCCCCCCTGAAGACAACAAATTCGGGGCCCTGAACACGGCAGCATGGTCGGGCGGCTCGTTCGTGTATGTGCCCAAGGGCGTGCATGTGGACATTCCGTTGCAGGCCTACTTCCGCATCAACACCCCGAACATGGGGCAGTTCGAACGCACGCTCATCATCGCCGACGAAGGCTCCTACGTGCATTACGTGGAGGGGTGCACGGCGCCGATCTACTCGACCGACTCGCTGCACGCCGCAATCGTCGAGATCATCGTCGAGAAGAACGCCCGCGTCCGGTACACCACCGTGCAGAACTGGTCGAACAACGTGTACAATCTCGTCACGCAACGCGCCTACGTGCGCGAGGGTGCCACCATGGAATGGGTCGACGGCAACATCGGCTCGAAGGCCACCATGAAATACCCCGCCTGCATCCTTGCCGAACCCTACGCCAGCGCCTCCACGATGTCGCTGGGTTTCGCAGGCAAGGGGCAGTATCAGGACACCGGTGCGAAGATGATTCACTTGGCCCCCCACACCTCTTCCACCATCGTCGCGAAGTCCATATCGCGAGGAGGTGGGCGTTCCGCCTATCGAGGACTCGTCAAGATCGTCGACGGCGCCGAAGGGTCGAGCTCCAATGTGGTGTGTGATGCGCTGCTGGTCGATGACTTCTCACGTTCCGACACCTACCCCCATGTGGATGTGCGCGAGGACGACGTCTCGATGGCCCATGAGGCGACCGTCTCGAAGGTCTCCGAGGACCAGCTGTTCTACCTGATGAGCCGCGGCATTGAGGAGAAGGAGGCCATGGCGATGATCGTGCGTGGATTCGTCGAGCCAATCAGCCGCGAGCTGCCCATGGAATACGCGCTCGAACTCAACCGTTTGGTTGAATTGCAGATGGAAGGATCGGTGGGCTGACCTATGGCAGACCCAAAGGAAATCAACATCCCGGTGGCGGATCCAAATGACCCGTATGCGGTTCCCGCCGCCATGCCGTCGAGTGCCGACACGGCGCCACGCTCATTCGAAGTGGAGACGTTCCCGGTGCCCACGCGCAAGCAGGAGGATTGGCGATTCACGCCCGTCGACCGACTCAGTGAATTCTTCGATGTGTTCGAACCCAGCGGTCGAACGCAGGTGAGCGTGACGATGATCGATGGCTCCGCAGTGGACGGGTCCAAGGTCGATGTGCGCACGGTGAACATGGGCGAAGACCTGAGCGGTACCGTGGGCATGCCGAATGACCGTGTCTCCTGCGTCGAATGGAACAGTGCCAGGGAATCCACGATCATCGAACTCAAGCAGGATCTCGAGCATCCCGTGCTGGTCAAGGTGTTCGGAACCGATGACGCTCTGGATGCCCTGCATCTGGTCATCGCAGCCGACGCTCGCGTCCATGCCGATGTCGTCGTGGAGCACTATGGCAATGCCAGACTCGCCGAAGGCGTGGAGATCGTCACCGGCGAGGACTCCCACATCAGCACGACCTTCATTCAGGAATGGGACCGTGGCTCCAAGCATGTGGGCAACCATCGCATCCATGTGGGCAAGGAGGCATTGCTGCGTCATTCGCAGGTCACGCTCGGTGGCGACGTGGTACGCATCCGCATGGATCAGGATTTCGGCGGCGAGCATGGCGAGCTCAACATGCTCGGCATTTACTTCGTCGATCCAGGCGAGCATATCGAACACCGTACGATGGTCGTGCACAACGAACCCGAATGCAAGTCCCGTGTGGTCTACAAGGGTGCGTTGAGCGGCAAGGGCGCCCATTCCACGTGGGTGGGCAATGCGCTGATCCAGCCCACCGCACCGGGAACCGACTCCTACGAACTCAACCGCAATCTGGTGCTCACGCCGGGAGCCGTTGCCGACTCCGAACCGAATCTGGAGATCGAGAACGGCAACATAGTGGGCGCGGGGCATGCCAGCTCGGTCGGCCGTTTCGACGACGAGGAACTGTTCTACCTGGAATCGCGCGGCATCCCCGAGAAAGAGGCTCGAAAGCTCGTCGTGCGCGGTTTCTTCGGCGAGCTCGTCGAGGAGATCGGCATCGATGAGATCGCCACGCATCTCATGCAGGCCATCGACCGTCGCCTGGTGCGCGGTGAGAACGAAGCAATGACGAACGTTTTGGAGGAGAAGTAATGTCGACGTTGGAAATCAGGGATCTTTACGCATCGGTGGAGACGAAGGAAGGCCGCAAGCAAATTCTGCGCGGTGTCAATCTCACGGTGAACTCGGGCGAGACCCATGCGATCATGGGACCGAACGGTTCAGGCAAGTCGACGCTGGCCTACACTCTGGCAGGCCACCCGAAATACGAGGTGGATTCGGGTGAAGTGCTGCTCGACGGCGAGGATATTCTCAAGATGACGCCGGATGAACGCGCCAAGGCGGGCCTGTTCCTGGCGATGCAGTATCCGGTCGAGGTTCCCGGCGTCTCCATGACGAACTTCCTGCGTACCGCCGTCACCGAGGTCACTGGCAAGGCGCCGGCGATCCGTACGTGGGCGAAGGAGCTTTCCAGCGCGATGAAGGATCTCAAGATGGATCCGAAATTCGCTTCGCGCTCCGTCAACGAAGGGTTCTCCGGGGGTGAGAAGAAGCGGGCCGAGGTATTGCAGCTCGAGATGCTCAAGCCGAAGTTCGCGATTCTCGACGAGACGGATTCCGGACTTGACGTCGATGCGCTGCGCGTCGTGTCTGAGGGGGTGAATCGTGCCAAGGAGAGCAACGACTTCGGCATCCTCATGGTCACCCATTACACGCGTATTCTCAAGTACATCAAGCCCGACGTCGTGCATGTGTTCGCGCAGGGTCACTTCGTGAAGACGGGAGGCCCGGAGTTGGCCGACGAGCTGGAGGAGACCGGTTACGACATGTACCTGCCGGAGGGTTCAGATTCCGAATCTGCTTTGGCGTGAATGACCCATGACTATTCGTAAGGTGTTGTGATGACGGATATCACTGCGATTCGCGAGCAATTCCTCATTCTCGACCAGCAGATCAATGGCCATCCGCTGGTGTATCTCGACAGTGGCGCCACAGCGCAGAAGCCGCAGTGCGTCATCGACGCCGAATCCCGTTTCTATGAGACGGTCAACGCCGGTGTGCATCGCGGAGCCCATACCTTGGCAGGTCTGTCCACCGTCGCCTTCGAACAGGCCCGTGCCAAGGTGGCCGCACTCGTAGGCGCCTCAGCTGAGGAAGGCAACGAGGAGCTTGTGGTGACCATGGGTGCCACCGACGGACTCAACACGCTGGCCACGGCGTTCGGCAACGCCTCATTGGGGCGTGGCGGCAAGGTCGCTGAGCGTTTCGCATTGAAACCGGGCGACGAGATCGTCGTCTCTCGCGCGGAACACCATTCCGTACTGCTGCCGTTCCAGGAGCTTGCCTCGCGCACCGGCGCCACCCTCAAATGGTTCGATCTGGATGACGACGGTCGCATCCTCTCCGACACCGCAGGCGAGGTCATCACGGAACGGACCAAGGTGGTGGCCGTGACCCATGTGGGCAATGTCACCGGTGCCATAACCGATATCGCCCCGATTGTCAGGCGCACCCATGAGGTCGGGGGCGTCTTCATTCTGGACGCATGCCAATCGGTGCCTCACATTCCGGTCGACTTCCATGCATTGGACGTGGATTTCGCAGTGTTCAGCGCCCACAAGATGTACGGTCCCACTGGCGTGGGCTTCCTGTACGGCAAGCGCGATTTGTTGGAGGCATTGCCTCCGGCCAAGTTCGGCGGTTCCATGGTCGAGCTTGCCTTCATGGACAGGCCTGCCCAGTACATGGCGCCTCCGGCACGGTTCGAGGCCGGGACGCAGCCGGTGGCCCAAGTGGTCGCAGCCGGCGTGGCGGCGGATTGGATGATGGGCATCGGCATGGAGACGATTGCCGACCATGAACGCATCATCACCGAAGAACTGCTCCGGCTTGCCGAAGTTGATGGAGTTCGCATTCTGGGCCCTCAGGACGGGACGAACCGCATCGGCACGGTGGCCTTCGAAGTAGATGGGGTGCATCCGCACGATGTGGGGCAGTATATCGACGCCCAAGGTATCGCGATACGTGTAGGGCATCATTGCGCCCAGCCCATCCACAGGCATTTCGGTGTATTCGCTTCGAACCGTGCGTCTTCGGGCATATACAACACACCCGAGGATGCACAGGCGTTGGTTGAGGCGGTGGAAGGCGTGCGTCGCTTCTTCCTGCGGTGAAGGCGTAGGAGTCTTCGGGCTACCTAACAGGCGGGGAATAGTCCCGAACGATATATGTTGCTTGTGTAGGAATGAAGGAAAGGAGCGGGATGGCGGATTTGGGAAGCCAGGAACTCGAGCAGATGTACCAGGAAGTGATTCTCGATGCCTCGCGTCATCCACATGGCAGGGGCACACTGACATCGGAGGGCGATCCCGCGGCAATCGGGGGCGAGGCGACAGTCACCGCTGTGCATGAGTCCTGCTCCGCGGCACGGTCGCACCAATTCAATCCGACCTGTGGCGATGAGGTCACCGTGCATGTCGAAGTGAGCGATAGTGAACCCCGCCGCATCGAAAGCGTTGTCTGGGATGGTCAAGGATGCTCGATTTCACAGGCGAGCCTGTCGATCATGGTCGATCTCGTGGAAGGGAAGACCGTCGATGAGGCCATGGAGCTGTTCGGCCAATTCCATAAGCTGATGGAATCGCGAGGCGCCGGTCT
This sequence comes from Bifidobacterium animalis subsp. animalis ATCC 25527, assembly GCF_000260715.1. Classification (NCBI taxonomy): domain Bacteria; kingdom Bacillati; phylum Actinomycetota; class Actinomycetes; order Bifidobacteriales; family Bifidobacteriaceae; genus Bifidobacterium; species Bifidobacterium animalis. The sequence continues at coordinate 1,079,229 of NC_017834.1, read as the reverse complement.
CGATGACGAACAGGCAGAGGATGCGTTGGGCGATGCCGCAGTATTCCAAGGGGTTTCCAAATACCCGATGCGCATCAAATGCGCATTGCTCGGCTGGGAGGGGCTCAGGGACTCATTGGCGAAGGCCCTCGCATCCCAGCACTCCGAGGCAACCGAGCATGACGAGATGAAGGAGGACTGATATGAGCGGCAATTTGGTTCCCGAACCGCAATCTACCATCTTCGATGCGGTCAATGCCGTCGTCGGCAATGAGGATGAGGCGCAGGCGATCATTGCGAATCCATCGTTGGCGAAGGACATTCTGGGCAACGACGACGCATCTGCCGTCAAGTCAGAGTGCTGTGGCAGCCATGGCGACCGGTCGCAAGACCATGAATGCGCATGCCGATCCGATGGCATCGAGCTCAAAGGTGTCGATGAGATCGGCCGTGCCACTGCGGCGGATGTGAAGGAGGCCCTGCATCAGGTGATCGATCCGGAACTGGGCATCGATGTGATCGACCTGGGTTTGGTCTATGGCATCGAAATCGATGAGCTCGGCCGCGCGATCATCACGATGACGCTGACGACGCCTGCATGCCCATTGACCGACCTGATTGAAGACGAATGCGCCAGCACCTTGGCCGGCTTGGTGGAGGAGTTCCGCATTGACTGGACTTGGACACCTCGTTGGACCGTCGACAAGATCACGCCGGAAGGCCGTGACCAGCTTGCGGCATTGGGCTTCAACCTCGACAATATGCCACAATACTGAGCTGTGGTATGTGGAAGGGGCCGCCTCCAATATATTGGAGGCGGCCCCTTCCACATACCACAGCACGTCACATGTGGCTGACTAGTCGTCGACCACCGTTCCCTTCGGCACCACGGTGATGCCGTCGGAGGTCACGGTGAAGCCACGTGCCAAGTCGTGTTCGACGTCAAGACCAACAGTCGAATTCTCGGTGAGCACCACATTCTTGTCGAGAATGGCACGATTCACACGGGCCCGGCGGTTGATCTCCACATTGTCGAACAGGATCGAGTCATTGACCTGCGACCATGAATGCACTCGCACATTCGGTGAGATCACCGAATGGTGAATCTCGCCACCCGATACGATGACGCCGGGGGAGACGATGGAATCGGTGGCATGGCCGATACGGTCGCCGGCCGCATGCACGAACTTGGCCGGCGGAAGATTGCCTGAATTCGTATAAATCGGCCATTCCATATTGTAAAGGTTGAATTCGGGTGTGCAGGAGATGAGATCCATATGCGCATCGTAGAACTGCCTGATCGTGCCCACGTCGCGCCAGTAGGCATGATCCGTGGGGGTGGCCCCTGGAATCTCGTTCCTGCTGAAGTCGTAGACGCCGGCCTCGTTGCGTCCGGCGAAAAACGGGGCGATGTCGCCGCCCATATCGTGCTTCGTGTTCTCGGCCTTGCTGTCGATGGAGAGCGCGTTGAACAACGCGTCGGTGTTCGCCACATAGTTGCCCATGGAGGCGAGGATCTCATTCGGGTTGTCTGGCAGCCCCGTCGTCTCCTTCGGCTTCTCCTGGAAGCTTTTGATCATATTCGGGTGCTCGGGGTCCACCTCGATCACGCCGAACTGGCTGGACTGCTCGATCGGCTGGCGAATGCCGGCTACGGTGAACTCAGCGCCCGATTCGATGTGCTGGTTCACCATCTGCTCGAAGTCCATGCGATAGACGTGATCGGCCCCGACGATCACCACGATGTCAGGCTGGACATCTTCGATGATGTTGATCGTCTGGTATACGGCGTCCGCTGAGCCGAGATACCAGTGCTTGCCGAGCCGCTGCTGTGCGGGGACGGGGGAGACGTAGTTGCCCAGCAACGTGGAGAAGCGCCACAGCTGCGAGATATGGCGGTCAAGTGAGTGCGACTTGTACTGGGTGAGCACAATCACCTGACTGTATCCGGAATTCACCAGATTGCTCAACGGGAAATCGATGAGTCGGTATACACCACCAAATGGGACGGCGGGCTTCGCGCGATCCCTGGTCAACGGCATGAGACGCGTTCCTTCGCCGCCTGCGAGGACGATGGAAAGAATCTTGGGGTTCTTCTTCGCCATAGCAGCTCCTTCCTGCGGATCCACAGAACCTAATCTGTTCAGCATTCATCATTGAAGACACCTCAATAATTGCATAGATTCGCTGTGAGGTAAAACCGAATCGCCCAAAACGCCGTCGTTTTTGCAAGAAAAGCTCAAAACGTTTCATAATATGGAACCGTTTTCGGAGGATGTCTCCCCACGCTTCGAATCAGTGGACGTGTTTCAGGTCGCGCGTGCTATAGAATGCGACGGCACTTGATGCGGCGACGTTGAGGGAGTCCACGTCATGGCTCATGGGAATCTTCACGGTGAGATCGGCATTCGCGATCGTATGTCGTGACAGGCCGTCACCCTCCGTGCCGAAGATCAGCGCCAGCTTGTCGATATGTGTGTTGTCGTCGGCGTAGAGACGGCACACGAGATCGTCAAGCGAGATTGAGTCATCGGATAGCGCCATCGCCGCGGTGGTGAAGCCGAGCCCATGCAGTTCCTCCAGACCCTGCCACGGCCAGTAGTGCACGTCATCGCCCCCTATGCGCGTCCATGGCACTTGGAAAACGGTGCCCATCGACACGCGGATGGCGCGGCGATACAGCGGGTCTGAGCATGAAGGCGTGACCAGCACCGCATCGATGTCCAACGCCGCTGCCGAACGCATGATGGCTCCGACGTTAGTGTGGTCTACTATGTTCTCCAGCACGGCGATGCGTGTGGCATTTGCACATACCTCCGCCACAGTGGGAAGCTCCCAGCGACGCATGGCAGCCAACGCCCCGCGGTGCAACCGGTAGCCGGTGATGCGTCTGAGCTGTTCGGGAGAGGCGACGTAGACGGGAATGTCGTCGCCCCAGTGTTCATCGATGAACGCGAAGATGTCGGACATGCCCTCGATCCATGGTTCCTCCACCAGCAGGGAAATCGGTTGACGTCCCGCGGCCAATGCACGCGTGATCACCTTGGGCGATTCCGCTATGAATATGCCTTTGCTTGGTTCGAGCCGGTTGCGTAGCTGAAGTTCGGTGAGATTCGTGTATGCCTCCACCTGAGGGTCATCGATGGACTCGAGATGCACCAGCTGCATGATTGCCTTTCCGAATGGAGAAATAAAAAACCGGCTCCCAAAGGAGCCGGCAGCTGGTGTCCGGAGCGGGACTTGAACCCGCACGCCTGTATAAAATAGGCACTAGCACCTCAAGCTAGCGCGTCTACCATTCCGCCACCCGGACAGGTGCGTTGCAGTGCAACAGAAAGAAAATATACGCGAATATACGGATCAGTGCAAATTCGGCGTGTCGTTTTTTGAGAACGAGGCCAAAGGGTTGGAATTCAGGGGAAAACGGTTACCCATATGCGCTAAGGTACAACTATGACCGACGCAATGTTTGTGGTGGATACGACCAGTGACGATGCTCCGCTGAGCAGTGATGAACTGCAGACCGGGTGGACCCTGCGACTGCCCGAGGAGGTGAGGCGACATGCCATCGGCTCCATGCGCCTGAAGGAAGGCGATGAGCTGCAGCTTTCCGACGGCACGGGGTTGCGCATCCAGGCTGTGGTGGACGATCCCAAGTCGGGCATCGTCAGGGTGCTCGGATTCACCAAGGAGGAACGCCCTGTGGTCAGATTGGGCCTCATTCAGGCTCTGGCCAAGAATGGGCACGATGAGCAGGCGATCGATATGGCCACGCAGATTGGGGTGGACGAGGTGACACCATGGCAGGCGGACCGTTCCATCGCAAGATTCAAAGCGGGGCGCACCGATCGCAAATGGATGCAGACGCTGCGTGCGGCCACCGAGCAATCTCGGCGCGCATTCATTCCCGAACTGCACGACATGGCAACAAGCAAGCAGGTTCTTGCCATGATTCGGCGTGCCATGGTGCATGGCGATCTGGTCATCGTGCTCCATCAGGACGCGAACGCCACATGGTCGGACGTCGAACGCCAAGTGGAGGAGCTTGCTGCGAAATGCCTGGATGACGGCAAGGAACGGACGGTCAGTGTGGTTGTGGGGCCTGAAGGCGGCATCAGCGATCAGGAGGTCGAAATGTTCGCCGAGGCGGGCGCGTTGGTCTGTGTGCTGGGGCGCAACATCCTGCGCGCCTCGGCTGCAGGCCCCGTGGCGCTTGGGCTGCTGAGCCGTGCGATAGGCAGGTACCGTTGAGCGGACGACGCGTTCCTTCATGGAATGAATATGCGCGCGGATTGGTAGTATGGGCAGAGGAAAAATCCATCACGCCAAGGAGTGAGACGGTATGAAAGACGCGGATTGCCTGTTCTGCAAGATCATTGACTGCGAGGTGTCGAGCGAGAAGGTGTTCGAAGACGCGCAGGTGTATGCGTTCAAAGACATCAATCCAAAGGCCAAGGTGCATGTGCTGGTGGTGCCTCGCGACCATTACCGCAACGTCGACGCATTGGCGCAGGCCGATCCGGCATTGTTGGCGCATATGGTCGAGGTGGCCCAGGGTATTGCCGATGACGCATATAACGGCTCGTACCGCTTGATCTTCAATACTGGTGAGGACGCCGGGCAGACGGTGTTCCATGTGCATGCACATGTGCTCACCGGCGAGCCCATGGAAGAATGACACGATACCTTTCCAAGAGACCACAGACGTATAGAACGTATAGAAGAGGAGCAGTTGACGACTACAACACGAACGGTCGATATTCCCGAACAGCTGGATTCCGTGAAAGTACTCGGAGTGTACGATGAGGTGATCCGCGAGATCGAGCGCGAATACAAGGAGATTACCGTGCATGTGCGCGGCAATCGCATCACCATCACCTCCACCTCGCGGCAAGGCGAGCGCGAGGCGTCACAGGCGCAGGAGCTAATTCGCGCACTCATCGATGCCGCCTACACCAGTCCGCTCGACGCGGATGCGGTTCGCCGCATGATGGAACAGCAGGTGTTGCATAACGATGTACGCGACGAGGTGCCCGGTCATGGTCCGGTCGTGCAGAAACTGCGCCGCTTCAAGGAGCATGAGCGTATGCAGTCGCGACAGATTGAGTCCGTTCATCGCAAGCCGAGCGTGCCGGGGACCATCGCCTATGCCGCCGGGTATCCGGTGCGGCCGAAGACCTCCGGCCAGGTCTCCTACGTGAACGCCATAGAATCGAATACGATCACATTCGGCATTGGTCCTGCTGGTACCGGAAAGACTTATCTGGCGGTTGCCAAAGCCGTGAGCGACTTCGAGGAGGGGCGTGTCAGGCGCATCATCCTCACCCGCCCAGCCGTCGAGGCGGGGGAGAACCTCGGCTTCCTGCCGGGCACGCTCAACGAGAAGGTGGATCCGTATCTGCGGCCGCTGTACGACGCGCTCTCCGACATGCTCGGCGCTGAACGGATGAAGCGGTATCTCGACGACGGGACCATTGAGGTGGCTCCGCTGGCGTACATGCGTGGCCGAACGCTGAATGACGCGTTCGTGATTCTCGACGAGGCGCAGAACACGACGGGCCAGCAGATGAAGATGTTTCTCACCCGACTCGGGTTCAACACGAAGATGGTGATCACCGGCGACATCACACAGGTCGACCTCGATGTGCCGCGTTCCGGGCTTGCCTCGATCGAATCGATTCTTGGAGGCATAGATGACATCGCGTTCGTGCATCTGGGGGCTTCGGATGTGGTGCGTCATGCGTTGGTGGGCAGGATTGTGGCCGCATACGAGTCGCATGATGACGCGGCACGGAGGCGTAGGGGCGGCAAGGATGTGAGAGCATCGCACACGGCGGTACCTGGTCGTGGTGATGATGACAGGAATGCGATGGTGGTAGACGATGAGCGTTGAAGTCGCCAATGAGACGGAATGGCAGTTGGATCCCAAGGTGTTCTCGGAACTCGGCCTGTGGGTCATGCACCAGATGCGGGTGAGCACGCAGTCCGAGCTCACCATCACCTTCGTGGACCCGGAACCGATCGCAGAGCTGCATGAACGTTGGATGGACCTTCAGGGGCCAACCGACGTGATGAGCTTCCCGATGGATGAACTGCGCCCGGGGGACGAGCGTACCGAACCAGAGGGGATGCTCGGCGACATTGTGATCTGCCCGTGGGTGGCGCAGCAGCAGGCTCAAGCGGCCGGTCACAGCACGATGGAGGAGATGATGCTGCTCACCATTCATGGTGTGCTGCACCTGCTGGGGTATGACCATCACACACGGGAGCAGGAACGGCAGATGTTCGGTCTGCAGCGCCAGCTGCTGCTCACGTTCTTCGCATTGCACCATGGCACAGCCTGGTCGGCGACGCTTCCCTCCGGATCGGTGAACGAACTCGAGGTGTACGAACGCAAATACGGCACGAACCGTGAGCTTGGACACTGAACATAGGGGGCATTGAAGTGGACGAACTGAGAATCGTCACGGTGGTGGCGCTGGTTGTCGTGGCCATCGTACTGTTCTGGCAATCACTGCTCATGGCGTCGCTTGAAAGCGCCATTGTGCGGGTGACCAGGGCGAATCTGAACAACCTGATGATCGAGGCGCAGACCGATTCCGAATTGAGCCAGTTCACCCGGCAGAAGAAGATCGCGAAGATCCATCGCGTACAGCATCTCGTTGCAAACCGGCATGCCACGTCTTCGGCCTGCGCGTTTCTGCGTATTCTGAGCAATGTGCTCATCGGGGCCTGTGTGGTATGCATTGCGGCCATATTCGCCAGTCCGGTATGGCTGCAACTCATCTATGGCGTGCTTGCCGCTCTGGTGGTCGCGTTCGTGTCGGTGTTGGCCAGACCGCGTTCCGTGGGTTCCGACAAGCCGCTGGAGATTTTGCTGGCATATTCCATTTGGCCTCATTTGCCTATGCCTGTGCGCCGTTCCTGCACCCGCGCAAGTCGAAGAGCGCGCGCAAGACCGAACTTTCGGAGAACGAGGAGCTCGAGGAGATTCATCTTGAGCAGGGGCGCGCCGCCATCAATCGTGTGCTGGAGACGAATCGGTTCGACCCAGAGGTCTCCGAAATGCTGCACAATGTGCTGGCGCTATCCGATTCCCTCACGCGCGAGATCATGGTGCCTCGCACCGACATGATCTGTATTGAAAAGGACGACACGCTGGAGGACTTCCTCAAACTGTGCTCGCGTTCCGGCTATTCGCGCATTCCGGTGATTGGCAATGACATAGACGACCTGCTCGGCATCGCATATATGAAGGATGCCGTGCGTGCGACGATCTTCAACAATGCCGCGTTGAGCCGGCCCATCGAATCGATTATGCGCAAGCCCATGCTCGTGCCCGAGCTGAAGCCGGCTGACGATCTGTTCCATGAGATGCAGCAGACCTGCCACCATGTTGCCGTCGTCGTCGATGAGTACGGCGGTATCGCGGGCATGGTCACCATAGAGGATGCGCTCGAGCAGATCGTGGGGGAGCTGCAGGACGAGCATGATCACACCCAGCATGGCGAGCCGCGTCAGATAGGCGAACATAAGTGGAGCATGCCAGCACGCACTCCGATTGCCGAATTGGAAGACATCTTCGAGATCGATCTCGACGAAGATGACGTGGATACCGTGTACGGATTGCTCACCAAACTGCTGGGACGTGTGCCGATTGTGGGGTCGAGTGCCGTCACGCGCGGTCTGCGCCTCACCGCAGTGGATTCCGCGGGGCGCCGCAAGAAAGTCTCCACCATTGTTGTCGAACCGGAGTCCGATGTCGATCAGACTACCTTGGAATCCGACGCTGATTCCCCGGACTCGAACTCCACCAAGAAAGAACAGGATTGATATGGCTGACCAGACACATACCAAGGGGGTCGATGCTGTTTCCGGCGCTACTCCTTACCGTTCCGGCTTCGTTGCCGTTGTGGGACGCCCGAATGTCGGCAAATCGACGCTGATCAACGCGCTCATCGGCATGCAGATCGCCATTGCGTCATCACGGCCGGAGACGACCCGTAAGGCGATTCGCGGCGTGCTCACCACCGATAACGCTCAGATCGTGCTCGTCGACACGCCGGGCATACACAGGCCCCGCACGCTGCTTGGCCAACGTCTCAACGATGTGGTGGACGAATCATTGGCGGACAGCGACGAAATCGCATTCCTGCTGCCGGCGGATCAGGAGATTGGTCCCGGTGACCGGCGCATCCTGAGCAGACTGCGTTCCCAGTTTGCCACGAAGAACGATGACGGTACCTTCAAATGGAAGGTGCCGCTTATCGCCATCGTGACGAAGATCGACCGTTTGAACCGCACCGAACTCGTCAACAAGCTCATCGAGATCAATGAATTCGCGGATTTCGCCGACATCGTGCCGGTGAGTGCGCTTGGGGACGACAATCTGCAGGAGGTGCGCACGGTGCTCATCGAGCATCTGCCGGAGGGGCCGCAGATGTACCCGACGGATCAGGTGACCGAGGAACGCCCGGAGGATGCCATCGCCGAGCTGGTGCGCGGGGTGCTGCTCGAGGAACTCGACGATGAATTGCCCCATTCCCTCGCCGTCGTGGTCGATTCCATCGACATGCCGGAAGACATGGATGAGGACGATGCGCAGGCCATGCATGGCAAAGCACGTGTGATGGTGTCCATCTACGTGGAACGCGATTCGCAGAAACCGATTATCATCGGCAGGCACGCCGAGCATCTTGTGCGCATCAAGAAGCGATTGCGCACCCCCGTCAATCGTCTTGTGGGACGCAAGGCGAATCTTGACCTCCATGTCAAGGTGGCGAAGAACTGGCAATCCGACCCCAAGAAACTCGACAGATTGGGCTTCTAGTCCACTGATATGGGAGGGCTCCCGTCATATGACATATGACGGGAGCCCTCCCATATCAGTGGACGTAGCGGTATCAGCTTCGTTGAGAATCCTCGGAAGCGGGCTTGCGCTTGGTGTACATCTGCGTGTTGAGCAGCGTGTTGTAGCGCTTGAGCACCTTCGGACGAATGATCTTCATGGAGGCGGTCATCAGGCCGTTCTCCTGCGTGAATTCCTCGGGAAGAATGATGAACTTGCGCACCGATTCCGCCCGGGAGACGCCTTCGTTGGCCTGATCGACCCACTTCTGCACTTCCGCGCGCACGGCGGCGTTCTGTGCGGCGTCCTCCATGGTCATGCCCGAATCGAGGCCCTGCTTGGCAAGCCATGGGCGCAGCGAGTCCTCATCCAAGGTGATGAGCGCGGAGATGAACGGACGCTTATCACCGAGCACCAACGCCTGGGAAACGAACGGGCAGCGCTTGATCACTTCCTCCATGGGGCCCGGAGAGACGTTCTTGCCGCCAGCGGTGATGATAAGGTCCTTCTTGCGTCCGATGATGAACAGGAAGCCGTCGTCATCGAGCCGCCCAAGATCGCCGGTGCGATACCAGCCATCGTTGGTGAAGTTCAGCTCGGTTTCCTCCTCGTTCTTGTGATAGCGCTTGAACACCGGGATGCCCTTGACCTGAATCTCGTTGCCGTCTCCGATGCGCACCTGGAAGCCCGGGAACGGGATGCCAACCGAACCTTGGTGGTATGGCACAGTCAGCGGGTTGAAGGCGCAAGGGGCGGTGGTTTCGGTAAGTCCGTATCCCTCATACACGGGAATGCCGGCGCCGCGGAAGAACGCCATGAGATCGGGGTCGAGCGGTGCGCCGCCGGTCACAATCCATTTTGCGCAGCCGCCGAGGGCGTCGCGAATCGAAGAGTAGACCATCGGGTCGAACATGTTGCGTCGTGCGGTGACGAAGCGGCTCGCCTTGCCCTTCTCGCTCACCTCCTGCATGTACTTCTGAGCGGCGACCACCGAGGCGGCGAAGACGCGGCCCTTCGGGCCGTTGCCGGCCTTCTGCGAGGCGGCGTTGTAGACCTTCTCGAGCACACGCGGCACCACGATCATGATGTGCGGACGTGCCACTTTGAGGTCGGCGGTCAGGGTCTTGATGCCACGGGCGATATAGATATGGATGTCACTGGCGACGCAGATGTAGTTGATGGCACGGGCGAACGAATGTGCCTGCGGCAGGAACAGGAGCACGCGGTTGCGCTTGTTATGCAGCAAATCGGGCATATAATCCGGCAGGTTCGTGGCGGTGGAGCAGTAATGGGCCTGCGTCATCTCGACGCCCTTCGGCGCAGCCGTGGAGCCCGAGGTGTACACGATGGAACACAGATCGGTCTTCTTCACGCTGCGAATGCGCTCGTCGAGCTTCTCGTCGGAGATGGACGAGCCGTAGGCCTTCAACTCATCGAGCGCCCCGTTCTCCAGGCACATGACGTTCTTGAGCGTCGGGCAGTCCTCCTTCGCCAGATTCGTCTTCTTCATCATGTCCTTGGTTTCGACCATGAGAAGCTTGGCGTCGGAGTTATCGACGATGTTGCGGATCTGCTCGGCGGAATCGGTGTCGTAGATCGTGGCGATCACACCGCCGATGGAGAGCACCGCGCCATCGAAGACATCCCATTCATAGGAGGTGTGGCACATGAACGCCACCCCATCGCCCTTCTTGAGTCCCTGATGCATGAGGCCCTTGGCCACCTGACGGATGTCGTTCAAGGTCTCACGGGCCGTCTTGGTCACCCATTCATCGCCCTGCTTGAAGGTGTACAGGCCCTCATCGGGCATGCGATCGGCACGATCCTCGTAGATGTTGTAAATGCTGAAGTTCTCCGGCAGCGGCTTGTTGCCTTCGGTGTTGGCCGTGATGAAATCGGAGTCGGCATCGATGAACGTGGTGGTCGGCCTGTCCGGACCCCAGAAATCAACATGCGGCAGGTCCTCGTAATTATGGTGCTGTGGAGTGGTCTGCGGATCGATATAGTCCGGGGTGTCGCCATCGGCGTTGATCGGGTGCGAGAAATCACCACCCAGTTGCAGCAGCTTCTGCGTCGCATCGGACGCAGACTTCTTGACCTTCGAGAAAACGGACATGACACTCCTAACCGTTTGATAAAACCTTCTACGCGAAGTCTAGCCGTAAAATCGTCCGCCGTCACCTTACGCTTTCGTAATGATGACTTCTGGCGTAATTAGTCACGCCTTGGACGAATGAGGGGGAGTCGGGGACCCCTGCTGTGGTAGGGCGGTCGGCAAAAGTATTCGATACATGGACTTTTCCATGGTGTTACATGCATGTTTCGTTAGACTGGGGCGCTGTATGTTCACCATTCCCATCCGGGGGATGCATAGAAAGGGTTCATATGGCTCAAACACCAGAAGCCAACGTGGTCTTCGGCGTTTTCAATGAGACGTCAGACCATGAATCCCGCGTCGCGTTGACGCCGGATACCGTGACCCGCCTGCGCAAGGCGGGGGTCACATGCATGATCGAGCAGGGCGCCGGGAACGCGGCCGCCTACACCGACGAGGACTACGCCAAGGTCGGCGCCACCGTTTGCACTGCCGACGATATCCTCGCCAAGGCCGATGCCCTCGGCTTCGTTGATCGGCCATCCGAGCAGATGATCGGTCGCATCAAGCCGGGCACCTGGGTCATAGGCATGCTGGGCTCATTCACCGACGAGGACTATGTGGCGGCACTGGCAAGCGCCGGCATAACCGCCGTCGCCATCGAACGTCTGCCGCGCCAGCTCAGCTCAGCCCAGTCGATGGACGAGATGACCTCGCAGAATTCGGTGATGGGATACAAGGCGGTGCTGGTGGCCGCCAACGCCTACGGTTCCTTCCTGCCGATGATGACCACGGCCGCAGGCACCATCCGCCCGGCCAAGATGCTCATTCTCGGCGCCGGCATCGCCGGCCTGCAGGCCATTGGCACCGCCAGAAGACTCGGTGCCGTGGTGACGGCGTACGATGTTCGTCCCGCCTCGAAGTCCGAGGTGGAATCGCTTGGTGCCAAGTTCCTCGACCTCGGTATCGACCTGTCCCGTGGACAGGGCGAGGGCGGTTACGCCCGTGCGCTGAGCGCCGAGGAGCAGGCGCAGCAGCAGGCGGCCGTGGATCGAAAGGCCGCCGAATTCGACATCATCATCACCACCGCCAAGGTTCCCGGCCGTAAACCCCCGATGCTGCTCACCAAGGCCGGTGTGGATGGTCTGCACCGTGGCAGTGTCATTGTCGATTGCGCGGCCAGCGAGCTGGGCGGCAACGTGGAGGGCTCGCAAATAGGAACGCAGGTGACCGACGGAGGCGTAACCGTCATCGGCGCCCCGTATCTGGCCAGCGAGGTGAGCACCACCGCCTCCAATCTGCTCAGCCGCAACGTGGCGGATGTCCTCGCCCACTTCCTGGTGAACGGCAGACTCGAAGTGAGGCAGGGCGAAGAGCTCGACGATGCGATGGTGGTCGCCCATACGCATGCCGACAGCAACGACGACAAGAAGAAAGGGGAGTGACGATGCCTGATCTGGTCGTATCGATCACCCTGTTCATCCTCGCACTGATCATTGGCATAGAGGTCATCGGAAAAGTGCCGGCGACGCTGCACACGCCATTGATGTCGGGTGCGAACTCCATCCACGGCATCGTCATCGTCGGTGTCGTCATCGTGGCCGCCGAGGCCAACAACTGGCTCTCCTACGTGTTCATCTTCCTCGCGGCGGTGCTGGGAACAATGAACGTCGTGGGTGGCTATGTGGTCACCGACCGCATGCTCGAGATGTTCAAGAGCAACAAAGATGACGCCAAGGGGAAGGGAGGCGACAAGTAATGAGCGCCACGCCAATCGATATCATCGCATGGTTCGTATACCTGCTGTCCGCCGTGATGTTCGTCATGGGTCTTCATTACATGAACTCCCCGAAGACGGCGCGCAAGGGCAACTTCATCTCGGCGGCCGGCATGGTGGTCGCCGTGGTCATGGCCTTTGTCAAACTGTTCATCACCGGATTCGAGAATGCAATCGCCATCTGGCTGCTGATCGCAGGCATCATCATCGGTGCCGTCGCCGGTGTCGCCTCGGCGAAGAAGGTCAAGATGACCGACATGCCGCAGCTCGTCTCCGTATTCAACACCGTGGGCGGCGGTGCGGCGGCCCTTGTCGCGCTCAATGACATCCTCGCCGGGGCGGGCACCCCGAGCATCGTCGTGCTCATCACCGCTGGTCTGGGCGTCATGATCGGTTCGGTAACCTTCACCGGTTCGCTTATCGCCGCCGGCAAGCTGCAAGGCGTCAAGTGGGTGAAGAACCTTTCACTGCCCGGCAAGAGCCTCTGGAACATCCTGTTCATCGTGCTCATGGTCGCCTCGTTCGTGCTGCTGTGCGTGTTCCCGCAACAGCGCCTCCTGTGGGCGATCTTCACCACCGTGTTCGCCTTGTGCTACGGCCTGGTGTTCGTCATTCCGATCGGCGGTGCCGACATGCCGGTGGTCATCTCGGTGCTCAATGCGTGCACCGGCACTGCCGTCGCAATGTCCGGCTTGGCCATTGACAATGTGGCGCTCATCATCGCAGGCGCCCTCGTCGGTTCTGCCGGCGTGACGCTCTCCGTGCTCATGTCGAAGGCCATGAACCGTCCGCTCATGTCGGTGCTTGCCGGCGGCTTCGGCGGTTCCAATGCATCCGTCGGTGAGGGCGAGGGGCCGGAAGGCACGATGAAGGAAACGTCGGCAGACGATCTCGCGGTGCAGCTCGTCTATGCCGACAAGGTCATCTTCGTACCTGGATTCGGTCTGGCGCAGGCGCAGGCGCAGCGTGAACTCGCCGATCTGGGCGAACTGCTCAAGGAGCATGGCGTTGAGGTCGAATATGCGATCCATCCAGTGGCCGGTCGTATGCCCGGTCACATGAACGTGCTCCTCGCAGAGGCGAACGTGCCCTACGACGAGCTCGTCGATCTAGACGACATCAATCCGCAGTTCCCGACCGCCAATGTCTCATTGGTCGTCGGCGCGAACGATGTGACGAACCCGGCCGCACGCAGACCCGGTACGCCGGTCTCGGGCATGCCCATCCTCGACGTCGACAAGTCGCAGAACGTCGTCGTGATGAAGCGTGGCCGCGGCAAGGGCTACGCCGGCATCGAAAACGAGCTGTACTACGAAGACAACACGCAGATGCTGTTCGGCGATGCCAAGCAGAGCCTGCAGTCCGTCATCGCGGCTGTCAAGGAGCTGCTCGGCTGAGTCCGCGGCTATTTCCATGGATTGAAATATTGAATAGATAGATGGGGGCAGGGTCCCGCTGTGGCGGGACCCTGCCCCCATCTATCGCTATTTGGGATGGGATCGGCGATCAGTCTTCCATATGCAGGCAGCGGCGTAGGAAGGCGTCCACCGTGCTCCAATACAGATTCCTATCGGTGGTCAGGCTGAGTGTGTGGCCAGCGCCATGAACCTGCAATCTCGCCTTCACGGGGCTGGCACATGCGGCATAGAGTCTGCCCAGCATATGCGGGCTGACAATGTCGTCCTGATCGCCTTGAATGAACAGAATCGGCAGCGTGGTGCGATGCAGCTGCTCAATGGCATTCGCCTGACGGAATCCGAAGCCGAGCCTGAGTCTGTTCACCAGACTGGCGCAATCCACCATCGGCTTGGCCATCCATTTGGGCATATGAAGCATTGCAGAGACCGAATCAAGCATCTGGTCGTATTCGCTGGAGAACCCACTGTCGACGACGGCGCACACCACGTTGCGAGCCAGACGCGAGTCGGCGCAGACGTCGAGTATCGTCGCGGCCCCCATCGAATTGCCATGCAACAATATGCGGGCGTCAGGGTCACTGGCCACAATCGAGTTGACCCAGCGCAGCAGGTCCTCACGCTCCAGCCAGCCCATGCCGACGAAGCGGCCCTCGCTCAGTTCGTGGGCGCGTTGCGCCGGCACCAGCGCCCTCATGCCGAGATTGGCGTAATGGTATGCCCAAGGTGCCATCTCCTCGGGACCTCCGGTGTAGCCATGCATGCAAATGACATAGGTATGGGGCAGTGGCGCGGCCGTGTTCGCATCGAAACGCCATGCATGCAATTTCAGCCCGTCGTAGCTGCGTATCTGCACAGCATGTCTGGTCTGTTCGAACCACAGCTGCGCCTGCGTGTCCTCGGTGGCCTGATGCGCGGGGTCATGCTGGGCGAAGGTGCCGCGAGACTTGTTGCGGAACACCGAGCGTCTGGATTTCGAGTCGAAGGTGACGGAAAAGATCGTCTCCCCGGCGGCGAGGATCATGCCACAGGCCAGCACCGTTCCGGCTGCGGCTCCTATATATGTATATGGCCATGCGTTCGATATTCGTTTCGTCATGTCTGCCTCCACACCCGCAAGTCGTTCCGTTGTCATGCCGGAGCCGCGGCGTTCTGATTGCATGGTACTGCACAACGAATATATATGGTATCGCTCTCCATCATGTCGCGGCATGCCGGTAGCGTTGAGGAGTTGCTTTGGCGAGGGAGGCCGGTCGGCCTCCGTCATCGACTCGGCAAAAAGTGGGCTCCTTGGGGCCGCTTTGGCTCGTTGATGCGTCAAGTGGAAACAAGGAGGAATGCAACATGGCTAACAACAGCATTGTTCTCGAAGGCGAACTGCGCACCGAGTTCGGCAAGGGCCCTGCCCGTCGCATGCGCGTTGCCAAGGAGATCCCGGCGACCATCTACGCAGGTGGCGACCAGCCGGTCTATGTGAAGCTGCCGATGCGTGAGACGTCACTGGCCCTGCGCCACACCAACGCACTATTCACCATCAAGTTCGGCGCCGACTCCAAGCTCGCCGTCGTCAAGGATGTGCAGCGCAACCCGGTCAAGCGCATCATCGAGCACATCGACTTCTATGAGGTCAAGGCCGGCGAGAAGATTGAGGTCGAGGTTCCGGTCTTCGTCGAAGGCACCCCGAAGGGTGGCGCCATCGCAGTGGTTGATGCGCAGGAGCTCAAGGTCCGCGCAGATGTCTCCAACCTGCCGGAGCGCATCGTCGTCTCCGTCGAGGGCCTGCAGGATGGCGACAACATCTTCGCCAAGGATCTCGAGCTGCCGGAGGGTGTCGAGCTCGATATCGCCGATCCGGAGGAATCCGTGGTCACCATCGAAATCCCGCAGGAGGCTCCTGCCGATTTCGAGACCGCTGAGCCGGCAGATGCCGTTCCGGCGGAAGATGAGAAGGACGCAGGCGCAGAGGCCTGAGCCATTCGCAAATCCGTGTAAAGGACCCGTCGTCTTCGGCGGGTCCTTTTTCGCATATGGAATCGAGACGTCCGTTCGCTAACGGTGAGATATTTCAAAATATGAACCGGCTTTGCGCATTCGTAACGGGGTGTGTTTACAGTAACAGACAAATCGGTGCCACAAGCGCTGCAAAGCCAACACATTCCACGAATGATTCAAAGAAGCGAGAAAATGACCAACGATTCTCATCACAATCCAGAAGCTCTCGACAAGCTTGCCGAGGACTGGACCGTTCTGCCCAATCCGAACCCGGCATCCGATGCGAAACGAGAGGAGCTCATCGATAAGCCGGCATTCGGCCAGGTGTTCTCCGACAGCATGGCCCACATGACCTGGACCAAGGGCGAAGGCTGGAACGACCGCCGCATCGAGCCGTATGCGCCGCTGAAGATGGATCCGGGCGCCTCAGTGCTCCATTATGCGCAGGAGTGTTTCGAGGGGCTCAAGGCATATCGCCATGCCGACGGCTCCACTTGGCTGTTCCGCCCTGACTGCAATGCGGAACGTCTGCAGAATTCCGCTAAGCGCCTGTATCTGCCTGAAGTGCCCATCGATGATTTCCTGGGTTCCTGCGCCGCGCTTGTCGAACAGGATGTGAAATGGGTGCCGAGCCGCCGTGAATACACGCTCTACCTGCGTCCGTTCATTTTCGCCTCTGAGGCGTTCCTCGGCGTGCGTGCGCCCGAGGAGGTCGAGTATTGCGTGATCGCTTCGCCGTCCGGTCCGTATTTCCCGGGTGGTGTGAAGCCGGTGAGCATCTGGGTGGAGGACAAGTGGTTCCGCACCGGTCCCGGTGGCACCGGTTTCGCCAAGTGCGGTGGCAATTACGCCGCATCGTTGCTCGGCGAGTACCGTGGCATCTCCGAGGGCTGCGAACAGGTCTGCTTCGTCGATGCCGCGACGAAGACCTATCTTGAGGAACTCGGTGGCATGAACATGATGGTCGTGTACAAGGACGGCCATGTGGAGACCCCGAGCCTGACCGGCAACATCCTCCCCGGCGTCACTCGTCGTTCGATCATCCAGCTGCTTGAGGACGATGGCCATGACGTCGTCGAGACGATGATCGCCTTGGACCAGCTGCTCGACGACATCAAGTCCGGCAAGGTCACCGAGGTCTTCGCCTGCGGCACCGCGGCGATCGTCACCCCGATCGGCCGTTTCAAGTCCGAGAAGTTCGATGTCACCGTCGGCGACGGCGAACCGGGCGAGCTCACGATGGCGATTCGCAATCAGTTGCTGGGCATCCAGCTCGGTGAGATCGCCGATCCGCACGACTGGATGTGGAAGGTGTGCTGAGCCGACACCAGTGACAACCGCATATGCGGCGTGCAAGGGCGATGCTTCACGGCATCGCCCTTTTCCGTTGTAGTCTTGAATGTGCAGTATACGCACTGACGGAACAGGAAGTCTGATTCATGGAAATAGCGTTGCAGAGCACACCGTTCTTCCAGGCGGTCGAGTACCTTGCGATCTTCTGTTGCGGTATGGCCGGGGGACTGACGGCGGTACGCAAGCGCTATGACGTCTCATCGATCATCATCATCGCATGGATCACCGCGCTCGGAGGCGGCATCATACGTGATGTGTTGCTCGGGGCGTTACCACCGGTGGGAATCTCCGACATGGGATCGGTGCTTACCGCGTTCGCCGCCGGGGCGGTTGTGGCCGTGATACATCCGGAGGTCGACAAACTCAAGTGGTCCATGATCACCATCGATGCGCTGGCACTTGGCCTATTCGCCGTGAACGGCACGGGCAAGGCCCTCCTGTACAACACCTCGGGCATGACCGCAGTGTTTCTGGGCACGTTCACGGCGATGGGCGGCGGGGTGATTCGCGATATGCTCGTCAATGAGGTGCCGATGGTGGTGCGCGATCCCCATCTCTATGTGGTGCCGGCGGTGCTTGGCAGCATCTTCACCGTATGGGTATGGCGCGCTCATACCGGTCGCCTGATCGGGGACAATACGGAGATGCTCCTCGATGTGGTGATCGTGCTTGTGGTGATCATGTTGCGCATTTGCTCGGTGAAATTCAACATTCGACTGCCGGGCGCGGTGCAACGACACCGTGTGCATCTGCCGGCCACGCTGCTGAGAGGAGAGAGGGCGCAGACGGACACCGACGGACAGCGTCGGAAAGCCACACCGGATTCCAAGGATGCACCGGAACCCCGGCGCGGTGATTCGGCGTCAAGCTGATCGGGCGGGTGCCCGCTTCTTCCAGGTATCCGCATACGCATATGCAAAGGCCCCGGCGGTTGGACCGGGGCCTTTGCATATGCGAACGAATCACATGGCGTTGATCTGCAGAGCGAGGCTGGACTTACGGTTCGCAGCCTGGTTCTTGGCGATGACGCCCTTGCCTGCAGCCTGATCGAGCTTGCGGCCAGCGATGGCGAAGGCGGCCTCAGCGGCGGCCTTGTCGCCGGAAGCGATGGCCTCGCGGGTGCGACGGATGTAGGTCTTCAGAGCGGACTTGACCGCAACGTTGCGCTGATGCGCCTTCTCGTTCGTGCGAACGCGCTTCTTCTGCGACTTGATGTTTGCCACTATCTATTCTCCAAACGAAGTGTTTCTATAAGGACATACAAATGAAAAGAATACCATGATGCGGGGATAAACGGAAGGTGTCGGATTCCGTGGGCTTGCCGTGGCGTATGGGTAGAATCATACAGTTACCAACGTATAGGAGGGTTCGTGAGCGAGCAGCATAACCAGCCGGGATTCACCGATCAGTCGTTGATCCGTAATTTCTGCATCATCGCGCATATTGATCATGGCAAATCAACCGTTGCAGACCGCATCCTCCAGCTTTCGGGAATCGTACCCGAACGCGAGATGCGCGACCGGTTCCTCGACCGCATGGACATCGAGCAGGAGAGGGGCATCACGATCAAATCGCAGGCCGTGCGTGTGCCATGGTCCTATGACGGTCAGGAGTACACTCTCGGCATGATCGACACCCCCGGACACGTCGATTTCACGTACGAGGTCTCGCGAGCCTTGGCGGCATGTGAGGGGGCTGTGCTGCTCGTGGACGCCACGCAGGGAATCGAGGCGCAGACGCTGAGCAATCTGTACATGGCCATCGACCACGACCTCACCATCATCCCCGTGCTCAACAAGATCGATCTGCCAAGCGCCGAACCCGACAAACACGCCGAGGAGATCGCCGGTCTCATCGGCTGCGAGCCGAGCGACGTGCTGCGCGTCTCCGGAAAGACGGGGGAAGGTGTGCGCGAGCTGCTCGACCGCATCGTCGTCGACGTGCCGGCACCCGCCGGTGATCCCGATGCGGACGCCCGTGCGCTCATCTTCGATTCCGTCTACGATTCCTACCGCGGCATCGTCACCTATATCCGCATGGTAGACGGCGAGCTCAGATCACGTGAGAAACTTCATATGATGAGCGTGGGCACCACCTACGACCCGATTGAGATCGGTGTGATCAGCCCCGATATGATGCCGACGCGCGCGTTGGGTGCCGGCGAGGTGGGCTACGTGATCACCGGCGCCAAGGATGTGAGCCAGTCAAAGGTGGGCGACACGATCACATCCGCAGCCCATCCCGCCACCGAGCCGCTTCCCGGCTACCGTGACCCGCAACCAATGGTCTACGCGGGGTTGTTCCCGATCGACAACGCCCAGTTCCCCGAGCTTCGTGAGGCCCTTGACAAGCTCAAGCTCAACGATGCCGCCCTCATCTATGAACCGGAGACGTCGGTGGCGTTGGGATTCGGCTTCCGCTGCGGCTTCCTCGGTCTGCTCCACATGGAGATCGTCTCCGAGCGGCTGAGCCGCGAATTCGGTCTCGATCTCATCTCCACGGCCCCGAACGTGCCGTACGAGGTGACCGCCGAAGACGGCACCGTGCATCGTGTGACCAATCCGAGCGAGTTCCCGGACGGCAAGATCAAGAAGATCGTCGAACCGATGGTGGCCGCTGACATCATCACCCCCAAGGAGTTCATTGGAGCCGTGATGGATCTGTGCCAGGAACATCGTGGCACGATGAGCACCATGGAATACATCTCCACCGACCGCGTGGAGATGCACTACCGCATACCGCTCGCCGAGATCGTGTTCGATTTCTTCGACCAGTTGAAGAGCCGGACGAAAGGCTATGCGTCGCTCGACTACCACGAGGATGGCGAGGAGGCGGCCGATCTGGTGAAGGTGGATATTCTGATCCAGGGGGAGAAGATCGATGCCTTCTCCGCAATCGTGCACCGCGACAAGGCCTATAGTTATGGCGTGATGATGACGAAGAAACTACGTGAGCTCATTCCGCGCCAGCAGTTCGAAATTCCCATCCAGGCCGCGATCGGCTCCCGCATCATCGCGCGTGAGAATATACGTGCGTTGCGCAAGGATGTGCTGGCGAAATGCTATGGCGGTGACATCACCCGTAAACGCAAGCTGCTCGAAAAGCAGAAGGCGGGCAAGAAGCGCATGAAGATGCTCGGTCATGTCGAGGTGCCGCAGGAGGCCTTCGTCGCCGCGTTGTCGACCGGCGAAGGCGGCAACGACCGCGATACGAAAGACAAGATCCGCGCCGCGCAGAAGAGCGAAGGCTGATCGGGCCATGTCCGATGCAGCAGCGCCGTTCACGGCGCATCCGCCAGCTTCGACCACCATGCCATTCGAGGTGTATGTGCATGTGCCGTTCTGCATTCGCCGCTGCGGCTACTGTGATTTCAACACCTACACGGCCCTCGATCTCGGGGAGGGCGCTTCGCGCGCAAACTATGCGACGTTGGCCATCCGCGAGATGCAGGTCGTGCATGAATGGCAGTTGGCGCATGGTGTGGCGGAGCCGCCTGCGTCCACCGTTTTCTTCGGCGGGGGCACTCCGACGTTGCTGCCTGCCGGCGATCTGGTGGCGATGCTGGACGCCGTGCGCGAGATATGGGGCATTCGTGAGGATGCCGAGATCACAACCGAGGCGAATCCCGACTCGGTCGATTCCGAGTATCTGCGCATACTGAGGGACGGCGGGTTCACCCGAATCTCATTCGGCATGCAGTCGAGTGTGCCGCATGTGCTGCGCACGTTGGATCGCACCCACAACCCGTCGAATGTGGCTGCGGATGTCGAGGCTGCACACCGGCTCGGGTTGGAGACGAGTGTCGATCTGATCTACGGAGCGCCGGGGGAGAGTACCGAGGACTGGTGCGACAGCGTGCGATCGGCCATTGGTCTGGGCGTGCACCATATCTCCGCCTACGCATTGACGGTCGAACCCCATACGAAGATGGGCAGACGCATCGCCGCCGGTGAGCTCGAGGCGCCGGATGATGATGGCGAGGCTGCCAAATATGAGCTTGCCGACCAGCTGCTGAGCGCTGCGGGGTTTGAATGGTATGAGATATCCAATTGGGCGCGCCCCGGCCATGAAAGTCGGCACAACCTGGGGTACTGGCGCAACGCGGATTGGGCCGGGATCGGACCGGGGGCACATAGCCACTATAATGCGGTACGCCGCATGGATACGGGAATCGGCCATGATTCTAAGGCGGGCATACCGGTAGGTGCCAACGGGCACGGTGCTCCGGTACGGGATGCATGGACGTCCATGCGCGCATGGGACATACCTCATCCACGAGTTTGGGCGGTGGCTCTTCAGCACAGTCGTGTGCCATGGCAGGACTTCGAACTCATCGACTGCGATGAGAACGCCGAGGAGCTGCTCATGCTCGGTGTTCGTCTGCGGGAAGGGCTCAATGTCTCCGCCTTCGCCGAACGGACCGGTATGAAGATTCCTTCCACGGCAATCGACGCATTGGTGAACGAGGGATTGCTCACCCGTTCGGACGACGCGCTGATTGCGACATTGCAGGGCAGACTGCTCAACGATCTGGTGATCGAGCGGCTCATGGATGCCGTCCTCCATGACTGAATCTCATCATTCGGACGTATGTTCGCCGTGTGACGGCATGACATACTCCCGTAATAACGCGGGAAATAGAATGCATGGAGCTTAGATTTCCGGAGCGTGAAATTCGCCCATTGACATCCAGTGCGTTCTTCGGTATGTGGACTCAAGTGGCGGCAACGGGCCGACGCCCGCTAACCTAAGTTGGACAACTGCCCATGGATTGCCATGAAGGAGAGGTGATTGCGGTGACTTTTGCGAGCCCGCTAGATTTGACGATTCATCGCCCGGAGGGGATGTATGATCCCGCTGCCGAGCATGATGCCTGCGGTGTCGGTATGGTCACCACCCTCAACACGAGACCGGAACGCAAGATCGTGGACGATGCCATCGAGGTGCTGATCAACCTCAACCATCGCGGGGCCGTCGGAGCGGAGGAGAACACCGGTGATGGCGCCGGTATTCTGATGAGTATGCCCGATGAGTTCATGCGTGCCGTCATCGATGCGCCGCTGCCGGATCCGAAGCACTATGCGGCTGGCATCGCGTTCCTGGATCGTGACATCGCCACCAGCGGCCAGCAGGAGCAGGCCATTGCCAAGATCGCCGCCGAGGAGGGGCTTGAGGTGCTGGCGTGGCGTGTGGTGCCCACCAATCCTGATGGTCTGGGACTGCAGGCACTGGCCAGTATGCCATCGTTCAAGATGCTGGTGCTGGCGGATCCGCAATCGGCTTTGGCGGGCGTGGATCTCGATCGCAAGGTCTACCGTGTGCGCAAGCGCGCCGAACACGAGGTAGGCGTCTATTTCGCATCGCTCTCGTCGATGACCATCACCTACAAGGGCATGCTCACGACGATGCAGCTGAAGCCATTCTTCCCGGACCTGTCCGACGAGCGCATGAAGGCCACGATCGCGATAGTCCATTCGCGCTTCTCCACGAACACCTTCCCGAGCTGGCCATTGGCACAGCCCTTCCGCCTCATCGCCCATAATGGTGAGATCAACACGATCCAAGGCAACCGCAACTGGTTCTCAGCTCGCGAGGGACGCCTGAGCTCAAAGCTGCTCGGCGACATGAAGGACCTGCTGCCTATTCTCACGCCGGGGTATTCCGATTCAGGCACCTTCGATGAGGTGCTTGAACTATTGCACCTTGCAGGTCGTTCCCTGCCACATGCCATTTTGATGATGGTGCCTCCGGCATGGGAGAACAACAAGGAACTCGATCCGGACGTCCGTGCATTCTACGAATACAACAACACGCTCATTGAACCATGGGATGGCCCAGCCGATATCGTCTTCACCGACGGCGAGCTTGTGGGGGCGTTGCTTGACCGCAACGGCTTCCGTCCGGGCCGTTGGCAGATCACCGATGACGGCTACGTGGTGCTTGCCTCGGAAAGCGGCGTGCTGCCCCAGGTGGGTGAGGAGCACATTGTGCGCAAGGGGCGTCTTGAGCCCGGCAAGATGTTCCTCATCGACACCGTGCGTGGCGAGGCCATCGAAGACGACGTGATCAAGCATGAACTGGCAACTGCGCATCCCTATAAGGAATGGGTGGAAGACAACACGGTGGAGATGAAGGAGCTGCCGCAGCGTCAGCACATCAATTATTCCGGCCGTTCCGTGCACCGGCGTCAGCGTGCCTTCGGCTACACGCAGGAAGAGCTCAAGATGGTGCTGACTCCCATGGCCAATACAGGCAAGGAGCCGCTCGGTTCGATGGGCAACGACATTCCGCTTTCCGTGCTCTCCAGCCGCAGTCGCATGCTGTTCGACTACTTCATGCAGAAGTTCGCACAGGTCACGAACCCGCCGCTTGACTGGGAACGTGAGAAGATCGTCACCTCGATCGCCTCGGCGATCGGCCCCGAACCGAATCTGCTCGAAGACTGTGCCCTGCATGCCAAGAAGGTGATCATCCCGCAGCCGGTGCTCACCTCCGACGAGATGGCCCAGCTCAAGCGCTTGGATCGCGCCTCACAGCTCGGAGGCTACTACAAGCCGTATGTGATCAGGGGACTGTATCAGGTCACCGGCGGCGGCGATGCCTTGGAGACCCGTCTGGAGGAGATCTTCGCCGAAATCGACCAGGCCATCGCCGACGGCAGCAACTTCCTCGTGCTCTCCGACCGCGACTCCAACCATATGATGGCTCCGATCCCATCGCTGCTCCTCACCTCGGCTGTACAGCATCACCTGCTGCGCAAGCATACGAGGACTCAGATCTCCATGGTGGTGGAGGCCGGCGATGTGCGTGAGATTCACCATGTGGCGCTGCTCATCGCCTACGGCGCGGCCGCAGTGAATCCGTACCTGGCATTCGAATCGGTGGAGGAGCTTTCCCGCACCGGCTATGTGACGGTCGACCCCGAGACTGCAATCGAGAATCTGCGCAATGCGCTTTCCACCGGCGTGCTCAAGATCATGAGCAAGATGGGCGTCTCCACGATCATGAGCTACCGTGGTGCACAGCTGTTCGAAGCCGTCGGGCTCGACAGCGCCGTGATCGACAAGTACTTCACCGGTACGGTATCCCGTGTCGAGGGCTGCGGGCTCGACGACCTGGCCGAGGAGGTGGCGATCCGCCACCGCGAGGCATATCCAAACCAATGGACGGCGACACCGCACCGTGTGCTGCGCACCGGCGGCGAATACAAGTGGCGCCGCACCGGTGAGGAGCATCTCAACGACCCCGAGGCGATCTTCCTGCTCCAGCAGTCCACCCAACGTGGCGACTACGACATGTTCAAGCGCTATTCCGCGCATATCAACGACACATCGAACCGTCTGATGACGCTGCGTGGACTCATGAAGTTCAATACGGTGCGCAAACCGATCGACATCAGTGAGGTCGAGCCGGCCACCGAGATCGTCAAGCGATTCTCCACGGGTGCCATGAGCTATGGTTCCATCTCGAAGGAAGCCCACGAGACGCTCGCCATCGCAATGAATTCGATTGGCGCGCGCTCCAATTCCGGCGAGGGCGGCGAATCAACGGAACGGCTCAACGATCCGAAGCTGTGCAGCAAAATCAAGCAGATCGCCTCCGCCCGTTTCGGTGTGACGAGCGATTATCTGGTGCATGCCACCGATTTGCAAATCAAACTGGCGCAGGGAGCCAAGCCCGGTGAGGGCGGCCATCTGCCGGGGGCCAAAGTGCCGCCGTGGATCGCCAAGGTGCGCCACGCAACACCTGGCGTGGAGCTCATCTCGCCGCCTCCGCATCATGACATCTACTCCATCGAGGATCTCAAGCAGCTCATCAACGATGCGAAGATGGCCAATCCGAAGGCTCGCGTGCATGTCAAACTCGTGTCCGAATTCGGTGTGGGCACCATTGCGGCCGGTGTGGCTAAGTGCCATGCCGACGTGGTGCTCATTTCCGGCTATGACGGCGGTACCGGAGCGGCCCCGCTCAACGCCATCCGCCATGCCGGCACGCCATGGGAGATCGGTCTGTCGGAAACCCAACAGACGTTGATTCTCAATGGTCTTCGCTCGCGCATCGTCGTCCAGTGCGACGGCGAACTGAAGACCGGCCGTGACGTGGTGATCGCGGCGCTGCTGGGAGCGGAGGAGTTCGGCTTCGCCACCACCGCTCTTATGGTGGAAGGCTGTGTGATGATGCGCGCATGCCAGAAGAACACCTGCCCACAGGGTATCGCCACGCAGGATCCGGAGCTCAGGGCACGCTTCACCGGCAAACCCGAACATGTGGTGAACTTCATGATGTTCATTGCCGAGGAAGTGCGTGAACTGCTCGCACAGCTCGGCTTCCGCACGCTCGAGGAAGCGGTGGGGCATGTGGAGTGCCTGGACCAGAACGACGCCATCGAGCGCTGGAAGTCCGCGGGCATCGACTTGGGCCATGTGCTCATGCAGAGCGGTCCGGTTCCCGGCACGGTGCTCCACCAGACGATCGAACAGAACCATGAGCTTGATACGGCCCTCGACAACGTGCTCATCGAACAGGCGCACGATGCCCTCGAGAACGGCACGCCAGTGCGTATCACCGCCGACATTCGCAACGTCAACCGCACGGTGGGCACAATGCTCGGGTACGAGATCACCCGGCGATACGGCGAGGAGGGCCTGCCCGACAACACAATCGACCTGACGCTCAACGGCACCGGCGGCCAATCCATCGGCGCGTTCATTCCGCGTGGCGAGACGATTCGCATCGTCGGTGAGACGAACGACTATGCAGGCAAGGGCCTGTCCGGCGGCCGCATGGTGATCAGGCCGACCGACGCGATCACCTTCGATCCGCATACGAACGTGATCGCAGGTAATGTGCTGGGATTCGGCGCCACTTCGGGCGAGATGTTCGTGGCCGGCCGTGCCGGCGAACGCTTCGGCGTGCGCAACGGTGGCGCCACCTTTGTGGTGGAAGGGGTCGGCGACCATGGCTGCGAGTACATGACCGGGGGCACCGTGGTGATCCTCGGTTCCACTGGGCGCAATCTCGGCGCCGGCTTCTCCGGAGGCCATGTGTATGTGCTTGACCTTGACAGGGACAAGCTCAACCCCCAGGCCGCCTCCGGCGCGCTGCAGATCGAACCGCTTGATGAGCATGCCTCGGCTGTTGTTCGCGAATTGGTCGAGCGCCATGCCGCCGAGACCGGCTCCGTGTTCGCCAAGGAGCTGCTGGAGCACTGGAGTGAGTCGGCGAAGCGCTTCACACACCTCGTGCCGAAGCAGTTCGTCGCCATGACCGCCGCCATGGACAAGGCCAAGGCGGAGCACATCGATTTCAACGAGCCCGGTGTGTGGGAGGAAACTTACGAGCACGTGATGGAAGGAGCGCGCTGACATGGGTGATCCACGTGGATTCCTGAAGGTGAGGTCCCGTAGGGAACTGGCCGAACGCCCCGTTGAGGAACGCATCAAGGACTGGCTTGATGTTCATGCGGAATCCGGTCTGCAGGACTGGACGCAGGAGCAGGCCGCCCGATGCATGGATTGCGGAACCCCGTTCTGTATGTCGGGCTGCCCGCTGGGCAACATCATTCCCGAATGGAACGATCTGGTGCGGCAGGGACAATGGGAGGACGCCTACCATCGCCTGTCCATGACGAACAACTTCCCGGAGGTCACCGGGCGCATATGCCCGGCGCTGTGCGAATCGGCGTGCGTGCTCGGCATCCACCAGCCGCCAACAATGATCAAGAACGACGAGGTCACCATCATCGACCAGGCGTGGGATCTCGAATACGTCAAGCCGCTGCCGCCCGAACGTCTGAGCGACCAGACCGTCGCCGTCGTCGGCTCGGGGCCGGCCGGCCTCGCCTGTGCACAACAGCTCACCCGTGCCGGGCACACCGTCGTCGTGTTCGAACGCGACGACGAGGTCGGCGGCCTCATGCGCTACGGCATCCCCAATTTCAAGCTCGAAAAGGGGCTCCTCGACCGTCGAGTCAAGCAGATGGAGGCCGAAGGCACCCGCTTCCGCACGAACACCGAGATCGGCAAGGACCTCGGCTGGGACGATCTGCGCAGCCAGTTCGACGCCGTGGTGGTGGCCATCGGATCCACCGTTCCCCGCGATATGAGCATTCCGGGCCGCGATCTCGACGGCATCCATTTCGCCATGGAGTTCCTGCCCGACGCGACCCGTCGTGTGTTCGGCAAGCAGCCGATCCATGACATCACGGCCAAGGACAAGCATGTGGTGATCATCGGCGGCGGCGACACCGGTTCCGACTGCCTGGGCACTTCGATTCGCCAGGGGGCCAAGGATGTGACGGTGTTGCAGATCATGCCGCAGGAACCGACGAAGCGCCCGGACAACCAACCTTGGCCGACCTTCGCCCGCCTCTACCAGAAGACCTCCTCCATGGAGGAGGGCGGCGAATACGTCTACAACACCGATTCGGTGAACTTCGTGGGTTCCGAGGAGGACGCCGCCAAGATCACGGTGAGCGACAATACACAGACCGAGGGCTTCGTCTCCGATGGGAACGGTCATGTCACCGGCCTCAAGGTCGTGTCGGTGGCCCCCGGCAAGGATGGCCCGTTCACCCGCCAACCGGGCACCGAACGTGTGATCCCAGCCGACTTGGTGCTCATCTCGGTCGGATTCCTGCACCCGGATACCGAAACCCTACAAGCGCAGTTGCCGGTCGACCTCGATGGTCGTGGCAACGTCGCCCGTGACGACGCATTCCAGACCTCGCAGGATGGCGTGTTCTCGTGCGGTGATGCCGGACGCGGCCAGAGCCTGGTGGTATGGGCGATCGCCGAGGGCCGTTCCTGCGCTGCGGCCGTCGACAGGTATCTGACCGGATGCACCGAGCTTCCGGCCCCCATTGTCGCCTCGGAGCGCCCGATGGCGTTGCCTCGCCGCTGATCCAGAGGAGCACGCCCCCGAAGCAAAAGCGGTCCCGGGTCGGGACCGCTTTTGCGTCTACGGGCTAAGTCACGCCGGACGGCGCTAGTTCATGCCCTCGGTGCGCTAGAGTATGGGTGTTGGACTTTACGAAGGAGAAGACATGGCCAATCGTGCGCAACGTCGTTCGAAAAGCAACGGGGGAATGCCCTCGCAGTATGACTCGACACAGGGTCGTGGTCGCAGTGGCATGATCGACGAGTCGCAGTTGCAGGAGCGTTCCCGTCGGCTGAAGGAGGGCAAGAAGGGCCCGTGGAAGCCATCGAGCAGCGAACTTGAGAAGTACGAGGAGATCGCACTCGACACGAATCCAGACGACTACGACCCGCCACAGGTGCTTCGCGCCCCACACTCCGGCCGCCAATGGGCGCGTCTGTTCAGCTGGATCGTCATCGTGGTGTCCGCCATCTCGTTTTTCGTGGTCATGTGGGTGCCCAACCTGCCAATGTGGGTGATCATCACGGTGTGTGCTGTCTTTGCCTGCGGTGTGATCAGCCTGTTCTTCACGGCTGGTGATTCGAAGAACAACCCGAACCTCGATCAGAATGGAACCGCCGTCTGATCAGACGCATGCAGGGCCCCGACCTTTCATGAAAGGTCGGGGCCCTGCATGTATTGCGATGGCGATGGCCGGGCAAAAGGGAAGGGGCCGCGGCGATGACCGCGACCCCTTCCGAGAACGAATGCCTTACTTGATCTTCTCGATCTGCTCGAGCAGCTCGTCGATCTGGCCGTTGACGTTCACGTCATAGCCGGCGAAACGGATCTTGTCGTCTCCGTCGAGCACGAAGGTGGAACGAATGGTCTCGTAGGTCTTCTTGCCGTCCTTCTCATGCTCCTTGGCTGCGCCGTACAGCTTGTGCACGGTGAACTCCGGGTCGGAGAGCAGGATGAAGTTGAGGTCGTTGCTCTCGCGGAACTCCTGCAGCGCCTTCACATCGTCGGGGGAGATGCCGATGACGGTATATCCTTCGGCCTGGAAACGCTCGAGGTTGTCGCGGAAGTCCTTGGCCTCACGCGTGCACACCGAGGTGCCCGCCTTCGGGTAGAAGTAGAGCACGACGTTCTGGTGCTTGAAGTCCGCAAGCGCATAGTGCTTGTATTCGTCCGATTCGAGCTCGAAATTCGGTGCCTTATCGCCTTTGTTCAGGCGTACAATGTTGTTTTCACTCATGCCTCCAACCTAGACCCGAACCCGGGGTCTGTATGGGCAAATACGCGAATAGAGTAGTTTTCGCGCGTCGGGGGAACGCCCGGAAATCAATTAGGCAAAAAGCGACGTGATGACCATCTGCTTTGGTGTGTGGTTCGCGGCGCCGGCGGAACGAATCGTTCCAATATACACAATCCATTGTGTTTCTCGCCTCCGAAGGTCGTATTGTGGTGTATGCAGTCGTACGCATGGAACTCATGGAAGAGGCGATTATGAAAGTTGACATTCTCACCCGCGAATACCCGCCGCATGTCTATGGCGGCGCCGGCGTGCATGTGGAGGAGCTGGCGAAGGTGCTGGCCGAACGCATCGACGTGACGGTGCGCGCATTCGACGGACCGCGCGAATCCGAGGCGGCGCAGCACGACGAACGCGGCTCGTTGCGTGTGATCGGCTATGATGTGCCGACAGAGCTGGATGGCGACAACGCGGCCATCCGGACCTTCGGTGTGGATCTGCAGATGGCCAACGACGTCGACGGCGAACTCGTCCACGCCCACACCTGGTACACGTGTCTTGCCGGGCGCATGGCGCAACTGCTGCATGACGTCCCGCTCGTGATCACGGCCCATTCGCTGGAACCGTTCCGCCCATGGAAGCGCGAGCAGCTCGGCGGCGGCTACAATCTGAGCTCCTGGGCCGAACGTGACGCCTATGAGCATGCCGACCGCATCATCGCCGTGTCCGGCGGCATGCGTGAGGACATTCTCGCCGCCTACCCGAACGTGGATCCGAACAAGGTGGTCGTGGTGCACAACGGCATCACGCTTGCCGATTTCGAGACGCCGGCCCCCGATGATACCGGCTGGGCGGTGTTCGACCGCTACCACATCGACCGCGACAAGCCTACCCTGCTGTTCGTCGGGCGCATCACCCGGCAGAAGGGGCTGCCGTACCTGCTGCAGGCGCTGCACTTCGTCGACCCGGACATTCAGGTGGTGCTCTGCGCGGGCGCGCCGGACACCCCGGAAATCGGCAAGGAGGTCAAGGAGGCTGTGGCCAGGCTCAATGAGGAGCGCGGCAACATCATCTGGATCGAGGAGATGCTGCCGAAGCACGAGCTCAACGCGCTCGAACACGGCTGCGATGCGTTCATCTGCCCGAGCATCTACGAGCCGCTCGGCATTGTGAACCTCGAGGCGATGGCGTGCGGTCTGCCGGTGGTCGCCACCGCGACGGGTGGCATTCCCGAGGTCGTCGTCGACGGGGTGACCGGGTATCTCGTGCCGATCGAACAGAAGCACGACGGCACCGGCACGCCGACGAATCCCGAACGGTTCGTGCACGACCTGGCGGATGCGATCAATGAGATGTTCGCCGACCCGCAGCGGGCCAAGGACATGGGTAAACGTGGGCGCGAACGCGCACGCGACAAGTTCAGCTGGGAGTCGATTGCGGACCAGACCGTCGCCGTGTACCGCAGTGTGCTCGAGGAGCGTGCGGCACAGGGCGAATAGTTCGCGGCACGGCAAGCAAGAGGGAACGGGCTGGATCCCATGCAACGGGATCCAGCCCTCATATGGGGGTGCAATGGAAGGACTGGACTGCGAAACACGGGCGTTGGCCATGCACAACGTGCATCTGCGGCGGTATGGCCGTGTGATCGTGGATGACGTGAATCTGGAGGTCGGACGCGGCGAGAAGTGGATTCTGTTCGGGCCGAACGGCATTGGCAAATCGAGCCTGATCTCGATGATGAGCACGCGCGCGTTCCCCACATCCGGCGACATCGACGTGCTCGGACGGCGCCTTGGCAAGGTCGACGTGTTCTCGTACCGCCACCTGATCGGACTGAGCTCGGCGGAGCTGTCGCGCGCGTTTCCGCCGTTCGAAGACCCGCTTGACGTCGTGGTCACCGCGCTCAGCGCGACGACCGGCCGTTGGAAGGACACCTATACATCCGACGAATATGCCCGCGCTCGCAGACTCATGGAAGATTTCGGCATCGTATACCTTGCCGGCAAGCAGTTCGGCCGACTATCCGAGGGGGAGCGGACACGCACACTGATCTGCCGTGCGCTCATGGCCCAATCCGAACTGCTCATTCTCGACGAGCCGACGACCGGACTCGATCTCGGCGCGCGCGAGATCACGATTCGCGCGTTGTCGTCGCTGCATGACGACCCACGTACGATCATCATCGTCACGCATCATCTCGAGGAGATCCCTCAGGGTTTCGACCATATTGCGATCATGGGACGCCAGTCAACCGTCACGTCGCAACCCGACTCTGCCGATCCGGCACCGGGAACGATCGAATATGCGGGTGATCTCGAATATGGCTTGACGGCCGAACGGCTGAGTCGGCTGTTCGGCATGCCGCTCGACGTGCACCACATCGACGGCCGATGGAGCGCCTTCGCCCGAATATGAGCAATATGAGCAATGTCGGCGACGGGGAAGCCGACGGATGGTGTAGACGAGCTTGGCTACAGTGGATTTACGTCCAATGAGCAAACAGAGCATGGAGTCGAGAGCGTATGCGCAGAGGTCCGTTGCAATCCGGTGAGAAAGTGCAGTTCACCGACCGCAAGTCGAACAAGATCACCGATCAATTGGTTGCGGGCGGCGTCACACAGACCTCACATGGCATCATCCTGCATGACGATGTGATCGGCAGGAACGAGGGCAGCGTGGTCACCACCGTCACCGCCAAGCGTGAGGACCAATTCAACAAGGAGCACCCGGAACGCGATACGGCGAAGCCGTGGAAGGCTGCGCGCGCAATCGGCGGCTGGCAGTTCGCGGTGATGCGGCCGCGCATGGCCGACTATGTTCTGTCGATGCCGCGTGGCGCACAGATCATGTATCCGAAGGACATCGCGCAGGTGATTGAGCTCGGCGACATACGTTCGGGCGCCCGCGTGCTGGAATCCGGGGCCGGTTCGGGTGCGATGAGCCTGCACCTGCTCGACGCGGTGGGTAAGGGCGGCTGCCTGACCACGATCGAAATGCGCCCTGATTTCGCGAGGATCGCCGAGGCGAACGCCACATTGTATTACGGGCGCCGACCGGATTGGTGGAATCTTCTGGTCGGCGATTTCGATGCGGTGGCCTCCACGTTGCCGGAACACGGATTCGACCGCATCATGCTCGACATGCTCGATCCATGGAACCGACTGGAACAGGCGTATCGGGTGATCGCGCCAGGTGGCGTGCTCGTCGCCTATGTGAC
Organism: Bifidobacterium animalis subsp. animalis ATCC 25527; assembly: GCF_000260715.1. NCBI lineage: Bacteria > Bacillati > Actinomycetota > Actinomycetes > Bifidobacteriales > Bifidobacteriaceae > Bifidobacterium > Bifidobacterium animalis. The sequence goes on along the minus strand of NC_017834.1, from coordinate 1,046,441 downwards.
GACGACCACGCAGATGAGCCGTATGGCCGAAGCGCTGCGGGAGAGTGAGCATTGGACCGAACCGCAAATCCAGGAGACTATGGAGCGCAATTGGAAAGCGCAGGGTCTTGCAGTGCGTCCCGACCATCAGATGATCGGCCACACCGGTTTCCTCATCGTCTCCCGGGCGATGGCTCCCGGATACGAGGCGTTGCGCAAGCGTGACCGTGCCACGAAGGACACGACGACGGATATCGACTCACTCTCCGTAGAGGAGCGCGAGGCATCGCTCGAGGAGCTTGAGCTTCGTGACATCTCCGACCGCAAGCTGCGCAAGGTGCTCAGGGATCTGGACGAACAACGAGGTCATTTGGATTCTCAATGACCGGTTATCGCCGGGCGCGACACGATGCACTGCAGCATGGCTGGAATTAGAATGGGAAAGGTGCGGGTCGGGCGGGCCCGGCCGGATGCATGGAGGAAGCGTGAATCTGAAGAAAGTGGCGAAGAGGGCCAAGGAATACAAGTACGTGCTCATCATCATGCGCCATGCGAAGACGGAGGCCTTCAACGCGAAGGGCGATTTTGAGCGTGTGCTCACCGACAAAGGACTCAAGCAGGCCAAGCGCGTGGCGAAGGGTCTGCGCGACATGGGATTGATGCCGGATCAGATCGACTGTTCAAGCGCCACCCGGGCGATGCAGACATGCGAGCGCATGCTCAAGGTGTTCGGCGACGCTCCGAAAGTCGACTACTACCAGGATCTCTATGCGCAGGGTATGCAGGCGGTGTTCGACATGCTCGCTGCCTGCAAGGACAAACGCCATACGCTGCTGGTGCTCGGCCACGAGCCCACCGTCTCGCTGGCGAGCCAGTGGCTGGCAGGCGAACAGAGTGATCCGGGCCAGGTCGATCTGCTGAACCTTGGCATGGCGACTGCCGGCGTGGCGATATTCGGTTCGAATGCGCCGTTCAGAAAATGGGGCACCCATGAGGCGAATCTCATTGCGGTGCTCACGCCGAAGGAGTTCGAAAAGTAGCATGCGCAGGCGTCGACGGCAGGCTATAAGTGTGCCTTATAGCCTTTGAAAGAAAACTCCTATGCGCTGTTTTTAAGAATTTCAGGCTTGCACCGGTTCCGGTTTGCTAACGTGGTCTCCATTGCATCGACACGACTGGAGGATCCATGACCATTTCCACATCCATCTCGGGTTTCCCCCGCATCGGACGCGACCGTGAACTCAAGAAGGCCATCGAAGCCTATTGGAAAGGCAATGCCACGCTCGACGATGTGCGTGAGACCGGCCGCGAGCTTCGTGTTCGGCATTGGAGGTTGGAGAAGGACGCAGGCATTGATCTGATCCCGAGCAATGATTTCTCACTGTACGACCAGATGCTCGATACTGCGGTCCTGCTCAATGTGATTCCGGCCCGATACCGTCGCCTTGGTTTCGACAACCCTGAGGAGACACTGTTCGCCATGGCCCGCGGGTACCAGGGTGAGCGTGGCGATGTGACCGCGTTGCCCATGAAGAAATGGTTCACCACGAACTACCATTACCTGGTGCCCGAATTCGACGCCTCCACCGAGGTGCGGCTCAACGGCACGAAACCGTTCGATGAGTACTTGGAGGCGAAGTCGCTGGGCATAGAGACGAAGCCGGTGCTCATCGGCCCGTACACCTTCCTCAAACTCTCCCGCGATGCCGAGGCCCAGGAGCTCACCATCGACGAGGGGCTCGTGGATGCCGTGGCCGGCGTGTACGCCGAGGTGCTTCGGCGCTTCGCCAAGCTGGGCGCGCAATGGGTGCAGCTCGACGAACCATACCTGGTGCTCGACAAGCACGAGGGTGACGTCTCATTGTTCAAATCGCTCTATTCGCGTCTGCTGCCGGCGCGGGACAGCGGTGTCAAGGTGCTGCTCAACACGTATTTCGGCAACATAGCCGATATTTACGAAACAGTGAAGCTCTTCGAATTCGACGGGGTGGGACTCGACCTCATCGAAGGGCGTGACGAGAACCTCAAGGCTGTCGAACACCATGGTGTGGCAGCACGCACCACGCTCTTCGCAGGCGTGGTCAACGGCCGCAACATCTGGCGCAACAACTATGCGGAAAGCATCGCACTGGTGGAGGCACTCCAGCAGGTGACCGCCAACGTCGCAGTCGCCTCGGCCTGTTCTCTGCTCCATGTGCCGTTCAGCACCAAGGGGGAGGAACAGCTCGGCGACAAGGTGCTGCGCCACTTCGCCTTCGCCGTGGAGAAACTCGAGGAGGTTCGCGAGATCGCAGACCTCGTGCAGCTCGACGACGATGCGAAGCGTCAGTCCACTGCGCTCGCCGCCAACCAGGCGCTGTTCGATGGCAGCCGTGTGGTCGCCGATGAAGTCGTGCGCGCCCGCATCGCCGCCCTTGCCGATGCGGACTATGTGCGCCGGCCCGAGCGTGGCGAACGCCAGCGGCTCCAGCGTGAGGCGCTTGGGCTGCCGTTGCTGCCCACTACGACGATAGGCTCTTTCCCGCAGACCAAGCAGGTGCGTGCCGAACGCGCCCGCCTTCGCAAGGGTGAAATCTCCCAGGAGCAATACGACGAATTCATTCGACGTCAAATCGACGATGTGGTGGCCAAGCAGGAGCAGATCGGACTCGACGTGCTGGTGCATGGGGAGTTCGAGCGCAACGACATGGTTGAATACTTCGGTCAGAACCTCAACGGTTTCCTGTTCACGAAGAACGCCTGGGTGCAGTCCTACGGCACCCGTTGCGTCAAGCCTCCGATCATCTGGGGCGATGTGAGCCGTGCCCAGCCGATCACCGTGGCATGGAGCTCCTATGCCCAGTCGCGCACTGCCAAGCCGATGAAAGGCATGCTCACCGGCCCTGTCACCATTCTCAACTGGTCGTGGCCCCGTGAGGACATCACCCATGAGGAGCAGACCAAGCAGTTGGCTCTGGCGATTCGGGACGAGGTCCTTGACCTCGAGAAAGCCGGCATCAGGATCATCCAGATCGACGAGGCCGCCCTGCGTGAGAAACTGCCGCTGCGTGAATCCGACTGGCATCGTGAATACCTCGACTGGGCGATTCCCGCATTCCGTCTCGTGCATTCTGCCGTGCAGCCAAGCACGCAGATCCACACGCATATGTGCTATTCGGAGTTCAACGACATCATCTCGGACATCGACGCCATGGATGCCGATGTCATCTCATTCGAAGCCTCCCGCGGCGATCTGGTGGTGCTCGACGCCATCCACGACGCCCACTTCGAAACCGAGGCCGGTCCGGGCGTGTACGACATCCATTCCCCGCGCATCCCCTCGGTCGAAGAGATCGAGGAGCGCATCGGCGAGATCCTTGCGAAGATGGATGTGAACAAGGTGTGGATCAATCCCGATTGCGGTCTGAAGACCCGAGGTAATGACGAAACCTGGCCGAGCCTGACGCACATGGTCCAGGCGGCGAAAGCCGTGCGTGCCAACCTCGACTGATCTCGGGCTCCTCCACGCACAGTCCGCAGCACACCATAATCGCAGCATGTGATGCCATGGCGGCACATCCGCCCACTGTGGCATCACATGCTGCGCATCCCATCAGATTGAACACGTCACACAGCACGAGACCCAGCAAATGCACACGCCAATGTTCTCCCTTGAAGTATTCCCGCCCAAACGCACATCGCCGGTCGGCACGATCTACGACACCCTCGACGGGCTGAACGACATGAAACCCGACTTCATCTCGGTCACCTACGGCACCGGCAAATCAGCGGACCGCACAGCCACCGCACGCATTGCGCACACCATACGCTCGGAATACGGCATCGACGCGGTCGCCCACCTGACCGCACAGTACCTCACCGCACGGGATGTCGACGAGGCGCTTGCCATGTTCGATGAGGCGAAAGTGAGCGGCGTGCTCGCATTGCGCGGAGACCGCAACAGCGAGCGCGAACCGGCCGGCGTGTTCACCCATGCCAGTGATCTGGTGTGCTACATTCGCGAACGTAGGCCGAATCTGAAGATCTACGGCGCCTGCTATCCGGAGAAGCACCCGCAGGCGGCCACGCTCGACGAGGATGTGGCGAATCTCAAAGCCAAGGTGGATGCAGGCGCCTCGCATCTGATTTCCCAGCTGTTCTACGACGACGACGATTTCATCGCATTCCTCGGCAAAGCACGGGCCGCGGGCATCGACGTGCCCATAGAGGCGGGCATCATGCCGGTCACCAATGCGAAATCGGTGCGGCGCATGACGAATATGTGCTCGTCCCGGGTCCCGCGCAAGCTCGAACGCATGCTCGAGAAGTGGGGAGACGATCCCAGGACGCTACGCGAGGCGGGCATCATCTACGCGAGTGAGCAGATCAGCGACCTCGTGGCTCAGGGTGTCGACGGCGTGCACCTGTACACGATGAACCATCCGTCGGTCTCGCGCAGAATATGGCAGAACGTGGGCAATCTGTTCGAAAAAGCGTGACCCAATTTCCCAGCGCAACAAAAACACGCTAGATTGACAGGCATGGAGATCAACGAGAACACCACCCCAAGCACACGAGACATCATTCATGCCGGATTCGAGAATCTCGGCCGTGCGAAGGAACTGCTCGGTGAGGTGTGCTCGGCGGGGGATCTCGAATTCACCCAAGGGGAACTGCTCGGCGAACTGGCGCATTGCGCGGATCCGGACGTGGCATTGGACGCATTGCATGAACTGATCATCGGCTTTGCTGACCGTCCGGGCAAACTGCACGGACTGCTGCACGGTAGGTCCCCGCGCACATTGCTGCAGGTGCTCGGCGCCAGCCGGCAGCTTGGCGTGCTCATGCGCTCGCGACCCGAACTCGTCGAGGCAGCGGCGGTCGATCCCCTCCAGAGTGCGGGATTTGACGGCGAGGCGAGGCGTGCGACCATGTTGGCGGCGATCGATGCCCATGAAGAGCGGCTTGGCGCCGCGGACTCTTCGGCCTCCTCGTTCCGGCGCCTGGTCACCGACGTGCCGTTGGCGGAGGCGACCAATAGGTTACGCCGCAACTATTACGAACAACTGGCTGCGGTCATGGCCTACGATGTTTCGCACGACGACCCGATCGCGATTCAACCGGCGGTGTCCCGCGCGTTGTCGGATCTGGCGGACGCCGCCCTGGAAAGCGCGTTGGCCATTGCGCAGAGCAACACGGAGGAGTCCGAACTCCTGCGCTTCACAATCATTGGCATGGGCAAGCTCGGCGCACAGGAGCTCAACTACGTCTCCGATGTCGATCTCATCTACGTGGTGGAGCCGATAGCCGAGACCATGTCGCAACCGCAGCTGGTCAAGGTCGGTTCGAAGATCGCCATGCTCATGCAGAAGATCTGCCAGTCGGTGATGCCCGGTGTGACGGAGCCCGCACTGTGGCAGATCGATGGGGCATTGAGGCCCGAAGGCAAGGACGGTCCGCTGGTGCGCCGTCTGGACTCGCATAAGGCCTACTACCGGCAGTGGGCGGAGAGCTGGGAGTTCCAGGCGCTGCTCAAGGCACGGGCCGTGGCCGGTGACGTGCCTCTTGGCGAGGCATACATGCAGATGGCATCCGAATTCGTCTGGCAGGCCTCGCGGCGTGAGAACTTCGTCTCCGACTGTCAGCGCATGCGCGAACGTGTGGAGAGCCTCATCCCGGTGCCATTGCGCGACCGCGAGATCAAGCTGGGCCGCGGAGGTCTTCGCGACGTGGAGTTCACCGTGCAGATGCTGCAGCTGGTGCACGGCCGTGCCGATGAGACCCTGCATGTTCGCTCCACGTTGCAGGCGTTGCAGGCGCTTTCCGATGGTGGTTACGTCTCGCGCCGCCATGCCCGCGTGCTCTCCCACGACTACCGTTTCGAACGGGTGCTCGAACACCGCCAGCAGATGTGGCAGCTCAAACGCACCCATCTGTTCCCCGACATGGGCAATGCGAACGCCGGCGGATTGGAGAAGAAGCGCACGGTCAATGTGGAGGAGCTCTCGCGCAATGCCGAACTGCACAGGCTCGCCCGCGTGTTCGGCTGGCACAACGAGGAGCTGGTGGACAATTTCGACGAGACACGCAGGCAGATCCGTCGGCTCCACAACGACATCTACTACCGTCCGATGCTGCCGATCAGCGCGGTCTCGGGCGACGAACGCGTGGAACTGAGCGAGCAGGCGGTGATGGATCGTTACGCCGCCATCGGTTTCGCCGACCCGCAGGCGGCCCTGCGGCATGTGCAGACGCTCACCGCCGGCATCACCCGTGCCGCGAAGATCAACGGCATACTGCTCCCCGCGGTGCTGCGCTGGCTCGGTGAAGGGCAGAACCCCGACATGGGACTGCTGGGCTGGAGCAACCTCGAGGAACGGTTCGGTTCCGGCAGCGACTACCTGGGGTTCCTGCGCGACTCGCAGTCGGCTGCACAGCGGTTATGCCACGTGCTGTCGAATTCCAGATTCCTCGGTGACGCGCTCAACAAATCGCAGGAGTCGATCCGCTGGCTCGGCGATGACGACCAATTGCATGCGCGCACACGTAAATCGTTGGATGTGGGCTGTCAGGCGATCATCACACGCTATGACGATTCACTGGCCGGCGCGGCGAACATGCTGCGCGCACTGCGCCGCCATGAGATCGAGCGCATCGGGATCGGCTGGATGACCGATGTGATCGATTCGGCGCAGGCCCTGAACGGTATGACCGACGTGTACGACTCGATCATCCAGGCCTCGCTGCAGTGGGCGGTGCATGATACGATGCGAGTGAACGGCATGGACGAACCGGCTGCGCATCTCGCCGTCATCGGCATGGGGCGCTATGGCGGCCGTGAGGTCAATTTCAGCTCCGACGCCGACGTCATCATCATCTACCGTCCTGCGCACGGCGCCGACGATGCAGCCGCGAATTCGTTCGCCCGCAAGGTGCAGGAGCAGATGCGCATGATGCTCATGGGTCCGGTGTCGACCGAACCGAAGATCGAACTCGACATGGACCTGCGCCCTGAGGGCAAGAATGGGCCCGTCGTGCGCTCGTACGCCTCGTGCGAGGAGTATTACCGTGCGTGGGCGAGCGTGTGGGAGCGCCAGGCGCTGTTGCGCGCCAGATTCGCCGCCGGCGACAAGGAGCTGGCCGAGGACTTCCTTGCGAATGTCGCGAACCCGTTCCGATACCCGGCCGAGCGTCTCGTCGACGACCAGCTGCAGGAGATACGCAGACTCAAGGCGCGTATGGAGGCGGAACGTCTGCCACGTGGTGTGCGACGCGACCGACATCTCAAACTCGGCAGGGGAGGCCTGTCGGATGTCGAATGGACCGTGCAGTTGCTGCAATTGCAGCATGCGCATGACATCGAGGCGTTGCAGGTGAATTCGACGATGCAGGCCCTTGACGTCTTGGTGGAGCATGGGCTCATCGTCATGGAGGACGCGAAGATACTGCGTGACGCCTGGCAGATGTGCACGGCGGCGCGCAATGGCAACTATCTGTGGAACGGGCGTGCGAACCGCGCCGACATCCTTCCCGACCAGCATTTCGACCTGAGTGGCATCGCCACGTATCTTGGCTATGATCCGGATAGCGGTCAGCAGTTCGAGAACGACATTCTCTCGCAGATGCGCAAGAGTCGTGAAGTATGCGAACGGCTCTTCTACGGTGCCGAGGAGTGAGATACGCTGGCGGGTATGAATGGGCATGATGGCGAATCCGCGTGGGTGGAGCACACCCTCGTGCGGCTCGGCGAATCACGGTTCCGTGCGAAGTTCGTGTTGAGCGAGGCCGATCGGTCGTACGCGCGCGACAAGGGCAGATGTGTCATCGACAGGCATGCGCATGAGATGCTGCGCGCACGCGTGGGCGAGGCGCAACCGTCCAACGACGGCAGGCAGACGCCCTGGCGCGGGCATCCAGTGTTCACCGCCCAGCATGCGACGGCGACCTGCTGCCGCGGATGCATCGAGAAATGGCATGGCATTGCCAAGGGTCGTCCGTTGACCGATGCCGAGGTGAACAGACTGGCCGATCTCGTCATGGCCTGGATTGACAGGGATCTGACGAATCATCCGGCCCGGGGCACAGTTGCGGGAGTCCGTTCTGCACAGGCCGGTGCCAGGCGCGTGAAGGCGGCCAATGCCAAGGCTCCCCGGTATGTGCAGCCGGAATTATGAGGGCGTGTCGAGCCGGCGGGACAGTGGGGTATAGTTGGAGAGGTCACTTCGGTGATCACCTGGAACAGCACATGCATGAAAGGTGAGCCATTGTCTAGCGTTCAGCAACACGCCGACGGACAGTCCATAGTGGGAACCAGCGTCATCACCCTCGACGATCTCACAGTCACGCAAATCGAGGAGTTGCTGCATAAAGCGCAGTACATCGATTCGCATCGCAAGGAAGTGGCACACACCTGTGACGGACGGGTGTTGGCCACTTTGTTTTATGAGCCGAGCACGCGCACACGACTGAGCTTCGAGACCGCGATGCTGCGGTTGGGCGGCAAGGTGATCGGTTTCGCGGGATCGCAGCTGAGCTCCGCGACGAAGGGCGAGTCGATTTCGGACACGTTGAAGACCGTGTCGAACTACGTCGACGTCGTGGCGATCCGCCACCCGAAGGAAGGCGCCGCCCTGGTGGCCGCAGACGCCTCCTCGGTGCCGGTGATCAACGCCGGCGACGGCGGCCACATGCACCCGACGCAGACGCTCGCCGACCTCGCGACGCTGCAGTCGCGATTCGGACGGGTGAACGGCCTGACGATCGGCCTGTGCGGCGACCTGACCTTCGGCCGCACCGTGCACTCACTCATCGAGACGCTGTGCCGCTTTGGCAACGTGCGTTTCGTGCTCATCTCACCGAAAGAGCTGCGCACCCCGCAATATGTGCTCAACCGCATCAACGCCACGCCCACCTGCTCGTACGAGGAGGTCACCGACTTGAGTTCGGTCATAGGAGATCTGGACGCCCTGTACATGACGCGCGTGCAGAAGGAACGCTTCTTCAACGAAGACGATTACCTGCGCCTGCGTGACACCTACATTCTCGACGAGGGTAAACTCGCGAAGGCCAAGCCTACGATGGCGGTGCTGCACCCGTTGCCGCGCGTCAACGAAATCGCCACGGAGGTGGACGCCGACCCCCGTGCCGCCTATTTCGAACAGGTGAAGAACGGCATGCTCATGCGCATGGCATTGGAAAGCTCGGTGCTCGGCGACGAATTGCCCGGCTACGAGCAGTATGCGAACCAGGAGGTCGAAGCCTGATGGAAGTCACCAGCATCCAGGATGGGATCATCATCGATCATGTGCCTGCCGGCACCGCGCTCAAGGTGCTCGAATACCTGCGCATCGACCCGGCCACCACAAAGCTCGCGCTGATCATGAACACAACGAGCCGGCGGTACGGTTCGAAAGACATCATCAAGATCGAGGACGCCCAGGATGTCGACCTCGACGTACTCGGACTGGTGGCCCGCCAAGCCACCGTCGACATCATTCACGGCGGCCAGATCGTGAACAAACAGACGCCGACGCTGCCTGAACGCGTGGTCAATGTGATCACCTGCGTGAACCCGCGCTGCGTGACGACCACCGAACCCGGCATCGACCAAGTGTTCTACCTCGACCACACCGACGACGAGGTGTATCGTTGCCGCTACTGCGATGAGGAGGCGAAATTCTAAATGGCCATCACCTTCACCGACATCAAGGTGTGGGACACGGGCGAACGCATCGACCTGACCGTCCCCGACCCGCGTGACGTCACCATCGACGCCAGTGCGCTCACCGTGGCGCCCGGCTTCGAAGATCCGCACGTGCACTTCCGCGATCCCGGGCAGACCTACAAGGAGTCGATGGTCTCCGGATGCATGGCCGCCGCATCGGGCGGCTACACGAACGTGCTCATCATGCCGAACACCGTGCCGGCGATGGACGGCCTTCAAGTACAGGAGGGGGAACCCGGCGCGCAGGAGATTCTCAACGCCGGCTACCACACGGTGATCGACTATCTGCAGCACTACGAACAGATCCACCACGTCACGCTGCCGGTACGCTACGAACTGTGCGTATGCGCCACCAAAGGACGGGCCGGGCTCGAACCGACCGACCCGAAGGACTGGACATGGTACATGCCGGGCCATGACAGTGAGAAAGACCCTGCACAGATCGCGCACCCCGTCACCGCAATGAGCGACGACGGGTCAGCCGTGCCAGAACCGGTGCTGCGCCAGGTGTTCGACAACGTCAAGAGCACAGGCCTATACCTCATCGAGCACTGCGAACACCATGACGTGGGCGCCGTGAACGAAGGGCCCGTATCCCGTGCCCTGAACGTGCCGGGAATCCCCGAAGACACCGAACTGGCGATCGTGCAACGCGACATCGACCTCGTGCGCGAAACCGGCGTGCACGTGCACTTCCAGCACGTGTCCACCGCAATCTCCTTCGACGCCATTCGCAAAGCGAAGGCCGAAGGGCTACCGATCACCTGCGAGACCGCACCGCATTATCTGGCATTGAACGACGAGGCACTGCTCGAATACGGCACGCTCGCGAAAATGAACCCACCACTGCGCAGCGAACGGGACCGCTTGGCCACGATCAAGGCGATCGAGGACGGCACCGTGGACATGATCGCCACCGACCACGCCCCGCACACACTCGAAGAGAAGGACCGCGGATTCCTCGAAGCACCCAACGGCATCATCGGACTGGAATGCGCCTATGCCGTATGCCACAAGGTGCTCGTCGACGGCGGACACATCAGCGACCAGCGACTCATCGAGCTCATGTCGCTGAATCCAGCCCAACTGATGGGACGGCATTCCACCGACATCGCCGCACTGCTCAACACCTCGTCGAAATGCGCAGTGAAGCGCTCGCTGAATCTGTCCGAAGTGGAACACCCGGAACTTGTGGACCTGAACATTCTCAACACCACGGAGCAGTGGAGCATCGACGCAAGCCGGTTCCTGTCGAAGGCACGTAACACGCCATTCAACGGCTGGGATGTGAGCGGCAAGCCATATGCGACGATCATCGCATCCGCTCTGGTGTTCGACCGACTGGGACTTGACAAGGCAACCGAAACGGAAACAGGGGAGTAGAGACTATGGACCGGCTCATCGAAGCAATCGAAGACAAGCAGAATCCCAGTGTCGTGGGCCTTGACCCCACCGACAAACTCGTTCCGGCCCCCGTGATGGATGCCTATGCCGTCGAAGCCGAGGAACAGGTGGAGTCTGACGACAATCCGGCAGCCACCGCTGCCGCAGCGGCGTATTTCGAATTCAATCGCGCCATCATCGATGCGGTGTACGACATCGTGCCTGCAGTGAAGCCTCAGATCGCCATGTATGAGGCGCTCGGCCCCGCAGGCATCGACTGTTACACGATGACATGCGAATATGCGCAAAGCCGCGGCCTGTACGTGATCGGCGATGTCAAACGCGGCGACATAGGTTCGACCGCCGCCGCCTACGCGCACCACCTCACCGGTTTCCAAGGAGACGACGTGTGGTTTGAGGACGCGGTGACGGTGAACCCGTACCTGGGTTCCGACGGCATCGAACCGTTCATGGAGGCCGCCAGGCAAGCCGATCGCGACATGTTCATTCTGGTGCGCACCTCGAATCCATCGAGCTCGCAGATTCAGGAGCTTGAATTGGCCGATGGCGGCCGGGTGTATGAGCATGTGGCCGATCTGGTGGAGGATTGGGGCAAGGATTCCATCGGCCGTTTCGGCTATTCCCGGGCCGGGGCCGTGGTCGGTGCGACGCATCCCAAGGAGGGGGCCGCATTGCGCGAGCGCATGCCCCACACGTTCTTCCTCGTGCCCGGGTACGGGGCACAGGGCGGCACGGCACAAAGCGTGGCCGGCATGTTCGACCGCAACGGTTCCGGCGCCATTGTGAACTCATCCCGCGGCATCATAGGCGCCTGGCGTAACGACGAGCAATACAGCGATTCACTCGAACCGGAATCCGCGCTGGAGCTTGTAGCCGTCAACGCCCGCGCAGCGGCGGCCGATATGCGAGACCAGCTGCGCGTCGCCCTTGCATAACCGATATAGATTTGTATGCGATAGTCGTCCGTACGGATTCTCGCACACCGAACAACCAAGGAGATTCATGCCAACCGCATTCACCCACACGGTGGAACAGGCCCAGGAGGCCGGTTTCACCCCGACCAGGCGCACCGTCAGCATTGTCGCCGTGAAGCAACTCACTGCGGGCATCGTCCGTCTCACCTTCCGTGACGAATACATCGCCCGCCATGTTCGACCTGCGCAGTTCGTGAATCTGTATTCGTCGAACCCCATGCACCTCATGCCGCGTCCTTTCGGAGTCAGCGAGGTGGATGGCGACGAGGTGAGCCTCATCTTCGCGGTGGTCGGTTTCGGCACCGACGAGTTCAGCAAGCTGACGGCGGGGGACACCATCGATGTGCTTGGCCCGTTGGGCACGCCCTTCAATCTCGATGAGGCTGCGGATTATGTGCTCGTCGGCGGAGGTCTCGGCATCCCACCGCTGCTTGAGGCCGCGCAGAGCCTGCGTGATGAGGCGGATTCGCGGGCGATCGCCGTGTTCGGCTATCGTGACGAGCATTTCGCCGACATCTATGCTGCCAAGTACGCCGACGAAGTGCACAGCATCGACGAGTCGGAGGGCAATGTGCTCACGCTGCTCGAACGCCTGTGGCCGGCACTGGAGGAAAGCGCGCGTAAGACGATCATTCTGTCCTGCGGCCCGACGCCAATGATGAAAGCCGTGGCCACTTGGGCCTCCAAACGTGGCGTGGACGCCCAACTGAGCATGGAGCAGCGCATGGGATGCGGGTATGGCACCTGTGTGGCCTGCACAATCGACACACGTGCTGGCCGCGAGAAGGTGTGTGAGGCCGGCCCGGTCTTCACCGCGCACCAATTGGGTTGGGACGTCGATGATGCCGAGGCAAACGCCGATGCGTGAGATGGACGAGCGGGTGAAGGAGAACGAGACGATGAACGAGACCACAAGCAGCGTGTACGAACCGCATGAGTGGAAGCATGGCACTGTGGTGGCCGGCATACCGTGGAAGAATCCGGTGGGCACCGCGTCCGGCACGTTCCAGGTGGATGCCTGCGGCCAGTTCTACGATGTGAGCCAGCTTGGCGCGGTCACCACGAAGGGCGTCTCGCCGGTGCCGTGGCTCGGTAATCCCGGTGTGCGCACGGCGGAGTGCCCGGCCGGCACGGTGAACGCCGTCGGCTTGCAGAACCCGGGCGTCGACCATTACCTCGAATACGATCTGCCCAAACTCAAGAACATGGGCGCCACGGTCGTTTCTAATGTGGCCGGTCATTGCGACGACGACTACGCCCAGGTTGTCGCCAAGCTCGCCGACTCAGCTGCCGACATGCTCGAAATCAACGTGAGCTGCCCGAACGTGACCCACGGCGGCATGAGCGTGGGCACCGATCCGATGGCGTTGAGCCGGCTCATGGAGCGTTTGCGCCCGATGACCGACAAGCCGATGATCGTCAAGCTCACGCCGAATGTCACCGATATCACGGCCATCGCCAAGGCGGCTGTCGAATCCGGTGCCGATGCGCTGAGCATGATCAACACGCTGGTCGGCATGCGCATCAATATCAAAACCGGCGAACCGATCATCGCGAACCGTACCGGCGGTGTCTCCGGACCTGCCGTGTTCCCGGTGGGTCTGGCCTGCGTGTGGCGTGTGCGCACCGCTCTGCCCGATGTGCCGATCATCGGCATCGGCGGCATCGACTCCGGCGAGAAGGCGCTCGAATACCTGTATGCAGGCGCCAACGCCGTCGAGGTGGGCGGCGCCGCGCTCTACGACCCGACCGCACCTATTCGCGTGGCGCGTGAACTCGACGATCTGCTCGACTCACGCCCGCAATTGGCACACAAGCTCGTCAAGGGCGACACCTGGCGCTGACCCGTCGGCGATGCCCGTTCGCCGTTCCAATCCCATTCCTAACCGTCAATCTGCGTATTCGAGACAAATCGAACTCGGGGATGTCCCGAATACGCAGATTATTCCCGCATTCGTTTGCAAAAGGGAGAATCACAGATGACTGAAGCATTGGATACCCGTTTCACCCAGTTCCTGCTCGAATCGCAGGCGTTGAAGTTTGGCTCGTTCACATTGAAGTCCGGGCGCCAGTCGCCCTACTTCATCAACGCCGGCGCCTTCGATGACGGTGCGAGAATCGCTACGCTCGGTGAATTCTATGCCGAGAAGATCCAACAGGAGATTGCCGCAGGCAACCTGGCCGCCCGCATCGACACCGTGTTCGGCCCGGCATACAAAGGCATCCCGCTGGCCGTGGCCACCACGATCGCCATGCAGCACCGCTTCAACGCCTCCATCGGCTACACCTTCGACCGCAAGGAGAAGAAAGACCACGGCGACGGCGGCACGATGGTGGGCAAGCCACTCGAGGACGGCATGAACGTGCTGCTCGTCGACGATGTGATGACCGCCGGCACCGCAGTACGCGAGGTCGTTCCCAAGCTCAAGGCGCAGGCCAACGTCCACATCGTGGGCCTCGTCCTCTCCGTCGACCGCATGGAGAAGACGAAGGACTCCGATCTCTCCGCCGTGCAGGACGTGCAACGCGAGTTCGGGTTCCCCGTGTTCGCCATTGCGAACGTGAAGGAAATCTTCGCCGCCGGACGGCAGCTGATCGGCGAGCATGGGCAGCCCTACGTCACCGACGAGATCGCCAAGGCCGCCGAGGAGTATCTCTCGCAGTACGGGGCGTGAGACGATGATGCGTGCATCGTACCATGATGATATTCACATGGCGCAATGCGCGCATCGCTTATTCGATGTCATACAGATCGTAGTCCTTCGCCGACTGGACTAATGTTTTGTATTCGTTGTATGCGGCTGTATCTTTCAAATGTGCGAGTAGGCGGCTGATTGTGTTAGGTGAAATCTTGTTGCGAATCGACGAAGTTCGTATCAGTTGAGAATAGAAAGACAACAATGCCTTGATGTTGTCTTCGTTCATTGGGCTGATATGGACGTCAACATCGAACATTTGATCGATGCGGTAAGTTTCCGTATCTGAATAATCAGGCAGCTTGTTTGCGAGCAACTGCGTCGCTTCGCCGATATGATTTCCCAACAGCGGAATCAGTCTGGAGAACTGGATCTGCTCTTCATTGCTCCATTGTGTTCCTATGTTCTGGGAACGAGAATTGATGTAGTCTCTGAGCCATATGTCCCATACCAATTCACGAGCGGTCTGATCGGCGTGCGTAAATTGCGCGACCATGCAATCTATCAGAGCTGCCTTTGCTTTCTGACTAGGCTCGTTGACTACAGCTTGCTGGAGTTCCTTCTTCTCCGCCTCAGTGAGGTCTGAGGCATTAAGTGCTCGAAGTATGATGCGCATGAGATTCTGGATGAATTTGAGTTCACCGTCCAGTCTCTCTTTGAGCACACTCTGCAGACTCTTAAAGAAGAAGAGCCTCATAAGGCGCAGGTTCGGCTGTATATGATACTGCGTGATGACTCTCCAGACCATGAGGGTGTCATCTGTCTGAAGCATTTGAGGAATAATCTTTTCCGTGAAGTCGCTGTCAAGCTCATGAAGAAGATTCATATTGAAAAGCAACGGCGGATGCATGGCGAAAGCCAGATCTCCCTCGGCTTGTGCGAATTGGGATAATGCATTGCGTTCGGCTTCGTTGAAGCCCGACCAATCGGACGGACTGCATGCCTTTCTGTATTGAATCCTATGAATCCAATACCATGCCAGCTCGCCCGGCCAGTAGTTCAGGGAAAGAGTGATTGGATCGTTCTCCCAATTGGCGCGGTCTTGGGCGACAAAGGAATCATGTCGTTCGGTCAACTGCTTAGCGGCGAATGAGTCCATCCATTCGAGCGTATCTTCGGGAATTTCTTCATCGGCATTCTTTATCTGTATACGAATTAGGCGAATGATGGTATCACCGAGAGAGGTCTGGGCTCCTTGAGAGAGCTGAGTAAGGCAGGCGATGATTGAATGTAGATCAGCAGATGAGTGTTTTTTATATGACCATCCATTGAGGATAGCTGCCCGAAGACGCAGGCTTTTGTCGTGATCTGATAATGCAAGATTCCAAAGCTCGAATCCGGTTTGAGTATCATCTCCTACCAATCTCGGGATCTGATAGAAGAACGTGTTAGTGATCGCCTGAAGGTTGTCTCGTGAGGCAAGAAGCAAAAGAAGATGTGAAGGGTCATTGTGTAGCATTGCCAGAAATGCTTCATCATCTACGATTCCTTGTGGTACCTGCCACTGAGTCGGATAATCCGATGCAAGGAAATCAGGGTTTGCAGTAGGAGTATAACCATATTTGTGTGCAAGGAGTTTTGTGAATTCATAAGCTTCCTGCCAAGATTCTTTCGGCAGCGTCCTAAGCATGAAATCCAGCATATCGTACTGTGTGCTGGCAACATCTGAGTCATCGTATGTTTCATTAATGCCAATACTTTGAATCTGCTGCAAAAGCGCGTCGCGTATATCGGGGGAGGCTTCGACTATGGAGGTGTGAAGAAGCAGCATGAGTTCATGCCATAACCACATGTGCTTCTTGATGCTAACGATTATTCCCTTATCTAGAACCCAACTGAGTTTATCATCTGCAGTACGGTCGGACATCGTGATGGCGGAGATGGCTAGGCGCTGAAGGAGAGGCGTGTCGCTCTTCCACCAACGCTCTGCGATTGCCTGATTGTCATCCGCGTGATATCTGGCATATTCACGAAGCACTTCTATGAAGAACGAGGAAGTCTCATCATGTCGTTGATTCTGATCATGCGGCTCTATCGCAGGTCTATACACGACAGACATTTTATTTACTGCTTCATATTGTGAATATTGTTTTATTGAATGTTCAGCAAATTTTATAAAATCTTCTGAAAAATAAATCGAGTTATTGTTTATTGGTTTGTCTTCGTGTCGGTCGTCGATTTCTGCTGACCAGAAAACGGTGCAGTATGCTACGTTTGCCTCCTGTCGATATGATGCAACTGGAAAAATGAACTGCGATAGAAGATATATGGGAAAATTGATTGATAGAAGTGGTTCGATATGGATATTATAAACATGATCTAATTGTTTTCTTGGGTTAGATGACAGTAAAATTGTCAGTGGCTTCACTGCCCATTCTTGCCGGTCCTCGCATGTGTGTATGAGAAGTTCGGAGCATTCATTGAAGAACCATTCTCCGACATTGTGTTGAATCTGAATCAACAGTGAACATAATATGTCTGCATATTTCTCTGATACTAGGATATAAGTGATTTGTCGACAAAGCAGTAGTTCCTCATCGGTCAAGGCCTGGGATGTGGTGAAGGGGCGCGATGTAGCGGGATCTTCCAATAGCCAGAGCACCCATTCTTGCATGCTTTCGTTATCTCGTCGCGTCATATTGTTTATGAAGCATTGTATGCCTTCGGTCGTGTGCAGTGCCCTGGCCAGGAAATCACGGTCATCCCGCGTGATCGTTGCAGGTGCGTTGCAGACGATTCTCTCGATGCGGCTTTTCTTCGTCAGATAGTCGTCGCACAACTGATCGGCGAAGGAGTTCAATGCCTTGGGCAGCTCCTCGTATGATGAATCGGGCGATAGCGGAAACAGTATTGTGGCGATGCCACGTTCGTTCCAGCTTTCGTGTTCCTCTTTGCTTTTGTCGCCTGCTGCGGAGAGTGCGAAGTGAGGATGATCTTGTGAAATGCCGCCCAAGGTGAGGTACCGCATGATGGGGTCCGATATCCCATAGCCGATGAAGAGAACAGAGTAATGTCTGAACATCTCGACGAGAAACCTGGACGCCCATGACTCCAGCAAATACGCTCGGGCATAGTCCCGATCGTCGAGGATGATTTCGTCTGGTCTGCTGTATATGTCGCCATGGAGGTGAACGATGCCGTCGAAAGAGGAACCGAGCGGCAACGCTGGACCTCGATAGATACGATTGATATCCATGGATAGGAAGCCCGCGGCTTTTTCCAACAGAACATCGTAGTTGGTGGTGACTATGCGCCTTGTTTTCATGGCCTTTGCGATGCGCATGATTGCTTTATGGGTTTCGTTGCAATCCGCATTGGCGGAACTCATCATTTGCAGCGTTCGCTCATGTGCGCTTTCCCTGTCATGGAGTTTGCCGAGAAAACCGTCCAACGACGTCTTAGAATCCGGCGGATCTACACCCTGCTCACTTGCCAGTTGCTCTACCAATGTTTGGTATGACGGTAGATTGGCGGGAGCATCAAGTGATACGCCGGAGCCAACAAATAGGACCAGCTCGTCGTTGAGTGCCGCATTGACGAGTTCATCTGGAAATTCAACATTTTCGGTTACCCACATCGTTGCTCCCGTGGATTCATGGTTCCTGTATATTGTCATGCCCATTGATGGACTGCCATCATTGAGCGCCGCCTCCCACCTGCGATGCACGACATGATGGCGTTTCATAGGGTCAGCGGCGTCAGTTTCTGCTCTGCTTCTCCTGATCGGTCAATATGTCATCATCCCTGAGGTAGGTGAACGTGCAGGATTTGATGCGGCGCATCTTTTGGATGCGGTTCTGCGGGTTGAGCCAGTCGCCGTCGTTGCCTTGCTGGAAGATGTCGAGTCCGCGTCCCATCGTGATCTTCCAGCCGGTGTCAGTGCACAGACGACGATCGTGGATCGTGTCATTGAACTCGAAGGTCAGGTCGACGCCCATCGGCGCGTAGTTGTGCTTGAGCTCTTCGAGCATTTCCTGTTGCCGTTTCGCCTTGTGCTCCTCCTCGTCTTTCTTCGTGATCAGATGTACGTGGACGCGTTGACGCGGATTAGAGTTTCTGCGCACCATCTCCATGAACTCCGCCAGATTCCTCATCTGGTAGGAGAGGCGGATGTACGGATCGATCAGTTCGAGCTGCTGTGCGCCGGCGACATATGGGCCGAACAGCTTGTCGTAGGAGAAACCGCGTTCGTTCTCCTCCAGCTCCTTCACACCGGGTTTTGCGAGTGCCTGCATGCGTTCGATGGGGGAAGGTGTGGGTTTCGCGGTCAAAGGCTGTTCCGGCGCGTCTTCGGTCAGCGCAGCGTCCTTGTCCGGCAACGCGCCTTCGGGGATCGTGCCGTCGTCCTCGTCGGATGCGTCATCGGTGTGCTGGCGCCGATACAGTTTCGGGTAGTCGATCTCCTCGAAGGTCCTGACGGTGATCGGCGTTTCGGATCCAACCTTCGTATAGGCGAAGTCGACCGGCGTCATCGTCGTGTCGATGCGGCACAGCTGGTCCTTGACGCGTTTGCGTCCCTCGATTGCCAATCGCAGCAGCGGCTCGATCTGTTCGGCCGACGCCGCGCCGGACGGGTAGATGAGTTTCATCAGTCCGGAGAAGGTCTTGCGGATGCCGTCCTTGTCTCGCGTGGACAGCGACGACGAGAGTTCGAAGTACGGGTTGAAGCGGTCGCTGTAGTCAAGGTCGCGCAGGTTGTGCAGCACCTCGGCCAGATAGTCGACGACGAAGCCATAGCCGTCGGTGAACATCTCAGAACGGATCTGCTCGAACTCCCAGCCGGGGATGTAGACGTGGATGCGGTCGAGGAACGCCGGATCGTGGTATTGCGATGGCAGCGCCTCGAACAGGTCCGACGTCCGCAGCATCGTGGGGACGTCATGGTCGGTGTTGCCGACGAACACGAGGCTCGCCTCGCCGGGGATCTGTTCGACGCCGCGAGAGAATGTCTTGTTCGCCATGTAGTTCTTCATGATGTCGACGAGTTCCTTGCCGGCCTTCTTGTTTCTGCCGGCGAACTCATCGAACGCGATCGTGTCCCAGAACCCGACGAGTCCCACCCGTCCGGTGGCATTGTTGACAAACAGCTTCGCCACCGATATCTCGCCGCCCGAGATGAGCATGCCGTGCGGCGAGAACTCCGAATAGATATGCGACTTGCCGGTGCCTTTGGGGCCGAGCTCGACGACGTTGAAGTTGCGTTCGACGAACGGCACCATGCGTATGAGCAGCAGCAGCTTCGCTCGGTCGCTGAACAGCTCAGGGTTGAAGCCGATCGACTGCAGCATCAGATCGATCCATTCCTCCGTCGAGAACGCCTTGCGCCCCTCGATGAAGTTATGCACGTCGTCGGTCGCCATCTGCACCGGCTTGAGGCTTTCCAGCCGCCACGGCACCTCGTCCTTCTCGCCCGTGTACGCGTAGCCGATACGGCAGATGCACCAGATGCCGGTCACGAGCAGCTTCTCGTTCTTCTGCACGATGTTCGGATCGACGACTACCTGCCGGATGTTGAGGTGCGAGAAGCTCGCCTCGTACCGGTCGAGCTTCTCGTTGAGCGTCACCTGCACCTTGTCGATGACCCGGTAATGCCCCTTCTCGCGGATCTTCGACTGGATCAGCATCGCCTCATCACGGTGCACATAATGCTGGGCGAGGATCTCCTGCACACGTCGCACACCCGATTCGATGCTGAGCGCATCGGTTGTCGTGGCGAACTGGCTGAGCAGGAACTCGAGCACATAGGTGGGCACGACCGCATTGCCCTTGATTTCCCCGACGAGATCCTTGCGCACGGTGTGCTGCGGGAACACGTCGGTGATCTTCCTGTCCAACGGGCTCAGTTCATGTTGCATGGTATCGGTCATTGGCTATCCCTTCCTGTCCTGTCTTTCAGTCCCAATCCAGCAGATCGGCGTCGCCTGATTGGATATCGCGCTTGAGTGTGAATTGCGCCTTCTGCGCCAACAGCCTGCGCGCGCTCGAACCCGCCACGATCTCATGGCACAGCAGCATGATCGGCTGCCCGTTGAAGGCGTCCGCCTCCGGCGTGAGCATGAACGTGACCCGGTTATGCCGGTTTGCTGCCTCCTTCGACGTGGAATTGAAGGTGATGGGCGTCTCGTTCGAGATTAGCGTCCAGTCACCGTGCTCATCCCGGCCATAGAGTCCGACGAAGGTGATGCGCTCGCGGACCTTGCCGCCGACCGGTTCGCTCTGCAGGAAGTCCACGGTGATCTGTCCTGTCGTGATCAGATTCGTGCTCTGCAGGATGGTGAAGTTTACTGCGCGCCTATCGCCGCTCGCCGAACGGCCCTTGTTGATGGAGACGACCGGTACGACGACTTCTTGCAATGACGCGCCGCCATGTACGTATTTCACGCCGTCGCCCTGATGGCGTAGACGCAGGATCGAATTCGGCAGCTGGATTGTGACGCCTTCCTCTGGCGGGTTCGCCAGACCGACCTGTTGCGCTGTGAAGGTCATAAACGCGTCATTGGGTATAAGATGCGCCCCCGTCGTGAATCGACGCTTCCTCATCCATACGGCGTCGCCATGCGGTTGTTCGCTGAGCCATTCGCCCGCATCGAGTTCGCTGCGCTGGTACAGGAACCCATGGTCTGCGGTGACGAGGATGTTGTTGACGTTCGCGTTCGTCAGTTTCCTCGCGATGGTGATGAGTGTATTGATCGTGCTTTCACATGCGCCGAATACTTTGTCTTCGTCGCCTTTGTCGCCTTCCTTGTCGATCTCGTCATGGTAGATGTACAGCACATCACAGGATTTCACCAGTTCACGTGCTTCGCCGGTGTTCATCGCAAGGAGGTCCTTGGCTTGGATGGTATGCCCGTTGCGTGTCTGCAGGATGGCGTCACGGTTACCGGTGCCACTGGAGGCATGGTCATCGACCAGAACAAGACCATTATCCAAAGCATGGGAGGATTTCGTATTGAATGTGATTCTTTCATGGGGGAGCAGCGCTGCCATGCCGAGTTGTGTATAGGACGGCAGTACGCCAAGCTGTGCGTTCACTGATGCGGTGAACCGGTTTTCTGTGTCGATGCGACGTGTGAACTCCTCGGCCACCTCATACCGCAACGCATCGGAGATGATGACAGCCACTTTCTTGCCTGATTTGAGGAAGCCGTTCTCAACCTTGTTGAGGAAGAAATCCTGCTGGTCCGCCACATTGGGGATTCGCCACGCGTTCATCGTATTGAGCTGACGCTGCCAAGCCGCGCCCAGATTGAGCTGGAACCGCACATAATCGGCTTCCAGATCATTGCTGATGGCGATTGCATCAAGATCCGGGGCCTGATCAAACGCCATACGGAAGTGACGGTAGGCCTGATCCACGCGATAATAGTATGAGACATAGGATTCGAATCCCTGCTGTGGGGATTGCAGCTCGATAGGATCCTCGACCTTGCTCAACGCCGCGCGGAAAGCGCCCGCCGCGCTGATGGCCTGGTATTCATGCTCGAATTGGTCATACCAGAGCATTGTCTTCCTGTCATTGGCGATACGCTGTACATCGGTGTCCGTGATGGATTGATTGCCGAGTTTTTCGAGCAGACGCATGATAAGCCGCTGATCGACCGCCTGGAATAGGCCATGCTGTGCGAGCGCATGGACATCCATCTCATCCACTTCGGCGGGTATACCGAGGTCTTGCATGACCGAATCCGCGAGAGTGCGCATCGTGCCACGGGTCTGCACATTGTTGCACCATCCGACGAAGTCGCGCTGGATGCCTGCATAGTAGCTTTCATCGTGGGATTTCGTGGTAAAACCGTGCCACGCAAGGTCGAACAGCCAGAGTTTGAAATCCTTGACAGTGAGGTTGTCTTCGCTCCGCGTGGAGGCGGGGTAGTGGTAGATGGCTTCCGTGCCGGCCCAGTGGAAGGGCGCCAAGCCCATCCGCTCGATCTTGCGGATGCCGGTGTCATCATCTTCGGTGTCCTGTGTGAGCAGTGCCCGCCAGATGTCCTGCAGGCTGTGCTGCCCTTGTGGCAGGTCGAGCAGGACGGCGATCATCTTCGCCTGCAGACGCCGCGTGTCATCCTGCGCGTTGAGCCGCTCGGCGAGCTTGTGGATACGCGTCTTCGACTCGAAGAACCGTGGTGTCCTGCGCATGATGGCGAGCCACTGCTCCTTCGTCTCCTGTGGGGCGTCGGGTGTGATCTCGGTGAGGGTCATCGAAAGCCGGTCCGCGGAGAAGACCGGTGCGTAGGCGAGCTTCATATCAAGCAGCCAGTCGTCACTTGGCGCGGGTTGTGCACCGGTCATGTAGACGGCGAACTTGCGGTCCGGATGCTTGATCATCATCGTGTGCCGGTTCGCGAACGGGGTGTCAGCAGCCATGATGAGCTCGATATCCCGTAACGCCTCGAATGACGAATCGGGGCCGAACATCGACTGCACATCGTCGGCATAGTCGCCCTTCTCGTCGAGCCAGAATACGATGCGGCCGCGCTCGCCGGGTTCGGCGTAGCGTTTCGCGAGCATCGCCGCGACGGCATTCAGTTCACTCATTGTTGTATCGACCTTGTCCTCTTACAGTTGATGAATCACGGATCGAACGGTAGGTGCTACCGTTCTGCGCCCAATGGGTGCACGGGCCATTCCCATGTCTCGACGTCCTTGCGTTTCTTCTCGATCGCGGGGATCGCGCGCACCGCCTTGCCCATGCGCAGATAGTTGACGAGCACGCCGTCGTCGAGGTCGATCGGCATGTTGCGTGTCGCCAACGGGTAGAGCACGTCATCCTCGTATGCCTTGCATTCGTTGACGATCTTGCGTAGCCTGTCCGCCTCGCGCAGGTCCTTGGCCGTCTTGGCCTTGGTTCTTTTTCCTGCTGATCCCGTATTCGTGGCTTCCTCCGGCCGCTCGAGCATCTCAGCATACCCGGAGACGCGCGCGATGTAGTCGCGCAGATACGCGAGCACCGTGCTCGTCGTCGATGGCGTGTAGCGGTGCAGGTACACGAGCGCCTTGAACGCGCCTTTGTTGTCGGTGCGGCTCGCATACTGCCAGTAGATCGGGCGATTCGAATACATCTTCACATGGTCGTTGTAGAAATCGTTGAGGAAATACTTGCGCAACGATTTGCCCAAGACCTGTTCGATGTATGCGATGTTCTCCTCAAGATGCTCGGCGCCGAATGCGACCGCGATGAACTTGCGGAACCGCGCGACGATGTCATCCTCGAAATAGTCGCCTTCGCACATCGGGATCACATTGTCCGCATCGGGTTCGAACGACGGATCCGGCACCTTCGCATGGAAATCGTCCATCGTCTCGCCTTGCGACGCGAGGATGAGGCCGGGCTCGTCGAGCGAATAGCGTCCGAACATGCAGCCGACCGCATACGAGATGAGTTCTTTGATCAGATCGAGCGTGAAGAGCTCATCGCGCTCCTCGGGGCTCGCCTTCGGATAGGCGAACGCTTTGTTGCGTTTGAGGGATACGCGTTCGAGAGGCACGTCAATCGGCACATCGTCTTCGATGCCATAAGCTTCTGCTACAAGACGGTTGTTCTCTATCTCATGTTCACATTGTTGCCGACTGAGCTCTGTCCACACTGAGCCAAGTGATTGAATCTGAGAGGATATTGTTGTGTCGTTTTCTATTAAGAGATTTGATTGGAATGACCAAGCTGTTTCAAAACCATCCCAGTCTTTCCGAGATGCCTCAATCAGTAAATGAAGGTTTGCTTTCACTGCATTAGACAAACAGTGTACTGGTATAGTAGCAATCTGTCCGACTTCGAAATGAAGTGTGGGAGCTATTGCTGACAGTAATGCTTTCATGTAGCTTGAGTTGCATAGGGATTGCAATTGTTGCAATATGTCTTTGTCACCAAAAAGGCAGTCACCGACGTGGCTGAAGATGAACCCTTCCGGATAATAGCGGAATGATGGCATACCTGAGGAAACATTTGACCAAGACACGGCTGATTGGAAGTAGAAGGAGGGATTTCGAATCACAGAACGAGGTCTGAAATCCCTTAACTCCTGCCCATCATTCGCCCAGTTGACGACGAACTCTTGATTGCCGTACCATTTGCGGAAGTCGCCACCTTTATTGTAGGGGAACCATTTAGCACCGCTTGCTGCTGCGGATTGCAGGCTGTCGCAGTTCAAGCTGATTCTGTTTTGGCTGACCTCCCACCATTCGCGGACAAAACGATTGTTGTCGGCAGTCGCCAGCCCTTGCCGAGGTTGTGCTATTTCAGAAAGTGGTTTCCCCTCATTGAAGGTGTTCAATACTGCTTCTGGCAGCCAGTAGACGATGGGGGAGCCGGGAATCTGGGCGAACTCCTGCTGATCCACCTCAAACATCAACGCTTTGTCATGCTTGATGGTGGCTTGGCAGGCTTCGGACTGTTCGTGGTCGCCTTTGATGTCAACCAAGCGGATATAGGCGCCGCGATGGTCATCGTTGCTCTTGCTCATCGTGAAGGCTGTTGTCGAGACGACTTCTCCGCCGATGCTGTCGAATGCCCCAGCACCCAGATGCGCCATCGTATCGATATGCATGGCATGCAGCAATGTGGTGCGCAGGTCCTCGAAGGATGTCAGGAACATCCATGACTGCATGGTGATCATGCCGACCATGCCATGTTGTGGCACCAGCTGCATGCATCTGAGCATGAATGCGGCGAACAGGTCGGATTTGCCTTTCGGGTAGTGCTCTTCGACATACTTCTTGAGCTGGGTGCTCATGTTCTTGCCACCCATGTATGGCGGATTGCCGGCGACCGCGGCGTAGGTGCGGCTCAGATAGCGGGTCTGTTCGAGGACGCGGTTGCCGCGTTCGATGAGGTCCGCTGCATATAATGCCAGTGACTCCGGCTCGTCGTTGTTGTCGCAGACCGTGGCAAGCATCGTGTCGGGTTGGATGAGGGAGCCGAACACGTTCGCGTTGGCGTACGTGTTCCAGGTCTCGGATGACAACGTGACGTCATACAGTTCGTTGAGTTCTTCGGTTTCCTCTTCGCTGAACTGGAGCTTCTTGATCTGTTCGATGTGTGGCTGTATCTGCTTGCGGAAGAAGCGGCGTGAGCGTCCGCGTGCCTTCATCGTCAACGCGAACGCGGCGAGTTGTGCGGCGCGTTCGTCGATTTCCATGCCGAAGAGGTTGTGGTCGAGGATGAGGCCGGGGATGTCGGATGGCGCATACCCTTCGTCCTCATAGATCTCGTAGAGCAGGTCGAACGCGTACGTGAGCATGTGTCCCGAACCGCATGCGGGGTCGCATACGGTGAGCTCTTCGGGGGAGCTGACCGTGAGTTTCGCTGTGTCGTCGTCACTGGTAGGGGCGATGTAGTATTCCCAGCCGTCCGCGAGCGCGCAATCGGGGTGGTTTTCCATCCATAGGCGTCCGACGGTGTTCTGCACGAGGTAGCGGACGATCCATTCGGGCGTGAACAATTGTGTTGCGGCGGGGATCTCCTCCGCGCCGGCTTTCTTGCCTTTTTTGAAGCCGGCCATCACATCGTCTTTGCGTGGCGCGATGTAGAACTGGTAGAGCCAGCCGATGATTTCGACGTTGCCGCTTAATTCGTCTACACCGCAGGCCTTGGGCGTCATCACGCCGATCGCCTCGCGCAGTGGCGAGCCGTCGGCCAGCAGGTTCTGCGGCATCAGGACGACGTCTATCGCGCCTTCGATGGTGTTCGGCTCGTCGAACAGGAACGGCAGCGAGGAGTGCCAGTAGTTGCAGGCGGCGGCCATCAGCAGGCCGTAGGCGGCGCCTTGCGGGTCGGCGGTCGTGATGTCGCCGTCGAGGATCGCCTCGACTCGCCGCCTGATTGCCTCGTTCGTGCGGATCGCGGGGCCGAAGACGCGTTCGTCGTATTCGCCGCGGCGTGCGGCAGCGAGGATCTCGGGCAGGCCGTTGACGTTCGTCGGGTCGGCCGAGGAGACGACCGGCGTCACCGTGTAGCCGTGTACATCCATGTAGCGAAATGCGATGATGCGGTTGAACCACCGGTACGCATACCGTTCGGTGAGTTCCTCCACATACGCATCAATCGCATGGCGGTCATTGCTGGATGGGGCGTTGTGGGCAAGGTGTTTGCATGCCGCGGTATTGTCGGCATGCAACGCCGAATTGGGGTCAAGCGCCTCCCGGACCCGAGGTTCAATCGCGCTCATTAACGCGATGCGCGCGTTGGCGGCGAATTGTTGAAGCTGGTTCGTGTTCATAGCAGGATCTCGTTTCCGTTCTCAATGGCCTCGATCAGATGCCGGCGGTACTCGTCGAGGTACTCGTCGACATCATCCTTCGTCCTCAGCGAGCTGAACCCCGACGGCTTGGAGACGGAGTCCATCGTGATGACATGACGCCGTGTCGGTTTGATTACGGCCGGTGCATGGTCCGGCGCGGGCGTCGTCTCGGCATGTGCCGGCTCTTGCACTGCTGGCGTTCGAGGATGCGCGGCCAGTTCGTTGTACAGGCTCGGACGCAGCTTCACGGACACCTGTTCGACGCGTACATGCATGGCGCTGATATCGGATGCGTTTTCGAACCATGTGCGTTCGCCCTCCAGTCTGCGTTCAGCCATATGCTGCGCGTCCTCGGTGGCCTCGCGGTACTGGGGGGAATCCTTCAATTCAGAGACGATTGCGTCAAGCTTCGTCAGCGCCATGGTGCGCTCATGATTCACCTGTTCGTCGACGATTGCGCGCAGCCGGTCGACGAGCTCCTTGAGCCGCCGCGTTTTGGAGCCGCGGTAGACGTCTGGGTCGTCGAGCAGCGCCTGCGCCTGCGCTTGCAGCTGTCCGGTCTCATCGGTGGCGCATACGGTGATGTTCGGATGGTTGTCCTGCAGCCATCGCCGGCTGTCCCTGAACATGCGGAACTGCTTGCCGCTGAAGAACTCGAGGATCGGGCGAATGACGTCCTCGTCCGCCTCGAGCACCGCCTCGTATCCGTAGTCGCTGTCCGCGTCAGTGAACCCCTCCAGCAGCCAGGGAGACTGCTGGCGCACGACGTAGTACAGCATGGTGACGGGGCCGTCGAGCTGGTCGACGATCGCCTTGTCCTCGCGGTGGGACGTCCGCAGATCCCTGATCTCGTCCAGTCGGTTCTCGATGCCCTCGAACACCTGCTGGGCGAACTGCTGCGCGTCGACGCCCGGCCCGCGGCGCAGGCCGTCGAGGAAGGTGCTCGCGAACTCCTCCAGCCGCTTGACGTGTGTAGGGTCAACCCGCTTCGGGAGCGTGACGATGATCGATTCGCGTTTCCTTGCGTTGCGCAGCAATGCTACGAGCTGCGTGTTCGTGATCGGATGCGCGTCGATGCCCAGTTCGACGCGGTGCGCCCCGTACAGGTAGGCGAGCATGCACAGCATGATGTCGTCTGGCCATCCGTAGGGCGCCTCATGATAGATGCCGATGAGGTCCTTGACGCTCACCGTCGTCCTTTGATTGGTTTTAAGTGTGAGCGTGTCTACGATGTCGCCGGTAATCGGCGCGATGCGTTGGATCTGGCTGTCGATACCGACGAGTTTGCGGCCTTCCTCGTCCGCCCCGGCTGCACGGTAGGCGTCGATCTCGTTGTCATGGTAGACGAGATCGCCGAGCATCGCATAGTTGGAGTAGTGGTTCCTGATCACGTCGCTCATCGCCGTCGTGATCCTGGTCGCCGCGTCGGATCCGGGCACGTCCGCCGCGGCGCCGTCGTAGTAGAACGAGCCCTTCGCGATCGCCTGCCGCACGCGGTCGCGTACGGCGTGCTCCTGCGCTTCCTTCCGCGCCTGTTTCGCCATGATGATGGTTTGACGCGTTGAGGTCCTGTCCGTGGCGTCGAGGTTGCGTTTGAGGAACGTGTCGGTCTTGACGATCATGCGGATGTCGTTGAACAGGTTAGCGTCGCTCTGGTCGAGCAGCAGCGAGATCGTGCTCCTGTCGCCGCTTGTCTGAAGCATGAGGTCGGAGACATCGTCAGCGTGCGTCCGCAGGTCCAGTCCGATCGGTTCGGCGCGTCCTTGGGCGATGCCGTCGATGCTGAGCGTGTAACTGAACGGCGTCTGCTGCTTGCCGTAGACGATCCTGAGCGTCTTGACCGTGTCGACGAAGGTCTCCCTGAGGTATTTCGTCACGGCGCCGTCGTCGATGTCGGTGTTCTTGATTTCCTGCTCGATGTCCTGTTCCTCGTTGGTCAGGTAGGTGTAGACATTGTCGATGCGCTGCACGTACGTGTGGTTCTCCAGCACGGTGAGCGTGTCGCGGATGCGTCGTTCAAGGTCGGTGATGTCCACGTCGAAGCCGTCAGTCAGCAGGATGCGCAGGTTGTGGGGCGTCGCCTTGAAGTCCCTGACGTGCTTGACCATGAGCAGCACCTTGAGCAGGCGCACGCCGAGGTCGTGCACATCCGGGTCGAGGCGTTGGTCGGCTTCGGTGATGCGATGCGTCTGCGTGCTTTGCAGGATGTCCTTGATGCCGTCGAAGAGGCGGTCGAAGGGGACGAGATAGCCGAGGCGTTCGTCGGCCGTGGCCTGCAACGTCGCGCTCCATGCGGACAGCATCGAACGTTCGCCGACCGAGGAGTGCCTGCCGCTGAACATGCCGAAGTCGCTCATCGCATGGAACGCGGACTGCAGCAGACCGAACTCGTAGTTGAGGAACGGATAGGAGGCGACGAAGTCCGGTTCCGTCCCGGCCTTGTTGTCCTGGACGTGCGTGTCGGCGTTGAACTCGAACAGTGTGCGCATGTCGTCGTGCTTGAGCTCCCACAGGTCCTCGAGTTCGGGGACGTATTCGGGTTTCTTGGCGAGCAGGCGCTTCTGGATCACCTCCATCGTGTCGGCGCTGTCGAGCTTGAGCTTGATCGAGAAACGGCCCTGGATCTTCGAGAAGTCGTTGCCCTGTCGATGGCTCTGGTTGGAGATGATCGTGTCGAGGTTCTCCTGGGAGGTGACGACGATCCATGCGCGCCCGTTCGTCTTCGCGTTCAGGTCCTCGGCAATCGACTGCAGATCGAGCATGCGGTGCGTGTCGTCGCCGATGAACTGGCCGACCTCGTCGACCATGAACAGGACGCGGTGGTCGGGGGACTGGCGGTCGAGCCAGTCGACGACGTCGTTAGTGAACGAGTCGACACTCGCCGAGAAGCCGTTCTCGTACCGTCCGATGATGTCGGCCTGCGGTTCGCCGCCCGTCACGTCCGCATAGGCCTGCCCGATCTCCGGATCCCACAGGATGGCCTCGTCGCGCCCCTCCTGCCACGACTTGCCGGCACGGGCCTCGAACGCCTGCTTGAACGCCTTGTACTTGCCGTTGGCGTCGAGGTCGCGTTCGAAGCGCGCCACACTGCGGTTGCCTCCGCTGTAGCCGCATGCGGCGTTGAAGACGTCGATGAACGTGAACAGCAGCGGCGCCTGCTTGCTTTTGTCCGCCTTCTGGTCGATGTTGAACAGCATCGACGTGGCGGGGATGCGCAGCGAACGGTCGAGCAGGCCCTCGAGCTCGAGGTTGTCCTGATCGTGCGCCTTGTCCATCATCGTGCGCACGATGCGCTCGCGTGAAGGGATCGACGGGACGCCGTTCTTGTCGATGAGGGCGTGCGGCACGGTGCCGAGGATGAAGGAGAGCATCTTGAGCAGGTGCGATTTGCCCGAGCCGAAGAAGCCCGAGATCCATGCGCCGTTGTCCACGTGGTTGTCGGGGTCGTCGTAGGCGTCCAGGAACTTCTCGAGGTTACGCTGGATCTCGTTCGTCAGCACGTATTCGTCGATCTCCTGACCGAGGACCCTGTCGTCGTGCGCCTTGATCACGCCGTTGATGCGCCGGTCGATGTCCTTCGCGAAGATGCCTTTGAGTGCGATCGTGTCGTCCATGGAGATTCCCTTCCTTCTTCCTTCTATGCCTGTTCGTCGAGTCGTCGGTGTGCGGCGCTGTCAGCTGATGATGGCCACGTCCCGGATGTTCTTCGCTCGGTAGTAGTTCTCCGCTTCGATCCGGTCGTACAGGCGCATCGACGAGCCGGACGCGGAACTCTGCGCATAGGTGCCGGGGAAAAACATGACGAGGGGGCTGTCCTCGATGCGCCCCTGCAGGTTGTTGAGCAGCGTGTGGCCGCGCACATAGGGGTAGACGGCGCCGATGCCGGTGATGAACACGATGTCCGCCTCGCCGTTCTTGAACGCCTGCTCGTAATGTTCGGCGAGGAAGTCGTACAGGTTGTTCGTCGTCGCGTTCACCATGTTGACGAGCAGCCCGAGGAACCCGTCGAGCATCGGATCGGAGGAGATCTGCGTATGCCGACGCGGTTCGAGGGCGATGACGCGCTCGAGCACGCCGCGGTGCCTGAGGAACTCGCATACGTTGTCGAACAGGTCGATGCGCAGGATGCTGGGGGCGGGAGAGCCGTCCGCGTACTTCGTCGTGCGCAGACGTGCAGCAAGCGTATCGATACATCGGCGCACCTCGAGCTCGCGTTCCGCCGGATAGTCGCAGATGTAGAACGGCTGCTCGCCGCCCAGACCGGTCATATGCAGGAACGACGGCTGCGACATGACTTCGAACACATGTTCGAAATCCTTGGTCGCGTCGTAGGATCCGTCGGACAGGAGCGCATCATAGCCGGAGAAGGAATACGATTGCATATGACCTCAGTTCACTAGACCACGGACAGGGAGGAACAGCAGCGAAGCGGCGTCCGGCCCCTCCATTTCGGACAACGTATGGCCGGGCACGGCGGGGACAATCGCACAGGCGCCACGGGGACCGCCCTCGATGAGCTCCGCCTCGCGCATCGCCTTGAACACGTTGCCGCGCAGCTTCGACGCCGTCGCCGTGCTGACCGACTCGAGCTCCGGATGCCACAACGCCTTGTTGAGCACGAAACGGTCATAGTCGGCAAGAGAGATCGTCTCGCCGAGCAGGAAGCGCTCGCGGAGCACCTCGGAGGCGAACTCGCCGACGAACAGGTAATACCGGCACATCGCGATCCACAGCAGATAACGCCGATCCTGCGGGGAGGATCGGTCCGAAGCCAGAAAGCCAAGTTCCTCATAGGACAACGTGCTCAGCCGTTTGCATACCTCAGCTGTGATGCGTTTGTTCGCGGACGCGGTACGGATTGCCAGCGCATTGATATCGACGATCTCATCGCGGATAGAGACAATCGCTGCGCCCGTCTGAACGGTCAATGTATCCATTTGTGGGTGACGGGAAAGAAAATAGCGTGCGCACACCACACTCTGTGTCGCCAGTAGACCACCAACGGTGAAGGAGAGGCGATAGCGTGCATCCTGCTGAGGGCGTTCAGCCCCCCAACGCTCGCGCATAGTACCACCCTCCAGGCATTCATCTGTTTGTGCAGCTAAACAGTGTAGCCAATACTGACAACGAAATATAACTGGATATAACCACGTATAACCAAGTATAACCAAGTACAGCAACGAATGGCGTTCCTTGCCCTGCGCACCAGCGAGCTAAAAAGATATAGCGCGAGTAGTCAAGCAACAATCCCTATAAACCTTTAGCCCAGTCCACATGGCAAAATCCACCCGCACCCTGGCTCTTTATATGTGTGTACGATACGCAACAACAGACATAATGCTCACAAACGCTAATACTCATGGAGGGATCCATCAATGATCCGACCAATGACGATCGACGACTACGACGCCGTTTACGCATGCTGGATGACATGCGCCGGCATGGGACTCAACACCATCGACGACTCACGCGACGGCATCGCCAAATATCTGGCGCGCAACCCGACCACATGCTTCGTGGACGAGCGCGACGGGCGCATCACCGGCGTCATCATCGCCGGGCATGATGGGCGACGCGGATACATCTACCATACCGCGATCAGTCCCGACCACCGCCACCAGGGCATCGGCACCGCGCTCGTCGAAGCGGCGTTGCATGCGCTCACCGACGAGGGGATTGCCAAGGTGGCGCTCGTCGTCTTCGCTCGCAACGCGGATGGCAACGCGTTCTGGCAACGGCTCGGATTCACACCGCGCGACGACCTGACCTACCGCAACAAGGCGCTCGCCGAACTCACGCGCATTGACACCTGAATCTCACTAATATCCCAACTTTCCGAGCATGCCCCATGCTCGCTCCAGCATTGGCAGCTCACGTGCCGCAATCAGTCTGCCGAGCTTGGAATCCTCGCATCTCCTGTATTCGGCGACGGCCTGCGCATAGGTGAGCTTCAATGTAGACAGATTGAATCTCGTCCGCTCCAGCTCCGTCAGATTCGTCTCGCCGAACGAAAGCGCCTGGCACAGGTAGTAGTGATTGATATTATGGCGGTGAATCCGATTATAGTAATCACTGATCAAGCCAATCTCGCCGAGAATCTCAATCTCAGCTCCAAGCTCCTCCCTAACCTCGCGCATCACCGCCTCCGTGGGAGTCTCACCTGGTTCGATGCCTCCTCCGGAGGTTTCGATCGTCACCGCATTGCCGAAGATATCGGTACGCTGCACCCGCAGAAAATAGAAGTACGCGTGAGCATCGATGACGATGGCCCGCGCGATTGGTCGATCATGATCAATATATTCGAACGGCCATTCGGTATCTTCGAGCTCAAGACTCAATGGTTCCTCAGTCATACCACCTCCATGATTGTACGGGCATCGCCAATTGACTGATACGCTCTCTCCAAGACGTAAGAGGAGACACCTCCAGCGTCAGAATGTCCCTTTTTGCGTCGATGAGATGCGATGAAATGAAATGTAATGATTGGCATCGCGGACATGATTTGGAATCCAATTCGCACGTACAGTCATACGGAATCAGCTACGGTGATACGCCATCGTGTCCACATGCGCACTCACTGTCTCGACCAGCTCGCCAAGCGGCTTGAGAAACCGCCGACCCAACGACGTCAACTCATAATAGACCTGCGGTGGCTTCGAACGCTGCAGCACCTCGCGACGAACCACGCCAATCTGCTCCAGGTACTTGAGCGTCTGCGAAGCCATGCGCTCGCTGATGCCGCCGATGTTATGCACCAATTCACTGAAACGCAGCGGTTTCTTCTCGAGGGCCAGAATGACGAGCAGCCCCCATTTGCCGCTGATCACCTGCAGTGGGAAGCGTGCGGGGCAGTCCTTTGCGAAGATATCGAGTTGTTCCATGCTGGTAGTGTATCAGATGAAAGTAACGTAATATAATAACCTTACGAATAGTAAGTTTTCAAAACTTACTTCTTCAACTGAATCTAAAACCCTCCAAATCATCACCCCACAATTCCTGCTTTCCTGCAATGAGGGCAATAGGACATTCCCTCGTAACGTCCACTTTCGATTTTCATGCGCCGTACGGGCGATGCTCGAAAAAGAGCGGCGGCTCGTCAAGGTCTCTATAGAATGCATCCCATCGGGTCAGCACGTCACGCAAGGGCATGGGCAGATAGGAGAGCGCCTGTTCGGCTATGCTGTCGGGAATGCCGTAGGCGGCCTGTGCAATGCTTGCAGCTATGGCTGCCTGGGTATCGCTGTCTCCTCCCAATGAGACCGCATTGCGTATGGCATCCTCGAAGCCGGTGCTTTCCAGGAAGCAGGTGATGGCCTCTGGCACAGAACCTTGGCATGTGGCGTCGAACCGGTAGTCTGGACGGATTTTGCCCAGTGATCGGCTCATGTTGTACCTGTATTCGTGGATGATGTGGTCTTTGACCCGTTGCCTGCATGAGGCAGGATTGTCGGCCAGAGACCTCTCATGTTCACCGCGGCAGCCACCGAAGTAGTATCGCGCGAGGAAGATCGCGTCGGCCACTGCCATCCCTCCTCTAACACCTTCGGGATCGTCGTGGGTCACCGTGATCGAGCGCTCGGCGAGTTCGCGACCTCCGATGGGCATGAATCCAGTCCGTGCGGTGAATCCGCAGTTCATCATCCACGCACAAGGCGAGATGCGCATGGCCGATCCGTTGCCGAAACTGCCGATGGGCTCACGACTGTCGGAGAACAGCCAGCGCATGAACCGGGGACCATAGCCCGCGTTCGGGTACATGCGCCCGTATTTCTTCATCGCATCAATGAAATCATCTGCGCTACCGCCATTCATGATGCCCTCGGCTACCGCGCAGGTCATCACCGTGTCGTCGGTGAATCGGCAACCGTTGGAGAACAGCGGGAAATGCTTGGTTTTGATTGGATTGGCTTCGTATCTCGAGCCGACGATATCGCCTATGATCGCGCCGAATATGCCGGTCATTCCATCCCCCATCTGACTCATGAGCTCCTCTGCACGATCTTGTCGAATGCGTCCATTGCCAGCATTCTTTGAACGATATGTGGGCGTCCACCGACCGGAAGCGTACGTTGAATAAGCAAATACATCAAGCATATACCTGAACAAGGAGTCTGATCCGTGCGAACCAGTCACGGCATTTGGTGACGGTCGCGGAACAATTACCGGAAGAGAGGCGGTGGCAATCGACTGGCCGCGCATATCTTGGTTTCAAGAGCGGCAAAATGCCAAGCCCACAAGTAGCGGTGCCCAAGGGTAACGGAAATCCGGATATTACGAATCCCGCTACGTGGAGGTGGTCGAGTTTTGCCGCTCTTGAAACCAAGATGTTATGGAGGGATCTCCACTTTTTTGCAAAAAGAGACGAATGACGGCCGGTAAAACCGAAATCAACCATGCCAGACCGCGCGACGTTGGTCGGCCGCCTGTTCCAAAGTCAATGGCTGCGGCAGCAGGTAATCCTTGCCTGTTCGTTCCTTGAGGCACCGGGCAACGAGCGTGACCACCATAAACATTTGCTCATCGTCGGAGAGCATCTCATAGGTAACCTGGAAATATTCCCATCCTTCGGCACGGATCTTCATGGTCCGCTGGGCATCCCGTGCCCATTGATAGCGATGATGACGCCCATCGTATTCGATGTCGATCTTCGCCTCAGGGTAGGCAAGGTCCAGAAACACCAGTGAACCATCGCGCAAGACGAGTTGGTAATTGACGCGAGGGATTGGCAGGCCATAGCGAATCAGTATCAAACGCAACATAGTTTCCGCAACCGAATCGGTACCTTGTGCCATCAGCGGCAACGCCTTCCGGCATTTCATAATGCCTCGTGGAGCATACCTATGATTACGTCTGGCATACTCATCTACCCAATCGAGGAAATCGACGAAATCCTGTATAGTCATCATCTCGTGAAGTGTGTACCGACGCATCATGGCATCGCCGAGCTTCACCAACTCCTCCAAATCCAGCCACTGGGCGAACATCAGCCAGGTGGATGCGCATGAGGTGCAGGTGACACCTGGGGCGACTTCGATCGTCTTCAGAGGAATCCCGCTTTTGAAGTAGGTGACACTGAATCGACCGTAAATCTTTCCATGGCGTTTGCCGGCGATTCTGTCTTCGGGCTTGAAGTCCGACGGACCCACCACAACCTGTAGATACTCAGGTCTCAAACGCCGTCTTGTCGCCTTAGTCGTGAGTGGAGTCCAATCCAACCCCATGAGCGCCAATGCCGTCGTGAGCGCGAAGATGCATGCCACCTGCCGCCCGCACACATCCTCGGCGGCTGCACAGCGTTGAACCTCCAGATCGCGTCGCTCGCGTTGCAGCCCTCGTGCCTCGCTGGCACTCGTCTCGTCCGAATACCCCATGCGTCGACCATATATGGCCGGTGCATCCGTGTAAATTCACTCCACTCGTCAGCGTGTCGTCGTCTAGCTCT
Organism: Bifidobacterium animalis subsp. animalis ATCC 25527; assembly: GCF_000260715.1. Taxonomy (NCBI): domain Bacteria; kingdom Bacillati; phylum Actinomycetota; class Actinomycetes; order Bifidobacteriales; family Bifidobacteriaceae; genus Bifidobacterium; species Bifidobacterium animalis. Next base: position 1,010,010 of record NC_017834.1, on the reverse strand, counting down.
CCCTGGGGTTGATCGAGGTATGGGAATTGCCGGCATATCGGTAATGCTTGAATTATACTGACGCAGGAACCGATTGCAGTAATTGCAGGAAGAGGCGAACATGGGTGAGAACCAGACGGCGAACAGGGCGGTGAGTGACGTCGTCTTTGATTTCTGCGGCGTGCTGATCGACTGGCAATGCCATGCGGCGCTCGACGGAGTGTACCCCGAGCAGCTGGTGGCGGACATCTGTGCGGACAACGATCCGTATGGTTTCTTCCATTACGAGGATCTCATGGACGGTGGCGCGGATTTCGCGGATGTGCTCGAACTGGTGCGTGCGGAGCAGGGTGACGAGATCGCCGAAGTGTACCGTTATTACATCGAGCATTATGGCGATGCGTTGCCGCAGCTGGTCGACGGCGCCGAGGAACTGCTCACCGAACTGTGCGAACAAGGGGTGCATGTCTGGGGATTGACCAACTGGTCGGCGGACACATTCCATTTCGCGTTCGAGAAGTACCCGCAGCTCCAGCGATTGCTGAGCGGAACCGTGGTGTCTGGCATAGAGAAACTGCGCAAGCCGAACGCCGACATCTACGAGCTGGCGCAGTCCCGCTTCAATCTGGAACCGCAGACCACCGTGTTCTTCGACGACACGCAGCGCAACGTGGACGGCGCGAAATCCGTGGGCTGGCATGCATTCAGATTCAGCGACGTGGCACAGGCGAAGCGTGACCTGTTTTCGCTCGAACACTGAGCAACCGTTTGGTCGGGCGATTCCCGGTCGGTACACTACTCGTTGACAACAACCTCGGGGAGAATCACATGACACTGTTGCAGCTGCGGTACATCGTCAAGATTGTCGAATGCGGGTCGATGAACGAGGCGTCGCACGCACTGTACGTTTCGCAACCTGCGTTGAGCTCGTCGGTCAAGGAACTCGAGAACGAGCTCGGCATAGAGATCTTCACGCGCTCCTCGCAGGGCATTGCGCTGACCGTCGACGGCGCGGAATTCCTCACCTATGCGCGGCAGGTGCTCGACCAGGCGGATCTGTTGGAGGAACGGTACAAGAACGCGAAACCGCGCAAGCAGCTGTGCTCCGTCTCCACACAGCATTACATGTTCGCGGTCGAGGCCTTCGTCGAGATGATCAACTCGTTCAAATCGGATGAATACGAGTTCACCATTCGCGAGACGCGCACGAAAGACATCATCAATCAGGTTGCGAACATGCGTTCCGAGATCGGCATCCTGTACCTTTCCGACTACAACACGCATGTGATCGGCAAGATGCTGCGAGAGAAGCACCTCGAGTTCCACCCGCTCTTCCGCGCGCCGTTGCACGTGTTCATCTCGAAAGACAACCCGCTGTCGATGAAGAAGAAAGTGACGATGGACGATCTCAAGCCCTTCCCGTTCATCCAGTACGAACAGGGGGAGGAGGGCTCCTTCTTCTTCGCCGAAGAGGCGGTGTGGCCGGAGTATTCGCCCAAGCAGATCAATGTGACCGACCGTGCGACCATTCTGAACTTCATCATCGGGCTCAACGGGTATACGGTATGCACTGGAATCGATAACGGCGACCTTAATAATGAGAAGATCATGACGATTCCGCTCGACACCGACGAGACGATGCTGCTGGGTTGGATCACGAACGAACGCGCGAAACTCTCGAAGGCTGCACAGACCTATCTCGACAAGCTCAAGGGGGTCATTGCGAACCACGGATATACGATCATTTCAGATTGACACCTGCCTACTTCGCCCCCACCCAAAGCACGTCGCGGGCGCATATGAGCAAACATATGCGCCCGCGACGTGTTTTCGGTTACAGATCACTCACAGTGCGTCGATCAGATCGAGCATCTGACTGACGTTCTTCTTGCCGAACTCGACGGTTTGCCTGCCTCCGCGATTGAGTACGATGCACGGCACGCTCATGACGTCGTACTTCTCCTTGAGTTCGGGGAAGTGGGCGACGTCGTAGGCTTCGGCCCTGACATTCGGGTTCGCCGCGGCAATGCGCTGGGAGGCACGAACCGTCTCCGGGCACATCGTGCACGTCAGACTCACCAGGATCATGATCTCGGTGGGATCGTGAATCGCCTCGATTCGTTCGGCCTCGTCTCCGATGAGTGGCTGACCGGGGCCTGCCGCATTGTAGAGGCCAAGCACGAACGAATGGAACTCATGGCCGGTCGGCACGCCGTGGAATGTCAAGCCGGTGGGCACCAGCATCCCCGCATCGTCACGTACCATGATGCTGACCAGAGGGGCGGCAAACGGCAATGGATCGTTCACATCGAATTCGCCACGCCCGTTGGGGGCGATCTTACCCACCTTGTCTTCGATCATGTCGAGCTTGCCGTCGCTCAGGCGCACCAGTTCAGTGATGAACGCCTTGAGATCGGACGAGGTCTTCGTCTCGTCGAGCTGCAGCTGCAATGTCAGCGGCCGCGCCATGCGTGAGAAGACCACATTGAGTTGTTTGATCACGTCGTCATTGAACACCGCGGACACCGTGTTCTGCGGATCTTCCGACTGGCTGCGGTCCGGAGCCGGGGCAGGGGTGGTGCCCGCAGGCTTGTTCCGCGCAGCCTGCTGCTCCTCCTGCTCATAGACACTATGGTCCACACGTTTCGGCACGATGCCCGTCTCCAGACTTTTCGCGGCAGCATACCGTTCTGCGTTCACCGCGGCGATGGCGCCATCGGCGGTTGCCGTGACGACCTGGCGCAGATCCTTCACCCGAAGATCGCCTGCGGCGAATATGCCCGGCCGGCTGGTCTGCATATGTTCGTCGGCGATCACATATCCCTGCGGATCAAGGTCGACGATTCCTTTCACCACAGCGGTCTGTGGCACATATCCGGCGAATACGAACACGCCGAAGGTGCCTCCATTGTCTGGCTGCCAGACGGTTTGCGTACCGGTGGCGACCGAACGCCACACGGCCCTGTCGAGTCCTTGCTCACCGGCCTGCACCCCGACGAGCTCGGTGCCATAGTGAATCTCGATGTTCGGGTTGTCCTTGGCCTTCTGTGCCACCATGGCATCGCAGGTGAAGTCGTCCTCACGCACCAGCAACGTCACCTTGCGTGCAAAGCGGGTGAGGAACACCGACTCCTCAGCTGCGGCGAAACCGCCTCCGACCACAATGACGTCCTTGCCGGTGAAGAACTCGCCATCGCAAGTGGCGCAATAGGCGACTCCTCGGCCGGCATATTCGAGTTCACCGTCGAAACCGACCTTGCGCGGAGCAGCCCCCATGGCCAGAATGACCGCGAAGCACCGGTAATCGCCTCGCTTCGTATGCACGATCTTCAAACCGGAACGGTCTGGATCTTCCTCGATGCCGGTGACATCGCCAACGGTGAGTTCGGCACCGAAATCCTGCGCTTGCTGGCGCATCGCCTTCGTGAGTGCATGGCCATTGGTGCGCGGTACACCGGGGTAATTGACCACTTCCGCCGTGATGGTGATCTGACCGCCGAAGTCCTCTTTCTCAATGATGAGGGTGCGGTAACGTGCACGCGCGAGGTACATGCCGGCGGTGAGGCCTGCAGGGCCCCCACCGATCACAATCGCGTCATAGAGTTTCGAATCGTTCATGCTCCAATACGCTTCCGATCAGAGTTCACCCACGAGGTCGAGGCTCGGCTCGAGCGTTTCGTCGCCGGGCTCCCACTTGGCCGGGCACACCTGATCGCCATGCTCGTACACGAACTGCGACGCCTTCACACGGCGCAGGATCTCCTCTGCATTGCGCCCGACGTTCGAAGAGATGACCTCATAGGCCACCACCTTGCCCTCGGGGTCGATGATGAAATCGCCGCGTTCGGCCAAGCCGGACTCCTCGTTATAGGTCTTCAGATCACGGGCGAGCTTGCCGGTGGTGTCGGCGAGCATCGGGTACTGCACCTTGCCGATCTTCTCATTGGCATCATGCCAAGCCTTGTGCACCCACTGGGTGTCGCACGACACCGAGTAGATCTCACAACCGGCCTTCTTGAACTCGGCGTAATGATCCTGCAGGTCCTCAAGCTCAGTGGGGCAGACGAAGGAGAAGCCGGCAGGATAGAAGAACAGCAACGACCAATGACCGAGCAGATCCTCCTTGCCTATGGTCTCAAGTGCCCCGTCATGGTAGGCCTCCACGGAGAAATCGATGAGATTATGCTGCAACATTGACATGGTAATCTTCCTTTCGATGGATTGCCAAAAGATCCTTCTTCGAGTATGGCCACATGCAGCGTGGATTGTACGCGGGTCTACTCAGAGCGAATGCGGCGAACGTCACATATGATGTGCCTCACATGCGGATCAACCTTCCATGCTTCCCAAGCGACGGAACGCCTCCGGAACCGCACGGACGATGTCGGAGGCGATGATGGGGCGTCCGAGGGATTCGTCGGCATCGGTCTCTTCCAATCCCACGATGTTCGGTTTGTTCCAGGCATGTTGAGTTGCATGAGAGGCCAGCGAGGCCGCCAGTCCATGAAGGTATGCGGCCGCGGCAGCTGTTTCGGGAACGGTGTCGGGATCTTCGAGATAGGCGTCGCCTTGCTGGGCCAACAATGCTCCGGTCATGCCCGCGAGCACGTCACCAGCCCCTGCAGTGGCCAGGGTGGCTGGCGCCCGGCCTGACACGAGCACGCGCCCCATTGAGTCATCATCGGGTCCAACCACAATGGTCAACGCGCCCTTGAGCAGCACTGTGGCCCCGGTGAGACGTGCCGCACGTCGTGCGAAATACAGGGGGCGTTGTTCTATCTCAGCTGCATTCACCGGTTCGTCGATACGCGTCAGGAGTCTGGACAGCTCGTTGGCATGGGGCGTGAGCACGACCTGTGAGGGCACATGTCGGGGCAGCAGGTCGAGGGCGCCGGCATCCACCACGATCGGAGGCATGTTCCTGGCCTCCTCGTCCTGCTGGGCATCGCTGTATTCCACATCGCCGCCATCAATGTCGCTCACCGATTCCGCCGGTGCCGGATCGGTGAATTCATAATGTGCCAGCAACGATTCAATGGCCTCCCGTTGGATGTCCTGCGTGTCTTCCCCCGGAACGCCACTGCCCACCACCCAGGCTTCAACGCGTCCCTTACCCATTGTGGCTTCGGGCAATGCCTGCAACACCAGGTCCTGGGCATGTTGTGGGCCGAGGTAGCGCACCATGCCTATGTTCGAGCGGGCAGCTGCGGTGGTGGAGAGCACTGCGGCACCGGGGTATTGCACCGATCCGGTGATGAGCCCCACCACACCTCGCGTGTATTTCGAGTCGGTCACCTTCGGCTCATGAATCGACATGCGGGCGAAATCGGCATCCACCATCTCAACGCCAGGCACCGCGGATTCGAGGTCGAAGCCGAAATCCACCAGATTGATCTCACCGCAGGCGTATGCGGCAGGGGGGAGCATGGCGCAGGGCTTCAGTGCACCAAACATCATCGTGATGTCCGCGGGAATGTAGGCACCCGGCAATGTGCCATCATCCACGCCTATGCCCGAGGGCGTATCGACCGCAACCACCAACGGCTTGTGTTCGCTACCCTCGTCGGACTTGAAGGCGCCAAGCACCTCTGCGAGTGCGCGGGGAATGCCCTGCAGGGCATCGCGTACGCCTATACCGGTCATTGCATCAACGATGATATGGGAGCGTTTGGCGTAGCGAATGGCCGTCTCAAGTCGTTGCCCGGCCTCTCCCGAGGAGAATCCGGTGGGCACGCCGGGAATGCGTGAACCCGGATCAAGCGTCCAAATGTGGCCGCCGGACTGCACGAAAGTGACGAACCCCTGTTCATGCAGCTGCTTGCCGACGGCAATGGCCGTCACGTTCACGCCCTGTGCCGCAAGCATGGCACCGGTGAACAGGCCATCTGCACCGTTGTCTCCCGCACCGACAAGCACGCTGACCCGTATGTCATGCGGGTCAAGGGGAGCGTCTTCTATGATCTGCAGGATCTTGTGCGCCGTGGCGCGTGCCGCCATGCGCATGAGAGGCACGCCCTCCGCCAACAGGGGTTGCTCCATGGCACGCACATTGGCCACACTGTAGGCGGTGGTGGTCAGCAAATCGATGTGTGCGTCATCGAGCGCTGCGGTCTGCTCGCGTTGAGCGGTCTGTGAGGCCATAAGACATCCCTTCCGTATGGTCCATAAAACAGGACGGCGAATAGTCTCAACTCTAGTACGCGGCGCAAGGCGGCATGCATGATTGGGCGATAGCGTACCCTGTTTGCTTCACCTCTCAACGATAAATCGACATGGACGAATTCCCCGCCCATAGAATTGGGCATGACGCCCATGCGGATTTCCCCGCCGGGCATATCGGAAGGAACTGCAATGTGCACAGCCGTTCGTTTTGACGATGGACAGAACAATATGTACTTCGGACGCAATCTCGATTGGAGCGAGGATTACGGGGAGAAAATCGTATTCGCCCCACATGATTACCATTACACGCCGGCATTCAATGCCGAAGACAAGAACCACCCGGTGATCGGCATCGGCATCATCGTGGAAGATACGCCGCTGTATTTCGACTGCATGAACGATGCCGGCCTCGCCGTGGCGGGTCTCAACTTCGCCAAGTACTGCAAGTACGCCACCGAGGCGGTCAACTTCACCACGAACGTGGCCGCATACGAGTTCCCCCTGTGGGTCACCCGCAACTTCACCAGTGTGGACGATGTGCAGGAGGCTCTGAAGAATGTGACGATCGTCGGCAAGCCCATCAATGACAGGTTCCCGGTGGCCACACTGCATTGGATCATCGCCGACAACACCCGCAGCATCGTCGTCGAATGCACCGAGGACGGCATGCACGTCTACGATGACGACGTCGATGTGCTTACCAATCAGCCACCGTTCCCACAGCAGATCGAGCATCTCGACAATTACGCCTACGTTTCCCCGCGTACCGGCAAGTCGGTGAAATGGGGAAGCTCGGAACTTGAGACCAATCAGGATTCCAACAGCTCCCAGGGTCTTCCGGGTGGCTATGGTTCCATGGCGCGCTTCGTGCGCGCGGCATACAACAATACGCATTATCCGACGCAGAGCGGCGAGGATGCCAACGTGAACCGCCTGTTCAAGACGTTGTCGACCGCCGCAGTGATCGAGGGGACTGCAATCTCGGCGAACGGCGAATTCGAGAAAACGCTGTATTCCGACTGCTATTCAACGGCCACGCAGACCGTGTATTTGAAGAAGTACGACGATATGGCCGTGCATTCCTATGCCGTCAAGGATTTCGACGCCTCCTCGAACCAGTTGCAGAGCAAGTGAGCGAGGACGCCAGAGGACTCCGTTCGGTAACGATTGCCTCGTAGACTGGGGCAACACGTATTCGGGACCTGCGCATGCGTGGGTCCCGATTTCTATGCCGAGAGAGGGCGGAGGAACGGCATGTTCGAGGAGCTGCATAGGAAGATGAACCGGTTCTGGAATGCCGATCGCACACTGAGCGAGACAGATCCCGAGTTCATTGGGATCTTCAGCGAATTCGCATATGACACGGTGGTCAATGAGCCCGGTGCCAATGATGAGAAGCTCGACGACCATGCCCGTTGCATGGCGATCATCGCAGCCATCATCGGCTCACAGGGCATGGATGCCTTCGAGATGATGCTGCCTATCTCATATCATTCCGGCGTCACCTCCGTTGAACTCAAGGAAATCGTGTATGAGGCCACGCCTTTGATCGGTTTCGCGCATACACTGCCGTATCTCAAACGAATCAATGATTATCTCAATGTGGAGAATGTGGAACTGCCCTTGGCGCCGCAATCCGCAATCGGTAAGCAAAACCGCGCAAAGGAAGGTACCTCACTGCACAGAACACTTTTCGGCGAATCTGCAGACAGTGACGAGGAGTTTCGCAAGATGGGCGCCGGTCACATCGATTCCTGGATCCGCGGCGATTACCTCGGTGCCTACTTCACGCGGAACGGACTGAGCTTGCAGGAACGGGAGATGATTGCATTCTGCCTGCTCATGGCACAACCGGATTGCGCCAATGAGCTGCGCGGCCATATCATGGCGAACCTCCGGGTGGGCAACACCGCGCATTTCCTCATCGCAGTGGCTTCGCAATGCCTGCCGTACATCGGGTATCCGCGCGCGGTGAACGCCGTGAAAACCATTGCGGAAGTGACCCATAATGACAAACAGACAGTGTGACCGAACCGCCCGTGCGGTTCCGCACCCTTGCAATCAGTGAAGAAGTGAGCAATGAGTACATCCACGCAGACCGATATGGCACAACCTCGGCATATTCCACCCAAACCGGACAATCCGATCGTCCAGGAAGAGAGAAAACATGAGGGCGCAGCCGTCAAGGCGGCGTTGGCGGCGAACGTCGGCGTGGCCATCGCCAAACTCGCGGCTTGGGCATTCACACAATCCTCGGCCATGCTCTCCGAATCGGTGCATTCGATAGCGGACTGCACGAATGAGATCGTATTGATGGCCGGCGGCAGCGTGGCCCGCAAGAAACGCAAGAACCCACAACACCCCTTCGGTTGGTTCCGCGTCAAATACTTGGCATCGTTCGTCGTGGCAACCTTGCTGTTCTTCGTGGGCGGCTTCTTCTCGACAAGCGAGGCCGTCAAGAAGATCACCGAGGTGCTCTCCGATCAGTCGGCACGAGTGGCGAACCGGGGTGAGCTCGTGGTTGCGCTGATCGTCGTGATCATCAGCGCCTGCCTTGAGGGGTACGGTCTGCACCAGTCGGTCAAAGAGTCCAATGAACGCATGCGGCATACCGGAATGCCGCATATGGGTATCTATCGGTTCTGGAGAGTGACGAAATCCGCCGACCTCGCCTCGGTGATCATGGAAGACACGCTCGCATTGATCGGTCTGGTGTTCGCCTTCCTCGGCATAGGACTCGCGATCTGCACCGGTGACGAACTGTACGATGCGCTTGGCGGCATGTTCGTAGGCATCGTGTTGATTGCCGGTTCGCTGCTCCTCGCCTACAAGACCGGTTCGCTGCTCATAGGGGAGTCGGTGAGCCCGTTGACACAGGAGCGGATCATCAAGGCGGTCGAGGGAACCGAGGGCGTGGAGGATCTCCTCAACATGCAGAGCGTGCATATGTCGGAAGACAACATTCTGCTCTGCCTCAAAGTGCAGACCTCCAAGCTCGACCGTGATTACGATGTGACGACGGTGAACAAAATCGAGGATGCGGTGCGTACCGCGATGCCATGGTATAACTGGGAAATCTATGTGGAACCCGATGTGATGCGAGAGACGCAGGCGGGGACGCCGGACGAACCGGTTGATCTCATGGAGTAGCAATCAGGATTCGCATATCATAGTGGCCCGAACTTTCGTCCGGGCCACTATGATATGCGAATCCTGATTGCGCACGCAAACAACGCCGCAACCCATCCCATCGCCTTCACTCCTCGGCGACAAGCTCCAGATACGAATCGTTCCACAGATCCTCGTCGCCATCCGGCATGAGCAGCACGCGCTCTGGTCGGAGCGCCTCGACGGCGCCCTCATCGTGGGTGACCAGCACAATCGCTCCCTCGTATTTCGAGATTGCCTTGAGAATCTCATTGCGCGAGGCGGGATCGAGATTGTTCGTGGGTTCGTCGAGCAGCAGCACATTGGCACGGGAGGTCACCAACGTGGCGAGCGCCAGTCGGGTCTTCTCGCCGCCCGAAAGCACGTGGGTGAGTTTGAAGGCATCGTCACCGGAGAACAGGAACGATCCGAGTATGGAGCGCGCTTGGGTGTCGGTGAGTTCGGGTGCCACTCGCTGCAGGTTCTCGAGCACGGTGATGCCTAGATCCAGGGTGTCGTGCTCCTGGGCGAAATAGCCGATTTTCGCGCCATGGCCGTATTCGACTACGCCGGTGTCCGGCTCCTCAAGATGGGCGAGCAAACGCAGTGTGGTGGTCTTGCCCGCACCGTTGTACCCGAGGATGACCACCCGGGAGCCTTTGTCGATGGCCAGATTGACTCCCGCGAATACGATGTTCGAGCCATAGGCTTTCGAGATGTCCTTCGCCTCGATGGGGGTCTTGCCGCATGGTGCCGGCTCCGGGAAGCGTATGTCGGCCACCTTCTCCTTCTTCTGGGCCACGGAGGTTTCGGCGAGGAGACGTTCGGCTCGACGCATCATGTTCTGCGCTGCCACGGCTTTTGTGGCTTTGGCATGCAGTCGAATGCCCTGCTGCATGAGGCGCTCGGCCTTCTTCTCAGCCACTTCACGCTCACGGCGACGGCGCTCCTCGTCCACGACGCGCTGGTGTAGGTATGCCTTCCAACCGAGCGAGTACATGTCGATCTGGCCGAGCTGGGCGTCGAGGTGCCATACTTTGTTCACCACCTCGTCGAGCAGTTCGTTGGAGTGGGAGATTACGAGGAATCCGCCTTCGTATTTCTTCAGGAATTCGCGCAACCACAGTATGGAATCGGCATCTAGATGGTTTGTCGGTTCGTCCAGGATGAGCGTGTCGGCATCGGAGAAGAGGATGCGTGCCAGTTCTATGCGCCGGCGTTGTCCGCCGGAGAGCGTGCCGAGTTGTTGGCCCATGACCTCCTGGGGTAGGCCGAGGCTGGCGGCCATTGCGGTCGCCTCCGATTGCGCCGCATACCCGCCGGCTTTCTCGAAATCCTGCATCGCCTTGTCGTACCGGTTCATCGCCTTCGTTATCACGTCCGGATCCGGGCTGGTCATCTCTTTCTCGGCCTTGCGGATTCGTTTGATGATTGAGGCGATGTCACGTGCGCTCATCATACGGTCGAGCGCCGTCTGTTCCGGATCAGCGGCATGGGTGTCCTGCGGAAGGTAGCCGAGTTTGCCCGAGACACGAACGGTGCCCGCGGTGGGGAGCATGTCTCCGGTGATGACGCGGGTGAGTGTGGTCTTGCCTGCGCCGTTTCGGCCCACCAGGCCGATTTTGTCACCCTTCGTCACATGGAAGTTCGTCGGGTGCAGCAGCGTGCGGGCACCGATCTGAATCTCAAGTCCCTGCGCGTCAATCGGCATGGGTCACCATCTCCTGTATGAACTCTCGTATGTCTTGTATCTCCCGGGCGACGATCGCATGTGCCGTCTGCGGGTAGTCCCGGTATGTCAGCCTGCCGGTCCGCTGCAGGCATTCGCGGATCCTGCATTGGTCGGCCCGCGGAATCGTCGTGTCATCCTCGCCATAGCATAGTAAGAAACGTGTACGGCTGTGCATGAGCCGCTCCCGCTCGTCATCGGATAATCCGCCGACGAAGGAGGGGCTCATCAATATGGCGGCGTCGAACATCGTGGGTTCCGCAAGCACCATACGCAGACTCATATAGCCACCTTGGGAGAAACCGATGCAGACGGTCGGACGATTGCGGCAGATGGGGGAGTCGAGCAACCTCATGATTCCCCCGATGTTTTCATCTGCCAACCGTCTGCGCTCCTCGGCGCCGCATCCATGCGGGTACCACGAATAGCCGCCCATGTACTCGCGCTCGAATGGGGCGCGGAAACTGATGTAGCTCATCTGGTTGTGCTTGCCAACGGCCTCAATGACGCGGATCATTTCATGCTCGTCATTTCCGTATCCGTGGAACATGAGGAACAGCGGCGAGGAATCGTCGTGGATATGGCATAGGGCGTTGAGCATATCAGGCTCCTTGGGTCTTCTTATTCCTACATCTTCAACCGGCAGGCGAACCGGAATCAGTCGAAAATGCGCTCTCGATATATGTCGACAAGTTGGTCGAGCGTCTTCGAGGCGTATGCAGGGGAAGTGGAGGGAAGAGCCGTTTCAGGCACATGGATGCCATTGCACTCGAGCATCGGCTCGCTGTATTTGTGGAACAGCTGGTCCGCCTTCTGCCCGCACGCGTAGATATGTGAGATCTGTGAATTGCGAATGATCTCGCTCAAGTCGCTGGGCACGACGTTGCGGATGCTCGAATCGCTGGCGCCGACAATATCGCATGACTCCACCGTGTCCCACAACGCGAACCGGTGACGCAGTGCGAATGCCCGGCGTGAATCCGGGGTGTCTCCAACCACGTCGGATGCATCTTCCGGATCGGCGAACAACGCCTGCATGATCGGCCAGAACCGGTTGCGCGGATGCATGTAGAAGAAGCCGGCTTCCCGTGATTTCGGGCTCGCCATGGTGCCAAGGAACAGGCGAGTCGAATCCGCCGCATAGCAGGGTCCGAAACCATGCTCCACATGAATAAATCGTTCCATAGTGCTCACCTCATACACAACAGCCGCGTACCCGGGAAATTCCGGTACGCGGCTGGCTGACTCACAGACGGCGTGACGAAAGCCTCACCTATGCTCCTAGGCGCCTGGGTGATCCGTCGATTGCAGTTCTCCGTCGGATTCCACGCTCTTCCGTCCCTGCTCATCCACCGCACCCGCATGTGCCGAGGAGAGCGCGTCCGCGGAATTGAGCCTTCCGGTCAGATGACGCCATGGCAGATACATGAGTGCGGCGGCGATGGTCTCGGCGATGATGACAATCACTGCGGTGATCTTCGAAGTGTCCATGATTCGAATCGCCACTCCGAGCACGGACCACAACACGCACAGCCCGAACACCCAATCACCCATGTACCAGCGCATGGCGCAGGCGGCAGCCAGCAACAGCAAAGCCAGGATGATTGTGGAAATCATCTGTCCGAACGCAGAAAGCGAACCGTCTTTGGACAGATAGTAGCTCACTGCGCGTGCGATGTCGGTGATGGTCTCGATTCCCAGCCATGAACCCCAAAGCGAGAACGGAACCCAGCCCCACAGCGTTCTGTCATGTCTCCGGGAGAAGAACCATAGCACCCAGATCACTATGGTCGAGGCAAACACCAAGGTGATCGTGGCCGGGTAGTTCACGGCATGGAAGCAGAACAGCCACGCGATTTGCAGTACGCAGGCGGCAATGAACAAGATTCCGAGGAGACTGGCCGGGATCTTGCCCAGGTTCCTCGCGCGGTGCTTATCGTTGCCGAGACGCACAAGCCAAACGGCGGCGGACACGAATATGACCGCCCAGATGAGATCCGTATATCGCGCCGGCACGAACCAAGTGAACGCCTCCGAATGCTGCGGCTTGACCATTCGACGCATCACGCCGGTCTGTGCCAGCACGTTGCACACGACCAATGCGGCGAACGACACCCACGTACAGATCATCTCAATGTCATGCCGCACCTTCTGTTGCGAACGCTGCAAACTGCTTTTCGGCTCCACGGTCACCGCATTGGCCTGCGTATGCTCTGTCTGTCTCTTCTCGCCCATCAGCTCTCCCAAATACGAGTGAATGCATGTGTATGACTCCACGATATAGCCAGCCGGCGCGCATGTTCGGCATGAGCATCGAATTCAGTCAACCGGGAAAACCCGACGATGGAATATGCGGCGACGGCATATGTTGTTATTTGGGTGGCTGCGGCACACGTCCCACAATCGAACAAGTGTTCGACTTTTGCGTGGAATTGATGTACGATACTGCATACACATAAGCCGATTGCATACAGACGGCGTGGAAAGAGCGATGCCTGACGGGAGGAATGCCTTGGCAAATCATGATGCACGGGCGAGCAGGGAAACGGTCGTGGAAAAGGTGATGACGAGCGACTCGTTCCTGAGCAGGGAGCTCGGCAAGGCACCCCTCGAGGAACACGATGGCAATCTGGTGGCCGACATCGGCCACTTGCCCAATGATCTCAAAATCGTGGTGCAGGGTGCCCGCGAGCACAACCTCAAGGATGTGGATCTGGAATTCCCCCGAAACCGCATGGTCGTGTTCACAGGCCTATCGGGGTCCGGCAAGTCATCGATGGCTTTCGACACGTTGTTCGCGGAGGGCCAGCGCAGGTATGTCGAATCGCTTTCCGCCTATGCCCGCCAGTTCCTCGGGCAGATGGACAAACCGGATGTCGATTTCATCGAGGGTCTGAGCCCGGCGGTCTCCATCGACCAGAAAACGACCAACCGCAATCCACGTTCCACGGTGGGAACGATTACCGAAATCTACGATTACCTGCGCCTGCTGTTCGCCAGAACCGGCATACCGCACTGCCCGGTGTGTGGCGAACCGGTGCAGGCCCAGACCCCCCAGCAGATGGTGGATGCACTGCTCGCATACCCCGAGCGAACCCGCTTCCAGATTCTGGCGCCAGTAGTGCGAGGGCGAAAAGGGGAGTTCACCGATCTGCTCGAACTTCTGCGTGGCGATGGGTACGCAAGAGCCATCATAGACGGCGAGATGCGGCAACTGTCCGACGACATCACGCTGACGAAGCAGAAGAAGCATACGATCTCGGTCGTCATCGACCGTTTGGTGATTCGTGATGGCATTCGCCAGCGTCTTACGGATTCCGTTGAGACTGCGCTGCGATTGGCCCATGGGGTGATGGTCGCCGAATTCGTCGACCTGCCACAGGACGATCCGAAAAGGCAGGTGCCGTTCTCCGAGCATATGGCCTGCCCGAATGGCCATACCCTCGATCTCGACGAGATCGAGCCGCGCACGTTCTCGTTCAATGCGCCCTATGGTGCATGCCCGGAATGTACGGGCCTCGGTTTCAGCTTGGAAATCGACCCCGAACTCGTGGTTCCCGACCCCGACAAGACGTTGAACGAGGGAGCCATAGAGCCTTGGATGATGACGAAGAGCAGCGGCGACTATTACCGTCACCTGCTTGAAGGACTCGCCGATCAGATGGGGTTCAGTCTCGATACCCCATGGAAGGACCTCCCCGAGGAGGTGCGCCAGGCAATCCTCTACGGCCGCGACTTCAAGGTTGAGGTTTCGTATCGTAACCGCTGGGGACGTATGCGCGAATACACCACCGGCTTCGAAGGTGTGATTCGATCCCTCATGCGACGACACGAGGAGACCGATTCCGAACAACGCAAACAATACTATGAATCGTACATGCGCGAAGTGCCCTGCAGCGCCTGCCACGGCAAGCGACTCCGACCGGAGGTGCTGGCCATCACCGTCGACGGGGAATCAATCGCCGATGTGTGCGACATGGCGGCCGAGCGCAGCCTCGAATGGATCAACAACCTCTCACTGACCGGAGCTGCGGCGAAAATCGCGGGTGAGGTGGTCAAGGAGATCCGAGCACGCCTCGGATTCCTCAACGATGTCGGCCTGAACTACCTCACTCTTTCCCGTGCCGCCAAAACGCTGTCTGGAGGCGAAGCCCAGCGCATTCGACTGGCGACCCAAATCGGCTCCGGACTCGTGGGCGTCATGTACGTACTCGACGAGCCGTCAATCGGACTGCATCAGCGAGACAACGCCCGGCTCATCTCCACATTGCATCATCTTCGCGACCTCGGCAACACGCTCGTGGTGGTCGAACATGATGAAGACACGATCACGAGCGCCGATTGGGTGGTAGACATCGGCCCGAAGGCCGGCGAACAGGGCGGAGAGGTCGTGTATTCCGGCCCCGCCGAACACCTTGTCAACGCGCCGCGGTCGATCACCGGCGACTACATTGCGGGGCGCCGTAGCATCGAAGTGCCGAAGACACGGCGCAAGATAGACCGTTCACGCATGCTGAAGGTGGTGGGCGCCCGCGAGAACAATCTGAAGAACATCGACGTCAAGTTCCCCCTCGGCGTGATGACCTGCGTGACCGGCGTCTCCGGATCCGGCAAATCGACGCTCGTGAATCAGATTCTCTACCCGGTGCTGGCCGACAAGCTCAACGGTGCACGGATCGTGCCCGGCAAGCATACGCGTGTCGAGGGTGTGGGCCAGTGCGACAAAGTGATTCATGTCGACCAGAACCCGATCGGACGCACCCCCCGTTCGAATCCGGCGACCTACACCGGCGTATGGGACAAAATCCGCGCCCTGTTCGCCAAGACTCCCGAGGCACAGGTTCGCGGCTACGGTCCCGGACGGTTCTCCTTCAATGTCAAGGGCGGCCGTTGCGAAGCCTGTCACGGTGACGGCACCTTGAAGATCGAGATGAACTTCCTTCCGGATGTCTATGTGGAATGCGAGGAATGCCACGGCAAACGCTATAATCGCGAAACACTCGAGGTGAAGTACAACGGCAAGACCGTCAGCGACATCCTCGACATGCCGATCAGCGAAGCCGCCGAGTTCTTCAAGGCGTACCCCTCCATCTCACGCTACCTTAACACATTGGTGGACGTCGGGCTGGGGTATATCCGTCTCGGACAGCCAGCCACCACGTTGTCGGGTGGCGAATCCCAACGCGTGAAACTGGCCACCGAGCTGCAACGACGTTCCACCGGCAAGACGGTCTACATTCTCGACGAGCCCACCACCGGCCTGCACTTCGAAGACGTGAACAAGTTGCTGCTGGTGCTGCAGGGACTCGTCGACAAAGGCAACACGGTGATCATCATCGAGCACAACCTCGATGTGGTGAAGTCCTGCGACTGGCTCATCGACCTTGGTCCCGAGGGCGGCGATGGAGGTGGCACGATCGTCGCCGAGGGAACGCCAGAGCATCTGGTCACATGCGAGGGGTCTTGGACAGGCAGATTCCTCGCACCGATGCTCGAACGGGCATCGTGCGACATGCACCAATGACACATTGCCATGCCGCACGCACCGTCGGCAAAATCATTCACGGCAACAAGCGATAAGGGGAGACATGCCCATTTTCGAGCGTCATGCGCCAGGAACCTGGAGGCATCTTGCCGATGATCTCATGGGAGCCACCGGCAATACCAGCGCCGGCGGCCATGCACAGATGCCGGAGGACGTGAATGCGAACGGCGCACCGTTACTCGGTGACTCCCGTGATCTCTTCAGGCCCAAGACGGGTGACATTCCTGCCCAGCCCGGCGTCTATAAGTGGCGCGATGGCGACGGACAGGTAATCTATGTAGGCAAGGCCAAGAACCTGCGCAACCGTCTGTCCAACTATTTCCAGCCATTGCGGCAGCTGCACCCGCGCACCCAGACCATGGTGCTCACAGCCCGATCCTTGGAATGGACGGTGGTGGGCACCGAATTGGAGGCGCTCACACTGGAATACACCTGGATCAAAGAGTTTGACCCCCGGTTCAACGTGCAGTTCAGGGACGACAAGACCTATCCATACCTGGCGCTGTCGATAGGCGAGGAGTACCCGCGTATCTGGGTCACGCGCAGCCGCAAGCGCCGTGACACCCGCTACTATGGGCCGTATGCGAAGGTGTGGGATCTGCGCAAAAGTCTCGACGGACTCCTACGCACCTTCCCGGTGCGCACGTGCACCGATGCGAACTTCCGCAAGGCGCAGCTCACCAATAGGCCATGCCTGCTGGCGTCGATAGGCAAATGCTCTGCCCCCTGTGTGGGGCGCATAACCCCGCAAGACCACAAGCGCCTGTGCGAGCAATTGGTCGGCGTGCTCACCGGAGGCATAGGCAAATCGTATGTGGCGAAACTCACTGCAGCTATGAAGGAGGCAAGCGCCGAACTCGATTTCGAAAAAGCCGCGCGCCTGCGAGATGAGATCCAGATGCTCTCCACGGTTGTGGAGCAGAATGCGGTTGTTCTCGATCAGGATGTGGATGCCGATGTGTTCGGCATTGCATCCGATGAGCTTGAGGCGTCGGTGCATGCATTCTTCGTGCGCTCGGGCTCGATTCGCGGAGAACGCAACTGGAGTGTGGAACGCGTCGAAGATGTCGATGACACCGAACTGATCAGCGATCTGATCATGCAGGTGTATTCGGAACTGTACAGTGAGCGTGAAGCAGGTGGCTTCCGCCGGACCGATGCACTGCCATCCTCCCGACCGACCGTGGACCCACCGATGGCCCAGGCTGCGACGCTTGACGCGGCCGTGAGCGCGGAACCCACGCCGATTCGTATGGAAAAAGCACAGATCAAAGTCGAAGAGCAGCGCACGGCCATGGGATCGACACAGCGCATGTCGGCCGGCGACGCGTCATCCCGTGCACAGTCGACCAAGGCGCGTAACGCAAGACGCGAGCAGACCGGTCGTGCCGATCTGCTCGAACCGATCGCCCCTGTGCCCAGACAGGTGCTGGTCTCAGTGATGCCCGCGCGTGCCGATGACCTGGAACAATACTTGCGACGGCTTCGCGGTGGCGCGGTCTCGATTGGGACGCCTGCAAGAGGTAACAAGCGGCAACTGCTCGAACGCGCCGAACAGAACGCACAGCAGGCGTTGCAACGTTCGAAAATGAGCCGCATCTCCGACATAGGTGCGCGTACGACCGCCATGAACGATGTGGCCGATGCGCTTGGACTCAGCCAGGCGCCGTTGCGCATCGAATGCTATGACATCTCGAATACAGTGGGCGGGGCGTTCCAAGTGGCATCCATGGTGGTGTTCGAAGACGGCATGGCCCGGAAATCCGAATACAGACGCTTTGCCATACGTGGTGCCGACGGCAAAGGTGCGGTGGATGATCTCAGTGCGCTGTATGAGACGCTGACCAGACGATTCAAGCATGGGAACATTGCGGGAGACACCGGCGAAAGCATGGACAACGAGAAGCGGGTTTCGCAGGAGGGAGAGCTGGAATCCGCCGAGCAGGTCCAACAGGAAATAGTCCAGCAGAACACCGACCGCCGTCATTTCGCCTACAAACCGAATCTGGTGGTGGTCGATGGCGGCAAGCCTCAGGTGATGGCCGCCGCGAAAGCATTGGAGGACTGCGGTGTGACTGACGTGGCCGTGTGTGGACTGGCCAAGCGCATGGAAGAGGTGTGGGTGCCGGACGACGACTATCCGGTCATTCTCAAACGTTCATCGGAGGGCATGTACCTGCTCCAACGTGTCCGTGATGAATCACACCGCTTCGCCATCAACTACCATCGTCAGACCAGACGCAAGGGTGCCCTCCGCTCGGCACTCGACGAGATTCCGGGAATCGGCCCGACGTTCCAGAAGCGGCTGCTGAACCACTTCGGGTCAGTGCGGCGCATGAAACAGGCCAGCCTCGAAGAACTGGAATCCGTGAAAGGCGTTGGCCATGCCAAAGCACAGGCCATCTACGAAGCACTGCATGACAATGCTTCGTGAACACCTATATGCGTTATTGCAATGGCTATGAGTCGTTGTTGTGGCATGCGCCGATGCCGCAACAAAGCGCAGCTATGCTGTAGAGTGCTGTAGGGCATGCAACGGGCATGCACAAATGAGGGGATGAGAATATGGATGAGATGCAACGATGTGCGGTATTAGGCAAACCAATCGCGCATTCGCTGTCGCCGGTGTTGCATGAGGCGGCGTATCGAGCGCTTGGTCTTGGGCAATGGTCGTATACGAAGCAGGAAGTGGCTGAAAGCGAGCTTCCCTCATTCCTTGGCTCACTGGACCCCTCCTGGCGAGGCTTGAGCCTGACGATGCCGCTCAAACGCACCATCGCCCCCTTCGGCATTGCACGGAACCAATGGGCACGGGAGCTTGGCGTCGCCAACACCGTCGTATTCGATTGGGATTCCCCCTCCACTTCTGAGGGTCAGGATCTTCCGGCCATGGCACTCTACAATACTGATGTCTATGGTATCGTGCGTGCTTTCCATGACGCCTTTCGCACCCATGGCATGACGTTGCCAGCTCAGCCAAACGCAGTCATACTCGGCAACGGTAACACCGCGACTTCGGCATTGGCGGGGTGCATCACGATGGGCTGTTCCCAGGTCACCGTCGCCGCGCGGCACCCGGATCGCAGCACGGCACTGATCGACCTGGGTGCCGCGCATGGTGTGACGGTTCGTAGCATCCCATTGGAGGATTGCCTTCCGGCACTGGAACAATGCGACATCGCGATCAGTACGATTCCCGGGACGGGCGCCGATGTGGTTGCCCGGCGTTTCGCGGAACATGCACAGCCCATCCATGGAGCACTGCTCGATGTCGTATATGATCCCCGCCCAACCGAACTCATGGTAGCTTGGCGCGATCGTGGCGGTCTCGCCGTAGGAGGAGAGCGAATGCTGCTGCATCAGGCCGTGGCGCAAGTGTTGCTGATGACGGGAACAATCGGGGGAGACGATGTGGACGATGCCCTGAATAATCCACCCCAAACCGGTACACTGGAACAGGCCATGTGGGAAGCGTTGGAGAAGGAGCTGTGATGCAATCCGCACACAATGAACAAAGAGGCGTGGAGTCGGAATCCGCACACGCCTCCTCTCCAGCAGAAGGCTTCGAAGTGCTGCTCATCACCGGCATGAGTGGTGCAGGTCGCTCGCATGCAGCCCATAGCATAGAGGATATGGGATGGTATGTGGTGGACAATATGCCACCCAAACTCCTCGAACCCATGGTGGACATGATGACCGCGTCAAAATCCGGGTTCCATAAGCTTGCAGCAGTGATCGACGTGCGCTCCCGCGACTATTTCATGGACCTGAGTTCGGTGCTCTCGCATCTGGATGATCTGGGCCTCAAAACGCGCATCCTCTTCCTGGATGCCGATGACAACGTACTGGTCAAGCGATTCGAATCCGTCCGCCGGCCGCACCCTTTGCAGCAGGGTAACCGTCTTATAGACGGCATCCACGAGGAACGGAAGCTGCTCGAGAACCTCGAGGAACGTGCCGACATCGTGATCAACACCTCGAAGCTGAGCATCCACCAGCTCTCCACCAAGCTTTACGAGGCTTTGACAGGCAACGGACCTACAACCGTTTCCGTGCACATCTTCAGTTTCGGTTTCAAGTACGGCATACCGATCGATGCCGATTTCGTGGCCGATGTGCGATTCCTGCCCAATCCCTACTGGGTGCCACAGCTACGCGAGCTCAACGGGCATGATGCACCGGTGAGTGAATACGTGCTGTCGAATGACAAGGCCACACAGTTCCTCGATGCCTATGAGAAGGCCATCGAAATAGCGATCCAAGGCTATGCACAGGAGGACAAGCATTATGTGACGATCGCAATCGGTTGCACCGGCGGCCAGCATCGTTCCGTGGCGATGAGCGAGGCATTGGCATCAAGATTGCGGTCGCATGGTCTCTCGGTCTCCGTCTCGGCCCGAGAGTTGGATCGGAAAACCCAATGATTGCAAGTGTTTTCCCATATCGTGAAAGCAACTTCAACATGTGGGAAAACTCAACAAAGATGTCCAAGACGTTCGGTATCACAGAACAGCGGAGTCAATGAGACACGCCGAACCGTAATAGGTACCACACAACTTACAGGAGGATCTTTTGGCGCTTCTCGATGAGGTCAAAAGCGAGTTGTCGAACATCGATGGGGGATCCCCGGCGGTGCAGAAGGCACAGGTGACGTCGATGCTGTACTTCGGCCGAGGATTCCGCAAGGTGCAGCGTGAATCCTCGACGCAGATCATCGTCCAACCACAATTCGACTCCATGGAAGCCGCCCACTGGCTCCAGGAAACAATCGAGAGCCTGTATAAAATCCCAGCCGCCCTCAAATCCGTCGATGTGAAGACCCCTCATGGCTCCATGCGTCGATATGCCGTGGACGTCGGCGCACGCGCCGGTTTCGCATTGGCGGTGCGCACCGGCATGATAGACCCACGGCTCAACCGTATCGTCCGCGGACTGCCAACGGATCTGTCCAACGGCAACATTGCCCAAATCAAGGGTGTGTGGCGTGGTGCCTTCATGTCTGCTGGTGTGCTTTCGGATCCCGACAAACCTAGCGCGCTTGAGATTATCTGCCCGAACGAGGAGACAGCGGATTCGCTCATCGCCATGGGTCAGCGCCTCGGCATACGAGCCGCAAAGCATACGGTGCGCAGTTCCGTACGCGTCCATCTCTCCGACCCGGATGCCATCGAACGGCTCCTCACGATGATGGGAGCCTCAAGCACGGTACGCGATTGGACCGGCAAGAGACCCGACACCGAATCACACCATCGCGCCAACCGACTGGCAAACTTCGATGACGCGAATATGCGCCGCAGCGCGAAAGCCGCCGCAGAGGCCGTGGTGAAAGTGCAGCATGCATTCGATGTGCTCGGAGACGATATTCCGCAGAATCTTCGTGCCGCCGGGCAATTGCGCATCGATCACCCCGATTTCTCCTTGGAGGAGCTCGGACGAGCCGCCCGCCCGCAGATCAGCAAGGACGCGGTGGCGGGCCGTATCCGTCGTCTGCTGCAACGGGCAGAGAAAGCGGAGCAGGACGCCGCAATGGCGTAAGCTGGTGTACAGCGTGATGTTGCGTAACGGATAATCGAGCCGATATCGCGTGGATTTGACGCTAGAATGCAAGGGATGGCATAAGCCACACCCGCATTCTTGCGGTAAGAAAGGATAACGAATGAAGACACTCAAGGATCTTGGAGATCTGAAGGGCAAGCGCGTTCTGGTTCGCGCAGATTTCAACGTTCCGTTGGATGGGACTACGATCACCGACGATGGTCGTATCAAGGCGGCGCTGCCTACCATCGAAGCTCTGCGCAAGGAAGGCGCCAAGGTCATTCTCATGGCTCATCTTGGTCGCCCGAAGGGCAAGGTCGTTCCGGAGCTTTCTCTGGCTCCCGTGGCTGCACGCTTGAGCGAACTTCTCGGCGTTCCTGTGGTTCTCGCCTCCGACACCTATGGCGAGGACGCCCAGGCCAAGGTAGCCGCCATGAAGGATGGCGATGTTGTGCTGCTGGAAAACGTTCGTTTCAACCCTGAGGAGACCAGCAAGGACGAGGCCGAGCGTGCCGCATACGCCAAGAAGCTTGCGGCTCTGGGCGATGTGTTCGTCTCCGACGGCTTTGGTGTGGTTCATCGCGCACAAGGTTCCGATTACGATGTCGCTGCCGACCTGCCGGCCGCCGCTGGCTTGCTGGTGGAGAAGGAAGTCAACGCCCTCTCCAAGGCGACCGAGGATCCGGAGCGTCCGTTCACCGTTGTGCTCGGTGGCTCCAAGGTCTCCGATAAGCTCGGAGTGATCGAGAATCTGCTCGACAAGGCCGATCGTCTCGTCATTGGCGGCGGCATGGTGTTCACCTTCCTCAAGGCCAAGGGTTACGAAGTCGGTACCTCCCTGCTGGAGGAGGATATGATCGACCAGGTCAAGGGCTACATCGAAACCGCCGACAAGAACGGCGTCGAACTGGTGCTTCCCGTTGATATCGTCGTGAACAAGGGCTTCCCGGCTGGTGACACTCCGGTCGATCCGAAGGTGGTTCCCGCCGATCAGATTCCGTCTGACATGATGGGCCTCGACATCGGACCTGAGTCGTGCAAGCTGTTCCACGACAAGATCGTCGATTCCAAGACGGTCGTATGGAACGGCCCTATGGGCGTCTTCGAGGTTCCTGCCTTCGCGGCAGGCACCAAGGCCGTCGCCCAGGCTCTGGTGGATGCCACCGAACATGGTGCCTTCACCATCGTCGGCGGTGGTGATTCCGCTGCGGCCGTGCGTCAGCTCGGATTCCCCGAAGATGGCTTCTCGCACATCTCCACGGGTGGCGGCGCCTCCCTCGAATTCCTCGAGGGCAAGGAGCTTCCGGGCCTCAAGGTCCTCGAGTAGGGATTCACAACACTAGCCCAATAACGGTGTGACGTGGCGCCCGGCAATAGGTGCTGGACGCCACGTTCTCATATGGAGGACAGGCAAGGCAATATGGCATCGACACGACGCATCCCCATGGTTGCGGGCAATTGGAAGATGAACTTCGATCATCTTGAGGCAACCGGGTTCGTCCGGGCATTCTCCAAGAACCTCAAACGATGCCATTTTGACTTCAACCGTTGCGAAGTGGCGCTCTTCCCGTCATTCACCTCGATTCGCAGCGTTCAGGTGATGGTGGAATCCGAACACTTGCGCATCAGATACGGGGCCCAGGCCGTTTCGGTCACGTCACAGGGGGCGTTCACCGGTGACGTCTCTGCGGACATGCTCGCGCATCTGGGTTGCAGCTATGTGATTGTAGGCCATTCGGAACGGCGCAAATACCATCCGGAGGACGATGCGAACATCGTCGATCAGGTACGAGCGGTGCTTGCCGCCGGCATGCAGCCGATCCTATGCGTCGGCGAGAGTCTGGAGGAGAGACGCAAGGGCATTGAACTTGAGTTTGCCGTCGGCCAGGTGCATGACGTGACACGCGACCTTTCTGATGGGGAGGCATCAAAACTCATCATCGCCTATGAACCCGTCTGGGCGATTGGCACGGGCATGGTTGCCACCCCGCAGACAGCGCAGGACGCCGCCCATGCCTTCCGCGTGGATCTGGCGAAATCATTTGGCGACCATGTGGCGCAGACCGTGCGTGTACTGTATGGAGGCTCGGTGTCTTCGAAGAACTGTGTGGAGCTGATTGAGGAGCCAGACGTCGACGGCTTCCTCATCGGAGGTGCCGCCCTCGACGTCGATGAGCTCACCACAATCTGCAGGAAGACGATTGCGACAACATCTTCACATGATAATGGTTGATTTTGCACGCTTTTTCGCGAACTTGCGGTACACTGGGCAACGGTATTGAAATTTGGAGGTTCACCCGTGACTGTAGTCAAGCTGATTCTGCAGATTGTGCTGGTTGTGCTCAGTCTGCTGCTTACCCTGCTCATCCTCATGCACAAAGGCAAGGGCGGCGGCCTGTCCGACATGTTCGGCGGCGGCCTTACGCAGAACGCCGGTTCCTCTGGCGTTGCCGAGAAGAATCTGAACCGTTGGACTGTGATCATCGCACTCATCTGGGTTGCCATCATCATTGCGCTCGGACTGTTCACCAAGTTCGGTATCGCCTGATATGAGTTTGTGAAAGGACCCATGCTCCTCCGTAGGAGGGCATGGGTCCTTTCGTTTTTGTTGTACAACAGCGTAGACCTACGAATAGGAGAGTGGACTTGACGGAACCATTCATTGTCGCCGATCTGGACGGCACATTGCTCCATGACGGCAAGACCTTCGAACAACGCGCATTGTCGGACTATACGATTCGCACTGTTGACACATTGCATCGCAACCATGTTCCGTTTGTCGTGGCCACCGCGCGCCCAGTCAGCACAGGTCTCGACATGGTACGCCGATTGCATGCCGATGCATGCATCTATCTCAATGGTGCACTCATCGACTTCCATCCAGCGACCTCTGATTACGCGATGCTCACCGGAACCAAATCTGCTCCCAACGGGCAACTGTTGAAAATAGGTTTCTCTTCAGATTATGCCTGCGAGGTGTGCCGATCAATCACGCATGTGATTCCCGACATCGAGATAGGCATCGTCATGGATGACGTACGATATACGAATTTCGACGTATCCAAGTACTGGAAGACACAGACGTGGCGATTCACTGATTTCGCCGATGTCCCAGAGGGCACCGCAGACAAGATCATCATCTTCCCAACCAACGAACAGACTCCGTTGCTCAGCACATTGCTTCCTGACGAACTGTCGCTCAACATCAGCGAGGGAAGTCTGTGGATGCTCATGGATCCACATGCGAACAAACAGTACACCATGGAACTGCTGTGCGACCGCTGGAACATCGATTTGAACAATGTGGTCGCATTTGGCGATGACATCATCGACATTGACATGATGCAGCGTGCGGGAACCGGAGTGGCCGTCGCCAATTCGAATCCGAAAGTATTGAACATAGCCGATGAGGTATGCGCTTCGAATAACGATGACGGCGTGGCGAAATGGATTGAACATCGCATACTCATAAACTGAACTTGAACTTTTATATTTTGAACATAGAAATGTACAAATCAAAATTATGTTCAACCGTTACGGTACGCTTCGAAGAAACACTTACGGTCTAAGTTCAAAGGAGGGACGGCATGGCCGATTTCACCACGCGCCTCAATCAGGCGATGGAGTTGCGCAACATCAAGCAGATCGACTTCGTCAAAGCGGCGCAGGACCATGGCGTCAAGCTGGGGCGCAGCCACATCAGTCAATATGTGAGCGGCAAAACAAGACCGCGCCGCGATATTGAGCGATTCCTCGCGGCTGTATTGCGGGTGAACGCGGATTGGCTGGCAGGCGAGAGCGTGCCGTTCGATGATGATCCTGAAACCTTCGCAAAGATTGAACACGAGAGCCCAGACGGCAATTTTGAACATATCAATAGAGTTGAACAGAATAGTTCAATTCAGAATTCTGAACATATTGAACATAATAATGAACTCGCTAAAATTGAACAGGAGCAAGACATGGAACCGGCAGCGAACAATAATGTACAGGACCCCTCGTTCCCTGATGTGCCATCAAGTGTCACGCCGGAACCCATGAGCATCGGATCGCGGCGGGTCTTCACCAAGTCACATAAACTGGACAACGTGCTCTATGACGTACGCGGACCGGTGGTCAACGAGGCGGCGCGCATGGAAGCAGCCGGCATGCATGTGATGAAACTCAACATAGGCAATCCAGCCCCATTCGGATTCCGTACACCGGACGAAGTCGTCTATGACATGGCACAACAGCTCACCGATACGGAGGGGTATTCGGCGTCAAAGGGACTCTTCTCGGCCCGTAAGGCGATCATGCAGTACGCTCAGCTCAAGAACCTGCCGAATGTGGGAGTAGAAGACATCTACACTGGCAACGGTGTGAGCGAGCTCATCAATCTCAGCATGAGTGCGTTGTTGGACGACGGAGACGAAGTGCTGCTACCGGCCCCCGACTACCCGTTGTGGACGGCATGCGTCACCCTGGCAGGAGGGAAACCGGTGCATTACGTCTGCGACGAACAGTCGGAGTGGTATCCGGACATCGACGATATGCGTGCCAAGATCACCGATCGCACCAAGGCAATCGTCATCATCAACCCGAACAATCCGACAGGCGCGCTCTATCCGACCGAGGTGCTGCAGCAGATCGTCGAACTGGCACGGCAGCATCAGCTCATGATCTTCTCCGACGAGATCTATGACCGCCTCGTCATGGATGGGCTCACCCACACGTCAATCGCCTCCCTCGCACCGGACCTGTTCTGCGTGACCTATAGCGGTTTGTCGAAGTCTCATATGATCGCCGGGTACCGCATCGGCTGGATGATTCTGTCAGGCAACAAGTCGATCGCGAAGGATTACATCGAAGGCCTTGACATGCTCACGAACATGCGCATCTGCTCGAACGTACCCGCCCAATCGATCGTGCAGACGGCATTGGGAGGTCATCAGAGTGTCAACGACTACCTCGTTCCGGGGGGCCGTATATACGAACAGCGTGAATACATCTACAACGCGCTGAACTCAATCGATGGCATCACGGCGGTCAAACCGAAGGCGGCCTTCTACATCTTCCCGAAAATCGATGCGAAGAAATTCAACATTCGCAACGACGAGCAATTCGCGCTCGATCTGCTGCACGACGAGAAACTGCTCATCGTGCAGGGCACCGGTTTCAATTGGAAGGACCCGGATCATTTCCGTGTGGTCTACCTGCCGCGCGTCGAGGTGCTCAAAGGCGCCGTCGACAAAATGACGCACTTCTTCAGCCACTATCGCCAATAGGCGCATGCATGGCTTGGCGAACAACAGGGAATGTGGAAAGGATGACAGGCGACATGACCGAGGGGAACATCAGCGCGAACGATCAGGCGATACTCGAGCTGCTCGAGAACGATGCCCGGCTCGATGCACGGGATCTGGCGGACATTCTGGGCGAGGAAGCACAAGAGGTGCAGCAGGCCGTCCGCCGCATGGAGGAGCAGAAGATCATCTGCGGTTACCATACGGTAATCAACTACAACAAGGTGCTGCGTGACGAGCGCATCATGGCGTTCATCGAGGTGGATGTCAGCCCGATGAAGGACAAGGGCTACGACCATACCGCGGCGTTGCTCGCCAAATACCCCGAGATTGATTCGCTTTACCTGATCACCGGCGACAACGACTTCATCTGCCTGGTGCAAGGCAAGACGATGTTCGAGGTGTGTCAATTCGTGGCCGATCGCATTGCCGTCATGGAGAACGTGCAAAGCACGAAAACATTGTTCGTGCTCAAGCAGTACAAACAATCCGGCGTACTCACGGGCGCCGGTCGGCCGAACCGTGCCGAGGACCGTCTGGTGGTGAGCTACTGATGAAGCCGATCAACCAGACCATCGCGCATCTCAAACCGAGCGGCATTCGCAAATACTTCGATCTGGCGAACTCCATGGAGGGTGTGATCTCGCTCGGTGTGGGGGAGCCGGACTTCGACACACCGTGGCATATCAGTGCGAAAGCAGTGGAGTCCTTCGAAGACGGCCATACGCACTACACCGCGAACCGGGGACTCATCGCCCTGCGCAAGCAAATCGCAAGGTATTACCACAGCTGCTACGGCATCGACTACGACCCGCAATCCGAGATTCTCGTGACTGTCGGTGGTTCGGAAGCGGTGGATCTATGTTGCCGGACGTTGATCAGTCCTGGAGACGAGGTGATTGTGCTGGACCCGAACTATGTGGCTTACGAGCCGGCGATCTTGATGGCGGGTGGCGTGCCAGTGCGCATTGAGCTCACGCAAGACAACGATTTCAAATTACTGCCGGAGGACCTCGAACGCGCGATCAGCGACCGTACCAAGGCAATCATTCTCAACTTCCCGTCGAACCCAACCGGTGGCGTGATGACCCGCGAGGACTACGAGCGCGTGGTTCCAATCCTCAAGGAATCCGGAATCTACGTCATCTCCGACGAGATCTATTCCGAACTGCTGTTCGAGGGAGAATTCTGCTCACCTGCCAACTTCGAGCAGATTCGCGATCAGGTGCTCGTCATCAACGGCTTCTCGAAGGCCTTCGCCATGACCGGTTGGCGCCTCGGTTACGTGTTGAGCAACGCGGATCTGAGCCAACAGCTCACCAAAGTGCACCAGTTCGTCATCATGTCCGCACCCACATCGGCGCAGTATGCGGCGATTGAGGCGCTTGAACACGGCATTGCCGATACCGAGTCGATGCGCAGGGAATATGAATCACGGCGCAACCTCATCTGTGCCAGACTCAACCGTATGGGACTGACGACGAATGTACCGAAAGGCACGTTCTACGTGTTCACGAACATCACATCTTCAGGCCTCACCTCAGACGAGTTCTGCGTGCGCCTGCTGGAGGAACACAAGGTGGCCATCGTCCCCGGCACTGCCTTCGGCGATTCCGGGGAAGGCTTCGTACGCATCTCGTATGCAACGAGCATGGAGAACATCAAAGAAGCCTGCTCACGCATCGAGGCGTTCCTCGAATCATTGTATATGCCAAGTGAACCTGTGGACTCTCACCATGGCAGCCATTCGTGACACTCAGCCTCCCCGCCTTCCCAAATTATCGATGGACAGGAAAGGGCTCATTGAATCACGGCTCTCGTCGCTTACCGCCGAGGACGATCAGGATTCGCGCCGCTTCTTCGACCAGCAGGCCTCCACGGTCGACATGACCGCCGCTGCGTTGCTCAATTGCGAGTTCAGGAATCTCGCAATTGACACGATCATTGCCGAGCGCACGCATGTCAATCATGTGCTGACAGATTCCTGCCGCACTGCGTTGCTTGACATCTGCAGCATCGGCATGGAAAACAGCATTGCGGTCCGCTGCGCCTTCGGCGCCGTTCAGGCGAACGCGGCGAAGATCATTGGCATGGAGATTCGTGGATGCCGCATCGACTATCTCAATTGCAGGGATGCCATATGCCGTGACATCATGTTCCGCGATTGCGAGATAGGGGAGCTGGACGGCAACGGTGCCAGGCTCTCGCGCATCGCATTCACCGGGACACGAATAGACGTGCTCACCCTGCAGCATGCCATATGCACCGATGTGGATTTGCGTGGTGCGCGGCTACGGGAGATTCGCAATGTCGATTCACTGCATGGGACCACCATGTCTCTGGCACAGATCACCGACCTTTCCGCGGTGTTCGCACGAAGCATCGGCATCCGCACACAGTGATCGATTGCCTTCGGTGCATATAGAAAATGGGCCCAGCGAATGCTGGACCCATCCAATTATGTCTTGACTAGATCAAGTCAGTCGGCATCAGCCGTTGACACGGTCGATGCCGGACTGGACATCGGTGAGCACCGAATCCCAGGACTTGATGAAGGCGGCGACACCATCGGCCTCGAGCTTGTCGGTGACATCCTTGAAGTTGATGCCAACCTCGGCGAGGTCGTTCATGATGTCGTGGGCTTCGTCATAGTTGCCCGGGATGATGCCCAGCGTGGCCTGGCCGTGATCGGCCACAGCGAGCAGGGTCTTCTCAGGCATCGTGTTGACGACGTCCTTGGCGACGAGCTCATCGACATACTTGACGTCGGAGTAAGCGGCGTTCTTGGTGCCGGTGGAGGCCCACAGCGGACGCTGCTTCTTGGCGCCCTTGGCTTCCAGAGCAGCCCAGCGCGAATCCTCGGCGAACTTCTTCTCGAAGAGCTCGTATGCGAGGCGAGCGTTGGCTACAGCAGCCTTGCCTTCGAGGCCCTTGGCCTCGAGGGAGCCAATCTCCTCGAGCTTCTTGTCGACCGCGGTATCGACACGGGAAACGAAGAAGGATGCGACGGAAGCCATCTTGGACAGATCCTTGCCATTGGCGTCGGCCTGAACCATGCCTTCGATGAAAGCATCGATGACCTGCTCGTAGCGCTCGAGCGAGAAGATCAGCGTGACGTTGACGGAGATGCCCTTGGCCAGGGTAGCGGTGATCGCCGGCAGGCCCTCGAGGGTCGCAGGAATCTTGATCATGGCGTTCGGACGGTCGACCTTGGCCCAGAGTTCCTCAGCCTGCTTCTCGGTCTCGGCGGTCTCGTGTGCGAGGCGCGGATCGACTTCGATGGAGACACGGCCATTGACGTAGTCGGAGGCCTCGGCGACCGGCTTGAAGATATCGCAGGCATTGCGCACGTCGGTGGTGGTGAGCTCGCGGATGGCGGTCTCGACATCGACCTTGCCGAGTTCCTTGAGCTGTGCGTCGTACGGGCCGACCTGGCTCAGAGCCTTCTGGAAGATGGACGGATTGGTGGTGACGCCAACAACGTTGTCGTTCTTAATGAGCTCTTCGAGGTTGCCCGACTCGATGCGGGTGCGGGACAGGTCATCCAGCCAGATGGAAACGCCGGCATCGGAAATTGCCTGAGTAGATGCAGTCATTATGTATCTCCTAATTTGTGTTGTTGAAAAAATCCAACGCCTACCAGTGTAGGCAGAGGGGAGGGGATGCCGGATGACATCCCCTCATAGATGAATCAGCGAGCCTCTTCGATGGAGGCCTTGGCTGCTTCGACGACATGCTCGGCGGTGATGCCCAGATCGATCATGTTCTGAGCACCGTCGCCCTGCAGGCCGAACTGGTCGATAGCGATGGCCTTGCCATAGGAGCCCAGGTACTTGTACCAGGACATCGCGGAGCCGGCTTCGATGGAGACACGGGCCTTGACGCTCTTCGGGAGGATCTCCTCCTTGTACTCGTCGTCCTGCTCCTCGAACCATTCCATCGAGACCATGGAGATGACGCGGGCCTTGATGCCCTCCTCAGCAAGCTTCTTGGCACCTTCCAGAGCCCACTGAACCTCGGAACCGGAGGCCATGATGATCACGTCCGGCTGGCCTTCCTCGCCGTAGAGCACGTAAGCGCCCTTGCGCACGCCTTCCTTGGCCTTCTCGGCGGTCTCAACGAGAGTCGGGACACCCTGACGGGTCAGCACCATGGCTGTTGGCAGCGTGTTCTTCTTCTCGAAGAAGTAACGGTAGGCTTCGGCGGTCTCCCACTCATCGGCAGGACGAACCACTTCGAGCTGCGGGATGTCGCGGAAGGAGCTCAGGTGCTCGATCGGCTGGTGGGTCGGGCCATCCTCGCCGAGGGCCACGGAATCATGGCTCCAAATGTACAGGTTCGGGATCTCCATGAGAGCCGACAGACGGACTGCGGCACGCATGTAATCGGCGAACTGGAAGAAGGTGCCGGAGAACGGACGGGTGTCGGAACCCAACAGGATGCCGTTGGTGATGCAGCCCATGGCGAATTCGCGCACACCGAAGTGCAGCTGACGGCCATACGGGGAGCAATCCGGCCACTGGGTGGTGGCATCTTCCGCCGGAGCGAAGGACGCGGCGCCCTTGATGTTAGTGTTATTGGAACCACCCAGATCGGCGGAGCCACCCCACAGCTCAGGCATGATCGGCGCGATGGCGTTGATCACGGCGCCGGAGGCCTTGCGGGTTGCGACCTTGGATCCGGCTTCGAAGCCGGCTTCGAGATCGTCAATGGCCTTGTCGAATTCCTCAGGCAGCTCACCGTTCTTGATGCGGTTGTAGAGAGCAGCCTTGTCCGGGTTGGCGTCGGCCCACTTCTCGAAGGCCTCATCCCATTCCTTGTGTGCCTCGAGGCCGCGCTCTGCGACCTTGCGGGCGTGGGCCAGTGCCTCTTCGTCCACTTCGAAGGTCTTCGTCGGATCGAGGCCGAGGGCCTTCTTGAGACCCGCGACGGCCTCGTCGCCCAGAGCGGAGCCGTGGGACGAAGGATCGTTGGTCTTGCCCGGGGTCGGCCATGCGATGAGCGTGTCGACCTTGATGAAGTGCGGACGATCGGTGACCTGCTCGGCCTTCTCGATGACCTTGGACAGACCTTCGATGTCTTCCTTGTAGGAACCGTCGGGCTGGATGAAGCTGAATTCATCGGTGTACCAGCCGTAGGCCTTGTAACGCTCGATCACGTTCTCGTCGAGGGCGATCTTGGTCTCGCCTTCGATCTGGATGTGGTTGGCGTCGAAGAAGACGAACAGGTTGCCGAGCTGCTCGTTGCCGGCAAGCGAGGAGGCTTCGCCAGAGACACCTTCCTCAATGTCGCCTTCACCGCAGATGACCCACACCTTGTGGTCGAACGGGGACTTGCCCTCCGGAGCATCCGGATCGAGCAGGCCGCGCTCGTAACGCTGGCCATATGCGAAACCGACGGCGGATGCGACACCCTGACCCAGCGGGCCGGTGGTCATTTCGATGCCGGGGGTCAGGCCGTACTCAGGATGGCCCGGAGTGCGGGTGTCCGCGCCGCCACGGAAGTACTTGAGGTCGTCCAGCGTCAGGCCATAACCGGAGAAGTACAGCTGCACATACTGGGTAAGCGATGCATGACCGCCAGAAAGAATGAAACGATCGCGTCCGGCCCAGTTCGGGTCGTTCGGATCGTGCTTGATGAAACGCTGATACAGCGTGTAGGCGATTGGAGCCAACGAAATCGGGGAGCCCGGATGGCCATGGCCCGCCTTCTGCACTGCATCGGCGGAGAGGGCCTTCGCCATCTTGATGGCGCGCTCATCCAATTCAGACCAGGTGTTATCGGTCATAAGTGATCTACTTTCCTTCCAATATTTCGAGCGCCGGAGCCGCCGGCTTGTCCAACAACGCCGGCGCTCTTCACATTCTAACCGCAATAACCGACGAGGTTTTGCGCCTTTGGCGTGTTATCCGCTTTCTCTGTGAGCCGGAAATTAGCACTCCTGTACGCAGAGTGCTAATACAATGTTTCTCGAAAGCGTAATAAGGGGTATATATGAGTTCGACACGTCGCATGCAGATTCTGCGGGCCGTTGTAGAGGACTATATACGGCAGCAGGAACCCATCGGATCCGGTGCGCTGGCGGCCAAGCACCATTTGGGAGTGAGCTCTGCCACAATCCGCAACGACATGGCCGTTCTGGAGGATGAAGGCTATCTCACCCAGCCCCATACCTCGGCGGGACGCATCCCGACCGAAAAAGGGTACCGGTACTTCGTCAATTCGCTGAGCACACCGATATCGCTCACTGCAGAGCAACGGGAATCAATCAGCAGTGCCCTGAGCGGTTCGGTGAGCCTGCAGGACACGTTGCAACGCGCCGCACGCATTCTCTCCACCATCACCGGTCAATATGCAATGGTGTCGGCGCCGTCGTTGTCCTGGTCCCTTATGAGGCACGTGGAACTGCTGCCCCTCGCCGCGCATACGCTCCTGCTGGTGGCGATAACCGAGACGGGCCGCGTGGTGCAGAGGTTGGTCTCGGCAGACACGTTGCCGAATACCGAGCAGACGCAGTGTATATGCGAAACGATCAATACCCATTGCCGTATGCTCACGTTCCGCCAATGCGTACAGACCATTCGCACGCTGCCGACCGATTCCGAGGGGGGATTCCCCCCGCAGCTCCGCGATGCCATCGCGGCGGCGTTCTCCGGCATGGAGAATGAGGAGCGCTCAAACGAGCTGTTCACCTCAGGTGCCGCAAGCCTGACGCATCAGTATATCGATGCCGCCAGCCTTGCGCCGCTCTTCGACGCTTTGGAGGAACAGGTGGTGTTGATGCGCCTGATGTACGATCTGACGGGACAGCCCGGTCAGGAGGGCGTCGGCGTGGCCATCGGCTCGGAAACACACACACCAGGTCTGCTGCATGCCTCCGTGGTGAGCAGCGGCTATGGGCAGAGCTCCACCCCGAGCGCGAATGCCGAGCATGAGGAATACGACACAGGCACCCAACCAACCATGCCGATCGCTGTAATCGGATCCATCGGCCCGACCCACATGAACTATGCGGTGACCATGGCCGCCGTCCATGCCGTATCGCGGTATCTGACCGAGTTCCTGTGCGTTGGCCATAATGGATGGCAGGAATAACAGCCGAACCTTTCGAGTAGCAATATACAGTCATACGAATACGTCCCAGCACAACAGAAAGAGTGGCCGTGGCAGATTATTACAAAGTCCTAGGCATCGAGCGCGATGCGACGGAAGAGGAGATCAAGCGCGCATACCGCAAGATGAGCCGTAAATACCATCCCGATCTCGCAGGTCCGCAGTTCGAGGAGAAATTCAAGGAGGTCAACACCGCGTACGAGGTGCTTTCCGACCCGGAGAAGCGGCGCATGTTCGACATGGGCGTCGACCCGAACGATCCCCGAAGTGGAGCGAGATACGGTGGCGGCCAACCCTTCGGCGGATTCGACATGGGCGACATGTTCGGACAGTTCTTCGACGCCTTCGGCGGTGGTACCGGCAACGGTCCGATACCACGTAGCCAGCCCGGCCGCGATCAGCTCGAAGAGCTCACCATAGATTTGAAGACCGCCGTGTTCGGTGCGGAACAACACCTGAAGTTTTCGACCTACGGCACCTGCCAGAACTGCGAAGGCACCGGATCCGCACACGAGGAGCCTCCCATCACATGCCCCACATGCCATGGGTCCGGCTACACACAGAAGGTGGTGCGCACACTGCTCGGCCAGATGATGACCTCGGTGCCCTGCGAAACCTGCCAAGGTCACGGCAACATCTTCCAACACCCCTGCACCCAATGTCAGGGAAGCGGTCGTGTGCGCACCGAGCGTGATGTAGTGATTCCTGTGCCGGGTGGCGTGCAGAACGATTCCCGCCTTCGCGTGCCGGGTCAGGGAGAGGCCGGCGAATGCAACGGGCAGCCCGGCGATCTCTACGTGGACATCACGGTGCGCAAGAACGAAAGGTTCACCCGGCAGGGTGACGACCTGCACTGCTGGATTCGCGTTCCCATGACATGGGCCGTGCTGGGTCATGCAATGGAGATCGATTCATTCGACGGCAAGCAGCAACTCGACATCCCCGCGGGAACGCAGCCGGAACAGACCGTGGAGCTCAAGAGCCTGGGCATGACAAAGCTCAACGACAAGGATCAACGTGGCAATCTGATTGTGCACATCAACGTGCAGATTCCCACGAAGCTCAGCGACTCCGAGCGCAGTCTCATGGAGGAGTTCGCCCAACAGCAGAAGGACGAAAAACCGGTGCGGCAGTCCTCGCAGCCCGCAACGCCGCAGAAGAAGGGCTTCTTCAGCAAGATCAAAGACGCCCTAGGCTGAAATCACATAGCGTCTGGCAACGCAACTGATCTATGTGATCTATGCGAAGGGCCGGTGCGACATCCAGCTGGATGTCGCACCGGCCCTTCGCATAGATCACATTCACCGCCTCCAACAGCTATTCACCTCAGCAGCGAACGGCACATCTCCCGATACTCGCTCACATAGCCGCCGCCGAAGAACACGCAGTGGCCCGCAATGGGGTAGAGCTGCCATATCATGATGCGCTCCTGCCAACCCGCCTTCAGCGGATGCACCGACATGTAGCCATCGGTGATCTCCGTCAGATAACTCATGCCGAACAGATGGAGCATGGCGAGATCCTCCTCCCGGTGTCCGCCATGGG
Source organism: Bifidobacterium animalis subsp. animalis ATCC 25527 (assembly GCF_000260715.1). NCBI lineage: Bacteria > Bacillati > Actinomycetota > Actinomycetes > Bifidobacteriales > Bifidobacteriaceae > Bifidobacterium > Bifidobacterium animalis. The sequence goes on along the minus strand of NC_017834.1, from coordinate 973,970 downwards.
CCGCGGGATCAATGAGCACGGCCTGCGTCTCGCCGGTGTCTGCCGTCCACATCACATTGCCGCTCCACAAGTCGCCATGCACACGAGCGGGCCTATCTTCGCCGGCCCTGTCGAGCAGTTCCGGAAGCGCATCGATGACCTCGTTGGTAAGATCCATGTCGGCATCACGCAACGACCCGCGTTCGATTCCCATCTGAACCATCGGTCGCAGACGGCCTTCGGCCAAATATGTTGCCGGATCCCGCCACTCGCCGGTGTCCATCGGCACAGGATCCTGCAGGGGTCCGAAATAACAGGTGCCGTCATATCCCTTCGGAGCCGATCCAAAATACGGCGCGCCAGCATCATGCATATGCGCAAGTGCGGCACCGAATTCGAAGGCAGCTTTCCCCGTGGGCATCGCGGGGGTCACACGTTCGATGTCAAGGTAATCGTCACCCCAGCCATACACCTTCACCACACGCGGACCGCCCTGCGCCTGCGCCTCGCCAAGCCACTCAAGGCCTTTGCCCTCGCATTCGAAGAAGCCCCGTGGCGCATTCCTGCGACTCTTACGGTATTCTGCACCCATCTCAGTCCTTTCGCCTGTATATTCCGGTGCTCATTGTACGCAATTCGATGTCGCGAAACGGCACGGAATGCCGCTCGACGACCTGTGCGACTATCGCCTCCTTCGGTGGAAGAGGAAAGGCACACGGTACAGTGAAACTGCAATAACCATGAAATCATTCGTAAAGAGGATTTATGAATTTCTTCCAGGCCATATTCCTCGGACTGGTGCAGGCACTCACCGAATACCTGCCGGTGTCCTCCAGCGCCCATGTCCGCATCGTCGGCGATCTCATGCTCGGCGGAGACCCAGGTGCCGCGTTCACCGCCATCATCCAGATCGGAACCGAATTGGCGGTGCTGCTGTATTTCCGCCACGACATCTGGAACATCCTGAAGTCCTGGTGTCTGTGCCTCGCCGGCAAGGAAGGGAAGGACAGGGCCTCTCGTTTCGGAGCACATAACAAGGACGCTCGTCTGGGCTGGTACATCATCATCGCCACCATCCCGATTCTCATCGCGGGCGTACTGTTCCAGCATGCCATTGAGACGACGCTGCGCAATCTATGGATCACGGTGGCCATGCTGTTCGTATTCGGCGTGATCCTGTGGATTGTCGACGACCGCGCCCGCCAGGTCAAGACACTCGACGACATGAACACGAAGGATGCGATCTGGTTTGGCATCGGCCAGATGCTTGCACTTATTCCGGGCGTGTCACGCTCCGGCGGCACCATCACCTTCGGACGAGCAATGGGGTACAAACGCGAGGCGGCAGTGCGCGCCGCATTCCTCATGGCCATACCCGCCGTGTTCGGCGCGGGCATTCTCGAAGCCGTCAAGGCGATCAAAGACGTCAATGCCGACGCGATGTTCCCCGGATGGGGCGCAACCATCGCCGCCACTGTCGTGGCATTTGTGGTCGGTTACATCGTGATCATTGGATTCCTCAAATTCGTATCCACCTATTCCTACAAGGCCTTCGCCATCTATCGCATCGCTCTGGCCGTCATCGTGGCTATCTTGCTGCTGTGCGGCGTGCTCTCACCGCTGGAGGGCATTCCGGTCTCCGGTAATGCCTGATGTGTGCTGTCTTGGATATGAGAAGACCTCCCAAATTGGGAGGCCTTCTCATATCCAAGACAGCAGTCCTATGGTGCAAGAAAGAAACCGGTTCTCAATCCTGATCCCGCAGGAATGCCTCGGCCTCCTGTACCAGCTGTTCGGCCATCGGCGCCCCCGCCGAAGAGAGCTCCTTGGCATGCTGATGCAGATCAGAATCACGTTCCAGCTGACTCACGAAATGCTCGAGGTCGGCGTTGTTGCGCACGGTGACGTCGCAACGAGAACGCCATTGCTTCGCCTTGTTCTCTATGGCACCCACTGGAAGATCGAGCCCCAAGATCTCGCCGAGCTCCCGCAACAGTGTCAGGGTTGCCTGTGGGCATGGATCAGCGGACCCGAGATAGCGGGGGATGGAAACCCACAAGGATGTGGTGGCAAATCCCTGTTCGATGGCCATCGTGTCAAGCGCATGCGTGATTCCGATTGGCCCGTTGTATTCATAATCGGGATCCAGCGGCTTGCCGTTGTTCGAGATATCGATGGGCAGTGGACGCGTGTGCGGGCACTCCGCCAGCATGGAGCCCAGCGTGACAATGCGTTCGACGTCATATTGTTCGGCGAAACGCAGGCTATCGCGGCAGTATTCAAGCCACTGGTAGTTCGGCTCCGGTCCCAATTGCGCAAGAATATGGAGCGAGTCGCTCACTGCGATGTCGTAGAAAGCGGTCTGCGGCCATAGAATGCAACGGGAACCCTGAATGGTGCACTGCATCGGACGGGCGGATTGGTAATCATAGTAACCGTCTTTGTTGATGTGGCCAATCTCCAAAGACCTATAACGGGAGACCAGATGCCGAATCACATTGGTGGCACTCTGGCATGCGTCATTCCAGCCGTCGAAGGCCGCGACCATGACGTATTTGACTCTGGTTCCTCGCTCATTCATGTACACCACTGTATCCCTTGAAAAGCGTGCATTTTGTGAAGGTAATCCCACAGTGAAGCAATGTGGAGGAACCGTGAGCAAAACGCGCGGTCACTGCTGTGTATTTCTCTCTCTACTGCAATCCTATACGGAGAGATGATCCAACAATTACGACACGCCGAAGTTGCAAACTTCCAAGAGTTCGATATAGTAGTGACTCGTGCTCAGGCAGAGGAAACAACGCCAGAAACACATGCGGACATAGCTTAGTTGGTAAAGCGCGACCTTGCCAAGGTCGAGACCGCGGGTTCGAGTCCCGTTGTCCGCTCTAAGGTCCGATGAGTTTAACGAACCTTACGGTGGGTTAGCCAAGCGGTTAGGCAGCGGCCTGCAAAGCCGTATAGACGAGTTCGACTCTCGTACCCACCTCGACGGCATCGAAAGATGTCCGAGACCAACCGGGCGGTTGGCGCAGAGGTAGCGCACTTCCCTGACACGGAAGGGGTCACAAGTTCGAATCTTGTATCGCCCACGATCCGAGCCATCGGATACAATAATTGAATACGGGTGATTGGCGCAGCGGCTAGCGCACTTCCTTCACACGGAAGGGGTCGTAGGTTCGATTCCTACATCACCCACCATGAGGCCTCGCGGACTGTTGTTCGCGAGGTTTTTTGTTTCGGCTTGTCCGTTGGCATCAGGGGCGACACGCCTGACGTGTCGCAGCATGGTGTCCAATGGTGGTGCGTGTCCCGTTTCCGAAACAGGACACATGTTTTCAGTTACCAGTCCGGTTACCAGGTCCTCCGACAAGCATGCGTCGCATATGGGGCGGATATGGGTACAAGAGAATTCGGCGGCCTGATCGCCAAGAAGAACAAGCCGGATATCCCCGTGGCATGGTTCGCGTATTACGCGAATCCGAAAACGCACGGGCGTGTCTACAAACAGTTCACCTCCAAATACAGGCGGCGGCCTGGTTGGAGTCGGAATGCAAGCTGGTGGACGCGGACCGGCAGGCGTGTGCATTCGGATCGTGAGGGGCCGGAGTCCATGTTCGCCCGATGGTATGCCACGCATGCCAACATGTTGGGTTACGGTCGTTGACGTGCACGAGGTGGAATCCTGATGCGCACAGCCTGTTCCACTCGGATGCGTGTGGTGACCGGTGGGGTTGGATGGGAGCCGGGTGGAGATGACGCTCCTTGTCTCGTAGCTGTCGGAGATGATCAGGCGCCCCTTGCCGATGGCGGCGAGTCCTTGGCCGAGCCGGTGCTCGTTTTTGGCGCGGCGCAGTCGCATGAGTAGACCGTGGGAAACGTCAGCAGTCTCCATGTGCCTTCTTCATTTCGTCACGCCGACTGTTCCACGCATACGGCCAGATTGCGTGCCAGACGGGCGACGACATCGTCCAGTGCGGCGGCATCGGTGAACATCGTTTCGAACAATGCCGTAAAACTGGGTCGGAAGTCCTCGGGCAGTATGCGGCAGTCGCGTTCGGCGATGGACAGCTGTCTCTTCTCTCCCGGATGAGTCATCCCGTTAATCGCGAACAGCACGTCGAAATACGAGGAGAGGAACGCGGTTACGCGATGGTTGACACTCACCAAATCCCCTCGGGATGCGGCTTTATGGATCTGTGCGTCATACGCAGGCAATGCGCCGTGCAGCAACGGCAGATTCGCCGCGACAATCGCATCGCGCAGCTCTCGGGGATAGGGGACATCGAAACGGCGGCGCAATGCCTCAAGACGTCCATTACGGTCGAACTCCACCGAACAGGTGCGAAGATTGTGCCACATGCACGTGCTGTACCCGAGGGATGCCTCGTGTCCTTCGACCACGCGCGCCACGTCAGCGCCGAATGCGGTAATGTCCCTGTGCAGTAGATCGAGGTCGACGCCGTCACGGAATGTGCAATTGTCCTCGTATTCCCAGTAATGGTTGCCTATCTCCATGACCGAGCAATACGGGGTGAGCAATGATTTGCGCACATCTTCGGGTATGGGCCCCGTGCAGTACAGATACACGTCGTAGTCGGAGCGGGCGTCGTTCCACCCGGACGCCCGGGAGCCGCCCAAGGCGATTGCCTCCACCTGGGGAAGTCCCTCAAGCTGCAGGAACAGTTGATGAATCAGATCCATGGGTACTCCTTTGCAATGCTATGGATGCCAAATCCGTCCCTATATGGGAACACACCCAGCATAGCAATACCTTCTAGAGGAAAGAAAATGGGCTCCATGTTAGGAAGCCACACATATGGTGAACGAAATGAGGCAAGCGGCGGCGGGCAACCTTGGAGACAGTGAAACGGTATATCCAGAATCAATGGCGACGGAAATGGGAAAGAGGCCAATCCGACTGCGGGCAACCGGGCTTGCACCGCGAATCATCAGTCATCAACAAAAGCCCTGGAACAGCTCAACGCCGAACCCACCGGTTCGCCGCCGGAAGACCGCATTCCAAGCAACGCAAAACACACCTCGGCATCACGCTCCACAGCATGTGCCCGCAAATCTCAGTTGGCATTGATTCCCGAGCGGATCAGCCGCCTCCCGCCCATCGGCTTCCAATATGCGCCTAAGTCGATGCCGGTGTGATTGAGACGCATGAACATCGGCCGTCACCGACAGGAACCAGGTCTTATGGCTTAATCAAGACAACGACGACGGAGTCCGGGAATATTACACCGTCCCCAATCCCGAGAGGGAGAATGAGAACCCTCCCAGAGGCAGAACACGACTTGTAAACCACGATTCAGGCACTGCTCATTGTATCGGGCACGGGCCGAACTGTACATTAAGTGGCTGGGTAAGGGTGCTTCTCATTCCCGGTTGTATCGCTAGCCGGGGGGATGATGCAACAATACCCGCCACGCATGAGGCATCATGCGCCATTGCGATGGTACTTGCCCTCGTATGCAGACCATGGCAGGGGGAATGAGCATGACGGCGCTTTCGGGCATGCGGGCCAGTGACATCTCGTATGTGCTGCCTTCTGGCCGGTTGTTGTTGAATTCCATCAGTTTTGCCGCGCTTCCGAACGAATGCCTGAGGGTTATCGGCGCCAATGGTATGGGCAAAAGCACGTTGTTGAAGATCATGGCCCGTCGAATCAAAAGCACCTCCGGCTCGGTCAATGTCTTCGGTGATGTCTCCTATATGGAGCAGCGCCGCACCGACCCGGAGATACACACCATCGGAGACTACCTGTTTTCCGTGGCCCAGGCCGAGATCGCGCGCCTGCGCAAGCGGATCGCGACAATGGAGTCCACGCTGGATTCCGCGAACACCGCGCAGATGGAGTCATACTCCCAGCTGTTGGCTGATTACGCGGATCTGGGCGGCTACCGGATGGAGGCGGAGATGTCCAAGTCCACACAGGATGTACTGGGATCCTCATACCAGGACGTCTCGGATCTCGAATTGGACTGCCTGTCGGGCGGCGAGCAGAAAATGCTGCTGTTGAATTACCTGTTTTCAAACTCTGCGTCGAATCTCATTCTCGATGAGCCCGATAATTTCCTTGACATCGCCAATAAGGATCGCCTCAAGTCCTATCTGGGGGAATCCGCAAAGACCATCCTGCTCATCTCTCATGACCGGGACCTGCTGGAGTCCACCTGCAAGAAACATCTGGTGATGGAGGAGCGTGATGACGGCACCACCGCATGGGTTCATGGCGTTCGGTACTCCACTCTGGCGGACGCCAGGGCCGAAAGGCATGCGCGTGAGGAGGAGCTGCTGCGACGCAGGGACGACGAGGAAAGGAAGCTACGCCAACTGGTCGCCTCGTTACGTCAGGCTGCGACCATCTCGGACGTCATGGCATCGCGATATCACGCCGCCCAAACACGTCTAGACAGATTCCTGAAAACCGCCCCCGCACGGCACAGGTACGTGGAGAACACCCCGTGTTGCGTTTCGACGGCGGCCGGTCGGGAAACGTTGTATTGCGATGCGACCAATTCGGCTTCTCCGGGTTGATCAGACCCTTCGACCTCGAACTCCGGTACCGGGACCGTGTTGCGGTCCTCGGCGCGAACGGAACAGGGAAATCACACTTCCTCAAATACATCGCGTACCGCCATACGCATGAGGCCGCCGCGGATTTCGGAGGATGGCCCCTCACCGGCGGCCTGCGTCTCGGTGCCGGTGTCAAACCCGGATGGTTCAGCCAATTCGACGACATCCCCGGATTGGGCGACGGGACTCTGCTCGAGATCCTTATGCACCGCGGTGAGCATGGCTCGGCACTCACGATAGAACAGGCCATGCCCCTTCTGGACCGGTATCGGCTGATCCAGGTCGCCTCGCACCGATACGGATCGATCTCAGGGGGACAGCGAGCGCGCTTCCAACTGCTGCTGCTCGAGCTGCAGCAATGCAACCTGCTGCTTCTGGACGAGCCGACCGACAATCTGGATGTGGAATCAGCGGAGGCATTGGAACGACTGATACAGGATTTCCAAGGCACTGTGATGGCGGTGACCCATGACCGCTGGTTCGCGAAGAAATTCGTCTCCTTCCTCGTCTTCCTTGACGATCACACCGTCCGACAGACGGAATCATTCGACTGGGATGACAACCATCTCACCCTACGAAAGACATGATGAACATGGACAAGACATTCCCATCGGCCTATAAGGCCCCGAGGATCGAACGCCGACCACCCGATTTCGTCAGGAAGGACCTGCAATGACAACGCGAGCAGCTGGAACCAATACTCCACACACCCGTCGCAATACGGTCAGGATCGCGATTCATGCCGACAGATACTCGGAACTCGCAAACTCATGATGTTCCCGCGCGCCGCCAGAATACACTGGAAGTGGTTCCCAATGGCGAGAATCGGATTGCATGTCATGACATGCTCGGTATTCGAAGGCGGTGCGTGCCATGGAAATTCTTTTCATCAGTGCAATGGTCTTTTGGACTGCGGTGACCACCGCAGTCATAGTGCTGTGCAGGCATCTGCATAATGCACGGCGGCAACCAGATGGGCAGGCGGAAGAGGGCGCACCTGATATGAGGGACGAAGGGGAGAGTCATGAATGAACGGCAAGCAAACAGGGCTTTCGCGTTGGCTCGCAGGATGTGGCAGGCCAACTCGAGGCCGGCTTTCCGACTCGGTCGGCGCCCCGTCAGTTTTCATTGGTGCACGGCCGTCATGGCGTTCATCTATCTGATTGTCGCAGGCGCCTTGGTATGGGGTGAGCGCAGGTGGATCGATATCGTGTTCCTGATCCTCATGCTGATCATATACGTGGCCGTCTCCGAAACGTATGGGTATCTCACAAGCAGGAACAGGCTCGTTCCGCGTCCGGTGACCCTCAGAGGGCTGCTCCCCAGAGCGGTTTTCATTCTGCTCTGCTATGCGACCCCATTCATACTGATCATGGCGTATACCTGATTGCACCATGAATACGAAGCACACAATACGCCCATCGAAGGGAAATAATGGTCTGGATCATCGTGGCAATCGTCATCCTCGCGATATCCGCGTATTTCGCCAATGAGTACCGCCTAGACCGCAAGGCACACCGATTGCGCGACGGATCGGAGGAAGACAGGCGTCTCGCCTCCGAATTGCAGGACAGTGCCCGCAAAATGGATGAAGGAAAATACCTCTATCGATGACCGCGCCACACCAGCGGGCATCGTGGAACAGGGCGAAAGATGTGATCAGCAAGCGGTCAATGCATGTTTCATGATCAGGTCGGTCTGTGCATCCGATCCGAGCACGAAAGTGTGTGCGCCGGTTTCGACGAATCCCATTGCACGATAGAACGCCTTCGCGGGTTCGTTATGCTCCCATACGCCGAGCCACAGCGTTTGCTTGCCATGTGCCGACGCGAACTGCTCCGCCGTACGCATGAACCTGGTTCCCAGACCGTGACGTTTGAAATCCGCAAGCACGTAGAGTCTCTGGACTTCGGCATGGTCGTCCGGCATACGCTCCGTTTGCGCCGTGCCGAGATTGACCTTCATATACCCTGCCGGCGCACCATCCACCGTTGCGACGAAAAACGTCTGCAGCGGGTCTGCCAACTCCTTGCCCAACACCTCGGGGGAGAGCTCATGGGCGATATAGTCGTGCATATCCTCTTCGGTATTGGTATCGGCGAACGTCTGCCTGAAGGTGGCGATGCTCAGATCGCGTATCGTCTGCAGCTGCGTGTTTTCGGCAATGGAAATCTCGCTCATGTCCAGTTCCTTTCCACCGGTGCCGTGCGCCATCTGAATATACACGACACGCCGAAGTTGCGCAATCGGAGAACTATAGTATATTAATAACTCGTGCTTCAAGCACATGCGGACATAGCTTAGTTGGTAAAGCGCGACCTTGCCAAGGTCGAGACCGCGGGTTCGAGTCCCGTTGTCCGCTCTCTTCTATTTTCAAGCACATTCTCCCACATGCCAAGAGAATGCTCAACGGAGGTCGGCAAGCACTTGCGCATCTGAACACAGTGAGTAACCCAGCAAACCAGACGCGTTACGCGTGCTGCCGTGTCCACTGTGCACAATGATTCCCATTCGCATTCAGGTTTTACTCGCTGTTCCGCGCATATGCAGTACGCCATATCGGCAAGGAGCTGACATGGTAGGCAATCTGGTGCTTCACGACATCTCATATCAGTACACAGATTCCAGCGAACCGCTGTTCAAACATTTCAACGCGTCATTGTCACGCGGTTGGACCGCGTTGCTCGCAGACAACGGTCTCGGCAAGACCACGCTCGCGCAACTAATCTGCGGACGGCGCACACCTACGCAGGGCGAAGTACAGCCGAGTCCGCGGACGCTCATCTGCGCGTACTGCGAACAGGAATGCGTTTCGGAACCTGAGGGACTCGCAGAGTTCCGCGATGACTGGTCCGCCGAATCTATTGCCTTGCGCGACGAACTCGGCATCGGCGACGATTGGGGCTACCGGTATGACACCCTCAGTGGCGGCGAGCGCAAACGTCTGCAGATCGCCTGTGCGCTGTACTCCCGTCCCGATGTACTGGTGCTCGACGAGCCCACGAATCATGTCGATGAGCATACACGAGGGATCGTGGCGGAAGCGATGCGCGGATTCCACGGCATAGGGTTGTTGGTCTCGCATGATGTGGAACTCATTGACGCCACCTGCGGTCAGTGCCTGATGCTCGAGCGCAGGCATGCCGACGGCGCGAACTACGTGGTGCTTGAACGCTATGCCGGCAATTACAGCAAGGCGAACACCACACGGGCCCTGATGGCGGAGCATGCCGTCCAACAACTCAAGGACGCCAAGGCAAAACAGCGCAGCCTCGAGCATGCCAAGGAACGCCGACGGCAGATGATGGAGGCCGCAGCAAGACGCAAGCATGCCGGACACACCATCGATCGGCTCGACCATGATGCGCGCAATTCACACAAGTGGCTCGACAAGCAGCGCGACAAGGCGAGCGCCGCATCCTATCGTGCGCTTGGCAGCCGCGTGAATATGGCCGCCGCTGCGGTGCGGACGATGGAGGTGGGTGCGAAGCGATATGACGGTGGCATCCTCGCCGACATCGTGCCATCAGTACGCAGGGAATTGGCTCATGTGGATTCGGGAATCGTCTGTTTCGGCACCGCCGAGAGGGTCGCACAGGATTCCGGCAGGGGTATGCCGGTGTCGGCGCTGCAGGTGGAGGGCAATCGGTGGAGTGCGCGGATGCTGCCCGATACGGGACAAGAGGCGGAAGGTACTATCCCTGGAATGCTCATTCCCGCTCTGAGCGTGGGTCCTTGCGATCATATCGGTCTCGAGGGGCGCAATGGGAGCGGGAAATCCACACTGGTCCGGGCATTGCTCTCCTCGGTGGCATGTGATCTGCCGACGATGACCGTAGAACAGGTCGCCAGCCCGACAGAGGGGAGACATCTGCTTGCACAATTACATGCACTTGACGCTGACGCCCTATCGCAGGTGGTCGCAGCATATGCACGGCTCAACGCCGACCCGGACCGGTTGATGGCGGGCGAGGAACCGAGCCCCGGTCAGCTGCAGAAGCTCCGGCTCTGCCTCGGGTTGCTGCATTCCCCGCAGCTCATGGTGCTCGATGAACCGACGAACCATCTCGATCTCAATTCCAAGCATACGCTGGCATCGTTTCTTCACTCCTATAGGGGAGCCGTCATCGTGGTGAGTCACGAGCGTTGGTTCCTCGACGAAGTCTGCGGAAAACAGTGAATGGGTCTGCATACCGACTGGGAAGGCAATCCGCCTCGAGCAGATGACGGCACATCCGAATCGCACTGCCATCTGCTCACATCTGTTCACCGAAGCCTGTCAGGTGTGAGATAGGGGAGCACTTTGTCTGAACTGAACCCTAAGTTTTATGTCGTAACACTACATAGTCCAGGTCTGCACCTTGTACCGCGGACCCAGATAGCGAAGGACACCTCATGGCAGAAGCACACATCTCCATCACAGTCAACGGCGAGGCGAAGGAGGTGGAAGCAAGCCAGACCGGCGTCGAACTGTTCGCAGACGACAAGAACATCATCGCAGTGCGTCTCAATGGCGAGTTGCGAGACCTCTACACGCCTCTGCACGATGGCGACAACGTGGAATCCGTGACCCTCGACTCGCCGGAAGGCATAGGCATCATGCGCCATTCGGCCACCCATGTCATGGCACAGGCCGTGCAGGAAGTACGCCCGGATGCCAAGCTCGGCATTGGCCCGGTGATCGAGAACGGTTTCTACTACGACTTCGACGTGAAGGATCCATTCACGCCGGATGATCTGAAGACCATCGAAAAGCACATGCAACGCATCATCAAGTCGGCGCAGCGCTTCCAGCGCCGAGCGGTGAACGAGGAAGAGGCCCTGCGCGAGGAGGTCGATGAGCCGTACAAGATCGAGCTCATCAAAGACAAGGAAGATGCGCTCGAGACCGAGGCGGCCGTAGATATCAGCCATAAGGAGCTGAGCATGTACGACAATCTCGATCGTGAGGGCAATGTGGTGTGGTCGGACCTCTGCCGTGGACCGCACCTGCCGAACACCCGCTACATCAAGGCATTCAAGCTGGAACGCGCCGCTGCCGCGTATTGGAAGGGTTCGGAGGCGAACCCAATGCTCCAGCGCATCTACGGCGTGGCGTTCCCCACCAAGGACGAGCTCAAGGCCTACCAGACCCGCATGGAGGAGGCCGCCAAACGCGACCACCGCAAACTCGGTCAGGAAATGGACCTGTTCTCGTTCCCTGACGAGATCGGCCCAGGTCTTGCCGTGTTCCATCCAAAGGGCGCCGCGATCATCAACGCGATGGAGGACTACTCCCGCGAGATGCACCGCAAGAACCACTACAGCTTCGTGCAGACCCCGCACATCACCAAGGGCGGCCTGTATGAGACGTCCGGACACCTGCAGTGGTACAAGGACGGCATGTATCCGCCGATGCATCTGGATGAGGAAAAGGACGAGAACGGCAACATCGTCAAGCAGGGCTTCGACTATTACCTCAAGCCGATGAACTGTCCGATGCACAACCTCATCTTCAAGTCGCGCCAGCGTTCCTACCGAGAACTGCCGTTGCGTCTCTTCGAGTTCGGCACCGTCTACCGCTACGAGAAGTCCGGCGTGGTTCACGGACTGACCCGCGTGCGCGGTCTGACTCAGGATGATTCTCACATCTACTGCACCCGTGAGCAGATGAAGGATGAACTCAAGAACCTGCTCAACTTCGTGCTCAAAGTACTCAAGGACTATGGTCTCAACGATTTCTACTTGGAGCTTTCCACGAAGGATGAGCACAAATTCGTCGGCTCCGACGAGATCTGGGAGGAGGCGACCAACACCCTCGCCGAGGTGGCCGAGGAATCCGGTCTCGAACTCGTGGCGGATCCGGGTGGCGCCGCATTCTACGGTCCGAAGATCTCGGTGCAGGCCCGCGACGCAATCGGACGCACTTGGCAGGTCTCCACGATTCAGCTCGACTTCAATTTGCCGGAGCGTTTCCAGTTGGAGTACATCGCTCCGGATGGATCGCACCAGCGCCCTGTAATGATCCATCGTGCGTTGTTCGGCTCCATCGAGCGTTTCTTCGCGATTCTGCTCGAGCACTATGCTGGTGCCTTCCCGGCGTGGCTGGCTCCCGTGCAGGCTCTGGGCGTGCCGGTGGCGGACGAATTCGCCCCGCATCTCGACAAGTTCATGAATTCGCTCGAAGAGGATCTGGTGCGCGTCGAGACCGACAATTCCGATGATCGTTTCGGCAAGAAGATCCGCAACGCCTCCAAATCGAAGGTGCCGTACATCATCATCGCCGGCGAGGAGGATATGAACAACAACGCCGTGAGCTTCCGCTTCCGTGACGGCAGCCAACTCAACGGCGTGCCGGTCGACCAGGCCAAGGCGTGGATTCTGGAGACGATCGCCAAGCGTGTGCAGGTCAACAGCGTCGACGACTTCAAGGCAGCCACCGGGCAACCTGTGGAGAATGTCGAGTTCGGCGTCGCAGACACCGACGCCGAATAAAACAGGACGCACTGCGAATATCACGGCATTCGGCACCGGTGGGGTCAGGCGCATTCCAGCGCCGGCCCCACCGGTGTTTTTCCAAAGCCATTCGCAAGCAATATCTGCGCTGTTGTCTATTCTCATAGTGTTTCTACCCATTGACCCCAGGACACAACATGCTGGAAAAGCTTCGACCATGGTTCAAGCGGCTCATCGCTCCGATCGCACGCGCATTGGCGCGAATGGGCATCACCGCGAACGCGGTGACTGTCATCGGGGCCGTCGGCACCACCATTGTCGGCATTGCAGCCGGAATCACCGGATGGATGTTCTGGGGAGCCTTGGTGCTCACCATTCTGGTGGTGTTCGATTCGCTTGACGGTTCTGTGGCCGCAATCACCACAGGCGGCACGAAATTCGGGGCGTTCCTCGATTCCACACTCGACCGTATAGCCGACTGGGCCGTGCTACTCGGCTGCATCATCTATTTCTTTGTGCGCAACTCCACCTTCACTGCAGCACACGCCGGGCAGCACTGCGACTGGATTTGCGTGAGCGGCATGGCGCTGGCAATCTATTCGGTCATGACCTCGTTCGTCACCTCATATGCACGGGCACGAGCACAGTCAGTCGGCTATGAGGCGAAAAACGGCGTAGCGACACGGTCCGACCGCCTGACGATCATTCTGGTTGGCATGGCCATATGTGGACTGACCAACAATCCGCTCTGGCTCATGATCGACATGGCCGTGCTCGCATTGCTTGGCACAATCACCGTGTTCCAGCGCATCCGCGAGGTCTATGCGAGCATGCGAGCCAACGGCGACGCCGGCGTCTCCAAGCAGTGATGGCACTCGACCGTCCGCTCATACGATCGAGCTCATGGGCACAATGTGAAAGGCGAATTGATGTTCGACAGATTGATGGCATGGCTCGCACGCCACCCGAACGCGCTGCCCGAGCGTATGGTTCGAGGGGGATTCCTGGCTGCCGCGGATGTGACGTGGGCATTGCACATCGGTTCGGTGCGGCAGCTGGAACGCAATCTAGCCCATGTGCTCTCCTGGCGTGACGGGACGAATCCCGATAGAAGGACGTTGCGCAAACTCTCCCGCAAGGGCATGCGTTCGTATTTCACCTATTTCTCCGAGGCAATGACCGTTGGCGCACAATCCAAGGAGCAATTGCTTGCGCGGATCCATGGTTCAGGGGACGGATTCGAGGCGATCAAACATCAGGCGGGTTCGGAGGGGACAGGCTCCGCTCCGATTGCCATGGGGCATCAGGGCAATTGGGACTACGACGGGTTCTGGGCGCAATTCGATGTGGCGCCGGTGACCACGGTGGCGGAGAAACTGGCCAACAGGGAGATGCTCGACGCGTTCGTGTCCATACGCGAACATCTGGGCATGACCATCTTCCTGACCGGCACGCCGAAACTCACCGAACGTCTTGAGGAGGCACTGCGGACTCCGCATACGCTCGTCCCGTTGCTCGCGGACCGGGATCTGAGCCGTCACGGCGAATTCGTGAACGCATTCGGATCGATCATCCGAGTGGCCAGGGGACCGGCCGCGATAGCGTTCGACACCGGAACGCCACTGTTCGTCGTCAACACCTACCGCGAAAAACTCAGCGGGGAACGACGTCGCTTGGCACGCACACCATACGGATACGTATGCGAAGTGAGTGGACCGATCGATGTAGAGCGATACCGTTCCATGCCTCGTGAGGAGGCGATTCGCTGCATCTGCCAGGATTGGGTGGACATCTGGGCAAGAGGCATCGCCGCGCACCCTGAGGATTGGCACATGCTCCAACCGATATTTCTGGAGGATCTGGATGTGGAGCGGCTCAAAGGCGTCCCCGAGGAGCTGCGGGCACAAGCAGCGACGTCACGGTGAAAGTCCAGCGAGTCGAGCAAGATGCCAATATGCCATCGTTTGACAGGAATACGCCGTCTTCGCATATGACGAGCGGAACGGCAGGACAACAGGACGCACTACGTGTAGGCATCATCTGCCCATACTCGTTCGAGACGCCGGGCGGTGTGCAGAACCATATTCGCGATTTCGCCCGCCAACTGCGTCGGCGCGGGCACGAGGTCCAAGTGTTCGCACCAGGCAGGAGAACCGCGGACATGCCCCAATATGTCCATACGAACAACTCCTCGTTCGCCATCCCGTACAACGGATCGTGGGCGCATCTGAGCTATTTCCTCAACGCCGGCCATACCACCAGAAAATGGGTGCGTGACGGCGGTTTCGACATTCTGCATCTGCATGAACCCGAAACCCCTTCGTTGAGCCACAAGCCTCTCGTCATGCACGATGCGCCGCCCATGGTGGCCACATTCCATGCCTCGATCGAACCATATCCACGCGCGCTCAGATTGTTCACCCGCTACCTGCGCAACTACCTTTCGCCGCTGAGGGAAGCGATCTTCGTCTCCGAGCCCGCACAAAAGACCGCCGAACACTATCTGCCACAGCAAGTGGGGATCCAGACCATCCCCAATGGCATCGAATGCGATTTCTACCGACGCGCGGAGCCGAACCCACAATGGCAGGGCAGTCCAGAGGCGCCGACCATCGGATTCCTGGGCCGTATGGGTGAGGCGCGCAAAGGATTCACGGTGTTCGCTCAGGCCGCGAAGATTGTGCATGAGGCATTCCCGAGCGCACGGTTCCTCGTCGCAGGCGACGGGCAGGAGGACGGCGAAAAAACACTCGACGCCATTGGCGCCGACAAGGGGCTGCGGGAATGCTTCGAATTCCTGGGACGTGTAAGCGATGCGGACAAAGCCCGGTTCTACCGCTCGTTGAGCATGTACGTGGCCCCACAAACCGGCGGCGAGAGCTTCGGCATCGTGTTGGCTGAGGCGATGGCCGCGGGCTGCCCCGTCATCGCCTCCGACCTCGATGCGTTCAGGGCCGTCACCGAGGAGGGGAGCAGCGCCGCATTGTTCGTCAATCGCGATGCGAATGATTGCGCACGCCGCATGACCGAGCTCATCGAGGATCCGGCACGCCGCCAATCCCTGTCACAGGCCGGTTCCATACGCTCCCAAAGCTTCGACTGGAATACCGTGGTCGATGAGGTACTCGAGGTGTATGCGAAGGCGTTGTCATAGAAACGCTGTAAAATCAACACGTTCTAAGAATCCGCAATCTTTGTAGGAGCAATATGTCAGGCCATTCCAAATGGGCGACCACCAAGCACAAGAAGGCCGCCATCGACGCCAAGCGCGGCAAGCTGTTCGCCAAGCTCATCAAGAACATCGAGATCGCTGCCCGTCAGGGCGGTGGCGACCCCGATGGCAACCCGGCGCTCTATGACGCGATCTACAAGGCCAAGAAGGCCTCCATGCCCGCTGACAACATCAAGCGTGCAGTCGCCCGTGGATCGGGTGCCGAAGCCGGCGGCGCCAACTATGAGGAGATCATCTACGAAGGCTATGCACCTGCAGGCGTCGGCCTGATCATCGAATGCCTGACCGACAATCGCAATCGCGCTGCGGCCGACGTCCGCTCCACCCTCGGCAAGGGAGGTGGCTCGCTGGCCACCAATGGTGCCGTGAGCTTCAACTTCGAGCGCAAGGGTGAGATCGTCGTGCCGTCTGAGGGGCTTGATTTCGACGATCTGTTCGAGAAGGCCGCAGAAGCAGGCGCTGAGGATGTGATTGACGATGGCGACACCTACACGGTCGTCACCGATCCTTCGGATTTGATCACAGTGCGTCAGGCCCTGCAGGACGCCGGCGTCGATTACGACTCCGCGGATCTGGTCATGCGCCCGAAGAACGAGATCGAGCTTGGCCTCGACGACGCGCGCAAGGTGTCGAAGCTCATCGACAACCTCGACGATCTCGATGACGTGCAGAACATCTACAGCAACTGGACCGCGTCTGACGACGTGCTCGCCCAGCTGGACGAGGAGTAGTCATCCGTGATCATTCTCGGCGTTGACCCCGGGCTCACACGCTGCGGGGTCGGCGTGATCGAAGCCGGCGCATACCGCCGGCTTTCGTTTATTCACGTCGATGTGGTGCGAAGTGATCCGCACGAATCGCAGGATCTGAGATTGCTCAAGATCTACAACGGCCTGTGCACGAAGATGAACGAATTCATTCCCGACACCGTTTCGATCGAGCGTGTGTTCGCCCAAGAGAACCGAAACACCGTGCTCGGTACGGCGCAAGCGGCCGGCATGGCCATGCTGGCCGCCGCCCAGCGCGGTATTCCGGTGGCGCTTCACACGCCCACCGAATCGAAAATGGCGATCACAGGCAATGGCAAGGCGGAGAAGATCCAGATGGAGCGCATGGTGGCTCGGATTCTCAATCTCAACGCATTGCCCACACCAGCAGATGCCGCAGACGCCTTGGCCATCGCCATATGCCATGCACTGCGGCCGTCCGGTGCACTTGAAGGCGGCGAACGCGAGCAACATCTCACTCCGGCGCAACGCCAATGGGCACAGGCCACGCAGCATGCCACCCGTAGAAGGGGAGTCCGCAGAGGCATGTAAACTACCGAACATATGTTCGAATTCGGCAGGAGGACTAATGATCGGAATGCTCAAGGGCCGGGTCGAATCGGTGGACACCTCCAATGCGGTGGTGGACGTCCATGGGGTTGGATTCGAATTGCGTATGCCCGCCAACGATCTCAACGCCATGCATATGGGCCAGGACGTCAAAATATACACATCCATGAGCGTCTCGCAGGACGCCATCACGCTGTTCGGATTCCTCGATGCCAGATCGAAACGCATGTTCCTCCAGCTGCAGAAGGTAAGTGGCGTCGGACCAAAGGTGGCGCTTTCGCTGCTGAGCACGCTGGCTCCCGACGACCTTGCACAGGCAATCCACGACGGTGACGACAAGGCCTTGTCACGCGCCCCCGGGCTGGGCCGGAAAGGTGCCCAGAAAATCATCCTGGAGCTCAAGGGATCGATTGACGTCGACAAAATCGAAACAGGGGCGCCAACTTCCACACAACGCATCCCAACCGACAAGGGGGTCGAACAGGTGGTTGAGGGTCTCATGTCACTGGGCTGGAAGCAGGCGGATGCACAGCAGGCTGTGGATTCGGTCATTTCCTCCAATGGCATCCCGTTGCCACTGGAGGAAGCCAGTGTGCCAACTGTGCTCAGACTGGCATTGACATCACTGGACAGAGGGAGGTAATTCGTGGCAATCGCGAACATGGAGCCAATGGAGTATTCCGGAGCCGACAACCTCGATGCCCGGGATGAATCGTTACGTATGGTGTCGGCCGTGCCGGTCGGCAATGAACCGGTGAGCGACGAGGAGCTGCGTCCGCATGTGTTGGAGGGCTTCATAGGGCAACCCAGACTGAAGGCTCAGCTGCAGCTTTTCCTCGATGCGGCGCGCAAACGCGATGTGGCTCCCGATCACATCCTCATGGCGGGTCCTCCCGGCTTGGGCAAGACCACACTGGCCATGATCGTGGCAAATGAGCTTGGGGTGCCCATTCGGGTCACGTCGGGACCGGCGATTCAACATGCTGGGGATCTGGCTTCGATTCTCAGTTCGCTGGACGTGGGCGAAGTGTTGTTCATCGATGAGATTCACCGACTTCCACGTGCCGCGGAGGAACTGCTGTATATAGCCATGGAGGATTTCCGAGTGGATGTGATGGTGGGCAAGGGGCCTGGCGCTTCTTCCATTCCATTGACGCTGCCTCGGTTCACCGTCATCGGAGCCACCACTCGCGAAGGCATGCTCCCTTCGCCCCTGCGCGCCCGATTCGGCTTCACCGCGCACCTGGATTTCTACCCTCATGAGGAACTGGAAAAACTCATAGAACGCTCCGCCTCCGTGCTTGGCCTCCCATTGGAGGATCAGGCTGCGCGACAGTTGTCGCTGCGCTCACGCGGCACGCCGCGTATTGCGAACCGTCTGCTTCGGCGGGTGCGCGACTGGGCTATCGTGCACGATCTCGACAGCGTGGGGGCGGACGATGTCAAAGACGCACTGGCTCTCTACCAAATCGATTCCGAGGGTCTGGACCGCCTTGACATCGCCGTGCTCAATGCAATAGTCCGGCAGTTCCATGGTGGCCCGGTGGGTCTCAACAACTTATCCGCCATGGTGGGGGAGGAGGCCGAGACAGTGGAGACTGTATGCGAACCGTATCTGGTACGCGAAGGCTTCCTGATTCGCACCCCGAAAGGCCGTCTCGCCACCGCCAAGGCATGGGAGCATTTGGGTCTCAAACCCGACGACGGCACCCCCGATGATGTCAGTAAGCTATTCTAAGCTTAAGATTTCGTGGGCTATTGCCCCTTCTCATGTTTTTAAGGAGTCCACTCATGGAATATACGATGCTCATCGTTCTTATCGTCCTCATGGGCGTTATGATGTTCTACTCTTCCCGGAAGGCCAAGAAGCAGCAGCAGGAGCGTCAGGCGTTCCGCACGAGCCTCGCTCCGGGCACTGAGGTCATCACCATCGGAGGCCTGATCGGCAAGGTCGTAGAAGTGGATGAGCAGTACGAGGAAATCGTGCTCGACTCCGAAGGATCGCTGCTGCGCTTCAGCCTGCAGTCGGTGAGCCGGGCCTATGTTCGTCCGGCCTATGTGAGCGACGACGACGTCGACGAGAATGGCAACCCGCTGCCGAAGGACGAACCGGCACAGATCACTTCGGACGAGCCGGAATCCGACGGTTCCGAGACCGTCGTGGAGGAAACCTCCGTGGTCGAGACCCCGGAGGACGCGGATTCCTCACCGTTCGAAACACAGTCCAAGTAAACTGCCAATACCCCGCCAACCCACCGATCAACGAAGGTGAACATGTCACAGACCGACATTCATGTGGCCAATGCTGCCAGCATGTCGCAAGACGATGCCCGCTACCTCATCTCACTCATTCGCACCGTTCCGGATTTCCCCCGCGAAGGCATCCTGTTCCGCGATTTCATGCCAGTATTCGCCGACTCCCGAGGACTTCGTATTCTCCTCGACGCGCTCATCGCCGCTTTGCCGGTGCACACGGACGAATTCGATGCGGTCGCAGGCCTTGAAGCACGTGGGTTCCTGTTCGGACCTGCCCTTGCCGCACAACTCGGCAAGGGATTCATTGCCATTCGCAAGGCCGGGAAGCTGCCTCCACCGGTGCATGCATGCAGCTATGCACTCGAATACGGCAAAGCCACCTTGGAGATCGAAGACACCAGTGTCCGAAACAATGAACGTATACTCATTGTCGATGACCTGATTGCCACCGGCGGTTCGGCTGCGGCGGCGAAGGACCTCATCGAATCGGTTGGAGGCAAGGTCGCAGGCTACGAATTCGTCATGGAATTGGAGGGCCTTGATGGACGGGCGGCGCTCGGCGACTATCCATACAGCTCGTTGTTGAAGATGCCCGCTTAGGAAGCAGTGGAGTAGAGGAATATGGATCTTTACGAATATCAGGCACGTCAGCTGCTCGAAGAGCAGGACATCGATGTGCCGAAGGCGGTGTTCGCACAGAATTCACATGAGGTGGCCGAAGCCGCCGACATCATCGGGTATCCGGTCGTGATCAAGGCACAGGTGAAGATCGGCCATCGCGGGCAGGCAGGCGGTGTACGCATTGCGCATGACCGTAACGAGGCGATACTCCTCTCCGAGGACATCCTTCCGATGACCATCCATGGTCATAAGGTGAGTGGCGTCCTGGTGACCGAAGCCAAGAACATCCTCCACGAATACTATGTGTCCATCTCGGTTGATCGCTCCTCGCGCGACTTCGACGTCCTAGCCACGGCCAATGGCGGCACCGAAGTCGAAGAAGTCGCACGCGAGCATCCGGAATCTGTGAAACGGCTGCATATAAGCGCCCTTGAGGACTTCGACCTCGAAGCGGCGACCAAAATGGCCGAGAGCATCGGCTTCTATCACGCGGATTCGGCTCAGGCGGCGCAGATCCTGCTCAACATGTGGCGCTGCTTCAAGCAGAACGATGCCACCCTCGTGGAGATCAACCCATTGGCCAAGGTCGGCGACCCGGATGACGAATCTTCGAAGTCGTTGTGCGCATTGGATGCAAAAATCTCACTCGACAACAACGCAGCCTTCCGTCACGATGGATGGAAGCGCTTTGCCGACCCGATTGTCCCGGATCCGTTCGAACAGCGTGCCCGTGAACACAATCTGCATTACGTGCATCTCACCGGCGAGGTCGGTGTCATCGGCAACGGGGCGGGCTTGGTGATGAGCTCCCTCGACGCCGTCGCATTCGCGGGCGAGGAACAGGGCACCGGTGTGAAGGCCGCGAACTTCCTCGACATCGGCGGGGGAGCCTCCGCGCAGGTCATGTGCGAAAGCCTTGAGATCATTCTCTCCGACCCCCAGGTGGAATCCGTGTTCATCAATGTGTATGGAGGCATCACCTCCTGTGAACAGGTAGCGCTCGGCATTCTCGAGGCGGCGGATCAGCTCGGCGCATCCAAGCCGATGGTCGTTCGGTTCGAGGGGAACAAGGCCGATGAGGGGCTTCGGATTCTCGCCGAGGCCGATAACCCGAACATCCATGTATGCGAGACTATGGGGCAGGCAGCCGCCGAGGCGGCTCGTCTCGCCGCCCATGGCAAGGAGGAGCGTTAAGTGAACGTGTTCATCGAAGATGACGCACCCGTCATCGTGCAGGGCATCACCGGTCATCAGGGCATGACGCACACCGCGCGCATGCTCAAGGCCAACACGAATATCGTCGGTGGCGTGAACCCACGCAAGGCCGGCACCACCCTCGAATTCGAAGATGGAAACGGCGCCCCCGTCAAGGTACCGGTGTTCGCCACTTGCCAGGAGGCAAAAGACATCACCGGCGCCAAGGCATCCGTTGTGTTCGTTCCCCCTCGTTTCGCCAAGGACGCCGTTGTCGAAGCCGTCGAAGCAGGCTTCGAGGTGGTTGTCGTGATCACCGAGGGCATCCCCGTGGCGGATTCCGCCTATTTCGTGGAACTCGCTCTCAGCAAAGGCGTGCGCATCGTCGGGCCGAACTGCCCGGGCCTCCTCACCTTGCCGGAATCCACCGATACACATGGCGTCAACCTTGGCATCATTCCCGATGGCATCGTCTCGCGTGGCCCGTTGGGATTGGTATCAAAATCCGGCACACTCACTTATCAGCTCATGGGCGAGCTCTCCGACATCGGTTTCACGGCCTGTCTCGGCGCTGGCGGTGATCCCATCGTGGGAACCACGTTGCTCGAGGCGCTCGAAGCCTTTGAAGCCGATCCGAACACCAAAGCGGTCATGATGATCGGCGAGATCGGAGGCAATGCCGAACAGGATGCCGCACAATGGGCCGCCAAGAACATGACCAAACCGGTTGTTGCCTACATCGCCGGATTCACCGCCCCCGAAGGCAAGCAGATGGGGCATGCGGGGGCCATTGTGTCCGGGGGCAAGGGGACTGCTCAGGATAAGCAGGCGGCACTTGAGGCGGCCGGCATCCGAGTGGGCAGAACCCCCTCCGAGGCTGCGCAGATCATGCGTGAGGTGCTTTCCGCGCAGATATGATGAAGCAGATAACGCCCTGGTTGAAAGGTGTGCTCGCACCGGTTCTGGTCATGGTGATCTTCGCCATTCCGGTCGGTGTTTTCATGGCGCTGGCCCTGCTGGTCTTCGCCATGGAAGAGGGCGGCGAGACGATGTCGTCGTTTGCTGTCCCACTCACCAGAGTCATTGTGTTACTCAGTCAGGGTGTCGGCATGCATGCCGGGGCGATTACCCTGACCATCGTGCCTTTGCTCCTGACACTAGCGATGATCCTGCTAATCCGTGCCGTCTACTCCCGCTGGAGCACGGATCTGCCAGCCTATCTTGCAGGCGTGGTGACCTGGATTGTGCTCTGCCTATGGTGCAGCGGTGAAACACGCATCCAACTCACTGATTCCACTTGGCTTATCGCGCTCAAATGCGCGGTGGTGTTCTCTCTGGGCTTCGCGTGGAGAGCGTTTCCCGGCTCCGCACTGCTGGACAAGGGGCGCCTCTACTGCCGCGAACACATCTCCCCGCCAGTGCGTTCCAGCATTCATGTCGGTGTGCGTCTGGCGTTGCGGTTGCTGGTGATGTTCTTTTCCATCGGTCTGATTACCGTGCTCGTGTGGATTTGTCTGAATCATTCCGGCATGGTCGCCATGTTCAAGAGGATGCACATGAACACCGGATCGTGCATCCTCATGTGCATCATGGCCCTGGCATGGTTGCCCAATATGGCGTTATGGGCATTGTCATGGGTATTCGGCGGCGGATTCCACATTGGGCAAGCTGCCTCATATTCATTGTGGTCGGCGCAGATTCACGAGTTGCCTTCGCTTCCCATATTCGCTTTGTTCCCCCATCCTGTCGACAATGCGGGCATTCGCACCTGTCTGATGCTGATTCCGGTTATGCTGGGGTTCGTGTTCGGTTTGCTCACGTTGCTGCTCCATCGGGGTTTCCATGTGCGGGGCATTGATCCGAATGAGCCCGTGGGCGTACGCGATTTGCTGTTGCGCTTCGCATACCCGGCTGGCGCATTCTGCATCACGGCCACACTGGTCTCCCTGATGAGCAGCTTGGCATTCTGGCTGGCCAATGGGTCACTGGGAGTCGGCAGACTCCGTGATGTCGGGGTTGATGTGATGCGCTCCACGAATGTGGTGGCAAGGCCATGTGCGATTGGTCTGGGATTATCCTGGATCAGCGCGATCGTGATCGTTGCCATCCACTCGCTCATGCTCATGATGTTGAAACGACGGGCCGCAAACCGCACTTCGTCGCCGTTGGGATCCACGGATCCCCCTGATGACGAACGCACAGAACACAAAAACCCCCATACTCCACGCGTGGTCAATTCCACGTTTACGCAGAAGGAGACGAAAGGTGACGACTAACCGACCGATTCGCAGGGCGTTGGTCTCGGTATTCCACAAGGAGGGCATCGAAGTGCTGGCCCAGGCATTCATTGATGCCGGAACCGAGGTGGTGTCCACTGGTTCAACCGCGAATAAGCTGGCAGAGCTCGGTGTGAATGTGATCGAAGTATCGCAGGTGACCGGTTTCCCGGAATGCCTCGACGGACGTGTCAAGACGCTTGATCCGCACATCCATGCCGGGATTCTGGCTGATATGACGAATGAGGACCATGCCCGGCAGCTCGAGGAATTCGGTATCAAGCCATTCGACCTGGTGGTGGTCAATCTGTATCCGTTCGCCGATACCGTGCGATCGGGAGCTGGGGAGTCCGACGTCATCGAAAAGATTGACATTGGCGGACCATCCATGGTTCGCGGGGCTGCGAAAAACAGCGCCACGGTCGCTATTGTCACCGATCCGAAGGACTATGCCCTGGTGGCCGCGCGCATCGAGAACGGCGAGGGATTCTCCTTGGAGGAACGCCGTTGGCTGGCGGCGAAGGCCTTCGCCCACACAGCCGCCTACGATGCCACGATCAACGAGTGGACCGGAACCCATTGGCCAAAACCAGCGAGCATCGACGAGACCATCGACACCATCGCTGGGGCGGGTGCCGAGGATCCGACCGAGCAGGCGAAGCTTGGCAAGTTCCCGGCCCAATACACCCGCTCCTGGAACCGCGCGCATATTCTGCGATACGGTGAGAACCCCCATCAGGATGCCGCCCTGTACGTAGATCCGCTCAATGTCCGCGGGTTCGCCGACGCCGAGCAGCTTGGCGGCAAACCCATGAGCTATAACAACTATGTGGACGCCGATGCCGCGTGGCGCGCGGTATGGGATTTCGCTCCCCAGATTGCCGTCGCCGTGGTCAAGCACAACAACCCGTGCGGACTGGCCGTGGGAACCACCGTTGCCCAAGCACACCGCAAGGCACATGCCTGCGATCCAATGAGCGCCTATGGCGGTGTAATTGCCTCCAACGCCACAGTGACACTGGAGATGGCCGAATACATCCGTCCGATTTTCACTGAGGTCATTGTGGCCCCCGACTATGAGCCCGAGGCCCTCGCACTTCTCCAAGCCAAGAAGAAGAACCTGCGCATCCTCAAGGTTGCCGAACCCCCCAAGGCCAAATACCAGTTCAAGCAGATCGACGGAGGGTTGCTTGTACAGTCCACCGATCTGATTGATGCCCCGGGAGACCATCCGGATGCCTGGAAGCTTGTTGCCGGTGAGGCCGCGGATGAGCGTACGCTCAAGGATCTCGAATTCGCATGGCGCGCCATTCGTTGCGTCAAATCCAACGCGATCCTGATTGCCGACGATATGGCGACGGTAGGCATCGGCATGGGACAGGTGAACCGCGTGGATTCGGCGCATCTGGCCGTGGAACGCGCCAACACACTCGATGATGGGCACAACCGCACGAAGGGCGCGGTCGCCGCCTCCGACGCCTTCTTCCCGTTTGCCGATGGCGCCGAAATTCTCATTGACGCCGGCGTGCGCGCCATCGTGCAGCCGGGCGGATCGATTCGTGACGAGGAGGTGTTCGAAGCGGCACGCAAGGCCAATGTGACCATGTACGTCACCGGCACACGCCACTTCCTCCACTGAGCCATTTGCCCTTGAAACCGTCCATTTAACCACCGCATTACAGATGGTGCATGGAAAGGCCCGACAGCCGTGCGGCTGTCGGGCCTTTCCATCATGTTTGGGGCACACATGCAGGGGATAAGGTAAAGTATGCAGCAATCGCCGGGAGGAGCACCATGAGCAGCCATCATCCATATGTCTCTGAGAGCCATGAGGGCAAACCCGCATTCGAATGGGGAGTGGCGCTCTGTGTGGTGGTCTCTACCATATTGGCGGCATGTGGCAAAGCAATGGCCGCCACAGTCCTACTGTCTGTGACGGCCATTGGAACCGGTGTGCTACGGGCTGTGTTGCGGGAACGCAGCCCTTGGAAGATTCGCTCAGCGACGTTCGACTCCATCTGCGGAATCGGTCTGGGAGTCATCCTGTTCGGTCTCTTCCTCAGCGTCCTCTTCCTCAATCACTGAATAGTCGTTGTCAGCCTGTTCTCCGGTCAGTGGAACATTGTAGTTCTCTGCCTCGGCGACCTGAACCGCCTCGGCCTCATCTTCCACCGGAACCTCACCGACCTGTGCCATGGCGGCCTCGGCCACATCCGAGTCGACGCTGGTCTTCGGAGTGCCAAGCAGCTGGGAGACAATGATCACCAACGCCACAATAGCGGCGGCGAGAATGGCAGTGACCCAGAACACCCAGAGCTGGGCAAGCGGTTCCTGCGTGAGGCCCTGCCCCTGGGCGAACACGGCGATGCCAGTGGCACGAGCAGGATTGATGGAGGCACCCGTCACGGGGAAACTCATGGCTGACGCGGCGGCATAGGCAACACCCATCACCAACGCATAGTCCGACCTCACCTTGCCGTGCCTGCGCATCGAGACCATGGCGGCTGCCACGACGATGATGGAGGCAAGCAGCTCGACGATGATGGCGACGGTGATGTTGAACGTGAGTCCCAGCGAATTGAGCGATGTGTACAGCGACGAACCCTTGTCGTATCCGTTCACTGCCATTGCATACCACTGGTTGGCGGCGACGCTTTCGGAGGTGGGTAGCACAAGCCTGAGCAATCCGCCGGCGACAATGGCGCCGAGGATCTGCGCGACGATGTAGCAGATGCCGTCCCACACCTTCGTCTTCGAGGTGAGCATGGCGGCCACGGTGACGGCCGGATTGAACTGTGCGCCGGAGATTCGTGCGAAGATTGCGGTCATAGCCGCATAGATCATGCCAACGCCGACGGTGACGAAGGCAAGGTTCACGTTATAGAACGCCGAACCGAAAGTGCACATGAGATAGATGGCGAAGCAGATGAGCAGGGACCCAGCGAACTCGGAGAGTGCGCGCGCCCACAGATCATGCCCTTTCTTTGGCTGGACTGAAGCGGTTGTTGTCGTATCGGTCATATTGTTCCTTCATTCAAATGGCAGACGCAAAGCGTTTTGCGACCGGAGCCCATCATACTCAACAAGTTGTGCAAATGCTCGTCAATGCTTGACGGGAGTACCGTTTGCACAGTATATTGAGAAAGTTATATGTTATTCGGCCACGTTGGGAGAACGATGCCACACATCTACAGCCAAGCCAGAAAACAATATGAGAACGACGGCGACGGTATTCGCCTGCAGAAGCTTCTGGCGCAGGCGGGATTTGGATCCCGCCGCAAATGCGAGGAAATGATCACCGACGGCCGTGTCGAGGTCGATGGCGAACTCGTCACCGAACTGGGCACCCGAGTCGACCCGAAACGCCAGCAAGTACGCGTCGATGGCTCACGCATACGACTGAATCCGCGGCACATCACCTTGGCATTGAACAAGCCACGCAAGGTGCTGAGCACGATGGACGACCCGAAGGGGCGCTATACGTTGCGTGACATCGTCGGCGACAAATATGAGCGCATCTTCCACATGGGGCGCCTGGACTACGATTCCGAGGGCCTTATCCTCATGACGAACGACGGCGAACTAAGCCAGCATGTCATGCATCCGAAATACGAGGTGGAGAAGACCTACATCGCCACATTGGAAGGGCATATGAGCGGCACGGTATGCCGTCGTCTCGTACGCACCGGCGTGCAGCTCGACGACGGCTGGATCAAGCTCGACCACTGCTCGATCATCGATTCGAACCGTGACCAGACCATCGTGAAGGTGGTGCTCCATTCTGGACGCAACCGCATTGTCCGCCGCATCTTCGGGGCTATCGGCTTCCCGGTCAAACGGCTGGTGCGTACGCAGATCGGCCCGATCAAGCTCGGTGACATCAAATCCGGGTCCTACCGTGTGCTGTCGCAGGATGAGGTTCGCGCACTCTCGAAGGAGGTCGGTCTATGATTCGTGTGGCAATCGATGGCCCTGCCGGCGTGGGCAAGTCGTCTTCGTCGAAGGCCCTTGCGGACTATTTTGGGTTCGCCTACCTCGACACGGGCGCCATGTATCGTGCATGCACATGGTGGTGCCTGGAGCGCGGGGTCGACCTGGATGCGGCCCATGTGGACGAGCAGCAGGTGACGGAGATCGTGGCGGCCTTCTTCACCGACAGCCATTTCGACATCAGCGTCGACCCCCAGCATCCCGGCGTCTTCGCCGACGACGTCGACATCAGCGAGCAGATTCGCTCGCAGGAGGTCTCATCCCACGTATCCAGACTCGCGGCGATCATACCGGTGCGCAACGTGCTCATCGCGGCGCAACGTGCCTACATCGCGGCTCAAAGCGCCGATGATTCGTTCTCGCACGGCCGTGGTGTCGTAGCCGAGGGGCGTGACATCACCGACGTCGTGGAACCCGGTGCGGAGGTGCGCATTCTGCTCACGGCCCGCGAGGAGGTGCGTCAGGCACGTCGTAACAAGCAGGAGCAGGCCGGTGGCGTGGGCAGCGATGACGTAGCGAAACGCGACGCCGCCGACTCGAAAGTCACCCACTTCACGGAGGCTTCGGATGGTGTGACGACGATTGACAACTCCGACATCGATTTCGGGGAGACGCTCGATCTGATGATTGGTCTGGTCGACGACGCGATCGAAGAACAGGAATACCGGCAATATGCCGCCAATCTCGACGATTACGAACTTGATGAGGGCGATGAGGGTCTGCTCGACGGCTCCGCATTCAGTGCAGGCGGAGAGTCGGACCGCCGCAAGGCGGTGGGCGTCATCGCAGTGGTGGGTCGTCCGAACGTGGGCAAGTCGACATTGGTGAACCGTATTCTCGGACGTCGTGCCGCGGTTGTGGAGGACACGCCGGGCGTCACCCGTGATCGGGTGAGCTATGACGCCGAATGGGCGGGCACTGACTTCAAACTGGTGGACACCGGCGGCTGGGAGGCCGACGTCGAAGGCATCGACTCCGCCATCGCATCCCAGGCTCAGATTGCCGTTGAGTTGGCGGACTCCGTGATCTTTGTGGTCGATGCGCTCACCGGGCTCACACAGACCGACGAGCGCATCGTGAAGCTACTGCGTCAGGACGGCAAACCCGTCACCGTTGCAGTGAACAAGATCGACGACCAGATCAGCGAATATATGGCCGCTGAATTCTGGAAGCTCGGGCTTGGTGAACCGTACCCGATCTCTGCCATGCACGGCAGGGGAGTGGGTGACCTGCTCGATGAGGCCGTTGCGCAAATGAAAAGCGCCGAAAAGACCTCCGGTTTCCTCACGCCATCCCATCTGCGCCGTGTGGCGTTAGTGGGGCGCCCTAACGTGGGTAAGTCGTCGCTGCTCAACCAACTCTCACACTCGGAACGCTCGGTGGTGAACGAGCTTGCCGGCACCACGCGCGATCCTGTGGATGAAATCGTGACCATCGACGGCGAGGATTACCTGTTCATCGACACGGCGGGCATCAAACGTCGCCAGCACAAGCTGTCGGGCGCGGAGTACTACTCGTCGCTGCGCACCCAAGCGGCCATCGAACGCTCCGAGCTCGCCTTGGTACTGTTCGACGCCTCCATTCCGATCTCCGATCAGGATCTCAAGGTCATGAGCACGGCGGTGGATGCAGGCCGCGCAGTGGTGCTCGTATTCAACAAATGGGATCTCATGGATGAATTCGACCGCCAGCGCATGGAGCGGTTATGGAAGACCGAATTCGACCGTGTCACTTGGGCTCAACGCGTGAATCTCTCGGCGAAGACCGGCTGGCACACGAACCGTTTGGCCAAGGCGATGACGCAGGCGCTCGAATCTTGGGACAAGCGTATTCCGACGGGCAAACTCAACGCATTCCTCGGCAAGATCCAAGCCTCGCACCCGCATCCGGTACGGGGTGGCAAACAGCCTCGCATTCTGTTCGCTACCCAGGCGTCAAGTCGGCCGCCGCGCTTCGTGATCTTCGCTACTGGCTTCCTGGAGCACGGATACCGACGCTTCCTGGAGCGTTCGCTACGTGAGGAATTCGGATTTGAGGGATCGCCGATCCAGATCTCGGTGAATATTCGCGAAAAGAAGCGCCGTAAGTAGCGATTCCAATGGCCGACGCGCGCAGCGTCGGCCATTATCCGCCCCCTCTGCTATATTGTGTATTCGTTGCCTTTGAGCAATACGGACCATAGCGCAGTTTGGTAGCGCACTTGACTGGGGGTCAAGGGGTCGCGGGTTCAAATCCCGCTGGTCCGACTTCATGGGATTTCTGCCCACCTCATTTTCTGTCGTCGGTCAATCTGCCATATTACAAAGAATCAATTCGGGATGATCTGACGATGCTTTAAAAATATTCGCATACTAATTCTTTTCTCTTCGTTGTTTACATATTTTCAACTGAAACTAGGAAAAGAAGTCGAATAGTCATGCAAAAGATGCGAATCCTTGGGAAAAAGGCTACACTTGGCACAGTTGGCACAACGATACAGAGATCCTCTTCGTATGAGAAAGGTTTGACATGACCGACGCATTCGAGCGAACCGCCGAGAAGATGAAGGCCCATGGCCTGAGCGAGACGGCCATAGCCCAATTCGAGCATCTCTATGATGTGTGGAAGCACGAGGACGGCACCACTTGGATTCGCGAGGAGGACATCGAGCCGGTTCAGGACATTCCCAATTTCGCGCAGATCTATGAGACGATCAACCACGACAAGGCGGTCGACGCATTCGCCAAGACGGCGTTCCTCAAGCTCAACGGCGGTCTGGGAACCTCAATGGGGCTCGACTGCGCAAAATCATTATTGCCGGTTCGCAGGCACAAGGCCAAGCAAATGCGCTTCATCGACATCATTCTCGGACAGGTGGAAACCGCACGCAACCGACTGGGCGTGAAGCTCCCGCTGACGTTCATGAACTCGTTCCGCACATCGTCCGACACCATGAAGGTGCTCAACCGAGACAAGCGGTTCCATCAGGAGGATGTTCCGATGGAGATCATCCAGCACGTGGAGCCCAAGATCGACCTCTCCACAGGGGCGCCGGTATCATTCCCCGCCAATCCCGATCTCGAATGGTGCCCACCGGGACACGGCGACCTGTATTCGACCCTATGGGAATCGGGTCTGCTCGACATTCTCGAAAGCCACGGATTCAAGTACCTGTTCATCTCGAACTCCGACAATCTGGGTGCACGCCCGTCACGCACTCTGGCCCAGCACTTCGAAAACACCGGCGCTCCGTTCATGATCGAAGTGTCGAAACGTACCGAAGCGGATCGCAAGGGTGGTCACATCGTTCGCGACAAGGTCACCGGTAGGCTCATGCTGCGTGAGATGACGCAGGTGGCTCCCGAAGACGCGGCGGAAGCCAAGAACATCGCCAAGCATCCGTATTTCAATACGAACAACATCTGGGTGCGCATCGACTCCCTACGCGAGAAACTGGCACAGAGCAACGGCGTGCTTCCATTGCCTGTCATTCGCAATTACAAGACCGTCGACCCAACGGATGCCTCCACCACCAAGGTGATTCAGCTCGAGACCGCGATGGGCGCTGCGGTGAGTCTGTTCAACGGGGCAATCTGCGTCGAGGTGGACCGCATGCGCTTCCTGCCGGTAAAAACCACCGACGATCTGTTCATCATGCGCTCCGACCGCTTCCATCTGACTGATCAGTACGAGATGGAGGACGGCAACTACATCTTCCCGAACGTCCAGCTTGACACGCGCTTCTATAAGAACATCCATGATTTCGACGACCGGTTCCCCTATGGCGTGCCATCGCTCGCAGCGGCTGCCTCGGTCACGGTGGAGGGGGATTGGACCTTCGGCCGCGATGTGAACTTCTATGGTGAGGCGACATTGCATGATGAGGGACGGCCGAGTTATGTCCCAAACGGCGAATTCGTGGGACCGCAGGGTATAGAGCCCGACGAATGGCTGTAGAATTGTTCGCAGAAAAGAAAATTTGGTCTTTTTCGGTGTTTCAGTACACCATTTGAGGAAAAGGCCCTTATGATAATACAAGGGGCGTTTTCATACGCCCACTTTGATTTAAAACGGTAACGATACGTGAGGACTAATGGCTGAGGGTAGTAACGGCAGGCGCCGCTTCTCGGATAAGTGGGGCAAGCATGAGCTTGATGTGCTGGCAGTGTTGTCGTCCGCTTTTCCGCAATGGCTGACTTCCCGCCAGATCGCCCAGCGTGTGAAGGCATACGCTGACTCCTACGGCGAACTGGCTGATCAGGCCGCAAAGGCGGCTTTCGCAAAACAATTCCAACGTGACCGCGCAAAGCTGGCGGCCATGGGAATCGCCATAGAGTCACGGCAACCTGAATACTCCTCGAAGTCCGAAGGTCAGGATTTCGCCTCGTACCGCCTCCAGCTCGGCGACGAGCCCCGTATCCGGCTGAAGTTCCAGCCGGAAGACATGCCGGTGTTGGCGGCCGCCAACTATCTCGCGCGATCGATGTCCATGTCGTCCGCCCCACAACCTCAACCGCAACACGTCTCTCGCACGGCACCGCGCGTGCCGCAGACGCCGATTCCCGGTCTCGGCCTTGATTCGATCGCACCTGGTCTGGGCACTCAGCACATCCCCGAGAATCTGGTGAAGGAGGTGGATTCCCGCCGATTCGCCGCCACGCTTTCCGTGAACGGCGAAAGCCTGAATGTCGCCTACACCGACACCGACGATCTCGTCATGTTCGTGCTTGAGCATCCGAATACCTCCATTGTGAATCCGCCGGAGGCCGTCGATGCATTCCGTCGACGCCTCAATGCGGCCATCGGCTTCCAGCTCGCCGATGACTCCGCAAACATGTCCAGCGCCAAGGTGGCGGCCCATGCCATTGATGCCGGCGACGAGGCGGAGGACGAAGACGGTGCGAACGGCAAGAGCCACAAGAAGAGCTCGTTCCAGACGGGAAGCGAAGTGGACCGCCGTCTGCGTCTCATGCTGTTCCTCTCCGCACACATGGGGGAGGAGTATTCGCTCTCTGAACTCGCCGTGCGCTTCATTGGCGTCCCCAAGAACGACGACGAGCGCAAGAAGTTCGTGCAGACGATTCACAAGGACATCAACACCCTCACCACCGTCTCCGACGATGGGGAGATGGCCGGCAGCCAGTTCTTCGACATCGACTGGTCGTTGCTCGAATCCGAAGGCATCGTCTGTGCCACGAACTCCCTCGGTCTTGAACGCCTCGCCGGAATCTCGCCGCAGTACATGAGCATGCTCACCGCATCGGTGAACTATCTGGCCCATGCGCCATTGCTGCCCGCCGAAGAGCGCAATCAAGCGGTTGATCTCTACGACCGTCTGCGCCAGTATGTAGAACCCGGACAAACCCCTTGGCTGAGCCTGACCGGCTATGAGGTGGAACCGCGTTCCTTCGGCATTGTGAAGAAGGCAATCGCTGAGCATGCACTGCTGGACATGAAGTACACCGACGGCTCGGGCCGTATTCGTGAGCGTTTGGTGGCGCCGTCCAAAATCTACGTGGACGAAGGCGTGTATTACGTGGCCTTGTGGACCGATGTGGAAGACGTCGCTCCAGCGGCGCTGCACAAGATCGTGCATAAGGACATGACGATTAACAAGGAGACCGGAGAACCTCGAATCTGGCAGATCCTGCGCATCGCGCGCATAGAGGAGGCCGCAGAGGTGGAACCGACCAAGCCGGTGCAGATTCCAGATGTCTCTGTAAGCGACCTGCGCAAATGGAGCATCGAGACCTCCACCGCCGCCGCCTTCATCACCGATCAACCGCATCTGGAGTTCATACGCACACTCGCCGATGCCGAGGTGGAGCCATGCGGCGAAGGGGAAAAGGTCCGACTGCAGATTCAATCTGATTCGTGGTTCGTGGCGTTCTGCATTGCTCATGCGCGCCACATTCTGGCTGTGGCACCGGAGACCTTGCGCACGATGATTATCGCACGCGCCAAGCGTGAGCTGAGCATGCTCGACGAGAACGGCGGCTCCCATTCAGCCGAGGAGCATCATAGCCGCTGACGCTGTGCTTGTAGAGGTATATTACATGACGGACGGACGCCATCGCGCCCGGTGGAATTGACAGGACGACGCAAGGAAAGAGGGAACGCATGCCGTGGTGGATCTGGTTGATTCTGGCCCTTGCCATGCTGGCGGTGTTGATCGCCGGCATCATCTATGTGATCATTCACGGACTCCATGCGCTCCAATCGGTGCAACGGACCGGTGAGGCGGTCTCCGAACGGATGACCCTCATGACCGATACCGAAGGCACCCGACACCCCAAGGAGCGCCCCATCTTCACCGAGCCACTCGAGGTGGCCGCCAATCGATACACGCAGGCCCATACAAAGGTGGACGAGCGCAAGCGGGCACGTCGTGAACGCTATGCACGAATCTGGAGTAGATGGGCCTCATTCAACGACTGACGTGGATGGGGAAAATGGCAGGACGAAACAAAAGGAACAGGCATTCCGAGCCAACAGACGAGAAAACAGGCGAGCGCGAACTCAGCCCCGCTGAACGGTACCAAGCCTTCAAGGAGTCGAGGCAGCACATGCAGTCTGTGGCGGCACGGTTCGCGGACCGTATGCCATTCGAGTTGGATGCCTTTCAGCAGGATGCCAACGAGGCTCTTGAGGCCGGCTCCAATGTGCTTGTGGCGGCACCGACCGGCGCCGGGAAAACCGTGGTGGCCGATTTCGCCATATACCTGGCTCAGCAACGCAATGTGAAGGCGTTCTACACGACGCCTATCAAGGCGTTGAGCAACCAGAAGTACCATGATCTGGTCGATATGTACGGTGCGGATAAGGTGGGGTTGCTCACCGGCGACACCTCGATAAATTCCGAGGCAGACATCGTGGTGATGACCACTGAAGTGCTGCGCAATATGCTCTACGAACATTCGACAACACTCAATGCCTTGGGCTATGTGATTCTCGACGAAGTCCATTATCTCGCCGACAGGTTCAGAGGGCCGATCTGGGAGGAAGTGATCATCCACCTTCCCCAAAGCGTTCGAATCATCGGGCTCTCCGCTACTGTGTCGAATGTCGAAGACTTTGCAGACTGGATTGAATCAGTACGTGGGGACACCAAGCTCGTGGTGTCTGAACATCGACCGGTTCCGCTGGACCAGTATGTGTTATTGCAAAAGGATCCGCGCACCGAACCGGAGTTGTTCGACCTGTATCGCAGGGACGATATGGGTGAACAGACCGTCAAAATGAATGCACGGCTGATGAACCGGCTTGACGAGCTCGACCGTATGGAGGCGCGGCGCGCGCGCGCGGACACCCATGATAGGCCGGAGCGGCGGCGAGATCGCGGAGGCAAACGCAAGTTCGTGCGCAAGCCGGAACGATATCAGCCTCGCCGCTGGGCGGTCGTCGATGAACTGAACTTCTTGGGCATGCTCCCCGCCATCTATTTCGTGTTCTCACGCAATGGCTGTGACGAGGCAGTGGACCAGTGCCTCAACGCCGGGTTGCGGCTCACTACTGACGAGGAGGCCCTGCGCATCCGCAAGATTGTGGATGAGATGATCGAGGGGCAGCTCACTCGTGAGGACCTGAAGACCCTGCACTTCTCGCAGTTCCGCTATGCCTTGGAAGAGGGTTTTGCCGCGCACCATGCCGGTATGATCGCGCTGTTCAAGCAGATTGTCGAGCGCCTGTTCGAAGAGGGCCTCATCAAGTGTGTGTTCGCCACCGAGACACTGGCGCTCGGCATCAACATGCCGGCACGCAGCGTCGTGGTGGAGAAGCTGGAGAAATACAATGGCACAGGCATCGTGCCATTGACCCCGGGGGAGTACACCCAACTCACCGGCCGTGCTGGACGCCGAGGCATCGACACCATAGGTAATGCCATCGTGGTCGATCACCGCTATTTCAAACCCGAGACGGCAGTGGCATTGTCCAGCAAGCGCGTCTACCCGCTGCATTCGAGCTTCAAGGCGACCTTCAATATGGCCGTCAATCTGCTCAACTCCAGCGATTATGAGACGGCACGAGACACCCTCGACCATTCGTTCGCCCAATGGGAGGCCAATGAGTCGGCATGGGATCTCGAGGCATGCATCGGCAAACTGCGCAAGGCCATAGCCGGCTATGAGGAGGCCATGGCCAACGATGCCGGTGACATGGTGGAGCTGCTGCGCATTCGCATGAAGCTCAGCGACCTGCAGAAGAACGAACGTCGGCGGCTCAAGCACGAGGTGTTCAAGTCGAATGAGGAGCGTTCACGTGCATTCCGCCGGCTGGATGCACAGATCGCCCGGCTCAAAGAGCAGGAGGCGAACCACCCCGCCAAACAGTCTCCCGATTTCAAGACCCTGATGAAATGGGGTCACCGCTGGGTGCGTGAGACCAAGGAACTCGAGCGTCTGGAATACCGCTATGAGTCCCGTACCAGTTCGGTGGCTCGCCAGTTCGACCGCATATGCCATAGCCTCGAAGTGCTCGGTTACCTTGAGACAGCCGACGAGAACGGTCACACCGACTACAGGCTCACCGAATACGGGCAGCTACTCAGGCGACTCTACACCGAACGTGATCTGGTATTGGCACAGGCGATCACCCATGGCATCTTCGACGATCTTAATGCCCCCGAACTCGCTGCAGTGATGTCGTCGTTGCTGTATGAGCCGCGCCGAGGCGAGGGTGGGGAACCGAGAAGGTACCCGGGAGGCCCCCGTGGTCGTGTGATGCAGGCCGCGAACGCCTTGAGGGACATGGATGGGCAAATCATCGCATTGTGCGAGGCGAACGGTCTGGAGAACTATCTGCAACCGCTGGACTTCGGCATCGTCGATCTCATGTACAACTGGGCATATGGTGACTCGCTCTCCGAAGTGCTCGAACACAGCGACATGACCGGTGGGGATTTCGTACGTACGGCGAAACGCATTGCCGACGTATTGCAGCAGATCGCCGTCGCCGAACCGTATCTGGGGGAGGGCGGTGCCGAGCTCGCCGCCGTCGCGCATGAGGCCTACGCGCGCGTCAATCGTGGCATCGTGGCTTACTCCGGCGTGGACTGATCGGTGCCAGGACCGGTGCCCGGCACCGAGAATGCAAGGAATAAAGGGGTAGTCCCAGCTGTTTTGTAGCTTGGAAGTACTTTGAAACTCAAGGAGGAACAGCATGGCGGAACGCAGTCTGCGTGGCATGAGCATTGGCGCGAAGTCCTTGGAGTCCGACGACAATGTCGATTTCGCGGCTCGCGTCGAAGTGGCCTACGTATGTCCGAAGGGGCACCGTACCATCCTGCCGTTCGCCGAGTCCGCGGATCTTCCGAACGAATGGGAGTGCCGTTGCGGCGCCACCGCGCACCGTGAGAACGAGGAGGACGAGCAGCCGGACGAAATCACCAAGCCGACCCGCACGCATTGGGATATGCTCATGGAGCGTCGTAGCGAGGACGAGCTGGCGGCATTGCTCGAAAAGCGTCTGAAGATGCATCACGACGGCTGGATTCCGGACTACGAGTGACGACAACCTGACATGACAGAGCATGTTATGTCAGGTTTTTCATTTGCAAAACAGCGTGTGCCCATATAGGGCGGAAAGAGGAAATACATGACAGAACCCAGACGAGTGGTGTTGCTCGATCTCGACGGCACGTTGACGGAATCAGGCCCCGGCATTATCAAATGCGTGATCAAGGCCTTCGAGGCCGTGGATGTTCCCGTGCCAAACGACGAGGCATTGCAGCGTTTCATTGGACCTGCCATCATCGATTCGATGAAGCTCAACGGCATTCCGCCGCACAAACTCGATGAAGCGGTACGCGTCTATCGGCATTTCTATGGTGATGCGAATGTGTTCGACGATCCGAACGAACCCGGGCGGAAAGTGCCCGGCCGTCTTGTCAACTCGATGTACGAAGGCATTCCCGAACAGCTGCGCAAAATGCGCGAGATGGGCTACTATCTCGCGGTATGCACGGCAAAGCCCGAGTATCAGGCCATTCCGATTTGCGAGCATTTCCATCTGACCGATCTTGTTGACGGCATCTACGGGGCGAGCAAAGACAATTCGCGCATCACCAAGGAAGCGGTGATCACCTATGCGCTCGACAGAATCGGTGTAGACAGGAACACCGGAGACAGAGCGCTCATGGTGGGAGATCGTTGGACCGATGTGGACGGCGCCAAGCTCAATGGGCTCGACTGTCTGGGTTGCGGCTGGGGCTATGCCGAGCCGAACGAATTGCGCGAGCATGGCGCATACCGTGTGGTTCCGTTCGTCAGCGAGCTTGCCGATGCGGTGAACGATTACTTCACGGAACGCCAGTGACCGATTGACAATCCAATAATCTCATCAGAAGGGGCGTATGCAATACGTATACGCCCCTTCACTATATTGGTATACTATTATCCGATAATGTACGTTATGTCAGATTAGTGAACCGTTACACTCCCCGTTGAGACATGTATGCGGTATGCCATATCTAGCTCATTCGCCGGGCACAATCAGATCGAATACACAACCGCACCATCCGCACTACGGGCGGCACCACGACATTCATCGCAACAAGACCGACAGGATACGACCAATCCCGCAGCGATAAAACGATGGGTCACGTACAATATGTTTATCGAACAAGCCTTATTATTGAAAACATTTGCACTGGGCATTTTCAATATTCTTGTCTATAGATCTATTTTTACGGATTATCTACATCATGTTGTATATATATATTTCAAACGTGTAGATTTTTCTTGTTTTCTTCGGTAATTTAAATACCTGTTACTTCATTATTCGAACTAGCGTGGCATTCACCAAGGATTGCCAGAACAGCAACACCTTCTCCCCCATGCATTGCCTTGGATTCCTCCACAGCTCAAACGACATCGGCGTGTGCATTACCCCGCGGGGGCCTGCGACCCAGAGTATACAGCAATATGCCGAGGAACAGGCTCGCCAGCACTAGCGCGATCGCCTGCCAAGCATTCGTCTGCAGCAGTTTGTAGGTATCGGCCGAAAAGGTGGAGAACGTGGTCAGACCGCCGCAGAATCCCGTGGTCATGAATTTCGCCATGATCTTGCTCGGTTCGCGTCGTTCGATGATTGCGGTGAATAGCCCCATGAGGAAACAGCCCATGCAATTGATGACAAGAATCGAGATCGGATCCATCGTCCAAGTGTTGAGTCCATTCTCCAGCAGATACCGGCAGACGGCTCCCAATGCACATCCGAATCCCACTGCAATGAGTTCCATGTATCTCCCTACGCAAACGCTCTGGTGATGAGAAAACCCAACGCCACGCAACAAATGCCCACCACGACGCTGCCGATCCAATAGATCCACGCGCGAACCGTGCTGTGCTCTTCGAACAGCGACACGACTTCCGACGTAAAGGTGGAGAATGTGGTCAGACCGCCGCAGAATCCCGTGATCAGCAAAGCTTTCCACGGCTCGGCCACAGGCCCCAGGGCCGCTACCCCCAGCATGATGCCCACGAGCAACGAACCGGTCAGATTCACCAACAGAGTGCCGTATGGGATCGCGTAGTCCTTGCGGTTAAGCCAGCCTGAAGCCAATGAACGCAAACAGCCGCCGGAAAACGCACCAACAGCCACCGCGCTTAGATTCAGCCAGATCATATGATTGACGTCCCCTCATGGGTCTCGTCACCGTCTGCGTCACCATCGTCAGGCAATGGTTCGATGTGTGCCGGTTCGAAACGCATGGCGCGCCGAGCCTGCACATACATGAGCGCCAACTCTGCGAACACCAACACCACGGCAACCACCGCGGAGGGCCATCCCAACCGTTCGTAGAGCGAGCGTGGGTGGGCATCAATCGAGTCCTTGTTCGCCAGGAACAGGAAATACGGCATGGCGAACAAGACAAAGGTGGTGAGCTGGCCGATGATCACGGCCCAACTGACTGGTTTGACCACAACATCCGCACGCCCGAAATGGCTGCAGTACACGGTGACCGCACACACCATGACCGCACAGAGCGCTGCAGCAATCCATAGAATGGCAGGTAAGGCGTTCATGTCACTCCCCTCGTCTTCATGCACATTGATATATTACGCCACAGCGTACGAATGCCCATCGATGTCCAAGGGCACATCGCAATACGGAGGCTCGACGTGCGCGTCCCGGTGATGCAGTCTGGTGCCTTTCGCGACAATCGGCAGACGAGCCAACGGCCCATCGGAATCGACGCTCAGGCGCCGTAAGGCGACATCGGAGGTGACGGCAACGAATTCGGCGGCCGCCAGGCTGGACTCCACTTGACGGAACAGCGTCCCGACGGCAATGATGAACACGGCGGATTCATGCTGCAGCACATCGGCGAACATGGTCTCACCCTCGCAGGCGCGCACATGCTCCCCGTCGCAGACGATGACCATGTGGGAGAGCTGTGTGGAGCGGTAGGCCCGTAGGAACTGCAATGTTTGCGATATGTTCTGCAAGTTCACGCCGAGGTCGAGCAATTTCTTGCATGCGGCGAGCATGAGCACATCGTTGAAGGAATACAGGCGTCGCGATCCCGAACCGTGCGATGCGGTGACCGATGGCTCCACGATATGCTTATGCGCCCAGTAGTCGAGTTGCCGGTATGTGATGCCGGCTGCCCGTGACGCCGCAGATCCGCGGTAACCCTTGCGAACCGGCTCGGTTTCCAGCAGGGAGTCCGGGAACAGCTCCCCTTGTGCCATGGAATCGTCAACCTCGAGCAATGGGACATCCACGAAAAGCGGGAGGCCGTCATTCCGACCTTCCCGCTGTGCTTGTGTCTCCCGATTCGACTCCATTGCAGGGCGTGCGGCTCAATGCTCAGATGTTACGCACCGCGCTGTTCGTGAAATAGATCAGGCGGAACTTCCCGATCATGATCTCGTCACCATTCTTGAGTGTCGCCTTGTCAACCCTCTGTCGGTTCACATAGGTGCCGTTGAGGCTGCCGGCATCAATCACCGTGTAGGCGCCGTTTTCGCGGCGGAACACGGCATGCTGGCGCGAGACCGTGGAATCGTCGAGCAGAATGTCCGCGCGCGGGTCCCTGCCCACGGTCACCTCGTCTTCATCGAGCAGGTAACGCGAACCGGAAAGAGCGCCACGCGTTGCGATAAGCAGAGCCGTGTCGTCCGCCAGTCTGGAGATGGTCTGCAGATCCTCCTGCGTCAACGGGCGCTCACCGCTGGTGGTCACTGGAATCTGGATGGCAGGCATGCCGATGATGGTGGTTTCGCCTGCACTTGGAATTGGATCAGTCATAACTCCTCATTCTACAATCTTTGCGTACTTATAGTCGGTCACCGGCTGCGTCTGGGTGATTTTCACGTCATCGGACGTCTCGACGTTCACGCTCGCCCCGAATTTCACCGTGAGCCTCGAGCCGACGCCACCGGCCATGTTCACTGCATTCGCAAGGTTGTTCTGCTCTCCTATGGCCTTGACGATGTATGGCGCGTTGAGTGCCTTGCCGTCACATATGAGGCCATTCGCCCCTTCGCTGATGTAGGTGGAGGTGACCACCCGCACATCGTTGATGGCAATGACCTCTGCACCTCCGTTGCGCAGCTCCTCGATGAGGTTGAACATGGTCGCTGCATCGATTGGGGCCTTGGTGCCGGCGGAGATATGCACGATGATGCCGGGACCTTCCGCGGGAAGCCGACCTGAGAGAATGCCGCTGGACTCCTCGTTCTCCTTGGCGATGCGGTTCGCCTCGGCCTCCTTATCGGCTGCCTGCTGCAGCGAAGTGAGCTGCCGGCTGAGCTCGGTGCGTCGCTCTTCAAGGCGCTGTACCTGCGTGTTCGTCTCGCCGAGCATACGGGTGAGTTCAGACTCGGTCATCGTCTCATACGTCATATCCGTATTGTTCACCTGAATCACGTACCCGAACGACAGCAGTGCGCACAATGCCGCTACAAGCACACTGGCCAGCAGCCGCGCGCGAATGGATTGTGCGCGTCCGGAAATCTGCTTCTTCGGTTTCGCTTTCTTGACCACCGGAAATGCACCAGTTGGCAGTTTGTCGTTCTGCCAGTCTTTTTTCTGCTGAGAGAGGATTTTCTTCACATGGCTGCCTCTGGGCGGTTCAGGAGGCGTCCCGGCTGACTGAATCGGTTTGTTCTCGTGCTCATTCGCTTCGCCCATGCTCACCCCTGGAAAATGAAACGACGGATTGCCGAGACGTTGGAGAAGATGCGGATGCCAAGCACGACGATGACGGCGGTGGAGAGTTGCGAACCCACGCCGAGCTGGTTGCCCAGAAGCACTAGGAGCGTTGCGGTGACAACATTGGAGAAGAACGAGATCACGAACACCTTGTCGGAGAAGCTGCGCTCGAAGTAGGCACGTGCCGCACCAAGCAACGCATCAAGTGCCGCCACCACCATGATCGGAAGGTACGGTTGGAGCCAAATCGGAATGTCCGGTTTCACGAACAGACCGACTACCACGCCGATGATCAGACCGAGCACTGCTGCCATTACTGTATCTCCTTCGCGTATGTAACCTGGCCAGGTGTCGCCGCCTTGAGCCGAATCATATTCTCCTTGCTGGTCTGCAACGTCATACCGGCGTCCTTGAACTCCTGGTACAGCATCGAGAGCTCCCTCTGCCCCATTCTATTCGCAAGCTCGTTCTTATTGCCGATGGCTTGAATGCGGTATGGGCTTGAAACCGGCGTGGTGCCAATGAGTATGGAGTTGCCTGCGGTTCGTATGGACGTCTGCACCCCCAGCCTGTTGTCGTTGATGGAGATCGCCTCGGCGCCCGCCTTCCACATAAGCGAGACGAGCAATTGCAGATCAGTGTCGGTGACCACGCGCAATCGGTTCGCTGATTTCTCTCGAGGCAGTGCCCCTTCCTGCGCATTGCTGTTTGTCACCATCGGGTCGGCAATGGTGAGCACAATGCCCTCGCCTTCGACCGCGGTGGCGCCCGCAGCCGCTTCGTTGCGCCGTACCTCCTGCTCCACCTGGGAGGGCAATGCGGATTGCGATTGGCGGTCCACATCTGCGCGCAGACCCGCAATCTGCTTCTCCAGTTCGCCTATGTGCGTATTCTGCGCCTCAAGCTGCGACGCCAACTGTTGGCGTACCTGTTTGCGAGGATCGGTGTTGAGCAGGCGCACGAACAGGCATCCCGCGAATCCGACGGCCACGCATATGATGAGCACGATAATGCGCGTACCCCAGAATGCGAGTTTCGAATCCGGTTTGGTGACCAGTCTCGAATCGC
The DNA here is from genome assembly GCF_000260715.1 of Bifidobacterium animalis subsp. animalis ATCC 25527. Lineage (NCBI taxonomy): Bacteria > Bacillati > Actinomycetota > Actinomycetes > Bifidobacteriales > Bifidobacteriaceae > Bifidobacterium > Bifidobacterium animalis. Next base: position 930,858 of record NC_017834.1, on the reverse strand, counting down.
TGTAGAGGGCATCCATCGGACGGTTCACCAGATCGTCGATGAGCCGGAGTGAGGCGTCATAGTGTTTGCCTCGACGCCGGGGCGGCATCATCCCGCCACGTACTATCTCAGTATGGTGTGAATCGAGGCGGGCGTATGCGGATGAAAAAACGGCACGCCTGCGAACCGGTGGATCTTCAACACTCACCGGGAACACTTCAGGCATGCCGTTTTCGCGGGTCAACTGTGCGTCCTCTCTCTGATTACCTACCTGCCTGCGTTTCGAACAGCGCAATGACGTCCATCTGCCTGCAGGAGTCCGATGCCCTGGCGCATATACAGGATCCCGGCCATCCAGTACAGTCCTATGCCCCAGATTGCACAGGAGATAGCCGCATAGTGCAGCATTTCGAATACGGGCATCTGACGTTCTATGTCGGCCACCATGAGCCCGACGATTGAGATCATGAGCACTGCGGTGCCTGTCTTGCCCACGAAGTGCACCGGAAGCGGCCCATAGTTGTGTTGCGCGAGCACCACAGTGAGCACGGCCATCGTCACATCACGCAAAGCCACGAGAATGAGCATCCACCAAGGCACCACATGGCAGATGCCGAGTGCCAGAATGGAGCACAGGATGAGCAACCGGTCGGCGATCGGATCGAGCAACTGGCCGATCTTGCTCACTTGATTGAATTTGCGCGCAATGAGACCATCGAGCCCATCAGAGGCGAACGACAACGCCAGCACGACCAGTGCCCATACCATGCTGTGCTCGGTGATGAGCCATGCGATGATCGGAATGGAGATGATGCGCAGCAGACTGATGATATTCGGTATGGTGAACACCACGTCACGCGGTTCCGGACTGTACTTCTTCCGGCTGAACTTCTCTTTGAGATCCATAGGCGTCACATCCAAGCGACTCACATTCGCGTCGCCTGGATGGCGGTGACGATGATGCCGCGCGCGCCGACTTCATACAACTGATCCATGAGCTGATTCACCTTGGCTTTCGGCACCATGACACGCACCGCCGCCCACTGCTTGTCGTGAAGCGGCGAGATGGTGGGGCTTTCGAAGCCGGGTGTGATCTGCACGGCCGCGGAGATCTTCTCCACGGGAATATCGAAGTCCATGAGCACATAGCGCTTGGCCGTGAGCACACCCTGCAGGCGGCGCTCGAGCCGTTCCAAGCGCTCGTCCTGCGGGTCCAGCCGCGGCGAGCGAATGAGCACCGCTTCCGAGTGCAGAATCGGCTCCCCGAAAATGCGCAGACCGGCGTTGCGCAGGGTGGTACCCGTGGAGACGACATCTGCGATCAAATCAGCCACACCAAGCTGCACCGAGGATTCCACCGCGCCATCCAAATGGATGGGCGTCGCATTGATGCCATGTTCGGTCAGATAGTCATGCACAAGCTTGTCGAAGGAGGTACCCACCCGCTTGCCTTCGACGTCGTCGAGCGTGGTGATCGGGCTGTCCTGCGGCGCAGCGAAACGGAACGTGGATCCTCCGAAACCGAGGTTCATCTCCTCCTGCGCATCAGTGCCCGAGTTGAGCAGCAGATCATGGCCGGTGATACCCACGTCGATGGTGCCCATGCCCACGTACACTGCGATGTCCAGTGGACGAAGGTAGAACAGTTCGACGTCGTTGTCGGGGTCCTCCACCACCAGTTGGCGTGGGTTGCTCCGCAACGTGTATCCGGCCTCAGACAGCATGGCCCATGCCGGCTCGGAAAGCATGCCCTTGTTTGGCACTGCGATTCTCAGCATGATTCCTCCAACTTCCTCCCCACGCTTGCGCCGCATGCGACCGACGCCCCAGCGGGTATTTGCTTACAGGTTCTTGTAGATGTCGTCGAGGGTGATGCCACGGTCGATCATCATGACCTGCAGATGGTAGATGAGCTGGCTCATCTCCTCGGCGGTGCGCTCGGCACCCTCGTATTCGGCGGCGATCCAGGTCTCGCCCGCCTCTTCGATGATCTTCTTGCCAATGAAATGGGTGCCTTTGCCAAGTTCGTCCACGGTGAGTGAACCTGGGGTCTGGTTGGCGGCCTTTTCGCTGAGTTCGGCGAACAGCGACTCGAATGTCTTCATGGTTTCCTTAATCGAACGTACACGTGCTACCCAGTGTGGCACGTGGTATGGGCATGAATGTGCCGCACGCCGTTTCGACGTGCGGCAAGTTGCGAATCAGTCGCGGTAGGCGGCGGCGGCCGTGTCGCGAATCTCGTTGATCGCCTTGGCTGGATCAGCGGCACCATAGACTGCGGATCCAGCGACGAGAATATTCGCGCCAGCCTGAGCCACGGTTGCTGCCGTCTTCGGGCTTACGCCACCATCGACCTGAATGTTCGTGTCAAGGCCACGACGTGTGATTTCGTCACGCAGGCGGCGCACCTTGCCCATCTGGTTGGCGAGGAACTTCTGGCCACCGAATCCCGGTTCCACCGTCATGATGAGAATGGTGTCGAATTCCTCGAGAATGTCGAAGATCGGTTCGACCGGCTCGGCGGGACGTACGGCGAACCATGCCTCGCATCCCATGTCGTGCAGTTGGCGTGCCAGACGCACCGGCGCATGGGTGGCCCCCATGTGGAAGGTGACCGAATGAGCGCCACGCTCCGCATAGCCAGGAGCCCAGCGATCCGGATCGTCAATCATGAGATGCACATCGACCGGCAGATCGGTGACCTCGCAGATGCGCTTGACAACCGGTTCGCCAATGGTCAGATTCGGGACAAAGTGGTGGTCCATCACATCGACGTGAACCATGTCCGCATTCGAAATGCGCTCGAGATCGCGTTCGAGATTGCAGAAATCCGCAGATAGAATGCTTGGTGCGATTTTAATATCCATGGTTGCCATTCTAAATACAGTAATCGACTAGGTGAGACGTCTGAGCGGCCATATTCAGCCCGCATTGCGGCCGGAGCCACCTGCAGCCTGCGTCGACTGCTCCTGTCTGGCTTCCAATTCGGTCTGGGCATGCAGCTTGTCGCTGAGAAGCTGGGTGGGACTTCCCACTCGCTGGATGACGATGAAGGCGACGGCTCCGAGCATGAACACAATGATTGACACCCATACGTTGACGCGCAGTCCGAGGATCTCGTGGGAGAAGTCGATGCGCAGCATCTCGATCCAGGTGCGCCCAAGGGTGTACCACATCACATACAGCGCGAACAGGGATCCGGCCTTGAGCCTGTTCGCAAGCCGGTGGCCGATCCAGATGATCAGGGCGGCTCCGATGAGATTCCATATCATCTCATACAGGAAGGTCGGATGGAACAACGTGCCGGTCGGGCAGGTCGCCCCGTCATAGCAGGTCTCACTGTTGCCTATGGCACTGCCATTCGTGTTGAGCTTGAGCCCCCATGGCAGCGTGGTGGGCTTGCCGTACAGCTCCTGGTTGAACCAGTTGCCAAGGCGACCGATCGCCTGAGCCACAAGCAGCGCAGGCGCAATGGAATCCGCCAGCAACGCCATCGGATAATGCTTATGGCGGCACCATGCCCATGCGCCCAGTGCGCCGCATAGGATGGCGCCCCAGATGCCGAGACCGCCGTTCCATATGCGGAACATCTCAACCCAGTCGCCATTCGGGCCGAAGAAACGCTCCGGCGTGGTGATGATGTGGTAGAGGCGTGCACCGACGATGCCACATGGTACCGCCACCAGGGTGGTATCGAAGATCTGGTCGAAAGTGCCTCCAAGTCTCTTCCAACGTTCACCGGTGATCCATACCGCGGCAATGATGCCCAGCAGCATCGTCAACGCATAGATGTGAATCGTCAGCGATCCCACATGGAATTGGGAGATGGATGGCGAGGGAATGTAGGCAAGAGTCGTCATATGCTCGAATATAGCGTGGAGAACCGATATCGGCATAGGACCGGTATTGGTTGGCAGCCGGATTCATTGTCCCGGTCGCCAACCAATAGCGTGCCACTACAGGCGGGCGTTGTGGATTCCCTCGGCGAGTTCTGCGGTCTTGGCCGCCAATGCAGCCAGACCTGAGGTGAGCTCACGTGCATCGCCGTCCTCGGTGAGCAGTGTGTGGACCAAGGCGGATCCAACGATGACCCCGTCTGCATACTGCCCGACGGCCTTGCCTTGAGCGGCGGTGGAGACGCCGATGCCCACGCACACATTCTCGGCCCCCGCCTTGTGGGTCCGGGCCACGAGGTCCTCCGGGGAAGTCCCCAGACTCGACCGTTCACCAGTCACGCCCATGCGCGATGCCGCATAGACGAATCCTCGGTCGTTTTCGCACACCACCCGCAGACGCTCATCGGTGGAGTCGGGGGAAACAAGGAAGATGCGATCGAGCCCATGGCGGTCAGACGCCTCGATCCACTCCCCCGCCTCGTCGGGAATGAGATCGGGGGTGATAAGGCCTGCGCCTCCTGCATTCGCGAAATCAGCGGCAAAGTGTTCGACCCCATAATGGTAGATGAGGTTCCAATAACTCATGATGAGCGGCACTCCACCGGCGTTGGCCACCGTTTCCACGGCTTTGAACACATCGGCTATGCGCTCGCCATTGTTCAGGGCGATCTGGCTGGCGGCCTGGATCACCGGGCCGTCCATCACTGGATCGGAATACGGCAGTCCTATCTCGACGATGTCGGCACCGTTCTCGACCATCGTGGCGAAGGCCTCAAGTGACTGTTCCATCGTGGGGAATCCGAATGGCAGGTATCCAATGAACGCAGGCTTGTTCTGCGCTTTGAACCGTGTGAACAGCTCGCGGCATGGGCTGAGACGATGGCTGATTCCGAGCGGCTGCCCGCTTGGCGTGGTGTTGTATTCGGTCATATCTGCTCCTATTCCACTTACTCGTTCACGCGTTGTTGCCGGTCGCACCGTTCGCCTCGAGTGCGGCTGCCTGCTCGTCGGTGAGATATCCGAACCATTTGCCGGCGGTGTTCATGTCCTTGTCGCCGCGTCCGGAGATGTTCACAATCATCACCGGATGCTCATAGCCCTTCTCCTTGAGATCCCGCGCCGCTTTATAGGCGCCGGCGACGGCATGGGAGCTCTCGATAGCTGGAATGATGCCTTCGGTCTCGCACAGATCCTTGAACGCGCTCATCGCTTCCTCATCGGTCGCCCATGAATAGTTCACGCGTCCGATTTCCTTGAGCCATGCATGTTCAGGGCCAACGGACGCATAGTCGAGGCCTGCAGAAATCGAGTAGGTGTCAAGGGTCTGTCCCTCAGAGTTCTCAAGCAGGTAGCTTTTGGCCCCCTGGAACATGCCGAGTTCACCGGTTCCAGATGCGAAACGGATGGCATGCTGGCCGGAGTTCGGCCCATGGCCGCCAGCCTCGAAACCATAGAGGTTGACGCGCGGATCGTCGAGGAAGGCGTTCATGATGCCAATGGCATTGGAGCCACCGCCCACGCAGGCGCAGATTGCATCGGGATGATCGATGCCGTACCACTGTGCCAGCTGCTCCTTTGCCTCCTCACCTATGATCTTCTGGAAGTCACGCACCATCTCCGGGAATGGATGAGGACCTGCGACGGTACCAAGCAGATAGTGGGTGTCTTTGACGTTGGTGACCCAATCACGCAGCGCCTCGTTGATGGCGTCCTTGAGAATGCGATCGCCGAGCGTCACTTCGACCACCTCGGCTCCCAGCATGCGCATGCGTGCCACATTGAGCGCCTGCCGCCGTGCGTCGATCTGCCCCATGTAGATGCGGCACTTGAGGCCGAGCATCGCACACACGGTGGCTGTAGCAACGCCGTGCTGTCCTGCTCCGGTCTCCGCGATCACGCGGGTCTTGCCCATGCGTTTGACGAGCAGTGCCTGCCCGATCGCATTATTGATCTTATGGGCACCAGTGTGGTTGAGGTCCTCGCGCTTGAGGAACACTCTAGCGTCGAGTCCGGTGCGTTCCTTGATGCGTTCGGCGAATCGCGGCGCCTCGGTGAGCGGTGAAGGCCGTCCAACATAGCGCTTATTGAGTGTGGCGAGCTCCTTGTGGAATTCGGGATCATCTTTCGCGTCGTCGTACACACGCTGCAATTCATCGAGGGCGGTGATAAGCGCCTCCGGCACATAGCGGCCGCCGAACTGCCCCCAATACGGGCCATGATGTTCGCTCAATGGGGTGGTTTCAGAAGCTTTCACGCGTTCTCCTGCCTTCACTAATCGTTCCACGGCCAGCCGCGGGTCATCGGCGGTGGCCACGCCCTCTCCTACCAGAACAGCGTCGGCTCCGGCGCGGGCATAATCCTCAACTTCAACGGCGCCGAATACACCGGACTCGGCCACCTTGATCACATCTTCGGGCAGATTGCTCGCCAGCTCGGTGTATTTGCCCACATCGACACGCAAATCCTTCAGATTGCGCGCATTGATGCCGATCACACGCGCGCCGGCCGCGATGGCCCGCTCGATTTCCTCACGGGTATGCGTTTCGACCAGGGCGGTCATACCGAGTTCATGCGTGAGCTTCAGCAGATGCGCCAGCTGTGTGTCGTCGAGCGCCGCGACGATGAGCAGCACGATATCCGCTCCATGCGCACGCGCCTCCCAGATCTGGTAATCCGTGGTGATGAAATCCTTCCGAAGCACCGGGATGTGCACGGCGGCACGTACGGCATCGACATCGTCAAGAGACCCGAGGAACCTGCGGCCCTCAGTGAGCACCGAGATTGCGCTCGCACCGCCTTGTTCGTATTGTCGGGCCAAAGTGGCGGGGTCTTCTATATCGATGAGATGCCCTTTCGACGGCGAGGCACGCTTTATTTCGGCAATCACCGGAATACCGTCGGGACGCCTAAGCCATCGTTTCGCGTCGAGGGGAGCCGGAGCCAAGGCAACCCGGGCCTTGAGCTCTTCCAACGACGTTACGCGTTCACGGTCGCACTTGTCTTCGAGTGCCCCCGCTACCAGTTCATCCAAAACCGACATGCTCCTCCTTGGGATGCGATGGCTCAACGGGCCCTTCCCGTCACAGTCACTGTAACGGAATGCAGGTGGCGAACGCATGTCGACGTCTGAATCGTGGTCGCCGCCCTTCCATCGGTGGCACGGCGATATCCCGGCACATACCACCGCATTCGATGCGGCAGGGGAATTTCGCTCAAGAGTGGAATGCCGGTTCCCCACTGCCGAATGGTGGTCTAATTAGACATAGCCTATACCGCTGATGAAAGGAGCCGATTATGGCAGACATCAAGGAACATTTCGAGGAGTTCAAGGATCACATGGAGGAGAAGCACGAGGTGCACAAGGCGGAGCGCGACGAAAAGCGTGCCGAGCGCGCCGAGGACCATGCCGCCAAGGTGATTGCCAAGGAGGACGAGAAAATCGTCAAGGCCGCCGACGACCCGGATGCCAAGCTCGAGAAGATCACCGACAAGGCCGACGACAAGAAGGACAAGGCAGAGGGCAAGGCAGCCGCCAAGGAAGCCCAGGCCACCGAGGATCAGGTGGAGCTCAACGAGCGCTTCGGCACCCAGCTCGGCTGATTCCTTCCGCTACCTCCAATCGAAAGGGACGTGTTCGCCACGTCTCTTTTTCATGTTCCAGGCGTGTCGTCCCCATCATGCAGGACATACCCCATTCCAAGCCTCCCGCAGGAAACGTGCGCTGCGCTGCATCGATTCTCGCTGGTCCGCGACGTCGAAATGCTCTATGGCGAGCACACCATCATATCCACTCAGTCGAGGGCGTTCCAGAATCCGCGCCTGCGGAATCACCCCACTGCCGGCAGTCACCGAATTCCCCTCCGAATCCCTCTCCTTGCAGTGAACATGGACGATACGGGCATGCAGCTGATCATAAGCCGACAGAACGTCTTCGCCGAAGGTAATGAAATTGCCCATGTCGAAAATCAACGCCAGTTCGGGCACATTCTCCAGGTACCAACGCAAGCCATTGATGTTCGAAATCGTCGACTTGCGGTCGTCGAAATCCTCAATCGTGACGGCGACCCCTTTGCCCCTCCCCTCCTCGCTCGCATATCGCAGACCGTCACGCATGCGAACCGCGGCCTCGGTCTGCCCCAGAAAATCCGCAAGGGCCTCGAAATGATGCACAAGAGGCGCCATTGAACGCGATTGTGCATCATCGAGAAAGCCGGGAACGACCAGCATCTTCGAGCCGAGTTCCTTTGCGAGTCTGACATGTCGGTCAATATGCGCGGTCTCATCGGCCGAAGGCATGTCATAGAATTCCCACAGACAGCTCACGCTGAGGCCGGCTGCGGTGATCAACTCAAGCGCATCGCTCGACACAGCTTGTGAATAGTTGAGTTCAATGCCAGTGATTCCAAGGTCTACAGCTTGACAGAGCAGTTGACTGACCGGGATTGCGGTCTGCTCATGGGCTTGGCGGATGTGGTCATAAAACACCGAGATTCGCATTACAGGGCCTCACATTCCAAAGTACGTCGCCTCAACATGGGTGCACACCAATGCACGGCGTTCACAATGATTCGCTGGATCTGCGGATTGTGGTAAACCGGGTATTCCTCATGTCTCGGCTGGAAATAGAAGATTCTGCCCAATCCACGGGTGAATGTGCAGCCGCTGCGGAACACCTGGCTACCGGAGAACCAGCCTGCGAACACGACATCATCCGGCTTCGGCATGTCGAAGTATTCGCCGTACATCTCCTCCTCGGGCAATTCGACGCACTCGGGAACACCTTGTGCAATCGGATGCGTGGGGTTGATGCACCACAGTCTCTCATGTTCCCCGTGTTTCCACTTGAGCGTCATCGAAGTCCCCATGAGCAGTTTCATCACCTTGCTGAAGTGGGCGGAATGCAGCGCTACCAGTCCCATGCCGGAGAGCACGGTCTGTTGCACACGAGCGACAACCTCGTCACTGAATTCAGTCTGCAGGGCATGACTCCAGAACACCAGCACATCGGTGTCGTCAAGCACGGACTGGGTGAGCCCATGCTCGGATTCCCCGAAAGTGGCGGTGCGAACCGACAGGTCTGCATCCACACCAAGCGCACGGGCCAGGCATGTATGAATACCGTCGGGGTAGATTGCGTGCACCCCTCGTACTCACGATCGTGTTTGAATTCATTCCAGATTGTCACCCGTATCATATGCCCTCCGTAACGCCCTGACCATCGACTATCCTCAGCATACGCCATCGCAATGGTCGGCCGTGTAGGCCCTGAGTAGACGCAGGCAGCGACAAGAATCCACATTGTCCTTACCGAACAATCTGGAATGGCATACCCCAGAACATGCTGTAATGGATGAAGTGCCACAAAGGCACACACAAGCGAAAGGAGCCAATCATGAGTGATATGGCTGAAAAGATCGGTGAACTCAAGGGCAAGGCCGAAGTCAAGGCAGACGAGGTCAAAATGAAGGCCGGCGAGCTCAAGGGCAAGGCCGAGGCCAAGCTCGACGAACTCAAGAAGGATCACGAGGACCAGTCCAAGTGACATCGCGTCCCCAGACCGCTTCGAATCCAATGAAAGGCGTGAACCTCAGGTTCGCGCCTTTTCCTTTTGAACCGCAGAGTGTTCCGGGCAATCAGCTGCCACCCCATGCTCGATTACGCCCGAGTCCTATTCGACGGGGCGCTCCGCGTGACGCCGTCGGCGGAAGTGGGCCACGTTTCTGCGCCGGTTCGCCCAGAACGTGCTAAGCCGGTCTGGTGGAGGCATGCTAAGGAGTGTATATGGAAACGATTGAATCGATAACCAAGCAGATCATGGACGACCCGTGTGACGCGGAGTTCACGAAGCGCGGCGAGAAGCCGGTTTTCTCGGCGCCGTCCACCGCGCTCATCACGATAGTCGGGCAATCACCGAGCCTGGACGCGCAGACGCGCGGCCTGTGCTGGGACGACCGCAGCGGTGATACCCTGCGCAAATGGCTCGATGTGGACAAAGAGACGTTCTACGATTCCGGAAAGTTCGCACTCGTGCCGATGGACTTCTACTATCTTGGCGACGTGCCTGGAGACAAGGGCATGGAGGAGCCGCGCGAGTGGGTCGCCCCAACCTACCATCCCGCGATCATGAAGCTGCTGCCGGATGTCAAGTTGACGATTCTGGCCGGATCGTATGCCGTGAAGTACTACCTCAATCAATGGTCGAAGGCGCGTCTCGAGGACACGGTGAAGAACTTCCAGGAATACCTGCCCAAGTACTTCCCGATTGTGCATCCGTCGGGCCGTACCGACATCTGGCGCACCGAGCATCCGTGGTTCGATGGGACGGTGGTGCCGGCACTGCGCGAGCATGTGCATGCCATCCTCGGCAAGTGAAATCGCTCAATTCCAGTGGTGTAAGTCCCCTGTATTCGTTGTGACGGCGAATACAGGGGACTTCGACATGCGGGCGCTCACACCTGTTTGAGTTGTGCGGCGATTTTGATCGCCTCGACGCTCGCGCCCGCTTTGTTGCGCGTCTCCATCCATTCGTTCTCCGGAACGGAGTCGAGCACCAGACCGGCTCCCGCCTGCACACTCGCCTTGTGATCGCGAATGAATGCGGTTCGGATTGCAATGGCCATGTCCATATTGCCGGAGAAATCGAAATAACCGACGGTGCCCCCGTATATGCCGCGATCCGCTGGTTCCATCTGATCGATGAGTTCGATGGCCTTGGGCTTCGGCGCGCCCGACAACGTACCTGCCGGGAATGCCGACGTGAACACGTCCATCACGGAAAGTCCCGGCAGCACACGTCCGGTGACGGTGGAACAGATGTGCATGATGTGGCTGTAGCGCAACACATCCATCAGGGAAACCACCTCCACCGATTCCGGCTCACAGACACGACTCAGGTCGTTGCGGGCCAGATCGACGAGCATGATGTGCTCACTGCGCTCCTTCGGATCCGCAAGCAACTCGTCATGGAGACGTTCATCCTCCTCCGGGGTCTTGCCTCGCGGGCGTGACCCCGCAATCGGGAAACTCATCGCCAATCCGTTGTCGACTTTGATGAGTGTCTCCGGAGAAGATCCGATCACGTTGAAATCACGGCCCTTCGCGTCGGTGAGCGTCATGAAGTACATGTATGGACTCGGGTTGAGCGTGCGCAGTACACGGTAGACGTCAAAGGGATCGGCCGGCGAATCGATGTCGAGACGCTGCGAGCCCACCACCTGGAACACGTCTCCGTCAATGATGTGCCGGCGGGATCGTTCGACCATCGTGATGAAATCTTCCTTCGCCGTCCGGAAGCGCAGCTGCGGTTGGGGAATGGATGTGTCTACGACGTTGACGCGGAATTCGTCCTGTGCCGGAGTCGCGGCCTGGATCTCCATCTGCCCGACGCGCGCGACCGCCTCGTTGTAAGCGGCATCGGCACGGGTCGGCTTGTCGTCCACGTTCACGGCATTGGCGATGAGCCACACGGATCCCGTCTTGTGGTCCACCACGGCAATGTCGGTGGCCAAAGCCAACGTGAGCTCGGGCTGCTCGGTCTCATCGGGCGCATTCGCAGGCAACGTCGGTTCCCAATGTCGAATGGCATCCCAGCCGACATTGCCCACCAGCCCACTGGTCAGATTCGGCAGGCCCTCCACTTTCGGCGATCTGAGCACATCGAGTGTCGCACGCGCCACATCGATGACATCTCCGGTGAGAGGAACACCGGCAGGTACCTTTCCCAGCCAGTCGGCCTCGCCTTGATTCGAACGCAGCTGCGCCATGGAATTGACGCCGATGAAGCTGTACTGACTCCAGGTGCCATTAGTCTCGGCGGATTCGAGAATGAAGGTCCCCGACCGGTGCCCTGCAAGACGTTCATATAACCCCACGGGGGTCAACGAATCGGCAAGGATCCTTCGCACGATGGGGATGATGCGGTACCCTTCACCGGCAAGTTCATGGAACCGCTCGCGCGACGGCCAGGTTTCCCCCCAACCCAGATTCTTCACACTGCTGGAGTCCTGCATGCTCACTCTGCCTCCTCCTGAGGTTCGCGCTCGCCCATGACCACCGGCAACGGCCCACCCTCGTCGAAGCAGCTGCGCTTGCCGGTGTGGCATGCAGCGCCCACCTGATCCACTTCCACGAGAATGGCGTCGCCGTCGCAATCCAGGCTGAGACCCTTCACATACTGCACATGACCGGACGTATCTCCTTTGCGCCAGTATTCCTGCCGCGATCGCGACCAGAACGTGACTCGACCAGTGGTAAGGGTTCGGCGCAATGCCTCATCGTCCATGTACCCCACCATGAGCACCTCATGGGTGTCGTATTGTTGGACGACGGCGCAGACCAGCCCCTTGTCGTCATATTTGAGACGGTCCTTGATACGCTGATCCAGCGTCTTGGTGTTGTCGTATACGATTTCAGATTCACAACTCATGCCTGCTCCAATGCTGTCGGTGTTCATTCATGTTCATTCAATTGATGGCTGGGGAGTATCCAGAGCATCCCCTTGGCCTCTCTAGCGCACGGCGTAGCCGGCACGGCGCAACTCGTCCTTGACCTCGCCGATTGTCACCTTGCCGTAGTGGAAGATTGATGCGGCAAGTACGGCGTCCGCGCCGGCGGCGATGGCAGGCGGGAAATCCTGTGCTTTTCCTGCGCCTCCGGAGGCGATGATCGGAATCGACACCACCTCGCGCATTGCACGGATCATCTCCAGATCGAAGCCCTGCTGCGTGCCATCCGCATCCATCGAATTGAGCAGCACCTCGCCGGCACCAAGCTCCTCGGCACGTCTCGCCCACCACAGGGCGTCGATGCCGGTGGATTTACGGCCACCCATCGTCGTGACCTCGAATCCGGATTGCGTATGCTGCTCCCCACGCTCACGCCGGGCATCCACCGACAGCACCAGCACCTGATTGCCGAAACGCTCGGCAACGCGGCTGATCAGCGTCGGATCGTTAATGGCCGCGGTGTTCACGCTCACCTTGTCTGCACCGCAACGCAGCAACGAATCGACATCTTCGGGCGTGCGCACGCCTCCTCCGACCGTGAGCGGAATGAAAATCTGTTCCGCGGTGCGCGTGACGACGTCGACCATAGTCTGACGATGCGAGCTCGAGGCGGTCACATCGAGGAACGTGAGCTCATCGGCCCCCTGACGGTAATATTCCGCCGCGAGCTCCACTGGATCCCCGGCATCCCTGAGGTTTTCGAAATGAACGCCCTTGACCACACGTCCGTCATCGACATCCAGGCAGGGAATCACACGTACCGCCAACGACATGCTCATGCTCTCCGTTTCATCTTGGGACTTGCATACCGTGCTCTAGCGTACCGATTCCCTGTTACATCGCCATGTGCCTGCTATGGGGCGCCCATATTGTGATATCGCGACCCTGCATATATTCCTCAGGAATACCGGCAACTACCGGTTCACATTGCGTTTGGGCAGACCGAACACGATGACTGCGGCAAGCCAGAACCCCACGGCATACGCAATCACGATCCATGAATGAGGCCAGATTCTCCCGTAGCCGCCCCCAACGGCCGCTACAGCGGACTGCGCGGCATTGTAGAACGGTAATGCCTTCGCGATATCCTGGAATGTCGACCCCATGATCTGGATCGGCACCGTGACCCCGGAGAGAATGAACGCGATTGTCGTGAGCATCGCGCCGCACACACCACCCACGGCCTTGTTGCTCATCAGCGTGCCGCACAGCAGGCTTATCGCCGTGTACATGAGCGCCGTCGGCAAAACCACAATCACCCCAAGCAACATGCGCACGCCGATCGGATGCCCCGAACAGCCTGGCGAACAGGAACGTAACAAGCGACTGTGCCAGTGCCACCACGAGCATGGGCAGCGAATACCCGAGAATGAAATCCGCGGCGGTCATCGGCGAGGCAAACAGGCGTGCGAGAAACGACGACGTGCGATCCTTGGCGATCAGCATGCCGGAGAACAACGAGACGAACACCGGCGCATAGGCGGCGATGGCCGCGGCCAGCTCATCGCTGGAGATTGTCGCAGCATCTGGCACCTGCTTGTATATCAACGACAATGCCCACAGCAGGAGCATCAGGAATGCGAGGCCGAAGAACAGATTCACCGGATCGCGCATGATCTCCTTCATGGTGCGGCGTGCGAACAGCCACGTCCTATGCCAGCTCATTGTTCCCTCCCGCCAGTTTCACGAATGCGTCTTCCAGACTGTCTTCACCGGATTGCTTCTTGAGCTCGGCCAAGGTGCCGACGGCGATGATCCTGCCGGTGACCATGATGGCGATACGGTCGGCCAGCGCCTCCACCTCTTCCAGATAATGCGTGGTGAGCAGTATCGTCACCTGCCCCTTAAGCCCTTTGATCACGTTCCACAGCTCACGACGGGCGAATACATCCAGCCCTACCGTCGGCTCGTCGAGGAACAGGATCTTCGGATTGGTGATGAGACCCATTGCGATGCTGAGCCGGCGTTGCATGCCGCCGGAGAGCGTGTGCGCCTTCTGGGTGGCCACAGCGGTGAGTCCGAATTCATCAAGCGCCTGCTGTGCGCTCGCCTTGGCCTGCCGCACTGTCTGCCCATAGATTCCGGCGATGAGTCTGAGATTCTCGGCGACGCTCAGATTCGGTGCCACGGCCGTTTCCTGGGGCGAGAGATTGATCTGCGGCTTGATGCGCTTCGCATCGGCCAGTATCGATTCTCCCAGCAAGTATGCATTGCCGCTTGTCGGTTTGGTCAATCCGCACAGCATCGAGATCGTCGTCGTCTTGCCTGCGCCGTTCACGCCGAGCAATGCGAAGATCTCGCCCTGCGCCACGGTGATGTTGAGTTTGTCGACCGCGGTGAGGCTGCCGAAGGTCTTGGTCAGGTCGACGGTTCATATGGCGTCCATCTCACTCCCCTGTTTCGTTTCCGTGTACTCGCTCAGCGCATGGAACATGTCGGAAAGGGAACGTTCCGTGAATGTCTCGTCCCAGTCGAGATAACCGGTGACGATCATTGAGGCGATGCCATGCACATACACCCACATTCGCATATGGAAGGCATAGGCTTCGTCATACCCCACACCCAATCGCCTGGCGATGAGTTCGATCACCGGACGCAGTTGGATGCCGGATTGTTCCATCTGCTCAGGCGTGCGCCGATGCATGAACAGCAACGTGAACAGATTTGGCTCCGTGCGCGCGAACTCGATGTATGCGAGACCGCTGGCCAGATATGGCGGTCGATCACCTGCACTCATCGCCGCATCAAGCCTCTCGAGGTACCATGCATTCGCCCGTTCCCAAACGGCCTGCCGTACCTCGTCCATGGTGTCGAACAGGCCGAAGATCGGCTTGACCGAACATCCAAGCTTCTCGGCGAGGGAACGGGCAGTGAGGGATTCCTCGCCGTCGTCGCGGACAATGTCGAACGCGGCTACGGCGACCTTCTCCTGCGTGAATCGTGGTGGACGTGGCAAGGCAATCTCCTCAATCTATTAAGTAACATTTGTTGCGCAACTTATGTTACCTTACAAGAGCAGACTGCTTATGTCAAGTTGGGTATGAAAAAGCGGCACCGAATTGGTGCCGCCTCTACCGAGAATATGCCCATTATGCGTTGTTGGTTTTGGCCGCAAGCTGGCCGCACGCGCCATCGATGTCCTGCCCGCGGGTGTCACGCAATGTGGCGGTGATGCCGGCATTGTGCAGAATCTCGAGGAACCGGCGCTCGTCCTCGGGCTTCGATGCCGTCCACTTCGATCCTTCAATGGGATTGAGGGGAATCGGGTTGACGTGGGCCCAGTTGTCACCGTAATGGTTGAGCCGGTTCGCCAGTTGACGTGCATGCACCTCCTGATCGTTGATGCCCCGCATCAACGCGTATTCGATGCTCACGCGGCGTTTGCTCGCCAGATAATAGTCATGTGCGGCATCGAGCACTTCATCCACATTGAAGCGACGGTTCATCGGTACCAACTCATCACGGAGCGCGTTGTTGGGGGCGTGCAACGAGACCGCCAACCGCACCGGCATGCCTTCCTGCGCGAGTCTGCGAATACCAGGAACCACGCCCACGGTCGATACGGTGATGTTGCGCGCAGAGATCCCGAAGCCTTCCGGAGGCATCGCACTGATCTGTCGGACTGCGGAAACAATCGCCCGATAGTTGCCCATCGGCTCCCCCATGCCCATGAACACGACATTGCTCAATCGGCCGGGACCTCCGGCCACCTCACCCCGTTCCATCATTGCGGCGGCGATGCGCACCTGTTCGAGAATCTCGCCGGTGGACATGTTTCGTGTCAACCCCAATTGGCCGGTGGCGCAGAAAGGGCATCCCATGCCGCAACCCACCTGCGACGAGATGCACAACGTGGTGCGGTTCGGGTAACGCATGAGCACCGACTCGATCTTCGAACCATCGAACAGCTCCCACAGAGTCTTGATCGTCTGCCCGTCATCAGCGACCTGCCGGGTCACTTCGCGAATCAACGTCGGGAAGAATTCACGCGCCACCTCATCGCGTTTGCCTGCCGGGAAATCGGTGAAATTCCCAGCATCTGCGTCAAAGTGCCCATAGTAGTGATTGGCGAGCTGCCGAACCCGGAATTTCGGCAATCCGAGCTCCTTCGCCTTGGCGATGCGCTCATCGTCCGTCAGATCGGCGAAATGAACCGGCGGTTTGCCGCGGCGCGCGTGGTCCTTGCTGAGTACGTCACGGAATGCGCCATTGCGGCCACCTTCAGTGATGCCGGTCTCGACGGTCTCGGAAACCTGATTATCGTCAGTCACTCTGAAATCGCTCATAATCCTTATTCGTCTACAGTCCAGTTGCCCACAGCAATACGCATATGAAAGGCGCGCACATGAGGATCGAATCCACACGATCGAGCACCCCTCCATGGCCTTTCAACATATGCCCCATGTCTTTTATGCCCATATCACGCTTGAGCATCGACGCGCACAGATCACCATAGGTGCCCACAATGCCGATGATCACGCCGGTCAACAACGGCGCCCACCAACGCGTGGTCCACAACGCCGGCTCATAGGTGCAGGCGAATACGGCATAGGCTCCGGCCACCGCGAAGAGCATGGATCCGCACAGCCCCTCCACGGATTTCTTCGGAGAGATGCGCGGACTCAGCTTGTGCCTACCGAACAGTATGCCTGCAAACAGGCCACCAGTGTCGCTCAACGCCGGCATGAACACAATCAACATCGCGTGGGCGAAATAATGCTCGTTGAACGTGAGAGGCATCACGATGCAGGAGGCCAGCAGTGGAATGTACAACACGGTGAACATCGCGACAGCCACCTGAGTCAGATGGCTGTGTTGCTCGGTGCGACGATCGGGCGCATCTGGCGTGGTCAGGGCCTTATTATCAAGTTCCTTCTCCACACGACGTCCATGCCAGACATGCAGAGTGGCGCTGAATGCGACGGCTATGAGCGACACGGCAACACAGACCGCCATGGCCACGACGTGGCGTGGGTAGAAGTACACCGCCAGCAATGTGACCGTGGAACAGATCCATAGTGTGACAAGCGGAATGTGCAGGTTGATCGTCGCGAAGTCCACGCGCAATTCCCATAGCCCCGCGATCATGAACAGCACCACCAGCACCACGAACAGTACGGGGCTGGCCCATAGGCATAGCAGAATGATGGCGATGAGTGCGATTGCCGTACCCACTGCCTGTGGCATATTGCGGCCGGCTTTCCTATTGATCGCGTTGATTGCCTCGTCGGCCTTGGCTTCCCTGTCGCGCTGCGTTTGTGAATCCATTTCCCTACGCCTTACTCATGACGTGACCACTCAAGATGAAAGGCAATGGCATGCTGGATATGCATGCCATTGCCTTTTGGACCATTTGGAGATCAGACCTCCATGATCTCCTTCTGTTTTGCCTCCAGCAATGCATCGAGCTCATCGGTGGTGGACTTCGTCACCTTGTCAAGTTCCTTGAGCAGGCGATCGCCTTCGTCCTCGCCCATCTCGCCATCTTTGACGGCCTTGTCGATGGCTTCCTTGGCCTTGCGGCGAATGTTGCGCACGGCGACCTTGCCATCCTCGGCCTTCGACTTGGCGAGTTTGACGTATTCCTTGCGGCGGTCTTCCGTCAGCTCCGGCATCGTCAGCAGAATGGTGGCTCCGTTGCGACGTGGGCTTGCCCCCAGATCTGAGTCGCGCAGGGCCTTCTCCACTGCATTGGCCTGCGATGGGTCAAATGGTGTGACGGAAAGTGTGCGAGGCTCTGGGACACCAATGGTGGCCACATGCTTGAGCGGGGTGGGAGCGCCATAGTATTCTACCACGATGCCGTTAAGCAAGGCGGGATTGGCTCGGCCTGTGCGGATGCCTGCAAAGTTCTCCTTGGTGGACTCCACCGACTTCTTCATTTGTTCCTTGGACTGATCTACAACGTTTGCCATATGCATGCTCCTCTAGTTTTTGCTGCTTCGTGTGTTCGTCACCGCCGGCGCCTACGCCAGCGAGGAATCTCCATTGGACACCAGTGTACCGATGGAATCGCCCATCAGCGCGCGGGTCACATTACCTTCACCCTCCAAGCCGAAGACGCGAATGGTCTGGTTGTTGTCACGGGCCATGGCCATTGCCGAGGCATCCATGACAGCCAGATTGTCAATGAGCGCGCGCTTATAGCTCAATGTTTCGAAACGCTGGGCACTCGGATCCTTGCGAGGATCGGCGGTGTACACACCGTCCACGCCGTTCTTGCCCATGAGGACCTCATCGCAATGGATCTCCAGCGAACGTTGAATCGACACGGTGTCCGTGGAGAAATACGGCATGCCGGCGCCGGCACCGAAGATGACCACACGGCCTTTCTCCAAATGGCGAATGGCCTTGAGCGGAATGTACGGTTCGGCGACCTGACCCATGGTGATGGCGGTCTGCACGCGTGTCGCCTGTCCGGCCTGCTCGAGGAAATCCTGCAGCGCCAGACAGTTCATCACCGTGCCAAGCATGCCCATGTAATCGCCGCGGGAACGGTCTATACCCGCCTCCTGAAGTTCGGCTCCGCGGAAGAAATTGCCGCCGCCGGTGACGATGGCCACCTGCACTCCCTGCTCCACTGCAGGAACGATTTCACCGGCGATGCGACGGATGGTCGCAGTGTCCACGCCGACTTTGCCATTGCCGAATGCCTCACCGGAGAGTTTGAGCAATACTCGGCGCGGCTGTGCCGAGTCGTTTTCCAATGCCATATTCTGCCTTCCGTTTGCTGCGCCTTCGCGCAGTCACTATTGTCTACAGGGTATCCATGCACGCAGACACCGCATACATATGAAAACGGAGGACGCGGAATTCCGCGTCCTCCGTTTTCATATGTATGCGGTGATCAGTCAAGATCAGGCATCGGCCTCAGGAGCCTTGCCAACCTCGAGACGAGCGAAAGCGAGGGCCTGGCCACCGACTTCTTTGAACAGATCGCCGATCGTCTTGGACGGATCCTTCACATAGGCCTGCTCAAGCAGCACATTCTCCTTGAAGAAGGCATTGAGACGACCTTCGACGATCTTCGGGACGATCTTCTCCGGCTTGCCTTCGGCAAGGGACTTCTCGGTGGCGACACGTCGCTCGGTCTCGACGACATCCTCGGGAACATCGTCGCGGGTGAGCCACTGGGCGCCCATGGCAGAGATCTGCAGGGCGGCCTCATGGGCCACGGCGGCACCGGCCTCATCCGTGGCAATCATCGCGACGATGCTCGGGGGCATCTCAACGGACTTCTTGTGCGCGTAGATCTCGACCTTCGGGCCTTCGATCTTGGCGAACTGACCGACCTTGACATGTTCGCCGAAGAGCGCGGAAGCCTCTTCGACGGCTTCCTTCACAGTGCCATCCTGCGACGGGGCGGCGAGAACGGCGTCGATGTCATCGGCCCCGGCCTTGACGGCGTCCGCGAGCACGGTGTCTGCGAAGTCGATGAACTTCGGGGTCTTGGCCACGAAGTCGGTCTCCGAGTTGAGCTCGACGGCATAGCCGGTCTGGCCCGCCGCGGAATCGATAACAGTGGAGGCGATGGTGCCTTCCTGGGCCTTGCGGCCTTCACGCTTGCCAGCGGCCTGAATGCCCTTGGCGCGAATGATTTCCTTGGCGCGTGCGACGTCGCCGTCGGCCTCGGTGAGCGCCTTCTTGACGTCCATCATGCCGGCGCCGGTCTCCTCACGGACCTGCTTGATCAAAGCTGCAGTGATTGCTGCCATTGATTACTCCTTGTTTGTGTGAAAAGCATGGGTGGTGGGCATAACCTTGCGGTTTACGCCCACCAATGCAACAGCGGCGGAAGGCAAAAGCTTCCCGACGCCGTAGAGATCATTCGACCTCTTCGCCCGGCTTGGCTACAGCCTCTTCATTCTGGGCGTCGGCACGTGCGGCTTCGGAGGAAGCTCCCTCCTCCTCATCGGCCTTCTTCACCTCATTCTCGGTGACCACAGCGTTTTCACGCAGGGTGGCCTTCTCGTCCTTCTCGAGGAGTTCCTTCTCCCAAGCGGCCATCGGCTGCTCGGAGTTGCTCTCGCTCTTGGAGGCGTTGCCGGAGCGCTCCAGCAGGCCCTCGGCGACTGCATCCGCGAACAGGTTCGTGAGCAGTTCGATGCCGCGGATGGCGTCATCGTTGGCCGGAATCGGATACTCGACGGCTTCCGGATCGGCGTTGGTGTCAACAATGGCGACCACCGGGATACCCAGCTTGTGGGCTTCCTCAACGGCCAGGGCTTCCTTGTTGATGTCGACGACGAACATCGCGGAAGGGGTGCGGGTCATGTTGCGGATGCCTCCAAGCTGACGCTCCAGCTTGTCCTTCTCGCGCTTGAGCAGGAGGAGTTCCTTCTTGGTGAGACCGGAGCCGTGCACGTCGTCGAAGTCCATCGTCTCGAGTTCCTTGAGACGGTTGACGCGCTTGGAAACGGTCTGGAAGTTGGTGAGCATGCCGCCGAGCCAGCGTTCGGAGACATACGGCATGTTCACGCGGGTGGCAGCGTTCTTGATCGCTTCCTGAGCCTGCTTCTTGGTGCCGACGAACAGCACGGTGCCATTGTGGGCGACAGTGGTCTTGATGAAGTCGTAGGCGACATCGATCAGATCCAGCGTCTTGAACAGGTTGATGATGTAGATTCCGTTACGCTCGGTAAGGATGTACTGCTTCATCTTCGGGTTCCAACGGCGGGTCTGGTGACCGAACTGGAGACCAGCCTTCAGCATTTCGCTCATAGTGATCTGAGCCATGGTATTACTACCTTCCTAGTCGGTTATTGCCTGGCCATGCGATCCTGCGTGCAGCTGCCCCATACAGGGCTGCCGACCGACACAGGCCGTCGCGGGCATGACGCGAATTCATGTGCACCGGTAGACGATATTCGGTTGGCTCGGAAAGCTGCGACTGCCTTCTTCACCGGTTGGCGCACAACGCTCGATAATACCACAGGGGGTCGCATTTCAATTGCGACCCCCTGTGGACATTCACACCAGATGTTCCCACTGCGTTCGGCATGGCTAGTCAGCACTATTCGAGACTGCGCATGCGGCGCATCGCCGCACGCCGCTCGTCCTTCTCCAAGCGGTCTATATAGAGATGGCCGTTGAGATGGTCGGTCTCGTGCTGGAGCATACGGCCCATGATGCCGTCTCCCTCGAGCACGATCTCATTGCCGTCCAGATCCATGCCGCGCACGCGCGCGTAATCCGCCCGCTTGGTCTTGTACCATAGATTCGGCAGGCTCAGGCATCCCTCATCGCCGTATTGTTCGCCTCGGGTCTCCTCGAGCACCGGGTTGAGCACATAGCCGATCTTGCCATCGATGTTGTACGAGAAGGCTCGGAGGCTGACGCCGATCTGGTTGGCGGAGACGCCCGCTCGGCCTGGATCATCCACAGTATCGAGCAGATCCTGCACGAGATTGCGTACGGCCGGCGTGATCTCTGTAATCGGATCGCATGGCGTGCGCAGTACCGGATCGGGAACGACCCGAATTTCACGAATTGCCACTCTTGTCACTGCTCCTTCGTGTTCTGTTCGGAGGAATCCGAATTCGTTGTGGTCGAGGCCCCATGCTCAGGCTTGGCCGAGGAGGATTCATCGGACCGACCATGCTGCTGAAGCTCCTCAAAGCGTTCCTGTACGTTGTCGAATGCCTGACGAACCTTCGGGGTGACCGTCTCGGCGGTGTGCTGCACGGCTTGGGAGGCTTTCTTCACGGTTTCCGAGGTGCTTTCGATGATCTGCATGCTCACCGGAACCGGACGCGCCGCGTTCTTCGGAGCATAGAGCTCCGCATCGATGAGCTCGCTGTATGTCGAGAGCACCTTGGGGCGCACAACTTTCTGGCTTGGCGTGAGCGTACCTTCCTCGATGCTGAAATCGGAGGGAAGCACGATGAACTTGCGCACCGACTCTGCACGGGATACATTGGCGTTCGCTTTGTCCACGTACTGCTGGATGAATGCGTGGACACCGTCGCTGTGGGCCAGATCGTCCATCGAAAGATTCGTTGGCATGCCCTGATTATCGAGCCAGCTGCGGGTCATCTCCTCATCGAGGGTCACCACTGCGCCAATGAACGGCTTGTTGTCACCGACCACCACCACATGAGACACAATCGGGCATTCACTGATCGCGCTTTCCAGCGGCGCCGGGCTCACGTTCTTTCCACCCGCGGTGATGATGAGATCCTTCTTGCGACCGGTGATGTACAGGAATCCGTCGTCGTCAATGTACCCGAGATCGCCGGTATGCAGCCAACCGCTTGGCTCCAGCACTTCATCGGTAAGCTCCGGGTTCTTGTAGTATCCAAGGAACACGTTGGGGCCTTTGACCTCGATCTCCCCGTCCTCCGCCGTACGCACGGCCATTCCCGGTCCGGGACGTCCGACGGAGCCAACGCGGTTGGCTTTCTGCCAATTGACGATCATCGGAGCAGCCGTCTCCGTCATGCCGTACCCCTGAATGAACGTGATGTCGTCGATGCCATTGAAGAAATGCACGAGGTCCGGATTGATCGGCGCTCCGCCACAGGCGAGATACCGTAGGTTCGGCCCCAGGGCCGAACGGAAGGACGAGGCCACGGTGCTCATATAGAACGAATGCTTGATTCGCATCATCGGCCCCGGATGCTTGTGTTCCGACATCATCTCCGACCAGGAGACGAAATGGTTGACGGCATTGGCGAAAATATGCCCGCGAATGCCGGCGCCGGCCTTCTGGGAAGCTGCGTTGTAGACCTTCTCGAATACGCGAGGCACACCGAGCAGGTACGTCGGCTTGAAGCCACGCAGATCGGCCAACAGATGTTTGGCGTCAGGCACATAGCCCACCACTCCATAACCTCCGATGGCCACATACTGGATGTAACGCGCGAAGCAATGGGCAAGCGGCAGAAACAGCAGCAGACGGTTCGGGGCATCGTACAGCATCTCGGGCAGGATCTCGTAGCCGTTCTTCACAATGTGGGTGAAGTTGCGATGCGAAAGCATGGCACCTTTCGGCTTGCCGGTGGAACCAGACGTGAACACGATGGTGAGCAGGTCATCGGCACGCACCCGGCCGATGGCCGCATCGAGCTCGTCCTCGCTCACCGATTCGCCGTAATTGATGAGCGCTTCCAATGCACCATTCTCGAAGTTGAATACGTGGCGCAGGCATTTGACCTGCTCGGCGATGCGTTCCAAAGTATGGGTATGGTTCTCGTCACCGCCGAATGCGATGGCAGGCTGTACCTCCGTGATGATCGAGTCGGCCTGCTTCTGCGAATCGGTCTCATAGATCGGAACGCTCACCGCACCAATGCTGGCACATGCGAAATCCATGACACCCCACTCGTAGCTGGTGGCGGAATAGATTGCCACCATAGTGCCCGGACGCGCCCCTATGGCCATCAGGCCTTTCGCAACGCTGCGCACCTGGGCCAGCATCTCGCCGGCCATGACATCGACCCATTGGTTCGTCTGAGGGTCTTTGAACTGGGCAATCAGTTCATCGGGGCGTTCCAGAGCACGTTTCGACAGCAGCTGATATACGGTGTCGTCATCCGTGGTCACGTATTTGTTATCGAGTCCATATTCCCTGAGCATGGTTCAACTATATCCAATCGTCTGCCATTTCATCGGATGCCATCAAGTTCATCCCATATCCAAGTAGGTGCATATCCAAGCACTGCCGCGAAGGTCGAGCACCATGTTCACCCAATACTGGAGGGAACCCACCCTCACCTCGATGGTGATTTCGAATCTCATCGGAGACACCGCGGTGCCGTCGATGAGAACGGGCATGGGTTGCGCATAGAAACGTTTGGAATGCAAATCGACATGGCTGCTGGTGGCGGACTTCATGAGATCCCGCATGAGTTCCAACCGCTCGCAGCAGGTGGTGGTGACCATGCCTCTCAGCGCCTGCACCCCCACCCTGCCTCGCACAACCTCAAACGCTATGCAGCAGATCTTGAAAGCACGCTCGCTTATGCCATATGCCGTGATGGGCAGCAGTTTCACATTGACGCAGCTGCGTATGCGGAACCGCACCGGGCATAGGCTGTGATTACGTGAGAGCATGCCGCTGTGCACCGGCAACGGCGTCCGTTCTATGTGCATGTCCACATCGGGAGGGCATGCCTCCAGCTCCTCCTTCAGCGGAGGAATGTCTATAGGCTGCCGCATATTGCCCGCATGTGGTTTCGTATTCGATGGGTTCGATGGTGTATGCATGTTTCCTCTTGAGTCCGATACGGTCCCCTTTGCCGTATTCGGTATCGAATGTATCGAAGCCACGATTGTCCCGCAACCCTGACACGAGGAATTGTGGATTTGTGGATAATTTATTCACATTCCTCCTGCATTCTTGCCGTTGCACCCTTTCTCCGATAATGCCAAAGCGCCGAGCCTGATGAAATGGCAGGCTCGGCGTTTTGATGTTCCCGTTCAGGATCGGTTGGCGGTGACCACCACGGGGCATCGTTGGAAGCTCTTGATGTCCACATAGCCACACGATGCCATGGCGCGGCGCAATGCCCCTATGAAGTTCGTGGTGCCGTCCGCCTTGTGGCTCGGACCATACAGAATCTCTTGCAGGGTGCCAACCGTACCGACTTCAGAGCGCAGGCCACGCGGCAGTGTGGCGTGACGAGCCTCGGACCCCCAATGCGTTCCATGCCCCGGTGCCTCTTGGGCACGGGCCAGCGGCGCACCGAGCATGGCCGCATCGGCTCCCATGGCGAGGGCAGTGACGAAGCTGCCTGATTCGCCCATGCTGCCATCCGCAATCACCTGTACGTATCGGCCCCCCGACTCATCCATGTAGTCACGTCGCGCCTCGGCCACATCGGAGATGGCGGTCGCCATCGGGATGGACACCCCGATGGTCTGGCGGTTGGCGGATGTCGCGACGCCACCGAACCCAACCAGCACACCGGCAGCCCCAGCACGCATCAGATGCAATGCAGCCCGGTAGTTTGCCGCACCGCCGACTATCACCGGCACGTCGAGGTCGTAGATGAACTGCTTGAGGTTCAAAGGCTCATGGTTCTTCGAAACATGCTCCGCCGACACGGAAGTGCCGCGGATCACGAACAGGTCCACACCGGCATTGAGCACAGTCGAATAGTACTGCTGCGTGCGCTGCGGGGAAAGGGCACCTGCCACGGTTACCCCTGCATCGCGAATCTCGTGGAGTCGTTCAACAATGAGTTCGGGCTTGATTGGCTCCGCATAGGCTTGTTGCAGATACGCCGTGGCATCGTCGGGATCCAACGAGGCGATCTTCTCCAGAATCGGTTCGGGATTCTCGTATCGGGTCCACAGACCTTCCAAATCGAGTACGCCAACAGTTCCAAGTTTGCCCATGGCTATGGCCGTCTGTGGGCTCGTCACCGAATCCATCGGGGCCCCGATCACCGGGATGTCGAATTCATAGGCATCCACCTGCCACGAGGTGGACACGTCCTGCGGATCGCGGGTGCGACGGGAGGGGACGATGGATATGTCGTCCAAGCCATAAGCGATGCGGGCCTTCTTGCCAAGGCCGATTTCTGTTTCCTGAGCCATGCCTTTAGGCTATCC
Organism: Bifidobacterium animalis subsp. animalis ATCC 25527; assembly: GCF_000260715.1. Taxonomy (NCBI): domain Bacteria; kingdom Bacillati; phylum Actinomycetota; class Actinomycetes; order Bifidobacteriales; family Bifidobacteriaceae; genus Bifidobacterium; species Bifidobacterium animalis. The sequence goes on along the minus strand of NC_017834.1, from coordinate 904,922 downwards.
GTGCCATGTGACACGTCACCCACACCGTTTGCAGAATGGACAAATATTCATGTTGGTAACACTTTTGCATTACACATGGGTTTGTTACCCGCAACGACTGGAGGACACAGCATGGCCAAAATCAAGGTCGAAGGCAAGGTGGTTGAGCTCGACGGCGACGAGATGACACGCGTCATCTGGAAGGACATCAAGGATCGTCTCATACTGCCGTATCTCGACATCGATCTCGACTATTACGACCTGGGAATCGAGAACCGCGACGCCACGGATGACCAAGTGACCATCGACGCGGCAGAAGCGATCAAGCGCGAACATGTGGGTGTCAAATGCGCCACGATAACCCCCGACGAGGCGCGTGTGGAGGAGTTCGGCCTCAAGAAAATGTGGAAGTCGCCGAACGGCACCATTCGCAACATTCTCGGTGGTACGATCTTCCGCGAGCCGATTGTCATAGACAACATTCCTCGTCTGGTGCCTGGTTGGACAAAGCCGATTGTAGTGGCTCGCCACGCGTTCGGCGACCAGTACAAGGCCACCGACTTCAAGGTGCCGACTTCTGGCACTCTCACCGTGACCTTCACCCCGAATGACGGCTCCGAGCCGATCGAACATGTGGTGTTCGATTATCCCGGGAGCGGCGTGGCGCAGGTGCAGTACAATCTCGATGAATCGATTCGCGGCTTCGCACGCGCATGCTTCAACTATGGACTCCTGCGGCACTACCCCGTGTACCTCTCCACGAAGAACACGATTCTCAAGGCCTACGACGGCGAGTTCAAAGACATTTTCGCCGAGGTGTTCGAAACCGAATACAAGCAACGTTATGAGCAGGAGGGACTCACCTACGAGCACCGGTTGATCGACGATATGGTGGCCAGCTCGCTCAAGTGGCATGGCGGTTACGTGTGGGCCTGCAAGAACTATGACGGTGATGTGCAGTCCGACACCGTGGCGCAGGGATTCGGGTCGCTGGGACTCATGACGTCGGTTCTCATGACTCCCGATGGCCAAACCGTCGAAGCCGAGGCCGCCCATGGAACGGTCACACGCCATTACCGTCGCTGGCAGAAAGGCGAGAAGACCTCCACGAACCCGATCGCCTCGATCTACGCCTGGACCGGCGGCCTCAAGCACCGCGCAAAACTCGATGGCACCCCACAGGTCGCCAATTTCGCAGAAACACTGGAACAGACCATCATCTCGACCGTTGAGGGCGGCCAGATGACCAAGGATCTGGCCATACTCATTGATCCAAGCCATGAATGGCTCGACACAGAGCAGTTCATGAACGCTCTGGATGAGAACCTGCAAAGGAACCTTGCCGAGCAGCGTTGAATCTGACATCCTCACGACATTCGGGGCCTGTGCATACGCACAGGCCCCGAAGTGTTGCAGGCCGGGTACAATGTAACGGCATACGCTGCGATCTAGGCAAAGGACAAGGGCGGTTATGGGCAAAGGCACCTCTCACATCATTCGCGCATTCGTCTCGTTGGCGATGGCTGGCTCACTGATGTGTGCAACGGCCGGATGCTCCACCGATCCATCGACCGGCACCGCCACCACCAGCCCCTCGGCCACCACCGCAGCTTCGACAGGGCACGTGGCGCTCTTCCTTCCATCGAACTCCCCCAATCTTTCGCAGAACGTTCCCCTGAACAACTGGAACACTCTCAATGATTCGCTCGAGAACGCGCTGTCCACTGACGGATTCTCCGGCAAGTCCATGAACCGTGAGACCAGCGGTTCGTTGGCAAGCCAGAGCGATGCCTTGAAGCGGTATGTGCAGGAACGGCTCAATGCGGATTCCAAGGAGCAATACGGCGACCCGCAAACCGAGCAGGGGGCAACGACGATTGTCATCGCCCCGGCCGTCAGGCTTGACAGGAACTACGGCGAATACAGCCATTTCATCACCACTCCGAACCAGGAGCCCTCCGACCAGGATGCATCCGACACTGACTCAGATGAATCCTCTTCCATGCGCCAGATAGCCGATTCGCTGAACAAGGCGAAGAACGCGGGGATGCATGTGGTGGTGCTGAGCAACCCGATCGACGGCTTCGTTCCGAACGTCTACGTCCCATTGGTGACTGCCGCCGACATCGGCCGTATGCAGGCACAGCAGATCGTATCCAAACTCGATCTCGATGCGGTGAGCGAGTCGAATCCCAAAGCCATAGAGGTTCTCCTGCCGAACACAGACCCGTCCGGCAAAAACAATTCGTTCCAAGCGCAGGCATTTGAAGGCATCTGGGAGGTTCTGGGGCCGTATTTCCGGCAGCGCAAGGCATATAGCCCCTCACAACGCCTCTCGTTCTTCACCACGAAAAGCGATTACAAGGATGTGATGTTCAAGGCGACGAAGGACTCCCAGATAGAGGATGAGCTCAAGTCACGCCTCGAGACGAAAGGACGCGATGCAGCCGTACGCATCGACGGTATCTTGGCGATGAACGATTTCACTGCGGCCGCATCGATCAAGGCACTGAAAACGATGGGCTATTCAGGATCCTCCATGGATGTCAACCCCTCCATCACCATTTTCGATGTGGTGGGCAACATTGCAGGAAGGAAGCCACTGAACAGACAACGTGTGCCTAATCCAGCACAGTCAGGTGATGAGTCCGCGCAACCATCCCAGACAACGAAGACGGACTCCAAGCAATGGCCCATTATCACCGGTTTTGGTGCCTATATATCCGATATCCCGAACATTGTGAATGGATTGCAGTGGATGACCGGTCTGGTGGACGTCCATGCCAACACCGGCACCATTGCACAAATCGCACTGCAGCTCAACCGCAAGGAGAAGCTCTCCAACATTGCCGAGCTCAAAACCAGCGACGACTACGGTTCGGAGATCCCCACACTGCATATAACCCTGCTGGCCGTGAGTGCCGCAAATCTGAAGGCCGCATTGATCGATCCGGGGTACATCTCATTGGCCGACGCCGACATGTGATGCGATGTGCCGGTGGGACGCTATTCGGAATAGGGAACCAGCCGAATCTGCATTGGGCGCAGGAACCACGCCGGATCGAGATAGTCCCTACGTCCAGTGCGCTTGATACCCCAATGCGCGCAACTTTCCCCACAGTGGTCGCTCTGGCCTCCGACTGAGGCGAATCGCTTTCCGCGATGCACTTTGTCGCCTACCGCCAGTTGAGTGTGCGCCGGTTCGAATGTGAGCGTGTACGGACCTGTGTCGATACTCACCACCGATTTCCCCGCCACCATCCCGCTGAAACTGATGGCCCCATCGCTGGGTGCCAGCAACTCATGCGTACCATTCAACGAGATATCCACTCCCCTATGCCCAGGGCTCCATTGCCATTCCGGCCGGTCGAACCCCCTGACAATCAATCCGTCGGGCACGGGCGACAGCATGCGAGCATGGCACATTTCCCCTGCGATTGCCGTACAACCAGCAACGAGCTCCATGCCATGAATCTCACTCGACGAGACAGCGAGCGGGACAACGGCACCGCAAACCAGGCATAGCGCCAGAATCAGCAGTTCATGCTGCATCCGCAGCAACCGCAGCATCCACAATCTCACCATCCTGAGTCTGCGAGCCCGCCATCGACGCCAGCCATTCCAGGAAGTCCCATGATGTGCCATATCTCCTCCAGCCACGTAGTGATCTGGATTCCACTATGACCGGTTAGCATCCACGTGTCCAGTCTGGCAGGTCATTGTGGTCGGAGAACGGGTTATGCACCATCACCTCATTGCCGTCAATGGCACGCACTCATTGCCGAGACAGATGAGAAAGGTCGATGGCGAATCCGAAGACGTCATTCCAGCGAATCGAGCACCTCGTCAATAAGCAGTCGGGTGCGAACAGCTCCCGGTCGAAGACGAGGAAATCTGCGCATGGCATTCGTTGGATCCGAATCGGCGGCACGTGCCACGTTCGATTTGCTGGTGCCATGTTGCACGGCTTTCTCGGCCAATCTGTCCACCAATGAATCCGACACCTGCCGCAGCCGTTCAGCCACCCAGAGTTGCGAGACGTCGGAAGAGAGTCCGTAATCCTCTTCCAATTCCGACGAAGCCTCCTGAACAGCCGCCCACAGCACCATGAAGGGCTTACGGTAATAAGCAATCTGATCCTCCATGCGTTCGCTCTCGATCGCTGCAAGAGCACGCCGGTCATCAGTGTTCCTGCTCATACGCGCACACCCACCTCCTGTATAACAAAAAAGCCGCCCGAGGGCGGCTGATGGCTCCTGCGACTGGGCTTGAACCAGTGACCGTCCGATTAACAGTCGGATGCTCTGCCAACTGAGCTACGCAGGAATGCGCTTGCATGATCTCTCACACGCAACAGACATATAATTTACACACGATATTTTGAATACGCAAATCCGGCGTGTCGGCATACTCCCCGGATTCATATGACACGACCGTCATTTTCTCCGATGCGCGTAGAATGCAACATAGAGAGAAATCCGCATAATATGCGATGGGCTTATGCCCCGCAAACCCAATCAGGGAGAATATGGAGCCAGTGCAGCCGAATATGCCGAAATCCAGCAACGACCATGGTGACACCAGCAGCCCGGCATCATCCACACATCGGAATGCACCGATCATCGTCATGCTCTGTCTTGCCATTGTCTTCGCAGCCGGCGCCGCACTCATCGTGCACAACATGAACGTCTCCTATCTCACCCATGCCAGACATATGTGCGCCGCGGCAAGCGATGAACTGCGCATCGCGATGAACACCTACACATACCTGCACGATAGTGAGGCAAGCAAGGCATACCATCTTGGCACCTATGACGTGCAGGACCCCAATGTGCTCGTGCAATTCGCCAAGGAATATGAGGAGAAGGTCCCGGAAATCACCGGGTGCAATGCCAACAGCGTCGAGGAACTGCAGCGCCGAACCGGCCGCATCATGGAGAACACAGGCTGGTACACCACTCATCACGACAGACTCAAGGAGCTGACCGAATTGGTCAATGAGTCGCGTCGCGACACCGTATCTGGCACACAATGGAAAAGCCGCCCGAGGGCGGCTGATGGCTCCTGCGACTGGGCTTGAACCAGTGACCGTCCGATTAACAGTCGGATGCTCTGCCAACTGAGCTACGCAGGAATGCGCTCGCATGATCTCTCACACGCAACAAATGTTTAGTTTAGCGGGTGAGTCGAAAAATGCAAATCAACGCGTGTCGCACCGTATCCCCGGCGGGATGCCGCACCAATCCGGAGACAACCACTGCAATACCTCACATGCTGATCTTGGTAAGCGGCATCGCAGAGTCGATGGGGAATTCCATGTCAGACGGCGCCACACCGGCCTCCACCAAATTCGAACCAAGCATCGCCACCATGGCACCGTTGTCCGTACACAGTTTGATCTGCGGTATGCGCACGTCGACCCCGTGATTGCGCCCAGCCTCCACAAGCGCCTCCCGGAGCTGCGAGTTCGCCGAGAACCCACCGCCCACAATCAACGTGGTGGAATCGAACTGCTCGCATCCTCGCATGCTCTTTCGGGAAAGCACCTGCGCCACTGATCCGGCCAGCGACGCGCATACGTCGTCCACCGGGATCTCCTGCCCTCTCCCCTGCCGTTCTTCGATCCAACGGGCAATGGCTGTTTTCACCCCGGAGAAGCTGAAATCGTAAGGGTGTTCCTTACCGGCGCGACCTTGCGTGAGTCCTTGTGGCACCTTGATGGCATGCGGATCGCCATGCTGGGCATGCCGGTCGATGTATGGGCCGCCGGGGTATGGGAATCCCAGCAGTCGGGCCACTTTGTCGAAACACTCCCCTGCCGCGTCATCCAATGTCGTCCCCACCACCTCGACATCACGCGCGATATCGTTGACGTGCAACAGCGAGGTGTGTCCGCCAGAGACGATGAGCGCCATCGTATTGGCAGGGAGATCACCAAACTGCAATTGCGTGACGGCCACATGCCCAATGACGTGGTTGATGCCGTAGATCGGCTTGTTGGCTGACCAGGCCAATGCCTTCGCCCCCGAGACGCCGACCGCAAGGCACCCTGCCAAACCGGGGCCTGCCGAGACGGCGATGGCATCGACATCGTCGATGGTCATGTTCGCGTCGGCGAGCGCTTTCGATACCACCGGCACGAATGACTGTGCGTGCGCACGGGAGGCGATTTCGGGGATGACGCCACCGTATCGGGCGTGTTCGTCCATGGATGAGGCGACGACATTCGTCAGCAGTGTCTTGCCTTGCACGACGGCGGCGGCGGTTTCGTCGCAGGTGGATTCGATGCCGAGAATGATTTGGTTGCTCATTGTTTTCTTTCTTGGGCTTGTTGGCGTGGCGCTGTTGGGATCAGCATTGTGTGTTCGATGGTATGGCGAATCCTGCGGGTCGGTGGTCGCACAGGGTGAGACTCATGGTGTAGGCGTCTTTGTTTTCCGGCTGGTAGTAGCGTTTGCGGATTCCCATGGTTTCGAATCCGAAGTGGCGGTACAGGGTGAGTGCCGGTTCGTTGTCGACGCGCACTTCGAGCAGCATGCGTTCGGCGTGGAGTTCGTTGGCCTTGGCGATGAGCTGGTTGAGCAGTTGGGTGGCTATGCCTTGTCGTTGGCGTTCGGGGCTGACGCCTATGGTCATGATCTGTGCGTCGTATCCGTCGTACCAGAGGCCGGCGTATGCGTCTATGGTTCCTTCGTCGTCCACGTTCACATAGTAGCTGCGGTGTGGTGCGCTGAGCTCTTCGTCTATGAGTGTGTTGCTCCATGCTCCTTTGCCGAACAGTTGTTGTTCCATCTTGGCTATTTGCGAGCATACCGTGGTGCGCTCGAGCGTGTTGGCGTCGACGATCATGCGTTTGCCTCGTTGCGATGTGCTCCTTCGTGGTTGAGCACATGTTTGAGCGGGTTGGGCACGCTGACGTCGGGTCTGCGCAGGTAAAGGGGCTCGATGGGGCGTAGATTGGCGTCGGCGTCGGCATCGTGTTCTGCGAGTGCGGCGAAGGCTTTCACCCCCCATGCGCCGGTGTCGAGGAGTGAATGGTCGAGGGTGATTCCGTGCCAGGGTTGTTGGTTCCAGATTTGCTCGTATTTGCTTGCACCGTGTCCGACTATGTCGACGGCGATCGGCTGGTCGGGATGGCGTTGCTGCATGGTGGCGACCGCTGCGCTTACTTTGGCCGCGATGTTCGATGGCGTGTCTATGTTCATGTCGAGTTGGATGCGTTCGTCTTTGGTGTCTGCGTTGGTGTTTGCGAGCAGGGTGTAGTAGAGCTGTTTGCGGCGCGCGTCGTTGACGCTGAGGGTCAGATGCAACGCGGCGCCCGCATTGGCTGGTGCATTCCAGTTGCCGAATATGGCTGTGTTCAGCAGGTTCGGATCGCCGTTGTAGGCCACTTGCATCATGGTGGCCTGTCCGCTTAGGGAATCCTGTCCGAGGAGTTGTGCTCCGGTGGCATAGGCGATTGCCTTGGCTGCCACGATGCCTGCGCGTAGTCCGGTGAAGGGTGCCGGGCCTATTCCTACGACTATGCGCTCGATGTCGTGAGGTTGTATTTTCGCCTCTGCGCAGACTTGCGCGATGTCGTGCTGCAGTTTTTCCACGTGTGTGCGCGAATCCTGTTCGCAGATTGGTTCATGCCCGGTTATGCCTACTGTGGATCCGAATGATGTGTCGATGACTAACGTGTTCATGTGTCTCGTGTCGCTTGTTTCGTGTGTTGTGTTAGGGTGCGGTTCTTGTATTGTATGCGTTGTCCGTCGGCGTCGTCAGGCTTGGGCGTCGGCTGGTTCCGCCAGGGCGAATCGTGTTCCCACTGGGGTGATGGTGACGATGCGTTCACCATCTGCGGTGGGTTCGTTCCGGCCTATGGGGGCAGACACATGGTCGGTGGGTCTTTGGATGCGGATCTCCAAGCGTTCGTCGGCGAGCGCAGCTGCCATTTGTTCGCCCCATTCCATGAGGATGATGGTGTGTGTGCCGGGTTCTTCGAGTTCCTCGTCGAGGCCGAGGGATTCGAGTTCGTCGAGGAGCAGGTCGGTCTGTGCCTGACCTGGGGCGTAGTCATTGGATCCAAGCCGGTAGGCATCCACGTGGATCAGATGTGCGGGCGTGCCGTCAGCGAAGGTGCCGTCGAGTTCCCTGGCGATGGTGAAGGTCGGTGAGACGATGGGTTCTTGAATGCCCAGGCCTTTCCCCAATCCTTGCGCCAATGTGGTCTTGCCTGCGCCGAGGGGCCCGGAAAGCAGGATCACCTCACCACCGTGCAGGCTGCGGGCGAGTCGCTCGCCCAGCTCGTGCATGGCCTGTGCGGTCGGCACTTGCAAGGTGATCGTGCTGTCAGGTTGTCGTGGTGCGGGCGACGGGTTGGGCTCGCGCATATGGTGGATGGTGTTCATTGGATTCCTTTGGCTCCGATGAGTTCTATGGTGTTCTCAAGTGCGTATATGGGGTCGCCTCCGCGGCTCTTGCATTGTTCGTCCGCCCAGGCGAGTCGTTGCATGCAGGCGCTGATGCCCTGCGATGTCCACCCTCCCAGACGTCCGTTGGCCGTTCGCAGCGCCCATTCGTTCACCGCCGCCTTGGTTTTCGAGATGTCCCCTTGACGAATGGCCGCGGCTTTGGCGAGGTTGCGCATTTGCAACGCGAGCGCGCCGATGAGTGCAATCGGTTCCGTTCCTTGGGCGAGCGCGGATCTCAGGGCGATCACTGCACGTGCGGTCTTCCCGCCCATGGCGAGGTCGGCCACGTTGAAGCCGGTGACTTTCGGGTTCCCTGTGAGGTATTGGTTCACACGGTTCACTCGCATTGGGTCGTCATCGAAGTCGAAGCATAGCTGCCTGATCATTGCGGCCAGCTCTCCCACATGGTCGCCGAGCACATTGACCAGTTGCTGTGCGGCCTGCGGGTCTATGCGCCTGCCACGCGATTGGAACTGCTGGTACACATAGTTGAGTTTGTCCTTGGCCTTGTCGAGTTTGGGAACCGTGTCGACGGGAATGTTGTTGCGGCGCATGAGCGCTTCCACGGAACGGCCTTTTGGCGTTGCGGCGCATTGCATCACCACCACCGACGCTTCTGGGTCCCGATTTGTTTCGTTGGCGTAGGCCACGATGGCGTCGAGCAGTCCGGGGTCGGCGTCCTCCGCATGTTCGACCCACACCACCGACCTCTGCGAGAGCAGGGAGGGACTCACCGCCTCGTCGAAGGAGTAGGCGTCGGCGCTGCGGGCGTCGACGCGTGCCAATTCGGCATCCCTATGTTCCTCGAGCAGGCGATACACGGCATCCCGGGCGTTCTGTTCGTTCAGGTACTCATCGCCGCCGTAGATGAGCAGGCATGGTGTTGCTGCGGTCATATCTTCAATGTCGACGTATGTTTGGACAAGTCTTGCGACACCGGTCCTTGCCTGCATCCTTCGTCTCATCTGCGCCATGTCAGCCACCCCATCATTTCGAACGTATGTTCGAACCATTGGGTGAGGCGTTCCCTGACCGGCATGCGCAGGGGACGGCCATCACCGTTGGTGACCGTGCCGTCATAGGCTCGCAGCAAGTCCCCGATGCATACGATCAGCACCCATGCAGTCAGTTCCGTCACGATGAGCACCGCAGCGCCTGGTATACCCTCCATCCATGCCAAGGTGCTCGACTCCTCCGAGCCGAACAGACGTGCCGCATATTCGATGACCGTCGTGCATTGTGAGCACGCCCATGCCAGGAATCGTGAGACGCCCGGCGCCATCCATGCGACGAACAACGAGCACAGTCCCAGAATCGTCGCGGCATTGACGAATGGTGCAACCAGCAGATTCGCCGGCAGCGACCATATCGACACCTTGTTGTCCATGAGAATCTGAACGGGACCAGCGAATAGCTGTGCACAGCATGACGCCGCCAACGGTTTGGCCAAACGGTCCGGAAGCAGATGCGACACCCATGCCGTCATACGCGTGCATGCCGTCGACAAGCCGAACACCGCCGCACATGACAACGCGAAGCCGTAACTCGAAGCCAATGACGGATCGAGCAGCAATCCGAACACCACCGTCAGGCAGAGCAGGTGAACATTTTGCCTGCGACGCCCCAACACCAGGAATCCAAGAGACAGCATCGACATCAGCATCGCCCGTGTGACCGACCTGCTGGGTGCAAGCACCATCGTGAGCATCGGGTAGACCATTGCGAGCGCACCGGCCTTCACAAAACGGTTCCAATGGAGTCGTGCCCCCAATGCCATCACCAATGTGCCGACGAGGGCGTAATGGCCTCCGGATACGGCCATGAGATGCATGATGCCTGCACGGCGACATTGTTCTTGCAGGAGTTCAGCGTATTCGTCGTCCACTCCACCATCTGCGCAGTGCACCATCGCATCGTGTCCGAGTACCCCCAAGGTCACGCCGGGAACCAGCACAACGCCCTGATCGTCGAGTCCGCGGGTCGTTTGCAGGAATGCCATGCGCATCCGATGAATCGCACGCCATGGCGCCGGTGGATCCTTGACGGTCATCGTGCCACCGTCTGCAAGCACCCATATGGGCATCTCACCATATGCCGCTTCCTGAATGGTTCCGACGATGGCGTAGTACCCCTGCTGCGCGATGCGCCCACAGGCCGGCTGTCGGGCGAACACCCGTACACCGCGGGACGATGGGCGTCGAACGTCATGGCGCACGACGGACCGGGCATTGCCGTCGACCTGGCAGTCGTATCCCCTCATCGACGTCGCCAATGGCAGTGATCGTGCTGTGAACGTCAGATTCACACGCTCCGTGGAGGAGGATGCCGACACGTTCACCGGGTCGGCATGCTCCGTCAGGTTTCGCGCCGCTGTGGCAAGCGTGGCCGCGAGCATGGCGAAACACACCGTCAGCAATGTACACAGAGTCCGGTGAGCATGCGCCACGGCCAATCCATGGTGTTTCCCCGTCCCCTTCATTATGAAGGGAATGAGCACCAGTGCGATGAAGATGGCCGCCGATGCCGCCGCCAGGCAGGCCATTTGCAGCATGCGGCCATGCTGCCAGAAAACGTCATGCCCCGATCCGGGTTGGGAGCATATCCATCGGGTCAGCAATGTGGCGCTCCAAACGCCCACAGCCACCGGCAGCATGCGCAGGTCTCGGCTGCCCGCGATCCCCCTGTGCTCCCGGTCGCATACCGGTGCCGTCATTGTGCGCATGCCCATGGTCTCAGCTTCTCTACGGTCTTCATGCCGATGCCCGGCACATTCACCAAGTCGTCGAGACTGGCGAAGGCGCCATGCTGGGTGCGGTATTCGACGATCCTCGCGGCCGTCACCGGCCCGATCCCCTTGATCTCCTGCAGTTGCGCCTCGTCTGCCGTGTTGATGTTCACCAAGGTGTCCTGCTTGTTGTCGGATGCCGATGGCGACGGCTCCGGTGCAGCCGTGGATGGCGTCGAATCCCGGACGGATGGCGATGCCGTGGCCGTCGTATGAGATGACGCGTTCGCCGTGGCCTGCGTGTCCAAGGCGCCCATGTTGGAGGCCTGCTGCACCAGGAGGGTCAGGGTGGTGGCCAGTGCACAGACCAGTACCATGATGCACAGCAGCGCATGCTTCGGTTCGAGTTCGAATCGGGGTCGTTCCAGACGGCGGCCTCCACGTTCCGCTTCGAAATCGTCATCGTTCACCACGGTCAGGCTCGACAGCAGTGCGCTCGCCTTCTGGTCATCTCCAGAAACTTCCCTCACGCCACCTGATGATTGCTCGTTGCTTGCCGTGACCGAGGGGTCCTGAGCACCGGGAGGTGGCGGCAGGGGCACCGACGGCATCTGAACACTGAAGCCTGGACCGGTGGATGAATCGGCTGTCATGCAGCGAGACGATGGCCCTTCCAGATGGCGCAGCCGCGTCACAGCCCCATCCCTCACCACGATGACGGCGTCCGGGCCTTTACGCCGTCCGGAATAGACAATGCCCATGCCGCCACTTAATCATGACGGCATGGGCATTGCAATGAGGACGGCCACCTGTGGTCGGAGGACGTGATATCCACCACGCAGGTCATCCACAGGTGCACGACCTGCGTGCGATCATTCGCCCGGGACGATCGAAACGATCTTCGGGGCCTTGACGATCACCTTGCGCGGCGGCTTGCCTCCAAGACGCTCAGCCACAGCCTCCAAGGCCATCTTCTCCAGTTCATCCGGATCGATGTCGGCACTCACCTCGAGTTTGGCCCGCACCTTGCCCTTGATCTGCACCACGGCGGTGACGGTGTCCTGTCCGACATAACGCTCGTCGGCCTGTGGCCATGGATGGTGGGCCAACGACTCGCCATGGCCGAGCCGGTTCCACAGCTCCTCGGCTATATGCGGTGCGATCGGAGCCACCATGAGCACCAGCGGCTCCACGGCGGCGCGAGGCACGCCGTCCATGCCGGTCAGGTGATTGTTGAGCACGATAAGTTTGGCGATGGCGGTGTTCGGACGCATGGCCTCCATCTCACCGGTCACCTCGGCGATCGTATTGTTGAGCAGTTTCAACGTACGTTCATCCATCGCGTCGTCGGTCACCGTGACCTCGCCGGTGTTCTCATCGATCACATTGCGCCACAAACGCTGCAGGAATCGCATGCCGCCCACCACATTGCGGGTGTTCCAAGGACGTGACTCGTCAAGTGGCCCCATGCTCATCTCATAGAGACGGAACGTGTCTGCGCCGTAATGGTCGTACATGTAGTCCGGGGTCACGATGTTCTTGAGGCTCTTGCCCATCTTGCCGAACTCACGGTTGACCGGTTCGCCTTCGTAGGTGTACACGGTCTTGCCGTCCACTTCGCTCTCCTGAACGTCCTCGGCCGGCACATACTGACCGCGGTCATCGGTGTAGGCATACGCCTGGATCATGCCTTGGTTGAACAGCTTGTGGAACGGTTCGAACGAATCCACGTACCCTAGGTCGAACAGGATCTTATGCCAGAACCGTGAATAGAGCAGATGCAGCACCGCGTGCTCCACACCGCCCACATACAGATCGACGCCTCCGGCCTGCCCCGCCGCCAGGGAGTGCTTCGGACCCATCCAATAGTCGTATTCGTCGCGCTCCACCATGTGCTCGGTGTCATGGGGATTGAGGTAACGCATGTAGTACCAGCAGGAACCCGCCCAATTCGGCATCGTGTTCGTGTCATGATGATAGGTCTTCGGACCATCGCCGAGATCGAGCGTGACCTTCACCCAATCCTCGTTGCGGCTCAACGGAGCCTCCGGACTCGACTGGGAATCCTCCGGGTCGAAGGTCTTGGGGCTGTAATCCGGGACGTCAGGCAGATTGATGGGCAGCATGCTGTCGGGCACCAGATGGGGCACCTCATGCTCATCGTAGACGATCGGGAACGGCTCACCCCAATACCGCTGGCGACTGAAGAGCCAGTCGCGCAGACGGTAGCTCGTGGCTCCCTTGCCCACTTGGGCCTCCTCGAGCCACGTGGTGACGACAGCAATCGCATCATCCACACGCATGCCGTCAAGGCAGAGCGCGTCGCCACGGGCCCACGTCGCATCGACGGTGGAATTGATGACGATGCCGTCATGCGAAACGAACGGGGCGGTACCCTCATAATTGGCCAGATCGTCACCGGAATCAGGAAGCGGCGCAACCGTGTAGATCACCGGAAGGCCGTACTTGATGGCAAAATCGTAATCTCGCTGGTCACCACCCGGAACGGCCATGATGGCACCGGTGCCATAGTCCATGAGCACATAATCGGCCGTGAACACCGGCAGCTTGGCACCGGTGATCGGGTTGATCGCGTACAGGCCAGTGAACAGACCCGTCTTCTCACCGTTGTCGGCCACACGGTCGGCCGCGGTCTTTGCCTCGGCAAGCTCACGGTATGCGGACACGGCCTCGCTCGGCGTGGCATAGCCACCCGTCCATGCCGGATCCACGCCTTCCGGCCAGGATTGGGGCACATGCTCCAGCATCGGATGTTCAGGAGAAACCACACAGAACGTGGCACCGAACAACGTGTCAGGCCGCGTGGTGTAGATCTCCATATCTGCCATCTCACCGTCGACCGGCACCTTGAAATGCACGGAGGCGCCATGCGACTCCCCGATCCAGTTGCGCTGCATGAGCTTGACCTTCTCAGGCCAGTCGATGGAATCGAGATCCTCTATGAGACGATGCCCGTATGCGGTGATGCGCATCGACCACTGACGCAGCTCACGCTGGAACACCGGGAAATTGCCACGTTCGGAACGCCCCTCCGCCGTGACCTCCTCATTGGCGAGCACCGTGCCAAGCCCGGGGCACCAATTGACAGGCGATTTGGAGATGTAGGCGAGACGGTACTCATTGAGCACCTCGGACTGCTCCACCTCGGTGAGCTCATCCCAGGCCTTGCCCTCATGCCCATCGATCGGACGCGCACCGGCGCGGAATTGTTCGATCAGCGTGGAAATCGGGCGCGCGCACCCCATGGACCCACTCGGATTCCTCGTCTCCGGATCGTACCAGGCATCGTAGATGCGTGAGAAGATCCATTGGGTCCAACGCACGTATCCCGGTTCGATCGTGGCGAAAGAGCGGCGGTCGTCGAAGCTCAGCCCCATGCGGCGTAACTGTCGCCGCATATTCGCGATGTTCTGTTCGGTCGTGATGCGTGGATGCTGGCCCGTCTGCACGGCATACTGTTCGGCGGGAAGCCCGAATGCGTCATAGCCCATGGCGTGCAGGACGTTCTCGCCTTTCATGCGATGGTATCGGCTCACCACATCGGTGGCCAGATATCCCAACGGATGGCCGACATGCAATCCTTTGCCCGAAGGGTAGGGGAACATGTCCATGGCGAAGAAGGACTGACGGCCATCAGCATGACTCCCCTTGCCGTCAGTGAGTTCGCCGCTCACGTTCGCGGCCCAGAACGTGCCTTCGCTCTCCCAGATGTCCTGCCATTTCTTCTCAATGCGCTGGGCCATTTCCGTCGTATAGCGGTATTGTGGCGTAGCCGACGCATTCGATGTCGCTTGCGCGTTCGTATCGTTCTCACTCATAGGCAACGATTATCGTGACGCAACTGGACAGTGGAGGCGCCATGTCCACCAGTCGACCCGGTTGCACCGGGAGGGGATGCGCCCCTTATCCATCGTCCTGCGAGCGTGCAACCGTCACCGGGTTGAGACTCAGATCCACATGCATACCCAACTTGGTTTCCATTGCGTCGATCTGGGCGTCCCATGTGCCGTCATCGACCATCTGCTGCAGGGCTGTGTCGATGAGCTCCATGAGCTTGCGCTGGTCCGCCTTCACTGCGATGCCGAAGGCCTGGGTGCCGTAGCTGTCCTCCTGCAGATGCAGGTATCGGGTGCCACCGTCCTTGCGCAGTCCCGCCAGAATCGGCTGTGGACCGGCTATGGCATCGCTCTGGCCCACCAGCAATGATGCCGAGCATTCGCTGTAGTCGGCACGTTGCAGGATCTTGATTCGTGGGCGACGGTCATGGAGTTGCTCTCCGGAGTACTCGCCGGCGACCGTGCACACGGTCCTGCCATCGAGTGACTGTACATCCGGCAGCCGACGTGCGTCATCGGCACGAACCAGCAGTTGGTTGCGAGCGACCAGATATGGGCCCGAGACCTCGTACCGGGTGCCATCCGCCGTTTGAGTATGGTCCATCTCCAACGCATTCTTGCCACCGTCATAGGCGAACGTGACCATTGCGAAATCGACGCTGCCGTCATCAAGCCTGCCCAGGCGCGTGGCGGGGGTCTGGGAGTGGAAGAAGAGCTGCTCGTCCCCATAGCCGAGCACCTTTGCCACGTATTTGGCCACTTCGACACTCAGACCGCTGTATTCACCGTCATGGTACCAGCCCACCCCCGGTTCGTCGGCCGGCACGCCGATCGACATGACTGGTCCCTTCGCCTGCCCCGGGGCGCTGACATTCACCGAGGTGCCGCAGCCGCAAAGCCCCACTGCGAGGGAGATGGTGAGGATCGCACGGGACATGGTTCTCAGTCTTGCATGCATGGCGCGCCTCACTTGAACAGTCGCGAGCGTGTGAGGAACCAGATCACCGCTCCCGCCAAGACGCAGGCAAGCAGGACGATGACGAGGAACCCCCATTGTGAATCGCTCAACGGCATGCCGATCATCCCCTGCTGGAAGTTCATGCCGTACATGGAGAAAATGAGAGTCGGAATCGATAGCGTGATCGAGATCATCGTGAAGATGCGCATCACATTATTCAGGTTGTTCGACACGATTGAGGCGAATGCGTCCGTCATGTTCGCGAGAACGCCGCTGTAGATGTTCGCCATCTCGATGGCCTGCTTGTTCTCGGTGATCACATCTTCAAGCAGATCCTCATCTTCCGGGTACTGCTTGATGCGTGTGAGCGTCATGAGCTTCTCCATGACGATCTCGTTCGATTTGAGCGACGTGTTGAAATACACCAAGGTCTTGCTCAGTTCGAGCAGCATGAGGATCTCACGGTTCTGCATGGAGTGGCGCAGACGCAGTTCGAGTTTATCGGTCTCCCGGTCGATGATGCGCAGGTACCGCAGGTACATCGTCGCGTTGCGATAGAGGATCTGCAGAATGAATCTGGATCGCATGAAGGTGTTGAATCCACGGATCGTGCCTTCCATGAACGGATGGAGCACCGGGGTGTCCTGCATGCACACGGTGATGATCATCGTCTTCGTCACGATGATCGACAATGGTATCGTCTCGTACCAATCCCTGCCGCTGCGTTCCTCCACGGTGGGAATGTCCACGATGATCATCGTGTAGTCATCCTCCACGTCCACGCGCGAACGTTCCTCGTCATCGAGCGGGGCACGCAGATCGGCGAGGTCGATGCCCGTCTCCTGCGAGACGGTGGCGAGCTCGACATCGGTGGGATCGGCCAACGCCAGCCAGGAGCCGTTCTCGGGTTTCGAAATCTGCCGTACCTGGCCGTCAACGGTACTGAACATACGCAACATGGGGCATCACCCGCCTTCATCGTGTCCGGCATTCGCCACTGGACCCGCGACGTCACACGTGAGGGCGTGCATGCGTCGCGGGCGCTTTCAAGCCAACGCACCAGCATAGTCGCAGGGTTGAGACAGCCGGACAGCATCGGCCTAGATCAGCGGCTTCCACATCGGCATGTCCGGATTGTGCAGGTACGCCGGCCCGTTCTCCCAGTCAACAGCGTCCGCCACATCCGGCCCCTTGTCATATTCCGTAAGATGGAACAACACGGAATTCGAAGTGTACTGGGGCTCCATACGGCTCCAGAACGCATTGCGCATGCCGGTCAGATTGTCAAGCTGCGAGTCTGGCAGACCCATGAGATTCCCGATGGTCGCGGCGATCCATGAACCGTGGGAGACGACGAACAACGTGGTGGGCTCATCCATGTATTGGGGGTCGTCGCAATAGGAACGGATTGTGGAACCGCCACGTTTGCCAAGGTCGGGGCGGCTTTCCACCCCATAGGCCGCCTCGCCGCCCTCATGGGCCTTCCACGACGCATATCCTTCCGGGTACCGCTCATTAATCTCCTCTCGGCTCATCCCTTCCCATTGGCCGAAATCACGTTCGCGCAGACGCGGATCGAGTGTCACGTCCAATCCCAGCGGGTCGGCGAAAGCATGGGCCGTCTGTTGGGCCCGGAAGAGATCCGAGCTCACGACCACCATGCGGCGTCGCGACGCAGGGGCTTGCTCATATTCCGTGATGTCGCTGCGACGAATCCGGGGATCGGAGGGCTGGGGAAGCCTGTCTGGATGCCGGGCGATATTCGACACCTTGGCCCAATAGAACCGTTGGGCGAGTGTGAATCCACTCATATCCACCTGCCACTGCCCCACGATATCGAGTGGAATGTCGATCTGCCCCTGCAAGCGCCGTTGCAAATTGAATGCGGTGCGCCCGTGGCGCATGAACATCACTTCATCGATCATTTCTTCCCGTCCTTTCTGTTCCCATCGCCCAGCATCGATCCGCATGGAACGAAAATGCCGGAGCCAGACGACAGGCTTCGGCATTTTCGGTATATGGCTCAGTCGTGCGAGATCACCGTGCCGGCCTTTGCACCTGCGGAGAGGTCGTCGATCTCGCTGATCTCCAGCACCGGGACGCAGGCGGGAACCTTGGTGCCACGTTCGTTGGCGAGCTTGACCTGTTCGTCGTAAATGGCGTCGTCGGTGTGCAGCACCACTTCACCACGGAAGCGGTAGCCCTTCTTCTGTTCGAAGTTCACGAACGCCACGACCAACGGGCTGCCGTTCTCGAGGTTGCGGTAGGTCTGTCCGGCAGTGCGCTCATGATAGGCAAGATGGTTGTCGTCGAGCACGAACATCGACATCTTCGGACCGAGGTCGGGGATGCCGTCCTGGTTCACGGTTGCCACCCATGCCAGATTGTTCTTGATGAATTCCTTCATATCTTCAGTCAGTTGCGCCATGATGTTCCTTTCGTCATGTATGACTACCACACTACGCGATGACATGGCGGCATATTTGGGTTTGCGCTGTGGAGGGATATGGGGAATGTGATAATTCAGAAGACGAAAACAAAAACCCGGCATAGCCGGGTTGGTGGTGGAGCTAAGGAGATTCGAACTCCTGACCCTCTCCATGCCATGGAGATGCGCTACCAGCTGCGCCATAGCCCCAAACAGGTGTATACCACATACCTGCCATCGCAGATTGCCTGCGATTCGTGGAGCTAAGGAGATTCGAACTCCTGACCCTCTCCATGCCATGGAGATGCGCTACCAGCTGCGCCATAGCCCCGTCGTTCTTCGAACGAACCTGTGTTAGATTACAACATTCTGTTTCGATGAGCAAATCGGCGTGTCGCATTGACGCGTTCGGGCGGAGCATATATGGGGATGGCCGGGAATCGATTCCCGGCCATCCCCATATATGCCTACTATTGCTGAGCTTGCGAACCGTCTTTCTTCTGGTTTGTGCCTGAATTGGTTCCCTCATTGCCGGAACCTCCCGAATCACCATTGCCGGAATCCGTGTTCTGCGCATCACCCGAATTGCCGTCCTGACCAGCGGAACCGGTGCCCGCAGTCCCGGACCCATTCGAGTTCTGGGACCCGGACGACCCTGAGGATCCGGGGTTCGATGAGCCAGAGCCTGAGTTTCCCGAACCAGTATTCGCATTGCCCGAAGAGGATCCCGAGGATTGTCCATTCCCGGAGGATTGTCCATTCCCGTCCGATGTCGAAGAATCCTTCGTATGACGCGAATCGGTATCACTTCCCTCTCCGCTCTGCGTGGGCGCCGGTGTCTGTGTGGGCGTCTGGGTGGGCATCTCGGCTGGCGTCTGCGAGTAAGTGGGACTGACCACGTCACGCACCACGGAGTCGGTGCCCTTGCCTCCCGTCAAGGCGAGGATGACACCTGCGGTGATGCCCACCGCCACCAGACCGGAAATCAGTGCGACAATCACGGCCACACGTTTGTCATGCTTGGTCATCTGCGTCTTCGTACCAGCCTGCGGGTGCTTCGAAGCATCGGTGGCATGGGTTCCGGAGACCACGGTGCGTGCGCCACGGGAGTCATCCGAATGCACAGGTGCGATGGTCTGTGTGTCGTCGATATCAGCCGTGGAGTGGTCGCCTGTATGTGCATTGGCATGCGACGGAGCAACCCCAACCTGTTGTGCGGCATCCTGGAGTTTCTTGCTCGACGCGTCAATCACGTTCTGATAGAGCTGGGAAGCCGCAGTGGAGACGATGGAGGCCACGGCCACGCCGATTACCGAACCTGCGATGCCGATCTTCGACGACAGCAGAAACGATGTCACCGCGGCCAAGGCACCTGCCAGCAGCTGCGAGAACGATATTCCTTTGAAGAAGTTTTTCACGGTGCTTTCAATGTTCAGATATGGTTGGAGGCGCGATCGTCATCCACGCCTCATAGTTTTCGTCTTCACAGCATACACGCCGAGACTTGAGGTGTCCTGTCATTTCGCTGGCAAGGTGTCTGGGCGTTCCCAATACTGTGTATCGGCCAGGGCGGGTCCATGGTTGTAGTCCTCCATGATCCACCGGTTGTCCATGTCGATATCGGCCCTTCTCAGTCTGGCCCAGTGCGCGTTGCGCATCGAGGTGAGCGAGATGAAATCCGGGTATCGTCGTTCGATGCCGAACAGCACCTGCAGCGCGTTTTCGATGAGCGCGCCATGGGAGAATACGAACAGGTCGGTGTCGTCATCGCATTCATGGGCCCAATCATTCATGGCCTCCATGCCGCGGGCACCGGCATGTTCGTGGGATTCGGCGCCATGATTCATCTCGCCGCCCATGCCCCGGCACCACGAGTCGAAGTCCTGCGGGAAATTGGCCTGCAGGTATGCGCCGGATCGGCCTTCGAATTCACCGAAATGCCGCTCGCGCAACCGTTCGTCGGCATGCACTTCGAGCCCCAGTCGATCGGCGAAGGCATGTGCCGTCTGCATCGAACGTTCGAGGTCGGAGGACACAACGAGCTGGTGCCGTGATGGGTCCGGGAGCACATATAGCTTAATCAGTGACTGCGCGGACTGGTTCACCTGCCACAGCCCGACCTCATCGAGCGGAATGTCGATCGATCCCTGCACCAGCCCTTGTCTGTTGTATGAGGTGCGGCCATGGCGCACCAGCGTGACATGGCGTGCGTACGGTTCCATTCGTCCGCCGTCACTCTTCGGTATCGGCGTCGCTGGACTCGATGCCCCGGCTTTCCGGATGCTCCAGTTCGAGGTCAACCGGTTCACAATCACGCCACAGGCGTTCGAGATTGTAGAAATCACGTGCCTCGTCATGCATGATGTGAATGATGAAATCACCGTAGTCGAGCAGCACCCACTGCGCCTCCTCGATGCCCTCCCTGGACCGCGGCTTACGGCCTCCATCCTTGAGGAACAGCTGCTTCTCAACCTCCTCGGCAATGGCCAGAACCTGACGTTCGTTCGAAGCGGAGGCGATCATCATGAGGTCGCAGATGCCGAGTTTGTCGCCTACGTTGTAGGCCACCACGTCCTGAGCCTTCATGCCATCGGCCGCAGTCGCGGCGACGCGCACCGAATTAATGGATTGTTCCAAAGCATTCATTTCAACGCTCCCAAGCTGGTTTCCAGTTGTCTACAACATGCTGCGTGTTCTCGGAGTACACCATCGCGCCGTCCGGGACATCATGTCGGATGACCGATCCCGCACCGCTGGTGACACCGTCCCCCACATTGACCGGCGCGACGAACAGATTGCCGGCGCCGATATGCACATCGGAACCAATATGGGTGTGGTTCTTGTGCACACCATCGTAGTTGGCGGTGATGGTGCCGCCGCCGATGTTCGTGTTTTCGCCGAGATCGGCATCGCCCACATAGCTCAGATGGGGCACCTTGGTGCCATCGCCGATGTGCGCCTTCTTCATCTCGACGAAAGCACCCGCCTTTGAACCAGTGCCGATCTCGTTTCCCGGACGCAGGTACGTCCATGGTCCAATGTTCGCTTCCCGGCCTATGCGGCTCTCCTGCACGCGGGAACGCTCCACATGGGCCCCCAGCTCGACCGTCGCATCGATGAGCGTGGTGTAGGGGCCGACCACAGCGTCATGGGCGATTGTGGTGTGTCCCTGCAGGAAGCACCCCGGCAGAATCACAGCATCCGACTCTATCTCGACCTCGTCTTCTATCCAAGTGGTCTGCGGATCGACGATGGTGACCCCGTCGAGCATCCACTGCCTGCATACACGCAGATTGTGCGCCTTGGCCAGCGACGCGAGCTGCACACGATCGTTGACGCCCTCGACGCTCAAGGGGTCGGGCGCGGCGAAGGCGCCGACTTTGCTCACCTGCCGCGCGACAGTGAGCGCATCCGTCAGATAGAACTCGCCTTGAGCGTTGTCGGCATTCAGATTGGCGATGGCCTGTTCGAGCACCGCGGCATCGAACACGTACACCGATGTGTTCACCTCACGGACCGCGAGTTCGGAACTGTTGCCATCTTTCTGCTCCACGATCTTGAGCACGTTGCCGTCGGCATCGCGAATGATGCGACCATATCCAGTCGGGTCGTCAAGCACGGTGGTGAGCACGGTGGCTCCGTCACCACTGTCACGATGGTAATCCAGCAATTGCTTGAGTGCGGAGGTGTCGAGCAGCGGCATGTCAGACGCGGTGATGAGCACAGTGCCAGAAAGAGGCCCCCGCTCCCCGAGCTGCTCCATCGCGCATTGCACAGCACGTCCCGTACCCGGGATCTCGTCCTGTTCCACAATGAGCACAGCGTCATCATAGGAGCGGGCCGCTTCGGCCACTCGCTGTGCCTGATAACGCACGACAACGGCGAGCGTCTCGGGATCGAGCGCCCCGACCGCATCCATGACCCTGTTGAGGAAGGTCTTTCCTGCAAATTCGTGCAGCACTTTCGGTTTGCTGGAACGCATGCGCGTCCCCTCCCCTGCTGCGAGGACGATTGCCGCGGTCAACGTCATGGACTGCCTCCAAACCTATAAACGACGAACGCCTAATCCGCGTATGCGGACCAGGCGTCCAATTGCTCCCCCACCTGGACTCGAACCAAGACAAAGGGTTCCAAAGACCCGTGTGCTGCCATTACACCATGGGGGAACGGCGGAGTGACTCCGCCAAGTGTTCATTATGCCATATGCCCAGACTTTTCGCCGCCGGTGTGTTTCACATCCGCACAGCGACCAATCAGGCGAACAGGAATCCCTGCCCGTGATGTTCAGGGTAGGTGTCGAACAATTCGGCCACTGAGCCGTCCTCGAATACGGCTTTGATGGCGGAGGAAAGCAACGGCGCGATGGAAAGCACCGTGAGACCATCCCACCGCTTCTCCTCGGGAATCGGAACGGTATCGGTCAGCACCACCTCACGAGCGCCGCATGACTTGAGACGATCGACTGCCGGTCCGGAAAGCACGCCATGGGTGGCCACCACGGTCACCGACCTGGCTCCGGCCTCACGAAGCACCTGACATGCCCCGGCGATGGTTCCCGCGGTGTCGATCAAATCGTCGACCAGAACGCAATCCTTGCCCTTGACATCGCCCACGACACGGTTCGCCTTGGCCTGATTCGGCCGCGTGATGTCACGGGTCTTGTGCACGAAGGCCAGAGGACCGCCGCCCAGGCGTTGCGCCCACTGCTCAGCGACACGGATGCGCCCGGCATCCGGCGAGACGACGGTGACATTGTCGAGATGACCATCGAAACGATCGCGAATATAGTCGACCAATACCGGCATGGCAATCAGATGATCCACAGGTCCGTCAAAGAACCCCTGGGTCTGGGCCGCGTGCAGATCGACGCTCATCACTCGATCGGCGCCGGCAGTACGCAGCAAATCGAAGACAAGACGGCAGGAGATGGGTTCGCGGCCACGATGCTTCTTGTCTTGACGGGAATAACCAAGCAATGGGCATACAGCGGTGATCGACCTGGCTGAAGCGCGCTTCAGTGCATCGATCATGATGAGCTGTTCCATGATGCTTTTGTTCACCGGAGTGCAATGACTCTGCAGCACAAACACGTCGGCTCCGCGAACGGATTCGGTGTAGCGCACATACATCTCGCCATTGGCGAAGTCGTAGGCGGTGGTCTCGAGAACATCGATGCCGAGCTGGTCCGCAACGTCGGCGGCCAGCTTGGGATGCGCCCTGCCTGTTACGAGAATGAGATTTTTATCGGGTTTTCCCTCGAGAATTGCACTCACCGTGTCTCCAAACGTCGGTCGTCGGTTACGCGTCCAATCATAAATCGCTGTTTCGACTGAGCGGCGCGATACCAGTGCCGGTGACGTGCCGCTACTTCGCGTCCTCGTCGTAGATGCCGTGCTTGGCTATGTATTGCACCACGCCATCCGGCACCAGGTACCACACGGGTTCCCCGTTGCGCGCACGTTGACGAACATCGGTGGAGGAAATGGCCAGTGCGGGAATCTCCAACATGTCTACCTTGCCGACCGGCAGCGGGACCTTCGAAGAGTAACCGGGGCGTGTCACCGCCACGAAATGGGCGATGTCGAACATGCGCTCGGCGTCTTTCCACCGCATGATCTCCGCGACGGCGTCGGCACCGGTGATGAAGAACAGCTCGGCATCGGGGTAGCGGGCGCGGATGTCTCGCAGCGTATCAATGGTGTAGGTGACCCCGGGGCGGTCTATGTCGACACGCGAGACGACAAACTTCGGATTCGAGGCGGTTGCGATGACCGTCATCAGGTACCGGTCCTCCTCGTTCGTCACATGCTTGTCAAGCTTGAAGACCGGACGCCCGGTGGGTACGAAGATCACCTCGTCAAGGTCGTAGACCCACGCCACTTCGGATGCCGCCACCAGATGCCCGTTGTGAATCGGATCGAAGGTGCCGCCCATGATGCCGATACGCGCATGGGAGTGCCAGTTGCCCCGAGCCGAACGTCGCCCATGCTGCGAGATGAGCTCCACCTCGCGTTGTGCGTAGGGCGACAGCTCGGACATGCTCCGATCCATGGGTGTGGTGCCGTTCATTCGCTGGTCCGATCCGTGCCGCGACCAGCTTCATCGGCATCAAAGGCGGCTTTTTGCACATCCTTGGCCAGACCGCTCTCCCCGTTGTCGTTCATCACGGTATCGGAATCGATCTTGCCCATGTCCTCATCCCATTCATCTTGCACCACACGACGGATTTCCGCGAAAGTGGGCAACAGGAACTTGGGCTGGTAGATGCTGCGTACACGGGCCACTCGCTCAGTGATGCGAATGAGGGTGTCGGTCATGCCGTCGATATCGCCATCCTGTTCCATCGTGCGGAACTTGTCGACATACTCCTCCATCAGGCGAATCTGCTCGTCGATGGTGCGCCGGTCCTCATCGGTCGGTACGTTCAGGCCTTTTGCGTGTTCGTCCGGCCATCCGATGAGCACGGCATCCGCATACTCAAGCGACGCGCGCTGTCCTGCGGTCGCAATGCCGTCCTCGATCTGCACCACGAACACATACCGCACCAGGCTCAACCGCTCAGCGGTGAGTCGGAGCGCGATGAACGGGTCGTCCAAGTCAAGCCCCCACGGGTTGACGGGCGCGTCAGACACCACCTCGGTCATGCCGCCGGCACCGTCTTCGCGTTCATCCAACTGTTCCATCCCATCCTGCACCCCGTTCATGCGCGCACCTGCCCGTTGCCGTAGCCGACCCATTTCGTCGTCGTCATCTCCTGAAGTCCCATGGGACCTCGTGCATGGAGTTTCTGGGTGGAAATACCCAGTTCGGCGCCAAAGCCGAATACCCCGCCATCCGTGAAACGCGTGGAGGCGTTCACCATCACCACGGCGGAATCGATGGCCTTCGTGAAGCGTTCGATGTTCGTGTAGTCCTGGGAAAGGATCGATTCGGTGTGATGTGTGGAGTACCGGTTGATATGGTCAATGGCCTCGTCGAGTGAATCGACGATGCGCACGCCAATCTCCAACGCCAGGTATTCGGTGCTCCAATCCGCTTCGTCGGCGGCGAGCAATTGGATGTCCTTGATGTCTGCATCTCCCATGATCCGCATCGATAGCTCGTCCGCATGGATGGTCACATGAGCACGTGCCAATGCCTGAGCCATTCTCGGCAGGAACTGCCGGGCGATGTCCCTATGCACGATGAGTTTCTCCGCGGCATTGCATACACCCACGCGTTGCGTCTTCGCATTGACCACGATGTCGATCGCCTTGTCGATGTCGGCGGAGGAATCGACGTAGATATGCACATTCCCGGCCCCGGTCTCGATCACCGGAACGCGCGACTCACGCACCACGGATTGAATGAGACCGGCGCCACCCCGAGGGATGAGCACATCGATATGACCGGTGGCTCGCATCATCGCACGCGCACCTTCCCGGCCATAGCGGTCGACCGATGCCACAAGTGCCGGATCGAAATGCAGTTCCTGTAGCACCTCGTCTATCACCTGCAACGTAGCGGCGTTCGTGCGCTCCGCGGCATGGCCGCCACGCAGTATGGCCGCATTGCCCGACTTGAGGCACAGGGCCGCCACGTCGACGGTCACATTCGGACGCGCCTCGTAAATCATGCCGATTACGCCAAGCGGTACACGCTGCTGCTGCAATCGCAGCCCATTACCCAGATCATAGCCTCGCACGATCTCGCCAACCGGATCCGGCAGGGTGGCTACATGGCGCACACCCTGTGCCGCTGCGGCCACACGTACGACGTCAAATTTGAGTCGGTCGAGCTTGCCCTGATCCATGCCTGCGTCAAAGGCGGCCTGCATGTCCATGGCATTGGCGTCGGCGATATCGCTCGCATGCGCATCCAATGCATCGGCAATCGCCATCAGCACACCGTTCTTGGTGTCGGCGGTCGCTTGCGCCAGTTCATGCTGTGCCATGGCCGCCGCGTCGGCGAGCGCGTTCACCGCCTGCTGCACGTCGCCGCTCACCGGGGTCTGAAGCTCATTCGTATTCGTCATAGACCCAAGAGTAGTGGCAGTTGCCTACAGCGCACAACGGTTTGTTCCATTGGACGGACGCGTGTCGGTGTGCTCCATACGCTCCACATATAATGTGTCTCGGCAATCCGTCTATTGGCGAAGGACACAGTAACGCATGAGCACTTTCCATAGCACACGCAGCAGCGACGAGGCATTCACATCCAAGCAGGCGATACGCAAGGGCATCGCCGACGATGGCGGTCTGTTCGTCACCGATGCCCTTGGGGAGACGAAGATTGACATCAGCGATCTTGCGGGTAAAAGCTATCAGCAGATTGCTTTGAAGGTGTTGTCGGTGCTGCTTGACGACTACACCGAGGAGGAGCTCTCCCAGTGCATCGCCGAGGCATACGGCTCCCAATGGAGCGATGAGCGCATCACTCCGGTCAAACCGCTGGGCGACGACTTCATCATGGAATTGTTCAACGGGCCGACCTGTGCGTTCAAGGACGTCGCGTTGCAGATCCTTCCCCGGCTGATGGCCCGCACCACTCCGGCGGACGGGGATCGCGATGAGAGGATCATGATTGTCACCGCGACCTCCGGGGATACCGGCAAGGCGGCGCTTGCCGGATTCGCGGATGCGCAGGGCACCGGCATCACGGTGTTCTATCCGCAGGGCAAGGTCTCCCGCGTTCAGGAACTGCAGATGACCACGCAACAGGGGTCCAATGTGAACGTATGCGCGGTGGATGGCAATTTCGATGATGCCCAGTCCACGGTCAAACGCATCTTCGGCGACCGTGATCTCGCGTCACGCCTTGAGGCGGACGCGCATGTTCGCCTTTCCTCTGCGAATTCAATCAATGTGGGGCGTCTCGTACCGCAGGTCGTCTATTATTTCTCCGCTTACGCACAGCTGCTTGAACAGCAGGTGATCAACGTGGGCGACCAGGTGGACTTCGTGGTGCCCACCGGTAATTTCGGCAATGTGCTTGCCGGATATTACGCCAAACTGCTGGGCCTGCCGGTACGTCAACTCGTCGTCGCCTCCGACCGCAACAATGTGCTCTTCGACTTCCTCACCACCGGCACCTACAACAGCAAGCGGCCGTTCTTCGAGACCACGTCGCCGTCCATGGACATTCTCGTCTCCTCGAATCTGGAGCGCATGCTCTACTACATGAGCGAGAGGGATCCGCGTATGATCACCTATCTCATGAACGATCTCGCCGAATGGGGAACCTACGAGGTGCCTCCGGAGATGCTCATGGAGATTCGCAAGGTGTTCGCCACCGGTTGGGCCGATGAGGATCAGGTGCGCGAGATGATCGCCGACTGCTGGGATCGCAACCACTATGTGATTGACCCGCATACCGCATGCGGTTATTTCGTGATGCAGCAGATGCCAGCGGATCCGCAGGTGCCTCGTGTGCTGCTGTCCACTGCCAGCCCGTACAAGTTCCCGCGCGTGGTCAATGAGGCGCTTGGGCTGAAGGCGGATGGCACCGATTTCGAATGCATGGACGAATTGCACGCCAAATCGGGCACGCAGATTCCGCAGATGCTGCGGAATCTGGAGAATGCCGAGGTGCGGTTCCGCGACTGCGTCGAGGTGAGCGACATGAGCCACTACGTCGAGGAATGCGCCGACCGGCTATAGTCATGCGCGATGCATATGGGGCCGGTCCCCTCCGCGGAGGGGACCGGCCCCATCATATTAGTCAACGAGAATCGGACTGTCGTGTTTCCTTGAATCATGTGAGCTGACGCGGTGCCTGGTTGAAGTCGAACAGCACGCCATCGGCGGTTTCGCAGATGCGTTCCCAGTGCATGGTCGAGGAGTCGTCCTGCACTCCCCACACATGCATGCCGGCACGTTTCGCAGATTCCACCGCCGTGAGCAGATCCTCGAACACGGTGCAATGTGCTGGCTCGACGCCGAGCAACTGCGCCGTGTGGAGGAAGATGACCGGGTCGTCCTTGCCGCTGCTGCCGTCATCACCCATGCCCACGACCACGTCGAACAGATCGTAAATGCCCGCATGACGCATCGCCGGCTCCCGCAGTGAGGGGAGCATCGACGTGGCCACCGCCAGCCGTGCCCCACTTGCACGCAGCCATTCCAGATATGCCCGCGCGCCCGGCTTGAGCTCGACTGTCGTGGTGTACGCCTCATAGGCGAGATCATTCCACTCCCGCATGAGTTCCTCGGGCGTGTCGTCGAGACCGAATCTGCGGATCGTATATGCGGCGATGTCGTGGAACTGCATCGCACTCACCTTCTGCATGTAGTCTGCCGGCACGTCGAATCCGCGTCTGCCGAGGAATTCGACATCCACCGCGTCCCATACGCCCATCGAGTCGAGCAGCGTGCCGTCGAGGTCGAAGATCGCCGCCCTTCCACTGTTGACTCCGGCTGCATTCACCATATTCGCCATGTGCCCCCTATTCAATCTCGGATTCGTGCAGTAGCTCGCGCGCATGTTCCAGGGATGTCTTCGACTCGCTGCCGGCGAGCATGCGTGCGATTTCGCGCACACGTTCACCGCCGCTCACCTCACGCACGGTGGTGTGTGTGCCCTCTTTACCGGTCTCCTTACTCACCACATACTGGCGTTCGGCCCACGATGCCACCTGCGGCAAATGCGTGACGACGATCACCTGATTACGGCGTGCAAGTCTGGCGAGACGTCTGCCAAGTTCCACTGCCGCCTTGCCTCCCACACCGGCATCCACCTCATCGAAAATGAACGTCATGTCCGCGCTCGCATTCTGAGACGAATCCGATTCCTGTGAGGAATCCGCGGCACAGAGCTCCAAGGCGAGCATAAGACGGCTCAGTTCGCCGCCGGATGCGCTTTTGCCCATGGGAAGGGGCGCCGATCCCGGGAAGGGGGTGAAGAGGAATTCGATGTCGTCGATGCCGGTGGCGTCGAGCATCCCTTCCCCGTTGCGGGGTGTGACCACGATGTCGAGTTTCGCTCCGGACATGGCGAGCTGTCCGAGCTCACGGTTCACCTGGGCGCTCAATGCATTCGCCGCGTCTGTTCGCACCTTCAACAACGCCCGCCCGCGGACTATCGCCTCATCTCGCAGCCGGTCACGTTCCTGTTCCAAGGAATGCAACTGTTCCGGCGACGCGTCGAGATCCTCCATATCGATCTTCGCGCGATCGCGCCATTGGAGTACGTCGGCGAGAGTGGGCCCCCAACGCTGTGCCAACTCATTGAGATCATGGATGCGCCCGTTGATTGAATCCAAATTACCTGTCTCACCGTCCGCATCGAGGGAACGGGATAGGGAGAACACGACGTCGTCTATTTCAGCGCCTGCCGATTCAAGACGTTCGGCCAATTGTTCGTAATCCCCCACCGCATGGATGCCGCGCAACGACTGCACCGCGCCGGCGATGAGCTGACCAACACCGGCTGTGCCTTCCGCACTCTCGAATTGTGAGGCATCCAAATATGCCAACGCATGCTCGACACCGCTGGTGATCTGCTCGACATGTTCGATGCGGTCACGCTGGTCCATGAGTTCCTCGAGCTCGCCATCGTGCGGATCCACATGGTCGATGTGTGCTATGGAATCCCTGAGATAGTCCGCCTGCTGGCGCATGGACGACTCCTGCGTCTGCATCCTGCGCAGCCGCTCGCACACACTGCGGTATTTCTCATAGGATTGGTTGAACGATTCACGGGTCTTGTCATCGCGGGCATAGGCATCGAGGAATTCACGCTGTCGGGCAACCGAGGCGATACGCAGTTGATCGGTCTGCCCATGAATGGTGATCAGGTTCGACGCCACTTCGCCGAGCAATGAGCGCGGCACGCTTTTGCCGCATAGCACGGAACGCGAACGCCCCTTCGCCGGCACACTACGCGAGAGGAAGAGCCCATCGTCATCGACCGGAATTCCCGCCTCGGCAAGCATGGCACGCAACGGATCCCGCTCCCCCAGCGCGAAAATCCCCTGGGCCCATGCCTGGTCTGCTCCGGATGCCACGCGACTCGCATCCGCAGTCCCTCCGGAAATCATGCGCAATGCGTTGAGTAGCATGGATTTTCCGGCACCGGTCTCTCCGGTGATCGCCGTCATCGACGGCGCGGGAGTGATT
This sequence comes from Bifidobacterium animalis subsp. animalis ATCC 25527, assembly GCF_000260715.1. NCBI lineage: Bacteria > Bacillati > Actinomycetota > Actinomycetes > Bifidobacteriales > Bifidobacteriaceae > Bifidobacterium > Bifidobacterium animalis. The sequence continues at coordinate 874,424 of NC_017834.1, read as the reverse complement.
GTCGCTGAATCAATCGGCCCCAGGTCTCGAAGTTCGAGCTCCTCAAGCATGTTCACCATCCATGTCGTCTACTCACACTGCCGCCGGTTGGTTTCGCCATCGCGGCATCGCTGAAATCTGCAGCTTCACAGTATACCGTGCCAACTCTTAGTTGGCCAGACTGATGCGGCTGACGAGCGACTCCTAGCACTCATCCCCCTCATCCCCTTCGCCTTTGAGTGAGGTTCCCTGCAGATCGGTGAGGAGGCGTCCGTCGGTGTCCTCATGTTTGGAGGCGTTCTGTTCACGCCAACCCTCCACCGGCAGATTGAATTTGGTGACCAGCCGGTTTGTGAACGGCACGTCGGAGAGCCGCGCCAGTCGGAGTTTGCTTGCAGATTGGCGAATCTCCACGCGCGTCCCCTTCGCCAATGCCAGCTGACGGCGCCCATCACAGCAGATCCAGCCGCCTGAAGTGGAATCGTCATGGATCGTGAACTGCAGTGTTGATGTGGAACCGATCACAATCGGCCGGGAGAACAGCGCGTGGGCGGCCAATGGCACCATCAGAAGAGCCTGCACATCCGGCCAGATGATCGGCCCTCCTGCAGAGAACGCATAGGCGGTCGAGCCGGTGGGAGTCGAGACGATCACACCATCGCATCCGAACGAGCTCATGGCCACCCCATCGATGCCGATGCTCATCTCCACCATCTTGCCGCGGTCGGCACGCTCTATCGTCACATCGTTCAAGGCCCAGTCGCTCAAAGCCTCGGTGGCCCCCGGCAACCACACGTCGACGTGGGCCACCATACGTTCGTCTATCCGGTAATCATGGTCGCAGATGCGCCGAATCGCCTCCTCGAGCTGGAAGCTTTCGAATTCCGCAAGGAAACCAACATGCCCCATGTTGATACCTATGATCGGCACATCAGTGCAATGCACCAGTTCCGCGGCACGCAGAATGGTTCCATCGCCGCCCAGCACCACGACGATCTCGGTGTCGGGAGGAACGGTCTGCGGCAGCGTGCCGAAATCGGGAATGGTGTCCGTGTCTACCAGTGTGACATCGAAGCCGCCACGTTCGAGCTGCAGCAATGTGTCTTGCACAATGGTGCCGGTCTCACGCAATTTCTTATGGGTCACCACAACTGCATGTCGTACCTTGGCCATCTTCACCTCGCAAACGCTCTTCGCATATCATAGCCCAATACATGCTAGGCACCGTTCCGTGGAATCAGAACGGCAACCGTCACACAGGCTCTCAGTCAGCCCCGAATGAAGTGGTCGATCTGGTCCTGTTTGCCCATGATGATCAGTTCGTCGTTGCGTTTCAATTGCAGATCGTTCGAAGCATATTGGAATTCATGGCCCGGTGATTTCACGCCGACGATCGTCACACCGTACCTGTCATGAATCTTCGCCTCACCAATCGTATACCCGACGAATTGCGGTGGCGTATGGATCTTGACAACGCTGTAGGCGCCTTCGAGCTCGATGTAATCGAGGTAATTGCCTGAGACGAGGTGGCCGACGCGCTTGCCGGCGTCGGTTTCGGCGTTGATGATGTGACGGGCACCGATGCGCTGTAGAATGCGGGCATGTTCCTTCGACACGGATTTGGCCCAGATGTCGGAGATGCCCGCGTCCAGCAGATTGCCTGCCGTGATGACGGAGGCCTCCACCGAATCGCCGATGGCGACGACGGCGGTGTCGAAGTCGGAGGCGTTGAGCTGCTCAATGGCGAGCACGTCGGTCATGTCGGCCTGCACGGTGGGAATCTGCGATGACCATCGGTTGACGAGCTCCGGATCCTTGTCCACGGCAAGAACATCCTGTCCAAGCGCATCGAGAGTCGTCGCGACGGCACTTCCGAATCGACCAAGCCCCACCACAAGCACACTGCGGTTTTCCGGCATGTTCCTCCCTTTCCTGCGCAACACGCGCTTATCTCATCACACCACTATATCCGCCGGTGGGGTCTCTTCCCCGTCGCGGAATTGAGCCCCATCAGCCGACGACTATCTGGCCTTCTGGGTAACGGACCACGTCGAGTTCCTTCGGCCTGCTCACGGCGTAGGCCAGCGTCATCGGGCCCAGCCGCCCTACAACCATGGCGGCAGCCAGCACATAGAGCGACGCAGGATTGTTCTCCTGGGCCACACCCACCGTGTAACCGCCCAGACCGAAAGCCGAGCAGGTGTCGAACATGGCATGGCTCAACGAGGAGTCCGTGATGAGCATGAGCGCCACCGAGGCGATGAACACCAAGGCGACACAGGAGGCCGTAATCGAGATGGCGGTCATGATCACATGCTGCGGTATGCGTTTGTGGAATGCATTGACATCGGTATGGCCGGTGAACGCGGCCTTGCACACCAGCAGAATCACAGCCAGGGTCGTGACGCGTATGCCACCCGCCGTCGAAGTGGAGCCTCCCCCGATGAACATGACAATGCTCATGAACACCTTCGTGCACTCCTTCACCCCCGGCACCCAGGACAGATCGAAGCCGCTGCTCCGCGGCATCACGGCAGCCACCATCGCACGCCGCATGCGGGTGTCTACATCACCGTCCTTGAATAGGACCGGATTATCCCATTCGACGGCAAGGAACCATATCAGTGACATGAATACGATGGCGAAGGTCATGATCATCGTGATCTTGGTGTGCAGCGACCAGTGCTTCGGTGATTTGTGCATGCGCGCCGTACGGAAAATGTTGAGCAGCACGGGGAAGCCGAGCGTCCCGCAGAAGGCGCTCATCATGATCGGCAAACCAACGGCCCAATTGTTCACGTACAGACCCGCACCATCGGGTGTGAATCCCGCATTGTTGTATGACATGACAGCGAAGAACAACGACTCCCACAATGTGCGCCCCACGTTCCCCTTGTTTACGGAGAGCAATCCCGGGAACAGTGCGAAGAACGTGACGACCTCGATGACGAGCGTGGTCATGAGCACCACCTGCAGCACGCCGCGGATCTCCGACAGCTTGTTGGTGCCGAGTTCATTCGCCGCCAGCAACCGTTGCATGGCTTTCAAATGGTGGTTGACGGCCAGGGCAATGAGCGAGGCGAAGGTCATGACGCCCAAGCCTCCCATCTGCACCGAGAAGATCAGCACCACCTGCCCGAAGATCGTCCAATGGTCCGTCGTGTTCACCACTGAGATGCCGCAAGTGGACAGAGCTGAGACCGCGGTGAAGAACGCGGTTGAGAACGTGCTCTTCTTCCCCGGTTGGGTGGCGATGGGTAGGCACAGCAACGAGGTCGAGATGGTCATAAGTGCAACGAAATAGATGATGGTGAGACGACCCGGATGCGAGTTCAGGCGATATGACAACGAGCGGCTGTGCGGATTGCGCTCCTCATAGGCGTTGCGTTCGAAGGTGTCACCAGAGAACCACCAACCGAATCCCTTGGAGGTCTCGGAGTTGGATGCCGATTCATCGAACAAGAGATTGGCCATGCGTCCTCCTGTTCGTCACCGGTCAATTTCGTCTGTGGGCAGGTCTGGGTCGCGGCGCGCCCGCAGCGGTCCATGCCGCGAAACGGGACGCGACGGCACCTGTTTGCATAAGCCATTGTAGGAACACAAGGGACCAAAAGCGAATTCACCGCTCATCGAAACAGATGCCTGTCAGGAGGTGTCGCCCCAACTCCTCGCAGGAATCCCGCACCGCCGACGCTCGCCACGTTTTATATTCCATAACGCAGCATATAGAATCACGACGATTGCGACATACGCAGATAGAGAAGATATTCGGCATTGCCATGGGTGCCTTCGATCGGAGAGGGAGCGCTCGCCACAACCTGCAGACCGTGTTCGCGCGCACAGCGTTCCACCCGTTCGAGTGCCTGCTCTCGCAACGACGGATCGGTGACGATGCCGTTCTTGCCCAGTCTCCCCTTCTGTCCCACTTCGAACTGCGGCTTCACCAGCAGCACAATCTGTGCGGCAGGTGCCGCCACCTCGGCAATGGCGGCCATCAGATATGTCAGGGAGATGAACGAGACGTCGGAGACAATGACGTCCGGCCGATATGGCAGGTCGTCGACCCCCACATACCGCATGTTCACTCCGCTCATCTCGATGACACGTGGATCGTCGGCAATACGTGGATCAAGCTGCCCGTGGCCGACGTCGAGCGCGATCACCTGTGCGGCTCCCCTACGCAACAGCACATCGCAGAATCCTCCCGTGGAGGCACCGATATCCAGGCAATGCTTGCCTTCAACCGAGGTGAATCCCGCTGGCGCGAACGCGTTGAATGCTCCCAGCAGCTTGAGTGCACCGCGCGACACATAATCGTCTTCCATGGCCATGTGCACACTGATGGTCGATTCCGGCTGCACTGCGTATGCCGGCTTTGTCTGTGGATGCCCGTTGACGTGCACCTTGCCTGTTTTGATCAGACGTTGTGCCTTGGATCGCGATTCACCTGTCGCATTGGCGACCACGACGTCGAGACGCTCTTCGCGCATCCCCGTGTGTTCATATTCCATATGGGTCATGCTGATTCATCCACGACACGCAGGCAGGCTCACTCGCCGAGACTGAATTCAGGCAATGTGAATGCAGCGACATCCTGCCCGCTGTCCGCGGCTTGCCAAGTCAAAGCGCAGGCCGCCCGCAGCGCATTGACATCGTTGGGGTCGTTCACGGTGAGTCGCCGATGGGTCAGACTGGCCTGCGCTTGCGCGCAGGTTGCCCGAGTGCCGGCTTCATCCACGTCGATTTGTGGGTATGCCTCATTGAGACCGCGCAAATCACGCACAATGTAGGTGGGGCGCAGATGCTTCGGGGCGCACATCAGTTCGGTCGGATTCGTCACACCGGTGAGCACGGCCAGTGAGTCATAGCCACCGCGGTTGCCCGCCTCGATGTCGGTGTCGAGGCGATCCCCGATTGCCAGGCTCCTTGCTTTGCAGACCGGTTCTGTGTCGCCTTGCGCGGCAAGTTCGCGTGCTTCGTCATACATGGCCGATTCCGGTTTGCCCGCCGAGGCGATGGGTTGCACGCCGGTGGCATTGATGACTGCCTGAATCATTGAGCCGCAACCTGGTGCGATGCCAGCTTCGCGTGGAATCGTCAGGTCTCGGTTCGTCACGAAATACATGGCGCCGTTCTCGACGGCGAATGACGCCTCCGCCAGCATCTGCCAAGTCATCTGCGGGAACCATCCCTGAATGACCGCCGTCGGATGATCGCTGGCGTATTGCACTGGTGTCAGGCCGGCTTTGCCCACCTCGTCCTGCAGGTGTTCCGCGCCCACCACCAACACTTTGGCACCCTGAGGTACATGCTTGAACACCATGCGTGCAGCAACGACCGACGAAGTGATGACCTGCCAGGGCTCCACGTCCAGTCCGAAACCACGCAATTGGTCGGCCACGACAGACTGCATCCGCGATGAATTGTTCGTCGTGTATTCAATGGTCATGCCGAGATGTTCGGCCTGACGAATGCTTTCGGAGGCAAAGGCCACCGGATCCTTGCCTCGATACACGACCCCGTCGAGGTCGAGCAGTGCCAAGGAATACGTCTGGCTCAACGGTGCTTCGGTGGCCTTCAACAATGTCACTCCGTCTCTTCCTTGATCTCCTCTTCGGAATCGCCGATCTCGGCGTCCTCCTCGTCGATGTCGTCCTGCGCATCCGTCAGATCGGGATCTGCCATCAGACCATCCTCGTCGCGACGAGTGTTGCGCTCCTGCATTTCAGCCGGTTCAATGTCCATTTCGGCCCCTGCACGCTGCTCCTCGGCGGGGATGCGCGTCTCATCGTCCATGTTCACGCCATCCTCATCGTCGAACGGCGCATACTGGGCGTCATCTGGGGTGACACCCAGCTTGGCCTGCAGATCCTCTGGAAGATCCTCGACGTCGTAGTCCACCACGAAGTCATCGTCGGTCTCATCCTGTTCGACATCGGCATAGCGATCCTCGAGATCGTCAATGAGCTCATCCATCGCCACGGCCTCGTCACTGCGTCCCGATTCCTCGAGGAAGTACTGCTCGGCCTGGGCGGCACGCATACGGTATTCGCCTGCAAGGCCCTTGGCATGCACGAGCTTGGACACGACCTCAATGGCCTGGTTCCACAACTTGAGATCGGCCAGGGCACCGGCGTAAACCAAGAACATCTCGGCCTTCGCCTCACCGGTGAGATGCTTCGCGTCATCACCCATGCACAGCTCGATGGCCTTCTTGGGCTTGCCGAGGCCACGCTCGCAATCGGCCATGAACGGCAGGTAATCCAAGTAGCCGTTCATGCGGAATGCTGTCTGGAATTCGCGCAATGCAAGCTTGTAGTCACCCTGACGATACGCGATCATGGCGAGCGTTTCGCGGGCGATGTCGACACGGGACGCCTGCTTAGCGGCCCACTTCGCATGGGACAGGGCGCGGTCGGGATCGTTTCCCTCCAAGGTGTAGGCAGCCAGGATGTGTAAGCCGATGTTTTCGGCATGCTCCTTGGACAGGCCGCGCAGTCGCTCACGCTCGTCCTTGCTGAGCATGCTCCATTCGAGCCCCTTCGGCAGTTTTGGCTCTCCTGGGCGCAGATGGTCGTATGGGTTCTGCGAGGGGAAACTCACCGTCCCATCGGAGTTCCTGCGCGATTTCGACATGTACTCATCGCGCTTGCGATCGTGATATGCCTGACGATTCTCGCGGTTGAACTCGCGACGTTCGTTGCGGTTGTTGCGGTCGCCATGACGGTCGTTGCCGTGGCGGTCATCATCGCGGTTATAGCGCGGGTTGTTACGGCGGTCATTGTTATGGCCGGTATGGTCGAAGCGGTCATATCGACGCTCGCCATCATGACGCCCGTTGGAACGATGGTCGTTATCATGACGGAATCCGCGATGTTCACCATCCCGGCGGTTGTCGTCGCGATTAAAACGACGATCGCCATCGTTGCGGCGCCTGAAACCGCCATTGCCGCGGCGTTCATCATCGCGGCGGAATCCGCGGCGCTCTCCGTTGCCGCGACGGCTGCCATCACGGGAATCGCGACGGTCGTCGCGGCTGTAACGGCCGTTGCCGTTGCCATCCCGACGGAACTCACCGTCACCCTCATGGCGGTAGCCGCGATCATTGCGGTTATGGGAGTTAAAGCGGGAACCGGAATTGCCGCCACGGTGGAAACCACCGCCATTGCCACGGCCACGGGGGCCGGAATTGCCCCTCGAGTTACCGTAGGAACGCCCACGGGAGTTATTCGAATTGCGCGAACCACGTTCGTCTGCCATGTTGCACCTCTGCGTAAGAGACGGGCCTTTGCCCGCCTTCGTGTTCTGGGTCTAAGTCTAACGGATGCAGGCCATGCAAGCCTGTTTTCTTCTATGCGTCAAAAGCCGATGCGGCCAATGGCGTCAGGCACGGCATCAGCTGCGTGCCACAACACCGAGGGCCTTCTTGCCACGGCGCAGCACCACGAACCTGCCTTTGAGGAAATCACCATCGCCGAGCAACTGCTCCTCATCTTCCACACGCACATTGTTCACGTACACGCCACCGGACTTGATCGTCTTGCGCGCCTCCGAGATGGACTTGAACAGCCCGGCACTCACACCGGCCTGTGCAATCCGGTCTCCAGGAAGGGCCTGTGCGAACACTTTTTCCCCCGCCTCATTCTCGACTTTGAGACCGTCAAGCACACTTTCCAGGGTCTCCAAATCGATGTCGGCGGGATCGCCGCCGCGGCCGAACAACGAGGCCGAAGCGTCAATGGCCTTGCGGGTGGGCTCATCGCCATGCACCAAGCTCGTGACTTCCCAGGCAAGCACCCGCTGTGCCTCACGGGCACCCGGATTCGTGTCGGTGGCCTCGACAAGGCGTTCGATCTCGGCCTTCGGCAGGAACGTGAACGCCTTGAGCAGGCTGGCCATCTCGGCATCGGGACGATTGAGCCAGAACTGGTAGAACTTGTAGACGGAAAGCATGTTGGGGTCAAGCCATACCGCATTGCCTTCCGATTTTCCGAACTTCTTGCCATTGGCGTCGGTGATGATCGGGCTGGCCATCACGTTGACATTGACGCCGCGAACCTTGTGAATGAGATCGAGACCGGAGGTCAGGTTGCCCCACTGGTCGGAACCGCCGAGCTCGAGCACGCAGTCGTAATGGTCGTACAGGTGCAGATAGTCGTTGCCCTGCAACACCTGGTAGCTGAATTCAGTGAAGGAGATGCCCTCTTCGGAATTCAAGCGACGGGCGACGATGTCCTTCGAGATCATCGTTCCCACGCGGAAGTTCTTGCCGACGTCACGCAGGAAGTCCAATACGTTCATCGTGGCGGTCCAGTCGTAGTTCGAGACGAAGGTGACGGGATTGGAGCCCTCCTGTTCAAGGATGCCGCCAATCTGGATGCGCAAACGCTCACACCACTGTTCCACTATGTCCTTGGGGTTGAGGATGCGTTCGCCGGACTGACGTGGATCGCCGATCAAACCCGTGGCGCCACCCACCAATGCGATCGGATGATGACCGGCTTCCTGAAGGTGGCGCATGATGATGAGCTGGACGAGGTTGCCGATGTGCAGCGACGGCGCTGTCGGATCGAAACCGCAATAATAGTGAACCGGCTCTCCGTTGAGTGTGTGCGCAAGCCGATCCCTATCTGTGGACTGAGAGATCAAGCCGCGCCATTCCAATTCATCGAGCACGGAATCAAATCCGGCTTCCTTGAAATCGATGACGTGAGCCATACCTATTCTCCTCGTGTGTTGTGATCCCGCGATTGACGGGCAGTCTTAGTGTGTCATAGGTTCGCGACACTTGAAACCCTCTATTTGCTTAGGGTTTAGCGGCATGGAAACGGGAGGGCGACAGGGTCTCGCGTAGTGCGCACAGGGTATCGGCGATGTTGACGATGACTCCTTCGAGGTATTTCGGAGGAATGGGTGTGAGGGGGAACATGTGGGTGCGAATCGAGTTGGACACGATGTCGTCGAGTTCGAAGTCGGCACGGGCGTTGCGTTCGGCAGTATACGGATGCCGGAAACCATGCAGCCTGTGCGATCCGTTGTCTTTCTCATGCCAATCGTAGAGGAAGTAATCGTGGAGCAGCGCGGCCCGGACAAGCGAACGCAGGTTCACATGATGCCAAAGGTGGAGGCGATCTGCGATTTTCACACTCAGACAGGCCACGGCGATGGAATGCTCATAGGTGGTCACGGCACCATGCTGCAACGAGTTCCTCTCGATCTGCATATGCTCATGGGAGAGAATATCGGCACCATATGCGTTTACGATGGCATGGATTCCGCCGTCATCAAGCATGCCGTCTCCTTCGCCCTGGTATGTGCCGGCATATGCGGCGAGTTGCATATGCGATGCATGCGCTTTTCCAATATAATCGGATTCGATGTAGGTCGGCGGCATGTTCGTTCGCAGACAACGGTGTCTGCACATGCTTCCGGACGGAAAGGACGCTACGACTGGCATCAGGGTTGCAATCGTGACTGGGACGGCGCGCGGCATCGGACGCGGCATCGCCGTCAAACTCGCCAAAGACGGCTTCGACGTCGCCGTGGCTGACCTCGAGGGTCAGCGGCAGGAGGCCGAGGAGACGATCCACCAGATCGAATAGGAGGGACGCCGGGCATTCTTCCGCCCTACCGATGTATCACAGCGTGATCAGGTATTCGATTTGGTTGACGATACCGTAAATGAGCTCGGCACGCTGGATGCCATGATCAACAACACTGGCATATGCCAGATCAAGCCGATGCTCGACGTTACGCAAGAGGAGCTTGAGACGATTTACCGCATCAACCTGTTCGGCATGGTCTATGGTGTGCAGGCGGCGGCGAAGAAGATGATCGAGCTCGGCAAGAAGACCGGGCACATCGTCTCCGCATCCTCGATCGCCGGGTTCGAGGGCTTCCCCACCCTGTCGGCATACAGCTCGACGAAGTTCGCGGTGCGCGGGTTCACGCAGGCCGCAGCGCAGGAGCTCGCCCCGTACAACATCACAATCAACGGGTATGCTCCGGGCATTGTGGCCACACCGATGTGGACGTTCATCGACGAGGAGATGAGCAAGCTCAACGGCAAACCGCTCGGACAGAATTTCAAGGACATGGTCGACACCATCGCATTGAAGCGCTGTGAGACTCCGGATGACGTGGCGGGTGTGGTTTCATTCCTCGTCAGCAATAATGCCCGCTATGTGACAGGTCAGACCGTCATTGTCGATGGCGGCATGCAGTACCGCTAGCCAGTTCAGCACTGCATACGGCGATGGGGTGCGACAGGCAATCCGGCCCGCACCCCATCGCCGCTTCATATGCTATCGGTCACTCATTGCTTATTGAGCGAGCCGCAGGGCTTGTAGGCTATGCCGTCGCTCTTCACCTGGAAGAAGCTGCGAAGCTGCTCGATGAGCGTCTTGGCGCTCATGATCTGCTCGCGAACACGATTCGGCGCGGTGCCGCCCTTGCCGGCTCGGGCCGATACCGATCCTTCGGTGGAGAGCACTTCCCGAACCTCCACCGCGACATCCGGTTCGACGAAGCCACGGAAAATCTCAATGAAATCGTCATCGGAAAGATCCCATAGCTCCACCCCCCTGTTTTCCGCCACCTTGACGCACGCGCCGGAAAGCTCATGGGCATGGCGGAAGGGCACACCGTTCTTCACCAACCATTCCGCAATGTCGGTGGCCAACGCGAATCCGGTGGGAGCTTCCTCCTCCAGCCGCTGCTCATCAAAGCGCATCGTACGAATCATGCCCGTGAATGCGGGCAGCAGCACTTCGAGCGTGTCGACCTGATCGAACACCGCTTCCTTGTCTTCCTGAAGGTCGCGCGCATAGGCTGTGGGCAGACCCTTGAGCGTGGCAAGCAGGCCAGTGAGGTCGCCTATGAGACGGCCAGCCTTGCCTCGGGCGAGTTCGGCGATGTCTGGATTCTTCTTCTGAGGCATGATCGACGAGCCAGTGGAATAGGCATCGTCAAGCTTCACGAAACCGAACTCCTGGGTATTCCAGATGATGATCTCCTCCGACAGACGCGAGATGTCGACACCTGCCATGGCCATGACAAATGAGAACTCGGCAACGAGATCGCGACTTGCAGTGCCATCGATCGAATTCTCCGTCACGTTGGTGAAACCGAGCTCCCGGGCCACGGCCACGGGCTCCAATCCCAACGTGTTACCGGCGAGGGCTCCCGAACCGTATGGGCTGGCGTCCACGCGCTGATCCCAGTCGTGCAGACGCTCCACGTCACGCAGCAACGGCCAGACATGGGCCATGAGCTGATGTGCAAGCAGCACGGGCTGGGCATGCTGCATATGGGTGCGCCCCGGCATCACCGTATGGCCGGCGTCCTTGGCCTGCACAATAAGCGCATCGGCAAGGTTGAGCAGCTGGTTTGCGACCACGCGGGCATGACGGCGCATCCACATGCGGATGAGCGTGGCGATCTGGTCGTTGCGCGAGCGGCCGGCACGAAGCTTGCCACCCAATTCGTCACCGGCAATCTGCAGCAGGCCGCGCTCCAATGCGGTGGCTTCGTCCTCGTCGTCGTCAATCGGCGTGAATTCACCGGAATCCACCTGACGCTGCAGTTCATCCAATGCGGCTTCCATGCGCTGCAACTCATCTGCGGTGAGCAGGCCTGCACGCCCCAGAGCGCGGGCATGGGCACGGGAACCGGCTATGTCATCGTCAGCGAGACGCCAATCGAACTGAGTCGACTTGCTCAGCAATGCGAGCTCGGGCGAGGGGCCGGACGAGAATCGCCCTCCCCACAAAGCCAGGTGATCGTGGGATTCGGGCTTGTGATCGTCGCTCATATCTCTCCTTTTGCGAAGACGGCCATGCCGTCCGTGTTGGCTTGGAATACGAAAGAAGAGGCGTTTTCACGCCTCTTCCCCGCATAAGCATTCCATGGGAACTGCGCCGTGAGACTACTCTACGTCGTTCTGCGGAACTTCGATGCCGTTGCCGAAGCGAACATCCCGGGCTGCAGCGACCTTCGTCGGCAGTCCGTAGATCTCGATGAAACCGTTCGAAGCGTTCTGGTCGAAGGTGTCACCGGAATCGTAGGTGGCGAGATTGTAGTCGTACAACGAGCTGTCGGAACGGCGCCCCACCACCACGGCACGGCCGCCGTGCATGACCATGCGAATCTCACCGGACACATACCGCTGGGTGTCATTGATGAACGCGTTGAGCGAATGCACGGCCGGGGAGAACCATTGCGCATCATAGACCAGTTCGGCCCAGCGCTTGTCGATGTCGCGCTTGATGCGATGCTGCTCACGTTCGAGACACATGTTCTCGAGTTCCTCGTGGGCCGTGATGAGAGCGATGGCACCAGGTGCCTCGTAGAGCTCACGGGACTTGATGCCCACCAGGCGATCCTCGATCAGATCGACACGGCCGATGCCCTGAGCACCGGCACGGCGGTTCATCTCCTCGATGGCCTGCAACGGCGTCACCTCGCGACTATCGATCTTGACCGGCACACCTTCCTTGAATTCGATGACCACTTCATCTTCGACCGGCGGGAAGTCCGGATCGTCGGTGTAGGAATAGCAGTCTTTGGTGGGCGCATTCCACGGGTCCTCAAGGAAACCGGTCTCGATGGCGCGACCCCACACATTCTGGTCGATCGAGAACGGGCTCTTCTCGGTCTGCACAATCGGCAGGTCATGCTCATTCGCATAGGCGATCTCGACATCACGGGTGAGCGAAAGATCGCGAATCGGGCTGATGGCCTTGAGCTCCGGGTCTATGGACTGAATCGACACCTCGAAACGAACCTGATCGTTGCCCTTGCCCGTGCAGCCATGGGCGATCGTGTCTGCACCGAACTGGTGCGCCGCACGAACCAGATGCTTGGTGATCAACGGGCGGGAGATGGCGGAGACCAGCGGATAGACACCCTCATACATGGCATTGGCCTTCAGGGCCTGCATGCAGTATTCATTGGCGAATTCGTCGCGGGCGTCGACAATATATGCCTCGACGGCACCGCAGGCCAGAGCGCGCTCCTTGATCGTCTCAAGGCTCTCACCACCCTGTCCGACGTCCAGAGACACTGCCACGACATCTTTGCCTGTGCGGTCTTTGAGGTATGGGATCGCCACGGAGGTGTCGAGACCTCCCGAATATGCCAGCACAATACGGTTCTTGTCGCTCATATTCAGCCTTTCACAATTGCAGTTGATATTACAACTATATACAGCTTACTGTATATTTATTCATTTTCGACACGCAGTCTCACGATCGGGACGAGATTCTGAGCATCCATTCGGCTCGGCGGCCAGCTGTGTCGTCATCCGAACAGATGATGAGTATCGTATCGTCGCCGGCGATCGTTCCCAGCACCCCATCAATCGAATGCTTGTCGATGCCGCTGGCCACGTACTGTGCGGCGCCGGCCGGCGTGTGTACGATCACGAAATTCGAAGCGTGGGCCACGGAGACGACAAGACCGGTGAGAATCTTTGCAAGCTGCTGCTCACCCCGTCCCTGACCATTCGATTCAGGCACGGTGGCCAGGGGGACCTGATCGGCCACAGCGTAGGCAATGGTACCGTCGGCGAGTCTGGTCTTCGCGGCGTTCACCTCATCGAGATCACGGCTCATTGTCGCCTGCGTGACGGGGAAGCCCTCCCGTGCAAGCAGTTCCGACAACTGCGCCTGTGACGTCACCACATTGTCGGCCAAAAGTTGACGCACCATCTGCAGACGCGCTGCACGCGTGCTCGGTCGGCCGACACCACTTGCGCCGTTGCTTGACTCCGATCCGGTCTGTTCACTCAACTGCGTACTCCTTAATCTTTCAGCTCAGCAGACTCTCATCACCACGCTGCTTGCCGATGAGCCATGTCAGCAGTGCCTTCTGCGCATGCAGACGGTTTTCCGCCTCATCCCAGACCACCGACTGCGGTCCGTCGATGACACCAGTGGTGACCTCCTTGCCGCGATATGCAGGCAGGCAGTGCTGGAAGAGCGCATCCGGCTTGGCCAGACCCATGAGACGTTCGTTCACCTGATATGGCCAGAACGGCTTCGAGCGAATCGCGTATTCGGCTTCCTCGCCCATCGAAACCCAGGTATCGGTGAAGATGCAATCCACATCGTCGACCGCCTGCTCTGGATCCACGGTCACCATGATGCTGCCACCCGTGGTCTCGGCGATGGCCCGGGCATCCTCGACGATCTTCTGGTCCGGCAGGTAGCCGTTCGGCCCTGCGACACGCACATCCATGCCGGCGACCGCGCCCGCAAGCAGGTACGAATTCGACATGTTGTTCGCGGCATCGCCCACATAGGCAATCTTCAGATTCTCCAGATTGTCCACGCCGCCCTTGAACTGCGCCAGCGTGAGGAAATCCGCGAGCACCTGGCAGGGATGGAACTCGTCGGTCAGCGCATTCACCACCGGCACGGTGGCGACACGTGCCATCTGTTCGACACGGGACTGCTCGAACGTACGCCACACAATGCCGTAAGCCATGCGTGTCAGCACTTCGGCGGTGTCGGCAACCGGCTCTCCGCGGCCAAGTTGCGAACCGGACTTGTCGATGACCAGCGGGTAACCACCCAACTCGGCCACGCCGATGGAGAAACTGGAACGCGTACGGGTGCTTGGCTTGTCGAAGATCACCGCCACACCCTGAGGGCCCTCGAAGGGTCGACGGTAGAACCGATCGGCACGGAATTTCATGCCGAGTTCGAGAATCTGCTTCTGCTCCTCATGGTTCACGTCGTCGTCGCGCAGCATATGACGCAGTTCGCCCATTGCAACACTTCCTTTGCTATAGATATTGGTTACCGATGCTCAGATAATCGTATGCGCCCACTGGCGCGGGTCGCTTGCGTATTTCAGTCATTGGGCAGGTCGGAGGGGATCGCAGCCAGTACGTGGACCGCCTCGTCAACATCGTTCTCGCTCACCACGAGCGGCGGTGCGAGACGTAGGGCGTTAGGTGCCACGGCATTAATGATGAGCCCGTGCTCCAATGCCCAATCCATTGCCGCATGCGCGCAGGGATGCGTAAGCACGATCGCATTGAGCAGCCCACGGCCACGCACGGATTCGAACAGTGGATTACCGCATGCGCGAATCTGCCGCCGCAGCTGTTCCCCGCGCGCCTCGGCGTTGACGAGCAGATCCTCACGTTCGATCACACCGATTGTCGCCAGTCCGGCGGCGGCGCCCAACGGGTTGCCCGCGAATGTGGAACCGTGGGTGCCTGGCGAGAACAGGGCGCTGAGCTCCTCGCCAAAGGCAATCATGCCTCCCATCGGGAATCCGCCGGCCACACCTTTCGCGAACGTGACCATGTCAGGCGTAATGCCCCCCAGATCGTCGCGTTGGAAGGCGAACCATTTGCCGGTGCGCCCCATGCCGGTCTGGACTTCATCCACGATGAGTTTGGCGTGGTGTTCGTCGCACAGACTCCTCACGCCGCGTACGAATTCGGGATCCAGCGGCAGCACGCCGGCCTCGCCTTGAATGAGCTCCATGATCACGGCCGCAACCGGTCCCGAGTCCGTCGCTTCGAATGCGGCACGCATCGCATCGAGGTCATTGGCCGGCACGAATTCGAAATTTGGCACCAACGGTTGGAACGGTTCTCGAATCGCCGGCTTCCAGGTTGCCGAAAGCGCGCCCATGGTACGACCATGGAACCCATGTTCCAAGGCGATGATGCGGTACGGCTTATCGGCACCCAGACTGCGGCCATAGAGCTTGGCGAGCTTCAACGCCGCTTCATTCGCCTCCGCCCCCGAATTGCCGAAGTACACATGGGAGCCCTGTGGCGCACCAGCGAGTTCGACGAGCTTGGCAGCCAAGGAGATTTGTGGTCTCGTGGCGAAATAGTTGCTCACATGGGCAGCCTGCGCGGCCTGTGCGGACACGGCCTCGATCCACGCGGGGTGTGCGTATCCAATGGAATTGACGGCTATTCCGGCGAGGAAATCGAGGTACTCGTTGCCATCGACGTCCCAAACATGGGTGCCTTGGCCATGATCGAGCACTCGAAGCGGCGTGCCGAACACATGCATATACACTTGCTCGTATTCGCCGATCAGTTCGGTGTCATGCGTCAGATCAATTTGTTCAGAGGTCATAGGAGCTCCTTAATTCCATACCCTCGCCGGGCTCCACCATAGTGCCCACACCGGCGGTGGTGAAAATCTCATTGAGAATGGAGTGCGGCTTGCGGCCGTCGATGATATGGGCCTGCTGCACTCCTCCATCGATGGCCCGTACACAGGCCTCCATCTTGGGACGCATGCCGGATTCCAATTCCGGCAGCAGGTCTCGTAGGTCCTCGACGCCGATGCGTCCGACCAGAGAGTTCTTGTCGGGCCAGTCGGCATACAAGCCGTCCACATCGGTGAGGATCACGAGTTTATGGGCACCCAGAGCCGAGGCCAGCGCGGCTGCCGCTGAATCGGCGTTCACATTCAGCACCTCGGTGGCATCGTCCTCGTTGGGGGCCACGGAGGAAACGACGGGAATGCGACCGGCATGGATGAGGTCGACGACGGCGGAGGCATCTACCCCCACCACATCGCCCACCAAACCGATGTCGGTGGGTTCGCCGTCGATGATCGGCTTGCGCTGGCTGGCCGAGAACAGGGCCGCATCCTCACCCGAAAGACCCACCGCCAAAGGTCCGTGGGCATTGATGAGCCCGACGAGCTCGCGTGACACCTTGCCGGTGAGCACCATGCGAACCACATCCATCGCCTCCGGAGTGGTCACGCGCAGGCCGCCCTTGAATTCCGAATGAATGCCCAACGCCTTGAGCATCTGGGAGATCTGGGGGCCTCCACCGTGCACGACAACGGGGTGGATGCCCACCTGACGCAGGAACACCATGTCTTCGGCGAAACACTCCTTCAAGTGGTCGTTCACCATGGCATTGCCGCCGTACTTGATCACAATGGTCTTGCCGAAGAACTCCTCCAGCCATGGGAGCGCTTCAATGAGTACCTCCGCTTTCTGATCGGGCCCCAGATCGGTATGCACATCGAGATGATACCCGGGTCCGCGCAATGGGCTTGCCATGAGTCACACTCAGCTTTCGTAATCCGCGTTGATATGTACATATTCGTGGGTAAGGTCGTCGGTCCACACGCAGGCTTCGCTCTCCCCGGCGTTCAGGTCGATGTCTATGTCGATCTCGCGCAGCGTCATGTCCACCTCGCTCCGGTCCCGGTCCGGACCGCCATTGGCGCAGATTCTCACGCCATTGATGGTGACTGAGACCTCGTTCGGATCGTAGGGGGCCACAGCGGCGGGAACGGTGCCGAGGGAACTGACCACACGACCCCAGTTCGGGTCATTGCCGCTGATGGCGCACTTGAGCAGGTTCGATGCGGCAACCGCTCGCCCGCACGCCAATGCGGCATCCTCACTGGTCGCACCGGTGACCCGGATTCGAATGTCATGGCTGGCGCCCTCTCCGTCACCGATGATCTGCCGCGCGAGACTGGAGCAACAATCGGCCACCAAGCCGTTGAATTCGTCGGGGTCCGGGGTGATTCCCGAGGCACCCGATGCCAACAGCAGCACGGTGTCGTTGGTCGACATGCAACCGTCCACATCGATGCGGTTGAAACTACGATCGACGGCGGCGGTGAGGGCGGCCTGCAGCTGACCTGCCGAGACGACGGCATCGGTGGTGATCACGCATAGCATTGTGGCCAGCTGCGGGGCGATCATGCCGGATCCCTTCACCATGCCGCCAATGCGGAATCCATTCGATCCCAGACGATTCACCGTTTTAGGCTTTGTGTCGGTGGTCATGATCGCATGAGCCGCGTCACTGCCTGCCTGGGCGCTGGAATCCAATGAGTCAAAGGCCTTCTGCGCGCCTTCGATCACTTTGTCGAGAGGCAGCAGTTCACCGATAAGGCCAGTGGAACACACGGCTATCTCCGACGGCTCCACATGCATCATCAACGCGACGGCTTCCGCGGTGCGCACCGTCTGCTGGTAGCCTTCCTCGCCCGTGCAGGCGTTGGCGCCTCCGGAATTGAGAATGACCGCCTTGAGCTCCCCGTCTGAGACCTGCTTGCGGGACCACTGCACGGGTGCCGCACAGAAACGGTTCGAGGTGAATACGCCTGCCGCGGCATTGAGCGGCCCGTTGTTGACCACCAATGCGACGTCCTGCTTGCCTGTCTGCGAGGAGATGCCGGCAACCACACCGGCCGCCTCGAATCCCTTTGCGAATGTAACGCTCACGGTGCCACTCCAATCTTGCTCAATCCTGTTGCGTCGTTCAGTCCGAATGCGATGTTCAACGATTCAATGGCCTGCCCCGCCGTCCCCCGGTTGAGGTTATCGATGGCGGCGAAGGCATGCAGTGTGCCGGATCGTCGATCGACAGCGACCTGCACATGGGCCGCGTTCGACCCGAGTACGTTCTGGGTGGCCGGCATGACGCCGGGATCCAGCACGAAGATGAATTCCTGACCTTCGTAGGCCTGCACCCAGATGTCATGGATCTGTTCATCGGTGAGCGCGAGGGCCTCATCGGTGAGCTTTGCACTCACCGAGGCCAGGATTCCACGTGACATCGGCACGAGAATGGGGGTGAACGCAAGCGAGAACATATCGGCCTGTGACGCACCACGTCCGGCTGCATGGGCGAAATTCTGCAGTATCTCCGGAATATGCCGGTGCGTTCCGCCAACCGAATATGGCGACGCCGACCCCATGGCCTCCGAAGCGAGCAGGTTAGTGCGCTTGAGGTTCTTGCCCGCACCGGAATACCCTACGGCCAGATCGGCGACAATGCTCTTCGTATCGACGAGCCCTTGGGCTATCGCAGGCTGCAATGCCAGAGTGGTGGCCGTCACGTTGCACCCTGGACCGGCGATGCGCTTGGCTCCGGTGAGTTCGCCGCGCTGACGAACATACTTGCCGTCGGAACCGATTCCAAGAATGAGCTCGGGCATGCCATAGGTCCAATGCGGGTAGAAATCTCCCCCATAATAGTCGTCCCACGCCTGATGCCGCTCAAGTCTATGATCCGCACCCAGATCGACCACCACCGCATCATCGTCGAGCTGCGTCGCCAAGACCCCCGAGGCTCCGTGAGGCAGCGCGAGGATGATCACGTCATGCCCGTTGAGCACGGCTGGCGTAGTGTCCTCCACAATCAGATCCGCGAGTTGCGGAATATGCGGCTGGTATTCCCCCAGTCGATGCCCTATGGACGAATGGCCGGCCACCGTCGTGACCTCGAAGGCCGGATGTGCGGCCAGGATCCGCAACGCCTCCCCTCCGGCATAGCCTGTGGCCCCTGCCACGGCAACCGTGTATTTCGTCATATGCTCTTCTCCCATGTCGACGTCATTACAACTTTGCCCATATCCTAACAAATATACAGTACATTGCATAAACATGCATGCCTGAATGATGTCAGAATATGGGCAAAGGAAATTTAACCGCTGGAATACTAAGCTTTTACGGAATCGGAGCCACCGGAACCATTATTCAAAGTATTCAACATTTGGTTGAGATATTCAGTTGGTGAGACACCTGAGACAAGGAAGTACAGCCACATGATTGTATAGAGCACGTTGATCACCAGCGCCGCCACAGCCAATCCATAGCCTTTCATATGGTAGATTTTCGTGCGACGCATGCTGAACCAACCGAAGAGCGCCGGCAACACCGGCAACGGGAGAATCAGCGCGAACACGAACGCGATGATGGCGCCCGGATCCCAATGCCCATACAGTGGATTCTGATTGGGATCGTCCGGGTTCATCTGGTTCATGCTGTTGATGAAGTTGGGGTCGTTCAGATTGAATGGCGGCTGGTTTCGTCCTCCATCGCCCTGACGTCCGGAACCGGGCTGGTTCTGAGTCTGGTACGGCAGTCCGGCCTGCTGCCCGTAGGCATTCTGTTGGGACGGCTGGCCATACTCGTTCCCCCGCTGGGCCTGGGCTCGCGCAGCGGCTGCCCCCAAAGCATCGTCGGTATCCGGATGCCCGTAGATATACGGGTCATAGGTGGCAGGGAACTGACTGTCCAAAGCGCCGTACTCCAGGCCATTGGAGGAACCGACGCTCGGCGGGGCGTCGTCGAAACGCCCATCGAGCACCAGACCCCTCACATCGTCCTGTGCGGCATCCGGATTGATCGCATGGCGTTCGCCGTGGGCGGTCGGAGCAGCATGATGCTGGTCGTTCGGCCCGTTCGGAACACCGTTGGGGGTGTCATGCTGCTCTTGTTCGCTCATTTCCCTACCTCATTTCATATGCCGGGATGCCTACCGACGCTAGGCACGCAACTGCGCACCAAGTGTAGCCGTCTTCTCAACAATACGCTGTCGGATTTCCTCACTGTCTTGCGACGTGAGCGTGCGATCCGGTGCACGGAATGTGACGGCATAGGCCAGTGACTTCTTGCCATCCCCTACCTGATCGCCCGTGTACACATCGAAGAGCTCGATGGATTCCAGCACATCGCCCACCGCCTGACGAATCGTCTCGGTGAGTTCGTGCGCCGTGACCGAGGTCGGCACCGTGAACGCCAAATCCTGCTTGACCGGCGGGAAGGTGGAGATCGGCTTCGCCTGAACCGGCTTGTTGCTCAGGGTGGAGAACAGAGCGGTCAGATCGATTTCGAATGCGGCGCTATGGCGTGGGAAACCGAGTGCATCGTCCACCTTAGGGTGGAGCTCACCTACAACACCGACCGGGGTGTCGCCAGCCATGATGCACGCGACGCGACCCGGATGCCATTGGGCACCCGCCTTGTCGCCGTCCGACTGGTCGAGCACGATCTTCGCCCCCAAACGATCGGCGATGCGATGCACAGCCTCGACGGCATCCGTCCAATCCGCAGGACGCTTGTCACCCAACCATCCATCGTCCTCGGCATTGCCGGTGAGAATGGCTGCAACGTGCAGCGGCTGCTCGGGCAACCCCGCATCAAGAGCCGCGAGCTGGTCGTCGCTGGGACGCTGTGCTCCGGGGAGGGCCGGAACAGCAGGAGCTTCAGGATCTGCCAGATATACATGCCCGAGTTCGTAGCAACAGATGTTCTCGAGACCGCGGTGCAGGTTTCGTTGCACCGCGGTCGCCAGCGTCAGCAGCACCTGCCGGCGCAGGAACGGGCGATCGCCTGCGAGAGGATTGACGATCTCGACACTCACCTTCTCGACCTCTTCCGGGTCGATTTGGAAGTTCTTGAAGTCCGCTTTGCCTACGAACGGGTAGCTGAGCACTTCCACCAGACCATATTCGGCAAGCTCGTCGGCCACCTGACGCTTGTGCAGCTGATCGTCGGTGAGTCCGACATGGCCTTCCACCGGGGCATGCGGGACTCGTACAGGAATACGGTCGTACCCATAGATGCGGGCCACTTCCTCCACCAGATCGCAGGCTGCGGTGAGATCGGGTCGCCAGCTGGGGGCCGTCACCGAGAATTCGCCGTTGCCACCTCCGGCGACACTGCATCCGATATCGGTGAGAATATCGCTGATCTTGTTGATGTCGAGATCGAGCGAGGTCAGTCGCTTCACCTCTCCGGCCTTGAAGGCGATCGGATGGCCACGCTTGACGTTGTTCACGTCTCGCGGGGTGTCGCTGGCCTTCGCATCACCGTATTTGGTAAGCAAGTCGACGGCCATCTGAGCCGCAGCGGGTTGGATCTGGGTGTCCACACCGCGTTCAAAGCGACGGGATGCTTCTGAGGGAATCTTGTGGCGGCGTGCGGAGCGTGCCACGGTGATCGGGTCGAAATGCGCTGCCTCAAGCAGAATGTTCGTGGTCTTGTCCGTCACCTCGCCATATTCTCCACCCATGACACCGGCGATGCCGAGAATGCGCGATCCCTGCTCGCCATTCGGGGAATCGGTGATGAGCAGATCCTCGGGGTCGAGGTCATGCTTCTTGCCATCCAATGTGACCAGCGTCTCACCAGCCTTGGCGCGACGCACGACGATCGGCCCGCTGATCTTGTCGAGGTCGTACGCATGCATGGGCTGCCCCAGATCGAGCATGACGTAATTCGTCACATCTACCGGCAGGCTCAACGAACGCATCCCCGCTCGCGACAGACGGTGACGCATCCAATTCGGTGTCGGGCTGCCTGGCTTGTAGTCATGAACCGCGCGTGCATAGAAACGGTCACATCCGACCACACCATGGATCGGATTGTCGTCATCAATGATCACATCGATGTCGTGCGCCTGACCGTTCTGGTCCTCAAGTTGTGGCGCACGCTCTTCAAGGGCGGCCACCGGATCGGTGAACTCCGCCCCGGTGGAGTTGTGGAACTCGCGTGCGATGCCGCGATACGAGAAGGCATAGCCGCGGTCGGGGGTCACATTGATCTCGAGGATCGGCTCGTCGAGATGCAGCAGGTGCATGGCATCATCGCCGGGTTGCAACGCCTCGTATTCCTCAGGCGTGAAGCCATAATCGCGCAGCAGTATGATGCCGTCATGGCTGTCGCCCAAGCCAAGCTCACGTTCCGAGGCGCACATGCCGTCGGAGATATGCCCATAGGTCTTGCGTGGCTCGATCTTGAAATCACCTGGCAGCACCGCGCCGGGCAGTGTGACGACGACCTTCTCGCCGGCTTTCATGTTCGGCGCGCCGCAGATGATGCCACGTGGCACCTTATTGCCGTGCTCGTCGACGTCGTTGTATTCTTCACCGACATCCACATGGCACCAGTTGATGACCTTGCCGTTCTTCTGCGGTTCAGGGGTGGCGTCCACCACATAGCCGACGACGATGGGACCCGTCACGTCGCTGGTGTGGATCTCCTCCTCCTCAAGGCCGACCCGTACCAGGTCACGGGCGAGTTCTTCATAGGTCTCGTTCTCCGGCACGGCCACATGCTCACGCAGCCAGCCCATATCTACCATTGGCATATTCTCACTCCCCCATCACGAACTGTTCACTGAAACGCACATCACCCTCGACGAGATCGTGCATATCGTTGATGTCATGGCGCAGCAGCAACGTGCGCTCCACGCCCACACCGAAAGCGAATCCGGTGTATATGTCCGGGTCGATGCCGGCTGAACGCAGCACATTCGGGTTGACCATGCCGCAGCCGCCCCATTCGATCCATCCGGGACCGCCCTTCTTGTCGGGGAACCACAGATCGAGTTCGGCGCTCGGCTCGGTGAACGGGAAATAGCTCGGACGCAGGCGGCTCTTGGCCTCCGGGCCGAACATCGCGACGGCGAGCTTGTCGAGCACGCCCTTGAGATCTGCCATGGTGAGGTTCTTGTCCACCGCCAGCGCCTCGACCTGATGGAACACCGGGGTGTGCGTGGCATCGAGTTCATCCGTGCGGAACACTCGTCCCGGGCATGCGATATACAGCGGCACGCCGTGGGAGATCAGCCCGCGCACCTGATCCGACGAGGTCTGCGTGCGCAGCACCATGTTGGAGCCGATGAAGCCTGCGGCATCCTTGGACTGGTTGCCCTTCACATAGAAGGTGTCCTGCATCTGGCGCGCTGGATGGTCCGGGCCGAAGTTCAGCGCATCGAAGTCGAACCATTCGGTCTCCACCTCAGGGCCGTCCGAAATCTGCCATCCCATGCCTACGAAGAAGTCCTCGACGTCCTCCATGAGCTTGGGCAGCGGGTGGCGGGCACCAAGCGGCTTGCGGCGAATCGGCAACGTCATGTCGACGGTTTCGGCGGCCAGCTCGGCAGCCTCCTGGGCCGCCTTCACGTTTGCCTCCTTCGTGCCATAGGCACGGCCGAAATCGGCACGCAGCTTGCCCATGACCTTGCCGGCTTCCTTCTTCTCATCCTTCGCCAACGAGCCGATCGCCTTGCTGGCCCTCGTCATCGCGGAATTCGCACCCGCGTACTTCGCTTTGATGGCTTTCAGTTCCTCCATCGTGGAGGCCTGTTCTATCGCGGCGATGCCTTCGGCGACGTCTTTGGACACCACATCGGCGTCGAATACTATGCCTTCTGCCACAAGAACCCTTTCCTACATCGTGCACACATATGCAAAACCCTGTTGCGACAATAGAGAAAGTCGCATCATTCCAACGGTTTACCGACTTCCCATTGTTTCAATACGACTCGACATGGCCAACGTGGTGAGCATCACCGCCGCACTGGTTCCCAGATTGAGCGATTCGGCTTTCCCGTAGATCGGAATGGAGACGCTCATCGCGCATTCGTCAAGCAGTTCCGTGGTGAGGCCACGAGCTTCATTGCCGAACAACACGGCCTTGGACCCCTCGACCAACTCTCTGTTGCGCAGCAGATCCGGCAGACTCACCGGAGGCTTGCCCTCGGTGCCGTACACGTCTGCGGCCAGCACGGTGGTGTCGCGCTCCCTGCACAGGTCAAAGAATGCCCGCTCATCCATGGCAAGCACCGGCAGATGGAACAACGAGCCGGTGGTGGCACGAATCACTTTCGGATTGAATATGTCCACGCAATCGCCCACCAGAACGACGGCGTCACAACCAGCGGCGTCGGCACTGCGGATCACGGTGCCTGCATTGCCGGGGTCGCGCACCTGCCAGAATGCGGCAAGGAACGGATGGGGGGTCTGCGGAACCCGTTCAAGCAGGTCACGGCAGGCATTCAGGTCGGCAACCGCAAACACCCCCTGAGCATCATGGGAAACCCTGTGCTCCACCTCCTGCGTCATCTTGTGCACATGGATCTGCTCTCCCATCGCCTCACCGGCAAGCTTGCCCAACGTGGCTGAGGCGATCGGGGAATCCGGTTCCGCACCATCGGTGCGCACATAGACATCCTGAATGATCTGCGGCTGCCATGTGAGCGCCTCGTGAACGCACTGCGGCCCTTCGATGAGGAACCTCCCCGCCTTCTGACGGTGCTTTCGGTTGGTGAGCTCGGCTATGCGGCGGATACGTTCCGCCTTGGTGTTCGTGAGTACCTGCTGATCTATGGGCATATCGCCAGCGTAGCGCGCGGTGCCCATTTTCAGAAAGCTCCCACCAAACTTACGGGAAGATGCCAGCGCGTTTGCCACTCCTCCCAACCCGCACCGGATACGCTATGGGCAAATGCACACCATTCCGATATTTGTATAAGGAGAGCCATATTCATTGTGCACAACGCCATACGGAATCTATGGCGCAACAAAGGACGCAGTGTGCTGATCATCATCGTGGTGACGATCATCGCCGCCGCTTCGACGATCGGCTTCGCCATTGTTCAGGCGGCACAACGCGCCCGTGCCTCTGCGTTGGAGAACACGACGATCAGCGCGCAAATCTCACTGGACCGAAACAAGATCATGCAATCCGCGAACTCCTCCGGGCAGAAGCCTGATATGAGCAGTTTCGGCAAGGCCATGCAGGAGAAGCAACTCACGCTCGACGACTATGAGCAGTACGCGAAATCCGAGTACGGCGTGAGCAGCTCGTATTACATCGAGACGAGTTCCGCAGCCGCAGTGGACGGAGGAATCGAAGCGGTCGACACGAACAACGGTTCCTCGCAGGAATCCTCAGACAACGCCAATTCAAGAACCGATACCGGGACCGCAGGAGCCGAAACCGAGGGCGCCATGCCGAATGACATGCCGCGGGACATGGGCGGTCAGAACGGCGGCCCGGCCATGACCACAGGCGACTTCTCGTTGGTGGGCTTCTCCAGCGACGAGGCACTGGAGAACGCACCGAACGGCTCGTTCACCATGGACTCCGGCAAAGCGTTCGACTATGATGCTTCCGACGGGAATCCGGTGCTCGTCTCGAAGACGCTTGCCGACGCGAACAATCTCAAGGTTGGCAGCATGTTCAACTCGCCAACGTCTCCGATTCGAAGAAGACCTACACGTTCACCGTGGCGGGCATCTATTCGAACACGCAGGAATCGAACATGCCGATGGGCGGCACCATGGCGTCGATCGCGAATGACGCCGCCAACGCAATCTATATGTCCGCCGCCACACTCGGCAAGATCGATCTCGACAGCACGAAAACCCTGAGCATCACCGATTCGAAGGACAATACGCGTGAGACCTCCGCCACCCAGTTGAGCTTCACATACGTCTTCGACGGCAAGACGGACTACGACAGGTTCACCGAGGAAGTGAAGAAAGCGGGACTCTCGGACGACTACACCGTCTCATCGATGGACATCGAACAGTACGAGCAGTCACTCGTGCCCATCGACAATCTCTCCAAATTCGCAAAGACGATGCTCATCGTCGTGCTTTCGGTGAGTGCGGTCGTACTGGTGATCCTCACGATCTTCAACATTCGCGAGCGCAAGTACGAGATCGGCGTGCTCACCGCCATCGGCGTGAAGAAGTGGAAGGTGTCCGCACAGTTCGCAGTCGAACTGCTCACCGTTGTACTCATCGGACTCATCGTCGGCACCGGGATAGGGGCATCGACCTCCGTGCCGGTATCGGATGCGCTGCTTTCCTCGCAGGTGGCTTCGCAACAATCACAGCAGGAATCCCGGCGAGCACAGTTCGGACGCGATATGCAAGGTGCCCCAGGCGCAGCACCGGACGGCAACGCTCAGTCTGCGAAACCGAATACCGACAATATCCAGGGCGAATCCGCGGAACCGAACGACGGGAAGCAGTCTCAAAGCGGCATGCCGCAAGGCCTGCAGCGCGCATCGAATGCAATCAAACAGGTGAATGCGACGGTGAGCTGGGCGACCATCGGATGGATGCTGCTCATCGGATTGGCGCTCACGCTTCTGGCTTCCGTCACCGCGGCGATATTCGTGATGCGTTACGAGCCACTGCAGATTCTCGCAGACCGTTCATGAACGGAATCCCCACCCACCTAACAGAATGGAACACCGGTGACTATGTATACCGAAACCGAAACACCCACCACGCATAGCGCCGCGGCGGGCGGCAAGATGCCCGCGCCGATTCTGCAGCTCAAGAACGTGAGCTATGCCTACGACAGAGGAGGACGCAATGTGCTCTCCGACATCAATTACACCTTCCCCAGCGGGTCGGTGACTGCGATCGTCGGCCCGTCAGGTGCCGGCAAAACCACGCTGCTGTCGCTCATCAGCGGATTGACCACACCCACCGGCGGCGAGGTGCTGTTCGAAGGGCGCAATCTGGCAAAGATGGACCGGTACAACTACCGCAGCCGCGATATCGGCGTGATCTTCCAGAGTTTCAACTTGCTTCCCGGTCTCACCGTGCTTGAGAATATCATGCTCACGATGGACGCGAGCGGTAAGAGATTCGACAGGCCGAAGCGCGACATTGCACTCGATCTGCTCAAGCAGGTGCATTTGCCCGAACGGTATGCAAACGAGCGCATCCTGCACCTGTCGGGTGGCGAACAGCAGCGCGTGGCAATCGCCCGCGCATTGAGCACGAACCCGCAAGTGGTGATCGCCGATGAGCCGACCGGCAATCTCGACCCTGCCACGCAGGACGACATCTTGCGTATCTTCCTTGAACTCGCGCATGAGCAGAACAAATGCGTGATCATCGTGACGCATTCACCCCAGATTGCCGAACGATCCGACCGCGTGTTCCCATTGAGCAAGCGTGATTGAGATCTGAAATATGCGAAGACCGCACGACATGTGCCGCGCGGTCTTTGCCTGCTCCCTGCGGAATCGCGAGAATAGCAGTGAGTCAATTCCCCATGAAGCTGAAGGTGCCGGCGAATGCCGCACTTGCCAACGCAATGACTGGGATGAGCAGGCATCCGGCAAGGAACCAATAGTCGCGGACATGCACATGGCTCACGCGCGCATGGCTTCGTGGTGCGGTGCCCCCGAACCCGCGCGCCTGCATCGCAACCGCCAGGGTGGTGGAACGGCGAATCGAGAGCACAAGCAACGCGAAGGATTGCGGGAAGAACGATGCCACTGCGCTGTCATCACCGAGTCCTCGCGAACGGCGCGAGGCGGTGAGCGCGGTCCAGTCATCCTGCAACACCGAGAACAGTCTCATGCCCGCCAAACCGCCATATACGAAACGGTCCGGCAGATGCAGGATCTGGCTGAAGCCATCCGCCAGATCGGTCGCATCGATGCCGAGCACCGCGATGATGGCCGGAATACCTATCGCGAGAATGCGCAGCGCAGTGGCCAACGCAAGCTCGGCGGATCGGTCGGTGATGTTCACCCACCCCCATTGCCACCAGGTGTCGCCACCGGACTTGCCGTACAGCAGCACGGCAAGGGCCGAGCCGGGCGCACCGATGAAGATGGGCCAGGTGGAGCGCACGATGCGCCACGGAGTGAAGCCGATGGCCATGAGCACCACGAACTCCAAGCCGAGCGCCACGCTGGATGAAACCCAGTCCAGACTGGCCAGCAACGGCAGCGAGGCGAGAAATGCTCCAAACAGGCGGTACACGGGATTGATTGAGGCCAGGAACCGCGAACGGCTTGCCGGCCTGGCCTCCTCCACACGCTCGTTCACTTGGCTGACCGGCACGAGTGTGGTGTCCGCCGCATCCTGGGGCGATGCCAGACGAGCGGCGATGGTCGCAGCAACGTCGTCGCCCAGATCCTGCGGATCGCGGGTCGGAACGAGTTCCACCACCCGTGCGCCCAACGCGGTGACGAGCTCACGGTCGTGGGTGACGACGACGATGCTCACGCCGTCGGAACGCAAATCGTGGATCAGCCGCACAATCTGCATCCAGGTACGTCTGTCCTGTCCGAAGGTCGGTTCATCGAGCAGCAGCACCTTCGGTGCGGAGGCGAGTGCGGAGGCGACGGTGAGTCTGCGTTTCTCGCCACCAGACAACGTGTACGGGTTGACGTGCGCGTATTGGTCGAGGTGGAATCTGCTGAGCAGGTCCATGCCCCGTGCGCGCGCCTGTTCCTCAGGCATCCCAGTGCGCAACGGGCCGAGCATGACCTCGTCGAGCACACTCGAACAGGCGAATTGGTGCTCGGGATTCTGGAACACGTAGGATATCCGCGAGGCAAGCTGACGTGACGTCCAGTCGATGGGCCACACCTTATCGAGTTCGCCGGCGAGCCCGTCATGGGCGATAACCTCACCCTCCACCGGTTTGAGCAATCCCGCCAGCGTGAGTGACAACGTGGATTTTCCGGCCCCATTCGCTCCCACGAGTGCGGTGATCTGACCTGGGTGGAATTCCAGATCGATGTGCTCGGCGATGGCGTTGCCGTCACGTCCGATGCCGAGCTCCTTTGCGGAGAGCAGGACTTCGGGCAGACCGGTCTGTGGAGCATATTCGGGTTCGTCCGCCGTGTGGATGCGCGTGATCTCGTCTTTCGCGGCACGGAACCTCTCCGGCACCCAGATTCCGAGTTCGTTGAAGTCGATGTCGGTGTTGTGGAACACCTCGTCAGGTGTGCCGTCCGCCACGACCACGGTGTTTCGGAAGTTCGTGCGGGCGATCTCGCTCTCCTCGCCGCTGTTGCCGACCTGCCGGGTGTCGTCGGTGCGCTCGAGACCGAGCACCACCACACGGTCGATCATGTCGATCCACCGGTCGGCGCGGTGCTCCACAAGCACCATCGTCGCATGCGTCTGCCGGAGCACGTCATCCACCGCACAGACCACCTGCACCACGCCATCGGGATCGAGATTGGCTGTTGGTTCGTCGAGCAGCAGCACCTCCGGGCGCATGGCGAGTGCACCGGCGAGGGCGAGCCTTTGCATTTGGCCGCCCGACAGGTGCATGACCGAACGGTCGAGCTGTACACCGGCCAGACCAACGGCATTGAGGGCCTCATCTACACGTTGCCATGCGAGATCACGCGGCACGTTGAGATTCTCCGGCCCGAATACCACGTTATCCCCCAGTCGTTGGAAGATCGCCTGTGCATCCGGATCCTGCAGCACCAGCCCGACCTTGCCGCGCGCGGCATGCACCTCGATGCCATCAACGCGGATGACCCCCTCGGTGATGCCGCCGTCGGCGTCCTCCACTGCAACCGGAGGCTCTCCCTCTGCCGCATTTTTCATCCGGGATGCATCGGTCTGCCCGGTCTCGTCACCGAGCAGACCGGCAGCCCCCTCCAGAATGGTGGATTTGCCTATGCCGGAAGCTCCAAGGAGCAGCACATGCTCACCGGCATGAATTTTGAGATCCAGGCCGCGCACCGCGAAATGCTTGCGCGAGGCATGACGGTAGCCCCAATGGTCGAATTGCAGGGCGATGCCCGTCGTGGGTTCCACGCAGGCGGATTTCACAGTGGTCATAACGTGCTTTCCGGTATTCCTCAGAGTTGTGGTGCTGAGCTCAATGCTTGGCGCCGCGCACGGCACGGCCCGATGCGAACTGGTCGAGCGCTCCGGTTCTGGCGATGCCAAGATACAGGTACCACATGGCCATGCCGGCGACGAGCGCGCCGGAAAGCACGGTGGTGATCAAATACACGACGCCGTAGGAGCCGCCCAGATCGATGGCCTGCAGGTGGGTGAAGAACGAATACCCCCAGCAACCCACGCCGCTCAATGCGCCAGAGAGCACGGTGACGCCGAGGTTCCATTTTTTGTAGGCGAAGACGGCGAATGCGATCTCAGCGAACAGACCCTGAACCAATGCGATGAGGAAGGTTTCGACACCTCCCCACATGTTGCCCATGAGTGCCTCGAGCACGCCGGCGACGATCTCCGCATAGAGCGCGGCGCCCGGCTTGCGCACGATGATTGCGGCGAGCGGTCCGGCGAACAGCCACAGACCGTTGAAAATACCGGCGAGCCCGGGCACTACTCCTTCGAGCAGCGACCACGGTGCCGCTGTGGCGAATGCCACGAACCAATAGATGAGCGCGGAAGCCACGCCGATGACCGAGGCGACGGCGATATCGACCACACGCCATTTGAGGACCGGTTTCGCTTCGATAACAGAAGCTGACATGATGTGTGCCTTTCTCAATTCCCTATTTGAATACAGGCACGGGTGTAGAGCGACGTCCGTGCGCCGGCATTGCCCGGATTCACGTTCAATCGGTCGAGGTTATCCTCTCTCAGCCGGTGCTTTGCACCAGCTCCCGTGTCGATGCCGAGTCTAATGCATCCCGCTGACCGGCGACGCACGTTCCCTCACAATGTGGGCGCACAGCGTGGGTGCGACTATCGTCATCTCATTCAGCGTCGCTTGAACAAGCGGAACAATTGCGATTGGCGCACTGTCATCCCCATGGCGATGGCGCCGACGAACGTTCCGGAGCACATGGCCAATGGTGCCCGGCAGGAGGCGAGCATCACCGATGCAACGTCACCAATGGCCATGCGCGCACAATACGCACAAATCAACGCGCATGCGCTCAATGCTCCCAATCCGGCCCAGACGAGCACCTCCGTGCAGATGCCGAGCAGCTGCGCCGGCTTCGACTCCCCCGAATGCAGCGCGGCGGCGTATTCCAGTCGCCGTACACGCACCGCAAGCGCACCGATGGCCACGCCGATGAGTATGGACAGGTAGGGAATCCAATGTGTCATACGCCCCATATAAGTGGCATACGGGTCGTAATGCGAGTCAAATCCCTTGTTGAGGGAGGTCACGCCAGCCTGCCCCGACCCCTTGCCTCCACCACTCGACGGCTGCACCAGCGACGCGCCGAGTTCACTGGTGATGATGCGCACCGGTACGACATGGGGATTGTCGAACGTGCCGATGGCGATGCATGCCGAGGT
The DNA here is from genome assembly GCF_000260715.1 of Bifidobacterium animalis subsp. animalis ATCC 25527. Lineage (NCBI taxonomy): Bacteria > Bacillati > Actinomycetota > Actinomycetes > Bifidobacteriales > Bifidobacteriaceae > Bifidobacterium > Bifidobacterium animalis. The sequence continues at coordinate 842,850 of NC_017834.1, read as the reverse complement.
CCCATTGATACCGAACACCGAACCGGCCGGCACGCGTAGGGCCTGGATCGTCTTGTTGAGCGTGAGCTGGGCGTCCATGCCGGCGGCGCGTTCCTCGGCGCTCTTGCCTTGGTAGCCTTCGGTGGCTGCGATCCGCTGCAGCAGTTCGCCGTTCGTGATGTCGATGCTACCGGGCGCCAACGGGGCGGCTACGCCGAATACCGTGAGCGTGCGCTCTTCATCGGAAGGTTTGCCGCCGCGGATCGCCAGTCTCACCAGCCCTCCCGGCACGGTGCCCAACGGCGCTCCCGCCTGCATCGCGCTGCCCTGAGTGGCGCTCCATCCCTGCACCTTCACCGAATCCGAGGGAATCCACATCGTGTCCGACAGCCGCAGATTCATGTCGTCTTCGCCAGCGCCATCCGAATTTCCGGCGTCCACCATGAGCTGGCGCCAGCCATTGCCGGTGTTCCAGTTGTACTCACCGGATTGCGGCACGCTGTCGTATCTGAGCCGTGACAGTTCGTCGTTGAGCGAGCGCACATCCTCGCCGCGGTCGCCCACCTTGAGGTCGCGGTAGAGCGGTGTTGCGGTGTGCAGAACGACGACCGTGCGGTCGTTCACTTGGTAGGCGCGGGACCCGGAGCGCAGCTCGCCGCCCGTCCAGTTCTGGGTCACGGTTCCGGTGGCATTGCCGAGCAGCTGCCGGTCGGCCGCGACGGTGGGCACCACATTCACCTGTTGCGTGCCGGAATACTCCTGCGAGCTTGCAGGCGCCGATTCGACGGTATGCGGCATACCGAGCATCGTCGGAGCCCGATCGGGCAGCCAGAGCGCGCATGCCCCTGTCGTGAGCGCGGCCGCGGTGATGGCGGCGAGCAGCACCCATACCACTGCGGTACGGCGACCGCGGGTCTGTTCGCGGCGTGGCCTTGTCCCCTTCTGCTTCATGTTTCCGCACATCCTCGTCGATATGGCCTAGTTTCAGCCTTATATGGTTTGCCTCCGTTTCGCAACCTGTCTACACGTTTTGCTGATGTGGTTTCGAATTCGGCGCACCACCATCCTCCTGAGACGAGCCACGGCGTTTCTCAACAAAACACGCAGATTGCGGCACGCATATCGGGTGCTTCATGGTGGAGAGACTTAGGATGGGCATTTGCTTGTTCTGACACGTATCAAAGCGTTGCGATAGACATCTTTACCACCTTGGGAAGCCGAACATCGGCTATAGTTGACGTATCGTGTTTGGTTTTCCGTTCTGCAAAGGGGCATGAATGAAGAGAACACGCAGCATATCATCTTTGATCGCCGTCATCGTATGTGTCCTGAGCGTCTCAGCCTGCTCGGGGAACGACTCCAAGACCGACGACACCATGGCGGGGCCGACACGGGCAAGTTCGCAAGTAGTACAACAGATCTTATCAACTCAATGTTGAACAATAGACAGTATGGCGAATCTCAGAAGAAAGTGCTGCGCACCGCGTTGCAATATGATGGGAAGATCCCGTATGCGGCATACCGCACGGCGTGGGAATCCTATAAGCAATGCCTAGTGGAGCGGGGGTACACCAAGCCACCGCAGAACCAGAGCAACGGAGTATATTTCACGCCCACCTACGTTTCCTCCGAAGGCCTGTCTGACGCGCAGAGCCGGAAAATTGGACGAGGACATAGACGAATGCAAGGACCTGCATGTTTCTGCCATCGACCTGGTGTATCGAACCCAGCTGGGCAATCCCGAATTCTACGGAGATCCGGAGGTGGCGCTGATCGATTGCCTCCACCGCGGGAATCTAATACCCACGGATTACACGATCAACAAGTATCGGCAGCAATTCGAGGAATATAGGAACGACACCAAGGTAGGTAGCGTGCCTGACGATTGGTTCAACTTCGATTTGAATGACAACGCCGTGCTCACCTGCCTTGCATCGAACAAATCTCCACTGCTGCAGACCAGATTGGAGGCATGGAAGCCATTCGGGTGACTCTCAAACTTCCCTCCCTTACCGCAACGGGATCTCGACGGTGCCGTTCCATTCGCCGTCGCGGGCATCATGCGAGAAGTCGCCGCCCATCGAGGTGATGAGCGATTGCAGTGAGCGCAACCCGCTGCCACCGCCGGCCACCGACTGCTCGCCGATACCATTGGCGTAGCGGATGCATACGCGCGATGAAGACAGCGAGATCGAGACGTGGTATGGGCGTGCGGTCTCGGCATGCTTGAGCATGTTCGTATAGATCTCATGACAGATGAGGCTCAACAAGCCGCCAAGTTCCGACGAATGCATGTTTGCATCCTGTGCCGAGTCCAACACGGTCTCGCCGGAGAACCCATGGTCATGCAACAGCTTGTCACCTGCGGCGGCCTCCCGCCGCAACAGCGCCACCACATTCTCCGGCTCGTCGCCATCCTTTTTGAAGTCGCCGTCGTCGCGCAGTTGGGTGATGATGCCGCGAAGGTCCGCGAGCGCATTCTGCGTGTAATCGGACACGCGCCGCCAGCGTTCCTCGTCAGGCACGCTCTTGTCGACGGCGTGCAGCTGCGTCTCCATCGAGATGAGCGCCAACTCCTGAGACAATGCGTCGTGCAGATGCGCGGCCAGATACTGGTTCGCCTCGAGTTGCCTGAGGCGGCTTTCGACCATCACGCTCTCACGCATGCGCTCCGTTCGTCGCTGCTCCCATGCCATGTATCGGCCGACCGTCGACGCCACGGCATAGACCATGCAGAATGCCAGGCATCCGTAGCCGGTGAACGATCCTGGTCGGATCATCGTTTCTAGGCAGGTGTACGACATCATCAGCAGGCATAGTGCCGCAGCGATGCGATTGGACGTCTTGTAGCAGATCAGTATCACGGACAGGAACATGAAGTACGATGTGAACTGCGCATACCCCGGAATGGCGTATTCGCCTACGCCGTTGAGCAGAAGCAGTGCGACCGAACACCAGACCGGTGACCAGTAGCAGCCGATGGCGAGCGCCTGCGCAAGCATGAGCACACTGATGAACCACCATTGTTTTGGTGGTGTGAACAACCAGACATCGCATTCGAAGACCAAGGAGAATGCCGCGATGATGAATGCGAGGAATGGGTGGGCGATGTTCTTCAGGCGTTTCAGCATGGTGCAACCAGATGCATCAGCACCAACCCAACGCATGCATCCAAGCAGGGCACTCTCTTGCGGCCATTGTGGCCATTGCGGTCGCTGTGGTCGCTGGGAGAACATCGACCCGGGAAGACCAGACCATGTCGGCGCACACCGGCACCCCGACCTGCGTCGAGGCTGCAAACAACACCGAAACCACCGCTGATATGACCGACATGGCGTCTCCTCTCATTTGCCGCTACAGGGCATGGACTTATGCTCTGCCCAGTTTATCAAGAAGCAGCGCCTCGGCGACGACGTCCTTCCTCAACCCTGACACGCTCACGGATTCGTTGGGGCTGTGCGCGTTCGAGATCGGGTCCTCCGGGCCGGTGACCAACACCTGCGCGTCGGGGAAAATCTTCTGCAGTTCGGGAATGAACGGGATGGAGCCACCCTCACCCTTGTTCACCGGGTCGACGCCGAAAGCCTCCTTGAGCGATGCGAGCGCGTCCTGCGTGGCCTCGCAGCCCGGATCCATGGCCCAGCCCATGCCGGCCTCCAACGGTTCGACGTGCACCTCGGCGCCGAATGGCGCGTTCTTCTCGAAGAAATCCACCATCGCGTCCATGGCCTCATGCGGGTCCTGCTGCGGCGCCACTCGAAGGCTCACCCGGAACGTGGTCTCGGGGCTGATCACATTGAACGAGTCCTTGACCGGATGGGCGTCGAAACCAATCACCGTGGCGCTCGGCTTCGTCCACAACCGTGACGCCAGCGAACCGGTGCCCACCAACGTGAACGAGTCGACCACGCCGGCGGCCGCGCGCATGTCGGCCTCATCCAGATCGCGCTGCAGGCCGCCGATCGGCTCGCCCGCCATAAGCCCCGGAATCGCCAGTTCACCCTTCTCGTCATACATCTTCGCGATGAGCATCGAGGCCAGTGTGTTCGCGTCGAGCACCGGGCCTCCATACTGGCCCGAATGCACCGGGTGGCCGAGCACCTTCACATGCACATCACAAGTGGCGTTGCCGCGCAGACTCGTGGTGAGCGACGGCACATCCGGCGCCCAGTTGCCAGAATCGGCGACGATGATCACATCTGAGTCGAATTCGTCGTGATGTGCTTCGATGAACGGGATGAAGCTCGCCGAACCCATCTCCTCCTCACCTTCGATGAACACCTTGATGTTCACGCCAAGCTGGTCGCCCAACGCCTTGAGCGCCCCGTAGTGAATCGCGATGCCACCCGCGTCATCGCAGGCGCCACGCCCATAGAGCCTGTCACCTTTCAACGTGGCCTCAAAGGGTGCGGTATCCCATTCCTTCTCGTCGGGCACAGGCTGCACGTCATGGTGGGCGTACAACAGCACGGTCGGGGCGTCCGGATTGACTTCCAGAGAGCCGATCACTTCCCATGCGCTTGGATTGCCGTCCTTGTCACGCGCCTGCACAGCCTTGGCGTCCACGCCCACCTCGCGCAGCTTGGTCGCCACATATTCCGCCGATTTGCGCATATGCTCGCCATTGATGCCATGCGCGGAGATGGGACGCAATGCGATGCGGTCCTCCACCACGCCCAGGATCTGCGGCCAATCGGCGTCCACGCGTGCGCGAATCTGATCTGCTGTCAAAATCATGTCCGTCCTTTCCGAGGATTCCAAATTGTGTGAAATCCGGTTCCGTAACGCCATTGTAATCGGCTTTCCCCACGATTTCGCGTCGAGAGTTGCCCGTACCCTAGCAGATTATGGCTTTGTTCAAGAAGAAAGAGACGGAAAGCAAGCAGGACGCGGCTCAGGCTCCTGCGGAGCCGACCGTGGGCAAGGGACGCCCCACCCCCAAGCGCAAGGATGCCGAGGCAAGAAATCTGCGCCCATTGGTTCCCGAGAACACCAAGGAGCAGCGCAAGCTCGCCAAACAAAAGCTGCGCGAGCGTGAAAACCGCGAGTACGAGGCGATGCGTACCGGCGACCTCAACAACATGCCGAAGGCCGAACGCCTGCCATGGCGCGTATACACGCGCGACTACATCGATGCGCGCTTCAACATCGGCGAATACTTCATTCCCGTCGCATTGGTCATGCTCGTCGCCTCGGTCATCTTCACCGTGCTCTTCCCGTCACCGCTCGTGTCGATCATCATCATGACATTGCTGTACCTGTACCTGTTCGCCATCGTCATCGACGAGGTGGTGATGTGGCGCAAGCTCAAGAAACTGCTCATCGCCAAGTACGGAGAGCAGTCGGTGGCGCGCGGCATGCGCACCGGATCCTATGCGTGGAGCCGTTCCATCCAGTTCCGCCGCTGGCGCCTGCCCAAACCACGCTATGCCAAGCGCGGGCATTTCCCGGAGTAGTCGCACCCAATCCGAGACATACAAGGAGGGGAACGCATTGCGTTCCCCTCCTTCATTACGACCAGCCTTGCCCATGCCTACGGAAAGTATTTTCCGAGGAGGTCCTCCAAAACACCGGTTGCACTCTTGTGGCATGCGGGCTGGGCGAGTAATCTGTATGCAGCGTGCACGACGGCCAATGTCGCCGTGTATGGGAACAAACGAAACAGGAACGAAGCGTATGACGAGTGAACATTACGACGTGGTGATTATCGGCGCAGGCCCCGGCGGCTACACAGTGGCGCTGCGCTCGGCGGAACTAGGCAAATCAGTGCTGTTGGTGGAACGCGACGATGTGGTGGGCGGCACATGCCTTAACCGCGGGTGCATTCCGTCGAAGGCACTCATCACGGCAGCGCGCACCATTGACACGATACATCGCGGCGAACAGATCGGCATAGACTGCCAACTGCAGGAAATCGACTTTGGCAAACTATGTGCATTCCGCGACGACACGGTGTCGACGATGCGTGGGGGATTGCTCGGGCTGCTCACCTTCCGTGGCGTGCATATGGTGCAGGGCATCGCCTCAATCGAAGAGGACGGCCATGTGCGTGTGGTGCCGGCGCAGGGTGAGAAGACCGTCCGTGGGCGCAACGCGGGCGGTGATTTCGAAGACGGTGAGCAATCTCTCGACGTCACCGCAGGCGATGTGGTGATCGCCACCGGCTCCCGGCCAAAACCACTCGACGTGGCACCATTCAACCATGCACTCATCGACTCGACGGCCGCATTGGCGCTCAACTCCTTCCCACACAGCGCCGTGGTGATCGGTTCGGGGGCCACGGCGCTTGAATTCGCGACGATGTGGAATTCCGCAGGAGCAGACGTCACACTCATCATGCGCGGCGGCATCGTGCTCTCTCGCTCCGACAGGCGCGCGGCGAAAGTGCTGATGCGCGAGCTGAAACGGCAGGGCATCACGATTGTCACAAAGGCCACCATCACGGCAGTCGACACCGGGGAGAATCTGGGGGCCACCGTGCATTACATGGACGCTGACGGCAATGGGCAAGAGGTATTCGCCGAGTGGGTGCTCGCAGCCATCGGGCGTGTGCCGAACACCGACGGCGCATGGTTCGAGAAGGCATCAATCGAGCTCGACGAGAACGGTTTGGTGCAAACGGATGCCTACGGCCGCACCAGCCGAGAGCATGTGTGGGCGTTGGGCGACATCACCCCAGGGCACCAACTGGCACACCGTGCATATCAACAAGGTTATGTGGTGGCCGAATCGATTGCCGGGCTCGACCCTTCCCCGGTAAACGAGCATACGATCCCCACCGTTGTGTTCTCGAACCCGGAATTCGCCTCCGTCGGCTACACGCTGCGCGAAGCCAAGGCTGACCCCAGATTTGCCGATGTCAGTGAGACACTCATTCCGGTCATGGCAAACGCCCGCATGCTGATGAGCGGAGCCTCCGGTTCGGTGTCGGTGGTGAGCGGAAGAAAGTCTGCGGATCAATCGGATGACGTCCATGTGCTCGGCGTGCACATCGTCTCCCCCGACGCCAGCGATCTGATTGCCGAGACACAGCAGATCATAGGCAACCATGTCCCATTGAGCGCTGCCGCGCGTAATATTCACCCGCACCCGACCTTCAGCGAGATGCTCGGGGAAACGCTGCTCAAGGCCGATGGCCGACCATTGCATACCCGCTGACCCGTTGCCGGATACGCAACCGTCACATTGGGACAGCGCATGCTGATACAGTAAATACATTGCCCGTATTCGTGTTGAAACAAGCTAGAGAGGGATACATGGCGCAGCAAGAGAAGTCTGAGAAGCCAAAGAAACGCGGAATGTTCAAGCAGATCGCCACGATCTACAAGTTCACGGCAGCCGAGGACAAGGCGCTGCCATGGATCACTGGCGCAGTGTTCGCCGCCCCGATTGTCGTGGGTATCATCTGCGGCATCGTGTTCCATTGGGGTTGGGTCTCGTGGATCACGCTGATGATTCTCGCCGTGATGATTGGCCTGCTGCTGTTCACGATCGTGCTCACCCGCCGTGCCAACAATGTCGGGTACAAGCAGATGGAAGGCAAGTCCGGTGCCGCGATCAGCATTCTCGGCAACATGAAGCGCGCCGGATTCGATTTCCCGCAGGAACCGGTGTGGGTCGACCCGCGTACCCGTGACGCAGTGTGGCGCGGCACCGGGTATCAGGGCATCTACCTGATCGGCGAAGGCAATTACGGTCGCGTGATGCAGGCGATGGACCGTCAGGAGAAGCAGATCAAAGGCGTGACGGCGGGTTCGCATATTCCCGTCTACCGCATCTGCGTGGGAGACGGCCCCAAGCAGGTTCGTCTCAAGGATCTGCGCAATACGGTGCTCAAGAAGAAGACGTACGTGCCGAACAACTACACCAATCCGATCATGCGCAAGCTTCGTCCGCGCCATCGTTTCGCACTCTCCAAACCGCAGCTCATCACACTGAACGACCGCTTGCATACACTGCAGCGCCGTAGCGGCATGGGCATTCCCAAGGGCATGGACCCGATGAAGACGCACAAGGTGAGCCGTCGCGCTATGCGCGGCAGGTGAGCCATTCGCATTCGACGATCCCGGCCATCTGGCCGGGATTTCTTTTTGGACCTTCGGCTCTGTGAGGCATGCGAATCCAAAAGCCAGACAGCCCCGAAGGTGGCACGAATCTGGAATATGACATGGCATGGCACATGTCCACTATTTGAAAACCGTTGAAAACACAACGTTTTCGAAGTATCAATCTACGTATGAAACATGTTGTTAACTCAAATTACGAGTGGGCGAAATGCTAGTCCCTATGCTTGTGGAACGTAAGCAACATTGTGAAAGGAGCGGTCCCGTGACCCCACTCAAAACCAAGGCAGACGCCGAAGCTCTTATCAATCAGGAAGGCATCGAATATGTTTCCGTGCGCTTCACCGATCTGATTGGCGTTCAGCAGCACTTCACGGTTCCTGCCAGCGAATTCCTCAAGGACGCGTTCGATGAGGGCATGCCATTCGACGGCTCCTCCATCGAAGGCTTCCAGGCCATCAACGAATCCGACATGAAGCTCGTTCCGGATATCGAGACCGCCTTCGTCGACCCCTTCCGCAAGCACAAGACCCTCGACGTCGCCTTCTCAATCGTCGACCCACTCACCGACGAGCCTTACTCCCGTGATCCCCGTCAGGTCGCTGCGAAGGCGGAGGCATACCTCAAGTCCACCGGCGTTGCGGACACGGCATCGTTCGCTCCCGAGGCCGAGTTCTTCATCTTCGACAAAGTGCGCTTCGGCAACGACATGCGCGGTTCCTTCTACGAGGTCGACTCCATCGAGGCCCCATGGAACTCCGGACTGGACGTCGAGGAAGACGGCACTCCGAACATCGGCTTCAAGAACCGTGTCAAGCGCGGTTACTTCCCGGTTCCGCCGGCCGACCACACCCAGGATCTGCGTGACGACATGGTCGCCAACCTGCAGAAGGTCGGTCTGATCCTCGAACGTGCACACCATGAGGTCGCCGGCGCAGGCCAGCAGGAGATCAACTACCGCTTCAACTCCCTGCAGCATGCAGGCGATGACCTCATGAAGTACAAGTACGTCATCCACGAAACCGCCGCTCTCGCAGGCAAGGCAGCCACCTTCATGCCCAAGCCGATCGCAGGCGACAACGGCACCGGCATGCACTGCCACCAGTCCCTGTGGAAGGACGGCAAGCCGCTGTTCTACGATGAGAAGAACTATGGTGGCCTCTCCGACATGGCCCGTTGGTACATTGGCGGCCTGATCAAGCACTCCTCGTCGGTGCTCGCCTTCACCAACCCGTCACTGAACTCCTACCACCGTCTGGTTCCGGGCTTCGAGGCGCCGGTCAATCTGGTCTACTCCGCCCGCAACCGTTCCGCCGCGATCCGCATCCCGCTCGCAGGCACCTCGCCTGCCGCCAAGCGCATCGAGTTCCGCGCGCCGGATCCGTCGTGCAACCCGTTCCTCGCCTTCTCCGCACAGCTCATGGCAGGCCTCGATGGCATTCTCAACCACATCGAGCCGCCGGAGCCGGTCGACAAGGATCTCTACGAGCTTCCTCCGGAGGAGCATGCCGGCATCAAGCAGGTGCCGTCCTCGCTCGCCGAAGCCCTCGATGCGCTCGAAGAGGACCATGACTTCCTGACGGCCGGTGACGTGTTCACCGAGGATCTCATCGAGACGTGGATCGACCTGAAGCGCGGCGAGATCGATCAGGCTCGCCTGCAGCCGACTCCGCTTGAGTACGAGCTCTACTTCCACATCTGATCCGCTGTATACCAGCATTTCCAAGGTGGGTGCGCATACGTGCACCCACCTTTTCCGTTGTTATGCACACGCGCGTGCCCCGCGACCGGTCCGGGTCGTGGCAGTGAGACGAAGTATGCCCGATCCTGCATGCCCATGTGATGGCGCTGACGCCATTGGCTCAGCCAGTGGTACCTCTGGCGCGTTGGGAGGTTATGCAATATAGTGGGGCGTTGATCGTGACACCGATTTCTTTGAAGTTGAGAAAGGCATGGCATGACTGATCAGACGCAGATTATCGAAACCGCCGTCATTGAGCGGCTCAGCCACGTGATCGACCCTGAGCTTGGCCGCTCGGTCACCGATCTGGGTATGATCTGCGGCGTCGATGTTCGCCCCACAGGCCCGGATTCCTTCAATGTGCGGGTCAATGTGGAGCTCACCGTGCCTGGTTGCCCGCTGTCTGCCGAGATCAGCAGGCAGATCGAGGCGGCCGTGACCGGTTATGCCGAGGCGCGGCTCACCGCCGAGATCGTCGTCGGCGCGATGGACGAGGAGAAGCTCAAGTCGCTGGTGAACAATCTGAAAGCCGCCCGTCGTGAGAACCCGTTCACCAAACCAGGTACGAAAACGCGCATCTTCGCCATTGCCTCAGGCAAGGGCGGCGTGGGAAAGTCTTCCATCTCCGCCAATCTTGCGGCCACCTTCGCAGCCCTCGGCTATGACACTGCGGCCATCGACGCCGATATCTACGGCTTCTCACTCCCCCGCCTCTTCGGCGTCCACGACCAGCCCACGAATCTGAACGGCATGCTGATGCCGGTGACCGCGTGGGGCGTCAAACTCATGTCGATCGGCATGTTCGCCGGTTCCGACCGTGCCATTCTATGGCGAGGCCCCCGTCTGCAGCGTTCGCTCGAACAGTTTCTGGCCGATGTGTGGTGGGGCGAACCCGATGTGCTGATTCTTGATCTCGCCCCCGGCACCGGCGACATGGCGATTTCAGTGGCGCAGGCATTGCCGAACGCTGAGCTCGTTGTGGTCACGACTCCACAGCCCTCCGCGTCGGACATCGCCGTGCGCTCCGGTCTGGTCGCACTTCAGGTGCCGATGCGAGTGCGTGGCGTGGTGGAGAACATGAGCTATTTCGATCATGCCGGCGAACGGCTCGACATATTCGGCACGGGAGGTGGAGCGCGCGTGAGTTCCCAACTGACCGATGCGCTGCACTATGAGGTGCCGCTCATGGCGCAATTGCCACTCGACCCGCGCATCCGCGAGATTGGCGAAAGCGAGGGACGACCGGCCGTGCTCAACAACGACGGCACGCTCCGTGATGACGACTTCGGTCGTACCTTCGAACATCTGGCCAAGAGTCTTCTGGCATAGCAAACTGGCATGTGGGCAGCGTGGGATTGCAACGCTGCCCACATGCCATCGCCTTATCCGGATGTCGAATCATTGCACGTCGCCGGTGGCGAGCAAAGTGTCGAACTGTTGCTCGTCGATGATCGGAATGCCCAATTCCTCGGCCTTCGTGGCCTTTGAGCCGGGATTGGCTCCGACGACCACCCAATCCGTCTTCCTGCTCACCGATCCGGAGGCCTTGCCGCCACGGCGTTCGATGGCCTCCTTGGCCGATTCGCGGGAGAAATGCTCAAGGGTGCCGGTGACCACCACACTCTTGCCCTCCAAGGTCTGAGGAAGCCCTTCGTCATACGTGCTCATGCCCACCCCGGCGGCTTTCCACGCCTGTAGCACACGACCGCGCCAATTGCCCGGCATGCGAGCCTCCGCGAAGAATGTCGCAATGGAATCGGCGATCTCCGCTCCTATGCCGTCGATCTGTTCGAGTTCCTCGGCACTGGCGTCGGCCAACGCATCGAGTGTCTTGAAATGCTTGGCCAGCGTGAATGCGGTCGGTGGGCCCACATGGCGAATGGAGAGTGCTACAAGGACGCGGCTCAGATCGGTGTGCTTGGCCTTCTCAATCTCATCGAGCATCTTCCTGGTGTTCTCGGTGGGTTCCTCGATGCGCGGCCGCCCATTCCTGCCATGGCCCACGATCACGGCATCCGGTTTGACCTCGTATTCGGGGTTGCCTTCGGCGTCTCTCACCGTCTTGCGATTCGCGTCCTTCTTCAGCGGGGCATCCTTGACGCCGGACCAGAAAGCCGGCTCCCTATGCCACAGGCCGGAACCACCGAGACGATGGCGCACCTTCCTCTCCTTGCCATGCGAATCCACGTGCCTGCGCACTTCGATGATCTGCGCTTCACGCCACACATAGACATCCCGGAGGTCGCTTGCTTCGAGGTCGAACAGATTCGCTTCACTGGTGAGTACGGGCTCCTGGATGGGCGGAAGTTCCAGCCCGCTCGGAGCCAGATACGGCGCCGGCTCCTCGCCTGGCTCCACCACGATCTCGCGCACACCCGGGGCGTAGGCTTCCACCGAGTCCGGCCTGTTGTCTTCGGGGTTCGTCAGCGCCACCGCGCTTTGGTCACCCAGATGCTCGATGTCGAATGCCTTGCGGGCCGCCAGATTGATCACACGTTCGGCAAGCTGGGCCGGGCAGCTTTCTGAATTCGGGCATCGCAGGTCCTTGTCCCCCTCCTTCTCATACCGCAACACGGTGTCGCAGGATGGGCATCGCGTGGGCATGACGAACTCGCGTAGGTCCTGTTCATGCCCTTCACGTTTGGCGATTACTGGGCCGACCAGTTCGGGGATCACATCGCCAGCCTTGCGCACCACCACGGTGTCGCCTATGAGAATGCCTTTGCGTTTGACCTCGTATGCATTATGCAGCGTGGTGCGTGACACCGTGGACCCAGCCACATACACCGGGTTCAGTATGGCCACCGGTGTGACCCTGCCGGTGCGCCCGACCTGCACCACAATATTGAGGAGCTTCGTATTGACCTCCTCGGGCGGGTATTTGTAAGCGATGGCCCAACGTGGTGCGCGTGAGGTGCTGCCCAGCCTGCGTTGCAATGCCAGGTCGTCCACTTTGACCACAATGCCGTCGAGCGCATGCTCGATGTCACCCCGGTGCTCGCCGTAGTATTCGATCATGTCGAGGATCTGGTCGAAGTCGGTGACCTCGCGATTATGGGGCGAAGTCGGCACCCCCCATTTGCGGTACATCGTGTAGGCATCCGACTGATTCCGCACCTCGTCGGCCACATCCACCGGTTTGCCCGGCCCCCATATCAGTTCGCCGATGCCATGTGCATAGAAACTCAGGTGCCTCTGTGCGGTGATGCGCGGATCCTTCTGGCGTAGCGATCCCGCGGCTGCATTGCGTGGATTGGCAAACGGAGGTCTGCCCGCGTCTTCGTTCGCCTCGTTGAGTTTGAGGAAATCATCCCACCGCATGAACACCTCGCCGCGAATCTCCACCATATCGGGAATATCGCCTTCCGGACCCTCCAGATTGGCGGGGATGGAGTGTATCGTACGCACGTTCATCGTGATGTCCTCGCCGGTGACCCCGTCGCCGCGAGTGAGTCCCTGCGTCAGAACTCCGTTGCGGTAGATGAGGTTCAGGGCCAGACCGTCTATCTTCACCTCACAGGTCATGGGCAGCGGCTTGTCCTCCGGCCATTCGAGGTCCTTGCGCACACCATCGTACCAAGCACGCAGTTCCTCGAAGGAGAATACATCATCGAGGCTCATCATCTGGGAGGGGTGCCGTACCGCCGTGAAGTCGTTCGAGAAGGTGCCACCCACCCGATGGGTCGGTGACTGAGGCGTGTCAAGCTGAGGAAACTCCGACTCCAGCCGTTTGAGGCAATTCATGCGCGCATCGTACGCTGCATCGGAGGAAAGCGGGGCGTCCTTGACGTAATAGGCCACCTGATCGCCCTCCACCCAGGCACTCAGACGCGACCACAGGCGCACCGCCTGCTCCACATTGAGCTTCGACACGTCGAGGTCATCAAGTTCCATCGCATCACTGTCGATGTCACGCAATGAGTCAATCCACGGATCCGAACCGATCGGATACCTGTCGAGCTGCTCGTCTGCAATCAATGCATCTTCCATAACCGGATTCCTCCAAATCCTACCCAATCCGAAACGCCACGGTCATGGCCCATTGGTCAATCCTACGCATACACGCACCAGCGAGGGTGCCGGACGCGTCCTATGCCGTCGTCCTACGCATTCAGCGAGCGCAGGAACTGCATGCCTCCTGGACCCAGATTACCTCCCTGCAGCGCATACCAGCTCACGTTGAGTGCCTGTGCCACGGGGAAGATCTTCTCGTTGGTGGCGGTGAAGGCAGCGTCGCGAATAATCTGCGCGCATTCCACCTGCGGCCACACCGGCACGTCATGTCGCATCAGGACGCCGACGGCCTGGACACCGGTCTGTGCGATCTGTTCGCCCTGTGCCATGGCGAGGTTGCGGAATCGTTCGAGCTCGGCACGTTGCGCGGGTGCGAGGTTCTGGGTGAGCGACGTGGCGAGGTTGCCGGCCGCCACTGCGACGGCGGTGTCGCCTTTCATCCAGCTGGCGCAGGCGAAGTAGTAGTATGCGTTGGCGGCATCCACCGGGTCGCAGGCCACGCGCAGTGCGTTCAATGCGGCGGCGCGCACCGAGTTCCAATCCTCCGACGCGCATAGTCGTATGGCCTGTTGGATGTGTACGCCGGCGGTGGCGGGCGCATATCGCACCAACGTATTGAGATGGGTCATCGCCTCCTCGCCCCTGTCATAGCGGAACAGTACTTCGCCCATGTCGAGATGAGCTTGGAACAGCGCATCGGGCACGAGGGCGATGCGCTCGTCCGGCATGGCGAACAGCCGGTTGTACACCACCCGGTCGGTGTAGGAGGTGAAGTAGTGCGGCACCACGCCGTCCGATTCGAACATCTCGTCGAGTTCGCCGATCACGCGTTCCATGTTCACGATTGCCCCCTCCTCATCACCGGAGAACACCATCTCCTGTGATTTACGCCGTGCGTCGGCGAGTGCTCTCTCCACGGTGCTGGTGATCTGCGGTATGGGGGTGCCGTCGATGATTGCGGTGGTGATCTCGGTGGCATGCCCGCGCAGTTCGGGGTCGCCGCATTCCTCGATCAGATTCATTGCATAGGTGGCCTTCCGGTCGGCACGTAGGTTGTCGTTCTTTGCGGTGTCCGCAATGAGTTCTAAGGTGCCCCGGAACAGTTCCTCTCGCGAGATCGACAGGTCGCGTACATTGTGTGCGCCCAGTGATCGCGCCACTGTTGCATCGAGAGGCCTGTCGCGTCGTTCCGGAATCGTGTAGGCGGCGTCACCGGTGAAGCGTGTCTCGTCCATGCTGAAGCCTGGTTCGACCGGTCGGAATCCTTCGGTGCCATCGTAATCGTATTGCGCACCGAACGCGTCATATACGGCGAACGGGTCGGCACAGCTGTTGGCGTGCATGTAGTCGATGAATTCATCACGCGTGAATGTGACGGTGAGCAGGTGCTTTATGGAGGGATTGCTGTTGCGCAAGCGGTCGAATTCCTCGTCCACGTTCAGGAGGGATTGCACTGTGTCGTCCTCCGATTCGGCATGATGCATCGTCGTCTCATCGGACGATGTGGATCCGTCGTGCTCGAGCAGGTCGCGCAATTCGCGGTCGAAGTCGGTATCGGCCTGCATGTCCTGCGTCTGAACCCCATCATGCTCATCGTCGCCGACTCCCGAGGTTTCTTCCGGGTCGGAGAACAGGGCGCTCCCGCGTTCGCCGAATCTTCCCTGACCGGCGTGCGCGGTGAAATCCTCAAGATTCGTCAGATCGGAGATTTGCGTCATCGCGTTGTCCATGAGCGTCTTGATGGCGTTGTCACGCTCGTATACGGCCTCCTCCAATCCGAGGGAATCCATGCGCAGTGAGACGCATCTGACCTGCTCGCTGGCACCGAATGCGAGGGAGGCGAAAATGAGTCCGATCTGCAGATTGTATTCCGCACTGATCCGCGAACGCTCGGCCTCATCAAGTTCGGTCATGGCGCCGGATCGCATGTTGATGAGCTCGTCGGGCATAAGTGTGCGACTCGCCGAGGTGAAGGCGAAGGACACCTCACCTTGCTGCAGGTTCGAACGGAAATCCGTGTCGAATCTGAAGGGCAGCCATAGGGCATTGACTGCATTTGCAAGGGCATGCCGGTATATCCATTCGCTGCCGGCGAGATGCCGGACGTCAACGGCAATGCCGGCCTGTGAGGCGTCGAGCGACGCAGACAGCGACATACCTCTGCCGAAATGCAGGTAATCGTCTACGCGGAAACATTCGGGGTCATCGAGAATATGCACCGGATGGGTCGGCGGCAAGGCGGACAGCGATGGATTGCGCAATAGACGGCGGTCGATGCGGGCGACCTGTTTGAACGTCACGGTGTCTTCGATCGGCTGTTCGCTGTGGGCGGCATTGTAATCGAGCCACTTGTCGATCAGCAGGAACCGGTTGACCGCCCCTTCGAGCTTGAGGCTCGTGAGCATCGCATCATATGGCATGCGCTTCTCCCATACGAGGAAACGCGCATGGGAGACGGACGATTCGATCATATACAGCGGCTCCCTGCCATGGTCTGCCTCCAATTCGGACAGGTCGCCCATGACGCCTATGCGTCTCATCGTGTCGGCGAAATACTCCTCGAGACCACTCACCCGCATGCGATGCGCACGTGCCGTGTCCGTCTGCGCCACGCTGGTGCGAATGGCTGCGAGCGGTGAGAATCGACGGAAATTCGAAATGATGTTGCCGGCGCCATATCCCTGCAGACCGCCATTGACCGACACCGCAAGATAGAGGTGGAAGAAGCACACAGCCATGAGATCTCGGTATTCGAGATCCGTGCGCAGGCGTGCAGGCAATTCGGCACGGGCGTTTTCAATCGTATACCGGTTCGCCGATTTGAGGAAACGAGCGAGCCAGGCCATGCGTCCGTTGCCGTCACGACCCTGAATATCGCCGACAAGTGCTCGTGCCGAACCCTCCACGGTGGCGATGTGCGCCGGTTTCGTCCCGCCGAATCGGGAATCATCATCGGTCACGAGCGAATCGGTGACGTCAAGCTCCAGATCCGGTTCGCGCACATCGAGGTTCGCATACAGGTCGCCGGTCATATACACGGCGCCTGTGTCATCGGCCATCGCCAGCGTGCCAAAACGGCCATGGGAAGTGAAATAGCCGAGGGCGAATCTGCGCAGGCCGGGCATCTGCACCCAACCGACGCGATCGAACGGCAGTCCTGTCCCGTCCACCGAGAACGACCGGCGGCGCATCAGCGGATTGAGCACGATCGTCTCCGCCGACGGCATTTTGACGCCAAGCAGCGGATTCGTCGGAGTCGGCGTGAACATGTTATGCATGGGCAGCGCGCCTGCGAACATGCTTTGCGCCGTCGACTCCACCTGACGCGCATATCTGGCCGCATTGACACCCAGGTTCCTCAGCCATCGCGCCGGCTTGCGTGGCCGCGGGTCGGAAGTGTTCGAATTCGTGCCTGTCATGTGTTCCAATCTACACGCCAAGGCGCAATGTGTCTGCCGATTACCCGCACAACGTCACGGCAGTTACTCGCATGCCGTTAGAATGACGCATGTGAACACACCTGCACGCCGGACCCATCCGCTCATCGCCGCGCTCGTCGCCGCGCTCGTCATTGTGCTCGTGGAATGCCTCGTATTCAATTTCGCATGCCTGCGCTCACACTCCGCGCGTCCTGCCAATGCCTCGCAATCGTTGATCGAGCAGGGGGCGAACGGCGCCGCCAATCCGCTGGTGGCACTCGGCCCAGGCCTCGCATTGCATGGCACCGGTCTGCTGCGGGTCACCGATGCAACCAAGGCATATGTTGACGTGTCTTCGAATGGCTCATCACCCTACGCGCAGGTGCTCATGACCTCGCCGAATGACATTGCCCGCGCCAGAACGACCATGACCCAGGCCCAACGCGACGAGCTCTACCGCGAGCTTGTGCATGTGCGGCTTGACGGAGGTCGCATGCAGACCGTTGCCGTCGATGCCCCGCGCTCCACCTACCTGCCCTACCAGGATTCCGAAACCCGGCATGCGCAGTCTAACGGTGACCACACGGTGCGCCTGTGGATCGAGGAGGCAACCGATTCCCTCATTCCGATCGTGGGCCTTGACGCCAACGCACGCGTACCGTTCAGCTGGAACTGGGCGCAGGTGCTGCTCATGGCCGCGTTTGCCGCCTTGCTTATCGCATTCTCACCCAGAAGCCGCCTGTGGCTCATGCCACTCGACACCGGTTCGCGATTGCAACGTGGCGCATTCACCATTGGGGCGCTGGCGCTCGCCGGCTATACGGCTGTCCAGATCTACTGGCAGATCGCCGGGGCCGCACCGATGGCATACCATACCCCGGGCCGATACTCCTACGACTACGACCAATACGACCATGTCGCACAAGCTCTCATGAACGGCCATGCGTGGCTCGATCTTCCCGTGCCGGAACAGTTCGCCCAATTGCATAACCCCTATGACACGGCTGCGCGCGACCATCTGCTCGAGCAGGGCGTGACGCACATCTACTGGGATTACGCATATCACGATGGCCATTGGTATTCCTATTTCGGTGTGCTTCCTGCGCTGCTGCTCTTCCTGCCCTACCGTGCCATCACCTCGCTGTTCGTTCCCGGCGGTCTCATGTTGCCGAATGCGAGCGCCGACATGCTGCTCATGCTCGGTGCAGCGATCTTCGGCTGCCTGCTGGTAATTCGCCTGCTCAAACGCATGCCGGTGCAGGTGAGCGTGGCCACCTGCGCGCTCTCCTGCCTTGCATTCGTGCTCGGTTCGAACCTGCTGTATTTCTGGCATCGCACGAATTTCTATTCGATTCCCTTCGCCTCCGGCCTGTGCCTGACCTTCCTGGGAATGTGGCTTTGGCTCGGCGCCCCCGTCACGCGAAAACGCACATGCACGCTGGGGTGTTCCGATTCCGCGGATGACTCCCCCTCACTGAGCCTTCGGCATGTGGCATTCGGCGCGCTGTGCATCGCCGCTACCGTCGGCTGTCGCCCCACCTTCGCATTGACGGCATTGCTTGCCATTGCCCTGTTCTTCCCGCAGGTGCGCGCGGTGTTCAGCGCATCCACATGGAGGGAACGTGCCATGCGCATTCAGGCGTTGCGTTTCCTGTGCGCGCTCATCATACCTGCCATGCTCATCGTGATTCCGGTGATTGCCTATAACGCCATGCGCTTCGGCTCGCTCACCGATTTCGGCAATGCCTACCAGATCACTGTGGCGAACATGACCGACTTCCACACGCCGCTCTCGCAGATGCCACGCGCATTGTGCTATTACCTGTTTCTGCCGCTCACCTTTGGCAATGACTTCCCATGGCTTGAGCTCACGGCTGCACCGACGCCCACCTGGTTCTTCACCGAGACGACGCCCGCCGGCCTGTTCGTGCTGATGCCGCTCGCCCTGTTGGCCTTCGCCGTCCCGTTCATGAGACGCCCGCTCGGCAGACTGTATGCCACGCTGACCTCCATGCTCGCCCTGGCCATGGTGCTGCTCGTGTTCGATGCCTATGTGGGTGGGTTCGCGTGGCGGTATTTGGCGGATTTCTCCTGGCTCGTCATGCTGTGCGCGTTGGCGGTGATGGCATGGCTTGTGGAACGGCGCCCCATCTGGCGTGTGGTCTTCGTCATCGTGCTGGTGTATGCCATCATGCTCGCATTGGCCTCCATGTTCGTCATCGGTCGTGATGACGCCATGATCAACATCATGCCCTCGAGATTCGCCGACGTGCGTTCATGGTTCACGTTGCTGCCGTGAGGCGGCATGCAGTCGCCCTCCGCTGTTCGTTCTGCGTGTAGGCCACCATGCACATATTTGCAGACTACAATGTTCGGCATGGGATTGCTCACATCGCTGTTCAAAACGACCAGACCCGTAACACCGCCGCAGAAGGTTCGGTTTGGCTTCGACCATGCCACATACGCATACGATGCTCAGACGTACGGCGTGCGCGACATCTCACTCGATCTGTCATGTTCAAACGGCAACACGGCGATCATAGGACTCAACGGAGCTGGTAAATCCACGCTCATCGACCTCATGAACGGCACGCTCACGCCGAGTTCCGGGAAGATCGTCGTCGAGGCCGATGGCAGGAGCTACGATGCGTCGCATGGCGGCAGGGCGCAGATTCAGCGCATTGTGGGCACCGTGCAACGTGAGGCGGATCTGTACCGATTGCGGCACAATGTGAGCATCGAGCAATCCATCGATGAACTGCTCAGGAAATACCGGCTCACCACCGTACAGCGTCTGGCGATCGCCGGTGACGCACTCGCGAAGTTCTCATTGGACGCGAACATGCGCACCCCGCTCGACGAACTCGATGGCGAGCAGTTGCACCTATTCGCCATCGCCCGCGCATATGCCGCCAATCCGGGTGTGCTGCTTGCAGACGAGCCCATGCGCGGGCTTGATGAGATCAGTTCGCGGCATGTCGCGCGCCGTTTGTTCACCTGCGGCAAGCCGGTTGTCTTCGCCACGCATAATGTCGATCTCATCCGCAATGACGAATTCAACATCACGCGTGTCGTTGTGATGGACGAGGGTGAGATTGCATTCGACGGCGAGCCGGCGAGTGCATCGGCGTACTATGCACAGCTCATCCGCAGCAAATACCGTCAGATCTCCTCGACACAGTGACGCACGGCACTGAGCACCAGACGCACATGCGCGTCGAACCGGTCCGGTTCCGGCAGCAGTGATATCGCCAAATACCCATTGGCTTCCATGTCGAAGAAGTAGCCGGGCTGGCCGGACGTGGCATTGTCGCGAATCATCGTCGTCACCAGCTCGTTCTCGTCGATGAATGAAGGGAAGCGCAGCAGCACGTTCCATCCTCCTTCGGCGCGGAGCACGCTCACCACACCGAGATCGTCCGCATCGAGCAGCCGGTGCAACGATTCCAGATTCCGTGTGATGCGCTCCTGCACGCGGTTATGTTGACTGTCGAGTTTAGCGATCATGTCATCCATGCGTTCGGCAATGAGTTCGCTCATCGGCAGGAAGTCATCGGCGATCACGTCGAGCCGGCGCATCGCCTCCCGAACATCGTCGTCGGGACCGCTGATCTCGATCCAACCCACCTTGGCGTGCGGCGCGGCGAGACGCTTCGAGAAACCGTCGAGCGCGAACGTGAGCGCACCGCGCTCGCCAGCGAATCTTCTGTTGCCCTCGAATGGCTCCAGCGCATAGTCGAAGAACACCTCGTCCGCAATGAGTGCGATGTCGAACTCGCGGCACAGTTCGATGAGATGCTCCCGTTCGCCGGCTTTGACGTATTGGCCGGTCGGATTGTTCGGATTGATCACAATAAGCGCACGGATGTGTCGCGCCTCTTGCCTGTCGCGCTCCAGCATGGCCCGCAATGCCGGGATGTCCATGTACCAGGAACCGTCGAATTGCAATTGGTATTCCACCGTCTTCGCGCCGCAGAGACGTGCGATCGACTCGATGAGCGGGTATCCCGGTTTCGGCGCGAGCACCGTCTCCCCCGGATTGCATAGCAACATCATGAGCCATGCATAGGCCTGCGATGTGGAACTGAGCAAATACAGTCGCTCCGGATCCGGGCATCCTATTGCCTCGGCAAGGCGACGCCGTGCCTCCATCTGGCCACGTGGCTGTGCCCGATACACCTGCGGGAGCAATTGCGGCGCGAGGCCGTGCGCCGTGGGATTCGAGTCATTGAGTTTGTCGAGGTCCACCCCACGAGCCTTGGCCTCTGCTTCGCACGCGGCGATTGGATTCGGCTGGCTCACATCGATTCTGCTGGAAAAACGCACGACATAATACTACTCCCATCGTCGTCCATATCAGGGCGAATACGATTGGAGGCGCCATGGGATCCCATGGCGCCTCCAACCTTGCATGAATGTAATGCGACCTACTTACTTGGCCGACTGCTGGCTGGCGTAGTAGGCGGCACCCACGATGCCCGCCTCGTTATGCAGCTTGGCGGCGACGATCGGGGTTTTGATGTCGATGTACGGCAGGAACTTCTCGGAGACGCGGCTCACACCACCGCCGACCACGAACAACTCGGGGCTGAAGTACAGCTCCATGAGACCGTAGTACTTGGTGAGGCGCTTGGCCCACTTCTTATAGCCCATGTCGAGCTTTTCACGGACCGAAGATGCCGCATACTTCTCCGCATCGCCCTTGCCCTTCGGCAGTTGGATGTGGCCGAGCTCGGTGTTGGGGATGAGCACGCCATCGTAGATCAGAGCGGTGCCGATACCGGTGCCGAGGGTGGTGGCGATGACAAGCCCCTCCTGGCCTGCCGCCGCACCGAACGCCTGTTCCGCCAGACCGGCCGCGTCCGCGTCGTTGACCACGGTGACCGGGCGACCGCATGCCTCCGAGAACACCTCGGTCACGTCCACACCAATCCACGACTGATCGAGGTTCGCCATGAAGTCGAGCTTCTTGCCCGGCTTGATCGGAGCCGGGAACGCAATGCCCACCGGCACGTCCTCGGGCACTTCGAAATGCTCGAGCTGCTGGCGCACGATATCTCCCACGGCCTTGGGAGTGGAGTGCTCGGGGGTGAGGATCTTCAGGCGGGGTTCGGCGAATTCGCCCTTCTCCAGATTCACCGGGGCGGCCTTGATGCCCGAGCCACCGATGTCAACGCCGAATGCTTGTGCAGTGTCAATCATTGCAATCTCCCTTGCCGTTCGAATCCGAGGCGTGCACTCGTTGCATGCCCCATACCCCATATTGTGGCGTATTTGTCGGACATGAAAACGCTGGATAGCTTGATTTTCCTTATACGGTACACAATTGGTAGGCATCGGAAAGCAATCGTTTGCCGTTCCGGCGATTCATTATTAATACATCGCATTAACAAATAGGCGGCCGATACGGGCCGCGCCCCATCCGATATCGCCCATATTGTGGATAACGGTTCGGCAAATCCGTGCGGTGGACTATACATGGGTAGTGCAATTTCAGGGAAGGTGAAACTCCTTACTGGCGGTAGCGCAACGGGCCCTGCCCGCATGCGGAGCCCGCAACCCGCGCAAGCGGTGGATCTGGTGCGAGTCCAGGGCCAACGGTTACAGTCCGGATGAAAGAAATGAGCTCACATGAGTGTTTTTTCACACCCAGATTCGACTTCAACCAACCAAGTCTCCAGCAGTCACTCCACTGGGACGGCAGACCGTGGACGTTGGTCCACGCAGCGCATCGCCATGTATGCGCTGTTCGTCGCGCTCGCCATGGCGGTCAGTTTCATCGAGATCCCGTTGATGCCCGCCGCACCTTGGCTCAAATACGACCCATCGGGCATCGTCTGCATTCTCGCAGGCTTCGCATTCGGCCCCTCGGGTGCGGTCATCGTCAGCGTGCTCGGGTTCGTGCCTCATCTGTTCGTCAACCCGCTGGGCGCAGTGATGGCGATTCTCGTGGCGCTCGGATATTCGCTGCCGGTCGCCTTCATCTACCGCAAGCGCCCCACACGCGCAGGTGCGCTCACCGGCATTCTCTTCGGCGCCGCTGTTGCACTCGTGGCGGCCATCGTGGGCAATCTGTTCATCACCCCGCTCTACGCGCATATGAGCATGCAGCAAGTCGCCTCGATGATCGTGCCGATTCTGCTGCCGTTCAATCTGCTCAAATTCGTAATCAACGGCGTCGTGAGCTTCCTGTGCTACCGCCCAGTCTGCAAGCTGCTCACCCGATGAGCGACACGGGATTCCAGATCGAACTTCGGCATGTCGGATTCTCCTATGACGGCGGCGCGACATGGGCACTCGACGATGTGAACCTTGGCATTCGTGCCGGCGAGCGCGTGTGCATCGTCGGTGCGAACGGGTCGGGGAAATCCACATTGTTACGTGTGATGGCCGGACTCAGCGCGCCCGACACGGGTTCCGTGACGCTCATGGGGCACACGGTGTTCACCGACGAAGGTGGTGCCGACGCCGATGCGTATGCATGTGCACGGCGTGGCATCGGCGCGGTATTCCAGAATCCCGAGGATCAGATCGTCACAACGGTGACCGCCGACGATGTGGCATTCGGCCCGGAGAACCTCGATGTGCCCTCCGATATGATCGGAGCGAGGGTGCATGATTCACTTGCCTGCGTCGATATGCTCGCGGCATGGGGGGCCGACCCCACGCATATGAGCGGCGGTGAGCAACAACGCATCGCCATCGCCGGTATGCTCGCCATGCGCAGCCGTCTGCTTGTGCTCGATGAACCCACCGCCATGCTCGACCCGCAGGCGCGCGCCGAGGTGCTGGCGTTGCTCGACCGCATCCAGGCATCGGGAACGACCTTGCTGATCGTCTCGCACCTGCCCGAGGAACTGCGGCATGCCGATCGCATCGTGCATATCGAGCACGGCAGGATCACCAGTGAGGATTGCGCACGGCACACGCCGCAATACGACCAACATTGCCCCAGTGTGACCACGTTCGCCCAGCTCGACGCGTTGGCCCGACATGTCAACACCGAGCATGCCGCCATAATTGGGGCCGCCCTAACCGCCGTGGAGTTCGATAACGTGTCGTTCCGCTACGAGCGGGAATCGGCGGACGTGCTTAACCATATGAATCTACGGATTCCACGAGGATGCCTGACGGCCATCATGGGCCCGAACGGATCCGGGAAGACCACATTCGCACGCCTGCTGTGTGCGCTCGACAAACCGCGCGACGGCCGAATCGTGGTGGAGGGCATCGAGGTGACGCGAGCGAGACGACGCGAGCGCAGACGCTTGCGTCGAGTGCTCGGATTTGTGATGCAGCACCCCGAACGCCAGCTATTCGCCGGAACGGTGGCCGACGATGTGGCGTTCGGTCCAACCAACCAGGGTTTGGATGCGGCACAGGTGCGTGAACGCGTCGATTGGGCTTTGGAGCTCGCCGGCGTGTCTGACCTGCACGACAGGAATCCGTTCGAACTGTCAGGCGGCCAGCAGAGGCTGGTCGCCATCGCCGGAATCATCGCCTGCGATCCGTCAGTGCTGGTGTTGGATGAACCATGTGCAGGGCTCGATACCTCGGCGAGCAGACGCATCGAGCATCTGATGCAGACCCTTCGCGACAGGGGGGTCACCATCATCCTCATTTGCCATGACCCCGATCAGGTGGACCGTTTGGCCGATCAGGTTATCCTGTTCGGCAATGATCAACAGGCACTGGATCACGCAGATAGCGGCGGTGAGATCCAGCGTGAGGCACTCTCCCCCACCGACACGGGTTACTCCTGGGTGTCCGGCCTCGACCCACGCGTGAAGATCGTATGCCTCCTCACGGTGATGTGTGCGGCCTTCGCCATGAACACCTGGGCCCAGTTGGCCGTGGGTGTGCTGCTGACGGCCGCTCTCTGGGCCGCCAGTCGTGTCGGCTTCACCGGACTATTGCATTCGGTGCGTGGCTTCCTCGCCCTATTCACGGTCATGGGTGCCCTCAACATCGGTGTCGTTCATACCGGTGATGTGCTGGTAAGAATCGGTCCGCTGCCGATCACGACCGGCGGCGTGTCCGTCGCCATCATCTACACGGTGCGCTTTGCCATCGTGCTGATATTGGGTGCCCTGTTGCTTGAGACCACGACCCCCACCCGTCTGACGGCGGCGTTCTCTTCGTTGCTCTCACCGCTGCGTCGGCTGCATTGGCATACGCAGGAGACGGCACTAGTACTGTCATTGGCCCTGCGGTTCGTGCCCACGTTGACCCAAGAGGCACTCTCCATTCGAGATGCGCAGGCGATTCGTGGCGGTTCCATAGAATCGGGATCCCTGCCACAACGGGTCAACGCAATGTGCGCGACCATCATACCGGTGTTCGCCGGCGCCATACGCCATGCCAACAACCTGTCGTTGGCTCTGCAGGCTCGCTCCTTTGAAGAGGGGCGTCCCCGCTCCATCTGGCATGTCATGCGCATACGTGGCCGTGACATCGTGCTCATAGCGTTCACCGTGGCGACGTTGGCGGCCATAATCGCCATGAATGTGTTCACAATATGAATTGCAGTTGCGCTCAAAGCGAATACTCATGCAAAATATTCACAACGACACCCGTCATGTACGATGACACAATCACCGCGCACGGCGGCGCCGACGAATGAGGTTGACGCGAATGGCATTGAGCGCCGTTCCACCCACGTCGAATGTATGACGCACGGTTCGTCCCACAAGGACCCAATGCCGTAGGCGACGCACATGAGTCGTGACCACCCGCCGCATGGCGGGTGGTTTTTTATTTCCGCACTCCTCTCCACTGCCGCCTTGTTCTCACAGAGCACGATGCTGCATGTCCGTTGTTCAGGGCCATTAAGATGAAACGCAGAAGAATATGCCCACCGCAACTACAGAAACGAGGAAGTCATGGCATTGCAGGATGGCGAACATACCATCGCACTGAACAACGAGGTGCTCATGCCCGAAATCGGCTTCGGCGTATGGCGCGCCGAAGAGGGCCCCGAGACGGTGAACGCCGTCAAGGCCGCGCTGGCCAACAACTACCGCCTCATCGACACGGCGGCGTTCTACAAGAACGAGAAGTCTGTGGGAGAGGCCATCGCCTCGTCCGACGTGCCGCGCGACCAGATCTTCGTGACCACGAAGGTGTGGAACGACGACATTCGCGCCGGCAAGACGAAGGAGGCCTTCGACAAGAGCCTCAAGCTCCTCGGTCTCGATTATCTCGACCTCTACCTGTTGCACTGGCCGGTCGAAGGCTGGCAGCAGGCATGGAAGGAGCTGGAGACGCTCTACCGTGACGGCCGCGTCAAGGCCATCGGCGTATGCAACTTCGAGCAGGACCAACTCGAAGAGCTGCTGGACCTCGCCGAGATCAAGCCTGCCGTCAACCAGATCGAGTCCAATCCGCTCTTCGCCAATCAGGATCTCATCAACTTCTGCCACGGCAAGGGCATCGCAGTCGAGGCATGGCATCCGATGGGAGGTCGGGGCAGTGATTTGTTCGAAAACGAGACGCTGCGCGACATCGGCGACAAGTACGGCAAGTCCCCTGCCCAGGTGATGATTCGCTGGCACATGCAGCGTGAGGTGATTCCACTGCCGAAGTCGGTACACGAAACCCGCATCGTGCAGAACATCCACGTATTCGACTTCGAACTGGGCGAGAACGACATGGCCCGGATCAACGCGATGGACACCGGCGAACGTCAGGGTGCGGATCCCCACCACGTCGACTTCTGATCGCCACTGATTGGCTGCACGGCATGGCTGCCGGTTGGTCGCATCCGGAAGGGTTGAGGAACGTAAAAGGGCGCTTGCGATTCAGTGACGATACCCTTCCGGATGCGACCAACCGGCAGCCATGCCGTACATCCCTCGTCGCATTCAAACCGCCATTGCGGTCGGCACGCATTGACCCAGCGCTCCGGTACGATGGAGCGGACTGTTACGCACGGAATCTGTAAGACAACTGGGTTTCCAAAGGTAGGAACAAGAATATGGCATTGACGAAGAAGCAGATCAGGCAGCTGCGCGCGATGGCGAACCAGCTCAAGCCGCTCGTGCAGATCGGCAAAGGCGATCTGAGCGGCAACGTGATCAAGCAGGCGGACGAGACGATCGAGAAACGCGAGCTCATCAAAGTGCAGGTGCTCGACGGTTCGGGCATCGACGCCAAGGAGGCCGCACAGGGGCTTGCGGATCGCATGGGGGCCGAGGTCGTTCAGGTGATCGGCAACCGTGCCGTGCTCTACCGTCGTTCACATCGCGACGACATCGAGCACATCCAGCTTGTGCGCGAATAGAACGAATGCAAAGCCTTTACGGATGAAAACGCCCGGCCCACATGAGCCGGGCGTTTTCATTGGCACATCAGTCGCGTGCGGCGAGGCGCGGAGCATCCGCGAATCTGCACACCGATACCGGATCAGCGCGACGTGAGGCCCTCCCACTGCGGTTTCCAAGTCATCTGGCGGTCATAGGCGCTCGCCCAGAACATGTACTCGTATTCGACACCACGCACGAACGAATCCACCAGTCCACGCCGGCGCTCCTCGCCCACGTCGGCAACGCGGCGTTCGATCTGTGCGAGCAGCCATACGGAGCTCTGCCAGAACTCGTCGGTCTTGTACATGTCGATCCACTGCCGGTATGGATTGTGCTCGAGTCCCTGCGCAAAATCACGTGCCAGCCGCTCGCCATAGTCGGCGTACACCCACGCGCAGGGCAGCACGGACACCAGGATGTCGAGCAGATCGCCCGAATACGCGGTGGTGAGCATGTTCGTCGTGTAGGCGCGCGCGAATGCGGACTGCTGGCCGTGCAGCACCTTCTCCTCGGTCAGGCCGAATGATGCCAGATAGTCGCGATGCAGTGAGGTCTCCACATGCAGGATCGCGTCCTGCACACCCGCCATCCATGCCATCACCTCGCGGTCGTCGGTCTTCGTCACGGCGAGCGCATGCACCTTTGCATAGGCGCCAAGGTAGAGCTCGTCCTGCATCAGGTAGAACGCGAACTTCGAACGGTCAAGGGTTCCAGCGCCGAGTTCCTGTATGAACGGCTGCCTGTAGCCCTCTTCCCATACAGGATCGGCGGCCTGACGCATGCGCAATGCGAACGGTGGCAGGTCGGTTCTGGTGATGGTGATCGGCATGGATTTCGCCATATGATGTCTCCCTACGTAGGTATTGACCAACAGGTTCAAAGGGTCACGCTGCCGCGTTCTCAACTCGTCTGAGTTCCCCCGCATTCCCGTATTGTCACATGGTCGGCAGACGAAGCGGCATGTCGTCTCCATGCATGTTCGCCGATGGACATCGTGCGTTTGGCCGCGTATCCATGCCGGCCTACACTGTCGGTATGAGATTCATCGGTAATTTGATCTGGCTTGTTCTGGGCGGTCTGGAGATCGCCTTCGCCTGGTTTGTGGTCGGCCTCGTGCTTTGTGTGACAATCGTAGGTATCCCGTTGGGTGTGCAGTCGTTCAAAATGGCCCAGCTCACGCTCACCCCCTTCGGCAAACACGTCGTCTACGGCGGTTCGGTGGGTTCGCTGCTACTCAACATCGTATGGGTGGTCCTGGTCGGCTGGTGGATGGCGCTTGGGTATCTCATTGCCGGTGTGCTGAATTGCATCACGGTGATCGGCGTGCCTTTCGGCATTCAGTCATTCAAGATGTGTAAGCTTGCCCTGTGGCCTTTCGGCACCACCATTGACTGACCCCACACGCAATGACGGTGGCCGGCGACCTTGGTTCCCAAGGTCGCCGGCCACCGTCATTGCGTATATTCACCAGCATCAGTAGCCATGGGAGTGCAGGTATTTATCGTCGAATCCGAAATAGTGCCCCAGCTCGTGGAGCACGGTCTTGCGAATCTGTTCGATCATCTGCGCATGCGTGGCGCAGATGCGTTCATGGGGACCTTTGAAGATCGTGATGCGGTCCGGCAGCACGCCGGCGTATCCGGTGGTGCGCTGGGTGATTGGCGTGCCTTGGTAGAGGCCGAGCAGCTCGCCATCTCCGTGGGTCATGCTGACGTATTCGCTGTCCGTTGGCTCGTCGGCCACCGTGATCGCGATGTTGGAGAGGGCCTTTTTGAACCGTTCGGGGACGGAGCGGACCGCCTCGGTGACGGTCCGCTCGAATTCAGGTTCGCTCATATGCATGTCGACGCCTTTTCGAATCAGTCACGACCGAGCGGATTGACGCCCTCATTGGCCGGCGACGTCTCGTTGTCGAACATCAGCGCATGCAAGTGGTTGTCGAGGTAATCGGCTTCCTGATGCGCCTCGGTGTCCTCCTTCGGCGTGTGGGGTTCCATGGGCATCTCCATGCGACGCACCATGCCGCGATTCTCGTAGAAACCGTAGTCGCAATCTGTGTCGGTGTACAGGAAGTAGTGCTCCACATTGTTCACTTTGAATTCATTGAGCATCCAGTCGAACAGATGCTGCCCTACGCCCTGACCGCGCATGTCCTCGCGCACAATGAAGAGCACGATCTCGCCGTCATAGGCGTGGCCGTCCTTCTTCGCCTGCTCGATCATCTGCCGGTCGGCTTTCTCGGCGTTGAGCATGTTCTTCAGCGCCTGATGAGCCGACTTGTTGAAGAAGAGCGGTCCCATGATCTTCATGACGCTGCGATGATGCTGGTTGATTCCCTTGCGGGTCTCCTGTGCATCGATTCGTCCCAGAATGGCACCGACCACTTCACCATCGCGTACAGCCACTTCGGCGGTGGTCGTGCGTGCCAGACAGTATTCGAGATCTATCTGGGCAAGTTTCGTCTGCAGATCCTCATCCATCTGTGGATCCTGCTTGTGCCACGTCTCGCACAACATCTTCGTCAACGCGGGGTAATCGGTGCGCTGCAACGTCCTGTAACTGATCGAATCATTCATAACCCCAAGTGTATCCCCACAGCCGCATGTGGCCGCCAGCTTCAACCTATTGGCGTATGCGCCGTGACCGGCGATCCTTGCCTTCCTCCACAAGTTCCCTTATACGCTTGAGCAGCCCGACGAGCACGCCGTTCTCCAAGCATTCGGCAAGGTAACCGTCGGAACGGCGTTCACGGTACACAATCATGGTGATCAGAGCGCTCACCAATTCCATGTCCAATGAATGCACATTCAGAATCTTCGGGTCCACATCTGCATCGAGTCCGTAACGACGCAACGTCTTGGTGAAATCCGCCGAGCACCGGGTGAGTACGGAATCGATGAAGCCGAGCATGATCGGCTCGTATACCACGTACGACACGCTGCTCATCACGCCGGGCATTGTCATGAACTCGGTGTGGTACAGGTCGCCGGTGTCGCTTTCAAGGGGTTGAATGTATGCGGTGAGCCATTCATAGGTATCCCGGGAATCCTCATGCTCACGCATCACGTCGAGCATATTGGCGTAATGCTCGAACTGGCTGCCCGTTCCCCGCTCCCCTTCGCGCATCGACACGCCGCGTTCGACGTCGAGATCAATGGCGAACCGGAACTGCTGGGCCAACTGCAGAATCGTGGCCACCTCATGCCGACATACGTGCAGACTTTGTGCCTGCTCACACGAGCACATCATGCGCGACAGCAAATTATGACGCATAATGATGTCGACGGTGTGCATCTCGGTATCATCGGCCACCTCGGCATGGAAAATGCCGAATGGCACGAAATGCAACTCGCGGACATCACCGTTCTCCCATAGCTGCTTGCCGCCCATCAACGATTCAAGGGAGGCGAATCGAGCCAGTTCGGTGAGCGGCCTGCCGAGTCTCATCGACTTGTCAATGAGACTCAGTCGTGCATGCGTGCCGGTGAGCAGAAGCCTCTTGGCGACGTCGCTGATTTCGAGTTCCTGCGCCGCCCGCTTCATTTCATCGGTATCGGAGGCCGTGTGGCGCATGGGGTCCCGGTTCTCCTCGATCACCCGCCGCATGTCGGCGTTGAGTATTTCGGTCCCCGGCACACGATGCCATGCAGCGACGAGTCGCAGCACCTTGGAATTCTCATACAGCACGATGAAGTTGCGTCCGATCGAGGCCTGCCACCACTCATCGAGGGCACAGTTCTCGGGGTCGAGCAGCGCGTCCTTCACCACCTTCCAGCTGGGTAGGTGGTCGATGTCCGTGTCGAAGAGCTTCGCGATGTTCTCCTTGAACGCTTCGGAATACATGACGCCGCCAGTGACGCCCGAAAACATGAGCGCTCTGAACGAACGGTAAGTGAGGGGCACCGATTCAATGTCACATTGTTCGTACACGGTGCCGGGACCATAGGTGATGAGAGGGTCCTCCCCCCGTTTGGAACCGTCGAGGGTGGGGTATTCACACAGCACGATGGCACCACAGTTCTCGCATTGCTCGAGAATGCGCCCACCAGGTAGCGTGACTCCGGTGTTGAATTCGCAATCGTAGTTGTAATGCGCCAGTGATGACGACGGGATGAAACCGAACATGTTCGGGCCGGTGTGGCCGAGGCCATAGAGGTGCGCGCCGCAGATGCATTGCCGTCGGACCATGCCTACCCTCTTTCCACTCCCCTGTTCACATGTGCATTCCGTGTAAGCGTTACGAGAATTTCCAGAATGCACGTCCATCTGGACTTTATCCGATCCGAAGGGAGCTGTGCGTCGTAATATTTTTAGAGGAACCGTCTAAGATGCCATTGATTGTCTGTTCATTTGTCTAATTTGAGCATAGTTCGCTTTCAGCAAATTATCAAGCGCGATTTACACTCTTCAAGCTATTTTGTCTATTTTTGTATGGGACTCTATCGGCAGTTTTGCACGGCTTACGGGTTACTACGCCGTAGGAAACACCTAAACGGGATTTTGTATCCTCAATCCTGTATTCCTTAAGTATGACAAGTGAAAATCATTCCAACGCGCAGCAGCCCGCACCAAGCGCAGACGAAGTGACCAACGCCGGCATCGTCAAGGAGTACACCACCCCACTCAAGCACGAGATTGATCCGGACATCAATCTGTTCGACTTTCTGGAAGGGCGCGCGCAGCGCAATCCCGACGGCTCCATGGTGAGCTACAAAGACGCCAGCGGCATCTGGCAGACCTTCTCGGCCACCGAGTTCCGAGACAAGGTGGCAGACATCGCCAGGGGACTTATCGGATGGGGCGCACGCGCAGGCGAATCCATCGCGATCATCGCGCACACCCGTTGGGAGTGGGTTGCTCTTGACATGGCCATCATGTCCATCGGCTGCGTCACCGTGCCGGTGTATGAGACCAACTCACCTGCGCAGATCCGCATGGTGTTCAACGACGCCGAAGTGGTGCTCGCCTTCGCCGAGGACGACGCGCAACGCGACAAGCTCGAATCCATCGCCAACGACACCCCGTCGATGCGTGGTTCATTCGTCATAGATTCGGCCGCTATTGACGCAATCATCGCCTTCGGGGCCAACGTGACCGAGGAGCAGTTCCTCGAGCGCAAAGCTGCCGCCCATGGCGACACGTTGGCCACAATCATCTACACCTCCGGATCCACTGGCACCCCCAAAGGCGTGGAGATCAGCCACGGGAACATGGCCGCCGAATGCATGGACGCCCTACAGTACATGCCTCGCGCAATAGACATCCCCGACCGCCGCTTGCTGCTGTTCCTCCCGCTTTCCCATGTGTTCGCACGATTCATGGCCACGGTGGCCTTTGCCGGCACACTCACTCTCGGCCTCACCAGCAATATGAAGACGATCATCAAGGACTTCGAGGACTTCGGCCCCACTCTGCTGCTCGCCGTTCCGCGCGTATTCGAAAAGGTGTACAATGCCGCCTCCCAACGTGCCGGCACTGGTTTCGCCGGCCGCATGTTCGCCCGCGGCGTACGTGTGGCACGCGAATGGAGCAAGGCCGAGCAATCCGGCAACGGAATTCCCGCAGGCTTGCGCATGCGCCATGCGTTCTATGACGCCGTTGTCTACAAGAAGATTCGCACGGTGTTCGGCCCCAATGCCGACTTCGCCATCACCGGCGGTGCGCCGATGGATTCGGATCTGGCCCATTTCTACAATGGCATAGGCATGCCGCTGCTCGAAGGCTATGGCATGACGGAGACCTCGGGGCCCGTCTGCGTCTCATTGCCTGAGAACAACCACATCGGCACCATCGGGCAGCCTCTGTGCGGCACGACCGCAGGCATCGCCGAAGACGGTGAACTGTGCTTCAAGGGGCGCGACATCTGCATGGGGTATCACAACCAACCGGAGGTGACCAAGCAGCAGATCGTGGATGGCTGGCTGCATACCGGTGATCTGGGTGACATCGATGATGAGGGCTTCATCCATCTCACCGGCCGTAAGAAAGACCTCATCATCACCGCCGGCGGCAAGAACGTCTCCCCCGGGCATTTGGAAACCACCGTGATGACTTCGCCGGTCGTAGCCCAATGCCTGGTGATCGGTGACCGCAAGCCGTTCGTGGCGGCTCTCGTCACCCTCGACCTCGAAGATGCGAATGCATGGTTGACCTCGCAGGGAGCCAAACCGGCAGCCGATCTGGAAGAGCTTTCAAAGAACCCAATCGTGCACACCGAAGTGGAGCGCATTGTGAACAAGGCGAACGAAGGGGTCTCCCGGGCTGAATCGATCCGCAAGTTCGAAATACTGCCCGACGAATTCACTTCGGAAAACGGCATGCTCACACCAAGTCTCAAGACGCGTCGCAAGCAGATCATCGACCATTACCGCAAACTCATCGACACGGTCATCTACGTGCCACGCAAAAAGGCCAGCTGACCAGCTTTCGGAATGCATATAAGGAGGCCTGTGCGATTCCCGGGAATCGCACAGGCCTCCTTATATGCACATGGCCTCATGCACGCCGCTCCATGCGGGCTTTGTTCAGGGCAAAAGCCCGAGCCAGCATAATCCAAGACACTGCGACAATGGCCAGCATGACGGCGAAAGTCCATGTGCCGCCAACCGCAGTGGCACGCCTGTATACAGACGTTCCCTCGGCACCATGGCCAGCCTGCGCGATGGCCAGGATGGTGGAGAACAGCGTGGTGCCGGCCGCGCCACCGAATTGCAACGCAGTGTTGAATACGGCGTTCCCATCCGGCGTGAACTCATGATGGATGCCGGAGATGGCGTCCGTCATGATATTCGAGAAGCCGAGGGCATACCCCACACCGAAAATGAAGTAGAACGACGCCATAAGCACGGACGTCAGATGCAGGGAGAAGACCAGGAACAGCGCCAAGGCGCCAAGGCAGCAGGCGAATGCCCCCAGAATGGGCTTGGTGGGACCGTGCTTGTCGTACAGCATGCCGCCAACCGGTGCAAAGAACGCGCCGATGAGGGCCCCCGGCAGCACAAGCATTCCTGCAACGAGCGCACTCGTGCCAAGGCTCAGCTGCGCAAGGTTGGTGATGACATAGCCGAAGCCGATTCCCACCATGGGCAGCAGCATGTATGGAATGAGGTGGAGGACCACCACCTTGTCTTTGAGCCATCCCAAACGGATGAGCGGCGAGAACGAGCGGCGAGACGACCACACGAAGAACACAAGGGCAGCCATGCCCGCAGCGAGACTCACGATGGCGATGGCGGCCGACCGGCCCCACGGCTCACCGGACACGCCCTCACTTATGGCCACGCCACCTTGGTTCAGTGCAAGAATCATGCCGGCAAGCCCCACGATGATGGCGAGGAACTGCAACGGATTCAGACTCACCGCCTCCGTGGGCTTCGTCTGCGTGATGCACTTGAGTCCTATGGGCAACGAGATGAGCACAATAACGGGGATGACGATGACGAAAATCGAACGCCACGGCCAGATACTGGCCACAGCACCACCAACGGTGGGACCTATGGCCGGGGCGACGGTGATGACGAGCGACCCCACGCCCATGAGCCTACCCACCTTGGAGCGGGGAGACTGTTCAAGAATGATGTTGATCATCAGCGGCGTCGCGATGCCGGAACCCACACCTTGAATGACGCGGGCAATGATGATGACAGGGAAGCTGGTGCCCACGATCATGATGAACGAACCGACAACAGCGAGCGCCACAGCTGTCACGAACACGGATTTCATCGTGAAACGACGCTTGAGATAAGAGGAGACGGGCATGGTGACACCCACCGATAGCAGATAGATCGTGGTGATCCATTGCACGGTTGCAGTGTTCACCGAGAACTCCACCATAAGTTCGGGGAACAGTACGGTCATCACGGTCTCGGTCAGGATTCCTATGAACGCCAAGGATCCCACCGAAACGATCGAGCCAATGAGCTTCGGGGAGATGCGGTCGTCATTCGCCGCCGTGTTCGCGATCCTCTTCTTTCCGGCCTGTGTCGGTCGCGTCGTCATTCTTGCCTTTCATCTGTGAGCGTTGAGTTTCACCGGGATGCTCAGTATGCGCAGGATCCACCGGTTCCGTCGGTTTCCGTTCCGTCTGGGTCGGGGCCGGTGGAGCCGGTTCGCCGTGTATGATGGCGCGAATCCGGTCGAGCCGCGGACCTATCTCTCGTTCATAGCCGCGACTGTTGGGATGATAGTATTCACGCCCGACGAGCTCGTCAGGCATGTACTGCTGTTCCACCACCGCATTCGGGTAATCATGGGCATAGCGGTATCCCTCGTGATTGCCCCACGATTTCATCAATGTCGTGGGTGCATTGCGAATATGCAGCGGCACCTGACCTATGAGCCCCGCATCCACATCGGCCAATGCCTGATTGATGGCCATATAACTGGCATTTGACTTCGGCGCGGTCGCCACCGCTATCGCAGCCTCCGATAGAATGATCCGGGCCTCCGGCATGCCGATCATCTGCACCGCCCGAGCCGCAGCTACGGTGGTCTGCAGGATCTGCGGCGCTGCCATGCCGACCTCCTCGGCAGCGGCGATCATGATGCGGCGCGCGATGAACCTCGGATCCTCCCCGGCCCGGATCATGCGGGCCAGGTAATGCAGCGTGGCGTCCACATCGGAACCTCTCATCGATTTGATGAACGCCGAGATCACATCGTAGTGATCGTCACCGTTCCTGTCATACCTCACAGCCGCCACGTTCATCACGGTGGAGACCACGTCTGCAGTGATCTCGGCAGGAACGTTCGATCCCGATTCGTCAACGGCACCTGCTGCCGCCTCAAGTATGGTCAGAGATTTCCTGGCATCTCCACCTGCCAGACGAATGATCTCATCCACGGCATCGTCTTGCACACGCACCTTGCCCCCCAAGCCACGAGGGTTCGACACCGCCCGTTCGATCACCGTCCGGAGCTCTTCAGGTTCCAACGATTCGAGTTTGACCACGACGGAACGGCTCAGCAGCGGTTTGATCACCGAGAAGCTCGGGTTCTCCGTGGTCGCCGCGATGAAGGTCACGTCACGGTTCTCCACGCTGGGCAACAATGCATCCTGCTGCGATTTGGAGAAGCGGTGCACCTCGTCGATGAACAGAACGGTCTCTTTGCCCTGACTCACCAGTCGCTCATGGGCACGGCGCAGCACCTCGCGAAGATCCTTGACGCCGGACGTGACGGCGGAGAGTTCCTCGTACTGCCGCCCGGATTGCTTCGCGACTATATGGGCCAGTGTTGTCTTGCCCACACCCGGAGGGCCGAACAGAATCACCGAGCTCGGGGCGGTGAGCGAACCCGTCGAGGCGGGGTCGGCGAGACGACGCAATGGGGAACCCGGCGCAAGCACATGGCGCTGCCCCACCACCTCATCGAGGGTGGTCGGGCGCATACGCACCGCCAGCGGTCTCACCACGTCTTCGGATGGGTCGCTCGCCGCGAACAGGTCGTTCGTCATGTCATCGCTCATAGGCAACAGTGTAACCACTACAACGAATTCGAACAAATGTTCGACGTTATGGTGTGTCCATCATGCTCTTCGACTAGCATTGCAACGGAATATGGATGCGCAGGCGTGAGGAACGAACATGGCAGAGGTAGATGACGAACGGACGGCATTGATGAGATTGGTGCCCTCCCGCGGGGAGGACAACAGATCACTGGATGCCGATGAGATCTATGAACGATTCTTCGACTGGGTGGTCGAGGAGCGTGGCATAGAGCCATGGCCGCATCAGGAGGAGGCGGTGCTCGACCTGCTCGCTGGAGACCATGTAATACTCAACACACCTACCGGCTCGGGAAAGTCGCTGGTCGCGCTGGGTATGCATTTCGCGGCATTGTGCACTGGACGGCGCTCGTACTACACCGCGCCGATCAAGGCGCTGGTCTCCGAGAAGTTCTTCGAGTTGGTCAATGTGTTCGGCAGAGAGAATGTGGGTATGATCACCGGTGACTCGCATATCAACGCCGAAGCGCCAATCATATGCTGCACGGCCGAGATTCTCGCTAATCAGGCGCTGCGTGAAGGCCGTCGGGCTGACATCGGCTGCGTGGCCATGGATGAATTCCACTACTACGGCGATCCGGAACGCGGCTGGGCGTGGCAGGTGCCGCTGCTTACCCTTCCACAGACCCAGTTCCTTCTCATGAGCGCGACGTTGGGCAATGTGGACACGATTGCGGATTCGCTCGAGGACCTCACTGACACCGACGTGGACATCATCGCCGAGGCACGCCGGCCTGTGCCACTCAGCTACCGATATACCACCGATCCGCTCGAGAAAACGGTGGAACTGGCGGTACAGAACGGTGAGACCCCCATATACATCGTGCATTTCTCACAGGATGCCGCACTCGACACCGCGCAGTCACTGTCGAACACCGGTGTGTCCACCAAGGAGCAGCGCGAGGCAATCGCCAAGGCGATGTCGGGCACGAAGTTCACAACGGGCTTCGGGAAGATCCTCCAACGGCTGCTCCGTACCGGCGTGGGAATCCACCATGCAGGTATGCTCCCCCGTTACCGTCGTCTGGTGGAGCAACTCGCCCAGCAGGGGCTGCTGCCCGTCATTTGCGGCACTGATACGCTTGGCGTGGGCATCAATGTACCGATCCATTCGGTGATCCTGACGCAGCTGACCAAATTCGATGGCATCCATATGCGAAAACTGCGCGCACGTGAGTTCCATCAGATAGCCGGACGCGCAGGCCGCTCGGGCTTCGACACCGAAGGACTGGTGATCGCCGAAGCTCCCGAATACGAAATTGAAAACGCCCGTGCCGTGGCGAAGGCGGGGGGTGATCCGAAGAAACTCAGGAAGATCAAGCGAAAGAAGGCACCGGAGGGATTCGTGACATGGAATGAGTCCACATTCGACAAGCTGATCGAGAAAGAACCGGAAACGCTGATCCCCCATATGAAGATCACCCATTCGATGGTGCTCAATGAGGTCGCCCAGGGCGGCGATGCCAGAAAACGCATCGAGCGACTCATCGACGATTCCGCGCAGACCGAGGAGCAGAAGAATGCGTTGCGCACCCGCGCCGATGAGATCTTCCGCACACTCATCGACACCGATGTGATCGAAATCGAACAGGAGGACGGCCGCGACTACTACTACACCACCGTCGATCTTCCGCAGGATTTCGCGCTCGACCAACCGCTGAGCCCATTCCTCATTGCCGCCCTTGAATTGCTCGATCCCGACTCCCCGTCATATGCACTCGATGTGATCTCAATGGCCGAAGCCACGTTGGAGGATCCAAAGCAGATCCTGCGCGCCCAGGAGCGGCAGGCCCGGGACAGGGCGATGGAGGAGATGAAAGCCGATGGCGTCGATTACGATGAACGTCTCGACCGTCTGCAGGACATCACCTATCCCAAACCATTGAACGACCTGCTCACTGAGGCATTCGACCAGTATAGGAAAGACGTTCCCTGGGCCAACGACTACTGGATCAATCCCAAGTCCGTGGTGCGCGACATGGTCGAGACCGCTTCCGATTTCAACGGCTACATCACACGCTACAACGCGGCCCGTTCGGAGGGGACGCTGCTGCGCTATCTCTCCGATGCATACCGCGTGCTGGCCAGAACGGTACCCCCGGAGAAACGCAACGAGGAACTCGACGACATTATCGCATGGTTGCGCGTTCTGGTCCGCTCGATTGATTCCAGTCTCGTGGACGAATGGGAGAATGCCGGTACACAGGCGCAGGAGGCCGCGAACCTCGCCGCACCGAATGTGGCGAACGCCGTGGTGGAAGATCGTCGCGGGCTCATCGTGCTCATTCGCAATGCGATGTTCCGCCGTGTGCAGCTCATGGACCTCGACCGGCCCGATGAGTTGGGGGCACTCGACAAGGCATGGTATTACGATGTGCACACGTGGGAAGATGTGCTCGATGACTTCTATGATGAGCACGAATATGTGAACACGGATGCCAGAGCTCGCGGCGGTGAGTATTTCGTCCTCGATACCCGCCATGAGCAGGATTGCCACGAGTGGACGGTGCGGCAGATCATCGATGATTCCGACGGCGACCACGATTGGGCGATCACCGGCACTGTAGATCTCGATGCCACGCAAGATAGCGGAGAAGTGGTGTTCACCGACTACTCGGTGCGTGACGTAGTCAACGACAACGATGCCGCCACCGTGAAGGCGCGCTGAGACCCAACTGTTCACTCGACGCCGAGTCTGGCCAGAGCCTCGTCACGATCGGCGTCGAGTGGCGGCCATGTCTGATTGAAATTCTTCATGGTCGTGCGCAGCAACTCCGAAACGACCATGCGGGAGTACCATCTCTTGTCCGCGGGGATCAGATACCACGGTGCAATCGAGGTGCTCGTCCGTTCGAACACCTCCTGCCAGGCGGCCATGTAATCGTCCCATCTGTCACGGGCATCGAGATCGGAGGGGTCGAACTTCCAGTATCGTGTCGGATCGTCGAGACGTCGCAGAAAATGCTGCTTCTGCGCTTGCCTGCTCGACACGAGGAAAATCTTGATGATCGCACAACCTGACCCCGCGAGCTCTGCCTCGAAGTCATTGATCTGCCCGTATCGTGCGCGCCATGTCGCCTCAGGCAGGGAACCTGTGATGCGCGGCATCACGATGTCCTCGTATTGCGAACGGTCGAAGATGGATATCCAGCCATTTGCCGGCAACTCCCTGCGAATACGCCACAGGTAGTCGTGGGCGAGATCCTCCTCGCTCGGCTTGCCGAAGCCATGGTAGTGAATGCCCATTGGATCCACCTGACTGAATACATGGCGCACAATGCCACCTTTGCCGGAGGCGTCCATGCCCTGCAGCACGATGAGCACGCGATGCGCGTCACCATGGATGCCGTTGGCGTACATGAGCCGCTGATAGTTGGCTATTTCGGAGCTGCTGTCGGCGATGAACTGCTCACCGGCCGCCTGGTCACCGTCAAACCCTGGTTTTGATCCGGCATCGATATCGACCAAACGCGTATGCGAATGGAACCGCAATAACTGCGCCGGGGGCAACGACCATGCGGCGCTGAGCGTTTCACTGCTCTTTGCCTCCCGCGCGAGGCGCTCAGCCATCTTCCTGGCCTTGCGTTCCACCGCTGTGATGGCTTCGCCCTTTTTCGAACCTCTGCCGTTTTTCTTGTCGCTTGCCATACCAACATTCTAGGCATGTGACACGTGCACTGGTCAAAAAAGAATGTGGGGTGCGCAAGTGCGCACCCCACATCGCATGCCGTATGCGTTACGGTTCACATGGCACGGCCGGTCATCGACCCCCTGCACCCTTCGAACGGTGGTGCATGTGGTGCTCGGCCGGAACATGCTGGCTC
Organism: Bifidobacterium animalis subsp. animalis ATCC 25527; assembly: GCF_000260715.1. Taxonomy (NCBI): domain Bacteria; kingdom Bacillati; phylum Actinomycetota; class Actinomycetes; order Bifidobacteriales; family Bifidobacteriaceae; genus Bifidobacterium; species Bifidobacterium animalis. The sequence goes on along the minus strand of NC_017834.1, from coordinate 802,001 downwards.
TGCGGCTGTGTTTCATCATAGCCCTGCACATAGCGCGTGCGACGCCATCCGTGAATCCTCGCATTGGTGCCACGATGATGCACATGATAGAGACGCTGGGAGCCGCCGAGCGGGCGCCCCTCCTTCGCCACCGCGATCTGGTTGACGTTGGACGGGTCCATGATGGCGATCGGCGCCACCGGTTCGGGCTCGGTGGGTGCGAGCGTGTGTTGCTGCATGCGTACCGGCAACCATTCGGCCAGTCTCGACAGCAGCCAGCAGATGATGAAGTAGATCACAGCGGCCACAACGAGCGTCTGCAGAATATTGAAGTACATCGAGCCCAAGCGCCGCGATTCCTGTAGCAGATCGGTGTACATGATGATCGAACCGAGCGCCGTGTCTTTGAGCACGACGACGAGCTGGGTCACGGCAGCGGGGAGCATCGCGTAGATGGCCTGCGGCACTTCGATGCTCATCAGCGACTGTGTACGGGTCATACCCAGTGCCACTGCGGCCTCATGCTGGCCGCCCGGCAGGTTTCCGACACCCGAGCGGATGAGCTCGGCGACGACCGAACCGTTATAGAGCACGAGCGAGATCACGACGGCCCAATAGGAGGGGCTCGGCAAATCCAGGAAGGCGAATGCACGCCAGAAGAAGATCATCATGATCAACACCGGCACGGCACGGCAGAACTCGATGACGATCGCGCAGATCCCCTGCACGATTCTGCTCGGCAGCAGACGACCGATGCCGAATACCAGACCGAACACGACCGAACCGATCACCGCCAGGAACGCGGCGCGCAGTGTGGCCCACAGGCCCGGCAGATAGAAGTCCGACCACGCCTCGCCATCCAACGCCGGCTTCCACAATTCCCAGCTGAGCTGGTTCTCGCCGTCCGGTGGATTGTGCAGACGCAGCACAATGAGCACGAGCACGACCACGAACAGAATCGTGGCCACCCAGTTGATGATGCGGATGCGCTTGAGGCCCTTGGGGCCCGGCTGGTCGAACAGCAGGGAGCTTTCGTCTGAATTACCCACGGTTCACCTCCTGACTGCGAGCTTGTTGGACAGGTACGTGGTGAGGATGCCGATCGGCAGAATCAGAATCACGTATCCCATCGCGAAGATGAGGAAGATCTGGATGATCACATCGGGCCGGAATTCGATCATCTCGCTCATGAGCGACGAAGTCTCGGTGGCCACCGACGCCGCTGCGGCGACGGTCGAGTTCTTGAGCAATGCGATCAGCGTGTTGCCGAGCGGCGCAACAGATCCTCGAATGGCCTGCGGCATGATGATCAGTGTGGCGGACTGCATGAAGTTGAGGCCCATGGCCCGAGCTGCCTCCGCCTGCCCCTTGGGCACCGTGTTGATGCCCGAGCGCAACGATTCCGCCACGAACGCGGCGGTGTACAGACTTAGGCCCGTCGCGGCGAGCCAGAAGAAGTTCGTCTGGAAGTTGTCGGAGAAGCTCAGCTTGAGCTGCGCGAACGCACCCAGCACCATGAACACCATGATGATCGTCAATGGCATGTTCTTGAACAGCTCGACATAGCCGGCCGACACCCTGCGCAGCGACGAGACCGGCGAGATGCGCATCATGACGAGAATGAGGCCCAGAACCGTCGAGAACAGCGCAGCCCATAGCGTCAGTTCGATGTTGACGAGGAACGCACCGGGAATGTTATAGCTTCTGAACAGGGAAATGAATCCTTCCATGCCGCTCACTCCCCTTCGTCCGGTGTCGGTGGATTATATTTCGGATCCGGCTGGTAATCGGTGCCTTCGGTGTTCTTCTCGATGGCCCGTTCCCACTCACCGCTCTTGATCATGTCTTCAATGGCGGCATTGATCTGCTTGGCGAATGCGGTGTCACCCTTCTTGATGCCCACCCCGTAGTATTCCTGCGTGAAGGGCTTGCCCACCACACGCAGCTTGCCACGAGACGCCGAGGCCAGACCGGCCAGAATGATGTCATCGGTGGTCACGGCGTCGACAATGCCGGAGAAGAGCGCCGTGGCGCATTCGGCATAGCCGGGCTGCTCCATCAGCTGGACCTCCTTGGCGAATTTCTCCTTCACCACCTTGGCTGACGTGGAGCCGGTCACGGAGCACAGGCGCTTGCCATTGAGGTCCTCCGGGCCATTGATCGAATGGTCGTCTGCACGCACCATCAGATCCTGCCCTGCCACGAAGTACGGCCCCGCGAACGAAACCGCCTTCTTGCGCTCGTCGGTGATCGAATAGGTCGCCAGGATCATGTCGACGTCACCGTTTTGCAACATGGCTTCGCGTTGTTTCGACGGAGCCTCGAGGAACTCGATCTCGGCATCGGTATACCCCAGCTGGTTGGCTACATATCGCGCCACATCGACGTCAAAGCCCTCGAATGTGCCGCTCTTCTTGAATCCCAAGCCGGGCTGGTCGTATTTGATGCCGATTCTGATTTTCTTCTCGCCGTCCGCAGACGACGAACCGCAGGCCGCCATCCCGAACAGCGCACTGGCGGCGCACACCATGGCGATTGCCTTGCGCGCCAACCCCTTCTTGTATCTATGTTTCATCGTTCTCCCTTCACCGAGCCATGCATGACGAACCAGATTCCGCTCTCCTCAACGGGACCCATAGGACGTGCATGGCCCATACTGCATCAGTGCGTGAGAATCTTCGACAGGAACTCCTGGGCACGCTCCGTCTGGGGGTGCTCGAAGAACTCGTCGGGCGTGCCACGTTCGAGAATCTGGCCGTCGGCCATGAACACGATCTTATTGGCCGCCTTGCGCGCAAAGCCCATCTCGTGCGTGACACACAGCATCGTCATGCCTTCCTGGGCGAGTTCGACCATGACGTCGAGCACTTCGTTGACCATTTCAGGATCGAGCGCCGAGGTCGGCTCGTCGAACAGCATGACCTTCGGATGCATGGCCAGCGAGCGCGCGATGGCCACGCGCTGCTGTTGTCCACCCGATAGCTGCGACGGCATCTTCATGGCCTGCGAATCGACGCCAACTCGCGCAAGCAGGTCCATGGCCTCCTTCTCGGCCTGATCGCGGTCCATGTGACGCACCTTGATCGGCGCAAGTGTGACGTTCTCGAGGATCGTCTTGTTCGCGAACAGATTGAACGACTGGAACACCATGCCCACTTCGGCGCGCAACTGGGCCAGCCCCTTGCCCTCCTGGGGCAATGCCTGACCGTCTATGCGGATGACACCGGAATCGATGGTCTCCAGTCGGTTGATGGTGCGGCACATCGTCGATTTGCCGGAACCAGACGGTCCGACGATCACGAGCACCTCGCCCTTGTCTACTTTCAGATTGATGTCGCGCAGCACATGCAGATTACCGTAGTACTTCTCCACATGCTCGAGTTCCACGAGATGATGGGCGTTCTCGCCGCTCGGCGACAATTGTTCCACAGTGTTGTTTTCGCTCATAGCGGCATAGTTTATAATCCTATGTGTAACGAGATGTTACCTTCGTTCGCTCATCACGGAATATTGGGCCGATATCATGCAAAATCAATGCCACTGACGTCTCGCATTCCGAAATAACTAGACATATGAAGAACCTTTGCATAGTTCGGCACAATGAGTGCCAACGAGTCAGGCCACCTCGTGATGCGTCTGAAGGAATGCCACTGCCTCGCCTATCGCGCGCATGCGGTCATCGCCGTTGAACTTGTGGTCGAGGTTCGTGTACAGGCTCACGGTGCAGTTCGCCATCGCGTTGCCGTAGTTGCGCGCGCAGTTGGGATCGATCACCTTGTCCTGCTCGCCCTGAATCGCCAGAGCGGGTCCCTTGAACATGGCAGCCGCCTCATACACCGGAATCGTCTTGGCGATGCGAGAGTACTTGCCGGTGACCTCATGCTTGCCATCAGCGAGCGTAATGCGCCGCGGAATGTGATAGGGGTCGAATGGGACTCCCAGCACACGTCCGCGCAATGCGTCATCCTTGATCGAAGCCGCAGGCGCAAGCAGGGCCAGGGAATGGACCACATCGGCATACATGCCTGCCGTCATGCCTGCAATCACACCGCCCTGTGAATGCCCGAGCAACGAGATCTCCGCCGGTTCGAAGCGGTCGCGTACAAAATTGAGTACCGCGATGGCGTCCTCCACTTGATTGTAGACGTCGGAATTCGCAAATGAACCATCACTGTTGCCACGACCGTTGAAATCGAACCTCACGGACGTGAATCCCGCTTCGACGAGCTGGTCGCTCACCTGCTGAAGCAGGCTGCCGGGTTCATACCCCAGATCGGCCATGAACCCGTGCATCAGAATCACCACCGGCCCCTTCGGTTCGCCCTGCGGTGCGTCGATGCGTCCATGAAGCTTCAGCCCATCACGCATCACGGTGATTTCCTCGGTATGTGTGCTCGTCGTCATATTGCCTCCTGCATGGGATGCGCGTACTGGTGTTCTGCATCTCATCGTAATGCGAAGAACCCGGTTCTTCTCGATTCAAGCTATTGGCTATAACAGGCACACCATACATGACGGAAGCGGCCGACCCGCCTAGGGTCGGCCGCTTCCGTCATGTATGGTGGCGTGATTGCGACGTAATCACATGATGGCGTTGAGCCATTGCTCCTTGGTCGCCTTCTCGGCTTCCAGTTTGGCCTTCTTCTTGGCGTCGGACTCCTTGGCAATCTGCTCGTCCAGCTCGGCGAGCTGCGCCTTGAGTTGGCCTTCGAAGCTCGACTTACGGGCGTCTGCCTCGGGGTCGGTCTTCTTCCAAGCAGCATCTTCGACGGCCTTGATCTGGTTGTCCACGGCATCCAGACGCCCCTCGATGCGGCGCATGTCCTCACGCGGCACATAGCCGATCTGATCCCACTCCTCCTGAATCTGCGCGAGCTTGGCACGTGCCTGCTTGGCCTGTTCCTCGGTCTTCACCGGCACGAGTGCCTCGGCCTTCACCAACAACGCCTCCTTCTGCGCCAGATTCTCCTTCTCGTTGGAGCTGATCTGTTCACGGTCGGCCTGACGCGCATTGAAGAACGTATCGGCAGCAGCGCGGAACTGCGCCCACAGTGCATCATCCTCATTCCGACCGGCGCGACCTGCCTTCTTCCAACGGTCCATGAGTTCGTTGAACTGGCGCGAGGTCTCGCCCCAAGCTGTGGAATCCTTGATTTCGTTGGCTTCGGCGATGATCGCCTCCTTCTGCGCCTTGGCGTGGGACCGCTCGGCGTCACGGGCCTGGGCCCACTTGCGACGAGCCTGATTGAAGGTGGTGCGGGCACCTGAGAAGCGCTTCCACAGAGCATCCGCCTCAGACTTATCGATGCGGATCGTGGTGCGCTGATGCTCCTGCCACTGCTCGAACAGTGAACGGAACTTGTCGGCGGTGGAACGCCAGTTCGTATTATCGCCCAGTCCGGCGGCAAGGGCCTCGGCCTTTTCCACAATGGAGGTGCGTTCGGCGATCGCCTTGGCCATGGCCTCCTTGCGAGCCTTCGCGATGGCCTCCTTTTTCGCGGCGGCCTTCTTGCGCAGCTCCTCCAACTGGGATTGGAGTGCGGGGATGTTGCCCACAACAGCCGGCTGCTTAACCTCCTCGGTCAGCGCGGCGAGCGTCTCGTCGATTTCACGGGGCTTAATCGAGTTGGACTTGAGTCGGTTTGCGAACACGTCGAGTTTGGCCTTGAGATCGAGGTAACGTCGCGCGTACAGGGCCAACGCCTCGTCTGCCGACGCGTCAGGGAATTGCCCCACCTCACGCTCGCCCTCGCCTTCCTTCACATATACGGTGCCGTTGTCATCCACACGGCCGAAGCTCTCCGCCTCCTTGAGCTCGACATCGTCATGCGACGACGATGGCGCCGGATGCGCCACAGGGCTCTTGGCGAGAACAGCCGGGGAGGGAGCATGCGCCTTCATGGCCGCCGGGCTCGGCGCGGCTGCGGTCGGCTTCGTCGCCTCGTCGTTCGCGACTGCGTTGTCTGTGATCTTGGATTCGGTGACGTTGGAATCGGCCATGGTCAGCTCCTTAGCTTGCGAGATGGGGAGGGAAGCACATTCCCTTCCTCGGAACACACTAGCCCAGTATAGACAAGACTCACGATAGTCCGCCACCGACGTTTTTCCCCGACCTCACTTATTATATGGAACGTGGCAAAAGGTGCATCTATATCAGGTTTCCCAGAATGGCTCCCCGCTGAACGCGTGGTGGAGCAGCGTGTCATTGACACGCTTCGTGAGGTATTCGAGCTCAACGGGTTCATCGGCATCGAAACACGTGCCGTCGAACAGGGGTCGAGTCTGTTGAAGAAAGGCGAGACGAGCAAGGAGATCTACCTGCTCTCCCGTCTTCAGGAGGTCGGCCACGAATCCGACGCCCCTGTCGAACAGCGACTCGGCCTGCACTTCGATCTGACGGTTCCGCTGAGCAGGTACGTGGTGGAACATTCCGGCGCGTTGCCGTTCCCGTTCAAACGCTGGCAGATCCAGAAGGTGTGGAGGGGTGAACGCCCTCAGGAGGGGCGTTTCCGCGAGTTCGTGCAGGCCGACATCGACGTGGTCGGCGACGGCACGCTCCCCTCGCACTACGAGGTGGAGCTTCCGTTGGTCATGGTGAACGCATTGGAACGGCTGCGTGAGTTCGGCCTGCCGAAGGCCACCGTGCATGCGAACAACCGCGAGCTGTCCGAGGGCTTCTACCGCGGGCTTGGTCTGACCGACATCGAAGGCGTGCTGCGTGAGATCGACAAACTCGACAAGATCGGACCCCAAGCGGTGACCGATCTGCTCGTTGAGACCTGCGGTGCCACCGAGGCACAGGCTAATGCCTGCTTGGAGCTTGCACAAGTCACCGCAAAAGACGGCCAGGAGCTCATTGAGAAGTTCAATGGACTGTGCGAAATCCACCACATCCCGTTCGACGGCGACGAGTACGCCATGGCGAAGGAGGGTCTGGACACCCTTTCAATGATCATCGACGAGGCCTGCCGCATTCGCCCCGGCTCGGTCATCGCCGATCTCAAGATCGCCCGCGGTCTTGATTACTACACGGGCTCCGTATACGAGACGTTCCTCGAAGGTGCAAGCGATCTGGGATCGATCTGCTCAGGTGGCCGTTACGACAATCTGGCCACGCAGGGCAACCGCAAATACCCTGGAGTGGGTCTCTCAATCGGCCTGTCTCGCCTGGTCTCCTACATGCTGCACAGGGCGGGCGCCACGGCAAGCCGCATGTCGCCGGCGTGTGTGCTCGTGGCCGTATGGAACGAGGAGAACCGAGGGGACTCGAATGCCATCGCCAATACGTTGCGTTCCCGCGGCATCGCGGCCGATGTGGCCCCCACGGCGGCCAAACTCGGCAAGCAGATCAAGTACGCCGACAAACTCGGAATCCCATACGTCTGGTTCCCGAATGAGAACCCCGAGAACGACGGCGGTGACGAGGTGAAGAACATCATCACCGGAGATCAGCGTCCAGCTGATGCACAGTCGTGGCAACCGGATACTGTGTATGCCCAGCAAACCGTTTCCATCAATGCCGACAACCGTTGAAAAATCGGCGTTCAGAACAGTTTTACCCAAGAACAATGCAATGGAGAATAGAGGAAGCATGAGCCAGCAGACGGCTTATCGTACACATCACGCCACCGACGTGACCGAAGGTCTGGTCGGCGAGCACGTCACGCTTGCCGGTTGGGTGGACCGCCGCCGTGATCATGGCGGCGTGGCATTCATCGATCTGCGTGACAACACCGGTCTGGTGCAGGTGGTCATCAACGACGAGGAGATGGCTCATCCGCTGCGCAGCGAATACGTGATCGAGGTGGACGGCAAGGTTCGCCTGCGTCCGGAGGGCAACGAGAACGACCATCTGGCGACAGGTAAGGTCGAGGTCGTGGCCGAGAAGATCCGCGTGCTCGCAAAGTCCGACGCGTTGCCTTTCCAGGTGTCCACCGCACTCGAAAACGAATCCGAGAACAAGCTGCCGGGCGAGGATGTGCGTCTCAAGTACCGCTACCTCGATCTGCGACGTCCGGCCATGCAGCGCAACATCAAGCTGCGTTCCGACATGATGCGCGCCGCTCGCACCGAACTCGACAAGCTCGGCTTCACCGAGGTCGAGACCCCGACGATGATCAAGTCGACGCCCGAGGGCGCCCGTGACTTCGTTGTCCCGGCACGTCTGGTTCCCGGTTCCTGGTATGCGCTCCCCCAGTCCCCGCAGCTGCTCAAGCAGCTGCTCATGGTGGCCGGTGTCGAACGTTACTACCAGTTCGCGCGCTGCTATCGCGATGAGGACTTCCGCGCAGACCGTCAGCCCGAGTTCACCCAGCTTGACATGGAGATGAGCTTCGTGGATCAGGAAGATGTCATCGCCATGGCCGAACAGGTGATCAAGGCCATCTGGAAGGCCGATGGATACGACATCGAGACGCCGATCCGCCGCATCCCGTGGCAGGAGGCCATGGACAAGTATGGCTCCGACAAGCCTGATCTGCGCTTCGGAAACGAGCTCATCGAACTCACCGATTATTTCAAGAACACGCCGTTCCGCGTGTTCCAGGCCCCATACGTGGGCGCGGTGCTCTTCAAGGGCGGCGCCTCCACCCCCCGTCGCCAGTTCGACGCCTGGCAGGATTGGGCCAAGCAGCGTGGCGCCAAGGGTCTTGCGTACGTCGTGTTCGGCGAGAATGGAGAGCTCAAGGGACCTGTCGCAAAGAACCTCTCCGACGAGGAACGCAATGGGCTCAAGGAAGCTGTGGGTGCCGAGGATGGCGATGCCGTGTTCTTCGCGGCAGGTGCCCGCGAATCCTCCCAGTTGCTGCTCGGTGCCGTACGCGTCGAACTCGCCAACCGCGCCGGTCTGCTCGACCCGAAGAAATTCGCATTCTGCTGGGTGGTCGACTTCCCGCTGTTCAAGCGCACCGACGACCCGGACGACGATGACGTGGCAGTCGGCCATTCCAAGTGGACGTCGATGCACCACCCGTTCACAATGCCGTCGAAGGACTGGATCGACACCTTCGATGAGGATCCCGAGCATGCGATGAGCGATTCCTACGACATCGTGTGCAACGGCAATGAAATGGGCGGCGGCTCGGTGCGTATCCACCGTGACGACATTCAGGACCGCGTGCTCAATGTGCTTGGCATCACGCCTCAGGAGGCTCAGGATAAGTTCGGCTTCCTGCTGGAGGCCTTCAAGTACGGCGCGCCGCCGCACGCAGGCATCGCCCTCGGTTGGGACCGCACGGTCGCGCTGCTCGCCGGTGCGGATTCGATTCGCGATGTCATCGCCTTCCCGAAGGCAGGTGGCGGTCGCGATCCGCTGACAGGCGCACCTGCCCCGATTTCCGACGAACAGCGTGCGGAAACCGGTGTGGATTACGATCCGGAAGAGGATGAGGACTGACTTCCTCACTCAACCGCTCAGAGCATGGAAGGGGGATGCGCAAACTGCGCATCCCCCTTCCATGCGTTGTGGTGCGTTTTCCTCTCCGTACAGATGCATGCCACAACATCTGCCGTCGCATGCCCCCCCCTTGCACACCCGGCCTGATTCCTGTTTCCCTTTTCTATATGTGCCACCCTCCCCTATGCTTCCGACTATACAGCTTTCCGAAATACGATACCCTATTTCTTAAATATTCTTCACATACTACCCATATTCAGTATTTTTTCTTGTCTTTAACGGTGTTTTCCAATCACGATTCAACGGTGTCTTCAATGGAGGGAAAAAGAAGAGGCGGTGCAGACGAATTCCGTCTGCACCGCCTCCAATTCGGCGTTCGTTGTCTCGACTGTTATTCGGCCTCACTCGCCGCAGCCGCAGGTTCGGGCACGACATCCTTCGACTCGTCCCCTTCGCCTGCTGCCGGGAGCTCGAAAGGCTCGCCGCGGAACGTAAACTCCCCGAGAATGCCATCACCTTCGGCATCGACGATCACACGTTCGTTGTCGTGCAGATCGCCCATGAGGATCTTCTCGGAAATGGTGTCTTCAATATCACGCTGAATCACACGACGCAGCGGTCGGGCACCAAGCAACGGGTCGAAGCCCTTTTCCGCGAGCAGATCCTTGGCCTTGTCGGTCAGGTCGAGTTCCATATGACGTTCGAACAGACGATCGTTGATCTTCGTGACATCGAGATCGACAATCTGACGCACCTGCGGTTCAGTGAGCTGGCGGAACACGATGATGTCATCCAAACGGTTGAGGAACTCGGGGCGGAACTGCTGCTTGAGCTCGCTCGACACCTGGTCCTTCATGCGCTGATAACTCGACTCGGTGTTGCCCCCCATCGTGAAGCCCGTGTTGGCGGTCTTCGCGATGTCACGCGTGCCCAGATTGGTCGTCAGAATGATGATGGTGTTCTTGAAGTCAACCTTGCGGCCCTGACCATCGGTCAGGTGGCCATCATCCAGCACCTGCAGCAATGTGTTGAAGATGTCGGGGTGGGCCTTTTCAATCTCGTCGAACAGCACGACGGAGAACGGCTTGCGGCGCACCTTCTCGGTGAGCTCGCCGCCCTCCTCATAGCCAACGTATCCCGGAGGGGCTCCGAACAGGCGCGAAGCCGCGTACTTTTCTGAGAACTCCGACATATCGACACGAATGAGTGCGTCCTCATCGTCGAACAGGAACTGGGCAAGGGCCTTGGCAAGCTCGGTCTTGCCCACGCCAGTGGGGCCGGCGAAGATGAACGATCCCGCCGGACGCTTCGGGTCCTTGAGTCCCACACGCGTACGACGGATGGAACGAGACAGCGCAGAAACAGCCTCATCCTGACCGATGATGCGCTTATGCAGTTCCTTCTCCATCGACATGAGCTTCTTGGACTCCGCCTGGGTGAGCTTGAACACCGGAATGCCCGTGCTTTGCGAGATCACCTCGGCGATCACATCCTCATCGACGACCATACGGACGTCGGATTCGCCCTCACGCCAGGACTTCTCCTTCTCCTTGCGCTCGGCCTCAAGCTTCTCCTGCTTGTCGCGAAGCTCGGCAGCCTTCTCGAACTGCTGGTCCTTGATCGTCTGGTCCTTCTCCTTGGCAATGCGCGCGATGCGATTGTCGAGTTCCTTGAGCTCGGGGGGCGCGGTCAGGCGCTTGATACGCAGACGCGCACCCGCCTCGTCAATCAGGTCGATCGCCTTGTCGGGAAGGTTGCGGTCCTGAATGTACCGTGCTGAAAGTTCAGCGGCGGACTGCAGCGCACCATCGGTGATCGTCACATGGTGGTGATTCTCGTAACGTGCACGCAGGCCCTTGAGAATCTCAATCGTCTCGGCGATTGACGGTTCCGACACCTGAATCGGCTGGAAGCGGCGTTCCAGGGCAGCATCCTTCTCGATGTACTTGCGGTACTCGTCGGTGGTCGTGGCGCCAATGGTCTGGAGTTCGCCACGTGCCAGCATCGGTTTGAGCATATCGGAGGCCCCGAGGGCACCATCCGCAGAACCTGCTCCTACGATCGTATGAATCTCATCGATGAACAGCACGATGTCGCCGCGAGTCTTGATCTCCTTGAGCACTTTCTTCAAGCGCTCCTCAAAATCGCCGCGATACCGCGATCCCGCGACCATGGAACCCAGATCGAGCGAATACACCTGCTTGTCCTTGAGCGTCTCCGGCACGTCACCGGCAACGATCTTCTGCGCAAGCCCCTCGACCACCGCCGTCTTGCCCACACCCGGCTCGCCGATCAGCACCGGATTGTTCTTCGTACGGCGCGAAAGCACCACCATGACGCGTTCGATCTCCGTGCTGCGGCCGATGACCGGGTCGAGTTTGCCGTCCTTCGCCTCGGCCGTCAGGTTGCGCCCGAACTGATCCAGTATGGCGGAACCGCTCTGGCTGCGCTTGTCCTGCACGGAACCCGCGTTGGCCATGTCGCCCTTGTCACCCTCACCGTTGCCGGAGTTGCCGCGGATCATGTCGATCGTGGTGCTGCGCAGGTCGGAAAGATCGACATCCATCTTGATGAGCACCTGAGTGCCCACGCCCTCACCCTCACGGATGAGGCCCAACAGAATATGTTCGGTTCCGATGTAGCTATGCCCCAGCTGCAACGCTTCACGCAGCGAAAGCTCCAGCACCTGCTTGGCGTGCGGAGTGAAGGGAATGTGGCCTGTTGGAGCCGCAGTGCCCTTGCCGATCATCTCCTCGACCTGCTTGCGGGTGTCTTCCAACGTCACGCCTTTGGCCTCGAGAGCCTTGGCGGCCACGCCATCTCCCTCACGAATCAGCCCAAGCAACAGATGCTCGGTGCCGATGTAGTTGTGCTGGAGGGCACGAGCCTCTTCCTGCGCGAGCACGATGACCCGGCGCGCACGGTCGGTAAACCGTTCGAACATGCTTGTCCTTCCATAATCAATACAATTCCAAACCACTCTACAGAATTCATGGAACGTTTATTTCCGGTTTCCCGCGAAATTGCGGGATAGGCGTAGACGGCGCGTGCCGCATACGCCAGGTGAATGGTATGTATACGCTGAACAGGTTCGTCTATTGTGTTATTCCCGCCATTGCATTCCGCGCCGCGAGGCAGACCGGGGGCAACGCACCCTTTCCGGGCGGTTCATGGATATGCGCCGGAGCATGACACCTCCAACTGCTTACACTATGCTTAGGTGATAGTGATTATTCGACCAAAGGCAAGGAGATGTCATGGAACCGGCAACAGTGCAGTCGCTGAACCCACAGGGAGATCTGGTGGTGGGTGTGGATGGCTCTCAGGAATCGTTCGGCGCATTGCGTTGGGCGTTGCGCCAAGCCGCCCTTTCCGGGCAGACCGTGAACGCCGTGTACGGCTGGTCATACTCATGGGACATGGGCCCTGAACCCACCACCGACGACGAGCTTGCGAAACTGCGTACGCAGATTGCCGAGAAACTGCGGGATTGGGTGAAGGACGCAGCCGAGGGCATCGACATCTCCTCCGACCAGATCCGCCTTACTTCGTTCCGTGCCTCCGGCGCATCTGCGCTGCTTGAGATTGGCAGCGACGCCCAGCAGATCGTCGTGGGGCGGCGCACACTCGGGCGCGTCGCCCGCTGGTTCTCCGGCTCCCTGTCTTCCTCGCTTGCCGAGGAATCGCAGATTCCAGTGACGATCATTCGCGTGGAGAACGAGGATCAATCGGTGCAGGATGAGATTGCCAGCGCGCTGACGCCCGGTTCTCAGGAGGTCCACTTCGAACTTCCCGCCCCCGACACGCCTCGAACAAGTCGTCCGATCGTCGTAGGCGTGGACGGATCGGACACGTCCCGTCGAGCACTCGAGTTCGCCGCATGGTTGGCGAACCTGAACCATGCTCCCCTCCATGTGATGTACTGCTGGCAATTGAAGGACATGACCGGGATCCCCGGCTATGAGACAAGCGTGCCGCCGCTCGATGTGGCCCAACAGCATGCCGAGCAGGTGGTGCAGGAGCTCATCGCGTCAAGCACGTTGCCCGAAGGGCTCCCCATCAAGACGGACGTCTTCCATATCAGCGCAGGCAAGGGATTGGTAAGCGCCTCACGTTACTGCCGCCATATTGTGGTGGGTTCCCGCGGGCTCTCCGGTGCCGATGCGCATTTCCTGGGTTCGGTCTCCAAGCAGCTCATCAACCTCGCGGAATGCAACCTCACCATTGTGCACTGATACTCGGTTGTCTGCTTCCACCCGAGATATCGGCACCATGAATGAGCAGATGGCCTTGCGCTGACACGCCATCTGTTCACCTTGAGCGACACCTCTATTGCCGCAACCAGAGCCACTCCCTACACTGGGCTCTGGTATGGCAATGGATAGGTGAGTGGTTAATGAGTACGGATGACGAGTCTGCAGACAATGTCGGCGAAACGAGCGGCCAGATGACCGCAGACCCAGAGTCTGCGAAGCAATCGACAACGGACGATCAGGATGGAATGCACGGCGCGGCAGTCCCGCCATCGTTTCCCCCACACCATGATGAGGCGGATCCGGCCGAAAACACCCATGCCACGCGGCACCCTTCGGAAAGCGCCCGTGGCGGAACCAGACGGCGTCTGCCCCTGCATATCACCACGATTGTGCTCGGTGTCATTGTGATCCTAATCGCCGGATTGTACCTGTATGCCAATGGGAACATCTCGGGAACGCCCCGCGCGGCTGCGATGAGCGATTGCCGAGCCAACGTCTCCCATGCGAATTCGGCGCGCAACCTGCTCACCACCGCGGTGGGTGATGCGAAAACGTACCGGGCATCGCATGTCACAGATATGTCCGACGAGCAACTGCGCAATGTGACCTCGTATCTCGACCAATCCGCACAGCAGCCTTCGGTGCCGTCATGCTCAATCATCGCCAACGATGGCGTTCTGCAAACCAATGCCGTTAACGCCAAGAAGCTCGCACAGAACGCCACGACGCTGACCCATGACCTGCTGTTGGCGACGACCGGCGTGCTTCCCCAGGAGCTGCAGGGCGATGGACAGGCGGATGCGCCCACATATTCGCCGTCAGATACGCAGGAACCGACCGAATCACCGGAGACACGCACCTCCCCCAGCGCCGATTCCAACGCCCATGACATGACATCGGACGATGCGCAATCGCAGAACGACGAAGGCGAAGCCGGGGAATCCGCATCCCCTTTGCCACAACCATCCCGCACTTCCAAGCCTTCTCCGGAACCCAGTCCCTCGCAATCCGCCAGCGCCTCACCAGCCTCCGGGAACGCGGGCACCGGCAAGCACAAATCGAAGGAGGCTGACACTACGACATCCTCGCCATCCACAGGAAACGGTTCAAACACCACGAAATCCAGCGGAACGGAATCCGGGAACGACATGTGATCGACCCGATATTGCATACGAATTCAGAAGGGTGTCTTTCATATGGATTCACATATGAAAGACACCCTTCTGAATTCGTATGGCGTTTTATTCGCCAGCTTCCTCCGCAATCACCGTCTCGCTGGTGCGCACCGAATCAATCTGCTTGGAATCTTCGCCCTCGGGTATCTCTGCGGCAGCGGGTGGCTCCGCTGTAGATCCTCCTTCCGGTTCCTGCGCGTCGGAAGAATCCTGCGGCGGTACCGACTCGACACTGAACGCATTGACGTCGGATGGGTCATCGTTCGTACTGAGCGTCTTCTGTTTGAGTTCTGCCAGCGATTCCGCATCGATCTCATCCAGGCTTTCGAGCAGTTCCTCATCCTTGCGCTCGTCACGGCCCTGCTGGGCCACCACATCAATATGCAGATCATCATAGGCGGGCTTTGTCTGCACCCACATACGACTCGGCTCTGGCGGACGAATCTCGGAATGTTCTCCACAACCATGATCCACTGAGACCACTTTCCCGTCATCCGGGCTCCAACGGTTTGCGCATACGCCGAACATCGTTTTGAGGCTTCCGGTGAGCGGAATGAAGAACCCGCAGGTTGAACACAAGTTGCCATCGGCGGTTTTCGTGGAGAGCGACTTGGGGCCATGGGGACCTTCATACCAACGCTGCGCCGTCTGCGTCTGCCCCAATTCCGAAAGCACATGACGCCTCGACAGGTCGAGTTCCTCGACGGCCTCCACCACATCTTCAACGGCGGTCAACGCGTCAGCCTGCTCATCGGGGGATCCCGCCTCCTGAGACTCCACGGCTTCAGCCGCCTGCTGTTCGGCATTGAGCTCCTCCGTGCGGCTGACCGCCTCGTCAATGCTGATGCCATCATCAAGCCGTTCATCGTCCTCCGAAGTACCGATTGAATCGGTCACGGAGAGGTCACTGGGAAGCAGACGATCCTTCCAAGGCACCCATTTCGGTGGCAGAAGGGCCTTGTCCGTGGGGATCAGCGACGATTCGTCGATGGTCCAATGGTCGAGCTCGACATCGTGGTACAGCGTCACCGACCACTGCCAGCCCTCGTATCCCTTCATGAGCGCCTCGAAGCGGAAATCGGTCACACCATCATCGTGGGACTCGCTGGTGACGAACTCACCAACATCCTCCGGTTCATGCGCGGTGTCGATTGCCTCCGCCCTCGCCAAGGCGATGGGATCGAATTCACTTGTTGCCATATCAGTCCTGTACATCGAAGTCATCGGCCACGGCACGCAGCAGTGTGGCCAGCTTTCGGCTATCCGCCGCCGACGGGTAGCGGTGGCGTCGCAAACCATTGCCGGCGGAGTCGAGGAGCTTGATGAGATCCTCCACAATGGCGGCCATGTCATCCGGTTTCGGCCTGGTGGCCTTCACCAAGGATGGCGCCGAAGCGACCATGGTGACCCCCATGGCGACCTGTCCACGGTTGCCCTCGATCACCGAATACTCTACCTTCGCGCCTTTTCTCGGGTTTCTCACTCCCTGCGGCAATGCGGTCTGGGGCAGGAACACATCCTTGCCGTCATCGCCTGCAATGAATCCATAG
The DNA here is from genome assembly GCF_000260715.1 of Bifidobacterium animalis subsp. animalis ATCC 25527. Classification (NCBI taxonomy): domain Bacteria; kingdom Bacillati; phylum Actinomycetota; class Actinomycetes; order Bifidobacteriales; family Bifidobacteriaceae; genus Bifidobacterium; species Bifidobacterium animalis. The sequence goes on along the minus strand of NC_017834.1, from coordinate 785,647 downwards.
CCTTTCTTCGCGTCAAACCAACGAATGCGTCCGCTGGGCATGTTCACCTCTATCGTCTCGAATATGTGCGGCCCCGCCGCATACCAAAAGTTCATTCTACCGCCAGCGCGCAACGCTGGCAAAACCATTGCAAGCTTACGCGGGGGCTCACCTAACAACCAAGCTACCCCGTGCGCTATTCCGGTACAAGCCCTCTGGAGCCTTGGGCGAACGTCGCCCCGTCAGTCCGTGCCGGCCTCCATGGGCAGAATGATCGTGAAGGTTAGCCCATTGCCCTCGGTCGGACTGGCATAGATGCGACCCCCGTGCGCATTCACAATTGACAACGCGATGGCGAGGCCAAGGCCGGTGCCGCCCTTCTGACGATCCCTGGATGGATCGGCGGTGTAGAAGCGTTCGAATATGTTGTGCAGCGATTTCTCAGGCACGCCAGGGCCATGGTCGCGTAACACGGCCACCGCGTACATGTTCAGAAGCTTGCCGGACTTGCTTTTGCGAGCCCTCTGCAACAATGCTCCAAGCATGTCGCCGTCCTGAGGCATTGCGGCGAGTTCCTCGGGGGTACGGCTCGACTCTATGACGCCCAGACCGATGTCGACGGGCGAATCCGAAGGAGTGTAGCGGTGGATGTTGCCCACGATATTTGTAATCACCTGATGAAGCCGAGTGGCGTCACCGGTCAATGCAATCTTCGGCAACGGCCCCGGAGTCTCGCTCAGCTTCGGTTTCCTCGGCACACTCAGATCGAGGTCGAGTTGCATGGTGGTGATTTCACGATCCGGATCGAGTGCATGAAGGTCATCCACGGAATCTTGCATCACCGAGGTGAAATCGACACGCTGATTCATTGAGACGCCGCGCCCCTCATCCAAGCGGGCCAACGAGAGCAGATCCTCGACCAGCACCGTCATGCGCGAGCTCGATGCCTCGATATGAGAGATGGCATCATCCGCCCGTTCCAACGTTCCGGGCGCATCCCGTTGCATCTTGTACAGTTCGGCATAGCCATGGATGGCGGCAAGTGGCGTGCGCAACTCGTGACTTGCGTCGGAGACGAACTGCCGCATCTTCTGTGTCACGGCCTCCTGCTCATGGAAACTTCGCTCGATTTGCGTGAGCATGCTGTTGAGCGATCTGGCCAGCGAACCTATCTCCGTGGATTCACCGCTTTCGGGCACGCGTTGGGAAAGGTCTCCGGCCGCAATCTTTGCAGCGGTCTTCTCGATTCGTTTGAGCGGGCTCAGGGTGCGTTGTACCACCAGTGCGCCCAAGGACCCCCCAAGCAGCACCACGGCTATGCTCACCATGATGCAGAACCGGGTCAATGTGCTGATCACATCAATCTGGTCACCCAGCGAGAGGCCTATATACACGATGCCGAGATCCTGGAACTCCCCCTTGCCTGATTTCGTCAGACCCTTGAGGGCCACAACGCGCCAGGGGCATTCGGCGAACTGCATGGTGGCATGATCGGGAACTCCCACCACGTTCTTCGTATTCACCACGGCAGGCGTGGTGAACGGCACCCCGAGTTCATGGCCGTCCAACGAACCGTCATCCGGCAGCTTCGGACTGGAGACTACACCATCTTTGAGCACTGGCTGCAACATCACCGCCGATGAGCCGGTGTTGGTGTTATACACCTTCACGTAATAGCTTGTGAAACCGTTTTGGGTGTTCGCGTCCGTATTGAGCATCTGCGGGAACACCAGATCCGCCTGCTCCAACAACTGCTGATCCACACGCTCCATCAGATAGCTACTTACCAGCCACCGTATGGAGAAGGTGATGACGATGGTGCCGATCGAAAGCATGACCACAATGATTGACATGAGCCGCACGCTCAACGGAATGCACTCATTGAGCGCAGTAAGGCGCTGTGATCGGTGGAAGTGCGGCTGATTCTGCGAGGATCGCCCTTTCTTGGCATCGGCTGCGGCCGCCTGGGCCAACGGCGTGTCTTTCACCGCTGATTTCGGGGAGGGTAACGCCGAATGATCTCCGCCCGGTTCCCGTGGCTGTTGCCCCATGTCCCCTCCGTCTACTTCTGTGCCTTCGGTGCACGAATCATGTATCCGATGCCGCGCTTCGTCTCGATGAGCGGGGTCACTTTATGCGTGGTGCCATCCTCATCGGTCACTGTGACGTCGTCCACCTTCTTACGCAGGTATGAGATGTATGATTCCACAATTGCGGCGTCGCCACCCCAATCGTATTGCCATACATGGTCGAGAATCTGCGCCTTCGAGAGCACACGGCCCTCGTTGTCCATGAGGTAGCGCAGCAGCTTGTATTCGGTGGGGCTCAGATCTATGGTCTGCCCGGCGCGGGTCACATCGTGTGAATCCTCGTTGATCTCCAGATCACCGACGCGAATGATCGGATCATCCTCCACCTGCTCGCGGGTGCGACGCAGTATGGCGCGGATGCGGGCGACCACCTCCTCGAGGCTGAATGGCTTGGTCACATAGTCGTCACCGCCCACCGTCAGGCCCATCACCTTATCCTGCGTGTCGTCACGCGCGGTGAGGAACAGCACCGGAGCCGTGATGCCCTCCTGACGAATGCGTCGAGTGACGGTGAATCCGTCGATATCGGGCAACATCACGTCGAGAATGATCATGTCGGGTTTCGTACGACTGATCACCTCGATGGCCTCGGAGCCGGATGCCGCCGTCTCCACCTCATAGCCGGCGAAATGCAGCGACGCGACGAGCAATTCGCGAATGGAGGGTTCGTCATCGACAACCACGATTGTTGCTTCAGTTGCTTTACTCATGGCACCTATAATCACGCAACACTCTGGAAGTTTTCTGAATGCTCTCTGAAAACTTAATTCGGACGTTTGAACCGTTCGTCGTCACGCGGTGGCGCGGCATGTCGGCCACGCCGTGGGGCACCCGTTTCAGACGTCTCGGGAGCCGGATTCCGATCTTCCTCCGTCTCTTTGCCTTCGGATTGCCCAGCGGCCTCCTCCGGGGCCATGGCAGTGACATCAAGGTCATCATCGGCGTTGTCCAACTGCATGGAGTCGTCGTTCCGCGTCTTCCCAACCGCCTCGGTCTGCTTGGAGTCTTCGCTCACTTCACGCTTACGACGCATGAAGATCATGACCAGCACGACAACGATGAGCACGACAAACACAATGATCATGACGATGATGCTCACTGAACTCACGGCATGGGTGGTGGCGGTCGATTTCGCGCTGGCAATGGCATCCATCATGTCGATGGCGGATTGGGACCAGTTCGGCCCCTGCCCAGCCTGCTGATCGAGCAGCGGTTTGCTCGCGGCCTCCGAAAGCTGGTCCACGGTGCTTTGGCTGCGAAGCCATTCGTCGGAATTCGGTGAGACCACAACGACGAGATTGCCATCATGGGAGGCCACCGCAAGCATGACGGTGTTGGCTGGAGGGTTGAGCGACTCCAACAGTTGAGAGGCCCATTGTTCCGGCTTCTCTGTGGTATTGAACGATTCGAGGTAGAGCAGACGCACCGTCACGCCCGTCTCCTGCTTCGTCCGATTCGCCGCATCGATCACCTTGGTGAGATTGTCGCCAAGCAGGTTCTGCGGATCGGTGATGTACCCCTGAGAGTCCTCCACCGAGGCACTCGGACTCGACGATTCGCTGGCAGACGGCGACGGGGAATCATCTGCCGCGGCCATTTGGGCACCAGTGGCGCCTACGAGGAGCGCCGCGAACAACATAATGACGGAGAGAACCGCCGTCCAGACGCGGTCCTGCCGCTTGAGGCCCCCGAAGTTATCCACAATGACCGGATCGTCACCACGTCCTCCGACCACAATTGCCTGTTGCGCTGTCCATTCATTGTTGTTCGCCATAAATTCAACAGTAGCGGGAGAGCTGCACGTTGTCCCGCGGTTTTTATTACAACGAACACGATGCAAAGGAGCATGCAATGTCACAATACCAAGTCGATTCTGAACGCATCGCCGCCTCGAGCGCGGCCGTCTGCTCATCTATCACCGCCATCCGCGATGCGGTCACCACCATGTATGCGAACCTGAATACCCTGCAGGATGCATGGCGCGGAGCCGCCGCGGCGCAGTTCAACATGGTTGCCACCGAATGGCGTCGCACCCAGCAGCAAATGGAGCTATCGCTCGAGGCCATGCAGCAGGCCCTGACGCAAGCCTCCACAGTTTATGCGGATGCCGAGATGCAGGCGACACGGCTGTTCGCGACATCGTGAGGTCGCCTCGAGCTGCGCGATCAGGAAGGAACACATAGAAAATACATACAAAAGAGGTGGGGTGTTCTGCAGATCGATCTGCGGAACGCCCCACCTCTTTTCTATGTATGTCCCGGAACGGTACCGGAAAGACCCTAGATCAGTAACCCATGTCCTGACCGGCGGCTGGTGCCGCTGCCGGCTCCGGCTTGTTGGCGACAACCGCTTCGGTCGTCAGGAACAGACCCGCGATGGAGGCCGCATTCTGCAAAGCAGAACGAGTCACCTTGACAGGATCGGTCACACCGGCGGCCATGAGATCCTCATAGGTGTCAGTTGCCGCATTGAAGCCCTCGCCCTCAGGCAACGAACGAACCTTGTCTATCACCACGGCACCAGAGAGACCTGCATTTTCGGCAATCTGCTTAATCGGAGCCTCGATGCCCGAGAAGACGATCGCGGCACCGGTGGCCTCGTCGCCTTCGAGGTTGAAGTCCTTCTCAACCTTCTCAGCAGCTTGCACCAGCGCGACGCCGCCGCCTGGAACCAGACCCTCTTCGATGGCAGCCTTGGCGTTGCGCACGGCATCTTCAATGCGGTGCTTGCGCTCCTTGGCCTCGACCTCGGTAGCCGCGCCGACCTTGATGACGGCAACGCCACCTGCCAGCTTGGCCAAACGCTCCTGAAGCTTCTCACGATCGTAATCGGAATCCGTCTTCTCGATCTCGGCGCGAATCTGAGCGACGCGTGCGGCCACATCCTCCTTGGAGCCGCCACCGGAAACGATGGTGGTCTCATCCTTGGAGACAATGACCTTCTTGGCGGTGCCAAACACCGACAGGTCGATGGAATCGAGCTTGAGGCCCAGATCCTCCGAGACGACCTGACCGCCGGTCAGAATCGCCATATCCTGCAGCATGGCCTTGCGGCGGTCACCGAAGCCCGGAGCCTTGACGGCGCAGGACTTGAAGGTGCCACGGATGTTGTTGAGAATCAGCGTGGGCAGCGCCTCGCCATCGACATCCTCGGCCACGATCAGCAACGGCTTGCCGGTCTTCATCACCAGTTCGGCGATGTGGACCACATCCTGCTGCGAGGAGACCTTGCTCGAGGTGAGCAGAATGTACGGGTCATCGAGCACGGCCGTCTGGTCTTCCGCATTGGTGACGAAGTAGGGGGAGATATAACCCTTGTCGAAGCGCATGCCCTCAGTGAAATCGAGATCGAGGCCGAAGCGGTTGTTGTCTTCGACGGTGACGACGCCATCCTGTCCGACCTTGTCGAGAGCCTCGGCGATCTTCTCGCCCACCTCGGGGTCACCTGCGGAAATCGTTGCGGTTGCAGCGATCTGCTCCTTGGTCTCCACCGGCTTCGCGGAAGCGACAAGCTGCTTGACGAGAGCGTCGGAAGCCTTCTCGATGCCGCGGCGCAGGGCGATCGGATTGGAGCCGGCCACCACGTTCTTCAGGCCCTCATGCACGAGGGACTGAGCAAGCACAGTTGCAGTGGTGGTGCCATCGCCGGCGACGTCATCGGTGCGCTTGGCCACTTCCTTCACCAGTTCGGCACCAATGCGCTCGAACGGATCCTCAAGATCGATCTCCTTGGCGATCGAAACGCCATCGTTGGTGATGGTTGGCGCGCCATAGGTCTTGTCAAGCACGACGTTGCGGCCCTTGGGACCAAGCGTCACCTTGACGGTATCGGCCAGCTTATCCAGGCCGGCGAGCATACCCTGACGAGCTTCCTCATCGTATTCAATGATCTTTGCCATTGTTCCTCCACGAGAAATTCATGCTTACCCACTTGGGTCCGAGACGGGCGTCAGCTCCCGCACCCGTTCCCGAAGTGCTACAGGGCAGATTAGCACTCTCAGTGGTCGAGTGCCAACTTTTCGGACCGTCTTTTGCGCTATGGGCTAGATGACGGCGTTTCGGGAATATCGGGGCAGAGTCTCGCGCAGATATCGTGAACGAACTCCGTAACCGTTCAGGAATGACGAATCTTGACCACCCTCGTGGCAAGTTCACCCTTGTCAGTGGGCTTGCTGTCGTACTCCACCAAATCCCCCTGGCGAAGCGCCTTGAACCCCTCGGCCTCGATGGAGGAATAATGGACGAACACATCCGCCCCACCATCCTCGGGAGTAATGAACCCGTAGCCGCGACCTACATTGAAGAATTTAACCGTTCCCCTTGGCATACCCTTGTATCTTCCTTCGTGAAGGACTCCGTGAAGGCGAACGACTCATGAGAGGAACGCAACGCAAACTTCCCCGATTTGCGGCCCGGAACCATCCACCCCTTCCCCATGATAGTTATGAGGGGGTATTAACACAGCTTCGGCGTTTCAAACCGGTTCTTATATAAGAAAATACCGCAGAACGCGCATCTGCCTAACCGACAATCCAACTTTACTGATTTTACAAAGTCCAAATTAGCATAAGAAAACCGGCCCTCGGGCCGGTTCGTCGCGGAAGAACTCCGTCGGCATGCGACGCAGGCGACTCAATTCATAAGCACAACGGCCACTGGCACTGCAATGCCCTCAGCTTTCTGAACGGTGCTCACCCCAAGGGTTTCTGCCACCTTCTGTGCAGTGGCCAGATCAGCGTCGTTCTGATACCACACCACGCTTTGGGAGGGAAGCTGCATACCGTTCGGATTGCTGGGCGCCACGTTCGTGAAGCCAGCGCCCTGCAGTCGCTGCGCCTCCTGGGCGGCGTATCCATTGGTGGCAGTGCCGTTGATCACACTGATCGAAGCATCGAGATTGACTTTCTGCTCGGGCGTCTGCTCTTCGTTCGGGCTCTGAGACGGCGACTCACTAGGCTGCGATGGCGACGGCGATTCCGACGCAGAGGCGCTGGCACTCTGTGAGGGGGATTCGCTCTCACTGGCACTCGTCGACGACGGCATGGTGGTCGTGGTTGCACTGGTGGATGCCACCACGGTCTCTCGATCGCCATGTTTGAACATGTTCGCAGCCTCCCCGGAGAACGCGCTCCAGAACAACACACCAACGGCGGCGGCCACGACAATCACGATCGCATAGGGGGTCAGACGCACTGGCCAGGAACGACGGCCATTGTGGACGCCGACCGGGCCGGTCGGCGGATTATCGAAGGAATCCTTCGGATACGACTCATACTTATGGTCATCGTTGCGAGCCATGGCCGTCCCTTCCCGTGCGCAATGCAAACAAGTGTCGGCTCCAATATACCAAGTCGGGGTATACCAAGTCGGAGTCACAAGGGCCATCGCACACGAATACCGGCAGCCGACGTCTATACGCCGCGGCCCCATTCGCGCAAGAATCCTAGAGTTGCACGGGCGGGCTAGAGTGGAGGCATGACCGAAATCAAACCTCTTGAGGAACTCATGGATCCGGGGTGGGCCGAGGCGCTGCGCCCGGTGGAACCGCAAATTCGCCATATGGGGCGTCTGTTGCGTGAACGTATCGGGCATGGCGAACATATCGCCCCCGCCAGTCGGAACATACTGCGCGCCTTCACCATTCCCTTCGACTCCATCCGTGTACTCATCGTGGGTCAAGACCCCTACCCCACTTCAGGCTACGCAGTGGGATTGAGCTTCTCAGTGGCGCCAAACGTCCACCCGCTGCCGAAGAGTCTTGTCAACATATTCAAGGAGCTTGAGGATGATCTGCACGTGCCGCCACCCTGCAACGGCGACCTCACTCCTTGGACCCACCGGGGGGTGGAATTGCTCAACCGCTGCCTCACCGTCACGATTGGCAGGCCGAACAGCCACCAGAGCCTGGGCTGGGAACCTGTGACCGATTGCGCTGTGCGTGCACTCAACAACCGTGTCGATGAGCACGGCAAGCCAAAGCCGCTGGTAGCGATTCTCTGGGGGCGTAACGCCCAGACCCTGGAGCCGTTGCTGACGAATGCCGCCATCATCAAATCCGCACACCCCAGCCCGCTGTCGGCATCGCGCGGTTTCTTCGGATCACATCCCTTCTCCCGCGCGAACGCGGCACTCAAGCAGATGGGAGCCGAACCGGTCGACTGGTCGCTGCCATCGTCCGATTGCCCTGCACGGTAATAGCTGGAGGCACATGAAGGCGAGCACACTGCACGGCTGCGTCGTGTGCCCATTGCACGGCCATGCATTACACTAACCAACTGAAACAGAACAGCATACGAAACGCTCAAACATAGTAGGTGGCACATGCCTTTCTTCTCCCCCTCCCAACCGACCACGCCTCCGCCAGCCCCCTCCACCCTCCAGTCTCCAACCGTCCCGATCTCAAGAAACGATACGGAACGGGCCGGCCGGTTGGTCAACAGCATCCGTTCGCGATTCGCGCAGACGCTTGTCGGCCAGACCAATCTACGAGAATCCCTGATCACCACCTTGGTGGCAGGAGGTCATATTCTCATAGAATCTGTGCCCGGCCTGGCGAAGACGACCGCCGCGCAGACATTGGCCACCTCCGTCTCCGGTTCGTTCAAACGCGTGCAGTGCACGCCGGACCTCATGCCTTCGGACCTTGTGGGAACGCAGGTGTTCGATTTCTCCACCCAACACTTCACCACGCAAATCGGACCGATCCATGCCAATTTCGTGTTGCTCGACGAAATCAACCGAGCCAATGCGAAAACTCAGTCCGCCATGCTGGAGGCCATGGCCGAGGGTGCCACCACCATTGGAGGTCAACGAATCGAACTTCCCAAACCGTTCATGGTGATCGCCACTCAGAACCCCATCGAAGAGGAGGGCACATTCAATCTGCCTGAGGCGCAGATGGATCGCTTCATGATGAAGGCGATCATGACCTATCCCAGCGCCGACGAGGAACAGCGCATGCTGGGGCTGCTGATCAATCGTGGATCGGATGCCATCGATCCGACGAAACTCCCCCGCGATGTCATTTCTATTCAAGATGTCGACTGGCTGCGTGAGACCGCGCGCCGCGTGCATGTCTCCGATGCGATCATGCAGTATGCGGCTGCACTCTCCGAGACCTCTCGTGGCGCCGGACCAAAACCCATTCAGGGCCTTTCCTCCCTGGTGCGTCTCGGAGCCTCCCCCCGCGCCTCGATTGCATTGGTACGCATTGCACAGGCTTCGGCATTGATGGCAGGCAGGGATTATGTGATTCCGGAGGATGTGAAGGGCTTCGCGCACGAAGTGTTCCGTCACCGCATCCTGCTCACGTTCGAGGCGCTCGCCGACGGCGTGACCAGCGATCAGATTGTCGACCAGATTGTTCAGGTGGTGCCCGTTCCATGATCGGCACCAATCATGATGCCGATCGATCGGATCCGATCCGGCGTAAGATCGAGATGCTCGGCACATCGTTGAGTCTGCCCACCGTGCGCCGCGCCATGGGCATCCTCGAGGGGGAGCATGCTTCCGCACGACGTGGTGGCAATGACGACCTGCTGGACATTCGTGCCTATGAGGTGGGCGATGAAGCGCGGCAGATTGATTGGAAGATCAGCGCGCGAAATGGCAGGGCGATGATTGCGCAGCGCGAGCGTCTCTCCAGTACCCGTGTGTACCTGCTGCTGGACGCAGGCGTGGAGATGACCGAGGTGTGCCCTTCAGACGAGATGGCGTATCGCATTGCAGCCAATGCCTTATGCATGTTCGCGGCGCTGAGCCTGCGGCGTAGCGACGAGGTGTCGCTCGTCTTCGGTGACTCCTCGAACATCACCCGGGTGCCGTTCCATGGAGGTCTGGCCCAATTCGAGCACACACTCGACAAGGCTCTTGACCGGAACTGGCTCTTCCCGCGCAATATCGACGCACTGCTCGACTATGCCGCGCATATTCGCGACCGTGAGGCGCTCATTGTGCTCGCCACCGACGATCATGCCCTCGACGACACGCATATGCGCGCAATCCGGCGAATCACACAGACGCATCCGCTGGTATTGATCAATGTGGGCACGGTTAATCCGTTCTCAAACGATCCCATTCCCTCCATGCCGCATGCGCCCCTTGTCGACGGTGCGACCGGCAGGAGGATTCCCGCGTTTCTGCGCAACACGAAAGCGGCGCAGGAACTGGACACCCACAGGGCCTACTTGTTGCAGGCGCTTGACCGGGAACTGTCTCGCTGTGGATCGCGTATGATTCATGCCTCGTCGAGCGAGGGGATGTTCCACGCATTCGTGCGACTTCTCTCCCTTTCCCATGCATCGGTCTTCACGCCCGTCACGATTCCCGAAGGAACTGCGAACGCATAAATGATTGTGGCAATAGACACCCAGAACCTCCATCCGCGCGGAGCCATCGCCATCACGCAATCGCTCTGGATTGCACTGATCTGCGCCATCGTGCTGGCGTTGATCCTCATTGTGGCATGCTGCGTACTGTCAGGCCCTCGACGTCGCCCGGAAACCGCCAGGTCGCAAGATGAGGAGACTCTTCCCAAGGAGGAGTGGGCCGCGCGGGTGAACCAGGTGGTCGCTCGGTATGACGCTCAGGACATCACGCGAGACGAGGCCTTCGCGCAGCTGGCCGCGATTGCGCGCGATTTCGCATCGAATATGTCGGGACGACGCATGCAGGCGAACACGTTGACTGATCTACGCCGTCTGCGCCGCACCGGCGTCGCCGGCAACTGGGATCTGCTCCGACAGACGATCGCCGCGCTGTATCCGCCGGAGTTCGCGCAAGCCGAGCATCCACAAGCGCGTGGCGTCAGCGTGAGGCAGGCGGCCGACTGGGTGCTCGACCTGATTGAGAGGTGGCAATGATGCTTCGTTGGCAATGGCCGTGGGCATTGGTGGCCGCACTGCTGATCGCCGCCCTGGTATGCCTGATGATCGTCATGGTATCGTCACATCGGCGCGCCGACCACGATGAAGCGAAAATCTACGGTGTGCAGGATGATCTTGAGACCGAGCATGCCGGTGCGCTGATGCGCGTCTGGCGCCGTCTGAATCGCATCGCCGTGGCATTGCTCGTTTGTGCGCTTGTCCTCTCCTGCATTCTCGTAGGCAGGCCTGCGCATGTGGATGCACAGGACGAGCGATCATCGAACCGCGACATCATCCTGTGTCTCGACGTCTCTGGATCCACGCTTCCCTACGATCATCAGGTGCTCTCCACATATTTGGATCTGCTGCAGCATTTCAAGGGTGAGCGCATAGGCCTGAGCATTTTCAACTCATCGTCGCGTACGGTGTTCCCGCTCACCGATGACTACGCGATGGTGACCGAGCAACTCACGCAGGCGAACGACATGCTCAAAGGCGTGCAGACCCAAGACGATATCGATAAGATGAGCGACGAACAGTACCAGCAGATTGCCGACTGGCTTGAGGGCACACAGAACCGCAAGAACGCCACTTCGCTCATTGGAGATGGATTGGTGGGCTGTGCCGCAATGCTTCCCGGATTCGCCTATTCGAAGGCCGACACTGCGCAATCTCGGTCGCGGGAGGCATCGATTGTGCTGGCCACCGACAATGTGGTCTCGGGCTCCCCCACCTATTCGCTGGCTCAGGCGCTTGATCTCACCTCCCAAGCCGGCATCAATGTGGACGGTCTGTATTCGGGACCGCAATCCAGTGAGGGTGACGCCACAACCAACGAGATGCGCCAACTCATCGAGCGGCATGGTGGTCTGTTCCTCACCCAGTCGAACAGCGCGTCGATCGATGAATTGGTGCGTGAGATAGACGGTCGTCGTTCACATGAGGCACAGGCCCAATCACAGACTGCCCTGACGGACGCCCCGGGATGGTGGACTCTCACTGTGGCGATTCTGCTTGCGGGCTGGTTGGCTATGGCGTGGAGGTTGAAGCGATGAGTACGTTCGGCTTTGCACCGGCCCTCGGCTGGAGCGGCGGCTCCCTTGTGGCCGCGGCGATGGTGGCATGCGCTGTGACGTGTGTCGTGCTGCATGCACGTCGCGGCGCCGATGGTACCGATGAGACACTCTGGTCGTGCGTAAGGCGTGTGCTGGCATGCGTCATCGTGGCGCTCATGGCCTTCACACCAAGCATGATGACCAAGACCACCAGCCGTGCCATCAGCACCACGGATGTGGTCATTGTCTCGGACATCACGCCGTCGATGGGTGTGCAGGATGCCCGCTATGGCTCCAAGTCCGACCTTTCCCGCCTCGAAGCGGCGAAGTCCGCCATTGCAGACATCGTCGGGGATTACCCGAATTCGAGTTTCTCCGCAGTATCCGTTGGGGCATCGGGAGCGGTGGATGTGCCGCTGACGCCCGACACCCGTGCCATCACGAATTGGGCGCAGTCCCTTGATACCGAGGACTCCTCGAGTTCCAGCGGTTCATCGCTTGATGTGGTGATCGATCCGTTGCTGCGTGCACTCAAATCGATTCGCGACGCCCACCCAGACGATCGCATTGTGTTGTACGTCATCACGGATGGGGAACAGACTGTGCAGAACACACGCCGCACATTCTCGTCGCTGCGCCACTATATTGACGATGCCTGCGTGATCGGCGTCGGCTCCACCACCGGTGGCCGGATACCTTCGAAGACTGCAGGTCAATGGGTCACCGATCCCTCTACGGGCCAGCCCGGCGTATCGATCATGGATGAAGGACAGATTCGGTCGCTGGCCGACGAGCTCAGTGGCAAAGTGGTGATCACCTCGGCGAACGACACGGTGGCGAGCGCACAGATCGCGCAACAGGCCGGGCGCTGGCGTGAAGACGACACGCAGAAGGAGCGTACGCGCATCAATCCGATTGTCTGGCCACTGGCCATTGCATTGGCTGCGTTGCTGGCATGGGAGCTGGGCACATGGATCGCCACTTCGAGGAGGCTTCTATGAGCGGGAACATATCCGGGCGCCTGGATCGCGACACGGCGAGCAGGTCTTTCACGAAACGCTCGCCTCTCGGCGTGCGCATCATGCTTGCGGCATTCGCCGTCCTGGCCATTGCATTCGCCGTATTGGCCGGCGTGAACATCGACGCACAACGTCAGTATGATGCCGCGACTCAAACGCTCACCGAGAATCTTGAGACCGCGTCCCGCAACGACGCCGATCTCAAGCAACTGATGACCTCACAACACGAGCTGGACGCACGATTCGCCAGTATCACCGGAACATCGGCGGTGCTGCTGCCGCAGATCAGCGAGAGCACCACTTATAACGCGCAGGTTTCGAAACAGCTGACCGACTTGGTGCAACAACAGGTCGACGCCGATGCCGCGAAGAACGACAGCCAGCAGTCGGGGCAGCACGGTGAGCAGCCTAAATCACTCGACTCGCTCACCGAAGAACAGCGCAAGCAAGTGGAGGAGTTGCTGCGCAGCAACGAAGAGCTGGGCAAATCCGAGGATTCCACGAACGAATCGAATGGCGGCCAAGGCGAGAGGGAAAACAATAGCCCCTCTCGCCCGTCGAATGTGAAACCGTGGTAAACCACGACGGTGAATGGCTATGCAGTGTTGCACTGTGGATAGTTTCCGGAGTCAATGCATTCACGCCGTTCACTGACCACAATCGTCGATTCAGTTGGATTCATAGTCGACTACGGTGTGCAATGGAATCATGATCGGTTCCAATTCAGCGTTCAACGCCACGTCGGGCACCACGACGCAGTGCGTATGTGCGGGCAATGCACAGGAATGCATCGCATTGCTCGTGCCATTGGTGCGCGGTTCGTTCCATGCGCTTGATGGCCTGATGGCCGCGTGCCGGTCCGATACAGGAACATGGAGCGGCCGTGCCGCCGAATTGTTCCATGAAAGGCTGCAGGCCATGGAACCACGAGCATCTGCATGCATGCAAACGCTGCAGATGCTCGACGGATTGCTCTCGGCAATGTAGGGGCTGCCATGACGAAGATGGTGAGATCATCCATTCATGGTGGCGCTCAGTATGCCACTGCCACGCTCGACCTCGTTCACGGCATCTGCTCACGGTTGGGGGCCTGCGCCGCCGATTTGAAGGCACAGGCCATCGCCTTGTCGAACGCCAGAATGCGTGTTGCCGTGCTGCGCACCTCAACTCTTCAATGGTGTCCGGAACAGAACGGCATGGCGGCATTGCGAGCTCCCGTCTGTGAATCAAGTGGATTCGGTCGTTCCCTCCATGTCCATGTCGAGTACCTTCGCCTGACGGACCACGCTGAATCCGCCGGATTACAGCTGCATGCGCTGGCCGTCCAATGCGAGAGAATCGCCGATGTATTGGCGCGTGCATACGGCCTGTATTCCGAGGCCGAAACCAAAAGCCGCATGGCCACTAATAGGGCACTGCAATGGGCCGCACGGGTGGCACCTGCGACAATGGCGAAATTCATCATTGCACAGGCTCTGGGCGGATGGCTATACGGTGTGGTCACTGAGGGCAATTTCTCGGCAGCCCATGCCTTGAATGCCATCTCATGGCAGCAGGAGGGGCTGATGCGTGCGGCCGGCGCAGCCATAGGCCTGCATGACGGTCAATCACCGGTGCCGTCAGGAGCATATGCCATCGCGGGAATCTCATCGCGAGCAACGAATCTGATTCAAGGTGATGCGCTGACCGTCGAATCCGTGGATCCCCATGAACCATCCGTCGCCCCTGTGTCGGACATGGGCGGTGCACTAGCGAATCTGCGAAGGCTCTCGGCAGCGAACGCGGACAGCGCGCATGGTGAATATGCAACCATCGCCATCTCACGGTATATGGATGCCGATGGCCGGCGTTCCTGGCTGGTGACCATTCCGGGAACCGACGGCAACTTCGACTCCCCCTTGGGATGGGAGCAGAATGTGGAGCTCATGAGCGCCAATGCCATGCAACGACGTAACGCAGACAGCGCACGTATGGTCGTCGGAGCCATGCGGCAGGCGGGTATCGGCCGCGATGAGCGCGTGGCGTTGATCGGTCATTCTCAGGGCGGCATCATCGCGGCAACGCTGGCCAGCGATTATGCCGATGAGTATCGCATCGAACATATCGTGACCGCCGGCTCCCCCATCGCCAACCATCCGATGGGCAAGGGGACATGGGTGACCAGCATCGAGATGGAAGACGAACTGGTTGCCGCGTTGGACGGCGAGGTGAATCCTCGGAGCGAGCAGTGGCTCACCATTCGAGGCGAGGTGCGCAATGTGGCCGACGGGTCACCTGCCGATGCGAATGGCGCCGTGGATGACGGCACCGCCGCCATGACCGCCGTCGATCAATCCCATCAGGGGAAATACGAACTCACACACGACCTCGCCTACCATACCGCCGCCTATGAGAATGCGCTGTCGCTGGGGTCCGAGGCGCTTGCGAACCATGACAGCCATTTCATGGCGACCATTCGCGGCGACTATATGGAGACCACCTACTGGCGCGGCCGCATGAAACACGGCAAGCACGGCATCGAGATGGATGACACGCACACGCAGTGAAAATGGACATACACCATCCATGGCTCAAGGGCTTGGTTTAGGGTGGAACCATGAACCTTTCCGAGATCTCACCAGCCATCGCCCTCACCCCTCTGGATGGGCGCTATCATGCCCAGACCGCCGCTCTGGTGGAATACTTGAGCGAACCGGCACTGAACCGCGAACGCATGCGCGTGGAAGTCGAATGGATGATTATGCTCGCCAACGGCTTCGCCGGAAACGACTGGAAGCCGATTGTCAACGGCGTCAAGCCGCTCACCGAACAGGAACAGGCATTCCTGCGTTCCATCCCCGAGGAGTTCGGGGCACAGGGCATTGCCAGGCATGCCGCGCATGAATCCGTTACCCACCATGATGTGAAGGCTGTCGAATATTACATCGACGACTATCTGGATAGCGCGGAGCAGGTGCTCGGTGCCCCCACCCAGCTCACCGACCTGAAAACTCTCGTGCATTTCGCCTGCACCAGCGAGGACATTAACAACCTCTCCATCGCACGCTGCGTGAAAAATGCAATCGAACACGTATGGCTACCGGGCGCGGATGCCATTGTCAGCCTGCTGGCTCAGCGTGCCGAGGAGTTCAAGGACATGCCGTTGCTCTCCCTCACGCACGGGCAGCCGGCCACACCGACCACACTCGGCAAGGAGCTCGCCGTCTACGTGTACCGGCTTGGGCGCCAGCTCAAGCATGTTCGTGAGCAGGAATACCTGGGCAAGATCAATGGCGCCACCGGCACTTTCGGTGCGCATCTGGCCGCATTGCCGAATGTCGACTGGGTCGCCGTCTCACATGAATTCGTGGAGAACCGCATGGGCCTGACCTGGAACCCGCTCACCACCCAGATCGAATCGCATGACTGGCAGGCGGAGCTGTTCGACACGATCTCGCACACCAATCGCATCATGCACAATCTGTGTGTGGACACATGGATGTACATCTCCCGTGGCGTGTTCGCCCAGGTACCGGTGAAGGGCGCAACCGGTTCGTCCACGATGCCCCACAAGGTGAACCCGATCCGTTTCGAGAACGCGGAAGCCAACTTCGAAATCTCCTGCTCGCTGCTCGACACGTTGGCGGCCACGCTTGTGGAGTCCCGTTGGCAGCGCGATCTGACCGACTCCACCACGCAGCGCAACATCGGCTCAGCATTGGGGTATTCGGTGCTGGCGCACAACAACCTGCTCGGCGGCCTCAAGTCGGTTCATCCGAACACGCAGGTGATGGATCGCGAGCTCGATGAGAACTGGGAGGTGCTGGGCGAGCCGATCCAGACCGCCATGCGCGCCCAGGAGCTGGCCGGCCGCTCCGGCATGGAACGCCCCTACGAGAAGGTGAAGGAGCTCATGCGCGGCCACTCCATCTCGCAGGCCGATGTCGAGAGCTTCATCGATTCGCTTGACTTCGACGACGAGACCGCAGCCCGTCTCAAGGCTTTGACGCCGGCCACCTATGTGGGCCTTGCATCGATGCTGGTCGGTTACGATCGCCCTTAGTCCTTTTTCAATCCATCGCGTAGAATATACGTGCTGATGTGCGATGCTCATGCTTGGGCCTTTCACCCGGGCATGGGCATTCTATATGAAGGACTGATATGACAACGCCCAATTCGTCCGGCTCAGGTCGGGTGCCCTCCGATCAGACGGATGTGCAACAACCGTCCATCGAGAAGACCCCCGAGCATGCACTGGCAAGTAGGTTCCCCAACGTGAAGGTCAACGATGTGGCACCGAAGCGCAACCACGTGACCAGCGATCTGCTGCACGCAGGTGCGGCTCTCGTATTCGGGATTCTGGTGATCCTGGTCGCCGTCTATCTCCATGGGCTCACCACCGGCGTCGAAGATGACGCCCATTCCGCCAGTCAGGCATTCGACTGGCTTGTCGACCTGCCATCGTCGTTGCTGCAACAGCTCATTGTGATTTCCATCGTGGTAGGGGTGCTCATCCAATTGGTGCTCAACCGGGAATGGCTTCAGTCCGCCTGCTCGGTCGGCGCGCTGCTCATCGGCTTCCTTGTCTGCTGGGGTGTCTCCGAACTGCTCTCCTACCACAGCAGCGCCATGCTCATCAACACATTGCTGTCGAGTGGCACCCGTGTAGGGCCCTCTCTGTTGCCCGACTTCTACGCCGCCATAGCTTCATTCCTCACGGTCGCAGGTCCCCGTGACACCCGGTCGTCGGTGAAGTGGAGCTGGAATATACTCCTCGCCGGCGCCGTGATCTTCATCATGACCTCGTGGAGCTCGTTGCCTGGTGTGCTGGTGGCCATTTGCATCGGTCGCATGGTGGGACTGTCCATCCGTTTCGGCGTGGGCACGAAGAACTCGGGAGCATGGGGATATCAGATCGTGCAGGCGCTGAGCTCAATAGGCTTGCATCCGGCCGTCCTTGACCGACGCCCCGAGGCATCCGACCATGCACCGATGCTTGCGGACGACCTGACCGACCATTCCCGACTCTACGATCTGACTGATGAGAGTGGCGTGCACTATGTGGTGTCGGTGCTTGACAACCAAATGCAGATCACCGGCTATTTCTCACAGCTGTGGCAGCTCATTCGGCTCAGCGGCGTCGCGGTGCGCCATGATCGCTCCGCCGTGAGCGCCACGCATCACCACTATTCCATGCTGCTGGGGCTGCGTGACATAGATCTGACCTGTGCAAGACCCTATGGTGTCTGCGACTACGGTGAATCCTCCATAGTCGTGTTCGAACACCGCGAGACCATTCACGCCGTGGATTGCGAGGAGCTCGACGATACCGAAGTGCTCTCGCTTATGAACTATCTGCAGCATGCGCATCAGCGTGGCTTCACTCACCGCCAGATCACGGCGGACACCATTGCGCGCTCCGCCAATGGAGATATGGTGATTGCCGGCTGGCAGAATGGCGATTACGCGTCCGCCACCACGAACATCACGCTCGACAAAGTGCAGCTGCTCACCTTGTTCAGCACGATGCTCGGCATTGAACGCACCGTCTCGCTCGCACGCCGTGCCTGGGGCGAATCGACACTCATCTCGTTGATTCCGTTTGTGCAGAAGGCCGCCGTCCCCACCGCCACCCGGCAGATGGAAGGCTGGAACAAGCAGATCGTCGAGGATCTGCGCACCGCACTCAGTAAACTGGCCCCTGAAGAAGTGGCAGAATCGATGGAGCAGGTGACGCTCACGCGATTCAATGCGCGATCGTTCTTCGGTCTTGTGTTGCTGGTGATCGCCGTCTACGTGATGCTGACCCAGATGCGGCCGGACGAGATGATTCGCGCCGTGAAGCAGGCGAATCTCTGGTGGGCATTCGTTGTCATGCTGTTCGGCTTCCTCGCATGGGTGGGTTCGGCCATGGCCCTCGGCGCCTTCATGGACAGGGACCGCCGTCGGCCTTTCGGTTTGCTCTGCTCGCAGATTGCCGCCGGATTCACTGCGGTGTCGATGCCTGCCGGCATCGGCCCGGCCTTTGTGAACCTCCAGTACCTGCGCAAGAGCGGCTACCGCAATACGACCGCCACTGCCATCATGAGCGCCGTGCTCGCCGTGCAGGGGGTGATCACAGTGGTCCTGCTGCTGCTCATTGGCATTTTCACCGGCCGTAACACCCTTTCCGGCATGATTCCCACGAACACACTGATTCTCACTATCGCGGTCGTCGCCCTAGTGATCAGCGTGATTATGGCGATCCCCTCGGTGCGCAGGAAGATCGCCGACAAGTATCTTCCCCTGGTGAAGTCATATGCCAGATCGTTGTTGGAAACGCTCACGCAGCCGCGTAAGCTGCTCGGTTCGGTGGCCGGCTCCCTCATTCTGAATCTCTCCACAGGCTTCGGCTTCTGGGCGGCGCTCATGGCGTTTGGATTCAACATGAACCCCATCGAGACGACGTTCATCTTCCTGCTGGCGAATACACTTGGTTCAGCGGTGCCCACACCGGGTGGCCTCGGTGCCGTCGAGGCCGCGCTGTCGGTGGCGTTCAGCGCCGTCGGGGTCCCCGCCGCATTGGCGTTATCAGCCACATTGCTCTACCGTATCGTGTTCTACTGGTTGCGTATTCCGTTGGGTGCGTTGGCTATGAAGTGGCTGGATAAGCACAATCTGATCTGATTTGTTTCATTTTGTAAGCTTTTGATGCCCAGAACGTGGCCAAATGCGAAAAAATCGAGGGAAATCGTTGCAAACACGCGGATTTGACCGAATCTTGAGGTAAGATGCTTCTTGAACATGTGGTTATCCGCAATGAGGATTACCCCTGACAAAGAAGGACGCTTCTATGGCATACAATAAGTCTGATCTCGTTGCAAAGATCTCCCAGAAGTCCGGTCTCACCAAGGCTCAGGCTGAGGCTGCCGTCAATGCTTTCCGCGATGTCTTCATCGAAGCCATGAAGAACGGCGAAGGCCTCAAGCTCACCGGTCTGCTCTCCGCAGAGCGTGTCAAGCGCGCCGCCCGCACCGGCCGCAATCCTCGTACCGGTGAGACCATTGAGATCCCGGCCACCTATGGTGTTCGCATCTCCGCTGGCTCCCTGCTGAAGAAGGCAGTGAGCGAGTGATTCGCAGCCTACGCTAGAAAATGACCCGACCAGTGACGGCCGGGTTTTTTCATGTCAGACCGCCTCGGAACCCATGCTCAGACGGGCGCTTCATCGCCATCCTCTCGCGAATCACGCAATTCGCCCATGAGTTCGTCATATTGCTTGGTCGGCTCGTCGCGGAACGGATCGAGCAGCACCGCCTCCATATGCACCGGACGCACAAGCTTCAGCGTCGTCCAATCGCAGTCGTAGACGGCATCGGTGTGCGATGCCGCCGCCACGAAACGTCCACGCAGCACGGCACGCGTATGAGAGGGTGGCGTGGACACGGCATCGCGAATCTGATCCGCATCCACCAAGGTGCGCATCAGGCCATGCGCGCACAACGACGGGTAGAGCCTGCCGTTGGCGATGTCGTGATAGTCCAGGTCAAGCTGGCGTAATCTGGCCGGTGTGACGGTGCCGCGCAGCCGCAACCGAGTGAAGAACATCTGCTTGGATGCCCAATCGATCACATGCGACAGCGTCTCGATGTCATTGGCCGCCAATCTGTCGAGGATCCACCGCCATTGGCCCACAATCCATTCGACATTGCACTGCGCGTCATACCGCAACGACGCACCCAACGCATCACCATGGTGTGCGGAGAAGGTCTCGACCTGCTCCAGCATCCGCTGCTGCAGTTCCAGTGCGGTGGTCGAACACCCCGATGCCAGTGCGATGCGGGCATGCGGCCCGTCGGCGTTGATGGCGTGGTTCGCGGCGATCGGATCCGCGAGCGCGAATGCCTCGAGCCCACCATCACATCCGCTGCGTGCTGCATGCTCCATCATGCACAGCACGAGATGCGTGGTGGCGCATTTCATAAGGGTGGCCCACTGGGAACGATTGGAGTCGCCTATGATCACATGGAGACGCCGGTAGTCCTCGGGGTTGGCGTGCGGCTCGTCACGGGTGTTGATCATGGGGCGCGACCGTGTGGTGGCGCTGGAGACTGTCTCGTCCACAAATGCCGCACGTTGGGTGAACAGGAGACGTTCACCGTCGAACTTGCCGGCCCCGGTGTAGATCTGCCGGGTGATGAGGAATGGCAGCAACACATGCTGTATCATGTCCAGATTCACAAAACGGCGCACGAGGTAGTTCTCATGGCAACCGAATGAATGACCGGCACTGTCGGCGTTGTTCTTGTACAGATGCAAGGTCGCACGCCGATTCCGCGCGTCGGATTCCCGCAGCCTCCGCTGGGCGTCAAGCCCCATCGAACGCATGATCTGCTCCCCCGCCAGATCGCTCAGCAACGCATCCGAGGGGCATATCGCCTCGGCGGTCGCATACTCCGGATGGGATCCCACATCGAGGTACAGACGTGAGCCGTTCTCCACGTAGGTGTTGGTGGAACGGGCCCTGCGCACGACGGGCTGGAACATGGTCATCGCCACATGACTGGCGTCCATGGGTTCCGGAATATCGGTGACGCTCACACCGTATTCGGTCTCAATGCCGAAGATGCGCGCGAAATCATGCCTATGCGTCTGGTCTGACGGCTGTATCGCCCTGCTGCCACTGTCGTGCAGCTGTGGCATCACTCGCCGCCTTTCTGCACGAAGCTGTTCACATATTCCTCGGCGTTCGTCTCGAGAACGGTTTCGATGTCGTCGAGAATCGCATCGAGATCGTCAGCCTGCTCCTGTGCGAGCATGGCCGCCGCGGAAAGACCCTGGGCCGTTCCCTGGGTCTGGTCGTCATCATGCCGCTGTGTCTCGGCGGGGATCTGATGGTGTTCGGATGCAGATGGCATTGCTCCCCCAATCTGGTGTGGATTCCAATATCGACGTCGGATGTGCCCTGTGCCACATGTGCTGTTCAAGGTGGCTCAGGATTTGAGATCACTGTTGTCCCGCTGGCTTCTGCTCGTGATGATGGTAGGATTCCCCGCAATCGGAGTTGATGAGGTAGGGCTGTAGCTCCTGTATGATCTGCCCGTTGGTGGCCACGAGATCGTTCTGGCTGCGCCAGTGGATGAGCCCGCCCTCCCATGTGCTCAACTGCCCTTGGGCCTCCCAGAGCACCACGGCGGCGGCTGAGATGGCCGGCACGTCACGTTCATGCAGATGCGGTTCGAAATATGCGTCATAGGTACCATCGGCCACTTTGCACACATCGAGCGAGACGGGCCCGATCCGTTTGATGTCGGCGGGCTTGCCGGCGAGGCTCGCGACCACATTGAGGGCATGTTGTGCCTCCTGTGGCACATACGACATGCCGAAGCTCACGATGGAGCCATCGAGGTGGCTGATTGTGGATGGCATGATCTTCTCGCGCTTCTCCCCCACCGGCGTATTGCGCATACGAATCGCGCCCTGCTGTCGGGCGGCCAAATAGGTGAGGTTCAGTGCCGGCGCGTGAATCACCCCCAGGATCGGCTGGGCCGATCCGAACTCATTGAATTCGAACAGCGAGATGGTCACGCTCCATTCGGCCATGCTGCGCGAATAGTTGATCACGCCATCGACACCGCCCACGCACCAGTACCGGTCTCCGGGCGCCCATTCGTCGGTGCGGTCCTCCCAACGGCCTTTGAACGGATCGATGTAGGTGAGACGATTGTAGATGAACTGCGACAGGCGGTCGTCCACCTTGAGCCCGCGTGAGTAGTCACGCTGCACCGTGTTCAGCGTCACCAGATCCTTCGGCATGAGCTGGTCCTTGAGCGCATGCTTGCCGGCATCCTCGGCGATGCGGCTCACCTGCACTGCGAGCTCCCGTAATCCGGCCTGCATACCAATGCCTCCTGTGACCTTATGTCTTGGAAAAATCTGTTCCAAGACTAGCAAATAATCTGTGAGTATTCTGAAAAACTCGCCCTATGCGAGCGCGCTGGATACAGCGGATGCACGACCTACGAATGTTCACAGATGCCGCCGAGACTCCTGATGAGCTGCGCCGCGCTGGACGCCTCCTCCACCTGCCGTTCGGTGTCATCTTTGGTGAACCGCGTGGGATCGCGCATGTCGAGCGTCCAGGAATCACCGGCTCCATCGGCAACGGTGGTGATTCGGGTCCAGGAGATCGCACGCAATTCATCGGGGAACCTGTACAGTATCGCGGCACGGAGCCATGCGCGCGTGTCCGCCGGGGCATCGGTCGCCGCCGCGGCTATACGCTCATCCGTCACCACACGCTCGGCACGGGAGCGCACCTTGGCGAACACCGCCTCGTTCTCGGGAGCGAGTGAAGCCCATCGCAATTCGAGCGCGCGCACCTGTGGATTGTCCCAGCTCGAGGCGGAGGATGCGCCGCAACCGGCGATGCGTCGGCGCATGCGTTCGAGCAGCTGCCATTTGAGCAGCCATTCCAGTCGAGAGGCCTGCGCGGTCATCGTCATTCGGGTGTCGTCGTCGGCATGGCGCACCTCGGCCACGTCGATCAATGCCTGACGCCACATCGCCATGACCGAGCGGGTCTGCGAATCCGGCCATACCGGCTCCCCGAGCGAATCAGTGCCGTACACGATCGACGCCACCTCATAGACGAGCCCGTGCAGCGACACCTGCAGCTGCCACGCCGTGCTCGAACCTCCATCGGCCAAAGCGAGTGGTTCGTCGAAGGTCAGGTCGTGCGACACCGTGTGCATGGCGGCGACCGGGTCGAGAAGCGAAAGGGAACGCAACTCGTCCGTCAGGTCGTAATCCAATGCAGATGCCTGCTCGGCCACCCACAGCAGCATGCTTGTCGTACCGAGCTTCAACACGTCCGGCACTTCCAGGCGGTTAGCATCGCCCACGATCACATGGAGTCTGCGCATCTCGTCAGGCGCATGCGACTCGTCGCGGGTGTTCACGATCGGCCTGTCGAAAGTGGTTTGCAAACCCACTTTCATATGGAAGTAATCGGCACGCTGACTCAACTGGTAGCCTGCCCGTTCGCCACGCTCGCCGAGCCCCACGCGTCCAGAGCCCGTGTAGATTTGCCGGGTGGCGAAATGGACCAGCATGAGCACAGTCACTACATCGAAGTCCACATCGCGACGCAGCAGATAATTCTCATGGCTCCCCCACGCAGCGCCCTTGCCATCCGCATTATTGCGGAACACCTCGAACTGATGCCGCTCAGTGCTCGCGGATTGGGCGGCCCGGCGCATAAGCAGATCGCCGGCGAAATCATAGGCCACGGCCTCAAACGGATCGCGCGTCTCCGGCGCGGAGTATTCGGGATGCGCATGATCCACGTACATGCGCCCTCCATTGGCTGCGAAGGCGTTCGTGATATTGCGTTGCGGTTCGTCGGTAAGCATGTCGGGACGTGCAGCAGCGCGGGGCATCGTCATACCCCGCATATCATGCACCGGATCCTCCTGCCGGTAGTCCCAACGAATATGCCTCGTCTCCTCATCGCCTGCATGGGCAATCACATCGAATGACGACTGCACCGGGTTGGCATGGGGATCCTGCCGTACCGACACGGCATACTCGGTCTCCGTCCCCATCACTCTGCGCACGCTCATTCACTCCGCTCCTCTCACGACATGTTCCATGCCAACGGCACATTTCGAACACATTCCATTCCATCGAGACACGCTGCCGGGATCAGACGCCGTCGGCCGCCAACGTCAACGCGTTGATTCTGAGCCATTGCCCCGGATCCGTCTCGTTGATCGTGGAGCGGTTCTGTTCGTATTCATCGTCAATGGCCTCATGGATCCGCGCTTCGGTGATGCCTTGCGGTTCATCGTCCCCGCTCGTCGACCCATGGAGGATTTCGGCCTTCACCGCCTTGGTCTTCGCCCGGTCGACGATGTTGCGCAGCATCGCACCGCTGACGATGTCGGCCATGTAAATCCCACGCCGATGGCCCTGTTCATCGAGCATGGCAAGCAACCGGGATTCATCCCTGCGGAAAAGATCACGCACCAGCGAGGCCACCAGCGCATCCGCGTCCCTGCCGGGCTCAAGAGGCAGCGCATCGGTGAGGTAATGGCGGGTGATGGCCAGGGCGGCCGTCTCGTCCGGCCGTGTGACATGAATCTTGACGTCCAGACGTCCCGGACGCAATACCGCTGGATCGATCATGTCGATGCGATTCGAGGCACCGATCACCATCACGTCGTCCAGGCTCTCCACGCCGTCGAGCTCGGTGAGGAACTGCGGCACGATCGTCGTCTCCACATCACTGGAGACGCCTGTGCCTCGGGTGCGCAGCAGCGAATCCATCTCGTCGATGAACACGATGACGGGGCGTCCGGCACCCGACAGCTCCTTCGCCCGCTCGAAGATTCTGCGAATGAGGCGCTCAGACTCGCCTACGAACTTGTTGAGCAGCTCCGGTCCCTTCACCGACAGGAACACGCCGTCGTTACCACTGCCCGCGGCCAGCTCATGCGCGATGGCCTTGGCTATGAGCGTCTTGCCATTGCCTGGAGGCCCATACAGCAACACGCCCTTCGGCGCTTTCAGGTCGAACCGGGCGAAGAGGTCGCGATGCTGGAACGGCAACTGCACGGCATCGCGAATCCGTGCGATCTGCTCATCCAGACCTCCGATGTCGGCGAAGGAGACATCCGGGGTCTCCTCGAGAAGCAGATCCTGCGCCTGTTCCTGCGGCAGTACAGACAAAACATAGGTACCGGAGGGATCGATCACCACACGGTCGTCAACGTTGATCGGAGTTCGTGCCACCGCGCTCGCACGCATGACCACACCGCGATTGCCTCCGGCATCGGAGACGATGAGCTTGCCGTCGGCAAGGCTTTCCGAGACCGCACGCATCGGACCGGTAGTAGGTGTCTCGCAGGAATCGACAATCACCATGTTGGCATCGAGCAACACGCCTTGGCCGCTCCCCAACCGTGCGGGATTGACAGTCGGCGATAGCGGGACGATCTGGCGTCTGTTGCCATTGAGAATCTCCGCGCTTGCACGCCGCACACCATGCTCATCGGTGGAACAGCGATGCACGCGGACCATGGTCGCCATTGTCAATGGCGGTGCCATGAACTGCTCGAGCTGCGCCTTCGCCTTGCGAAGCTCCTCGGTGGCACGGGTGAGCGCTTTGGCGAGCGCGTGGTTGCGCTGCCGCAGCTGGTCGTTCTCATGCGCCGCCACAGCCTCGGGATTCACGGACTGCGAAGCCGCGTCCGTGTGCTTCTCCTGCCCCATACCCACCTTCGTTCAATCCGAATGTTCCGTATGCCATTGTAATGCACGGCCCCGCAAAGAAAAACGGGTCCGTGCAGGAGAGCACGAACCCGAACTGACTTCAGCGCCTAACGCGCATCGACAGTCTACTCATGAGATTGCGTCGAGCGACGTTCGCGTATCAGATTGCGAACCCACCGCCACGCAAAGAACACCAGCACCAGCGCGAACACCACGATGATCACATCTTCGAACACATTGAGCACACCGAGAATGGAGCACCACTGGTCGCCGAGCATGTAACCGGCGGTGACGAGCACTGTGTTCCAGATTGCCGAGCCGAGGAAGGTCCAGCCGGAGAACTTCACGAAGTTCATCTGGTTGAATCCGGCCGGAATCGAGATGAGCGAGCGAACAACGGGAATCACGCGTCCGATGAGCACCGACCAGGTGCCATACTTGTTGAACCATTCGTTTGCCTTGTTCACATCCTTGCGACTCACGCCCGGAATCCTATCGACTGCCTTGTGGATGCGGTGGAGACCAAACCAGCGTGCGATGCCGTACAGTGCCCAGGCGCCGAGCAGCGATCCCATTGTCGCCCATAGGATCGCACCGAACAGGCTCATGCTGCCACGGGCAGCGGTGAAACCGGCAAGCGGCAGAATGATCTCGCTGGGAATGGGAGGGAAGATTGATTCGAGGGCGATGGCCAAGGCCACGCCCACACCGCCCACATGTTCCATGAGAGAGACGAGCCACGCCGTCATGGCGCCAATCAGGCCATCGGAACTCGTGGCGCATTGCAGTTGGGCCTCAGCCAGGGTAACAGTAAAATGCATGTTTTGATTGTCCCAACGTTTTTCGACAATCAAAGGCATGAGCGCACCACTTTCGCAACATCTCGACGACACCGACACACTCGCTGGCCCATTACCCGCTCTCGGCATGCCGGGCCTGCTTGTGATGGATGTCGATTCCACGCTCATCGATGAAGAGGTGATCGACGAACTCGGCGAGGAGGCGGGTGTGGGCGACGAGATCGCGGCCATCACCGCGCGGGCGATGAACGGCGAGCTTGATTTCCGGCAGGCATTGGACGAACGTGTGGCGCTGCTGAGAGGAATGCCAGCACAGATCTTCGACCGCGTGTACGAACGGTTGCATTTCACCAATGGCGCACATGAACTCATCGACACGCTCCATGCGCATGGTTGGAAGGTGGGTGTCGTCTCAGGTGGCTTCCACGAAATCGTCGACAGGCTCGCAGTGGACGCGCATCTCGATTACCATATTGCGAACCGGCTGAGCGTGGATGCTCGCAACGGCATGCTCACCGGCGAAGTGGTCGGTGATGTCGTGACCAAGGAGGTCAAGCTCTCCCGGTTGCGGTCATGGGCTCAAGAGAACGACATCGCGCGCATCCAGACGGTTGCCGTGGGCGATGGCGCGAACGATCTGCCCATGATCGGCGCTGCCGGACTGGGCATCGCATTCTGCGCCAAACCCACTGTGCGCACGGCGGCCCCCCACACGATTGACGAGCGCGATCTTCGCAAGGTGCTTGATTTCCTGCAGTAGCAGAACAATGTCTGCTGTCAGGAAGCCACAGCGATTCACTGGGATGCCCGGCGCCGGCACCTCGATGAAAGCCGGCTCCGGGCATTCTGGTGAGACACGTCAGTCGAGATAGGCACCTTCAGCCAGATGGGCGCCACGGGCCCACTCCGGAGCCCCCATCTCTCGCTTGCCAGCAGCCTTGACGACCAGCAATTCCAACGGATCGGTGGAAGTGCCCACCCACACATGATGCTTGGTGACGTGCAGCTCGCCCGGCTTGAGATTCCGAGGTGATTCATCGACCGTCATATCCGCCGGGATGGCCTTCGACACATGCAGCGTCTCGCTGGCATCATCACCATGTGGATGCAGATTCGCCCATGCCCCCGGCACCGGCGTGCAGGCGCGAATCTGGCGATCAAGCGCGAAAGCCGGCACGTCGAAACGCATGTGAGCGTCCTGCGTGGCGATCTTGGCGGCGACATCGTAGGAGCCTGCCGGCTGATCGACGGCGTTGACGACTCCTTCGTCAAGGGCCTGCAGCGATGCCGCGAGCAGACCGGCGCCATCTTCGGCGAGACGGTGGAGCAGCTCGCCGGCATTCTCATGCGCACCTATGGTCACCGTGCTCTGTCCGAGCACCGGCCCACGATCCATACCTGCAGTGATGCGGAACACCGAGCATCCGGTCACTTCGTCGCCAGCCCAGATCGCGCGCTGAACCGGAGCGGCGCCACGCCACTGCGGCAGCAGCGAGAAATGCAGGTTGTACCATCCCAGCGGCAGCGCCTCCAGCACCGATTCGCGCAGAATCTTGCCGTAGGCCACCACCGCCGCGCATTGGGCTCCGGTGGCCTTCAATGCGGAGAGGAAGCATTCGTCGGCCGGATCGCACTCGATGACATCGAGGCCGAGTTCACGGGCGGCCATTTTCACCGGGCTGGGCATAATCTTGCGGCCGCGCCCCGTGGGCGCATCAGGCCGGGTGAGCACTGCGACCACTTCGAAATGCTCGGTGTCTTTGACCAACATACGCAAAGAGGGAACCGCCACCTCCGGGGTTCCCGCGAACAGCACTCGTAACATTGATGTCCTCTCTTCCGCCCGTGCAACTCATGGGCTGTGGTTTTCACTGAATCCCAAGCATAGTACGCACAAGGCGCAGGCAGTCGGCTTACGGTCACAGCTGAGTAGGATGCCGCCTCACAGCAGATCTTTCGGGTCCATTCTGAACCGCAGTTCCCCACTTTCGCGAGAGGCCACATGACGCGCCACCTCAGTGCGCAACCGCAATGCGAGTTCGGCACGTCGGGCATGCGAGACGCGCACGACCGCCTTCACCCTATCGCCCATCTCATCGAGTTCACGGGCATCGATCGTGCGATCTGGAGCGAGAGGGGTGATGCCGAGCAGTGAGGGGACCTTCCCTTCTTCGCTTTCGACCCACGCCCAATCTCCGTTCGCAATGCCTATGTTGTGCAGGGCACGTTCCACCGCATCACGTCTCCCCCAAATGCAGGCGGCGCTAACGACTGGGGGCAGCCCCGTCTCAGTGCGGTCCGCGAGCTCATTGCCTGCAACCACGCGTGGATCCCAGAGCATGAGTGAACGAGCCAGCGTCGGATACGTCTCGCCAATCAGCAGTCCCCTGCCTCCGGCGGCACGTGATTTGCACAGCGACATCGCCTGCATCCAATTGGACAGCACATCCACACGAGCATCGAGACGCAGGTCGTACAGACTCGTCCAGGCATCGAGAATCGCCACCGCCTCATAGGTTCCCGTCGTACCGTCCTGCGTATGCACCATGGGTTCGCATCCCGGAGTGGCGACGACAATGCGTGGGGTGGCATCCACATGATCCACAACCCCTTGGCTTTGGCTTGAAACGAGCATGGGAACGCCACGGAACAGCCCCTGCAACTCCTGCACGGTCCCCACCGCCCCCACCCGGATCACACGCAACCGCTCTGCTCCGCAATGCCGGCAATGCCAGTCCACGGCGGATGAGCCACACCAGCTGCATCGCGGGGCATCGGCCGCGGGAACACGCACCAATGGTCCACTGCAACGCAGGCATCGAGCCAGTTGCAGGCACTGCGCGCAACTCAACGACTCGGTGACGCCATCGTGCGGTATGGAGAACAGCACGGGGCCATGCTCAAGCGCCTTCGACAGCACACGCACCGCAGTGTGCGGCACCCTGGCACCGACGCTGGGATCGGCGAGTCGGTTGAGTTCATCACGGTTCAGCCACCGTACCGGCGGTGCCTGGCTTTTAATCACATCGGAAAAGCCGTGCACCGCCACACTCGGGCCAGCAACTTCCAACACGACCGAGGAGGTCTGGCTTTCCCATTCGCTCAACACGCTACGCGCCCTTCCGATCGCGACGAAGACGCCTCCATGGAGCTTGGCGCGCAGACGGCACACACCACGCGCATTCGCATAGGGCATGAGGCCATCCGCATACTGGTAGGCGTCGTCGTCCACAACCGCAAACAGCGCCTCGTCCGGTACGGGCGCGTACATGGCCGCCCTCGTACCCACCACACAATTGACCCGTCCCTCGCCAATGGCCAGATACGCCCGGTATCTGTCGGCCGGCGAGAGCGCTCCGCTCAACACCGCGATGTCTCCCTCATATATCTGCTTGGCATTTGGCGCGAACACATGGAGCCCCATGTTCTCCAACGCATGCACCATGCTCCACACCTCACGCATGCCGGGCATCACCAACACGGCGGATTTCCCCGCTCCCATGGCGGTGAGCGCCATCCAGGCCAGTGTCCGTTCCCATGCACCAACCCCCGGAAGGGCATCGATGACGAACGCCGAGAACCCCTGCGGTGCAGTGAGTGAGGCACGTAGGGTCTGTGCCTGCTCATAGGCTTTGGCGATCACGGGGAAATGGTCTTCGGCACGTGAGGCGAAACGACCTCTGCGATCAACCATCGACGAATCGGCATAGGGCGCCTCATCGGCAGCCGACTCTGCGTCGCTTGCCGATTGCAAGGTGACGTTAGGCTCCTTCTCCACTCCGGCGACCCTGCCCGGCATGGCCACGCGCAACACGTTCGCTATGGTGCCGCCGTAGGCATTGGCCACGGCGGTGATGTCGCGGCGCATCTGACTCGGTACGAGCACGCGCGGCGAAACGACCTTCTCGATGTAGCGAATGGCACTTGTCGGCGTATCGCTGTCGTTCACCCGTTCCCAAATAATGCCGTTGACACGCTGGCCTCCGAACCTGACCCGGACCAGCACACCCGGCTGCGCGGCTTCGCTCATGCTATCGTCGACGAAATAGTCGAAGGGCTGCCCCAGATGCGTGGCCTGCACATCCAGCACCACCCGCGCCACCGGCAGCTGGGCAGCAGGCTTTCTGGGCGCGGCCTTGCGCGGCGAGCGCCGCCGCATGCCCATGCCGTCGAAAGCCGGCTGCATCGCTTCTTCGGGTGTTCCACTCATAGTGCCCCAGTCTAGGCTCTCCCCTCATTCAGGTAAAGGCGTCAGCATGCGCGTGTCCAGCTCCATACATACGGAAAAGCGGCATGCGTATGAGCATGCCGCTTTCCACGTGGGCGTCAGCTTACCGACTCAGTGGTTCGGCCACCATGGACGCAACGGGTAGGTGTCAGTGCCCTCATCGTTTGGTTTGATGGCGAGGAACTGATGCACCTGAATGTTGTTCATCTCGAAATTGAACGCGCAACCGGCCATATAGAGCCCCCACAAACGGGCCTTCGGCTCACCGACGAGCTTGACGGCGTCATCCCAATGCACCACCAGATTCTCGTTCCAACGGTGCAGCGTGAGTGCATAGTGCTGGCGGAGGTTCTCCTGATCGATCACCTCGAAGCCCGTGTCTTGGATCACCATCTCGATCTCGGCCGGTGAGGAGAGCTCGCCGTCCGGGAATATGTAACGGTCGATGAACTGACCGGCTTTCTTGCCCTGATGCGAGTTGCACCGGGTGATCTGGTGGTTAAGCAATTTGGCGCCCGGTTTGAGCTTGTCGTAGATCTCCTTGAAATACGACGGGTAGTGCTTGTGCCCGACATGCTCCATCATGCCGATGGAGCAGATGCCGTCGAAATCGCCTTCGGGAACGTCACGATAGTCCATGAGTCGCACCTCGGCAAGGTCCTCCAGTCCTTCGTCTTTGATCCAGCGTTGAGCCCATTCGACCTGCTCCTCGCTCAGCGTGACGCCGAGGGCCTTGATGCCGCGTTTGGCAGCTTCGATCACCATGGACCCCCAACCGCAACCTATGTCGAGCAGTCGTTCTCCCGGCTGGAGTGCGAGCTTGTCGAGCACGAGGTCGATCTTGTTCTTCTGCGCGGCCTCGAGCGACATGAGCGGGGAGTCGAACACCGCGCAGGTGTAGGTCATGGATGGTCCCAGGAACATCGAATAGAATTCGTTCGACTGGTCGTAATGGTAGCTCACCGTGGCCTCGTCGCCGGCCTTCGAATGCGGCAGCAGTCCTTCGCTGATGCGGCGGGCACGGCTTGGGCCCTCGATATCGGGAGGCGCGGGACGGTGGAACCCATGGTAGGCCACCGAAGCGAGCGCCTTGGCCAGTTGGGCTGGATTTGGTGTACGCAGGTACGACTTGAGCGGTACGAGTTCCTTGAACAGCGCATATGGATTGCCGGGCACGAGCTGCGGCGAATCGATGTCCCCCTGCAGGTAGGCGCGGGCCAGGCCGAGCTCGCTCGGCGCATTCACCATGTAGTAGATGGCGCGCGAGTTCTTCACTTGCAACGTCAGCGGAGCATCGTCGGACCCATACGACGACCCATCGAAACTTTCAATATGCACAGGTGCACCCGGCTTGAGGAACAGCTCAATCATCTGTGCTACGGTCATTGCGGCCATATTCATCTCCTTTGGAGATTCCTTGCTGCACGGCACATGCGGTGCAGCTGTTGTATTGAGATATGCCGTTGCCCATCCTGCATGAGCAGCATGCCGGGATGGACTTGGTGGTATTCGTGTCAGTCGACGAGGGTGGCGATGGCCTGCTTGAGCTCATCGACCTTGTTGGTGTGCTCCCAAGTGAAGTCATCGTCCTCACGGCCGAAGTGGCCGTACGCAGCCGTCTTCGAATAGATCGGACGCAGCAGGTCGAGCTCGTCCACAATCGCGGCAGGACGCAGATCGAACACCTTGCGCACGGCTTCCTGAATCTGCTCGCGGGTCACGCCGTCCGCCTCGGTGCCGTAGGTCTCCACATTGATGCTCACCGGCTCGGCCACGCCGATGGCGTAGGCAACCTGCACCTCGACCTTATGGGCCAAACCCGCGGCCACGATGTTCTTGGCGACCCAACGTGCGGCATAGGCCGCGGAACGATCCACCTTGCTCGGATCCTTGCCCGAGAACGCGCCGCCGCCATGATGGGCCGCACCGCCATAGGTGTCGACGATGATCTTGCGACCGGTCAGCCCTGCATCCGCTGCCGGACCGCCCATGATGAACGAACCTGTCGGATTGACGAGCACGCGGTAGTCGTCGTGCTTCACCGCATCCCCCAGCACCTCATCGAGCACCGGCTCAATCACATGCTCCCGCAGATCCTCGCGCAATGCCTCCTGCGAGACCTCGGGATCGTGCTGTGTGGAGATGAGCACGGTGTCGACGCGCAGCGGTCTGTTCTCCTCATCGTATTCAATGGTCACCTGCGTCTTGCCGTCAGGGCGCAGGAATTTCACCTCGCCGTTCTTACGCACCTCGGCGAGCCGGTATGCCAGACGATGCGCCAGATGGATCGGCAATGGCATGAGCACATCGGTTTCGTCGCTTGCATAGCCGAACATGACGCCCTGGTCGCCCGCCCCCTGGGCCTCGTAGCGTTCCTCGCGCGAGACGGCGTTCTCCCGGTCCGACTCGATTCGGGAAACACCCTGGTTGATTTCGGGGCTTTGTTCGCTCAGTGAAACAAGAACGCCACAGGAATCCGCATCCAGACCAATCACCGAACTGGTGTACCCGATCCTACGCACTGTATCGCGCACAATGCTCTGGATGTCGGAGTACCCTTTGCTCGTCACTTCGCCGAACACCCAGAACTGGCCCTTCGTGGCGGATGTCTCCACCGCCACATGGGAATGCGGGTCCTGGCGGAGCATGTCGTCGAGAATGGCGTCGGAAATCTGATCACAGATCTTGTCGGGATGCCCTTCGGTAACGGATTCCGCGGAGATCAGCTTCACTTCTGCCATGACTCTTCCTCTCTATTTCAATATGCGGGCGTTTGTCTCCACAATTCAATCACATCTTCGCTACTTTCATACGCAAGCGTAACTTAGCACTACCGGAATTTGCGCTTGAGCCGAGCTGGGATGGCAAAACAAAAACGCCCTGCCAATACCTGGCAGGGCGCACATGCATGTTCGTGAAAGTCTAGTTGCCTTCGCTCAGATCGTCTTCGCCGAGCGTCTCCTCAAGCAGGCCTTCGTCGATCTCACGGAACGCGATCGACAGCGGCTTCTCCTGGCTCTTGTACTCGACGAGCGGACCGACGTTCTGCAGCAGACCCTCATTGAGCTGCGTGAAGTAGGAATTGATCTGGCGAGCACGCTTGGCAGCGAAAATGGCCAGTGCGTACTTGGAATCCGCATGCTCCATGAGGTCGTCGATCGGCGGATCCGCAAGACCGGTCGGGGTAGGCTCAGTGCCGAATGCCATTTGAAATCTCCAAATCACTAGCAAATGCTTATGCAAAGGTTCAGTATACTTCAAGTCAGCGAAAATAGGCAAACTCTGACAGATGTGCCTATTCTGTTGAGATTACGGACGGAAATTCCAGCATGCGGAAGCGTTGCCCACTCTCCGCGAAGTTCGAGTTGAATAGATGCTCATGGAAATGCGATCTGCAAAAATCATGAACGGACGAATGTTCGCCGGTGCCCGTGCGCTCTACCGTGCGGCCGGCGTTGACAGCAAGGATTTCGGCAAGCCGATCGTCGCCATTGCCAACTCCTTCGACGAATTCGTCCCCGGGCACGTACATCTCAACAAAGTAGGACGTCTCGTCTCCGAGGCCGTGAAGAAGGCCGGCGGCATCCCACGCGAGTTCAACACCATGGCCGTCGACGATGGCATCGCCATGGGACACACCGGCATGCTGTACTCCCTGCCTAGCCGCGAGATCATCGCCGATACCGTGGAATACCAGGTGAACGCGCATTGTGCGGACGCGCTGATCTGCATCTCGAACTGCGACAAGATCACACCGGGCATGCTCATGGCGGCGTTGCGTCTCAACATTCCGACCGTGTTCGTCTCCGGCGGCCCCATGGAAGCCGGCACCACCGTGCTGCCGGACGGCACCGTGAAGGAGAACACCGATCTCATCGACGTCATGTACGCCTCTGCCGACGATTCCATGAGCGACGACGACCTCCTCGCCTTCGAGCGCACCGTGTGCCCGACATGCGGCTCATGCGCCGGCATGTTCACCGCGAACTCGATGAACTGCCTCACGGAGGCGATCGGCCTTGCACTGCCCGGCAACGGCACGGTGCTCGCCTCGCACGGCTACCGCAAGCAGCTGTTCGAGCGGGCGGCACAACAGGTGGTCAAGATCGCCAACCAGTACTACCAGCATGACGACGAATCCGTGCTCCCCCGTTCGATTGCCACGAAGCACGCCTTCGAGAACGCCATGACGATGGATGTGGCGATGGGCGGCTCGACGAACACCGTGCTGCACATTCTCGCGATGGCACAGTCCGCGGACGTCGACTTCACACTCAATGACATCGAACGCATCTCGCATACGGTGCCGTGCATCTGCAAGGCATCGCCATCCGGCGAATGGGAGATCTCCGACGTACACCGAGCCGGAGGCATCACCGGAATCCTGGGTGAGCTCGACCGTGCCGGCAAGCTCCACCGCGATGTGCATTCAATCGACTACCCCTCGCTCGAGGCCAAGCTCGACGAGTGGGACATCATGCGCGACTCCTGCACCGAATACGCCAAGGAGTTCTACAGGGCGGCTCCAGGCCACATCGTCTCCCCCGAGCCATGGACCCATGAGACGAAATTCGATTCGCTTGACACCGACCGTGTGAACGGCGCAATCCACGACATCGACCACCCCGCCGTGACCGAAGGCGGTCTTGCCGTGCTGCGTGGCAACCTCGCCCCGGATGGCGCTGTGGTGAAGACCGCAGGTGTGCCGAAGGAGATCTGGAAGTTCCGTGGTCCCGCGCTCGTCGTCGAATCGCAGGAGCAGGCGGTCGAGGTCATTCTCAACGACACGCTGAAACCAGGTCAGGCACTCATCATCCGTTATGAGGGACCGAAGGGCGGCCCAGGCATGCAGGAGATGCTCTACCCGACCTCGTTCGTCAAAGGCAAGGGCATAGGCAAGGACGTCGCACTGATCACCGATGGTCGCTATTCGGGCGGCTCCTCGGGCCTGTCAATCGGCCATGTGGCGCCTGAGGCGGCGAGCGGCGGCAACATCGCGCTCGTCGAGAACGGCGACATCATCACCATCGACATCCCGAACCGCACGATCAACGTCGAGCTGACCGACGAGGAACTCGCCGAGCGCCGTGCCAAACTCGAGGCCGGCGATGGCTATGTCGCACACCGTGATCGCAAGGTGAGCCAAGCACTCAAGGCCTTCGCCGCCTTCGCCAGGTCGGCCGACAAGGGCGCCACCCGCGACCCCGAGCTCATCGACCGTCTTTCGGGACTGGCCTGATTCGGCCGGGAATCCTCGATACCTAGAACCTATGCGAGTGGGGGTGCCACCGGTTTCCTCGGTGGCACCCCCACTCGCATTCGATGCTGCATGCCGTCAGTCGGAGTCCTGTGGCAATCCGTATTCCTGTGCGATGACGTTCCACAAGTCCCGTGCCGCTTTGTCCACCTGCTCGTTCACGATCGTCACATCGAACTCGGGCTCCGCCGCCAGCTCCACCTTCGCGGTCTCGAGCCGCTTCGCCTGCTGTTCAGGCGTCTCCGTCCCACGCCCGATCAGACGTTTCTTGAGCTCGTCGAAGCTTGGTGGCGCGATGAACACGTAAACCACGTCGAGTCCGAGTTCCTTCGCGCGCTCCTTGACGCGGCGCGCACCCTGCAGGTCGATCTCGAGGATCGTCGGCACGTTCCCCGCCAAGTGCTCACGTACGGGTTCCAACGGCGTGCCGTAGTGCGCCATGCCATGCACGACGGCGGTTTCGAGGAACTCCCCCGCCTCCTGCCTGCGCAGGAATTCGGGTTCGCTTATGAACCAGTAGTTCACGCCATCGCGTTCCCCCGGCCGTGGATCGCGCGTGGTGGCAGAGACCGAAACCCAGACCTCCGGATGAGCCTTGCGTAACGCCGTCTCGACGGTGCCCTTGCCCACGGCTGTGGGACCGGTGAGTACGATCAGCCGGCCGCCTTGCCGCTCGGTTGCCTGCGATTGCCGGGATTGTTCGCTCATTGTTCCTCCCAAGTGCGCAATCCTTTTGGATTCGCCATGTGTCCGCGTGGCGCCGTCGACGTGCCGTCGGTGGCTTCGCGCAATGCCTTGCGTACATCGGCGGCAATGGTCTGGGTGCTTTCGATGAGCGCATCCATGTCGGGCCCGCTTTGCGAAATCGCGCGGGACACCGTCACCAACACATTGCCGTTGGTGCCATGGAACACGTTCTTCAGATCGCTGCCCTCCGCACCTTGCCAACCGTAGCCCGGCGAGAGGATCGGCCCTGTGAAATCGCCCGGTTCGATGCCGCTTTCCTGCAGCCATTGGCTAATGGTCGCGCCAATGATGAGTCCGACCGAGCCGAGGCCCTTCACCGAATTATTGTACTTCTGAGCGGTCGCGGCGATGCCATAGGCCACTGTCTTGCCTTTGTACTCGCCGTTCTGGCGGATTGCGGTCTGCAGACTCGCGCCCTCCGGGTTCGACGTGAGCGAGGCGATGAAGACTCCCCTCCCATTGTCAAGCGCATCGTTGATCACACCGCCGAGCGACCGCGCACCGTAGTATGGCAACAACGTGATCGCATCGGCAAGCATGGGCGCACCCGGCTTGAAATAGGCGTCGGCAATGGCCGAGATGGTGGTTGGCAAGCCGCCATGCAGGCAGTCGACAATGGTGATGAGCTCCATCTGACGGGCCGCGTACAGGGCGCGTTCCAGCGCCACAAAACCGCGGGAGCCGTAGCGTTCGAACATGGAGAGCTGGAACTTGACGGCTGCGGCCCTGCCGCTGGCCGCCTGAAGCATACGCATGGCGAAGAGCTCCGCGCCTTCGGCGTCGACGCTGTACCCCCAGTTCTCGAGCACGCCCCTATGCGGGTCAATGCCCACGCATAGCGGCCCGTATTGCTTCATTGAGTTGCTCAGCCGCAATCCGAAGTCGGAGTGCATGGCCTCGCGTTCCTTGTCTGTGAGCGATTGTGTCATTGCGCTCGCGCTTCCTCGCCTTCTTCCTTGTGCTTGCGTTCGAGTTCATAGAGCTCACGGGAGTGCTCCTGAATGCTCATCACCTCGTAATCATTCTTCTTCACGGCTTCGATGGCCAGCAGCACTGCGGAGAATTCCGTCATCGTCGTGTACTGAGGAATGTCGGCGGCAATGGCCGCGGCACGGATCGAATAGCCGTCGGAACGGGAACCACGGGAGTTCGGCGTGTTGAGGATGAGATCGATCTCGCCTTCCTCGATGAGCTCGACGACGTTCTTGCCAACGCTACCCGCGGCATGCTGGATTTCAACCGGATGCTCGGGATCGGTGTCCACCCGGCTGTGAATCTTGTCGACGATCTTCGATTCGATGCCGTAGCGGCGCAGCACCGATGCAGTGCCCTCGGTGGCCCAGATCTCGAACCCAAGCTCCACCAGACGCACGGCGAACAGCGGTAGCTGACGCTTGTCGGTGTCGTTCACCGAGATGAACACGTTGCCGTTCGTCGGCAGTCCGCCCTCGTAGGAGGCCAGCTGGCTCTTGGCGAAGGCATGTGGGAAGTCGCGGTCGAAGCCCATCACCTCGCCAGTGGAACGCATCTCGGGTCCGAGCAGAATGTCGACGGTCTTGCCGACCGGGGTGCGGAAGCGCTTGAACGGCAGCACCGACTCCTTCACGGCGACCTGCTGGCCGAGGCGCACATCGCCGCCATCGCCATAAGGCAGCAGCAAGCCGTTCTCACGCTGCTGCTCAATCGTCTCGCCTGCCATGATGCGGGCCGCAGCCTTCGCTAGAGCCACGCCGGTGGCCTTCGAAGCGAATGGCACAGTACGAGAAGCGCGTGGATTCGCCTCGATCACATACAGTGTGTTGGCCATGAAGGCATACTGCACATTCATGAGACCCCGTACCTGGCAACCCTTGGCTATGGCCAGGGTCGCCTCGCGCAGACGTCGAATCT
Source organism: Bifidobacterium animalis subsp. animalis ATCC 25527 (assembly GCF_000260715.1). Classification (NCBI taxonomy): domain Bacteria; kingdom Bacillati; phylum Actinomycetota; class Actinomycetes; order Bifidobacteriales; family Bifidobacteriaceae; genus Bifidobacterium; species Bifidobacterium animalis. Next base: position 746,486 of record NC_017834.1, on the reverse strand, counting down.
GGTCGTCGCTCAGCGTGCTTGGCGGCAATGTGCAGGCGGCGTCGCCGGAATGGACGCCCGCCTCCTCAATGTGTTCCATGATGCCACCGATATACAGTTCCTCGCCGTCGAACAGCGCATCGACGTCGATTTCGATGGCGTCCTGCAGGAACTTGTCGATGAGCAGCGGGGAGGGAAGACGCCCCGACACCACGGTGTCGGCTTTCGCCTCACTCAGTGCGCGGTTCACGTAGGTCTCCAGCTGCGCATCGTCGTACACGATCTCCATGCCGCGGCCGCCGAGCACGTAGCTGGGGCGCACCAGCACCGGGTAGCCGATGTCGTGGGCAGCTTCACGGGCCTCTTCGAGGCTCAGCGCGGTGCCGAAACGCGGCGCGTTGAGATGTTCCTGACGCAGCACCTCACCGAACAGCTCGCGGTTCTCGGCCAAGTCGATGGCCTCGGGAGTCGTGCCGAGAATCGGCACACCGGCGGCCTTGAGACGTGCGGCGAGCGAAAGCGGCGTCTGGCCACCGAGCTGCACAATCACACCCTTGATCGGACCCTGCTTCTTCTCGGCCTCGTAGATCTCAAGCACGTCCTCGAAGGTGAGCGGTTCGAAATACAGACGATCCGACATGTCGTAGTCGGTGGACACGGTTTCGGGATTGCAGTTGACCATGATCGTGTCATAGTCCTTGCCGAGCTCCTGCACAGCGTGCACGCATGTGTAGTCGAACTCGATGCCCTGGCCGATGCGGTTGGGTCCGGAGCCGAGAATGATCACAGCCTTGCGTTCCCTCTTGCGCAGTTCGGTCTCATCGGCATAGCACGAATAGTAGTACGGTGTTTGCGCGGCAAATTCGGCGGCACAGGTATCGACCGTCTTGAACACCGGGTGCAGCCCGTAGTTCCAGCGCAGTTCGCGAATCGTGTTCTCGCCTTCGTCACCGAGTCTGCGCAGATGTGCGATCTGCACGTCCGACAGACCGGCGAGCTTCGCCTTCCTGAGCAGGCGCTTCGAGAGCGTCTCTGCGTCGCGCACCTGCATGGCGGTAGCGTTGATCTGGAAGAACTGGTCGATGAACCACGGGTCGATCTTCGTGGCGTTGAAGATCTGTTCCGGCGTCGCACCTCCCCAGATCGCACGCATGACCTGCAGGTAACGGTGTTCGGTGGGAATACGCATCTGCTCGAGCAGCTCGTGCACCTCGCCCTCGCTAGGCTTCTCGCCGTCCCAGCTGAAGCCCATATGGCGTTTGTCTATGGAGCGCATGGCCTTGCCAAGCGACTCCTGGAAGTTGCCCGCCAAAGCCATGGCCTCGCCCACCGACTTCATTGAAGTGGTCAGCGTCGGATCGGCGCCGGGGAACTTCTCGAAAGCGAACCGCGGCACCTTGGTGACCACATAGTCGATGGTGGGCTCGAAGCTGGCAGGCGTCGACTTCGTGATGTCGTTCTGGATCTCGTCGAGCGTATAGCCGAGCGCGAGCTTCGTAGCTATCTTGGCGATCGGGAAGCCTGTGGCCTTCGACGCCAGCGCGGAGGAACGCGATACGCGCGGGTTCATCTCGATGACGATGATGCGGCCCGTGTCGGGGTGAATGGCGAACTGGATGTTGCAGCCGCCGGTGTCGACACCCACACCACGAATGATCGCGATGCCGATGTCACGCAGCTTCTGATACTCGCGGTCGGTCAGCGTGAAGACCGGGGCGACGGTGATCGAGTCGCCGGTATGCACGCCGACCGGGTCGACGTTCTCGATCGGGCAGACGACCACGACGTTGTCGTTGCGATCGCGCATGAGCTCGAGCTCGTATTCCTTCCAGCCCTCGATGCCCTCTTCGATGAGCACCTCGTCGGTCGGCGAATAGTGAATGCCGGCACCGGCGATGCGGTGCAGCTCCTCGGTGTCGTGCGCGATGCCGGAGCCGAGGCCTCCCATGGTGAACGACGGACGCACGACCAGCGGGAAACCGAATCGTTCGGCAATGGCGTCCACTTCCTCCAAGGTGTGGGCGATGTCGGAGCGTGCCGACTCGGCGCCGGCCTCCTCCACCACCTTCTTGAACGACTCGCGGTCCTCACCGCGGTCGATGGCTTCCAGCGAGGCGCCGATGAGCTCCACATCGTACTTCTTGAGCACACCGGCCTCGCCAAGAGCCACTGCGGCGTTCAACGCGGTCTGGCCACCAAGCGTGGGCAGCAATGCATCCGGGCGTTCCTTGGCGATGATCTTCTCGAGAATGGTAGTCGAGATCGGCTCGATGTAGGTGGCATCGGCCATCTCCGGATCGGTCATGATCGTGGCGGGATTCGAGTTGACGAGAATGACCCGCACGCCTTCCTCGCGCAGCACCCGGCACGCCTGGGTGCCCGAGTAATCGAATTCGGCCGCCTGGCCGATTACGATCGGGCCGGAGCCAATAACCATCACCGACTTGATGTCTGTGCGCTTAGGCATTCGCGTTCTCCTTCTTGGAAGCCATGGAATCTCGGGAATTGTCCATCATGGAAACGAAGCGGTCGAACAGATAGGCGGCATCATGCGGTCCAGCCGCCGCCTCGGGGTGATACTGCACCGAGAACGCCGGAATATCGACGCACTGCAGGCCTTCCACCACATTGTCGTTGAGATCGACATGGCTCACGAACACCTTGCCGTACCGACCGTTCTCGAACGGGGCGTCCACCGTCTCGCCGATTGGCGCATCCACTGCGAAGCCATGATTGTGGGCGGTGACCTCCACCTTGCCGGTGGTCACATCCTTGACCGGTTGGTTGATGCCACGATGACCGAACTTGAGTTTGTAGGTGCCGAACCCAAGGGCACGCCCGAGCAACTGGTTGCCGAAGCAGATGCCGAAGAACGGGTAGCCGGCGTCGAGCACCTGGCGCAGCAACGAGACCATCTGGCCGGCCTGTTCCGGGTCGCCCGGCCCGTTCGAGAAGAACACCCCGTCGGGGTTGAGTTCCTGGATCTCATCGAAGGTGACGGTGGAAGGCAGCACGACCACACGGCAGCCTCGCTCGGCCATGCGGTGCGGGGTCATGGCCTTGATGCCCAGATCGATCGCGGCCACGGTGAACAACGGCTCCTTGCCTTCGAAGTCGCCGGCCGGCTCGACCACGTAGGCTTCCGGGGTGCTCACCTCGTCGTAGAGGCTCATGCCCTTCATCTGCGGGGTTCGTTGCACCTCTTCGAGCATGTCGGAAATCTCGCGGGGCTCGCCGTTGGAACCGACAAGCGCCGCTCCCGAGAAGATTCCCGCACGCATCACACCTGCCGAGCGCAGGTGTCGCACGAGTTTGCGGGTGTCGATATGCGAGATGCCCACGATGTGGTTGGCCATGAGGTCGTCATCCAACGACCCTGCTGCGCGCCAGTTGCTCACCACCATGCTCGGGTCGCGCAACACGTAGCCCGCGACCCAGATGCGGGAGGATTCCGGATCCTCATCGTTGACGCCGGTGTCGCCGATGTGCGGGAACGTCTGCACCACGATCTGACGATCGTAGCTCGGGTCGGTCAGTGTTTCCTGATAGCCGGTCATCGCGGTGTTGAACACGATCTCCGCGCAGGTGGATCCCGTGGCACCGAATGGCTCGCCAACGTACACCTGCCCGTCTTCAAGCACGAGAACGGCATCCTGAGCCGTGTATTCATTCGCCGGATCGAACTGAGTCACCATACCCCCATTCGTCAAAAGTATTTGAGGAAAGCGGCCGGTTGAGAGTCGCGATCCGGCCGAACGCGATTACCTGCTAATTGGTTTGGTCGGATTCGTCCTTGTCGGAATCATCCAATGGTGTGGACTGCGGGGACTGCTTGTCCTTCGCCGCCACAATGGCGCTCAACACACCGTGAATGAACGAAGGGGCCGCATCGTCCGACAACGTCTTCGACAGATTCAGCGCCTCGTCAATGGCCACCTTGTCGGGCACATCGTCGTTGTAGAGAATCTCCCACGTCGCAATGCGCAGAATGTTGCGGTCGATCGCATGCATGCGCTTGACCTTCCAACCGGTGGAATGCGTATTGAGCTGGGAATCGATGTCACGCCGGTGCTCATCCACGCCACGCACAATCTCAATGGCGTATTCGGGAAGCGGCGTCTGTGCACCGGGCTGAGCGATGCGTTCGTCAAGAAGGGACAGGAAATCCTGCCCCTTCTCATCCGCTTCATACAACGTGTTCAGAGCCCTGCGACGAGCGGTCGAACGTGCCATACAAGCTTATCCTTTTCTTCACTGTGGGCGGGGCACCGGCACGCGATGCCAATCCCCGCCCGCAAGTCCTGCTTCTGTGAGTGCGAGTGGCCGATCTCAGTTCTCGCGGCCCAGGTAGGAACCGTCGTCGGTGTTGACCTTCACCTTCTCGCCCTCGCCGATGAACAGCGGGACCTGGATTTCGGCACCGGTCTCGACGGTGGCTGGCTTGGTGCCCGCGTTCGAACGGTTACCCTGCAGACCCGGCTCGGTGTGGGTGATGGTGAGCACGACGGATGCCGGCAGTTCCACCGACAGCGGCTGGCCGTCGTGGAAGGAGACGATGCAGTCGGTGCCTTCGAGGAGGTACTTGGCCTTGTCACCCACGAGCGTCTTCGGAATCATGATCTGGTCGAAGGTGGTCATGTCCATGAACACGAAGTTGTCGCCGTCCTCATACGAGTACTGCAGCGTGCGGTTGTCGACGGTCTCGAAATCCATCTTCATGCCGGCGTTGAACGTCTTGTCGACGATCTTGCCGGAGAGCACGTTCTTGATCGTCGTGCGCACGAAAGCGGGGCCCTTGCCCGGCTTGACGTGCTGGAACTTGATGACCTGCCAGAGCTGGCCATCGAGATTCAGAATGGAACCGTTCTTGATGTCGTTAGTAGTCTGTGCCAAATTACTCACCTATTCGTGTCGACTATACAGCTATATAGAGCCTTGCATATTATGCCAGCACCTCTCTACAGTCATATGTGCACAGTTGTACACCGTTTTCGTCGTGCACGCACGTTCGCGTCCATTTCTCAGACCGGCACCACCTCGTCATCGCACCGCATTTTTTTGTTCGCCCGTCGGCAATACACGGCATCTTCGCGCCATTTCACAGATTGATGGGGTATATCAACAATCTGTATACCGTCTGCACACCCGTGCAGTGCAAGGAGTAAGGATGTCCATGTCAGAGGAAATCAAAGATTCACGCATCACCGATGCACTCGCGAACCGCCGTTCGGTCATCATCGTCGGTCGCGCCACCATCGCCGCCAAGCTCGCGCTCTTCGAGTCCCTGCTCGCGAATCTGCCCGAATCCGCAAGGCTCGGTGTGATCGATGAGAGCGGCGCGCTGGCCGAGATTCCCGAGAACGCCACGGTGATCGATGCCAAGCTCAAGGGTGTCGATGCGATCCACCGCATCATTCGCGACGACAAGCTCGATACGATTGCCTGCCCAAGCATGCGCCGCGGCGACATCGTTCGCATGCTGATGGACGTCTCCGGCCAGGAGAACGGTCAGGTGCTCATGATCAACGGCAATATCGACGATGCCACGCAAACGCTCACCTCCGATCTGCCGATGATCCTGCTCAAGAGCTCGCCGTCCGGCCACACCGAGTTCTCCGACGCCGCCATCAAGGCAATGAATCCGGTGGTCATCGAACTCTCCGCCGACGATTCGATTCGCGCGGTCACCGAAGTGGATCTTCATGCCGAGGGCCTCAACACCATCGACGTCAAGTAACGCGGAACACTCCCGGTTTGCTGTGTGGATGCACACTTGAACATGACGAATTTTGTGTGCATCCACATAGTATTTGTATGAAATCGTGCCATAGAATATGAGGGTCGCCCGAATTCACGGGCATTGCGGAAAGGTTTTTCTATGGTACGGAGCAGAACCGCTCAACTCATTTTCCAATCGTTCTACTGTGCGTTCGGCATAGTGGGAATACTCGGCAGCTTCGGCATGTATGACGGCAGCTTCGACAACGTGTTCTACGTGTATTTCACGAACCTGTCGAATTACCTGTGCATTGCCGTCATGTTCTTCGAACTCGTGCAGACGGCCAGCCGCAAGCACGACGGCTATGTGAAGCTCTCCCCCGCCTTAAAGTTCATTTCGGTCACTGCCATTCTCCTCACGTTCTTTGTGTTCAACCTGCTGCTTGCCAATGCACCGGATCGCAACCCGCTCGAGAACTTCAAAGTCACGAGCATCACGTTCCATGTGGTGCTGCCGCTCATGTTCGTTGCCGATTGGCTCCTGTTCTACGAGCATAGGAAAGTGAAGTGGACGTACCCGCTCTATTCCACGGTGTTCCCGCTTGTCTACCTCGCCTTCGTCTATATGCGCGCGTGGCTGGTCAACTTTGACACCGCGGTGCCGAAACTCTACCCGTATTTCTTCATCGATGTCAATCAGCAGGGCATTGCAGGTGTGGTGCGTTGGTGCCTGATTCTGCTTGCCGCATTCATTGTGCTCGGTTACATTCTGATGGCCGTGGACCGTATAATGCCGGCCGCAAAGGAATCCACACCCATCGATTCCGCCGACTGAGCCACTGACTGATTTTTTATTGCGCTTTGCCGTTTCTGGGCGCCGCTGTTGCGGCGCCTTTTGTTATTCGTGGATTGCGGTGCTCCTTTTTCTCCGCTTGGTGAATTCCATTCCCGGGCCGTTGCCATTTGGCATCACTGTAGACGATCCCCTGTGTCGGCAGATATACGCAAGGCCACTTCGGAATCGGCGCTTTCGGACAACGCAAAAGGCCCCACAGTTTCCTGTGGAGCCTTTTGGGAACGCTAGTTCATGCGTGTCTGTCGCACGCTTGATTCATTGGAATCAGGCGAGGATCTTGGTGACACGGCCCGAGCCGACGGTGTGGCCGCCTTCACGCACTGCGAAGGTGAGGCCCTCTTCCATAGCGATCGGCTGGATCAGCTCGACCGTGAAGGTCGCGTGATCGCCAGGCTGAACCATCTCGACGCCTTCCGGCAGCGTGATGACGCCGGTGACGTCGGTGGTGCGGAAGTAGAACTGCGGACGGTAGTTCGAGAAGAACGGCGAGTGACGGCCGCCCTCATCCTTGGTGAGGACGTAGACTTCGCCTTCGAACTTGGTGTGCGGGGTGACCGAACCCGGCGCAGCCACGACCTGGCCACGCTCGACGTCGGTGCGGTTGATGCCGCGGAGCAGCAGACCGGTGTTGTCGCCAGCCTCGGCCTCGTCCATCTGCTTGTGGAAGGTCTCGATGGAGGTGACGGTGGTGGTCTGGGTCGGGCGGATGCCGACGATCTCGACGTTGGTGTTGATCGGCAGCTTGCCACGCTCAACACGGCCGGTGACGACGGTGCCACGACCGGAGATGGTGAAGACATCTTCGATCGGCATCAGGAACGGCTTGTCGAGGTCGTGAACCGGGGTCGGGATGTAGTCGTCGACGTCGTCCATGAGCTCCTTGACGGTGGCAACCCACTTGTCGTGATCCGGAGCGTCGTCGTGCAGAGCGCCGTAGGCGGAGGTGTGCACAACCGGGCAGTCACGGTCGAAGCCGTTCTCGTCGAGGAGGTCGCGGACCTCTTCTTCGACGAGCTCGATGAGTTCTTCATCGTCGACCATATCGCACTTGTTCAGAGCGACGAGGATCCTCGGCACGCCGACCTGACGGGCGAGCAGCACGTGCTCGCGGGTCTGGGCCATCGGGCCGTCGGTGGCGGCCACAACGAGGATGGCGCCATCCATCTGGGCAGCACCGGTGATCATGTTCTTCACGAAGTCGGCGTGGCCCGGGCAGTCGACGTGGGCGTAGTGACGCTTGGCCGTCTGGTACTCGATGTGGGCAATGTTGATGGTGATACCACGCTGCTGCTCTTCCGGAGCGGCGTCGATCTGGTTGAAGTCGTACTCAGGGTTCAGATCCGGGTACTCATCGTGCAGAACCTTGGAGATTGCTGCAGTCAGGGTCGTCTTGCCGTGATCGACGTGGCCGATGGTACCAATGTTAACGTGCGGCTTAGTACGCTCGTACTTTTCCTTTGCCATATGTTTTTGTCCTCCTGGACGTTCTCGTAGTAAGCCTTGATCACTCAAGGCACTTGCTACATTTTACTGGGTTTCTGGGTTTTTGCCACTTTGGACCCGAACCCAGTCAGCGCTACAGAATTCTAGCGCCGACTGGAGACAGGTTCAAGTTGTGTTGTGCGTGATTTGTAACGGGTGTCACTCGCCACGCTGGGCCTTGATGATCTCGTCTGCGACGGCCTTCGGGACCTCCGCGTACGAGTCCATCTGCATGGTGAACATTGCACGGCCCTGGGTCTTGGAACGCAGGTCGCCAATGTAGCCGAACATCTCGCTCAGCGGCACCTTTGCGTCGATAACCTTGACACCGGTGGCGTCGTTCATCGACTGGATGGAGCCACGACGGGAGTTCAGATCGCCCATGACGTCACCCATGTACTCTTCCGGGGTGCGGACCTCGACGGCCATGATCGGCTCGAGAATGACCGGTTTCGCCTTCGGGGCCGCTTCCTTGAAGCACATGGAGCCGGCGATCTTGAAGGCCATTTCCGAGGAATCGACGTCGTGGACCTGACCGTCGGTGACGGTGGCCTTGACGCCAACGACCGGGAAGCCGGCGAGAATACCGGATTCCATGGCCTCCTGCACACCAGCATCGATCGAAGGAATGAATTCCTTGGTGATGTGGCCGCCGGTGACCTCGTTCACGAACTCGTAGACCTCGCCGTTCTCGGTGTCGAGCGGTTCGAAGTTCATGAGCACCTTTGCGAACTGGCCGGAACCACCGGTCTGCTTCTTGTGCGTGTATTCCTGGTTCATGACGGCCTTGCGGATCGTCTCGCGGTAGGCGACCTGCGGCTTGCCGACGTTGCACTCCACCTTGAACTCGCGGCGCATGCGGTCGACGATGATGTCGAGCTGGAGCTCGCCCATGCCGGAGATGAGGGTCTGGCCCGACTCCTCATCGGTCTTCACCTGGAAGGTCGGATCCTCGTCGGAGAGCTTGGCGAGGGCCAGGCTCATCTTCTCCTGATCGGCCTTGGTCTTCGGCTCCACGGCCACCTCGATCACAGGATCCGGGAAGGTCATGGATTCGAGGGAGATCGGGTGCTTCTCGTCGCACAGCGTGTCACCGGTGGTGACGTTCTTGAGGCCCACGAAGGTGTAGATGTTGCCGGCCTCGGCTGCGTCTACCGGGTTCTCCTTGTCAGCGTGCATCTGGAAGATCTTGCCGACGCGTTCCTTCTTGCCCTTCGTGGAATCGAGCACGTTGTCGCCCGGCTTGACGGAGCCGGAATAGACGCGCACGAACACGAGCTTGCCGTAGAACGGGTGGGTCGAGATCTTGAACACGAGAGCCGAGAACGGGTCGTCCATGGTGGGCTTGCGGTCAATCTCGATGGACTCATCGGAAGGATCGAAGCCGACGATGGACGGAACGTCCTCAGGGCTCGGCAGATAGTCGACAACGGCATCGAGCATCGGCTGCACGCCCTTGTCCTTGAAGGCCGAACCGCACAGCACCGGGTAAGCCTCACGGGAGATGGTGAGCTGACGGATGGCGCCACGGATCTCCTGCTCCGAGAGGTCGCCGTTCTCGAGATACTTCTCGAGCAGCTCCTCGTCGGTCTCCGCAACCTGGTCGAGCAGTTCGGAACGGTACTGCTCAGCGCGTTCCTTGAGATCGTCCGGAATCTCCACGGTGTCGTAATGGGCACCCTGGTCGTCCTTGACGTCGTTCCACACGTATGCCTTCATACGGATGAGGTCGACGACGCCCGAGAAATCGTTCTCAGCACCGATCGGCAGCTGGACGACGAGCGGGGTCGCACCAAGCTTCTCCTTGATGGTGCTCACCGAGTAGTAGAAGTCGGCACCGAGCTTGTCCATCTTGTTGATGAAGCAGATGCGCGGAACGCCGTACTTGTCGGCCTGACGCCACACGGTCTCCGACTGGGGCTCCACGCCCTCCTTGCCGTCGAACACTGCGACGGCGCCGTCGAGCACGCGAAGCGAACGCTCCACCTCGGCGGTGAAGTCCACGTGGCCAGGGGTGTCGATGATGTTGATCTGGAACTTCTCGTCCGGATCGTGGGTCTGGCGGTTCCAGAAGCAGGTGGTCGCAGCGGACTGGATGGTGATGCCGCGTTCCTTCTCCTGAGCCATGAAGTCCATCGTCGAAGCACCCTCGTGGGTTTCGCCGATCTTGTAGTTCTTACCGGTGTAGAACAGAATACGCTCGGTAGTGGTGGTCTTGCCGGCATCGATGTGTGCCATGATGCCGATGTTACGAACCTGGTTGAGGTTGGTAAGCACGTCCAGTGCCATGAATTTTCCTTAACTCTTCGTTGCTCGACTTAATTACCAGCGGTAATGAGCGAAGGCCTTGTTGGCCTCTGCCATCTTGTGGGTGTCTTCACGACGCTTGACGGATGCGCCAAGGCCATTGGACGCGTCGAGGATCTCGTTTGCGAGACGCTCGGCCATCGTCTTCTCGCGACGAGCGCGGGAGAAGTCGGTCAGCCAGCGCAGCGACAGCGTGTTCGCACGAGCGGGCTTGACCTCGACCGGCACCTGGTAGGTGGCGCCACCGACACGGCGGGAGCGGACTTCGAGCGACGGACGGATGTTGTCCAGAGCGCGCTTGAGCACTGCAACCGGTTCCTGATCGGTCTTGTCCTTGACCATATCGAGTGCGGAATAGACGATGTCCTCCGCGATCGACTTCTTGCCGTCAAGCAAGATCTTGTTGATGAGCTGTGCCACCACGATCGAGCCGTAGATCGGATCTGGAAGCACCTGGTGTTTCTTGGAAGGTCCTTTACGTGACATATCTCTTACTTCGCCTTCTTTGCTCCGTACAGGGAACGACCCTGCTTGCGGTCCTTGACGCCCTGGGTATCGAGTGCACCACGCACGATGTGGTAACGCACGCCCGGCAGATCCTTGACACGGCCGCCGCGCACGAGCACGATGGAGTGCTCCTGCAGGTTGTGGCCTTCGCCCGGAATGTAGGCGGTGACTTCGATGCCGGAGCTCAGACGAACACGAGCGACCTTACGCAGTGCCGAGTTCGGCTTCTTCGGGGTGGTAGTGTAAACACGCGTGCACACGCCGCGACGCAGCGGGCTGCCCTTGAGAGCCAAAGTCTTGGACTTCTTCGGCTTTGCCTTGCGTCCCTTGCGGACAAGCTGTTCAATAGTAGGCAACTTGATTCTCCGATTCAGTTTGTAATGTTCTTCTTTGTGGAGCCGCGCCTTTGTGACCCACTTCTCCGAATCGGATTAGCTAGCCAACGTTCACCGGCCCGATGACCCCTCGCCCTCTCACTGCCGCATTACTGCGCGTGATCATCGCGAACTCGGGGATATCCCAGCATGTACTCCTGTCACATAAGGTGTACTGCTGGCACACACAAACGTCTACTGTACCATGACGGCAGACAAAAGACGGCCCCGGAGTGTCTAGGTGCCTCCGGGGCCGTCTAGCTTCTCATCACCATACTCAACAACGGGGCGAACAGGATATTCCACCATTCGCCGGCCATCACATATGGCACACATTTCTCGCTCTCTGCCGCATGCCTCGGCTTACTGTCGCCGACAGCCCGGGCATCCACCCTGATGCCTCAGCCGCATGCACATGGCTTGCATTCGATTCACTGCCACCAATTCGACCACCGTATTTGCGACATTTGCCGACTCACCCGCACACCCCGGGTGCCGCCGGCCCACCATACGCGACTCATATCGCCACGCGCATCAACCATATGGCCCTTCTGCACACAGCGGCGATTGCGTTTCCATTTTGGTTTTCAATACTCTCCTGCCGGCCCCTCGTCTCGAGGCCGTGCAATCGCCATCGCATCCGCTTATATGACTTCATGGACTTCTCTGCTCTGTCCGTTGAGTTATGCCGCATTGGCGCTCCCCGCGCCGCACGCTCCTATGCGTGCCCAAAACCCTTGGAATTCGTTTCTTCTTGGTGTATCTCCAAGTATACCTACGCCCGCATCGATTGCATAGGCGACACGCCGACCCCGGTTTTAGGGAAACCCTCGTGTATAGTTTTCATCTGTTGCGTGATGCTCAGCAGACACGTACACATGGTGGCTATAGCTCAGTTGGTAGAGCATCTGATTGTGGTTCAGAAGGTCGCGCGTTCGAGCCGCGTTAGCCACCCCGGCCAAACCCCGAGATTCCAACGGTTTCCAAACCGAACGAATCCCGGGGTTTTTCGTTTCGGTAACACTGGGTAACAATGGCGGTCCCGCCACCTTCACCATCTCGCCATGACGTTCACCGTGCGCGGCAATGGTGCTTGCGCTCGGTTCCCGGGCGTAGACTACACAACAGAACCGCACGTAACCACACGAGCAGGAGTGCATATGCTGTCTTTCGAAAACGATTATTCCTCCACCGCCGCCCCGCAGATCGTCGCCCGCATGCAGGCCATGGCGAACGAGCAGAACTCCGGCTATGGCAAGGACCAGTACTGCGATGCGGCCGCAAACAAAATTCGCAAGGCCTGCGATGCCGCACAGGCCGACGTCTGGTTCCTCGTGGGAGGCACACAGACGAACCAGACCGTGCTCAGCGCCATCACCCCGCAATACGCAGGTGTCGTATGCCCGACGAGCGCGCACATCAACACGCACGAGGCCGGCGCCATCGAGGCGACGGGCCACAAAGTGCTTGCACTCCCCCAGCACGACGGCAAGATCACCGGCGAACAGCTCGACGAATACTGCCAGAGCTTCGAAAACGACCTCAACCATGAGCACATGGTCTACCCCGGCTGTGTGTATATCTCACAACCCACCGAATACGGCACCGTGTACACGCGTGAGGAGCTCGCCTCAATCTCACAGGTCGCGCATGACCACAATCTGCCCCTCTATGTGGACGGCGCGCGGTTGGGTATGGCGCTCACGGCGGACATGAACGACGTGCAGCTGCCCGATCTCGCCCGTCTGGCGGACGTCTTCACCATTGGCGGCACCAAATGCGGCACGATGTTCGGAGAGGCCGTCGTGTTCCCGCGCGGTAATTCGCCGAGGAACTTCACGACGATCGTCAAGCAGCACGGTGCACTGCTGGCGAAGGGCTGGCTGTTGGGACTGCAGTTCGACACGCTGTTCACCGACGACCTCTACTTCAAGCTCGCCAAGCATGCGAACGCCGAGGCGGACAAGATTCGCAAGGCACTGTTCGAGAAGCATTACGACGTCGAATACATCTCGCAGACCAACCAGATCTTCATCGTGGTGGCCACGCAGCGCGCGCAGGAACTCGCGAAGTCCGTCAAGCTCGGATTCATGGAGCAGGTGGATGCCGACCATGTGATGCTGCGCATCTGCACGAGCTGGGCCACCACCGACGAGCAGGTGGACGAGCTCATCAAGCTGCTCTGATTCTCGTTATGGGCTGTGGTCCCTGCGGATTCCATATCCGCGGGGGCCAGCCTGTTACGATCAGCTACAGTTAGCGTGAGGAAACTGCGTGGTCGGAGATGATCTGGCGTTCCATCTCGGCGAAACGCCTCACCGATTCCTCCACCGAATACGTGTCCTTCGTATGGCGCGCATAGGTGTCGCCCCACGTGTTGAGCTCCCTGGGATGGTCGATCCACCAGTCTATGCGTTCGGCCAACGCGTCCACATCGCCCACCGGGTATGAGGATTGCGGGCAGAGCGAGAACTGGCCTGCCGCACTCAGTTTCGAGTCGGCAATCACCGGCACCAAGCCCGAGGCCATGCCTTCGATGACGCTCACCGATTCGAGGTCGGCGATCGAAGGATGAACGAGCAGGTCTGCCGACCGCAACAACTGGGGCATCGTCGAGTTCTTGTGGAAACCGATCGAGGCAGGACGCTTGAGCTTCCGCTTGGCAAAACGCACGAGTTTGTTCCGGATTGGCCCCGTGCCGGCAATCGTCAGATGAATGTCGTCCGCATGCGCACAACGGCAGACCGCCTCGATGAGCTCGACATGGTTCTTCTCGTTCGAAAGGCGACCCGAAGCGATGATGCGCACGGGAATCTGCGGTGCGGCATCGCCCTTGCGCTGCTCCTTCGGCACGAATCGCGGTGCGTAGCCGTTCGAGATGACGAAGATCGGTTCGGCATACCCGTGGTCGAGCAGCAATTGCTTCCCCAGATTCGTGGGCACATGGATGGCGTCGACCCCGGAATACAGCCAGCGCCTGAACAGCCAGTAGATGAACCGATCCATGCCGGGGATCCATCGGGCCGGCCCTGCCGAATACATGACGTTCTCCGGCTGCACGTGGAAGCCCGCGGTGACCGGCAGTCCCTTGGCACGGGCCGCCGCCATGGCATGCCGGCCGAATTTGAACGGTGTGTAGATGTGCACGACGTCCACACCGTCGAAGGCGCGGTCGAACAGCGTGGCGCTCGGCTGGGCGAAATGCATCTGCTGCTTGGCCGAAATCCAGCTCACCAACGGAATGTGGTTCTCTCTGGCCGGATATTCGGGGGCATTGATCCCCACCAATCGAACCTGGTGACCCTGCCGTTCGAGCTCCTGCGCCCATTGGAGCGCCGAGTTCGAGGTGCCGTTGCCGCGGTTGCCGAAAGTGTCCACAACCAGTGCGATCGTCAGTGGCCCATCGGTTGCGTTGTCGGACGCCGACTGCGGCGACGCTGCTTCGTTGTGTGCTTCCATAGTGCTCATCTAACCCGCTGGACTGTATATTTCACGGTATTCGCGCATTGTCTTTTTTGCGAATCCGCTCCCCCACGCCGCGAATGACACGACCAATGGCACAATGGAACCATGACTACAGATTCCATGATTCTCGGCACACCATTCGGCGAACATCCCACCCGCATTCTCATGCTCGGTTCGGGCGAACTCGGCAAGGAGGTGACGATTTCGCTCATGCGGCTCGGCGCATGGGTGTGCGCCGCTGATTCCTACAACGGCGCACCGGCCGCACAGGTCGCCCACGAGGCACGGGTGCTCGACATGGCGAACGCCGATGCATTGCGCAATGTGATAGGCGACGTCAAACCCGACATCATCATTCCTGAAATCGAGGCCATAGCCACCGACGTGCTGTTCGAAGCGGAGCAGGCCGGCATCCGCGTGGTGCCGAGCGCTGCCATCGCCTCAATTTGCATGGATCGTGAGCGCCTTCGCCAGCTCGCCGCCGACGAGCTGGGGCTGCCCACCACGAAATTCGAATTCGCGGGAAGCCTGCAGGAACTCAAAGAGGCGGTCGCTCGCATCGGCTTCCCCTGCGTGGTCAAGCCGGTCATGAGCTCCTCGGGTCACGGCCAGTCGGTGGTGCGATCCGCCGACAAGATCGAGGACGCATGGAATGAGGCGCAAACCGGCCGACGTGCGCATGAGGAGGGCGATGTCTCCCGCGTGATCGTCGAACAGCTTGTCGACCTTGATTACGAACTCACCATGCTCACCGTGAGCTCATCGGCAGGCATTGTGGTGTGCGAACCGATTGGCCAACGGCAGGAAAGAGGTGATTACCGTGATTCCTGGCAGCCTGCGGCAGTCGAGCCCGATCATCGGCAGGAGGTCGAACGCATTGCCACGCAGGCCGTGCAGGGTCTCATCGCCCATGCCGGCACCGACACCGCATGGGGCGTGTTCGGCGTCGAGTTGTTCGTCCTCAAAGACGGCACCGTGCTCTTCAACGAGGTCTCCCCCCGCCCGCACGATACGGGTATGGTCACCATGATCAGCCAGTATTTGAGCGAGTTCGACCTGCATGCGCGCGCCGTGCTCGGAATCCCGGTCTCCAAGGCGCATATCGGACTCGACCTGCCGAAGTATTACGGTGCAGCAAGCCATGCGATTGTCGTCGAGGGCAACGGCGAAGTCGAATTCTCGAACCTCCAGACCGCACTCGCCACACCGGGCACCGATTTGCGCATCTTCTCGAAGCCGCGGGTGGAGGGCCATCGCCGCATGGGCGTGACGCTCGCCATCGGCTCCGACATCGACGAGGCGCGCATCAAGGCGAACGAGTGCGCGCAGAATCTGCGCATAGTGGTGAATCCGGCGAAGTAGTGTCGACGCCGCCGTTCGCGAACCTTGCGAAAACCGCGTGTCGAATACTGAAAACAGTGAGTAAACTGGGCGTTTTTTGGCGTGTTGGGTTGGTACGCTGAAAACGTCCACTCATTGTTGACAACGGAAGGCAGCACATGCAGAAACTGGACAAGCTCTACGAGGGCAAGGCCAAGAAACTGTACGCAACCGATGACCCCGATGTTCTCTGGGTCGAATACATGAATCAGGCAACCGCCGGCAACGGCGCCAAGAAGGCGCAGATCGAAGGCAAGGGCGAACTCAACAACCAGATCACCTCCGTCATCTTCGACCTGCTCAAGGCGCGCGGCATCGACTCCCACTTCGTCAAGCGCATCTCCGACACCGAGCAGCTCGTTCGCAAAATGGACATGTACCCGCTCGAGATCATCATGCGCAACACGGCGGCCGGTTCCTTCGCCAAGAGGTACGGTGTCGAGGAAGGCACCGCGCTCAACAAACCGATCCTCGAATTCTGCGTGAAATCCGACGAGCTCGGTGATCCGTTCATCAACGACGACGGCATCGTGGCACTCGGCATCGCCTCCGAGGAGGAGCTCGACGAGATCTCCCGCCAGGCACGTGCAGTCAACGATGCGCTGAAAGACATCTTCTCGAAGATCGACGTGCAGCTCGTCGATTTCAAGATCGAGGAGGGCAAGACCGGTGACGGGCGGATTCTGCTCGCCGACGAGATCACCCCGGACACTTGCCGTCTGTGGGACCTGAAGGACGGCTCCGGCCAGATCGAGCATCTCGACAAGGATCTGTTCCGCCGCGACCTGGGCAACATCATCCCCGCCTACGAGGAGATTTACGGCCGACTGGTCAAGCTCGCCGAGACCGAGGGCGTCGAGCGCGCCGAGTGACATTGGGGCCTGTTCCATGACTTGAGCCATGGGAGGGGCCCTTTCTTGTTTTCCTATATTGTTTTCAACGGTACAATCCCAGATTATTGCTAAAGAACGAGGAAGCACAGTGGTTTTTCGCGTCCATGTAGAGAAGAAGCCCGGATTCGACGTCGAGGCGCAGCAGCTGACGAACGAATTGCGTACGATTCTCGACATTGAATCTTTGAACAACGTCCGCATTATCAACCGGTATGACGTCGAGGGAATCAGCGAGGAGCTGTTCGACCAGACGATCCCCACCGTATTCAGCGAGCCGCAGGTGGACAATGTGAGCATCGAGCTGCCGGATGTCTCCGGTGACACGGTGTTCGCGGTGGAATCGTTGCCCGGCCAATTCGACCAGCGCGCGAATTCCGCAAGCGAATGCATCCAGCTCATCAGCCAGGGCGAACGACCGACCGTGCGCTCGGCCCGGGTGTATGTGCTTGATGGTCAGTTGGGCGACGATGAGCTCGCCGCAATCAAAAAGTACGTGATCAATCCGGTGGAGACCCGCGAAGCCGGTCTGGAGACCCGAGAGACGCTCGCCACCTATGCCCCCACACCCCAGCCTGTCGAAGTGCTCGACGGCTTTCGCGAGATGGACGATGCACAGCTTGCCGAGTTCATCGCCGATCGGGGTCTGGCAATGGACGAGGCCGATCTGAGGTTCGTACGCGAGTATTTCCAGGGCGAGCAACGAGATCCCACCATCACCGAGATCAAGGTGATCGACACGTATTGGTCCGACCACTGCCGCCACACCACTTTCGGCACCGAGCTCGACTCCGTCGAGATCGACGACGCCGTGGTGAAGGCCGCCTTCGACAAGTACATGGCGATGCGCCATGAGCTCGGCCGCGATGAGAAACCCGTGTGCCTCATGGACATGGGCACGATCGGTGCGAAGTGGCTCAAGAAGAACGGCGTGCTCACCGGCCTCGACGAATCGGAGGAGATCAATGCCTGCACCGTCAAGGTGAAGGTCGATGTGAATGGCGAGAGCGAGGACTGGCTCTTCCTGTTCAAGAACGAGACCCATAACCACCCCACCGAGATCGAGCCCTTCGGTGGCGCGGCAACCTGCATCGGCGGCTGCATTCGCGACCCGCTTTCGGGACGCTCCTACGTGTATCAGGCGATGCGCGTGACTGGTGCCGCGGACCCCCGCGTGCCGATTAGCGAGACGCTGGAAGGCAAGCTGCCCCAGCGCAAGCTCGTCACCACCGCGGCGCACGGCTACTCCTCGTATGGCAACCAAATCGGCTTGGCCACTGGTCAGGTCAATGAGATCTACCACCCGGGCTATGTGGCCAAGCGCATGGAGATCGGCGCCGTTGTGGGCGCCACGCCGGCAAGCCATGTACGTCGCGAGACCCCGGCCCCCGGCGACAAGATCATTCTGCTCGGCGGCCGTACCGGCCGTGATGGCATTGGCGGCGCCACCGGTTCCTCCAAGGCACACAACGTTGAGTCGCTTGAACTCGATGGAGCCGAGGTGCAGAAGGGCAACGCCCCGGTGGAGCGCAAGCTGCAGCGTCTGTTCCGCCGCGGTGATGCCTGCCGCTTGATCAAGCGATGCAACGATTTCGGCGCGGGTGGCGTGTCCGTTGCCGTCGGAGAGATAGCCGACGGCCTGCACGTTGATCTCAATCAGGTACCCAAGAAATACGACGGCCTCGACGGCACCGAGCTTGCCATCTCCGAGTCGCAGGAGCGCATGGCGGTCGATGTGGCTGCGGAGGACGTCGACGAGTTCCTGAAGTATGCCGCCGAGGAGAACCTCGAAGCCGCGGTCATTGCGACCGTGACCGAAGACTCTCGCATGGTGATGGAATGGAACGGCGAGCCGATCGTCGATCTCTCGCGCGAGTTCCTCGCTTCGAACGGCGCCGCCAAGCATCAGGATGCCCACGTGCCCCAGCAGGGCTCCTACCATGCCCCATTCTCGTCCGGCTCACTCAGTGAGCGTATGAACGAGATGCTCTCCGACATCAACATCGCCTCCAACAAGGGCCTGTCGGAACGCTTCGACTCCACGATCGGAGCCGCCACGGTGCTCATGCCGTTCGGCGGCAAGGAGCAGCTGACGCCGGCGGAAGCCATGGTGGCCAAGTTCCCGGTGTTCGGCGAGACCACCACCGCCTCGGCCATGGCGTGGGGCTTCAACCCCTTCCTCATGGAGCGCAACCAGTACACTGGCGCCTACATGTCGGTGGTTGAATCGCTTGCGAAACTCGTGGCGGCGGGCTTCGAACACGAAAAGGCATACCTCACCTTCCAGGAGTATTTCGAGAAGCTGCGCGACGAGCCGGAGCGCTGGGGCAAACCGCTTGCGGCCGTGCTCGGCGCCCTCATGGCGCAGGTGGACCTCGGGATCGGCGCCATTGGCGGCAAGGATTCCATGTCCGGCTCCTTCGAAGACCTCGATGTGCCTCCCACCCTCGTCTCCTTCGCCGTGGCGGTCGGCGACATGAACCGTGCCACGTCGCCGGAGTTCAAGCACCCCGGCGACCGTGTGGTCCGCATCGCGCCACGCTATCTGGCGGACGGCATCACACCGGACAAGGACGCACTGCTCGAGGTGTTCTCCACCATCGAGAACCTGGTGACCGACGGCGATGCGCTGGCCATCTCCACCCCGGCTTACGGCGGCACCGCAGAAGCGTTGTTCAAGATGTGCGTGGGCAACCGCATCGGCGTGGCGCTCGACGACTCCATCGCCGTCGACGATCTGTTCGCACCGGCGTATGGCTCGTTCATCGTCGAGCTCGCGCCATCCGCGAACATGCCGACAGTCTCCAATCTGGTCGAGATCGGGCAGATTGGCGAGACCACCGCAGACTACGTGTTCCATGCAGCCGGCGAGACGCTCGACCTCGCGAATCTGCAGGAGGTGTGGGAGAACGGCATTGCATCAGTGTTCCCCTACCGCAGTGGTGAAACCGATGCCGAAACCGAGGCGGTCGACGCGATCTCGTTCGAGACAATGGAACCGACCGTGTACAAGGGTGCGAAAATCGCCAAGCCGCGCGTGATCATCCCGGTGTTCCCCGGCAACAACTGCGAATACGACACCGCGGCAGCGTTCGAGCGCGCCGGAGCCGAGGCACAGACGCTCATTGTGAACAATCTGACGCCCTCAGCCGTCGCCGAGTCCACGCAGGCGCTCGTCGACGCCATCCATAACAGCCAGATCATCATGATCCCCGGCGGTTTCTCAGGCGGCGACGAACCGGATGGCTCCGCGAAGTTCATCACGGCGTTCTTCCGTGCACCGGCGGTCACCGAGGCCGTGCGCGACCTGCTCAACAACCGTGACGGACTCATGCTCGGCATCTGCAACGGCTTCCAGGCGCTCATCAAGCTCGGTCTCGTGCCCTTCGGCGACATTGTGCCCATGACCGCGGAGTGCCCGACGCTCACGTTCAACACCATCGGACGCCACCAGAGCCGTCTTGTACGCACACGCGTCGCGTCGAACCTGTCGCCGTGGCTTGCCAAGACGGAGGTGGGCGATATGCACACCATCGCCATCTCCCATGGCGAGGGACGTTTCGTCGCCTCCGACGGCATGCTCGACCAGCTCATCGCAAACGGGCAGGTTGCCACACAGTACGTTGACGAACATGGCGTGCCGAGCATGGACCTGAGTGTGAACCCGAACGGCTCCATGCTCGCCATCGAGGGCATCACCAGCCCGGACGGCCGCGTGTTCGGCAAGATGGGCCACTCCGAGCGCACCGGCGACGGCCTGTACCGCAATGTGCCCGGTAACATCTACCAGCCGATCTTCGAAGCCGGCGTCGAGTACTTCGGCTGAGACGGTTATAGACGCTGATCGACCATAGCGAAGGGCGGTGTATGCCATATATGGCATACACCGCCCTTCTGTTCATCAACGCATTCGACTTCTTTTCTTCGATTATTAGGCAAGTCGGAAAACCAACTTTGATTGTTAGGCGGTTATCCTCGGCACGCATTCCTTCCTAACGCCATTTTATTAGACAAATCATATTATAATGTTGTATTATTGTTTAAATTTGAGCCGCCTCTAATCGTAGCACCCACCTAACAATCGAAGATGGTTTTCCGACACGCCCAACAATCGCCGATAGGTCTCATAGAGACCGAGAATCTGCCGCTTTTTCACATTGAATTCCTCCTGCGTGAGGATTCCCGCATCGAGAAGCTCCTTGAGCGACTTAAGCGCCTCCATCTGCTCCGTCACCGACATGGCGGATTGCGTTCCCTGTGCAGTCGGAGGTTGTGCGGCAGCTTGCGCGACGGTGCCCTGCGCATCCGCTGCCGCTGCGGCCACCGCGGCCGGATTCGTCTGAGTAGGCACAGGCTGCCCCGGCATCGCGCCGGTCATCGGATTGACTCCCTGCGCGAAACCAAGCCCGTGGCCGTCTAGGATTCCGCGGAGCTAACTGCCCCGAACCATTCCATGCCACATTGCCGCGAATCTCATATTCACGACAATGGCGTCTCTCTATTTCTTGCGATTCATGAACGCGGCCTTGACCAATTCCACGATCATCTCACGCATGTCCTTCGCACTGCCGGCCGCAGCCGACGCCTGCGCCACACCGCTCACCTTGCCGAGGAACCCTTCGCCGAATTGCTCCTGCATCAGACTGCGCACCCAGCCGATGTCGTTCACGCTGCGCTTGCCGGTGTACACCTGCTCGAAGGCTATGACGGCACCCTCACCAAGCGCGGCGATGATGCTCGCCGCCACAATCGCATTGAGCACGCTGGCTGCAATGTTGATGCCCGGGATCGCCTTCACCGTGCTGATTGCGGAATGGGCCACCACGCTTGCGGTACCCACTTGCACAATCGAGTCGAGGAACTGCTTGGCATCCTCATCCTTATCTATGCCATATAGCCGTGCCAACCCATGCAGTTCGCCGAGTTCCAACGGAGAGAGCACCAGCGAATCGGCGATCGGAATTGGCACGGCGCCCACTGTGGCACCCGCCGCTACACAAGCGCCAATCAGACCCTGCGCCAGCATGCGCTTGCGCGTGAGTTTGAATGCCATGAGATCATGCTCACCGCCGCGCATCCCCTCTGGCATCGCCTTCATCGTCTCGTCAATGAGGTCGGTGATTCCCTCCGGCCCTACGAACGACGTCTCATCGATCACATAGGTCTGCGCCACTACAGGTATGATCGCGCGCAGGTTCTTCTCCACGCGCTGCCCCGCGAACGCCTGCCGCACCATCTGCACATTCAGCTCGCGGTCCGGTTTCGAATACGATTTCGTGATCACGGTGATAATCGGCACCGACCGCCACATCGACACGGCCGTGGACAGATTCCGTATTGTCTCCGGGAACAGTTTCGCCGCTGTCCCATCCACGCAGAACCAGATCACGTCGATCTTGTTGTGCTCATGACCTTCCTTGGCGCTCGCCTTCGACCATTTGCGCACCGCATGCACCGCTCTGAGGCTTTTGATGGGAGACGGTTCGAACCCTATTGAATCGATGACCTGGAACGGCACCGTTGGGCTCTCATAGACGGCGAGCTCACTGGTGGTGCCCCGCGTGCCGAAGCTCGTTTTGGCCACAGTGTCCCCTATCACCGCGTTGATCAACGTCGACTTGCCCACACCTGAGTTGCCCAGTACAAGTACGTTGCCTTTGATCGGTGTTTCCGTGTTCGGCAGAGTGTTCGCCCGCACCTCGATCACGTTGCCATTGTCGTATGCCATGACGCCATCATAGGCACGAACCGTTGCATGCGGTGAGCGCAAAACGACCATCGCCGGCTCAGCAGCGAATGTCCACGATGTTCACCAGGGCTATGCGTGTGCCATCCTCCATAACGATGACTCTGCGCATCTGGTCGAATCCTCGCACAGCCCCTTCCGCCGTCATGTACTCGCCGGCATTTCTGCCGCCCTCCGGCTGGAAATAGGTGATGGATGCATAGGGATGCGATTCGAGTTGACCGATTACCTCAACAAGACGATCGTTGAGTGTCTCTCTTTCGTCATCGGCCAATGCAATGCGGGTGCAGGGCGTGTTGGACACCTCTCTCACGCGCTCGTCGTATCCCTTCAACGCGGCGAATGGCATGAACTGCACCGCGCGTTCCAAGTTGCTCATATGCCGGTGTTTGGTGGATCGGTGATGTGGTAGGTCAATGATGTCGTCGTAGCGATGCAGGTTCTCCAGCGTCATGCCGCATGGCCTCCGATCTGCTTGCTACGTTCCATACCGGTCGCCCCCTCATCGAGGTTCATGCCTTTGATCACCGATGCCGCGCCGAACCGGCTGCGCAATGCGTTGACGGTGCGCTGCAGACTCAGTTCCTTGCGATCTGCCGTAGCCTGCTGCTGTGTTTGCGAGCCCTCCAGATTCTCGAACAGACTCGGCTGCTCGAAGGTTTGAGCCTCCCCCAGCATACGAACCCGGCCGGCTACAACCGTGAGGCGTCTGACATACAGCCGCGAATCCGCAATGCGTTCGAACACATCCACCACCGCCTGTCGAATGGCAGTGGCCGATGACGTGAATCGCCCCAGATCACATGAGCCATGAACGCTTTTGGGCACTAGTCTCCCATAGTGATCCTTGCCTACGGGCCCGAGGTACCGGCCATCCATAAGACTCTCCCTGTCGAATCCCACCGTCAGCACGACCCTGTCCGTTACCGCCCCCTTGGCAGCGAGATCCTGCGCCAAGCAGTCCGCCATCTCACTCGCTACGGTGTGGGCCTGTGTATACGGATAGGGACGCGCAAGCACCTGACCTATGCTCAGGCTGGAATTCTCCGGCGTATATGCCTTAATATCGGCGATTGTGCATGGCTCCCAACCCCAAGCGTGGTCGATGAGCGTTTCCGCATTCACGCCGAAGAACCTGTAGAGCAGATCTTCGTTGTAGTATTCGCCGGCCCTTCCCAACGAGCACCGTGCAATGTCTCCCATGGTCATGATTCCCTGCCGCTCCAATTTGCGGGCTATGCCACGGCCCACCCTCCAGAAATCGGTGAGAGGCCGGTGGGACCACAGCAGTTCGCGATACCTGCGTTCATCGAGTTCGGCAATGCGCACGCCGTCCTCATCCGCGGGGATGTGCTTGGCGACGATATCCATCGCCACTTTCGCCAAATACAGGTTCGCGCCGATGCCGGCCGTGGCCGTGATGCCCGTCTGCTCGAGAATGTCGGCCACGATGCGACGTGCCAGTTCATGGGCCGAGCACCCGAAATACTTGAGATATTTCGTGACATCGATGAACACTTCGTCCACCGAATAGACGTGGATATCGTCCTTCGACGCGTAGTTCAAATAGATGCCGTAGATTTTCGCACTCATGTCGAGGTAATACGACATGCGCGGTTTTGCCGCGATGTATTCAATGCCGAGTTGTGGATTCGCCTGCAGCTGTGCCACGCTCACTGACGAACCGATCAGATTATGACCCGGCGCACGCAGACGTCTTTGCTCGTTGACAACCGACACGCGCTCCTCCACTTCGAACAGTCTGGCACGCGACCCCAACCCGAACGATTTCAACGCCGGCGACACCGCAAGGCATATGGTTTTCGAGGTGCGGGATACGTCCGCCACCACCAGATTGGTGTCGAGCGGGTCAAGCCCCCTCAACACGCATTCGGCGGACGCATAGAACGATTTGAGGTCCACCGCCAGGTATGTTCGCTCTCCCATACCACAGATTATCGAACAAACGTTCGAATCTGTCAATCGGCAATAGGCGTCACACCAAAGGGGCGCGATGCATCAACGCCAGCGACCGCGAGTCCAGCATATGAATGGGCGCACCGTCACAATTCGCCGGAAATCCGCCATTTCCGCAAAATCCGAGTTTGCCGGTGTAGCCGGGACTTGCTAGGGTTTATCTCGTAGCGAATCCCTTATTCCAGTTGTGGAAGGAGCTTCGGCTTGTCTGCAGAACTCGAAGAGATCCATGAGGAATGTGGCATTTTCGGCGTATGGGGACATCCCGATGCCGCACGCCTCACTTACTTCGGATTACACGCATTGCAACATCGTGGTCAGGAGGGCGCCGGCATAGTCTCCAACGACCACGGACATCTCATAGGGCACCGCGGGCTCGGATTGCTCACGCAGGTGTTCCAGGACGAAAAAGACATTCAACGACTTCAAGGCGATGCCGCAATCGGCCATGTGCGCTATGCGACGGCCGGCTCGGGCGGCATCGACAACATTCAGCCCTTCGTGTTCCGCTTCCATGACGGCGACATGGCGTTGTGCCATAACGGCAACCTCACGAACTGCTTCTCTCTGCGGCGCGCGCTCGAAGACGAAGGCGCCATTTTCCACTCGAACTCCGACACCGAGGTGCTCATGCATCTCATCCGCCGTTCCGTGCGCAGCGGCATCACCGACAAGCTGCAGGAAGCGCTCAACACCGTGCATGGCGGCTTCGCGTACCTGATCATGACGGAACATGAGATGATCGGCGCACTCGATCCGAATGGGTTCCGCCCCCTCTCGCTGGGCCGCATGACGAACGGCGCGTACGTGCTCGCCTCCGAGACCTGTGCGCTCGACGTGGTGGGTGCGGAACGAATCCGAGACATTCAGCCCGGCGAGATGATTGTGATCGACGACAGCGGGTACCGCACCCAGACGTACACGAGCCGCACACAGCTGTCGATCTGCTCGATGGAATACATCTACTTCGCCCGCCCCGACTCCGACATCTACGGCGTGAACGTGCACTCCGCAAGAAAGCGCATGGGTGCCCGTCTCGCGCAGGAATCCCCGGTCGATGCCGACATGGTGATCGGCGTGCCGAATTCCTCGCTCTCAGCCGCCTCCGGCTACTCCGAGGAGGCAGGGCTGCCCAACGAAATGGGCCTGATCAAGAACCAGTACGTCGCCCGCACATTCATTCAACCCACGCAGGCATTGCGCGAGCAGGGCGTGCGTATGAAGCTTTCCGCAGTCAAGTCGGTGGTAAAAGGCAAGCGCATCGTCGTCATCGATGACTCCATTGTGCGTGGCACCACGTCGAAACGCATCGTGCAGCTGCTCAAGGAGGCGGGAGCGGCCGAAGTGCACATGCGCATCAGCTCGCCGCCACTCAAGTACCCGTGTTTCTACGGCATCGACATCTCCACAACGCAGGAGCTCATTGCGGCGAAGAAGTCGGTCGAACAGATTCGCGAGTTCATTGGCGCCGATTCGCTGGCGTTCCTCTCACTCGACGGGCTCATCGAGTCGATCGGCCTGAATGCGAACGCCCCTTACGGCGGCCTGTGCGTTGCCTATTTCAACGGCGACTACCCCACCGCGCTCGATGATTACGAGGAGGGATTCCTGGCCTCCCTCACCCCCGAGGATCGCGTGACACTGCCCGGGTACAACGGCAAGAAGACAATGTACGAGGGTACCGAGTACACGATGATGCAGAAGCCGTTCGGCGAGCATGCCTCCCAGGAACCCACCGAGTATCTCGTCCCCAATATCTAGTTCCCAGATTTTCCCGATACAGATTCATACAGATTCATCAATTTCATACAGATTCATCAATCGACTTGCCGATTTCGGCGAACAGAAAGGTCACAATGCCACAAGCATATGAAAACGCGGGTGTGAGCGTCGAAGCGGGCTACGAAGTGGTCAAGCGCATCAAATCACACGTCGCACGCACTAACCGACCGGGCGTGGTGAGCGGCATCGGCGGCTTCGGCGGCCTCTTCGACCTCGCCTCGCTTGGCTACAACGAACCGGTGCTCATCTCAGGCACCGATGGCGTGGGCACGAAGCTCGTCATCGCCAAGCTCATGGACAAGCATGACACGATTGGCATCGACTGCGTGGCCATGTGCGTCAATGACGTCGTGGCACAGGGAGCCCAGCCGCTGTTCTTCCTCGACTACATCGCCTGCGGCAAGAACGACCCGGCAGTGCTTGAGCAGGTCGTCTCCGGTGTGGCCGACGGCTGCGTCCAGGCGGGCGCCGCACTGATTGGCGGCGAGACCGCCGAGATGCCAGGCATGTACGAGGCGGATGAATACGACCTGGCCGGCTTCACCGTCGGCTGCGTGGAGCGATCGAAGATCGTGGACGGGTCCACGATTGAGGCGGGCGATGTGCTCATCGGGCTTCCTTCGACCGGCGTGCATTCCAATGGCTTCTCGCTGGTGCGCAAGGCACTGTTCGAGCAGGCCGGCTATACCGTGCATACGCGTCTTCCCGAGCTGGGCGATCGGGAACTCGGCGATGTGCTGCTCACCCCCACGAAGATCTACGTGAAGGCGCTCATGCCACTATTCGAGGCCAATCTTGTTCGCGGCGTCGCCCACATCACCGGCGGCGGCTTCATCGAGAACGTGCCCCGCATGCTGCCGGAAGGTCTGGCCGCCTCCATCGAGCTTGGCTCGTGGCTGGTGCCGCCGATCTTCGACGTGATCGAAAAAGCGGGCGATGTGGATCATATGGAGATGTACAACATCTTCAACATGGGCCTGGGCATGGTCGTGGCCATTCGCCCCGACCGTGTTGACGAGGCGATGAACCTTCTCGAGCATGCAGGTGAGAAGGCCTATCGCATCGGCCATGTGATCGAACAGGTCAACGAACGCGTCGACCTGGCCTGAGACCAAACCCATACTGGCACAGTTTCCCCAAGGAAGTGAAGAGGAATATGAAGGTTCTTGTTATCGGTTCCGGCGCACGTGAGCATGCTATCGCCTACACGCTGCTCAAGGGAGCAAGCGTCGAGGAGGTAACCGTCGCCCCCGGCAACCCGGGCATGGAGCTCGACGGCATCCGCACGCTCTCGCTCAACCCGTCGAATCAGGCCGCGCTCATCGATTTCGTGCGCAACAACGACTACGACTGGGTGTTCGTGGGTCCTGAGGTGCCGCTCATCGAGGGCATTGTGGATGCGCTGGCCGCGGCCGGCATCAAGGCGTTCGGCCCGAGCAAGGCAGCCGCACAGATCGAGGGCTCGAAGGATTTCGCCAAGCGTCTGATGGAACGCCACAACATTCCCACGGCCGCATACCGCACCTTCGACGATCTCAGGAGCGCCACCGACTATGTGAACGAGCATGGTGCGCCGATCGTGGTCAAGGCCGATGGTCTGGCCGCCGGCAAGGGCGTCACAGTGGCGATGGACGTCGAAACGGCCCTGGCTGCATTGAACGACATTTTCGTGGACCACCGTTTTGGCTCCGCCGGCGCCCGGGTGGTGATTGAGGATTACCTAGAGGGCCAGGAGTTCTCGCTCATGAGCTTCGTGAACGGCACAGAATTCTGGCCCATGCCAATCTCGCAGGACCACAAGCGCGCCTATGACAACGATGAGGGCCCAAACACCGGTGGCATGGGTGCCTACTCCCCCGTGCCCCAGATTAGCCAGGACGTGGTCGATGAGGCCCTTGAGACCATTGTCAAGCCGACGGTCGAAGCCATGGCCGCCGAAGGCACGCCGTTCGTGGGCATTCTGTATGCGGGCCTGATCGCCACGGCCGACGGCCCGAAGGTGATCGAGTTCAACGCACGGTTCGGCGACCCGGAAACCGAGGTGATTCTCCCCCGCCTGCACAGCGATCTCGGGCAGGCCATTCAGGCCATGCTTGATGGCGAGGCTCCTGAGTTCACCTGGCTTGAGGAGGGCACGACGCTCGGCGTGGTGCTTGCAGCCGACGGCTACCCGACCAATGTGCTCAAGGGGGCCAAGGTACCGCAGTTCAAGACCGGTGCCGACTCCCATGTGTTCTATGCCGGCGTGAAGCGCGAGGGCGACGATCTGGTTGCCGACTCCGGTCGCGTGCTGCTCGTCGAGGTGAGCGCGGACGACATTCCGAGCGCCCAGAAGAAGGTCTACGAGATTCTCGACAACGCCGACACCGCAGGCATGTTCTACCGCCACGACATCGGCGCCAAGGCGCTCGAAGCGTAGCCAGCGCAGCTGATTCCGATATCGCAGTACACCATACCGCTGTGGGGCCGCCACGTTCTCTCATGTGGGAGCGGCGGCCCCACAGCGGTTACCCATATGGGGAGCCATATGCAAGGCGAACATGTTTTCAGCGCATTACAGAACGCATACGCATTGATTCCGCCGCTCACTATGGTGGGAGTAGACAACCGATAGAGGAGCGGAACACATATGGCAGGCATCAAGAACTGGTTCTATGCCATCGACGTGATGAGCGGCTGGTTCCCCATCACCATATGGGCATTGGTGGCGATCGGCATCGTCGTATTGCTCATATGCCAGAGCAGAGGCGAGTCGCGCAAGCGCTTCCTCAAACAGCTTGGCATAGGGCTCCTCGCCGGATTCATTGGTCTTGCCGTAACCTATGTGTGTTCCGACGTGTTTTTGCTGTTCGGGGTCTCGCTGGGCTGGCCTGTGATCATTGCGATTGGCGTGGGCGTGTTCCTGTTCGCCTTCATGGTCGCCGCGGCGGTGATGACCCACGGCTGGTTGCGCGTGCTCGCCATCGTCATGATTCCGGCCACATTGCTCGCCACCGCGGTGCATGTAAACGAGATCTACGGCGAATACCAGACGATGGGCAGTCTGTTCGACTACTCGCCCTACCCACATATCTCGGCGCTGAATCTTTCGCTCAGCACGATCTCGGTACGTGAATGGAACGAGCAGGCGGTAGCGAAGAGCCGCAACACCACGCAGATTCCCCAATCGGGCAAACTCGTGCACGTGGACATCCCGAATCCGAAATCCGGGTTCAAGGCGCGCGAAGCGCTCGTGTGGCTGCCGCCGGCGGCCTTTGCCAAGCACCCGCCGAAATTGCCGGTCATGGTGATGTTCGCCGGCCAGCCCGGCTCGCCCACCAGATTCTTCACCGCCAGCAACACGGTGAAGGTCCTGAGTAAATTCGCTGCCGAGCACCATGGACTCGCGCCGATTGTGGTCAGCCCGGACCAGAACACCGAGGCGACGCGCAACAGCCTGTGTGCGGACACCACGAAATGGGGCAAGGCCGAAACGTATCTTGCACAGGACGTACCCGATTGGATCAAAGCGAACCTGCCCGTCAACGACAAGGCATCACAGTGGACGATCGGAGGGTTCTCGCAGGGCGGCACATGCGCGACGCAGCTGGCGCCAAACCATCCGAACATCTACGGCAACGTGCTGGCCGTAGACGGTGAGATCGCTCCGACCGAGGGCAGCGTGGACCATATGGTCGAGACGTATTTCTCCGGGGATAAGGCGGAATATGAGCGGCAGGTGCCGCAAAATGCGATTCGGAACAATGCGCCGTCAAAACAGCTCATGATCCTTGGTGCGGGTGCGCGCGACGGCGAATCCGTCGACAACATACGCAAGATCGGCGACACCGCCCGGGAAAACGGGTGGACGGTGTTCAGATTCGCAGTGAGCAACTGGGGTCACGACTGGCATGCCGTCAATGCCGTCTTCGCCGTGGCCCTGCCGTATTTATGTGAACGCATGGGATTGGGCAACGCGAATGTGCAGTTCCCGACCGATTCAGAAGTGAAGGAGATATCGTGAGCGCAACGGATTCGAATGACGGCGTCGCCAGCGGGCAGACGCAAGCGGCGGCAAAACCGCCGACCAGCCCCAAACCTCCCAAAGCGCCGAAGCGGTATGCGGCGCAACCGGTGAGCAACCAGCTGCTGAACGACATCCGGCGTTGGATTCACGAGCAGAGCTTCGCCCTGTGGGTCACCTTCGGCTTCATCATGATCAATGTGTGCTGGTGGGCATGGTACAACATCGAGCACCACAAGATGCCACGCCATGCGCTCACCACGAGTCTGCACGAGTTCAATGTGGGGCATCTCATCGCCTCGCTGTTCCTCACCGGTTCGGTATTCCAGATGATCGTGGATGCACTGCTGATCCTGTTGGTGCTGTGCTTGGCGGAACCCTATCTCGGCAAGTCCCGCACGGCCGCCATCAGTCTGGTGAGCGCCGCATCCGGCACACTCGTGGGTCTGATCATCTGTTCGGCGATCAGCGCGTTGCTCGGCGAACGTGCGGAGGTGCTGAACATCAGCTTCACGCTCTCCCCCGTCGTGCTGGTGATCGGCGCGCTCATGGCGGCGACGGCGTTCTCATACCAATTGTGGCGCAGACGCATACGCATCATCGGCTACACGGCCATCATGGTCGTGGTGCTCTACGGCGGCAATCCCGGCGATTATTGCGTGCTGTTCGCCGCGATCATCGGGCAGATCATAGGCCGTGCGATTGCCGGCAAGCCAATCGAAGCCGAGCAGTGGCATTGGCAATACAGTTCGTCGCAGGAGATTCGCCGCATCTTCGGCGCGATCGGCGTGGTGCTCGCCTTGGGCCCCATGGTGGCGACTTCGTCGCGATCCCATGCCGGCCCTCTCGTGTCGGTGGCGCTGGTGCTCAGCCCCGAATCGGTGAACACCGGGGTGTTGGCGGCCTGCATGCACGGCCATGTGGTCGACGGCTGCCTCCAACAGTATTCGCTCATGCGCGCCAGCCAACCGGGAGACGTGGTGAGGTCGGTGCTGCCGCTGCTGGTGATGCTCGCCCTGGCATGGGGCATGTGGCTGGGACGGCGCACCGCCGCGATCAGCAGCATCGTGTTCTATGCCGCGAGCGCGTTCTTCGCCATCTCCTACTACCTGTTGCCGTATTCGTGGGATGATCAGCTGCATATCACCATGGGCAACATACCGCGCATGATTCTCGTCAATGCGCTTATACCGCTCATATACGCGATTGCCGTGATCATAGAGCTCCCGCATTTCTCCATTCGCACGAAACCGCGGACGCTTCGCCGCTGTGCGGCTGCCATTGTGATTGCCTTCGTCGTATGTTCGGCCATCTATCTGCTGTTCGCCTGTTTACGACCTCAGGATTTCACGCCGCGTCCGAATGTGGGCATGGTGCTACGCGAATGGCCTGCGAGGTTCCTGCCGATCGGGTATCTGACGGATTCGAGCATCTCGTTCATCGCCGTCACCCCGCTGGCTTCGCTTGTTCTGCAGGGCGTGGGCATTGTGTTCTGGATCGTACTCGTCATGGTTTCCTTCGCATGGCTCAACGCGTCAATCGACTATGATCACAAGGCCCATGCGCTGGCCGAGGAACTGGTGGAGGACGGCGGCGAGTCCATGAGCTTCATGACGACGTGGGAGGGCAACGAATACTGGCTGTCGCCCAGCAAAAGGTCCGCTGTCGCCTACCGTGTGCTCAACCACATCGCATTGACCACCACCGGACCATTCGGCGACCCGGATGAATGGATGAGCGATATGGACGAATTCGCCCGCTACTGCTCCGACCATTCATGGTCCCCGGTGTTCTACGCCATCCACGAGGAGGCCAAGGATCACCTGCAGCAGCTCGGATGGCACTCCATTGTGGTGGGAGACGAGATGCTCATTGACCCGCAAAGCTGGAAGACCACCGGCAAGAAGTGGCAGGACATTCGCACGGCCATCAACAAGGCAAAGCGCGAGGGCATTGTCGATGAGATGAGCACCTACGATGAGGCGCCCCATGAGGTGCAGGTGCAGATCGAGGAGATTTCCGAGCAGTGGAGCGAAGGCAAGGCGCTGCCTGAGATGAAGTTCACGCTCGGCGGCGTGGAGGAGCTCAAGGACCCGCGCGTTCAGGTGCTCTATGCCATAGATTCCGACGGCATAGTGCAGGCGGTCACGAGCTGGCTGCCCACATTCAACAACGGGCGCGTAATCGGCTGGACGCTGGACTTCATGCGCTACCGTTCCGGAAGCTACAACGGCATCATGGAGTTCCTCATCGCACGCATGGCCCAGCGCATGCATGATCAGGGTGTGGCCGATCCGAGCAACCAGGTGCAGTTCGTGAGCCTGTCGGCGGCACCGCTCACGGGACTCAAGAACTTCACCGACGCGAAGAGCGACGACAGCTCGAATGTCGATGGCACCACAATGCTCCAGCATTCGCTCGCGCTTGTGGCGGATCTGCTCGAACCGGCCTATAGGTTCAAGTCGCTCTACAACTTCAAGAAGAAGTTCCAGCCGATCGAGCGTCCGGTCTACATCAGCTACCCGGATTCCGCGTTGCTCGCCAATCTCGGCATTGCAATCATTCGCGCCTACCTGCCCACCTTGACGTTCAGGGATGCCCTGGGCATGCTTTCGAGCTTCAAACCGGCCAAGCCGAATGATGACGGGAAGGCAACGGACCATGGGCAGCCTGCAGGAAGCGCAACCGATACTGCACACGAGTCCGGGGTCCATGACGCCAAGGGCGGCAAGCCGGTGGACGACCAAGCTGACGAACCACGGTAAACCATCGCGTGTTCTGCGTAAAAGGGGACAAATACATGCATGTATTTGTCCCCTTTTACGCAGAACACGCGTGAGCGGGCGCTAAGCCTGCTGTGAAGTGTCAGGCTGCGGAGTCACCGCGTGCGGCACGGCAGTCCGCGCACAGTCCGAACACCTCGAGCGTATGCGACTCGATGGTGAAGTCATGCTGCTGGGCTACGGACTGCAGCCACGCCTCGCTCGGAGGATCGATCTCCACCGTCTTGCCGCACGACACGCATACGAGATGGTGGTGGTGGCCGCCGGCATTGCACAGTCTGAACAGCTGCTGCCCATTGAGCCGTACGGTGTCCACCTGTTTGGCGTCGGCCATCGCACCCAGCTGGCGGTACACGGTGGCGAGTGCAATGTGCTCGCCGGCGTCTTCGAGCCGTGCATGCAGCTGTTGTGCGGAGATGAAATCGTCTGCACCCTGCAACGCCTCGCGAATGACGTCCTTCTGCCGTGTATTGCGCTCGTTCATGTTCCCACCTGCAATCCGTATGCCATCTGGAGCGTTCAACAGCTCCAGCAGCCTGTCTGTTCCAATGACTGCGCCGCATCCTCAGGATTCTCACACAGCACGGTGATGTGCCCCATTTTGCGGTTGAATTTGGCATCGGCCTTGCCGTAGTCGTGCACATGCCATTCGGGATGCATCGGCTCCGCGGCCTGCGTGGGCGCAATGTGCTGGCCGAGCACGTTCACCATGACGGCCGGGCTGAGCAGACGCGGTGTGGGCAGATTCCAGCCGGCGATTCCGAGCACATGCATGTCGAATTGGTCGAAATCGCAGGCTTCAATGCTGTAATGGCCGGAATTGTGTGGGCGCGGTGCGAGCTCGTTGACGATCACGGTACCGTCCGCCTTGATGAACAGTTCGATGGCGAGCGTGCCCGCCAATTTGAAGCCGCGCGCGAGCTCGAGCGCCAGTTCGTGTGCGGTGCGTGCCACCTGCTCGCTCACATTCGCCGGGGCAAGAGTGAGATGCAGAATGTTGTCGCGGTGGATGTTGCGTACGATCGGGAACGTCTGGTAATCGTTGCCGTTGCCGCTCACCAGAATGGAGGCCTCGAACGCGAAATCGACGAACCCCTCGAGTATCGCCTGCGGGAAGTTCCCCTCCGGCCATACCTCGGCCAAATCGTCCGGTGTGCGCAACACGATCTGCCCATGGCCGTCATAACCGCCTTCACAGGTCTTGAGCACGGCCGGGTAGCCGATCTCGGCGAGCGCCGCGTCGAGCTCTGCGCGTGAGCCCACCGGTCGCCATGGTGCCGTGGCGATGCCATGGTCATTGATGAACGTCTTCTCGGCGATGCGGTTCTGTGTCACGCGCAGCAGGTCGGTGCCCTGCGGAATCGCCACAATGTCGCGGACCGCATCCAATGCGTCGGCATCCACGTTCTCGAACTCGTAGGTGAGCACGTCGCTGCGTTCGGCGAGCTCGCGAATCGCCTCCTGGTCGTCGTAGTCGGCGACAATCTGGAAGTCGGCAACCTGCGCGGTGGGGCAATCAGGCGTCGGGTCAAGCGTGCCGATGCGGAAGCCCATGTATTTCGCGGCAAGCGCCATCATGCGGCCGAGCTGGCCTCCGCCGACGATGCCGATGGTCGCCCCCGGCAGCAAACGCGTGATCTGGCCGCCGGTTTCGTCAGATAAGCTCGGCATTGGACTGCTCCACCTTCTCCTTGAGTTCGTCGCGGTATGCCTGCAGTGCGTCCGCCAGACGCTCGTCGTCCATGCTCAGCATGCTTACGGCGAGCAGGCCCGCGTTCGTGGCGCCCGAGTTGCCCACGGCAGTCGTGGCTACCGGAATACCTCCCGGCATCTGCACGATGGAGAGCAGCGAATCCCAGCCGGAGAGCGCGTGGGAGCGCACCGGCACGCCGATGACCGGCAACGTGGTCTGCGCGGCCACCATGCCAGGCAGATGGGCGGCGCCGCCGGCACCTGCGATGATGATCTTGAGCCCGTTGGCGCGGGCATTGTGTGCGAATTCACCCATGAGTTCGGGGGTGCGGTGTGCGGAGACCACCTGCTTCATATATGGAACCTCGAAGCGGTCGAGCATCTCACAGGCGTGCCTCATGGTCTCCCAATCGCTCGCCGAGCCCATAATCACTGCCACTTGCGGCTTGTTTGCGGTCATATTACCTCCAGCGCATGTGCGCCTGCACCCGATCCCGTGTGGGAGGCGCGCGGCTCACCTTGACTTGTTCACTGTACGCCAAAGGTGTGTCGCGGCTTGCACGAGCACTCCTTTTGCGGCATTGTCTGACATGATTGATGCCTTATAGCTCTCACACTATAATATGTGCATGAAGTTGACCATATGCGACGCGAATGTTGGAATGCCCGCATATTCTTGCGAACGCCTGCCCGGCGGAATAGAGAGGGATCACTAATCTCATGACACACGACCTGCTGTCTCAAGTGCTGTCGCCTTCCGACGTGAAGCTGCTGCATCCCGCGCAGCTCGATGCCCTGTGCGCGCAGATCCGTGAGACGCTTGTCGAATACGGCAAGAGGTACGGCGGCCATATCGGTTCCAATCTTGGTCTGGTCGAGGCGTGCGTGGCATTGCATGTCGTGTTCGAATCGCCGCTCGACAAAATCGTGTTCGATGTGTCGCACCAGAGCTACGTGCACAAGATGCTCACGGGGCGCGCCGAGGCGTTCCGCAGGGCCGAGCTGTTCGGCACGGTGACCGGTTTCACGAACCCAGGGGAAAGCGAGCATGACCATTTCGTGCTCGGGCATACCGGCACGTCAATCTCGCTGGCATGCGGCATGGCGAAGGAACGTGACATGGTACGGGCTGCGGGGGGCACGGCGCAGACGGACAATGTGATCGCGGTGATCGGCGACGGCGCCCTCAGCTCGGCGATTGCGTTCGAGGGGCTCAACAACGCCGCCGAGCAAGGCGGCAATATGATCATTCTCGTCAACGACAATGAGATGTCGATTGCCGAGAACCATGGTGGCATGTATGCGACGCTGGCCGCGATGCGTGACTCGCACGGCAGGGGCGAGCGCAATCTGTTCCGCGACTTCGGACTCGACTACCGCTACGTGGAGCACGGCAACGATGTGCATGAGCTGATTCGCGCCTTCGAGGAGGTGCGCGACATCGACCATCCGGTGGTGGTGCACATTCACACGACGAAGGGGTTGGGGCTCGACGCCGAGGATGCCGCACAAGGCGTGTGCGAAGGCCGCTGTGAGGCGAACCATTGGCAGAATCCGCTCTCACGGGCAGATTCCCCGCTTGGCGCCCGCAAATACTACGGCGGTCTTGCCATGGCGTCGCTGGAACGCCGTTTCGCCACCGAACCGGGGCTGGTGGTCATCTCGCCCGCCACGCCCGGTTCCAACGGCATCACGCAGGACTTCCGTGAGCGCGCCGGCGCGCATTATGTGGATACCGGCATCACCGAGGAACATGCCGTGGCTTTTGCCTCTGGCATCGCCAAGGCCGGTGGCAGACCCGTCGTGGCCACCTCCGCCACGTTCTTCCAGCGCACCTTCGACCAATTGCAGCAGGAGCTCGCCCTCAACGACACCCCGGTGACGCTCCTTTCCTTCGGCGCGGGTCTCTCCGACGCCGACAACACGCATTCGGGCGCCTTCGACATCGCGATGTTCGGCAACATTCCGGGCCTGACCTGCCTGGCCCCCACTTCGCGCCGCATGTTCCTCGACATGCTCGCCTGGTCGACGTCAGCACGCAACACGCATCCGGTGGTGATCCGCGTGCCGGGCGACACGATTCTCAAGGCGGAGCGTGCCGGCGAACTTGACCCGGAGGCATCGCTCGCCCCGCAGAAGACCGATCTGCTCAAACCCTGGTTCGGCTATGAGGTGGTCTCGGACGGCTCCGACGTCGCCGTGCTCGGCCTGGGCAATGCGTTCGCGACCGCACATGCCGTGGTCGAACGGCTTGCAGACTCCTCCCCTGCCATCGGGGCCACGCTGATCAACCCGTTGCAGTTCTCATCGCTTGACGAGCAGACGCTGCGCTCGCTCGCCGAGGATCACCGCGTGGTGGTCACGCTCGAAGACAGCCAGCTCGAGGGTGGCTGGGGTGAGAAGATCACGGCGTTCTACGCGAACATGATGCCGGATTGCACCATGCACGTGCTCAATTTCGGCGCCGACAAGGAGTTCACCGACCGCACGCCGCTCGCCGAGCTCAACAGCCGCTATGGCATGACCGTTGAGTCAATCTGCTCGCGCATCCGCGGACTGCTCGACTGACGCCCCATACATACGAAAATGCGAGGATTCCATGGAATCCTCGCTTGAAGTGACCCCGGACGGGCTCGAACCGTCGACCTTGAGATTAGAAGTCACATGCTCTATCCAGCTGAGCTACGGGGCCAAGCCGTACCTAGTATAGCCATAGGGCTGCACAGCGCACGCCAGTCGCATAGGCACGGCTGCGAATCCGCTTGGCGGCGAGCATCGCGAAGTTGCCGACCACCGCCATGAGCATGCCGCACAGCACTCCGACCTCCCGTTTCGCAACAGCACCATCATCACACCACCATCCGCATGCTATTCGAGAATGCAGCTCAGACCGAACAGCACGAGCAGGAACAGCGCACAGAAGCTCGTGTACTCCTTGAGGTACTTGCCTTTTTGGTTGGGATACATCTTCGTGAAATGCTTGTAGGTGACGAGCGAAGCCATCGAGGCGATGAGCGTGCCCAAGCCACCGAGGTTCGTGCCGATGATGAGTGGTACGTAGGCGTTCGAGAAGCCGGCGAGCAGCAGCGAGGTCGGCACGTTGGAGATCACCTGGCTGAACAGAATCGAGACGCCGAGCGGGTGCACGCCCACGCACTGTTGCGCGAGCTGGGCGAATTCGGGCACACGCCTCATGTTGCCGATGAAAATGAAGAACATGATGAACGTGAGCGGCAGGCCCCAGTCCGCGTGGCGGAACGAGCGGCGGTCGCACACCATCATGACGGCGAACACGACCACGCACATGACCCAGAGCGGAATGAGGTCGCTCACGGCGAGCACGCAGACGATGAACGTGATGGCGTAGACAATCACGCGCCAGCCGCCATAACCGGCGCCGTAGCCGGTGACGTGGATCTCGTCGGGCTGCGGTTTCGTGGAATCCGGCGCAAGCACGCCATG
The DNA here is from genome assembly GCF_000260715.1 of Bifidobacterium animalis subsp. animalis ATCC 25527. Taxonomy (NCBI): domain Bacteria; kingdom Bacillati; phylum Actinomycetota; class Actinomycetes; order Bifidobacteriales; family Bifidobacteriaceae; genus Bifidobacterium; species Bifidobacterium animalis. The sequence goes on along the minus strand of NC_017834.1, from coordinate 708,083 downwards.
CTCGATCGATTTGGAGTCCATGCCGCTGATGCCCTCGAGCCTGCGCCCGCGGAACACAATGCAGGTGATGGCAATGAGCATCGCCGCCGAGACCGCCGTATAGGGCCCCATCACCGACAGGAAATGCCCGGTGGACATGCCGGTGAGCGCCTTGAAGTAGAGATTGTGGGCATTGCCGATCGGCGTGAGCATGCTGCCCGTGTTCGCCCCGATCGTCATCAATGTGCACACGAGAATCGCGCGGTCCTCCATCTTCGCCATCTTGAGCACGGCGAGTGCGAACGGCACGAATGTGAGCAATGCGACATCGTTCGTGATGAGCATGGACGAGAAGAACGTGAGCGAGATGAGCGTGAGCACGAGCCCACGCGCCGTGCCCACATGTTCGAGCAGCTTCGCGCCGATGATGCGGAACACGCCCACGCGCTGCAGCCCGCATACGACGAGCATGAGGCAGATCAGCTGCGCGATGGTGCTCACATGCACGTATTCGCGATAGTGCCAGTCGGGGGGAACAATGAAACAGGAAATCAATGCGAGCAACGTAGCCACTATGAGAATGGTTTCGCCACGCAGGAATGCACCCACACGATGTCGCATTCACTCCTCCACACTCTGTCGAAAACGTTACTATCCTACACGAAATACCGGTGCCACATGGGATTTCGTGCACGGTTTTCCCGACCAAATACGTGTGGATGACGCCATTTGCACTTGCAAATATTGCCGTTCGTTGCCGACCGTTTTGCCCAAAAAAGTTTTCCACAGAGTCAAAACGGTCACGGCAGGCGGCGGCTCGGCCTGGTGTATCGACTCAGCCGGCCGCGGATCCGAAGATCTGCGACTGCAGGTCCTTGCGCTCGCGCTCGACCTCGGTGATCGCGCCGAACAACCGGATCTGGTCATGCGTGTTCGTCGCACGACTCGCCTGCTGGCGCAGCATGCCAATTCTTCGCATGTAACCGGTGTCGATGAGGCTGGCGGTGAGCTGGTTGGCATATTGCCTCTGCTCCGCGCTTGCCTCGGGCATCGGTTGGGCGGACTGGCTGCCCGGCTCCTGTTGGCCCGTCTGGGCCGCATTGCCGTTCGCCATGTTCTGGGGCAACGGCAGATTCATCACGGCCAGCTCGGTGATGACCGGTGCCAGCAGCGGGCCTCCAGCCTTGGTAAGGGCGTGGAGCCACTGCCCGGGCGACGTGCCGGGTTCCGGAAGACCGCCGGCGGCCTCCACCGCCTCGAACATCGTCTGGAACACCGGCGTGGAGAAGCAGTGCACGGTGAGCGCCTTGAACAGCTCGGCGTTGACGGCGCGCGGAATCTGCACCAGCGTGGCCATGAACTGCATCTCGGTGATGAACACGTTGTCGTCGATGCGATAAAAATGCTGGGACCTCGCATTGTCGCGCTCGATTTCACGCATACGCGCCTCGTTGACCTGAGGCTGTTCGCGTTCACGCTCGTAAGTGCGGTCGTAGCCGCGTTGGCGTGACGCATAGGCGTCCTCATTCGGCACATGCTGCGCACGCCGTGCGGATTGCACCTCACGCTGCAGAATCGCCAGATCGATGCCGATCCTGCGGGCAGCCTTGCGCGTGTAGAGGTCGAGCAGGCTCTTGTCTTTGATGCGCGCGATCAGGGGCGCCACTGCCTTGACGGCACCCATCTGGCCGGTGCCGTATTGGGTGTCGAACTTGCCTATGGCCACGTCGATCACGAAGTCGTACAACGGCCGGGCATTGACCACGAGGGCGCGCAACGCGTCATCGCCGCGCTCGATGCGCAGGTCACAGGGGTCGAGGTTGTTGTCGGCCACGGCCACGAAGGTCTGCGTCTGGAACGAGGAATCAAGGCCGAAGGCGTGCAATGCGGCCTTTTGGCCGGCCGCGTCGCCGTCGAAGGTGAATACGATGCGCGAGCTCAGCGGTTCGCCTTCCACCCTGAGCGGACCGGTGAGCTGCACGCCGCCAAGCGAATCGTCGGAGATGAGCCGGCGCACAATCTTCGCATGCTCCTCGCCGAAGGCGGTGCCGCAGGTGGCCACGGCGGTGTCCACGCCCGCCAGATGCATCGCCATCACATCGGTGTACCCTTCGACGATCACGACCTGGCGTTTCTTCACGATCTGCGGCTTGGCCAGGTCGATGCCGTAGAGCACCTGGTTCTTGTGGTAGAGCTGGGTGTCGGGCGTGTTGATGTATTTCGCGGCGATCGAATCGTCGTCGTAGAGCTTGCGGGCGCCGAACCCGAGGGTACGGCCGGTCGAGTCGCGAATGGGCCATGTGGCACGGCCGCGGAAGTAATCGTATATGCCCCGGGCCCCTTGGCGCGCGAGCCCGGCGTCGAGCATCTCCTGTTGGGTGAAGCCCTTGTCGGCCAGGTGACGCACCAGGTTGTCCCAACCCTGTGGCGCATACCCGCAACCGAACCGCGCGCAGTCCTGCTGCGAGAAATTGCGGCCAGCGAGCAGCTTGCGGGCAGGCAGCGCCTCCTCGGTGAGGATCTGGCTCACGAAGAACTTCTGGGCCTCCTCGTTCGCCTCGAGAAGACGCGCGCGCTTGGTGCCCCTGTGCGAGTCGTTCGCGCCGCCGGCGTTCTCGTAATGCAGCTCGATATGGTACTTGTCGGCAAGCAGTTCCACCGCCTCGCGGAAGTCTATGTTCTCCTGCTCCTGCACGAACTTGAACACGTCACCGCCACGACCACAGCCGAAGCAATGCCATGAGCCGACCGACGGGCGCACGTTGAAACTCGGCGTGCGCTCGTCGTGGAACGGGCACAGGCCCACATAGGCGCCCACACCCGAGGGCTTGAGCGCCACCGTGGCGGAGACGATGTCGTACAGATCCGCCGCGTTGCGCACGCGCTCAATGTCTTCCTTCTTAATCATCCCGGCCATGTGGCATAGCATATCAGGCAACCGAAGGATTCCCCGTGGCGTCGGCGTATTTTCCGCAGAATCTGCGCGCCTTCGCGGCGATTCATGCAATGGCGGTGTACAGGCACATCACAGCAGTGTGCTCTGGTCGAGCTTGCCTAGGTCCGTCTCGTCGAGCACTTCGAACGCGTTCGCATACAACCGCGGCACACGGTTGCGCAAACAGGTGAAGATCTCATAGCTGATCGTATCGGCCGCCCGCGCCCAGTCGTCGGCGGTCGGCTCAAGATAGTCCTCGCCACGCCCCGGCCCGAACAGCTCCACCGTATCGCCTATATGCACACCCATGTTCTCGGCGTCGCCATGCAGGTCGAGTATGAACTGGTCCATGCACACGCGGCCGCTCACGTGGAATATGCGCGCACCATCGCGTGTCATCACCCGCACCGGCGCGCCCGGCTTGTTCACGTGCTTCGAACCGGCCTCGTTGAATCCCGAGGCGGAACGGTGAATGCCATCCGCATAGCCCACCGGCACAATCGCCGCACTCGTAGGCTCATCGGTCACATACACGCGCCCATAGGACAGACCCTCACCGGCGCCCACGTTCTTCACGGAGCTCAGTTGCGCCTGCAACGTCATCGCCGGCCTGAGCTCGTACTTCGACGGCGTGCCCATTGCCGGGTCCGCCTCATAGCCATACAACGCGACGCCCGGTCGCACCAGGTCGTAATGAATCTCGGGGCGGCTCAGTGTGGCAGCCGTGTTGGCGAGATGCCGAATTTGCGGCTCGATTCCCCGTGCGTGCAGGCGCGAGGTGAACTCCTCGAATACCCGAATCTGTTCGTCGGTTTTCTCGACGAACTCGCCGACGGCAGGGGCATCCGCCACCGCCAGATGGCTCCATTGGCCCACGATCTCGAACACCCCTTCGTCGGCCAGCGGCAGCAGCAAGTCGATGGCGGAGTCGATCTGGACCAGTGTGAACCCGTTGCGCCCGAAGCCGGTGTCCACCTTGATGTGCACGCGCGCTGGCTTGCCCACGGCTCGCGCGGCCTCGGCAATCTTCTGGATCGCAGTCGGGGTGGCCACCGAAAGGTCCACATCGGCGGCAATGAGGTCATCGTAGGGGGCATGCAGCGGATTGTTCACCCACGTGAGCACGCGGGCCCGATCAACGCCAATGCCGGCATTGCGCAATGCGAGCGCCTCGCGGGCCTGCGCCACGCCGAGCCACGTGGCGCCGCCAGCGAGTGCTGCCAAAGCGGAGGGGACCAGACCGTGCCCATACGCATCGGCCTTCACCACTCCCATCACCTCGGTGGGACCGCCCTCGCGGTTGGTGATGTCGACCAAGTGGCGCATGTTGTCTCGCAACGCGGCGAGATCGACGATCACTTGCGCAGGGTATTCACGCAGCGCCTGATTATAGTTGCGCTCGCCCTGTTTGGAGGAAAACTGCCATTCTTCAAGTGCACTCACGCTCATGCACACCATTGTGGCCTGTTCGTATGACGAGTGTGTAAGCGGGTATGCGTGGGGCACGGACCCGCATTCCACGGGCCCATTGGCTCACCACTCGTGGCGCTGGTAGGCGATGCGCGTCGTGTCTTCGGTGCGGTCGATGAGCTGGATCAGGCCGCAACGGGCGAATCCGCAGCTTTCGAGCACATGCTGCATGGCCTTGTTGTTGGGGTGTGTGTCCACGCGCACATTGCCATAGTGTTTGAGGCACCATTCGATGCAGTCGCGCGCGGCATGGCGCACCAGGCCCGACGAGGCGATGCGGTGGATCGTCACGTAGGAGTCGTTGTCGAGCCACGCGCCTTCGATCTTCGCATAGGTCGGGTCCAGCCCCGGGCACAGCGCGAACTGTGCGAGGATGCGTTCCTTGCCGCCCAAAGTGTCTACCAGCAGGATCGCCCGGTGCTCGCGAATGTCTTCCTTCACCGTCTGCGGCTTCGGGAACGCGTTCCCCCACTGCGTCGGATTCCCATTGCGCGCCATGAGTTCGCGGGCATGCGCGTAGATGCGCTCCATCTGAGGGTAGTCCTTCATGGTCGCGTGGCGAAAGCGCCGGTTCGTGGCGTCCTGCATACCGTTTCTCCTCTCATTCGCGAATTCCTGCACAGCCTGTATGGCATTCCGGCTCACACAATATATGCGCCGCCTGCTATATAACGGCGCATATGAACATTCCCGGGAAGACTCAGACCACTTTGCGCTCGAACGGATCGGAGCTGATGCCTTGGGCCAGAATGTCCTTCGCCCATTCCTTCGCCGTGAACAGGCTGTGGTCGCGGTAGTTGCCGCAGCTTTCGATGGTTGTGGCGGGAACGTCGTCCCACGTGGCTTCATTCGCGATGAATTCGAGCGATTCCTTGAGTGCCTTGGCGACGTCCTCGGTGGAATGCTCCCCCCACGTGAGCAGGTGGAATCCGGTGCGGCAGCCGAATGGGGAGCAGTCGATGTAGCCGGGGATGCGCTCGCGCAGCAGCACTGCAATCGTATGTTCGATCGTATGCAGCCCACCCGTCGGAATCGCGTTCTCGTTCGGCTGCACCAGGCGCAGGTCGTAGTTCGAGATCACATCGCCGTTCGGGCCGGTCTCCGTATCGATGTAGCGCACATAAGGCGCCTTCACCTTCGTATGGTCGAGCTGGAAGCTTTCGACCACCGGCTTGCTCTGCGTATTCGGTTCGTCTGCCATGACCGCCCTTTCCGTTGTAACAGTATGTCCCACTCAGTGTAGCGCCGGCACCCGCCGTCGCTTCCAGCACCTGCCCGCACATCTTTACTAGGCAATCTTTTTTTGTTTATCCAATTATTCACTTCAGGCTGACCTGGTCAACAGATTGCCTACTATTGTCCTCAACACACCGCGGTTGCCACAAGCTCTTCACCGCGGGGCACATGCGCGTGACCGCAGATAGCACGCATGGGCCTGTGAATCCAGACCACTGCCGCTCTGCCGCGGCATGCCACCTATACATATCCGTTTCATCTCGCAAAGAAGAGCACATCCATGGCAACCAATGTTCAGGATTCCGACGTCCGTCCCGGCCCCAACCGTTACATCAGCACACCGGGAGTGGCCAAAGAGGTCCGCAAGTACATCGAGGACTATGCCCACCCCGTCATCATCACCGGCGTCAAATCCGCCGACGCGTTCCTCGACTATACGGGAGAAGACGAGTTCTTCGCACCCGTTCTGCGGTACGACGGTTCGTCGAGCGAACGCAACGCACGCGAACTCGCCGAGCAGGCGAAGGCGCTCGACGCGGACGCAATCATTGCCATTGGCGCCGGCAAACTGTCGGACACTGCAAAGAACGTGGCCGAGATGATGAACGTCGACCTGATCATCGTCCCCACACTGGCCTGCGCATGCGCGGCCTACTCACCGTACTCGGTGAACTATGACGACGAACACCGCTTCCTCGGCGTTCCGGTGCACCCACGGCAGAGCGTCGCCCTGCTCGTCGATTCGGCGCTAATCGCGCAGGCGCCGCCCGAGAAGATCGTCGGCGGCATAGGAGACACGGTGGCGAAATGGTACGAATCGGCGCCGGTGTTCGAGCAGGCCGACGATCTGAGCGTGTTCGACAGGCTTGCCTATCAGGGCGCGAAGCTGAGCCATGACCTGCTGCTCGAGGAAAGCGTGCCCGCACTCGACGCATTGCGCGCCGGAGACTATGCCAACGGGCATGTACGCACACTGATCGACACGATCATCGGCATCGCCGGCACCGTAGGCGGCTTCGGCGGCGTGCGAGCCCGCGAATCCGGCGCCCACACCGTGCACGACGGGCTGACCAGAATCCCCGGATCCGCGGAAACGATGCACGGAGAGAAAGTGGCGTACGGCGTGCTGGTGCAGCTCGTGGCCGAAGGCAAGGAAGACGAGGCTCGCAATCTACTGCCCTTCTATAACAAGATCGGGCTTCCCCACTCCTGGAAGCAGATGAATCTGCCGTTCACCGACGAGAACCTCAAGACGGTGGCCGATTTCGCCGCAGCTCCAGGCTCCCCGTTCCACGCGGCCGTCCCCGACGTGACCGCCGACCAGATCATCGATGCGATGCGCACCGTCGAAGCATTCTGATCCACACACCCTGCGTGGGCGCATTCCACCCGAAACGGCTAAATGCGCCTACGGCTCTATTCACCATAAACCCGCGGTGTCCCATGCCACACGGATACGCTTGAAGTATGACATTCTTGATTATTTTCCTAGTGGCGCTGGCAGTCAGCGTCGTGGGATTCCACCGCTACATCTGGTTCATCTCCATAGGCTACGGCTTCTCCATCGCGGCCATAGGCACCGCCCTGCTCATCATGTTCAGCGGCGCGCGCAGACTCGAGCTGCGACAGAGCAAGGAATATGCAGACGACCCGCAATACCGGCACTATTCCAAACACACACCGATTCTCATCCCGTTCATCCCGCTGCACAGCCTGAGCAACGCGAAGTGGCTCATCGGCTGAGTTGGCGGCCACACCGGAATCTACACTGAATAACCGAAAGCAACCCTGCAGAAACACGAGGGAATCATGTCGAACCTCACCATCCGTCATGCCAACGCCGGCGACATCGATGCCATCATGGAACTGTTGCGTCAGGTCAACGACGTGCATGCACACGGTCGCCCCGACCTGTTTGTCGAGGGCAAGACGAAATACACGCCCACCGAACTCGCACAGATCATCGCAGACGATTCCCGTCCGATTTTCGTCGCAACCGACACCGATGGCACGTTGCTCGGCTATGCGTTCTGTGTGGAGGAGGATCATGCGGGCGCCAACAATCTGCAGCCGGTTCGCACGCTGTATATCGACGACATCTGCGTGGACGAGCGTGCGCGCGGCAAACACGTGGGCACTGAGCTGTACAACCATGTGCTCGACTATGCACGTGCACACGGCTACCACAATGTGACGCTCAACGCCTGGGCTGCGAATCCAGCCGCCGTCAAGTTCTACGAGTCACTCGGCATGAGCGTGTACAAATACGGCATGGAGCAGATTCTCTAATCTTCCAAACGCACCGCGTGCTCGCGCAGGAAAGCGGCGAGCTCCCCGGCATCGCAACGGCCGGTGACGATGCTCTGCACCCACTGGTACAGCTCGTTGCGTTCCGGCTCCTCGGCATCGTCTGCGCGCACGTTCCAGCCATGCATAGCGAGGATCGCGAGCGCCATCTTCACCGCCGTGCGCTTGTTGCCGTCCGGGAAAATATGGTCTTTCGCGAAACGCGACGCGAAATCGGAGATCTGCTCGAACACGTCGGCATATCGTTCGCGCGGCGTTATGCCGAAGAACGTCAGGAACGTCGAGCCGAGCACCGACTGCACACGTCCGAGGATTCGCTCGTCCACCGCAGCGGGCGCCGTTGGCGTGATGTCGAGGCCGGTGCCGCGAATCGTCTCCACATACACTTCGAACACCGATTCCGCAAGCGCATCCATGCGCATCTGCTTGCCGTCGAGCGCAATCGGTTCGGCACCGTCTTCGGCATTGCCCATCTTCCGCTCCCCTTCCATCACGAATGCTCCAGCAATCTGAGCGCATTCGGGTATTTGCGCTCCACCCCGTCCACACAGGCGGCCAGCGTGCGCTCACTCACTTCGCGTCGCATGTCGGCAGAGCCGGCGATATGCGACACGGAAATGCTCTCATAGCCTTGCTCACGCGCCGCATTCCACGCCCCATCTGGTTGGCTTGACAGATTCAGCAGATCGGCCGCCGTCAGCCAACCGAACTCACGCATCACGCTCGCGACGAGGCTCTCGGTGTTCTCCCCCAGCGCTTTGCCTTGCCATTCGTCGCGCAGGCGGATCATGCGCGAGCCGAATGCCTCGTATTCCGCCCAGATCGCAGGTATGACCGGCCCGCATTCGCCGACCGCGATCTCATCGGCGAACAAAGGCGCACCGGCGTCGCGCAATGCCCCGACCTGACACCAGTAAACGAGCAGGTTCAGCTTCAGATTCGTGAGGAACCACGCGTCGCCATAGTGCGCCACGATGTGCCGTGCGACATCCGACGCCAGCATTGCCCACCTCCAGGTTCGCTATGTTCGACGCTTCCATTTTATCGACATTCGGCGCTCAGTTTCCTCCATTCTTTTCCCAACTACATAAAGTAGGTAGGCCAAATTCAGGATCTCGCAAAATGCAATACTTACTACGGTAGAAGCCGGAACCTACATACGGTGGAAGTTGGAATGACTGATGATGCTGTTACACGCAGCTCCGGCGCAATTGCTAAAGCCGTCATGGAAGAACATCAGCAGTGGCTGCTCGTTCCTTCGCAATATCGCCTCATCCAAACATGTGCGGTATTCCGCAATGTTGCCCTCAAGCCATACCGACATGGTGAGTATCGGCTCGTGAAGCAAGCCTCTGGCAATGAGTTGCAGTAAGAGCAGCAACCGACTCATTCTGCCAGTGCCCTGTATAAATGGGCGTAGCGCCAGAAAACGGTAATGAAACCGAATGATGTCATCAATCGCCGAATCAGAGACATCATTGTTATCCCACCACGCGAACAGGCCATCCATCGTTCCCGATGCCATTTTCCTAGGTGTAACCAGCACTGGTTCGGCAGCCGTCAATCCGTCGCAAAGCTGCCGATGCAATTCACGAACGAATTCCCAATCCAATGGCTGCCCACCGCGAACCATCACGGTACCGTACTCCAACGTATACAAATAGTTCAATATCGCACGTTCAGACCCCACGCTTCTACGACGCTCGATGATGTAGCGCTCTGGATAGGAAAGAACATCTTCAAGTGAAGCATCGTACCCATCGAGACTGCAGGAGATTTTGGATTCAAGACGAGAGAAGGCTCGAACAATAGGATATCGATTCCCAAGTCGTCGCATTAGCCCGTCGAGACGCCGCAATTCTTTCCACGCTTCAATCTGCTTTTCCATAGTTGCAAGATAAGCCCAGTCATCAATACAACTGCATAGATCACGCATCTGGCGTGATCTACAACCCCTCACACATGGCAGTATTCACCAGATTCCAGGAAGACCGATTTCATTCGCACGCTCCAGGCTTGCATGACGGGAATCGCGAGCGCCCTCTTCCTCGCCGTGCGCTTGTTGCCGTTCGAGAAGATATGGTCTCACAATCCCTCCGATAGGTGCGCATTCCGCTGACCGAGCGCATATCGCGCTACGCATCCCCTGTCAGATGCTGATACAGTTCCGTGCTCAAAGGCTTGGTCAGCCGCAGATCCATCTCCACAAGACCAATATTCTCGCCGTCATTGTCACGCTTCGTCTCGTGTAGATTCGAATATGCCCCCACACGACCCACGTAATAGTACATCTTCAGCTTCTCGGCGTCCGCCTTACGCATGACGAACAGCGGGATGAAATGATTCTCACTCCATTCCTCGTTGCCCTTTCCTTCTTCCATCCATTTGATTTCGCGGGATGCGGTGCTACGCCTGTCTTTGCTATACCAGTGCATTTCCTGTGGATTGAGGAAACGGTCGGCGTACTGGCTGTTCGCATATTTGATGAACACTGGCATGCTTTTTTCGTCTTTGGGGAGCAGATAGCCACCGACGCTGCTGCCGTTGATCTGTTTGCTCCACCCGAGCAGACGTTCCACTTCGAACATCTTGTACCGATGCTCGTAGACGAATCCGCGGTCGTCTTGCAACGAATGGCCGGTTTTCGCCGCTTCCTCGAGAAGGTCTTCGAATCGTTTCAGGCCAGTACGCACATTGTCCACGAAGAAGCGGTGGAACGTGGCGTTGTTCTTGAGCATCGCGATGAACTCCGGCGCAAGGCAAATCCCGTCTCCGATGCGTTCGATGAGCGCGCGTTCCCCATACGATTTCTTGGTGGATGCGTCGAAGAACGACCAGTCGAGCACGCTGAGCGCCGATTCGAACTGTGCAGCGGTGTGGTACGACGCGGGGAATCGTCGCGCAACTGTTTCCCTCAACTGTTCCGTCAGGATCAGCGAGACAGAGCCACCAGCGCATGACTTGATCAATTCGTCAAGGATGACAAGCTCTTGCGGACGGATTGCAACCAACAGCACTTCGGTGGCCATTTTGAGCCACTGTTCTCCTTGCGTATCGATCGGCACAAGCGCATCCGCGAATCCTTCATCATGACCTTTGCGCGATAGCATGGCTTCCGTGTCACGCGCGAAGTCATAATAACTGTTGGCTTTCTGCGCCATTGTCATCACCAAAGATGGATCATGGCGATAGATATCCGTCAGCATCGGAATCCGACCAAGCTCGTTGCGAATCACCGAATACTTGTCGCGCAACATCCTCATATCGGACCACGAAGCCGTATCCAACGATTTGAGCACCTGCTTGCGTGATATCTCATCAAAACTGATCGACGACAGGCCGATCGATTCTCGTTGCATGTTCTTGCGCGCGCTATCGCTATCGCCAGCATTGCCGTACAACGCAACCGGAATGAGATAGTTGTTCTCGTAGTTACCAATGAAATCGATGACGGTAACGCAGGTCTTGTGCGGGAACTTGCGCAATCCTCTTCCTAACTGCTGCGTGAACACGATGCTGGACTCGGTGTTGCGCAACATCACGATCTGATTGATGGCAGGGATATCGACACCTTCATTGAATTTATCAACGGTAAAGATGTAATCGAGATCACCGGATTCAAGCCGATCAATGGCTCCTTCCACATCTCTTCCTGCGGTTTTGCCGCTGATGGCGATAGTTCTGTAATTGCGTTCCGCCTGCTGGTTGGTCTGCTGATTGAACAGTTCCGAGAGTCGTTCTGCCTCCTCCACCCCGGAGCAGAACACCAGTCCCGTCACAGGTTGGTCGTACGAGCCGTATTGTTCGAGTTTACGAATGATGTACTGCACGCGTGAAGGCTCGGTCAGTTCTTCGAGTGAATACTGGATCTGCTGCTTGTCTTTTTTCGAAATCCCCTCAGTCGCATCAACTCGGGTGCCGTCTGCTCCCAGGAATTCGTGTACGCCATAATAATGGAACGGACACAGCATATTCTCATCGAGGGCCTTCTGCAAACGGATCTCATAGGCGATGTTGTGATCGAACAGGGTGAAGATGTCGAAATTATCAGTTCGTTCCGGCGTCGCCGTCATGCCCAGCATGAAATCAGCTTCGGAGAAGTAGTCAATGACCGAGCGATAGTTGTTTGCACCAGAATGATGAGCCTCATCGATGAGGATGTAATCAAAATCATCGGGCTCGTACCACTCCATCATATGGCGACGCAACGTGTCGACTGTCGCGAACACATACTTTGCGTCATGCTGCTTACTGTTACCGGTGAGCAGACCGAGTTCACCCTCGTCGCAACCGAGCACACGCTGATACGATTCGCGAGCCGACTTGAGAATCGTATCGCGATTGGCCACGTACAGCATGCGTTTCGGTTGGAATTGACGTACATCAAAGGCGGAGAGGTAGGTTTTGCCCGTGCCTGTCGCCGAAATGACAACAGCTTTCCGTTCACCCTCCTCACGCAGTTTCCGAATGTTGGCGAGCGCGTCACGCTGCATCGCATTCGGTTCGATCCTTGCCGTGCGCGTTTGTCGTAGAATCTGTTCGCGTGGAGGCGTGTAGTTCCTGAATTCCTCCTCGTATTGCGCCAACCATGCATCGGTCAACGGCACGGACTGACTGACCTGGTCTGCCAACTCCTCCCTGACCTGTTCAATGAGTTGCGCTTCGCCCGTCGACGAGACACGAAGATTCCATTCACGTTGATTCTGCAAAGCGAATGACGTGAGATTCGAACTACCAACATACAGGTTGTAGTAGCTGCGATCACCCTCCTCCATACGTCGTGTGAAAAGGTACCCTTTCGGATGGAACGGCTGATTGGCTGAAACTCCTTCAGTGCTTTGTTGTTCCCAAATGAGCACTTCCACGTTGGCCTCACGTTGGAGTTTCAGGAGTTCCTTGAAGGCCTTGGGCGTATTGAAATAGTTCTTAGTGGAGGTGATGATCCGATTGGTTTTTTCGCTGTTCTCTGCATGGTCCAGGAACGATTGGTACATCGATTTCAGCGCATTCTCACTGACGAATGCCACGGAGATGTCGAACGTCTCGCTTTCCCTTAGCTCCTCTCGAATCGCATCCCCCATTGTGCTTCCCGGCTGATTTGAAATGAGCTTGGGCACGAATCGTTCCTGTGCCAGATCATTCTGTCGGATCAAACCGCTCAGCACACCATCGACGATGCCGTGATCCGCAGATTCCAGCGGTTCGGTTGCAGACTGGCTCTGCCTGACGAAGGTGTTGTCCACTTGAAACTGGCTGCTCATATTTATATTCCGTCACTTATGATTCGCTTATGATTGGGGTTATTCGAAAACATCAGAATGCCATGCCAGAGATTCGCGTCACGGCATCATGATCCACTGGCGCCCAGCGCAGACGGGGCATCCGCGAAGGCTCCACCCATTCGATGCACTCATGTTCCGTAAGTCTGGGCATTCCCTCGATGAGATGGCACAGGAAGGTGGTGAGTTGCACGTTGCCGAAATCGTAGAGGTAGTCGCTGGTGCATACCTTCTTGTCGATGTCAATCTCGCAGAGCAGCTCTTCCTCGATCTCCCGCTGGAGCGCCTGCTGAGGTGTCTCGCCCGCTTCGATCTTGCCACCGGGAAACTCCCAATACCCTGCGAGAGACTTGCCTGCGCCGCGTTGCGCGCACAGCACCTTGCCATCTTTGATGATGGCGGCTCCGACCACTTTGATCAGTTTCGGCTCTTCCATGCATCCCCCATAGCCTGTATATTCCGGAAAACTATCGGGACCAGGATACAACGCGGATTTGCGAAGCTACAACAGGGAAATCAAAACGCCTCTGCTGCCAGGCATCTGCTTTACCATGTGAGCATGGAATCTCCGAGGCAATCCCCGAAACGAAATACCCAACTTCAATATGCGCAATCGTTAGAACAGGCCGACCCACAGCTCATTGCGCGCACCCTCGATGAAGGCTCGGCCACCGACCAGATCGATCTGCTCGACGTGCTCTACGAACTCATGGAGCGCAAACTGTATCCGAACAAAGAGGAACTGGATGACGACGAGCACACGGAGGTGGCATGGGCTTTGGAGGATGGCGCGTATTCAGTCACACGGATACGCCACGATTCGCCGCTCTACCATGCGCTATTCCGACATTTCAACGGGAATGGGAAGGCGTTAACGGATGCGCTTGCGCCATCGATCATCGACGAACTCTCGGCAGACCTGTACGCGCTCATGACACAGAAAGTGCTGGCACAGCGCATCGCGAGCCTCCTCGCGCGCAATGACTAAGCACAAATGATGCCGTCGCCGTCTTAGTCACGCTTCGCATTTGCGCAGTTCGATGTATTGCCGCTGTTCGTCGGATGGTTGTTCGAACCATTGCCGATGGTGATCCACTGGAACATCGAGAACCCATGATTATCGATGACCATCACCTTCGCCGCGTTGCCGCCAGCTTGCGAGGGCTGATTCGCGATGTTGAGCACGGTCTTACGGCTGCCGAGCATAAGCAGCAGTAGCACTCCCAGTACGCCGAAGCACACGATGAGCAGCGTCCTGTGCTGCTGTACCCACGACCTGACCGGGCAGGTGCTGCATTTGTCATCGGCACCTTCGCACTGTGCCATTGTTCGGTTTTCCATGCCCTGCGTCATCGGGTCTCCTCGCACCTCATTGTTCATTGGATTGCAAAAGGCTCTGCATCTCATACTGTATTATCGAGTGTGGCAGACGGATCCTCCTCCGCCGCAAGTTCATCGAACATGGCAATGTGGCCCCGATGTTCGCCCACCGTATCACTTCGCGTAATCGTCAAGGCGTCTCGCAGACCGCAGCATATACACACCGACTCCCACACACAGCCATTCGACCAGCAGGAAGGCCGCAATGGTGGACGGGTGGTAGAAGCCCGTCAACAGCCAGAACGCCAGGCAATACACCGGCACCACTACTGCCGCCGCGAACAGCAAGTATGACGTCCCGCGCATCAGCATAACGCATGGCACTCCGCACAGCCACAATCCCGCAGCGGCAACCCGTACCTCGACATGGCAATGGCTTTGCGCAAGCACCTCGCCATTCGCGAACTCCGTGAAGCCGCTTGGCAATCCATGGAATCCGTAGAATCCACGACGCGGGACACCACATCGAACACAGACTAGAGGAAGGAACATCATGGCGACATATGAATCCGGAACCGACCTGGTCGATGCAATCATGAAGAAAGGCGACAAATTCATAACCGAATTCGAAGACATTCCCGAACAGGATTGGGATGAGCTGCTGCCCGAGGCAGACGCGCGCACACCGCGGCAGATGCTCGCCTACCAACTCGGCTGGATGAGTCTGCTGCTGGACTGGGAGCACTCCGAGGAGGAGGGCCATGTGATGCACATGCCCGCCCCCGGGTATTCGTGGGACCAGTTGGGCGAGCTGTATGAAATGTTCTACGAAACCTGACGCAACGCCACCCCCGACCAGATGATCGAGACCTTCAACGAGCAGATCAGCTACCTGTGCTGGATGATCACGGCGTTCTCCCAAGAGGAACTGTTCGAGCCGGGACACCGTCAGTGGGCCTCCTCCACCCCTTCCGCGTGGCCGGTGTGGAAGTGGATCCACGTCAACACGGTGGCGCCATTCACATCGTTTCGTATGAAGATCCGCCGTTGGAAACGCGAGATGGCACGCCGGGACGTCATTGAGTAGGCGAAGGGAGTACCCTTGTCAACCATGCGCAAACCAGATTCACGTGAAGCGCTGCGAATGGCCCTTGGCACCGTTGTGTTCGCCGTAATCATGGTGGTGCTCACCGGCTTCCAGAATGGCTGGCATTCACTTACCACCGTCCGGGGCGTGTTGGACGTACTTGTCCCGACTCTCCTATGGTTCGTTGGAATGCTGATCTTCCATCTCATCCGCCACCCGCGCATGTAGATGAGCCGCGTGTGCGTCACGTGACGTATTGCGAACAATCGTTTGATGCTAGGCTTCATTGCCTTGCCGTGTGCGCCGTCTTCCCTGACGGCTGGTTGTTGTTCGGGTTGCCGCCCGAATTCGAGCGGCAACCTAGTTGTTGACGCGTGCGTCCGCGCCGTCGTTCATCAGCGAGAGCGTGACCGCCGAGTTCATCGTTGTCACCGGCACGCCGCTCATCGTGTTGTCGAGTCCGAGAATCATGTTCAGAATGCTGCGCATCGTATTTCCTTCCATCCGTGGCGGTCTCGCCGCCCTTGTTGCGATGGTTCCAAGATACGAAGAAAACCCGGCGCATCCCATCAGGCCAGGGAATGAATCTCCACGCCGCTAAGGCTCCTTCTCAACCTTGCGGATGAGGTGGTCGTCATCCCGGCATGCGGTCGCCCTCTGCCTACTCCAATCCAAGACTTGCTATTCGGATGCCCGCGCTGGGATGCCATGGCATAGAGAATCGGCCATGCGGTACGCTGGCAAGCAATACGCAACCAGAAAGGAACACCATGCCCACACTGTACACCGGACGTCTCGTATTGCGGCCATGGCGGGAATCGGACGCGGCGGCACTGTACGAATACGCAAAGAACCCAAACATCGGCCCCATCGCCGGCTGGCCGCCTCACCAGAGCGTCGAGGAAAGCTTGGACGTGATCCGCAATGTGTTCGATGGCCCGGAGGACTATGCAATCGCACTCGCCGACGATCCGGACACCGCAATCGGAGCCATCTCCCTCAAGCTCGCCGGCAACTCCGATTTCTTCCCGGCAAACGACGCGACGCAGGCGGAAATGGGATTCTGGATTGGCGAACCGTTCTGGGGCAACGGTTACATTCCCGAAGCGGCCCGCGAACTGTTGCGCCGCGACTTTGAAGATCTGGGACTCAGCGCAATCTGGTGCGCGTATTACGAGGGCAACACGAAATCGGCGCGCACTCAGGAGAAGATCGGTTTCGAACCCATACGCGTCGCACAGAACGTGCCGGTGCCGCTGCTTGGCGAAACGCGCACCGAACATGTGAATCGAATGACACGCGAGCAGTGGGAGACGCTCATCGCTTAACCGTGTTTCGTTATGGAGTGAACAATTCTGCGCTACGGAGTGAACACAAACAAATCTGGGAATCTATGAAACGTTGGAAAATCACCGTTTTCTGACATATAGTCACAAGAGACGTTCACTCCATAACAAAA
The DNA here is from genome assembly GCF_000260715.1 of Bifidobacterium animalis subsp. animalis ATCC 25527. Lineage (NCBI taxonomy): Bacteria > Bacillati > Actinomycetota > Actinomycetes > Bifidobacteriales > Bifidobacteriaceae > Bifidobacterium > Bifidobacterium animalis. The sequence continues at coordinate 691,011 of NC_017834.1, read as the reverse complement.
CTTTGTTCACGCCATAGCTAACGTCTTTAGATTTTTGGGCTTGACTAACTCAGTGAGCGGAGTCTGCGCGTCAACAAAATAGTGGATGCCAGTGCGCATCTCCAACTCGTGGGCGATTCGCCGAACGAGCATAAGTCGGTGAGAATAGTCGCCTAGTGAGGTCTTCGTCACCTGTATGAACACCCAGCCGGATGCCTCGATTGCGTTTCGCCGGTCACTGTCGTGCAGCCATTGCCCCGAATGGAACATGCCGTCGTACTCAATCGCGATTTTGGCGTCAGGATAAGCCAGATCGAGGTAATAGACATTACCGTTGATGGCACGAATCCGGTGATTAATCATAGGCATGGGCAAACCGTGCTGCACAATGCATAGCCTCAATTTAGTCTCCTGACTCGAGTCCGTGCCCGGTCTCATCAGCGTGAGCGCGCGTTCGCATTTCACAATGCCGCGAGGAGCACGGCGCCCCTTCACCGCACGAAGCGCTGTTAGAAAGTTCTTGAAATCCGCCTGTGAGTATTGCCGATGCACAGTGTTGCGCCGCAGTATGGAGTCGCCAAGAACGATGAGTTCCTCCAGACTCAAGAACCGAGCCAGCATCGCCCATGTGCAAATCGGTGATGTGAATATGAGGTCATCGCCGAAACATGCGAAATCCATCGGGGCATTCCACACATACACTGCCAGCATGCGATTGGCGTCCTGAGCTCGCACACGCGGTTCCAGATTCTTGTTTCGCACCACCAGCTGCATGCGTTGCTCACTGAGACGCGGATGCGCACTCAAATCAATCCGCGGAATCTCCACCCCCGCCAACCGCAATGCTCTCGTCATGCCAAACACATAGACCAAACCGAACTTGTGCTCAGCACGAAACCTCCTGCACTCACGCGCCGCCTCTTCGCTCGCCTCACGCAATCGCGTAAGTGAATCACTCTCTTCGAAACTCATATATCGACCCTATGGGCGCGCAGATTCGGGCACAATCCCAACCGGGCATTGTGGATATGTAACAATGAGTTATCCACATCGTTCACAGTAGAATTTCCTGCGTTATGGAGTGAGCAGATCTGCGTTATGGGGTGAACAGATACCTGATACGCAGTCTGGAAAACGCTGGAATTTCAAGGATCTATATGCTGAGACAATCTGCAATGTTCACTCTATAACGCAGATTTGTTCACTCCATAGCGAGAATGTCATTCTGGAGTGTCGCCATGTTCCACGCGCCCACTGATTACACTGGAACACTATGACGAACGAGCATGAAGAGAGTTCCGCACTCGCCACATTGCGCAAGTACTTCGGCTATGAGAGCTTCCGCCCCGGTCAGGCGGAGCTCATCAACGCCATTCTCGAAGGGCGCGACGTGCTCGGCGTGATGCCCACGGGCTCCGGCAAATCGGTCTGCTACCAGATTCCCTCGCTGCTGCTGCATGGCATCACCATTGTGATCTCCCCGCTGATCTCGCTGATGCGCGACCAGGTGGACGGTGCGAACGAGATCGGCATACCGGCCGCATTCATCAACACCACGCAGACCCCTGACGAGCAACAGCAGGTGTTCGACGCCGCCAATGCCGGTAAGGTGAAGCTGCTGTACGTCGCTCCAGAGCGGTTGGAGACGGCACGGTTCCGCGCATTCGCCACACATGCTGATATCGCGCTGTTCGCCGTCGACGAGGCGCATTGCGTGTCGCAGTGGGGTCAGGATTTCCGCTCGTCGTACCTGGCGATCGGCGAGTTCATCGACTCGCTGCCAGACCGCCCCACAGTGGCCGCGTTCACGGCGACGGCGACCGAACGCGTGCGCCGGGACATCGTCAATCTGCTGGGTTTGCGCAACCCGCTCGTCATGGTGACGGGATTCGACAGAACGAATCTGTATTTCGACATGCTCAAGCTCAACACGCGCGAAAAGGCGAACTGGATAGCGCACTACGTGGCCGAGCATGCCGACGAATCCGGCATTGTGTATTGCGCGACCCGCAAGGAGACGGAGGCGCTCGCGCAGACACTCAACATCATGGTGCCGCAGTTACGCAAGGCACAGGGCTCCCAGATGGAAGATGGACCCATCGCCGCGGCATACCACGGCGGCATGCCGGCGAATGTTCGCGAACGCGCGCAACGTGATTTCGTCACCGACACGGTGCCGCTCGTCGTCGCGACGAACGCGTTCGGCATGGGCATCGACAAATCGAACGTTCGCTATGTAATCCACCACAACATGCCCGAGAGCATAGAGGCGTACTATCAGGAGGCCGGCCGTGCGGGGCGCGACGGCGAACCAAGCCGATGCATGTTGCTGTGGAACGAGTCGGACATTGTGACACGGCGTCGCCTGCTCGACATGGCGGATCGCAACGAGCGGCTCACCCCCGAGGAGCAGGAGGTGGTGCGGCGCTCGAAACGGCAACTGCTCGATGCCATGATCGGCTACTGCAGAACCACGGACTGCCTGCACGACTACATGACACGGTATTTCGGGGAATCGAACGGAACCGAACGCTCGGCGAACGGCCATTGCATAGGCGGATGCGTCAACTGCGAAAGCACCTTCGAAACGGTGGACGCCTCCGCCGTCGCACGCGCGATCAGCATGTGCGTGCATGATCTGGGCCAGCATTACGGCATGGGCAAGGTCGTGCAGGTGCTGCGCGGCTCCAAAGCGCAGGATCTCGCCAATCGCGGATTGGATGCGGTGCCCACGTACGGCCGCCTGAGCGAAGTGAACGAAGCCAAGATTCGCGACGTGCTCAACCAGATGGTGGCCGACGGCTTCCTCACGGTGAGCGAGGGGCGGCTGCCGCTCGTGCAGTTCGGCCCCCGCGCCGCGGAAACCGTGGCACCCACGTTCCGATACGAGATCAAGAAATCGGAGCGCAAGTCGAAGTCACGAAGCAGCGGAGAGGCGAAGTCCACGAAACTGAGTGCCGGCGAACGTGCCGCCGCAGGCTTAGGCGCCAACACCGGCGTGGACGCGGAACTGTTCGAGCACTTGCGTGCCCTGCGCATGCAGATCGCACGCGAGATAGGCAAGCCGCCCTACATTGTGTTCTCGGATCGCGCACTGCGCGACATGGCCGAACGGCACCCGCACACGTCGAAAGAGTTCCTCGAGGTCAACGGCGCGGGAGCCAACAAGCTCGAACGCTACGGCAAACGGTTCATGGAGGTCATTCGAATCTTCGACAACGCCTCGTGAGCGCCGCACCATTCGCCTTGACTGCTGACCATGCGTCCACATTACGGAACGCCGTGAGCCGAATTATGAAGTTTGTCTACGCCATGGTGTTTCTTGAAAATATGACGAATTTCTCATGTTGTTGCTGTCGCTGACCGAACGCCACAGGCGCGCGGTTACCGACGCATAACTTGAGATCGATTTCACCTGTGCACTTCATGCACACATTCCAACATCGAAAACGCTTGGTAGTATTGGAAAATCTGCGGGCGAATCCACTGCATAGTCGATGAACGGCAATCGAGATCAGCTGTGCTGCAGTCAGTGACGACGCAAACCTGAGGCGTGTTTGAAATCTGAAAATATACATAAACAATCGCGCATATCAGGATTCTAAGGACTCATTATGGCTATTCACACCACTGTTGCAGAACTCATCGGAAACACCCCGCTCGTCGAACTCCACAACGTCACCGATGGCGTGCGAGCGAAAATCGCCGTGAAGGTGGAGTACTTCAATCCGGGCGGTTCGTCGAAGGACCGCATCGCGGAACGCATCATCGACGCCGCCGAACATGAGGGCAAGCTCAGGCCGGGCGGCGTGATCGTGGAACCGACGTCGGGCAACACCGGCGTGGGACTCGCGCTCGTCGCACAACAGCGCGGGTATCGCACCGTGTTCGTGCTGCCCGACAAGGTGAGCGAGACGAAACGCGCGGTGCTGCGCGCATACGGTGCCGAAGTGGTGGTGACGCCGACCGACGTCGAGCCCGACGACCCACGTTCGTACTACAGCGTCTCCGACAGGCTCGCCCGCGAGATTCCCGGCGCGTTCAAGCCGAACCAGTATAGCAATCTCAACGGCCCGCGCTCGCATTACGAAACCACCGGGCCCGAGATCTGGGAGGCAAGCGAGGGCGGTGTCACCCACTTCGTGGCAGGCATTGGCACGGGCGGCACCATCTCGGGAACCGGCCGTTACCTCAAGGAAGTCTCGAATGGCGCGGTCACGGTGATAGGCGCCGATCCTGAGGGCTCCATCTACTCGAACCCGGCCAATGTGCACGGGTACGACATCGAAGGCGTGGGCGAGGACTTCTACCCAAGCGCCTTTGACCAGACGGTCCCCGATGCGGTCGAGCAGGTCACCGACGGCGAGGCGTTCCTGATGACGCGCCGTCTGGCTACCGAGGAAGGGCTTCTTGTGGGCGGCTCGAGCGGTATGGCGGTGGCGGCGGCCGTTCGGTATGCGCGGGAGCACGACCTTGACGAGTCCGCGACCGTGGTCGTGCTGCTGCCGGATTCCGGCCGCGGGTACTTGGAGAAGATTTTCAATGACGATTGGATGATCGAGCACGGGTACGCCGACATCGTGGCACGCACCAGCCGACCATCGCTCGTCGACGGCGTGCTGCTCGAGGCATGAGATCGCGCACACGAACACGGCAAGCACAAGGCACAATCAACACAGGCAGACTTTTCGAGAACAGGAATACCATGGCCAAGGCAGACACCAACTACGCTCACGACGGCATCGCGACCCGCGCAATCCATGCCGGGCAGGAACCGGACGCGCTCACAGGCGCCGTCTCCACTCCCATCTACATGACCTCGACGTTCAAGCAGGACGGCGTGGGCGGATTGCGCGGCGGCTACGACTACTCACGGTCGGTGAACCCCACGCGCACGTCGTTCGACGAACAGCTTGCCGCAGTGGAGGGCGCGGCGTTCTCAATGAGCTTCTCGTCGGGACTGGCGGCAATCGATGTGCTGCTGCGTGCCACAATGCGCCCGGGTGACTCGATTCTCATTGGCAACGACGTGTACGGCGGTACATATCGCCTGCTGTCCAAAGTGTTCGTGCCATGGGGCGTGGAACTCGACGTGGTGGACACCACCGATGTCGCGGCGCTGAATGCGGCCCTGGGTGCCAAATCGTATCGGTATGTATGGGTGGAGACGCCATCGAACCCGCTGCTTGGCATCACCGACATCGCATTGACGGCTCAGCTCGCCCATGAACACGGCACGAAAGTGGTGGTGGACAACACGTTCGCATCACCGATTCTGCAGCATCCGCTCGCCGATGGCGCCGACGCCGTGGTGTACTCCACCACCAAATACATCGGAGGACACTCGGACGTGGTCGGTGGGGCGGTGCTCGTCAACGACCCCCAGGTCGCCGACGCCGTGGCCTTCCTGCAGAACGCCGCCGGCGCAGTGCCGTCTCCGTTCGATTCGTGGCTCGACATTCGCGGATTGAAAACACTTGACCTGCGCGTGCGCAAACACAGTGCGAATGCCTTGGAAATCGCGCAATGGCTGGAAAGCCGCCCCGAGATCGAGCGCGTCTGGTACCCGGGTCTGGAGTCTCATCCGGGTCACGAGATCGCCGCGCGGCAAATGCATGGCGGTTTCGGCGGCATGATCTCAGTGCAACTTGCCGGCGGCCCTGAAGCGGCACAGCGTTTCACCTCCTCGACACGGCTGTTCACGCTCGCCGAGTCGCTCGGTGGCGTGGAATCGCTCATCGAAGTGCCGGCGGCAATGACCCATGCCTCGGTTTCAGGCACGACACTCGAGGTTCCCGCCAACCTCGTGCGCCTGTCCATCGGCATCGAAGATGCCGGCGATCTCATTGCCGACTTGGAGCAGGCACTGCAGCAGCTCTGAAACAGTATGAGCTCACCATTCCATTGAGCAGAGGGCTTGTACCCATAACCGTCGTTGGGGGTACAGGTCCTCTTTTCAGAAGACTGACTCACAGACTTGCTGCCGCAATGAGCAGACGGGTGTACTCCTGCTGCGGCTGCTCGAGAATCTGCGCAGTCGGACCGCTTTCCACGACGCGCCCCTCATGCATGACGACTATGCGGTCGGCTATGTTCTGCACCACGCCGAGGTCGTGGGAGACGAGCACCATGGCCATGTTCGGGTCACGCTCGCGAATCGCCGCGAACGCATCGAGAATCTGCATGCGGGCCGCCACATCGATGGCGCTCATCGCCTCGTCGGCCAACATGACCTGCGGATCCTTCACCACTGCGCGTGCAATGGCCACACGCTGTGCCTGACCTCCGCTCATGTCCATCGGGTACCGTCCCATGAACTCCGATGGCTCCAAGCCCACCAATTCCAAGGCTCGCGACACCTGTTCCCCAATACTGCGCTCGTCGCGTTCCCCTGCCAAGCGCAACGGCTCCGCAATCGAACGCCCTGCCGTCCAGCGCGGGTCGAGTGAGGCGAACGGATTCTGGTACACAATGCCCGAAGCTGCCCATAATCTGCGCCGCTGGGCACGGCCGCTCACTCCCAGAATGCTGGCGCCGTTGAACAGCACATCACCGGAATCAGGTTGCTCCAAGCCGAACATGATGCGCGTGAGGGTCGATTTGCCTGAACCGGAGGCGCCGATGATCCCCAGGCATTCGCCGGGCCACACCTCGACGTTCACGTCGAAGAGCACCTGATGGCGCCCGCGCCCTCTTCCGAAGCTCTTGACCACTGCATTTGCCCGCAGCGCGGCCGACTTCTGCTGTTTCTCAATCATGATTGGCACCCCCGCTACCGTCGACATGCAAACTGAGTGCGCGCGCGGCCGTCACCAGCATTGCCGTGTATTCGTCGGCCGGGTCTGCAAGCAATGCATCGGTGCGCCCGGCATCGACAATACTCCCTTCCCGCAGCACATAACAGTACTGGGTGGCGCGCGCCAGCACCGAGAAATCATGCGTGACGAACAGCATGGACGCACCGGCCTCGTCGACCAGTCCGACGAGCAATTCGAGAATCTGCTGCTGGGTGATCGAGTCAAGCGCGGTGGTCGGCTCGTCGGCAATGATCAGGCGTGGCGACGTGATCAGCGCCGTCGCGATGCTCACACGCTGCTGTTGGCCGCCGGAAAGCTGGTGGGGGAATCTGTCGAGCACATCGGCCGGCAGACCCACTTTCGCAGCCATGTTCGCCACACGTTCGACACGGGCCTGCGCGGGCAGATCGTAGTGCAACTTGAGCGGAAGCTCAATCTGTTCACGCACGCGCAACAACGGGTTGAGCGAAGCCGCCGGATTCTGGAACACCATGCCCATCGCCGCACCGCGCAGCCTGGCGAGTTGCACGTCGTTCATACCAACCGTCTGCGTACCGTTCACATTGATCGAACCGCTCAGCTGGGCGTCTTGCGGCAGCAGTCCCATGATCGCCCGTGCAATCATCGATTTGCCGGAGCCTGAGGAGCCGATCAGTCCCACACGCTGGCCGTCGCGAATCTGCAGGCAGACATCGCGAACAATCTGCCTGCCCGCAATTGACACATTCACAGATTGCAGATCCACACTCATGAGACCCTCCTCAACCTCGGGTTGCTCAGCGGGTCGGCGGCATCGTGCAACGCGTCTCCGAACAGATTGAGCGCCACGACGACCACGGTGACGATCAGGCCGGGCCACACGACCGTGAGCGGGTAGATCGTGATGAACTTGACCGACGAGGCGAGCGAATACCCCCAACTCGGCACACCGGACGGCACACCCACACCGAGGTAGGTGAGCCCCGTCTCCGCCAACACTGCGGTTCCAGCGGCGAGCGAACACTGCACCGTGACCACCGGCCGAATGTTCGTCAGCACATGCGTGAAGAACACCCGTGCCGCAGACGCGCCGTTCGACAGCGCCGACTCCACATACAGGCTTCTGGCAGAAAGCATGGCCTGCGGGCGGGCGACGCGGGCGAGATTGAGCCCATACCCGAAACCACAGGCGAGCACAATGCCCAGAATCGAAGCGCCAAGCGGCACGGCGAGCATGAGCGCGATGAGCACGGTGGGAATCGAGATGAGCGCGTCGATCGCCACCACGGTGCCGTTCGCCAGCAATGTGCTGCGCGAGACCATCAGCGACACGAGCAGCAGACCGAAGGCGAGGGCGAAACAGACGGTGAGCACCACGATGGCCAGATTCGTGCGCGATCCGGCCATGAGCCAGCTGAGCACATCGGCACCGGTGCCATCGGTGCCGAGCCAGTGCCCGCGTGACGGTTTCGCCCATACGTTGTAGCCATCGGTTTGCCACAATGGCCGCGGGGTCCAGAACAGCGAGACGAGCGAGACCAGCACCCACAGGCCGAGCACGATCAACGAGAACCTGCCGGTGCCGCGCGACCACATCGTCGAGACGACGATGCCCACGCGGCGAAAGTGCGTGCGTACAGATTGCCTATTCATTGCTCCCCTCCCCCAATCGCGGGTCGAGTGCCCGGTGCGTCAGGTCGACGAGCAGGCCGATCACCAGGAAGAACGCCGCCAACATGAACAGCTCGCTCTGCACGGCAATGAGGTCGCGATGGCCGAGATCATTCACCAAGCCGGTGCCTATGCCCGGCAATGCGAACAGGTTCTCAATCACCATGACCCCGGTGACCATCTCGGCGAAGGTGAGGCCGATCACCGAGACGAGCTGCGGCATCGCCAGTCGCATGCCCACATGCCACAACGCCTGTCTGCGCGTCATGCCGCATGCCATCGCCATCTCAACGTAGCCGGAGGAGGCGATGGTCTGCAACGAGGAACGCGTATAACGCATGATTGTGGCGCCGACGATCAGGCCCACGGTGAGTGCCGGCAACACCAGACTGAGCGATGCGCGGGACGGATCGGCCCACCCACGACTCGGGAATCCCTGCGCCGGGAACACTTCGAACACGCCCAGTCCGCGCGCGAACAGCAGAATGAGCAGCAGACCGCCCCATAGGGCCGGAATGGCGCCTCCAATGATCGCGATGGTCTGGAACAGTGCCTTGGCCGCACGGTTCGTCGTGCGCACGGCGAGGTAGCCAAGCGGGATTCCGAACAGCAGTGCCACCAGCATGCCCAACACAATGAGCGGGAACGTGATGGCGGCACGCGAGGCGACCACGGAAGCCACGGGCTGGCCGGTGAGCATGGTCGTGCCGAAGTCACCGCGCAACAGTCCGCCGACCCACTCGAAGTATTGCTGTGGAAGCGGCTTGTCGAGTCCCATCTGGGCCCTCAACTGGGCCACACGCTCGGGCGGCGAGTTCGTGCCCGCCATCACGGCGGCGATGTCTCCCGGCAGCACGCGCAGCATGAGGAACACGATGAGCGAGATCGCCAACAGCGCCACCAGGAACATGGCGATGCGTCGCAACACATATTTCATGAAGACACGCGTCCTTTGAGACCGTTATGAGGCCGTTTGCTACTTGGCTGGCGTGTAGGTGAGCTGCGCCAACGGCATGAACGTCTGATTCATGTTGAGCGGGAAGCCCTCCACGCCCTTGTCCATCGCCGTGGCGACGCGGTAGTTGAACAGCCAGTCAGCCGCGGCATCCTCACTCACGGTCTGCGCGGCCTCGGCGAGCTTGGCATCACGCTCGTCGTCGTTTGTGGCACCCATCGCCTCCTCGTACAACTGCTGCACCTTCCGGTTGTCGTAGCCGTAATAGTAGTCCGGCCGCGTCCACTGCGAGAAATCGTGGCTCTCGTTGTGGTCCACCATCGACAGGTCGTAGTCTTTGTCGGTGTAGACGTCCTGCAGCCACGTGGAGAACTCGACCACGTTCACCTTGAGCTCGATGTATGCCTCCTTCAACTGCGAGCGCAGCTGTTCGCCGAGCTCGGTGCCGTAGGTGTTCGGGTAGGTCAACGTGAGTTTGAGCGGGTGGTCGGCGGAATAGCCGGCCTGCTTCATGAGTTCGCGTGCTTTCTCGATGTCGTGCGGGTACTTCGAGCTCAGATCCCGGTAGCCCGGGTCGAGCGAGGGAATCGGGCCGCCGAGTTTGGCATCCACGCTCCCGCGCGAGGCGATGAGCTGGTCATGGTCTATGGCGTACCGAATGGCCTTGCGCACTTTCTTGTCAGCAGTCGCTTTGCCTTTGGCGTTGTTCATGGCGAGCACGTATTTGTCGGTGCCGTCGCCCACTTTCACCACGAATCGCGAGGTGGGGTCGCCCGACTCCTTGGAGTGCTCGGTGCCGTTGGAATCCGACGATTTGGTTTCGATCCGGGGGCCGAGCGCGGATTCGGCAAGCGCGTAGGTGATTGGCGCAAGCACCTGCACATCGCCGGATTTGAGCGCGTTCACGGCTGCATTGTCGTCGGCGAAGTAACGGATCACAATATTCTTCGTCTTCGGTTTGTTCGATCCCCAGTAGTTCTCGTCGGCCACGAGCTCGATCGAGTTGTTCGGCGTGAACTTGGCCACCTTGTATGGGCCGGAACCCACTGCCTGTGTCTTCGCCACATACTTGGCGTCCTTGTCGAACACAAGACCCGCGCGTCCGCTCAATGCCCACAGGAGCTGCGAGTATGGCTTGGTCAGTGTGATCACCACGGTGTCTGCGTTCGGGGCGCTGATCGACTTGAAGTTGCGCAACGCGTCCGCATCGTGGTACTGCTTCTCCTTCAGCTGCTGGATCGACCACACCACATCGTCCGCATTGAGTTCGTCGCCATTCGAGAAGTGCATGCCCTTATTGAGGTGGAACGTGTAGGTGAGACCGTCGTCACTCACCTCCCAGCTTTTGGCAAGGGCTGGGACCACCTTGTTCTCCTCGTTGCGGCTCACCAGTCCTTCGTACACGTTGCCGATGAGCACCTGATCGAGCGACGAGCCCGCGGTGTTTCGAATGTCCAGATTCGTCGGCGCCAGCTTGAGCCCGATCGTGACCGTCTGCGCCGGCGTTCCCGTCTGGATTGCAGATTCCTTGCCTGCGCGCGTATGGTTCATCACGGCGAACACGATTGCCGCCACGATGATTACGGCTATGGCGCCAAGCACCCAGCCTTTCCAACCCGAATGCGTGTTCCCGCTTTTCTCGTGCGCCTGCAATGACGCATCGGTGCTGGCTGCGCTTGCGTTGCCAGCCTTGTTCTCGCTCGCAGACGCATTGTCGGCGTTCTGCGGCTTCGGCTCATTGTTGTTCTGCAAGCCGTTCTTCGGTTCTGTCATGGTACCTCTAATGTTCATATGCGGCATAGGGCGCACTGGGCCCGTATGCTGCATGGTTCTGTCGGTTGACCGCCTCGGCGGGTCGGTCACCGCGATCATTGTATCGCATCCGGCCGCCCGGACGTCGGGTCGTCTGCTAAGTTGGAGGCATCGAGCACAAGGAGCAGGCATGATTCTGGCAGTCGACATCGGCAACACGAACATTGTGATCGGTCTCATGGAGGGCACCGAGACCGTTGACACCTACCGCATCACCACACGGTCGAACCACACGTCCGACGAATACGGCCTCATGATCCTCCAATTCCTGCAACTGAGCAATTTCTCGCCCGACGATGTGCAGGACGCGATCATCTCCTCCGTTGTGCCGAAAGTGATGCATTCGTTCATCTCCTCGATGATCAAATTCCTGGGCATCGACCCGATGATCATCGGTCCGGGCATCAAAACCGGCATGAACATTCGCATGGACGACCCACGCTCTCTCGGCGCCGACCTGCTCGCCGACTGTGCAGGTGCCTACACCACCTATGGCGGCCCGGTGCTGGTCATAGACATGGGCACCGCCACCACCTACAACTACGTCGACGAGAAGGGCGCCATTCTCGCAGGGCTCATCACCACCGGCATCGGCACCGCGGCTGCAGCGCTCGCCTCGAACACCGCCCAGCTGCCCGAAGTGCAGATCACACGGCCCAGATCGATTCTCGCCGCCAACACGAAAGATGCCATGCAGGCCGGACTCTACTACGACTGCCTCGGTGGCATCGAACGCACGATTACACAGTTCCGCGAGGAGCTCGACACCGATTTCAAGGTGGTCGCCACCGGTGGCATGTCGCGCATCTTCGACTGCCCGCTCATCGATGTCGTCGACCCGACGCTCATCTTCAAAGGCATGGCCTCGATCTACGCGAAGAATGTGTGACCTCCGTCACTGCTCGATGAGCGTGATCGCCCCATCCACAACATGCAGGGTGACGGTGGTGCCGGGTTTGAGGCCGAGACGGCGAACATCCACTTCCTTCATCGTCATGTGCTCGGCCTTCGTATCGCCGTTGCTGCCTTTCTTCGAACCGGCGTAGAGCACGTCGACAATCGCCGTGTCGTCTGGCATCTGCTTGATGTCATGCACAATGCCCTTCTGCCGTGTCACGCCGTCGTCTCCCACGATGACGGGCGTGGCGTAGAGCTCGCCCTGCATCTGCGGATCCAGATCGGTGTAATGATCCTCCCCCCCCCAGCCCGTTCTTCGATTGCCCGAGCACAATGGAGGTGCCGATCAGCGCGGCGATCACGATTACGCTGAGCAAAACCACATACCAAATCTGCGCGTTCATGTCTCCCCGTCCTTCGAATTCGACAACAGTATAGAATCTAGATCCCCAGCTCAATCTTTGAGCTGAATTCGAGCGGGTCGCCAGTGAACGGGTCGGTGAAGGCCAACGAACGGGCAACGAGCTGGAGCGGCTGGGAGAAATCGTCGTAGGCTCGTTCCTCTATGCGCGGGTAGAAATCATCGCCAACAATGGGCAGCCCCAGCGAATTCATGTGCACGCGAAGCTGGTGGGTCTTGCCGGTACGGGGAAGAAGCCGGTATACGCCGATCGGCATGCCCATTCGCGCACTCATGCGGGCATGCAATGCTTCGAGCTCGATCGCCGTCTCCGCATTCACCTGCCCCGGTATTTCCTGCGCGCACAGCACGCCCCTCGTCTTTCGGATACACGAGCGGCGCACCAATGGCCAGATTCGCGGAGGTGACCCGTGCACGACGGTGCCGGTGCGGGGCGTGGCAAGCGGACGAATCGGCGCCAGACATTCATAGCACTTCCTGGTGCGATGCTCCTGAAACAGCATCTGATAGGCGCCACGGACAGCGGGATCCCGCACGAATACCACAATGCCGGCGGTGGGACGGTCGAGTCTGTGCGCGGGGGTGATATTCGGCTCCCGATACCGTTCGCGCAAGCGCATCAATGCCGTTTCGCGATACCACATGCCGCGAGGCGTGGTTGCCAGAAAATGCGGCTTGTCCACGACAATGATGCGCTCGTTCTCATAGACCACCGTGAGATCGAACGGGATGTGCGGTTCCTCGATCACCCAGCGATGAGCGCCGTTCACTCGACGGTGACGGATTTGGCGAGGTTGCGTGGCTTGTCGACGTCGTAGCCCTTCTGCTTGGCCATGTCCATGGCGAACAGCTGCAGGGGGACGATGTCGATGAGCGGGCTCATGAGCGTGGGGCATTCGGGGCGCCAGAAGATCATGTCGGCGTAGCGTTCCACGTCCTTGTCGTTCTCCTCGGCCACGGCGATGATGTACGCGCCGCGCGCCTTGACCTCCTCGATGCCCGAGATCACCTTCGCATGCAGCGTGTTGCGGCCGCGCGCGGGAGGCACGATGAACACCACCGGCTCTCCCTCGTCCACCAGCGCGATCGGGCCGTGCTTGAGCTCGCCGGCGGCGAAGCCCTCGGTGAACGTGTACGCGATCTCCTTGAGCTTCAACGCGCCCTCCAACGCCACCGGGTAGCCCACGTGACGGCCAAGGAACAGGAAGGACTGCGCATCCTGCAGTTGCTCGGCGGCACGCTGCACGCGGTCCGGCTGCGTGTCGAGCACCCATTGGATCTTGGCGGGCATGGCCTTGAGTGAGTCGAGGGTCTGGCGTATCTCGTCGCGGAACACCGTGCCCTTCAGTTGCGCCAGGTACAGGCCCAGCACGTAGGTCGCCGTGATCTGCGCGACGAACGCCTTCGTCGAGGCGACCGCCACCTCCGGGCCCGCATGCGTGTACAGCACCGCATCCGCCTCACGCGGGATCGACGCGCCCTGCGTGTTGCAGATCGCCAGCACCTTCGACCCCTGCTCACGCGCATGACGCAACGCCATCAACGTGTCCATCGTCTCACCCGACTGCGAGATCGCCACCACCAGCGTGCGCGGCGTCAGGATCGGGTCACGGTAGCGGAACTCATGCGCCAGCTCCACCTCCACCGGGATGCGCACCCAATGCTCGATCGCGTACTTGGCCACCAGGCCCGCATACGACGCCGTGCCGCAGCCGATCACGATGATCTTGTCGATCATCTTGAAATCATGCTCATCGATGCGCACCTCATCCAGGTTGATGCTGCCGGCATCGTCCAAACGTCCGATCAACGTGCGCTGGACCGCGGCCGGCTCCTCATGGATCTCCTTGTCCATGAACGAATCCCAGCCGCCCTTCTCCGCGGCCGACGCATCCCAATCCACCTCGAACACGGTGGGATCCTCCACCACGTTGCCATCGAAATCGGTGACCGTCACACCCCCGGCGCTGATCATCACCGCCTGGTCCTGATCGATCTCCATCGCCGTCCTCGTATACGCGACGAACGCCGCCACATCCGAACCCAGGTAGTTCTCACCCTCCCCAAGGCCGACGACGAGCGGCGAATCATGACGCGCACCGACCACGACACCCGGCTGGCGGCAGTCGATCGCCAGGATCGTGAACGCACCCTCGAGCATGCGGCCCAGACGGCGCACCGCCTCGAACAGGTCCGGCTCGCCCGTCTCCGCGATCACCGCGTCCACGATCTTGCCCAGCAGCTTGGCCGCCACCTCCGTGTCGGTGCCCGACACGAACCGGTACCCCTCAGCCTGCAGATCCAAACGCAGCTGCGAGGCGTTCTCGATGATCCCGTTATGGATGATCGCAACCTTGCCATCCATGCTCGAATGCGGATGCGCGTTCACATCATTGGGCACACCGTTCGTCGCCCAACGTGTATGCCCGATCGCCACCGTCGCCTCCGGCAACGGATCCGCCTCGATATCCGCCACCAGATTGCTCAGCCGCCCGGCCTTCTTCCTCACCTGCACCCGATCCATGCCCGGCGCCACCAACGCCACGCCGGCCGAATCGTACCCGCGATACTCAAGCCGCTCCAAGCCCTGCAAACACACCTCAAGCGGCTTATCCGAAGGACAAAGAACATTACCTGCATAACCCACAATTCCACACATGCCGAACAGCATAACAGAAGATGCTGCAAAAGCCCATACCATCAGGGCAAAACGACAAGTCTTACGAAAATCTGCAAATTAGGCACATCGAATACCGTTGAATATCTCAATACTCATCTGAAACACGGTATGGCATGGCTCATATGGCAATCAACCCGCGCAAATCACATGCTGCTCAAGTACACTGTAATGGGCAGGAGCCGAATAGGTGACGCGGCGAAGCGCCCGCTTCGCTACGAATTCGCCTGCCGCGAAGAGAGTTACACGTTATGCATACCAATATGAACCCCGATTCTGAACCGTGGAACATTGCCCTGGTGGACAACGACGCGCTGGTGCGCAGCTACTTGGAAACCTATTTGGGAGGGCTGCCCGAGTTCAACATCTGCTGGTCCATGCAAAGCGGAAGGGATGCTGTGGAAGCATACCACCACAGCATCGCCTGCACGAACTGTGTGCCGGATTTGATTGTCACCGACCTGTCTATGCACGGCATGTCGGGGTTCGAACTATGCGCCACAATCCGATTCGAGGACGACCATACGCCCATTCTCGGATGCAGTTCCTACATGATCGAGCCGTACGAGCGCGACGCGGTGAACAATGGCATGCAGGGCCTGCTGCTCAAAAACGGACTCGCTCAACTGGCCGACGGAATGCGTACATTGTTGAGCGGCCAACCGTTGCTCAAGTCGAACGGCATGCCATACGAGACCCCGCAGCAGGCACACGAAAGATTGCTCATGCAAGGCAAACCTGCAATCATGAGCATGTCACCAAACGAGCAGGCCGTGATGGAGCTGTGCTCGGAGGGACTTTCCACGCGCACCATTGCCGAAGAGACCGGCGACAGTGAATCCACGGTGAAAACCTACATCAGCCGCGCCATGCGCAAACTCCGCGCGAAATCACGGGCTGAGGCGGTGGCGTCATGGTCCCGCAAAACGAAACTGTGATTTTTCGACACGCCGAGCAGTTTTGTAGTCTGTGGGACTACAATCAATGGTTTTTATAATGCCGCTCTTTTACAATGAAAACTGGCGAGAGAGAAGGGCATCTCCCCCGTGGGCGAGATTCTAGGGCAATGCGGGCATCCGTGCGAAGGGGCACGGATGCCGCGGCACTTTCCTTTGATGACATCGTGGAAATGGGCGGACTGAACATACTGTACACACTGTGATGAGACACCATGCTGTGATGATTCGCAGTGCTGATGAAATGCAGTGCGGCGACTGTGCACTCGCGGCTCTCTCTTCCCTGTTACGCAGCCAATCGATATGCGGCCGATCGGTATGCAGCCACTCGGCATGCAGTCGGAGACGCATACAGCATAAGGGCACGTACAACACTGTGAGACGATTCCAGAGTGCCATTTTTGCAAACTGAACCGCATTACAGCATCGCGACGCTCCTTAGAGTGTCGCTCTCGCACTCCGAGTCTCACCACGGCATATAAGCATATAAGGAGGATTACCTCTTTTGCAGATCCCCTCTCATAAGGGCATAGAAAGAATTCCTCAGCAGTCTCTTTCGCAAACTGAATCTTCCCACGGCACGTGAATCAGTCTCCAGACTGCCACTCTTGCACACCGAGCCCCACACGAACCACCATGCGGGCCCTACTTTTGCGCGAGCGAGAGCGAATCTGCAAACATGACCCTCTGGTAACTCATCAGATTGATTCTTTTGCAATCGCAATCTCGTCACAGCAAACGAAACTCTCTTGCATGACCACACTTGCAACTCCGCTCCCAGCTGGACCAGCACAACAGGATTTCCACAGTCACCTTTGCAAATCCGCACTCAGTTGAACATCTGCAGCAGGATTCCGCCAGTCGCGTTTGCAACTCTGCTCCCAGCTGGACACCTGCAGCAAAATCCCAATAGCCATCCTTGCAGACTCACCCTCAACTGCGTACACGCAACAAGATCCCGATAGCCGGCTTTGCAACTCCGCTACCAACTGCGCACGTACAGCAGAATCACGATAGTCACCTTTGCGAATGAGCCTCACCGCGGCATGCGAATCAGTGCTCATATTGCCTTCCTTGCATTTCATTTGCTCTACCGGCAATGTGAACAACCGCTATCTAACCGCTATTGCAAATCAGGTCCTACCACGACACACGAAGAGGTTCAGAAAGAGTCTCCTTTGCAAAACGAACTCCGATATAGCACGTGAAAACAATCTCGATATTCATCTTTGCATCTGAAACCACTACAAGACATCCCGCAATCCATCGCGACAGACTTCATCAACGCTCGTCTTCTTGCCAGCGCTTTTGCAAGGCGCGCACGTGACTGTCCACAATTGCAACGACCGCCGTTGTGAATAATGCGTCCTCCGACCACAATGCCCGATTCCGCTGTACACCACCGCCCCACGCTGCTTAGATGGCTACATGCCACACGAAAGGAGGCGAGGATGCGCAGAAACAGAGTGGTCGAGCAACTGCTTGACTCCGCCCAGCATGGACATCGTTGCGCATATGCATGCAATCGCAACGAGCGAGTCGCGCTAGCACGCAGAGCGAGATCCGGCGAGCTCAACCAAGTGTTCAGGAATTGTTATGTGCGGCCAGATTACTGGGATTCCCTGCGCCCGGCCGAGCGAACATGGCATATCTGCCGCACGGTGAATCGGTACAATCCCGGCGTGGTATTTGCCGGCAAGACCGCCGCCACCCTGCTTGGCTTCCCATTGAGCCACGCATTGCACGACGGCACGATCGTCTGTGCCGCACGACGAAACTGGACTTCCGAACGGACTCAGCATATTTACACGGATATGGACTCGGCAATCAGCATGCAGGGATTGCTGGTCACGAATCCGGCACACACATTGGTAGATTGTGCTTTGTTGCTGCCTTTCGAAGAAACGCTGCCGATGTTCGATTCCGCGTCCATCACGCACTTCAAACAGATCATGGAAGTCATGGGAACCATGTCGCGTGATGTGAGTCCCGTCTTACGACTGTTGCATTTCGCAGATCCTCGCAGTGAGAGCGGCGGCGAATCGAAGGCGCGTGCCGTGATTATTGTGCTGGGTTTCGTGGTTCCGGAATTGCAGATCAGTTTTTTCGACCCCGTGACAAGAAAGACATATCGCACGGATTACCTGTGGCGATTGGCCGACGGCAGAGTCATCGTTGGGGAGTTCGATGGCATGGAGAAATACGTGAATCCGCAGATGGTAGGATCAAAAACCATTGAGCAGCGCGTGCTGGCAGAACGTGAACGAGATGAGGCGCTTCGTCGCTGCGGCGTTTCGCAGATCGTGCATTTCTCATACAACGACGTGGTGCACCCCGATCAGCTTCGCCGCAAACTCGAGCAAGCAGGAGTACCCTATGTCTCCTAGCCGTGCGCCGAGCTCTATATGTCTTGCGCGGGCCGCTGTTCCATGCGCTCATATTGTCGCTTGTGCAATTCCGTTCTCACAGAGACATGCAGATTATTTCTTAACGGTCGCCTTTGCAAACTGAATCTTCCCGCGACATATGAATCAGTCCCCAGGTTGCCACTCTTGCACACTGGGCCGCGCTCCAGCAAACGGACGAGTCTGCAGATTGCCGCTTTTGCATGCCGACTCCCACACGAACCACCATGCGGGATCTACTTTTGCGCGAGCGAGAGCGAATCTGCAAACACGACCACCGAACAGCTTCCACGATGGCCTCGCTTGCAGTGCGGATTCCGCACCGGCAAATGAATCGCCTCTCTGATGGCCACCTTTGCAACTCCGCTCCCAGCTGGACACGCGCAGCAGGATTCCGACAGTCACCTTTGCAACTCCGCACTCAGCAAAGCGCACACACTAACATCTGGATAATCAACTTTGCAGGCCGACCCTCACACGGAGTGTCCGAATGCGAGCAACGCACGGATCACAGCACGTGCTGCAGGAAGTCCTGAAAACGCTCCTCCTTGGGATGATCGATGATGTCCGGCGTGCCGCGTTCCACCACGACTCCCCCGTCCATGAACACAATCTGGTCGGCGACCTCCTTGGCGAAGCCGATCTCATGCGTGACCACGATCATCGTCATGCCGTCGTTCGCGAGCGAGCGCATCACATTGAGCACCTCACCGACGAGCTCGGGGTCGAGTGCCGACGTGGGCTCGTCGAACAGCATGATCTCCGGCTTCATGGCGAGCGCGCGCGCAATCGCCACACGCTGCTGCTGGCCGCCGGAAAGCTGGGCCGGGTAGTAGTCGAGACGTTCGCCGAGTCCAACGCGCTCAAGTTCCTTGATGGCGAGCTTGCGCGCCTCCGCCTTCGGCATATGCAGCACGTGCACCGGCGCCTCCATCACGTTTTCGAGCGCGGTCATATGCGGGAACAGATTGAACTTCTGGAACACCATGCCCAGCTTGGCGCGCTGGCGGGCGATCTCCTTGTCGTTCAGCGTCTGCAATTCGCCGTTCGGCAGTCTCTTGTACCCGATCATCTCGCCATCGACGTCGATCTCGCCGCCGGTGATCGTCTCCAGCTGGTTGATGAGACGCAGAAATGTGGATTTGCCTGAACCGGACGGCCCGAGGATCACGGTGACGGTGCCCGGTTCGACGGTCAGATCGATGCCCTTGAGCACGTGCAGGTCGCCAAATGCCTTGTGCACCTGCTTGGCCTCCACGGCCGGAATCGCGGCGGCGATGTCGGTGGTCACGCTGGCTTTCGGGGTTTGTATTGCAGTGGATTCGTCGCTGTTCGACTTGGTTTTTCTCATCGCTTCGCTCATGTGTCTCTCCTTATGCCCACGGCACCGCTAGGCGGTGTACCCCATGAATTCGGCCTGGTTCGTCTTATTCACGTCGTCTTTCGGCTCGCCGTCCGTCTTTCCCGGCAGCGGCGGCTGCTTGCCCTTGGGCCCCACCGGGCGCGCTTGGAATCCCCTGCCGAAGTGTTTCTCGAGCATTGACTGGATCACCATGAGAATGGAGGTGATGAACAGGTACCAGATCGAGGCCACGAGCAGCAATGGAATCGGCTTGTAGATGCGGTTGGCGATCGCGTTCGTCGCGTACTGCAAATCGAGGGTGAACGGCACGGCGAGCACCAATGAGGTCGTCTTGAGCATGC
Source organism: Bifidobacterium animalis subsp. animalis ATCC 25527 (assembly GCF_000260715.1). NCBI lineage: Bacteria > Bacillati > Actinomycetota > Actinomycetes > Bifidobacteriales > Bifidobacteriaceae > Bifidobacterium > Bifidobacterium animalis. Next base: position 670,758 of record NC_017834.1, on the reverse strand, counting down.
CGATCGTCTCATTGCCGGTCGGCGGGATGATGATGCGCATGGCCTGCGGCAGAATCACGCGGCGCATGATCATCGAACGCTTCATGCCCAGCGCCTTGGCGGCTTCCTCCTGCCCGGGATCGACGGCGTCGAGGCCCGCGCGCACGATCTCGGCCAGGTATGCGGCCTCGTTCAACGCCAGACCGATCCATGCCGCATTGAACGCGGTGATGATCGCCTGCGAATCGATGCTCCAGAACTCCACCGACGTGAGCGGTATGCCCAGCGACAGACGTGGGATGAGCACGGCGAACAGACCCCAGAACACCAACTGCGTGTATACAGGGGTGCCGCGGAAGAACCAGATGTAGAACCAGCTGACACCGCGGAGCACCGGATTCACCGACTTGCGCATGACGGCCAGCACCACGGCGAGCACGATGGCCACGACCATGGAGATCACCGTGAGCAGCAATGTGTAGCCCACGCCTTCGAGCACACGCTCATTGAACAGGTACTTCCACACCACGTTCCATTCGAAGCGCGGGTTGGTGATGAGTCCCTTGACGATCATGGCGGCGAAGATGACCACGATGATCGCGGCGATGATCTGGCCCGGGCGCTTGACTGGCTTGGCCTTGATGCGATTGGGGATCGGCAGACCTTCGCTGTCGTGTTCAACGTGATGTGGCATCGATCTTCCTTCTTCTCTGCGTTCCGTGGCATCCGGCATGCGCGCCCGGCTTGCGCCGTTGCGCTTCCAGGCGTCTACCGACGATATGTGAGTATTGTAACGTACCCCGTTACGCAACGGCGCCGACCGACCGCATATGGCTCACGTCTGATTCGCACATTCCATATGCGGCCGGCCGGCACGCGTTCTGATTCTTCAGCTCAAATCCTTCGGATTGATCTCGGCCTTGTCGAGCGCACCGGACTCCGCGCCCCACGCCTTGAGGATCTTCATGTAGGTGCCGTCGTCCATCAGATGCTGCATGGCCGCCTGCACCGCCTCGGCGAGCTGGGTGTCGCCCTTCTTGATGGCGATGCCCTGCTTGATTGTTCCTTCGACCTCACCGAGTTCCTCGAGTTGTCCGTCGGTCTGCGAGATTGCGTAACCTGCCACCGGCGAGTCCGCATAGAACACGTCCGCCTTGCCGGTCACGACGTTGGTCGCGGCATCGGTCTGCTGCTTGCTCGGCATGACCTCGACCGCTGCCTTGCCATCGGCGGCGCACTGTTCCTTGATCTTGTTGGCATCCTCTTCCTGCGTGGTGCCCACCTGCACTGCGATCTTCGTGCCGCACAGGTTCTTGGCGTCCACCTTGTCGGGATTGCCCTTCTTCACCACCCACATCGAGCCGGCCTTGTAGTAACTCACGAAATCGACGGAATCCTCACGTTCCTCGGTGATCGTCATCGCGGTGATGCCGAGGTCGTACTTGCTGCCCACGCTCGGCACGATCGAATCGAAGCTCGACGAGATGAAGTCCGCTTTCACACCCAGGGTCTTGGCAAGCGCCTTGGCGAGATCCACATCATACCCTTCCGGGGTCTTGCCGTCCTCCGCCACGAATTCCGCCGGTGCATAGGTCATCTCCATACCGACGGTGAGTTTGCCGGACTCGGCGATTTTCTGCGGCAGCATGGCCGCGATCTTGTCGTCCTTCTTCACCGAGTCGACAATCGAAGTCGCGTTCTGTGAATCCTTTGCCGCGGTCTGTGTTTCGTCAGTCGTACCGCATGCCGCAGAACCAATCATGACTGCGGCACCCAGTGCGAATGCCGCAACCTTCTTCACCGTGGAGTGTGCATTGCCAAACATGTGTCAGCGCTCCTTTTCCTCATGTGCCTGCCATGTGCTCCACATGGCGTAGTGTTGCATATATTCAATATTCTCAGGCAACCATGCCAAATAATAGTCGCCGTTTTCAAACACTTACACTGTATACATATGCCTAGATATGCATATTATGCAATGCTTATGTTTGCCAACGGCGAATATATGTCAAATTGCGTTCAGCGTGCGGATTCGTGCGCTCACTTGGTCGGGTTGATCTCGGCCTTGTCGATCGCGCCGGAGCTCACGCCCCAGTTCTCGAGGATCTGCTGATAGGTGCCGTCGTCCATGAGCTTCTGCACGGCCTTCTGGACGGCCTCATCCATCTGCTTGTCGCCCTTCTTGACGATGATGCCTTCTTCGGTCACGCCTTCGTCGGCACCCAGCGGTGCGAGCGCGCCATCGGTCTGCTCGATCGCATAGCCGGCGACCGGCGAATCCGCATAGAACACGGCGGCCTTGCCATTGACGACGGCGGTGGTCACATCGGTCTGCTTGGCGAAGGTCTGCAGTTCAATTGCCTTCTTGCCGTCGGCCTTGCACTGCTCGTTCATCTTGTTGAGCTCCTCCTCCTGAGTGGTGCCGGTCTGCACTGCGACCTTGACGCCACACAGGTCCTTCGTGTCGACCTTGTCGGGATTGCCCTTCTGGGTCACCCACGTGGAGCCGGCCTTGTAGTAAGTGACGAAGTCGACGGCCTCCTGACGTTCGGGGGTCACGGTGAACGACGAGATGCCGATGTCGTACTTGCTGCCGATGGACGGGATGATCATGTCGAATTCCGACACCGCGGTCTCCGGTTCGAGTCCCATCACCTTGGCGATCGCCTTCGTGAGGTCCACATCATAGCCGACGGCGGTCTTGCCGTCCTCCCCAATGAATTCCGCCGGCGCATACGTGGTGTCGGTGCCCACGGTGAGCTTGCCGTCCTTCTTCACATAGTCCGGCACGAGTGCGGCGATCGTCTCGTCGGTCTCCACAGTGCTCGGGTCGAACGACGCGGCCGCCGAGCTGCTGCTGGTGCCGCTGGACTTGCCGCTGTCGCTTGCATCACTGGTGCCGCAGGCCGACATGCCCGCGCACAACACGATGGCAGCAAATGCCGCCGTGGCTTTCCAAGTGTTCTTCATGGCTCTCTCCTCCGTGTTTGGCTTCAAACACGAGTCAGAGTAGAAATCACATGTTATCAGCGCGTTTCGGCACCCGAGGAATCTCGTAATCTGGAAGTAATCTCCCGAATGTGGCGTCACCCCCACACACAGCTCACGTTGCCAATCTGCGTAAAAAGGGACAACTATGCGCAAAGATTAACCCAAATTACGCACGAACCCATGCGTCATCTCTTGCGTGCCACACACTTCCCCTGCGTACACTTCCCCTGCGTACGCCTCCCCCGCATGCGTACACTTCCCCGCGTAAAAAGGGACAAATACTGGCTATATTTGTCCCTTTTTACGCAGATTCACAGATTCAGGAGTCAGCCGCGGGCGTGCATGTTCTTGTAGCGCATCACGCGCAACGCCTCGCGCTTGTCTTGCTCTTCACGCAACGCCTGCCGCTTGTCGTACTCCTTCTTGCCACGGGCGAGTGCAATCTTGAGCTTCGCGCGGCCGTCTTCATTGAAATACAGCTGCAGCGGCACAATGGTGTAACCCTTCGCCTGAATCTGCCGGCGCAGCTTGTCTATCTGCGCGCCGTGCAGCAGCAGCTTGCGCTTGCGCTTGGGCGCATGGTTGTTCCATGTGCCGTTGAGGTATTCGGGAATGTTCGCACCTTCGAGCCACACCTCACCCCGCTTGTCAATCGAGATGAACGACTCCGCCAGCGAGGCCCGACCCTCGCGCAGCGACTTCACCTCGGTGCCTGTCAGCGCAAGGCCCGCCTCATAGGTGTCTTCGATCTCGTAGTCGTGCCGCGCGCGCCTGTTCTGCGCGATCATCTTCTCGTTGCTCTGCTCTTTCTTCGCCACAGTTGCTCCTATTCGATTGTTCTGGGAACCAGTCTACCTACCAGTCCCCCGTTCTTCTGCAGACTGTCCCGCTTTCCCATGCCGCCGGCCCTTGTTTCCTCTTCACCTTCTTCCACACTCTTCCACTCTCTGCGTAAGAAGAGACATCTAGGGACTGGATTCGTCTCTTTTTACGCAGACGAGGATTACGCAGACGAGGACTCTTCAGATGAAGGCCTCACTGATGAGGGCCGCCCATCTGAGAACCACGCACATGACGACTACTCATCTGGGGACCACGCAGATAAGAAGATGAGAGTTTGCAGCCGAGGATTGCCTAACGGAAGGTGCGCATATGAGTTCGGGGCCCGATACTGTGATATCGGACCCCGAATGGATGCTTGGTTATTGGCAGCTGTCAGTGGACGTACCAGAACCGTCCCGGATTATACAGCGTACGGTATGTGATGGTGTACAGACCAGCCACGTTCGACTCCGAGATGAGAATGCTGTTGCCGTTGACCTGCTCGACCACCGCGACATGACCCCATGGGCTCGAGGCGCCCTCCTGCCCCGGCAGGAACGACAGAGCGGCCCCGACCTGAGGGCTATGGTCGACGCGCAACCCATATGATGGGGCCGTGCTCCACCACTGGCCGCCGTTCCCGAGATACGATGGCGTGCCGATGCCCATCTGCTTGCGACGCTCATAGGCCCACCAAGTGCACTGGCCTGCTGCGTATGCATTCCCGTAATCGCCGTTCGATGTGCCCTGGCCGCCCGTAGAAGGACGGGTGACGACCGGAGTCGAGGGCGTGGACGGCTGTGATGGTGTGGACGGCTGTGATGGTGTGGACGGACGCTGAGTCTGCGCCGGCTGAGACGGCGTTTGCGTCTGCTGGGGAACGGACGGCTGGGGTGCCGCAGCAGCAGGTGCCTCGACGGTACCCTGTGGCTCAGGTTCCTGCACCTGCGCCGCAGCGGCAGCCTGTTCGGCGGCCCACTGCTGGTTCTTTGCATCGATCTCAGACTGCAGCATCACGGTCTGCGCGGCCTGCTGGGCGGCTTGCGTGGTGAGGCTGCTCTTCTGGTTTTCCAGATCGGCTCGTGTGCTCTCACCGGCTGCACGCAGTTTGTCGAGGCTGGATTTCTCCTGCTGGGCCTGCGTTGCGGCGGAATGTGCGGCGGCGGACTTCTGGTCGGCGTCGTTCTTGCACTGCTCGACTCGCTTCTCGATTGCCTTGAGCCTGTCGGCGCGGTTCATCGAAGTGTTGAGGTCGACGGCGGCATCGGATGCCGCATTCGCCTCGTTACGGGCGAGAGCGTCACGCGATTGCATCGACTTGATGAAGTCCTTGGTGTCCTTCGAGCCGGTCATGACGCTCATGACGTCGGAGGTGTCTGATCCATGCATCGACTCACGAGCACTTTGCGCCACGGCGGCATGTGCGTCGTCGTAATCCTCGCCGGTCTGCTTGATCTTGGCCTCGAGATCGGCCTTGTCTTTCTCGGCGGCCTTGAGGCGCTCCGCCGCGGCATCGGCTTCGGACTTGGCTGCTGCGGCATCGGAGTTCGCCTGCTGCACCTTGGCCTGTGCGGCGGGGATCTTGTTGTTGTTGAGGTCGTCGAGTTCCACGATCTTGTCGGCCAGATCGCTGTTCACGCCGGCGAGCTGTTCACGTAGCGCCGCCTCGCGTTGCTTGCTCTGGGCATGGCTGTTCTGGGCGTTCACCAAGTCACTGTAGGTGTCTGCGTATGCCTGAGGCGTGTACGTCGACATCGGCACCGCCAATGCGCCTATGCATAGGGCAGAGGCCAGCGAGGATGCCACTACAGGTACGGTCCGTTTCCTGTTCGTCATCGAGTCCCTTTCTAATACGCTGCTCACCAGCGTATCATCACATTCTTGAAAATGGGCGGACGCCATGCCATATTCGACTCATTCACAGAATCTGCACAATTCACAAAGCAACAATGCCAATGGAATCACGGAAAACACGAGCCGTTACGCCTTGAGATATCTGCGCAGGGCGATAGACGAGGCAAGCACCGAAAGCACCACGGCACCCACAATGAGAATCGGCGAGACAAGCCACACCGTGGTCTGGTCCACATATGGAATCCATGTCACCGACTTCGCCAGCCAGTCGGTCACGAACACCTTGACGAACAATGCCAATGCGCCGCACGAAAGCAGGGAGCCCGCCAGCGAGGCAATGACGCCTTCGAGAATGAACGGCAGACGGATGGTCCAGTTGGAGGCGCCGACCAAGCGCATGATCTCGGTCTCCTCGCTTCGCGACGCAGCCGACATACGAATCGTCGTACCAGTGAGCATGATCGCCACAATCACCATGATGACGGCCAAACCGCCGGTGGCCACGGTGGCGCGGTTGAGTATGGCGAACACCGGTTCGAAGATCTGCCGCTGGTCAACCACCTCCTCAACCCCATCACGATTCGAAAGCACCTCGGAGACCACGCGATAGTTCTCAGGGTTCTTGAGCTTGAGCCACAGCGAATCCTGCATGTCGGCCGCAGTAAGCGTGCGCCCTTGGTATTCGCCCTTCGGGTACTGCTTGACGAAGGAGTTGTTATAGAAGTCCTCACGGCTCATGAACGTGACCTGCGAGACGTCGTTCGGCAATTCCTGCTGGATCACCTTCTGCAGCTCATTGATCTGCGCGGTGGTGGCAGCCTTGCCTGTGGAGCAGTTCGCGGACTGACTATTGCCGTCCGGGCACAGCCACACCACGACTTCGACCTTGTCGTACCAATCGCCCTTGGCCTTCGTGATCTGCGCCTGAGTGAGCAACGATGCCCCGATGAACAGGAACGAGATGAACGTGACGAGCATCACCGAAAGCAGCATGGGCACATTGCGCCTAAGGCTCGTCCATGTCTCCGAAAGAATGAAACGGAATCGCATGCTCTACTCCTCGTCCTTGTTCGGCTCATCCGGGGTTCTCGGTCGCGAATGCCGCCCCTTCGGCGGACTCGGTGGCATAGGCGGCGCGGATGGTTCGACCTCCTTCGTCACGGGGGCCATCGCCTGCGTCTGTTCGACGGGCGTCGTCTTCCCCGCGGAGGCATTGCCGGTGGAGTCGGCTTCGCCCCGCGGCTCCTCGAGGGTCACGGTTCCCCATACCTTCCCGGAATCCTGCTCCGTGGAGGCGTCCGCCTTTGCGGCGGTCGATACCTCTCGCGTCTTGCTGGTGTCGATGCCCTCCTGTTCGGCGAGCTCCTCGAGAGAGAGGCCTCCACCCCAGGTGAGCGTCTGCTCCACGTCCGCGAACGCCTCCCCGTAACGTCCGGTCTTGCCGGCATGCACGCTCTGGGCGAGACGGGCTATGCCCTCGTTGCTGTGCTCGGACTGCAGAATCTCGTTGACCGAGTCGACCATGGTGGTCGCACGCTCATCACGCTCATGCTTGCCGCTGCGTGACTTCGGCAGATCCGCCGCGGGCTCGATCACGGCACTGGTCTCGCTGACGGTCACCGATTCCGCCTCAGCCTCGGCCTTGATGGCCGCATGCGACATCGCGGCCACCTGCTCATCCGGGAAGTACATGGCGGAATCATACGAGCCGTTCTTCTCGTCACGGACAATGCTGCCCTTGTTGAGCTCGACCACGCGTTTGCGCATCGAGTTGACGATCTCCTCGTTGTGTGTGGCCATCACAATGGTGGTGCCAGTGCGGGAGATCGCATCGAGCACCTCCATGATTCCCAGCGACGTGGTCGGGTCCAGATTGCCGGTGGGCTCGTCGGCAAGCAGCAGCTGAGGGTGGTTCACATAGGCGCGCGCAATCGTGACGCGCTGCTGCTCACCGCCGGAGAGCTCGCGCGGGTAGTTGTTCTCCTTGCCCGTGAGACCCACCGTCTTAAGCACCTTGGGCACCAGCGACTTGATCGTGGAACGTGAGGTGCCGATCACCTCGAGGGCGAACGCCACGTTCTCCCACACGGTCTTGTTGTTGAGCAGCTTGTAGTCCTGGAACACCATGCCTATGGAACGCCGGTACTGCGGCACCTGACGGTTCGGGAGGCGGCGCAGGTCGTAGCCGCCCACGCGGATCTCCCCGCTGGTCGCCTCCTCCTCGCGCAGCAGCAGGCGCAGCAACGAGGTCTTGCCCGAACCGGAGGCGCCCACGAGAAACACGAACTCGCCACGGCTGATCTCAAGATCGATGTCTTGCAACGCCGGTCTCTTGGCATTCGGATAGATCTTGCTCACATGTTCCATTGAGATGAGTGCCATGGGCTACTTCCTCCCTGCTCGCATCGCTTGCCGCCGGGCCGCGATTTACTCGTTGGCTTCCTCGGCCGCGGCTTTGAGCCGCTGCTCGTGGCGCCAGCGGATGCCGGCCTGAATGAACTCATCGATGTCGCCATCGAACACCGCCTGGGTCTGCGAGGTCTCGCAACCAGTGCGCAGATCCTTCACCATCTGGTACGGGTGCAGCACATAGGAGCGCATCTGGTCGCCCCAGCTGGCCTTGATGTCGCCGGCGAGCTCCTTTTTCTTCTTGGCCTCCTCCTCATGGCGGAGCACGAGCAGCCTGGACTGGAGCACGGCCATGGCGGCGGCGCGGTTCTGAATCTGCGAACGCTCGTCCTGCATGGTCACCACGATGCCAGTTGGAAGGTGGGTGATGCGCACGGCGGAGTACGTGGTGTTCACGCCCTGGCCGCCAGGGCCCGAAGCGCAGTAGGTGTCCACGCGAATCTCGCTGTCGGGCACTTCGATGTGATCGGTGGCCTCGACGAGCGGCACCACTTCGACGGCGGCGAAGCTGGTCTGGCGACGCCCCTGGTTGTCGAACGGCGAGATGCGCACCAGACGATGCGTGCCGCCTTCGACCGACATGCGGCCATAGGCGTACGGGGCGTCGATCTGGAATGTGGCGGACTTGATGCCCGCCTCCTCGGCATACGAGGTGTCCATCACCTTGGCCTTGTATCCGTTGCGCTCAGCCCAGCGCAGGTACATGCGCAGCAGCATCTGGGCGAAGTCCGCGGCATCGACACCGCCGGCGCCGGATCGAATGGTCACGACGGCGGAACGGGAATCGTATTCGCCATCCATCAGCGTCTCGATCTCCATCTGGTCGAGATCCTTCTGAATGCTTTCGATCTCGGTCTGCGCCTCGTGGAGCGTGTCGGCGTCGTTCTCCTCCTGGCCGAGTTCGACGAGCGTGGCCACATCGTCGAGACGGCTCGCGGCGCTCGACAGATGCTTCAGCTGGGACTGGCATGCGCTCAGCTGGCTCATCACCTTCTGCGCGTGCTCGGAGTCATCCCACAGTCCAGGAGCGGAGGCCTGCTGCTCAAGCTCGGCCTCCTGAGACTTCAGACGATCGGTGTCCAACGCGAGGGCGATGGACTCGTACTTGGCGCGGGCGTCGGAAATCGCCTGCGAATAATCGAATTCTGCCATAATCTCTCACTTGCTCGTCCACTGCAAACACCGTTGCGGTGGAATCTGTTCACATTGCTCAACTGAAATATAAGATACCGTCACAGGCAAACGTTGCCTTGGCGGGAAAGCGGACGCCACCGGAGTATGGCTGCGTGGCGAACAGCGCGAGCGTCAAAGTCCGGCAAAGATCAATGGCATGGCAAAGCCGACCAGCATTGCGCACACAACAACAATGGCCACAATGCGCGTGGCATTGTAGCTGCGCCGGGTCTGGCGTCTCTCGGTGTTGTCTTGCTTTTTCACGGTTCCCTATCTTGTTTGTCACTCACATACAGGCGATATGCAAGTGTAGCAGGTGGCTTTCTGTTTCAGCCAACCGGATACCCCGCCCCGTTATTCCACTCGCCCATCTCTTTGCTGGCAGATGACGAAAGCTCGACGGCCATGGTCGTTGTGTTGTGCGCGCGTGCGGTAATCGACCATGATCTGTCGTTTGCCATGAGACAGGGCAGCGCAGCACAGGATGGGCAGACGTGCCGCGAACGGACACGGGGCGCGCCACGGCAGGTGCGCGGTATACAGTGGCATATGACAATCCAATAGACAAGGAGTGGCGATGACACAGTCGCGCAGTGCATGGGGCTGGGGTCTGGCGAGCATTGATGCAGCCGGCAACGTGCTTGACGTTTGGTATCCGAAACTGACATTGGGAGAGGCGCCGGCAGCCAAGCCGAACCATGGGTTCGGCAATCTGGTTCATGAGGGCGAGGATTTGCGCGGCGTGCGTCGTATGCCGGTCTTCACCGTCTCGCGCCTCGACGACCCGGTGGTCGACGCGCCCGACGCCTACTTGCGCCTTCACCTGCTCAGCATGCGTCTGGCCAAGCCGAACACGCTCAACCTCGACGGCATCTTCGGAGCGCTCAACAACGTCGTGTGGACGAACTACGGCCCGTTCGCCGTCGACGACTTCGCACAGCGTCGCCTGGCCGTCATGCAGGGCAATGCGGGCGCGGGGATGCCGGGCATGCGCGCCGAGGTCAACGTGCTCGCCATCGACAAGTTCCCGCGCATGCTCGACTACGTGGTGCCCACCGGTGTGCGCATCGGCGACGGCGACCGTGTGCGTCTGGGCGCCTACCTGAGCGAAGGCACGACGGTCATGCACGCTGGCTTCGTCAACTTCAACGCCGGCACGCTCGGCACCTGCATGATCGAAGGCCGCGTCTCGCAGGGCGTCGTGGTCGGCGACGGTTCCGACGTCGGCGGTGGCGCCTCGATCATGGGCACGCTGTCGGGTGGAGGTAAGCTGCGCAACTCGATCGGCGAGCATTCGCTGCTCGGTGCCAATGCGGGCATCGGCATCTCGCTCGGAGATAACTGCGTCGTGGAGGCCGGTCTCTATGTGACCGCCGGCACGAAGATCGAGGTGTGGAACAAGGAGAAGGCGGCCGCAGGGGTCGCGCTCGACGTGGTCAAGGGCGCCGACCTGAGCGGAAAGAACAACATCCTGTTCATTCGCAACTCGCTCACCGGCGCCATCCAGGCACGTCCGCGCAAGACCGGCATCGCGCTCAACGACGCACTTCACAAGAACTGACGGCAAAAGCCCCTTCTCAACCGAAACGGGTTTCGCGAAACGGCGGAATTCCACGGACATTGCGAATCCATCCCGGCTGAGGAGGGGCTTTTTCATACAAGGAGTGACATGAACATCGACATCGTCTGCGTCGGCAAGGTCAAGGAACGCTATCTGCGCGACGCGATCGACGAATACCGCAAACGCCTGTCGCGCTTCGCGAAGGTCGACGTCATTGAGGTGGCCGACGAGAAGACTCCGGAACACGCCTCCGACACGCTCAACGCGCAGATTAAGGAGAAGGAGGGCGAGCGCATCCTCAAGCATCTGCGCGACGGTGCCTTCGTCGTTGCGCTCGCAATCGAAGGCGACCAGCTGACGAGCGAGCAGCTCGCGGCGCGCATCGCGCAGTGGGGATTGCACGGCGTCAGCCACCTGCAGTTCGTGATCGGCGGCTCACTCGGCCTCGACCCGCGTGTGCTGAGGCGCGCGAACATGCTGCTGAGTTTCTCGAAGATGACGTTCCCGCACCAGCTCATGCGCGTGATCCTGCTCGAGCAGATCTACCGCGCGTTCAAGATCAACGCGCACGAGCCTTATCACAAGTAGACACAAATAGAACGGCGTTGACTACCGCTCGTCCATCGGCACGTAGTCACGCAGCACGGCACCGGTGTACACCTGGCGCGGGCGGCCGATCTTCGTCATCGGGTCGGCGAGCATCTCGCGGTACTGGGCGATCCAGCCGGGGATGCGGCCGAGTGCGAACAGCGGCGTGAACATGGAGGGGCCGAAGCCGATCGCGCGGTAGATGAGACCGGTGTAGAAATCGACGTTCGGGTACAGGTTGCGCGAGACGAAATAGTCGTCGTTGAGCGCGATGTCTTCAAGCTGCAACGCCACGTCAAAGAGCTGTTCGTCGCCTGGCAGCAGTTTGAGCGTCGCCTTGTTCTCCATGATCTTCTCGAGATAATGCTTGGCAATGGCCGCACGCGGATCGTACGACTTGTACACGCGGTGGCCGAGACCGGAGATGCGGCTGCCTTCCGCCTTCGCCTTCTCCACGAACTGCTTGACGCTCATGCCGGAGTCGCGGATTGCCATGAGCTGACGCAGCACTGCCTCGTTCGCGCCGCCATGCCGTGGGCCCGAGAGCGCGTTGATGCCAGCGGCGACGGCCGAATACAGATTCGCGTGCGCGGAGCCGGCGATGCGCACCACTGACGTCGAGCAGTTCTGCTCATGGTCAGCGTGGATGATGAGCAGGCGGCCGAGCGCATGCACATACAGCGGATCAGATTCGAAACGTTCGTATGGCACGGCGAAGCACATGCGAATAAAGTCGTCGACGTAGCCGCGCGCATAGTCGGGGTAGAGCATCGGCTCATCACGACGCCGGCGCAGAATATAGCTGACCACCGTGCGTGCCTTGGCCATAATGATCGTGGCGGCCTCATCAAGCTGTTCCGGATCGTTGATGTCGGTGGTGTCGGGGTTGAAGGTGGCGAGCGCGTTGATTGCGGAGGCCATGACACTCATCGGCTGCGCCTCGCGTGGGAACGAGCCCATGAACGTGCGGAAATCCTCACCCACCATCGTGTGGTGGTTGATGTCTTCCACGAATCGGTTGTACTCGGCTTGTGTGGGCAGCTCACCATTGCGCAGCAGCCATGAGACCTCAAGGAAGTCCGACTGCTCACACAGCTGCTCAATCGGGTAGCCCCGGTATCGCAGAATCGAATGCTCGCCGTCGATGTACGTGATCTTGGATTCGCATTGTGCCGTGGTGAGGAAGCCCGGGTCGAGGGAGACCCAGTTGTTGTTGCGCAGCGACGACATGACGATGCCATCGGGGCCGGCGGTCGCCTTGACCACCGGCAGCTTGAATTCGTCGGCCTCCACATGCAGATGCGCTTCTCCCATGGCTCTCCTCTACTCGCCCGTCGGCATTCGCCGTATTCGGTTTGCCGAATACTATAGGGCACGCACATTGCCCGCGGCGTTTCCATCTCATATCGCAAGTTTGCACTTAATATACCATCTCATGCATGTATATGCAGAATTCCAGTGGGCGTTCTTGGTACTCGGGGCCTGAATATGCAAAAAGCCCGCATGATCTGCGGGCTTGGGTCTGAGGTGTGTGGCGATCAGTTGTAGAGCTTCGACAGCGGATCACCCTCGCGTGCAGTGAGCACAATCGGTCCGTTCTCGGTGATGGCGATCGTGTGCTCGCTATGGGCACCACGCGAGCCGTCCACCGAACGCAGCGTCCATCCGTCTCGCTGGTCCTGGAAGATCTCGTCGGTGGTCTTCATGAACCATGGCTCAATGGCGATGACGAGACCCGGACGCAGCTTGTAGCCGTGGTGTGCCTTGCCGTCGTTGGGCACATGCGGGTCGCCGTGCATGATGTGGCCGACGCCATGGCCGCCGAATTCGAGGTTCACCGGGTAGCCGTATTCGGTCGCCACTTCGCCGATCGCGTGGGAGATATCACCCAGACGGTTGCCGGGAATGGCTTCGGCGATGCCCGCGGCGAGCGCCTCTTCGGTGGACTTGATGAGACGCAGGTCGCTTGGATCCTTGTCTTTGCCAACCACGAAGCTGATGGCCGAGTCGCCCACCCAGCCGTCGACACTGATGGCGAGGTCGAGGCTGACCAGATCGCCGTCTTTGAGCGTGTAGTCATACGGCACACCGTGCAGCACCGCATCGTTGACCGAAATGCAGATGTAATGGGCGAACGGTCCCGTGCCGAAGTCCGGCGCGTAGTCGACGTAGCAGGATTGCGCGCCCTTCCTGTCGGCAATGCGCTTGTGCACGATCTCATCGATCTCCAGCAGGTTCGTGCCCACCTTGGTCTTCTCACGCAGCTCGTTGAGAATGCTGCCGACGAAATGGCCGGCCGGCTTCATTTCCTCGATCTCCTGGGGTGTCTTCAATTCGATCATCGTGTTCTCTTTTCCAGCAAGCTTTTGCCAAACCGTTTTCAGACTAATCTGCACGCCTTACATTGTAATGGGAGACGCTGCGTATATTCGCGCAGATATGCGAAACCCGGCGCATATGGCACCGGGTTTCGCATATATTCGTGAGGAGTTTCAGTTGTTCTTCTTCACGCGGCCGAAGGTGAAGGCACGCACAATCGCGCAGATGCCCATGACCACCATTGCGCAGCCGCCGAAGATGATCAGCCACAGCGTGGACGCCATCGGCATGCACAGCAGCACGAAGCCGGCGATGATCGAGATGATCGCGTAGGCGATCGCCCAGCCCGAGCTTGGCACGCTCCACGATTCGGCGAGTGCCATCACGCCCTCCATGATCCAGCAGATACCCACGATGAGCGTGAACATGATGGCCAGCATGGCGGTGGACATCGTGACGTTCTTGAAGATGACGATGCCGCCGATCACGAGGATGATGCCGATGAGCACGCCGAGGATCCTCCAGCCGGCGGGCAGTCCCATTTCAACGAGCGAGCTGACGATGCGCACGACGCCCGAGATGAGGAAGTAGATGCCGAGCACGATGGCGGCCACCTTGAGCGTGACGCCCGGCCACACGAGCAGGCAGATGCCCAATGCGAGCGCGGCGACGCCGATGACGCCGTATGCGCCGCGCACGAGGTTCTTCGCGCCGGTCGGCAGCATTCCCTCAAACAGGCGGAATGGGCTTTGGTTGTATTGCTGGTCTTGATATTGCGGATTTGGTTCCGACATATCTCCTCCTTCAGATTCTCTGAACGCACTGGCGCTCCGGATGCTTTCCGGCATGGCGACTGCATTCGCGGATATGTTTACTTACAGTGTTGTCTATCTGCGGCTTGTTTGCACAGTTTCGCGCGTGTATTCTCCAACGAGCGTAGTTGACTTCGGACGAGAAATATGTCCCATTTGGCTTGCGCGAGCGGCAGATTCGCCGCCGTGACCCAATACCGCGCTGTCGGGAAACATCTATAGTGTGAAGTTATGGATACCACTTTGCAATCAGGCATCGATCCGGCCTCGTTCTCCGCCGTGATCTCACCCAAGGACGATCTCTTCCGCTATGTGAACGGTCCGTGGATCGACACGTACCGTCTTCCCGATGACCGCTCCAGCTACGGTTCCTTCAATCGACTGTCGGAAAACGCCGAGGAGCAGATTCGCGACATTCTCGAAACGGATTCCGAGGAGGCGTCGAAATCGAAGGCGCTGTACCATTCGTTCCTCGACACCGACGCGATTGAAGCGGCTGGAATCGAGCCGATTCGCGCCGATCTCATCGCCATTGACGAAGCCCAAACGAAAGAGGGGCTCATCGACGTGCTCGGACGGCTGAGTCCGTTCGGCGGCCCGGATCTCTTCGGCTTCAGCGTATTCGGCGACATGAACCACCCTGAGACGAATGTGCTCTACCTCGGTCAGGGCGGCATCGGACTGCCCGACGAAGCATACTACCGCGAGGATCATCATGCGCAGATCCGGCAGGAGTATGTGTCGATGGTCGCGAAGCAGCTGCGCAACGCCGGCTACGCCGATGACGAGGAGAAGGCCCAGGAGCTGGCCGAGCGGTTCCTCGACGTCGAGACGCGCATCGCCTCGCACCATTGGGACAATGTGAAGACGAGGGACCCGCAGGCGACGAACAATCCCACCACTTTCGACGAGCTCAAGGCCATGTTCAGCCATTTCGACATCGAGCGTTGGATCAAGGCCGTGCAGAAGAGTTATGACACCTCGCATGCCGCCCGCACGATGCCGGTTGACACGCTCGGGGCCTTCGCGGACATCATTGTGGACGAGCCGAGCTTCGTCACCGGCCTTGACGGATTCTGGGCTGCAGCGAGCCTCGACGACCTGAAGCTGTGGGCGCGCGTGCATGTGATCATCGATAACGCGAGCATGCTGAGCTCCGCGTTCGACAAGACGAACTTCTCGTTCTACGGGCAGGTTCTTTCCGGCACGAAGCAGCAGCGCGATCGGTGGAAGCGTGGCGTCTCGCTCGTCAACGGCATATGTGGCGAAGACGTCGGCAAGGTCTATGTGAAGCTGCATTTCCCGGAATCGTCGAAGAAGCGCATGCAGGAACTGGTGAGCAACCTCATTCAGGCCTACCACATCTCGATTGTGAACAGCGACTGGCTGGGCGAGGAGACCAAGCGCAAGGCACTCGACAAGCTCAACTCCTTCGAGCCGTACATCGGCTACCCCGACGATTGGCGCGACTACACAGCGCTCGACGTGCATGCCGATGCCCCGCTCATGGACAACATGAGGGCAGCGGCCGTCTATGAATTCGGCTATCAGGTTTCGAAGAGCGGCAAGCCTGTGAACAAGGGCGAATGGCTCATGAACCCGCAGACGGTGAACGCGTACTACGAGCCCACCCGTAATATCATCGTGTTCCCAGCCGCCATTCTGCAACCCCCGTTCTTCAATCCGCAGGCCGAGGATGCCGTGAACTACGGCGGCATCGGCACCGTGATCGGCCATGAGATCGGCCACGGCTTCGACGACCAGGGCTCCCAGTTCAACGGCAGTGGCAAACTCGAGGATTGGTGGACCGACGAGGACCGCAAGCATTTCAAGCAGCTCACGCAAGCGCTTATCGACCAGTACGACGAGTTCGTGCCGGTGCAGCTGCGCGAGAAGTACGCCGACGACCCCGACAAGATGCCGCATGTCAACGGCGCACTTACGATTGGCGAGAACATAGGCGATCTCAGTGGCGTCAACATCGCATTGAAGGCCTATGCCTTCGCGCTGGACGAGCAGCACGGGCTGCCTGTCGATGCCTCGCCGTCCGGCATCGAAGGAGCATTGGAGATGTCCCCCGAGATCGACGGCTTCAGCGGATTGCAGCGCTTCTTCCTCGGGTACGCACAGATCTGGCGAACGAAGATGCGCGATGAGCTCGCAGAGCAGTACCTGCAGATCGACCCGCACTCCCCCGCCGAGGACCGTACGAATGGCATCGCGCGCAACGTGAACCTGTTCTACAAGGCGTTCGGCGTTACCGACAACGACCGCATGTGGCTCAAGCCGGAGGAACGCGTGCGCATCTGGTAGTCTCTGGCAGGCTTGCCAATGAGCATTGGCCACATATGGTTGTGGGGCCCGTACGGGCCCCACAACCATATGAAAACAGGTGCAGCGATTAGAATTCGTCTTGATCCTCAGGCCTCACCCCCTTTCGCGGGTTCGTCGTGTCGGTTGCGCAACCGTGTTCCAAATCCGGGGGCGGCATCCCGTTGCCTGCCGATGGCTCCACGGCTGCATCCCGTTGATCCCCTTGCTGTGGCATGCTCGCAGCGGCATCGGGAGGCATGCAATCCGGCGGCATCTGGTTGAAGGGATCCGCGGAATTGCCTCCGTCATCGCCCGGTGCCATGGAGGAGTGTGACAGGGTTGATTGAGGAGCTGCCGCAGACTGCTGGGTCTGTGGACGCATGGGGGCACCCTGCTCGTCAGATGCCATCTGTGAGGGCGCCTGCTGTCCCGTGTACCCTTCTCGCGGCGTGCGCATCGACATCGTGACCACGTAGTTCAGGTCCAAACCGACGTTGCTCGCCTCGAGCACCAGACGTGAATGATCCACACCCTGCTCGTCGCGCCATTGCTCGGTGTTGAGCAATCCGGTGACTATGGCCGGGTCGCCTTTATGCAGCGATTGCATGATGTTGGCCGCTAGGCCACGAAAGGCTTTGACGGTGAGCCATGTAGTCGGCAGTTGCTGCCATACGCCATTGCGATCCTGATACCTGCGTGTAGACCCCAGTCGGAACGTGCATGCAGGGCGACTCGGATTCCTGCCGTACTGTTGGGGATCCGCGCCGAGATACCCGGTGATCGTGACCGCTCCTTGTTGTAATGCCATGTAAGCCTCTTTCCGTGCGATGTGTTCTTGGTTCCATCTTCAGTCAAAGGCCCCGGCGTGCCAAGCCAAACAGGGCATTGTGGTCGGAGGACGGCGTGTCGGTACAGCGGTGGATAACGGACCCATTATCCACACCGCTCGCTGCCCCAGTGGATAACTGATATACGACGATACTGCATCTGGCTATGGTCGGTGACTGCACACGCGCATAACAAACCGACCATAGTCACGGCAAGTATGGTCGAGCACCTCACACGCGCATAGCAAAACGACCATACTCCACCGAACTTTGGTCATCTACCCTGAACGAAAGCCTGCAAAGCGAAGGGCCCCGGTTTCCCGGAGCCCATTTGCCACATATTTCGCCTTGACCTACTTCAATGCCTCATGCACGCGGTCGACGATCACCTGCGCCACCGAATCGATGCTGATGTTCTCACTGTTGGAACCGTCACGATCACGAACCTCAATCGTGCCGTTGTTCACCGTATCGCGTCCTGCGACGGCGACGATCGGCACACCGATGAGCTCGGCGTCCTTGAACTTGACACCCGGCGAGACCTTCCTGCGGTCGTCGTAGAGCACCTCGATACCATTCGCCGAAAGCTCATCGACCAGCCTCTCGGCGGCTTCGAATGCCGCTTCATCCTTGCCGGTGGCCATCACATGCACCTGGGCAGGGGCGATGTTCATCGGCCATGCCAGACCCTTGTCGTCATGGTGCGTCTCGGCGATGCAGGCAAGCACACGGCTCACGCCGATGCCGTAGCAGCCCATCCACACTGGCACTGTCTTGCCGTTCTGGTTGAGCACCTTGAGGTCGAGTGCCTCGGAATACTTGAGACCGAGCTGGAACACCTGGCCAATCTCCACACCACGCTCGAAGCTGAGCGGGCCTGAGCCATCCGGGCTCATGTCGCCGTCTCGCACCTGAACGGCCTCCACCACGCCATCGGCCTTGAAATCGCGGCCATACACGAGGTCGTAGTAATCCACGCCCTCCTCGTCGGCACCGGTGAACCATGCAGAGCCTTCAGCCACGTGCGCATCGATCAGGTACCGCAATGTCTCGGCCATCTCGTCGTCTCCCCGCGCCTGCGGGCCGAAGCCCATCGGTCCGATATAGCCACGTACCAACTCCGGATGCGCCTTGAGGTCGTCTTCAGTGGCCTCCTCGAGCTCGGCTGGGGCGAACTGCGCCTCCAAGCGCTTCATGTCGATCGTACGGTCTCCTGGAATGCCCACAACCACCAGTTCGCGCCACGGTTCGTCATGCTCGTCGTCCTCGGCATGCTTGACGGCGATGACGACGTTCTTGAGAATGTCTGAGCCCTGCCAGTCACGGCCATCCTCGCGCGGGTATTCGGCATTCGCGAACGCGATCATCTCGTCGATCGTGCGCGCGTTCGGCGTGGCCCGCTTGGTTGCATCCGGGGTCTGCGAACAATCCACGGCCTCGACAGCCGGCGTGTGCAGGGCCTCCACGTTCCAAGCCTTGCCGGAGGGGGCCAGCGCGAACGTATCCTCACCAATCGGCATCGGCGCCAGGAACTCCTCGGAAGCGGAGCCTCCCATTGGGCCCGACATCGCGAACACCGGCACATACTTCAAGTCGAGACGCTGGAAGATGCGCTCATATGCACCGCGCTCATCCATGTACGCCTGGCGCATGCCCTCCTCGTCCACCGTGAACGAGTAGGCATCCTTCATAATGAACTCACGGCCGCGAATCAGACCCGCGCGGGGGCGGAACTCGTCGCGGTACTTCGTCTGGATCTGGTAGAGCGTCACCGGCAGGTCCTTGTACGACGAGTACATGTCCTTGACGAGCAGCGTGAACATCTCCTCATGCGTCGGTGCAAGCAGGTAATCCGCCTCATGGCGGTCCTTCAGGCGGAAGATGTTGTCGCCGTACTCCTCCCAACGGTGCGTCGCTTCGTACGGCTCGCGCGGCAGCAGAGCCGGGAAGTGCACTTCCTGTGCGCCAATGCCGTTGATCTCCTCGCGAATGATATCTTCGATCTTGTTGAGAACGGCGAGGCCGAGCGGCAGCCACGTCCAGATGCCTGGGGCGGCCTTGCGAATATAGCCTGCTCGCTGGAGCAACTTTGCGGAATCGACGTCTGCGTCTGCGGGGTCTTCACGCAGCGTGCGCAGGAACAATGTGGACATTCGAAGAGCTTTGGTCATACCCTTCAAATTATGCGTATTCCACGACATCGCCGGTGTATGCAAGCGGGCGCCCCGCCAGCGAATGCCAGCGGTGCGCCCGGATATCGGAACGGTCTACGAGCCTATTGACGAGCGCCGTCGTCGATGCGCTCGTCCACGTCGCTTTCGAGAATCTCCTCGTTCACCGAGCCGAACGGGTAGACGAAGATCATCAGCATGAACACGCAGCCGAACAGGTACAGCACGTCGCACAGATCGATCACACCGACGGTGAGCTTGCCATTCGGGAAGATCAAGCCGATCACCATGAGCACCATGCCGATCACCGGCAGATACTGCCACGCCCACGGATTCGGCGCGTTGTCGCGCGTCTTGCGGCGCACGGAAACGATGTAGAACGGAATGATGAACATGAGTCCGCCAATAATCGTGAGCAGATCGGAGAGTTTGAACCAGCCCACCAGATTCACCGGTGCGGAGGTGTAGAACAGGAACGCCACGAACAACACGAGCGCGCCGATTCCCGAGATGATGTACATTGCCGAGCGTTTCATGGATTTCCTCTTTCCTCTGTCAGTACGAAATACTGTTCCATTCTAATCGTGCGGCTCATCGTGTGTGACGGAAGCGCGCCGACGGTATCTGTGCGGCAATTCAGAACGCCGGTTCGTCCGTGCCACCGAATTCGTCGAGCGCGTCGAACAAAGTCTGCGCGGATTCCGCTGCGCCGGATTCACCCGTCGTGCCAAGTACGGCATGGTCTGGGGAACGATGTGAGAACGAATCTGCCCCCTGCTCCACGAGCTGCTCGGCCGCACGGGCAGATCCAGCACGCAACGCATCGTCAAGCAGCACGGCGTCGGCGCTCACATTGAACATGCGGTTATGCACGCCGTTCAAGTACAGCCCATCGAGCTTCTCCACACGAGAGAGCGCCACATAGCCCATGCCTGGCGCGAAAGTGCGCGACAGATCCATGATCGCCGAATCGAGCGTCATGCCCTGCGATTTGTGAATCGTAATCGCCCAGGCACACCGCAGCGGCACCTGCGACACCGACGCGAGCACGTCGTCGCCATCCATCATCTCCCAATCGGCGCGCTTCATGGTCACCACGTTGCCGTTTTCGAATTCAACGATGGGCCAGCCGCCGCGCGCATCCTTGAGGAATCCGATCACCATGCCCAACGAGCCGTTCACATAGCGGCCTTCGGCATCGTTGCGCACTGCCATCACGACGGCGTTCTTCTTGAGCACGAGGTGCTCGGGAGCGAGCATGTTCCTCTTGAGCCGTTCGATCAGATTCGCCTGCCCTCGCGCCTCGGCGAAGAACTCATGCTCGTCGCCGTCGATCTGCGCAAGCTGGCGTTCGTTCACAAGATCGGCCTGCCGGTTCTGCGGGAACAGCGACACGGCCTGCTTCCCCTCTTCAAGTGGCACCTGGTAGCGGGTGATGAGAATGTCTTTGTCGATCTGCGAGACCATATCGCCACGAATATCGGTGAGCACACGCAGCAGCTGCCCGTCGTCCTGACGATGCTGCTCATCGAGATAGCAGATCACCGGGTCGAGCGCGTCCCAAGCAAAGGATTCAGTGACGAATCCCTCCGGGTTCTTTCCCGCCTGCGCATACCGCTCACGCATCGACACATACTCGGGCGTGGGCGTCATGGCCGTGTTGCGCCGCGAGGCACCCACTGGCGGCAACTGGAAGAAATCGCCGGAGAGCACCACCTGCAGGCCGCCGAAGGGGCGCGAATCCTTGCGTATGATGCGGCAGACCTCGTCGACCATGTCGAACAGCCACGCGTGCATCATCGAGATCTCGTCGATCACGAGCACGTCAGTCGATTTGATCTGCTTGCGTCGGCGTGTGCGGATCGTCTTGATGAGCGAGTCGGTGAGCGAATCGGCCACCCCTATGCCGCTCCATGCGTGAATCGTCTGGCCGTCCACATGCGTCGCGGCAATGCCGGTCGTGGCCGTCACCGCGACCGTGGCGCCCTGTTCGCGTTTGGCCTGCACAAACCGGTTGAGCACATACGTCTTGCCGGCTCCGGGCGCTCCGGTGAGGAACACGCTGGCTCCGGCAAGCATAATCTCAAGGGCTTCGCTCTGCTTCATGCTCTCTACAATAGGGCCGTGACGCTACGCTGTACAGCCGTCATCTGACGATGCGGTCGACGACGCGGATCACGCCCTCCTCAGTGTTCGCCGGCGCGATGTAGGCGGCGGCCGCGCGCACCTGCGGGTGGGCGTTGGCCACGGCGAACGAATAGCGCGCGTGTTCGAACATCGGCACGTCGTTGAGATAGTCGCCGAACACGGCGGTCTCGTCGACACCCACGCCAAGCGCCTTCTGCAATACGACCACGCCGTCTCCCTTGGAGACGCGCGAATCCATGATGTCCGCCCAATGCTTGCCCGAAAGCACGTATTCGTAAGGCTGCTCGATGCCGGCGAGCAGATCCTTGGCCATCGGCTCGGCCGGTTCGAAATCGAAGATGGCGAGCTTGAGGAATTTCTCGTCGACGTAGTCGAGCACTTCACGAAGATTGTTCACCTGCTCGACCTTCGTGTAGTATTTGCTCACCTCGGCGATGAACTCCTCGTCGGTGCGCTGAATATACGCGGCATTGAGACCGCACACCACGAGCCCGATGTTGTATTCGCCCGTCCCGGCGGCCTTGTCGCAAATGTCGATGACCTGCTTGACCAGATCACGGCTCACCGTATGCGTTTCGATCACATTGCCGTCCAGCGAGACGATGTTGCCGTTCTCGGCGATGAACGACATCGGCCTGACACTGCGCGAGAACATCTGCTGCAGCGTCTGGTACTGCCGACCGCTCGCCGGCACGAAGGTGACGCCCTTCTGGTTGAGCCTGTCGAGCATCGGCCAGAACCCCGCGGGGATCTGCCCGTCGGCGTCCAGCAGCGTCGCGTCCATGTCTGCCACGACGAGCTTGATGTTCTGTGGTTCCTTGATTTCCGTCCATTCAACTTCTGCCATATGCGCTCCTTTGTTATTGCGCGGCGTTGCCGTATACCGGTGCATGACCGGCTCCGCGATGGTTGCAGATGATTATTCGGCCTCGTTCATCACGCTCGTTGCGACGATCTGCTCGGCGATGCGCTTGGACTGCGCGGTGTCGGGACCGGGTTCGGGCGCCATGATGGCCGCGCGGTAGTAACGCAGCTCGTCAAGCGACTCGACGATGTCGGCCCATGCGCGGTGGCCGCCGTTCTTCGGCGGCCGGTTCTCGTAGACCGCCGGGTACCAGCGGCGTGCGAGTTCCTTGATCGTGCTCACGTCGATCACGCGGTAATGCAGGTGCTCCATGAGATTCGGCATGAAGCGGTCGAGGAACTTCTTGTCGGAACCGACCGAATTACCGGCGAGCAATGGTTTGACGCCCTTCGGAATGAATTGTTGCACATAGTCGATCACCTGACGCTCGGCTTCCTGCACCGACAAGCCGTTCTCCCACTCGTCGATGAGGCCGGAACGGGTGTGCATCGCACGCACGAAATCGTCCATATGGGCGACAGCGGTGTCCGACGGCTTGATCACCAAATCGATTCCTTTGTCGAGCACATTGAGCTCGAAATCCGTGGGCACCACGGAGACCTCGCACAATTCATCGTGGAAGATGTCGAGTCCGGTCATCTCGCAGTCGATCCAGATCATGCGCGATGTCTCAGGCGAATACGTCAGCGCGTCGTTTGCGTCTACCATGTTCCTCTTTTCTGCAGGTTCCTTCATGGACCATTCGTGCTCATATTGTAGACGCCTCACCCATATGCGGTGTTTCTCATAGCGTAGCCGTCGCAGGTGCCCGGCAGGGAAAAGCGCCGTGACACAGATTGTATCTGCGTCACGGCGCTTATGGCTATATGCGGCTCCTAAGAGCCACCGTGTTGGATATGTGCTCAGCGGCCGGAGTAGTTCGGCGCCTCAGCGGTCATCACGATGTCGTGCGGATGCGATTCACGCAGGCCGGCGTCGGTGATGCGAATGAAGCGGCCCTTCTCGCTCATCTCGGCGATGTTGTGGGCACCGATATAGAACATGGACTGGTGCAGGCCGCCGATCATCTGGTACAGCACGGCGCCCAACGGACCGCGATATGGCACTTCGCCTTCGACACCCTCCGGCACGATCTTGTCGGTGCTCGTGACGTCCGACTGGAAGTAACGATCCTTGGAATACGACTTCTTGCCTCGCGGTGCCATGGCTCCCATTGAACCCATGCCACGATAGAGCTTGTACTGCTTGCCATGCAGCAGCACCTTTTCGCCAGGGGCCTCCTCGGTGCCAGCGAGCACGCCGCCAAGCATGACGGAGCTGGCGCCGGCGACGAGCGCCTTGGCGATGTCGCCCGAGTAGTGGATGCCGCCGTCGGCGATGCACGGCACGCCTGCGGCGCGACATGCCTGCGCCGCCTCATACACCGCGGTGAGCTGCGGAACGCCCACGCCCGCCACCACACGCGTCGTGCAGATTGAGCCAGGGCCCACACCCACTTTGACGGCGTCGACACCCGCGTCGATCATCGCCTGAGCCCCCTGTCGGGTGGCGATGTTGCCGCCAATGATGTCAACGCCATTGAATGCGGAATCGTTCTTGATACGACGGATCATGTCGAGCGCGATCTTCGCCTCGCCGTTGGCGGTGTCGACCACGAGCACATCGACGCCGGCCTCCATGAGCGCGGAGGCACGCTGCCATGCGTCGCCGAGGTAACCAATGCCGGCTGCGACGCGCAGGCGTCCCTGGTCGTCCTTCGTGGCATCCGGGTACTGTTCGGTCTTCACGAAGTCCTTCACGGTGATCAGACCGGTCAGGTGGTCTTCGCCGTCGACGAGCGGCAGCTTTTCGATCTTGTTCTTCGCGAGCAGGTCGTGCGCGTCCTTCTTCGAGATGTCGGACGGACCGGTGACGAGGTTCTCCTTCGTCATCACGTCCTTGACGCGCAGATGGTCGTAGTCCTCGGAGGCGATGAAGCGCATGTCGCGGTTCGTGATGATGCCGACGAGCTTGTTGTCGTGGTCCACCACCGGCAGTCCGGAGATGTGGAACTTGCCGCACAGCTTGTCGAGGTCGGCGAGCGTGGCGTCGGGATTCACCGTCAACGGATCGGTGATCATGCCGGATTCGCTGCGCTTGACCACATCCACCTGGGCGGCCTGGTCGTCGATGGAGAGATTGCGGTGCAGCACGCCGATGCCGCCGTTGCGGGCCATCGCGATGGCCATGTCGGCTTCGGTCACCGTGTCCATTGCAGCGGACAGCACCGGCACCTTCATCGTGATGTTGCGGGTCAGATGGGTGGAGGTGTCCACTTCCGACGGAATCACGTCGGTTTCGTTCGGCAACAGCAGCACATCGTCATAGGCGAGGCCCAGCTGGGCGAAGATTGGAGGGAGGGGGGTGTATGGGGATTCTGCATTAGGAATTGTAGCCATAGCAACACTATATGGAGCCACGCCGACCAACGCCAAAACACACGTCCGTTCTATGAATCCACCTCTCTTTTACGCCGATTTCCGCCTACAAAGAGCCGGAGCGCGCCCTCCACCTGTCCCCTATTACACAGCCAATCTGCCAATCTGCGTAAAAAGAGACAGAATAGAGACAGAATTGGGCATCCAGATGACCCAAATTACGCAGGGGAAGCGCAGGGGAAGCAGCGAGCGGGGAGGCAAAGATGAAAGATGGGGGAAGAGAAATTGCGGGGGATTTGCACGAAGATCGAAGCTGGCGGTTATGCCCGTCCGGACTCCTGGACGTGCTTGGGTGCATTGCTTTTCGGCAGTACACCGTCATTGCTGTGAGCACCGGGACCCATGCGCTTGAAATACGGGTACAGCGTGGCGATGGTGAGTAGCACCGCCAGCACGACGAACCCGATGAGCACATCCACGAATCTGAAGAACAGCAGGAACATCGAAGAGAACGCGATCAACGCGGCCCAGCCCCACAGAATAAGCACGGCCCCCTGCACAGTATGGCCTATGCGGAGCATGCGGTGATGCAGATGCATGCGATCGGGATGCATGGGTGACTGCCCCTTGCGCAGGCGTCGTGCGATTGCCATGAGCATGTCGAGCACCGGCAGGAACAGCACGAGCACGGGCAGCAGTATCGGCATGAATGCCGGCACGTAGGCCGAGGTGTTGATCGTCGCCGGATCGAGACGCCCGGTGATGATGATCGACGCGCAGGTGATGAGGTAGCCGAGCAGCATCGAACCGGAGTCCCCCATGAACAGTTTCGCCGGGTGCCAGTTGTGCAGCAGGAAGCCAAGGCAGATGCCCACCATCGCCACGTCGACGAGCGTCGCCATTGATGCATACGAAACCTGCTGGCGTGACAGCACATAGGAGTATATGCCGAATGCGATGCCGCCGATCGCCACGATGCCTGCGGCCAAGCCATCGAGTCCGTCCACGAAGTTCACCGCATTGATCGAGACCACAATCAGCAAGGCCGTAATCGCTATGGAGATCATCGGAGACGCGGTGAGCAGGCCGCCGATCGGCAGCGAGATGATCTGCAGACCTCCCCATGCCACGAATACCGAGATGAGCAGCTGGCCGGCGAGTTTGAGCATCCAATCGAGATCCCACACATCGTCGGCCACGCCGAGCAGGCAGATCATAGCGGCGCCTGCCATCACCACCCAGGCTTGGTGGTTCTGGCGGAATTCGCCTTGCAGGAAGTTGAGCCTGGAGGCGAAGAACATGGCGGTGATGAAACCAAGCAGCATGGCCACGCCGCCCATGCGCGGCGTTGGCACGGTGTGCACGTCACGGGCACGCACCTCGCCCACCGCGCCGAGCTGAATGGCGAGGTGACGGATGAGCGGCGTGTACAGGTACGTGGCCACCATGGCCACCATGGCAATGAATACGTAGACCCTCATTGACCGGCCGTACCCCCATGCCGCGCTTCCTCACGCACCGCCCGTCTGACTGCGTCGGCTTCCAATCGTCCCTCGCGAAGGATCACAATCCCATCCGGAGCATCGGGATCGGCGGCCACCACGGTGCTCGCCGTATGGCTCACGGTCGGCCCGCCATCGATGTACAGGTCAACCGAATCACCCAACGCCGCAACAGCCTCATCGACGGTCTGAGCGCTTTCGTTGCCGGAGCGGTTCGCGCTCGATGCCGCAACCGGGCCGATCGCACGCAGCACGCGCAGGCTCACCTCGGAATCGGGAACGCGAATGGCCTGGGTGCGCGCACCGGAATCGTCGACGCGCACGGTGAGCAACGCCGAATCAGCGGCAGCCACGGCAATCGGAGAGAAGGCACCGGGCAGGAATCGGTGCGCCAACACATCGAGCGGCGTGGGAAGCGTAAGACCGAGCTTGGGCAGCACCAAGAGATCCGGCATAATGACTTGCAACGCCTTGTCAGCCGGCCGATGCTTGGCGACGTAGATGCGCGCTATGGCCGCGGCGTTGCATGGGTCGCAGACGATGCCGTATACGGTGTCTGTGGGAATGACCACCAAGCCGCCATCGGCTATGATTCGTCTTGCGTCGGCCAGCGTCTGCTCGTCTGCACTGCGCACGTCTGCCATGTGCCTTGCCTCCTACCTGTCTGGCATGTTGCCAGCTGTGTCCGCTCCGACCTGCCGTATTGTACGCGATGGAGCTGTGTATTCACTGCGATGCCGTTATGTTCATGGTTCTACGGGAAAAGTTGGCTCCTACTTGGTCGCCACCAGATAGCGCGGTCGGTAGGTCAGGTCGACCCCCGTGCGGGCGTCGCTGAATCCGCTGGCGCGCGCGAAGGCCACTGTGCGGTCGGGCTGCGAGATGTCGTGCTCCATGAGGAACAGGCCACCCGGGCGAAGCAGCGCATAGGCACGCCGAATGATCTGCTCGGGAATGAGCATGCCATCAGACGATCCCCCATACAATGCGAGCGACGGGTCGAAATCACGCACTTCCGGCTGCTGTGGCACCTGTGCCTGCGGCACATACGGCGGGTTGCTCACCACAACATCAACCGTTCCGTCGAGATGCGCGAGCGTGATCGGGCAGGTGGCATCGGCGATCTCCAAGTGGTAGTTCGCGGTGATGTCGGGGTATGTGCGTGAGATCCGCGCGATGTTGCGGCGCGTCCACACTGCGGCCTGCGGGCTCAGTTCTACACCCCACACCTGAGCCCCCGGGATCTCTGTGGCCAATGCCAGTCCCAGCGCGCCGCTGCCCGCACACAAGTCCACGATTCGCGGCGAATAGATTCCATGCCGTGTCACCCAGTCAATGGCGTCCTGTGCGAGCAGTTCGGTCTCCTGCCGCGGAATGAACACCCCGGGCCCCACCTCGAGATCGAGATAGCGGAACGGTGCATGGCCCACGATGTACTGCAACGGTTCGCGTGCATGACGCCGGCACACCATGTGCTTGAACGTGTGCACAAGCTCCACGTCGTCGTCGTCCTTGCCGTACTTCGCACACAGCGCACGCACGTCGGTGCGCATGATTGCGGCCGCTTCGACGTCGGAGAGCGAGCATCCGAGCACATCCGCCATAATCAGCTTGACGTCGTGCTCGGGAGTGTCGACTCCGGCTTCGCGCAGGTATTCGGCGCAACGGTGAATGAGTTGGTCTGTGGTCATCTGGGCTTTTCCGTAACGTGTGAATGCAGTTGGGATACGTGCCAAGGGCGGCAGGAATGCCTATTGCTGTTGCTGCTGACTTGCGAGCCGCTGCTCCTCGTCAGCCTGGATATCGCTGTCGATCACCGCCTGCAGATCGCCGTCAAGCACGGCGTCAAGATTATACGCCTTGTAGTTCGTGCGGTGATCCACAATGCGATTCTCCGGGAAGTTGTAGGTGCGGATCCTTTCCGAACGATCGAGCGAACGCACCTGCGAGTGGCGCATGTCGGCGGCTTCGGCGGCCTCCTGTTCGTGCTTCATCGCGAGCAGACGGCTCTTGAGCACGCGCAGTGCGGAAGCGCGGTTCTGGATCTGCGATTTCTCGTCCTGCATGCTCACGACGATGCCGGTGGGAATGTGTGTCATGCGCACTGCCGAATACGTCGTGTTGACGGACTGGCCGCCCGGACCGGAGCTCATGAAAATATCGATCTTCAGATCTTTCGGGTCGATCTCGATCTCATCGTCGTCTTCGTCGGCCTCCGGGAACACGATGACGCCCGCGGCGGAAGTCTGGATGCGTCCCTGTGACTCGGTGACCGGAATGCGCTGCACGCGATGCACACCGCCTTCGTATTTGAGCGATGCCCATACCCCTTCTTCCGGCGACGGGTTTCCCTTGGCACGAATGGCCATCTGCACGTCTTTCACTCCGCCGAGCTCGGTGGAGTTCTCGCTTTGGATGGTCACGCTCCAACCTCGCTTCTCTGCGTACCGCATGTACATGCGCAGCAAATCACCGGCGAACAACGCCGCCTCCTCGCCGCCCGCGCCGGCCTTGATCTCCATGATCACATCGCGCGCGTCATCCGGGTCACGAGGAATGAGCGCCGTACGCAACTTCTCCTCCACCTCAGGCAGCTCGGACTCCAGTCGCTTGGCTTCCTGGGCGAAATCCGGATCCTCTCCGGCCATCTCCTGGGCCGCGTCGAGGTCGTTCCTGATGTTGAGCCATGTGCGGTATGCGTTGACTATGGTGCCGAGCTGCGCCTGCCTGCGACCGAGCTTGCGCATCTTGTCGGGGTTCGACCAGACCTCCTGCTCGCCCATCTGGCGTTCGATGTTCTCGTATTCCTCCAACGCGGTCTTCGCCGCGGGAAACTCTTCGCTTGCCAATCTTCGCCTTACTTGACTCTTGCCTACACAAATGCTTCGAACAGATTGAAGTGTACTCAGTTGGGTGGTCCGCTCGTGGGCCGCCTATACATAGTGGGCATTGTTCACAGATTCCACACACGTGGCGTACGGACGAAACGGTATGCCCGGCTGCACGGGCGCATGCCAAACAAAAACGCCAGCCCAACAGGGCTGGCGTCGAAGCGTATCAGGCGCTCTTCTTGCCGTAGCGCTTCTCGAAGCGGGCCACACGGCCGCCGGTGTCGAGAATCTTCTGCTTGCCGGTGTAGAACGGATGGCACTTCGAGCACACATCCACCGTCATACGGTCACCCTTGGCGGTCGAACGCGTCTCGAACGTGTTACCGCACGAACACGTGACGGTCACCTTGTGATAATCAGGATGAATACCCTGCTGCATAACATCGTCTCCTAAAGATACGGGGGACCCGGGTCGCCCCACCCCGCTGGCGAAGCGTGAACCGGACAGCAAAAGCGTAGCCCACCCGCTCGACGTACGACGGCGCGCGACGCATCCCGCGTGGGTCACTATGCCACGGAATCCGCCGTGAGATACGCCAGCGGATTGTCCACGAACTTGCGAAGGCCGATCTGCGCGGCGCCAATGAGCGCCGGCCTGAGCATGTCGCGCGTGAGCAGGATATGCGCCTCGACCTTGTCGCGCGCGAGGATCTGGCGCTGCACCTCGGCCTGCATGCGTTCGCGCTCTTCGGCGGGGAGCTGCGCCCAGCAGCCTCCGATGATCACCGTATCCACATCCGACAGATTGATGGTCGAGACGATTGCCGAGACCATTGCGTCGAAGGCTTTCAAATAGACGTTGTGCATGGGTTCCGCACCGTCGAAAACAGCCTGCGTGAACATATCTATGGCCTGTTGGCTTGCGGCGGCATCGCCGCTGGCAAGTCCGGCGCGCTCCACCATCGAGCGGCGGCCTGCGAAGGCCTCGAGGCATCCATGCCGTCCGCAGCGGCACTGCGGGCCATCCAGCTGCACGGGAAGATGCCCGACCTCACCGGCGAATCCATGCTCGCCGTCCACCACCTTGCCGTCGCGCACAATGGCGCCGCCGATGCCGATGTCGGTGGAAACGTAGATGAACGAGCCGTCCGGCCCCACCATACCCTCGTCATGGACCTGCGTGGCATAGCCGGGCAAATGGGCGGTCGCCGCCATGTTCGACTCGTTTCCGGCGACCACGTCGAGCCGCTTGATCACGTCGTACTGCATGAGGTCTATGTTCTCCCAGCCGAGATTGCGCGCGACGATCAGGTGCGCATCTTCGGTGACCAATCCGGGTAGCGCGATTCCGGTTCCGGTAAGAATGTAGCCCTGCTCGCGCAAGGTCTTTTCCTGATCGAGCAGCATGGCGTCGAGATCGGCGAATATCTCGTCCGCATCCGCCTCGTGCAGATTGCGATCCACCCACCGTTCCGCCACCGTCGAGCCGTCAAGATCGAGCACCGTATAGCCGTAACCGTCGGTGTTGATCTGTATGCCGATGCCACATACCCGGCCTCCGGCAATGATCAGGGGCGTGCTCGGCCTGCCATACACCGCCTGCACAAGCGGCACTCCTTCCCTAAGCACACCATGCTCAATGAGGAGCGAGACTAACAGAGACATCGTCGCCTTGGTCAATCCCGTCGCCTTTGCCAGATCGGCCCGGCTGAGCGGTTGCGGCGAGCGCAGCACCTGATTCAGAACCACCGAGAGATTGTGGTTGCGTAGATCATCTTGATTGATTCGTTTCAGCGTCGTCATGTCGACCCCTATCTTCGAGCCAATAGTTAACCCACTTGCCTAACAAGCCATGCTATACTAGATTTATTAGTTTAATGAACATACTATATTGGATCGCATACGGCATGGCCGTCGTCTGCGGTCCGCGTAGAAAACCGGAACACACGCGACCACGGAACGTCTGTGGGAGCCAGAGCAAGGAGACAATATGGAACCGATGTTGGTTGCGGGCGTCGACACTTCGACCCAATCATGCAAGGTGCGCGTCACCGATGCCCGGACAGGTAAGCTCGTACGCTTCGGCCAGGCAAAGCACCCGGACGGATCGACAGTGAATCCCCAGGCCTGGTGGGAGGCGTTCCTCGAAGCCAGTGAGCAGGCCGGCGGATTGGACGACGTCTCGGCAATTGCCGTCGGCGGCCAACAACATGGCATGGTGATCCTCGACGAGCAAGGGCGCGTGATCCGCGATGCGATGCTGTGGAACGACATCTCGTCGGCCCCTCAGGCCGTTGAACTCATCGATGAACTCGGCGCGGCACCGGCGGCCGACGGTGAACCGGAGGATCGCCACGCCCGCGGCATCTCCCGCTGGGTTCGTGCGGTGGGCTCCTCCCCCGTCGCCTCATACACGTTGACGAAGCTGCGGTGGGTGAGCGAGCACGAGCCGAAGCATGCAGAGCGCATAGCCGCCGTCTGCCTGCCCCACGACTGGCTGAGCTGGCGCATAGCCGGTTTCGGACCGGTGGAGCCTGGCGAGGATGCCCATTTGGACGCACTGTTCACCGACCGTTCCGACGCCTCCGGCACCTTGTATTTCGATGCGGCGTCCAACACCTACCGGCGCGATCTGCTCGCCCGAGGCTTGCAATCGGCCGCAGCGGACGAACCGGCCCCCGAATGCCTCCAGGCCGCCGCACGCATCGTGCTGCCCGCCGTGCTGGGCCCCCACGAGGCCGCCAAGGTGAAAGCCTCCCCATCGATTGCCGGAGGCGCCGTAGACGGGGGCTGCATCATCGCCCCCGGCGGAGGCGACAATGCAATGGCAGCCCTGGGCTTGGGAATGGCCGTCGGAGATGTGTCAGTGTCCCTTGGCACATCGGGTGTCGCTGCGGCTGTGAGCGAGCGCCCTGTATACGATCTGAACGGCTCTGTTTCCGGATTCGCGGATTGCACCGGGCATTTCCTGCCCCTGGCCTGTACCATCAACGCCTCCCGCATTCTCGACGCAGGACGTGCGGTGCTCGACGTGGACTACGAGGAGCTCACCGACCTCGCCCTAGCCGCGCGCCCCGGTGCCGGCGGCATCACATTGGTGCCGTATTTCGACGGCGAACGCACACCGAACCGACCGGACGCCACTGCCACCCTCAGCGGGATGACGCTACGCAACACCAATCGCGCGAACTTCGCCCGCGCATTCGTCGAGGGGTTGCTGTGCTCACAACGAGACTGTCTGGAGCTCATCCGCTCGCTCGGCGCCGCGATTGAGCGCATCCTACTCATCGGCGGCGGAGCGAAATCGCGTGCGGTGCGCACGTTGGCCCCAACTGTGCTCGGCATGGAAATCACTTGCCCCGCCACCGACGAATACGTGGCCATCGGAGCCGCACGACAGGCGGCTTGGGTGCTCAGCGGCGTAGATGACGCGCCCGACTGGCCAATTTCGATCGACGCGGTGCAGACCGGTACCCCCACCCCGCAGATCTACGAGGCCTACGTGCAGGCCCGCGGCTGATTCCACCCAGGCCGGGTGGTGTGCACCATGCGCACATTGTGCCCACCACCCGGCATTCCATATTGTCGATTCCGATTCCAAGGAGTTTCATGAACGTCGTCCAGAATCCAATACTCAACTCGGACTTTCCCGATCCCGACATCATCAGGGTCGGCCATACCTATTACATGGCGAGCACCACGATGCATTTCATGCCCGGATGCGACATATTGAGGTCGTTCGACCTGACACATTGGGAACCGTATGGCCATGTCTACCACACACTTGGGCACACGGGCACCTATATGCTAGACGACGATCAGGACCTGTATGGGCAGGGAATGTGGGCGCCGTCCCTGCGATGGCACAATGGCAGATTCCATGTGTTGTTCTCCGCGAATGACACCCATACGACCCATCTGTTCACCGCTGAGGACGCCCGCGGTCCATGGCGTCATCATATCGTCCAGGGCTTCTACCACGATCCTTCGCTGCTCTTTGACGATGGGCGTGTGTTCATCGTTCACGGCAACACTGCACTGCGGCTGACCGAGATGGAGGCGGATCTGTCCGGACCGAAGGCCGGTGGACTCGACCGTGTGCTCGTGCAGGATTTGCCGAATCAGGATCTGGGATACGAGGGATCCCATCTGCAACGGCATGATGGGCGGTATTACCTGTTCACCTGTCATTTCGCCCGTGGCCACCGCAAAACCGAGGATTGTTTCATCGCGGATTCGCTTGACGGTGAGTTCCGGGGCCGCTGCATTCTGGACGACGACTTGGGATACCATGACCAAGGTGTGGCGCAAGGTGGCATGGTGGACACGCCCGATGGCCAATGGTACGCGTTCATGTTCCAGGACCGCGGGGCATTGGGCAGGACACCCGTGCTCATGCCGATGCATTTCGATACGGACGGCATGCCCGTATTGGGCGTGAATGGGCGAGTTCCGGCATACGTCGAAAGCGCGCCTTCCGCCGAACCGCACCATCATTATGCGCCGCTCAACGGCGATGACGATTTCCGCTACACGCCCGATAGCAGGGGAACCATCCATCTGGCCCCCTATTGGCAGTTCAACCACACACCACATGACGAGACATGGTCGGTGACCGCGCGCCCCGGTGCATTCCGCATCACCACAAGCCGCGTATCGGCCACCATGCTGCGGGCGACCAATACGCTTACGCAACGCACGACCGGCCCACGGTGCGCCGCGGAAGTGACCATCGACGCCAGCGGACTCATGGAAGGCGACATCGCCGGGCTCTGCGCATTCCAAGGCTGCTACGCATACGCCGCCATAACACGCAGGCAGGGATCTTGGCATGCGATCATGGCGGAACGCAATGCGCTGCATCCGGACAACACCGCCGAGCGCCATTACGACGAGGTCCCGGTTGAAGTGGAGTCCCTGCCATTGCCGTCACCGCAGGTCACGTTCCGTTTGGAGATCGACTACACCGACATGCGCGATACCGCGCGTTTCCTTGTGCGGACAGACGCCGGGTGGATACCGATCGGACATCCCCACCGCCTGTGGTTCAAACTGGATCATTTCACAGGATGCCGGTTCGCACTGTTCACCCAAGCGACCCAGCATGTTGGAGGACATGCCGACTTCATGCGCTTCCGTTATCACGATGCCACAGATATGGGAGCTTGACCCAAGGTGTAGTCATGCGCCGCGATGCCCACTGCGCATTTCCACAGGGAAACCCAGATGCAGGAAGCGGTCGCCATGCATGTCGGTGCGGTCCCAGTGCACAAGACCCGGTCCACTGGGATCGCCTATCGCCGCAAAACGCGTCCAATACCGTGACATGCATTGGGAGAGCTCAACATGGCATCCACGCATGGGTCGCCAGCATGAGCCCAAGGTCCCGAACACGAACCAGAGGTCGGAAGAATGGAAGGAGCCCGCGTCATCGCCGGGCATCGGCACATCGAAATGGTAATAATACGGTGCGCGGCCGCCACCATGCTGCCATGCTGCGATCAGCCGGCGGTTGCCTTCGCGGCCAGCCCGCACCTGATGGCCTTGCCCGTCGGACACCATGAATTCGTCTTGCGTATCACCCACCACCAGATCGATGTTCTTGGTTTGGCCGTCAAGTATCAGATCGCGCTCCTGCCGTGGCATGAAGACGCCATCGACACATGGCACCCAATTGACCATCATCGGCCATGCGGCATGATCCACACCTTCAGGCGCCTCAAGCCTAGATGCTCCCTCGAACAGGGTCTGCGCATCGACAGCCCGTGCCTCATCGAGGTTCTCCACCCCCAGACGCCGCATCAACCTTGCGCCCGTCGACTGTGCGGATTCCAATGAGCACAGCGTTGCATTGAAGTAGCCAAGGCCCGCACCTGATTGCATGATCGCCCGGGAGAACAGTCCGGCATTACCCGGCGCGCAGCATTGCGCCAATACCGAAGCCGCACCCGCGGACTGCCCGAAGATGCATATGCGTGTGGGGTCGCCACCGAAAACGGTGATGTTGCGGCGCACCCACCGAAGGGCGGCCTGTTGGTCCAACCATCCGAAATTCGCATACGGGGCGCCTTCCTCCGCTTCCTCCTGCAGCCAGCGGTGTGAGAAAAATCCGAACACGTTCAGCCGATACGCCACCGACACAACCACAACGCCCTGACGCGCGAGCGCGGTGCCGTCGAACTCCTTCTCCATCGCGCACCCGCACTGGTAGGCGCCTCCATGGATCCACACCATGACCGGCAGGGGTTCGCCGGTGAGGTGCGCATCGACGCCGCTCCCCCGCAATGCCGGCGTCCAAATGTTCAGATACAGGCAATCCTCATCGAGCGGGATGGCGGGATCCATGCCCCATTCCTTGTCATAGAACGGGTTTGACGCTCCCGGAATGGGTTGCAGGCAGGCCGGGGCATCGTCGAACGCACACCGTACACCTTGCCAAGGCGCCGGCGACTGGGGTGGTCGCCAACGCAGCGGCCCCACTGGTGGAGCGGCGAACGGCACTCCACGAAAAGCTGTGATGGAGGGATCACCCACCGCCAATCCCTCGAGTGTTCCCTGCTCACATGTGACTTGCCTGCGCATCACGCACGTCCCGTCCCGGCATCGACGTCTCCGCCAGCGCGCACCGATGGCTCGATCATGGCACCACGCTTCAAATCATAGGCAAATGGAGGCATCGGAGTGCCCCGGCCATCCACAAGCAGACCACGTGACGGGTTGTTCCGCCATGCATACCGCAGTATGTCGGGACGCCGCTCAGGCAGCGGAATGCACACTTCTGCCCCCTCAACCGTCGCAGGTGCAGGCACCGCGCACATGGCATCGCGCCAGACGAACTCGAATTCACCCAGATCGCCGCCATCGAGCGTCAACGGCGTGCAAGGGACCGGATTGGCCCCTTGGCGGGCAACAGTGGCATAGGAGACGCACAGCATCCCATCGCGTTCCTCGATCCTCTTCACCATCGGCTGCACATTGTCGCCTCCATAGAGCAGCGCACATGCCGCGTCGAACAGACGTGACGCGACGAGCTTCTTGTCATGCGGATGCAAGTCGTTGGGTTCACCGGCATCCAGCGTCACGACCGTCTTCACGTCGGGTACTTGCTTCCCAACGGCCCACTGCCCGGCGCGTACGAGCGGCCAACCGCCGTCCTCGATGCAATCGATGCTGATGCCGGGCAATTGCACGATGAGGAAGGGCATATGCGGATCATGCCAACGCTCCCGCCACAGATCGATCATCGTGGCGAGCAGTTTGCCGTATTGCGCCGCCCTGGTCCCGGTGTTCGATTCCCCTTGGTACCACAGCGCAGCGCGTACCGGGAAACGGAAGCAAGGCGCGAGCATGGCGTTATACAACCCGGTGGGGCGCCAACGCACAAAATCCTCACTCGGACATGGCCTGTCCATGCTCGCCACGACGGCAAGCCTCCAGATGCCGCTCACATCATGGACCTCATCGCCGACCTGCAAGGTCATCGCCTTGCCTTCGGTCACCCGGCCGGATCCCGCGTTGCAGACAAGGCGCACAACAATCTCGTTGGCCCCCGCGCGCAGCATACCGGCAGGAATCCGGTAGTCACGGGGCTCATATTGGTTGGGGCGGCCCCCTATGTTGATTCCATTGATGTAGGTCTCATCGATGTCAGCCCATGCCCCCAACCGCAGCGTGCCTTCAGCACCCTCGCAATAGGGCGGCAGCACCACTGTCCGCCGCAATTCGATCATTCCCTGGAATCCCGGCAACCCGCAATCCTCAAAACGGGCCGGCAGGTCGACATGGCGCCAATGCAGCTTGTCGGCAGGAATCCGCCGCGCTTGCAGCTCTTCCATCCATCCAGCGACCGCGGACAGACTCTCTTCGCTCCGCGCCTCGGCCACGCCATCACCCAGATAGGGATCCAGCTCCTCCAACGCTTCAGGACAATCATCGAGTGAAGCGGCGTCCATCCATGCTTCGATGGGGGAACCGCCCAACGATACATTGAGCAGTCCGACGGGGACCTGCAACCACTGGCGCACCATTCGCCCAAAGAAATACGCGACTGCGGAGAATTGGCCCAGCGTCTCGGGTGCACACTCCAGCCATGAGGCCTCCTCATGGTCACGCACCGGGCCGGAGAAATCGTATCGGTCCACGACCTTGAACTGGCGCAGCAAGGGGTCATCCTGCCGCCGAAACTCGTTGGGATAGTATGGATGTACCCATTGCATGGAAAGCTCCATATTGGATTGCCCCGAACACAGGAACACCTCACCCGCATAGCATGAGCGCCGTACTGTCGCGCCATCGCCAATCACTTCGAAGGCATACGGGCCGCCAGGATCCAACGCATCCAACCGCACCTGCCAGCCGCCGTCCGCGGCGCTTATGGTTTCCCCTGCACATTCGCCGATACGTACGGAGACACGCTCCCCCGGTGTGCACCATCCCCAGATGTTCACGGGTCTGCCGGATTGCAGCACACATCCATCATCCAGCAGCTTTGGCATTGTCAATGTCATATGCGTCCCTTGCGCCTTCCATGCGGTCATGTCATCTGCACCGCAGATATGGAGATGCACGCTGGGCGGCCCGTCTCGGAGACGGCCCGCCCAGCGTGCATCCATGGTCATTCACTCAATTCGCGGTAATCGAAGTCCACGAACTCCGCCGTTGCGTCATACCCCGACAGGTCCACTGCCGCGAGCCCAACGAACGCTCCGGTGAAGAACCCGCCATACCGTTGATTCACATAGTCGTCCGACAGGATCTTCGCGTCCAGTTCGACACCGAGGTCATGCCACTGCTCACCGTCGAACGAATAGTCGTAACCATAGGTCTGCGTGCGCACACGCGTGCGCAGCCATACGGTCTCCACATCATCGGGAACCGGTACCGCCCGGTCCCGCAGGAACGAGGTGTAGGTGTTGAAATCGTTCTGGGCGACTTCGATCACACGGCACTGCCGCTTCTCATCCCAAGTGACGAAAGCCCACGACCAGCACAGGTCGTTGTAGTAGTTCGTCAGACCGGCCATCTGCCGGTAGTTGGTGGGGTCGAATCGCACACCGACAGACGCGTCGAAATCGAACGCCTGCCAACGGCGGGCGACGAGGGACAGGTCGAAGAGGTTGCACAGCGATCCCTGCCCACGCAAGGTCAGCGTGCCGCCTCCGACGGAACCCATCGATTCGTCGAAGGGAACACGCAGCGTGTTCCAATCCAGGGCGAGCTGCGGCACCTCGAAATCGTCATGCTGGCTGTGATCGGCCGGTGCCTCGGTCTCGATGGCGTCTTGCGGCGCCTCGACGACGCGTTGTCCGCCATGACCGCCGACGACGACAGGCCAGCCGTCATCGGTCCATTCGACTTTCTGGATGGACGTCTCGCGGCCCAGGGTGCACCATCCACGCGGATCGGTCACCGATTCGTTCTCATGGTGCCAGGGCCGGCCACACAGCGACGCGTAGTACCATTCGCCGGATGGCGTATCCACGAGTGCGCCATGCCCCTGCTTCTGCAGGTAGCTGCGTGGGGTGTCGAAGTTGCTGATGAACGGGTTGTACGGGCTCCCCTCGAACGACATCGCATCGAGCGTCGCGGAACGCGCGACGACCTCCTGATGCGTCCAGACGGTGCCGCCCTCGGCACAGAACAGGTAGTACATGCCGTTGATTTTGTACAGGTGTGGGCCTTCGACGAGTTTGACATCGGTGCCGCGCCAAATCGTGCGTTCGGTCTCAGGGCGCAGGCGCATGGTCTCGACGTCGAACTCGGTAAGCGTGATGCCATCGAAGGGATGGTTGTATTCACGGAAATCCCAAGTCTGCTGGACGAGGTACTTGCGCCCGTCATCGTCATGGAACAGGCTTGCATCGAAGCCAACGCCGTTGATCCGGATCGGTTCGCTCCACGGGCCACGGATGTCCTCGGCGGTCACGAGGTAGTTCGTGCAGTCCTTGAACGCGCCGTTGACGATTTTAACATCGGAGTACACGAGCCAGAACTTGCCGTCCGCATAGGACAGGTCGGGAGCCCACACGCCACCGGAGGACGGGTTGCCGCGCATGTCGATCTGCGAACGACGGTTCAGCGGGCTCGGCAACAGGCGCCAATGCACCATGTCCTTCGACTCGTGCAGACGCACGCCAGGCCACCATTCGAACGTGGAATTCGCGATGTAGTAGGTGTCTCCGACCCTGATCATCGACGGATCGGCGTTGAATCCGGGCAGTACCGGGTTTTCGATCTTCATAACGATCTCCTTAAGGAAACGGCGGCCCGGTTGTGACCGGGCCGCCGCGCTTCGTGCATTGCAGGCGGCGGGTCAGATCAGCCCTTGACCGCGCCGGTCAGGCCACCCACGATCTTCTTCTGGAAGATCGTGAAGCAGATGAGGGCCGGAAGCATGGCGAGCGAGGTGAACGCCAGGACCCTGGCCGTATCCACCGAGTGCTGGGAGCTGAACATCTGCACACCAAGCGGAAGCGTGTACTTGCTTTCATCGCTCAGGACGAAGAGCGGAAGCATATAGCCGTTCCAGCTTCCCACGAAGGTGAGGATGCCGGTTGTGGCGACGCCGGGCATCGACAGCGGGATGACCATGCGCCAGAAGAAGCCGAGGCGAGAACAACCGTCCAGCAGGCACGCCTCCTCCAATTCCATCGGGATGGATTGCAGGAAGGGGACCAGGATGATGATGGTCTGCGGCAGACCGAAAGCAATTCCCGGAAGGATAATGCCCGCAAGGGAGTTCGACAGACCCAGATTCCTGATCATCAGGTACAGCGGAGTGATACCGACGGTCATCGGGAACATGAGGCCCGCCGAGAACAGCGCATACATCAGTGCCGAGTACCGGAACTTGTAGCGGGCGATGACGTAGCTGACCATGATGCCGAGGACGACGACGCCGACCATCGTGCAGATGCCAGCGATCAGCGAGTTGCCCAGCTCGGTCCAGAACATATCACTGG
This sequence comes from Bifidobacterium animalis subsp. animalis ATCC 25527, assembly GCF_000260715.1. Lineage (NCBI taxonomy): Bacteria > Bacillati > Actinomycetota > Actinomycetes > Bifidobacteriales > Bifidobacteriaceae > Bifidobacterium > Bifidobacterium animalis. The sequence continues at coordinate 630,215 of NC_017834.1, read as the reverse complement.
TGATGACGTCCTTGTAGTTGCTGATCACCCAGGGATTCGGCAGACCGGCAGGGTTGTTGGTGATCTGCGCGTTGGTACGGAATCCGCCGAAGATGATGTAAAGCACCGGGACGATACAAATCGCCACGAGCACAAGCGAGAAGAAATAGACTATCGGGTTGCCCCATGGGGTCTTCGCGGACTTGTGGAAACCGTTTTTCTTGGAATATGCCGTTGCAGCACTCATCTCACTTCACTCCTTCCATGGCGACCGCCAGGGCCTCATCTTCTGCGGTCTGCCTCTTCCTGCGCTTCTTGGACGCCTTCTTCTCGGTCAAGGCGCCATCGAGATCACGGTTGAGCACAAAGTGCTGGTAGGTCAGCGCCACAATCAGCGAGATGACGAAAATGATGAGGGCGACGGCGGAACCATATCCGTAGTTGCCAGCACCGCGTCCCTCGCGGACCATGTAGGTGGCCATTGTGGAGACGCCGGCCGTCGTGGAAACGTACTGGCCCCAGATGATGTAGACCAAATCGAACAGCTGCAGCGAACCGATCATCGACAGGAAGACCCAGATGCGCAGCGTCGGGGCGAGCAACGGCAGTGTGATGCTCTTCTGGATCTGCCAGAACCCTGCACCGTCCACCTTTGCCGCTTCGTACAGTTCCTCAGGAATCGACTGCATGCCTGCAAGCATGAGGATGACGGCGAATCCGATGTATTTCCAGCTGATGAGCAACAGCAGCGTCCAGATCGCGACCTTGGGATCAGCGAGCCAATCGACACCATGCATGCCGAGTGATTCAAGGATCTGGTTGACCGCGCCCTTCTTCTGGAGTAGCAGGCTCCAGCCGGTGCCGACGATGACTTCCGAAACGACATACGGCACGAAGATGAGCGTACGGATCAGGCCACGTCCCTTGAACTTCTGGTTGAGCAGGAGAGCGAAGAGGATGGCCAACGGCCCCTGGATAACGAGGGACCCAATGACGATTTCAAAGGTGTGCAGGATCGCCTGTTGGAAGTTCGGATCCTTCAACGCCACGATGTAGTTCTGCAGTCCGACGAACTTGCCGTTCTCGGCCGGAGTGCCAAAGCCCTTCCACTGGTAGAAGCCGTAGTAGGCGCCCAAAATGATCGGAAAAATCACAAAGCAGCAGAAGAGGATAATCGCGGGTGCGGAAAGGATGAAAATTTCGAGATTTCTGCGCCCCTTGCCGTTAGAGGGTTTGCGTTCTCCGCCCCGCTTCTTCGTTTCGGCAACCGGTCGCCCGACTGCCACGGCATCATTCATTTCAGTCATGTCATCAATCCCATGTATCTAAGGTGTTTCGTTATACGTCATCCAGGGGAAAGGATGGCTGGACCATGAGGCATAGCCCAGCCATCCCGGACCTTGCTCAGACGCAATCAGCCCTTCTGGGCGGCGTCCTCCATCGCCTTGACGATGTCTTCGGGGCTACCCTGCCCCGACAGCATGTTCACCACAGCGGCATTCAACGCGTTGCCGATGTTGGTGCCCAGTGCGGTATCCATCCACAGCTGCATGGACGGAGCCTTGTCCAGGTATTCGATGACTTGCTTGAGAGACTCGTCGGTCACCACACCACGCGCGGGCTCGGAGGCAGGGATGGTGGAGAACGCCTCGGCGTAATCCTCCTGGTTCTTCTTCTCACCCATGTAGTTGACGAAATCGATCGAGGCCTGTGAAGCCTTCGGGTTGACACAGAAGTAGGTCACGCCGCCCATGAGCGCACCGGGCTCGCCTTCGCCGCCTGCAACCTCAGGGAACGCGAAGAATCCAAGGTCAGCCATCGGCTTCTGATCGGGGGTGAGATCACCGAGCACGCCCGGCTCCCAAGCGCCCATGAGTTCCATGGCCGCTTTATGGTTGGCAAGCAGGCCCGCAGAGGAGTTGGCGCCCTGCTGCGCGGTCGTGGTCAGGAAGCCGTCGTTGAAGACCTTCAAGTCTTTGAGCTCCTGCAGCTTCTTGCCGGCGTTGACCCAGCACGCGTTCGAGAAGTCGTGGTCCTGAACGCTCTTGTCGTAGACTGCAGGAGAGCATTCGCGCAGGACCAGCCAGTAATACCAATGCGCCGCGGGCCAAGCGTCCTTGGCGCCGAGCGCGATGGCATCGGTGCCGCTGTCCTTGAGCTTCTTCGCGTCCGCGAGCAGGTCCTCGTAGGTCGCCGGCACACCGGAAATGCCCGCCTTCTTGAACAGATCCTTGGAATACCACATGCCGCCCGGTTCCACACTGACCGGGACGCCGTAGACCTTGCCGTCGAACGTGGCAGCAGAAAGGGTCGACTTCATATCGGTCTTCACCGTGTCCGAGATCTTATCGGTCAGGTCCATGACCTGGCCGGCGTCGATCATTTCCTGGGTCTTGGAGCCGCCAAGCGACATGAAGACATCCGGACCGGATGCGGGATCCTGCATGGCGGTCTGCAGCTTGCCGGCGAAGTCCTCGTTCTGAATGGCCTGGATCTCCACCTTGGTCCCCGGGTTGGCCTCTTCGAAGGACTTTGCCAGATTCTCCCAGTACTGGCGTCCTTTACCGGCGGAAGCATTGTGCCAGAACGTGATGGTCTTGTCATCGGACGACGACCCCGACCCACCACATGCGCTCATGCCGAGTACGGTCGCAACGGCCAGTGTTGCTGCTGCAAGCGTCTTGAGTTTCATAGTTCCTCCTTGATCTTTGTCCACGCTGACATTGACGTGGAGCCGTCCTCGCTGACGCGCATTGCCAGAAGAGCAATGCATCCGAGCTTCTACGAAGCCTCCGGTACAACATTGAGAACTTCCGAAAACTTACGCTGTTTTCGTTAGAAACTATCGTAAACCTACTTTGTCAATTAGTCAAACAAAGTGTATTTTCGGCGTTTCGCGCACTTTTGTATACATTTGCTCGCCGTTTTCACAACAAGCGCATATTTCGCTTGCAACATTACGAAACTTTCGATATTATGACAGATGATATCACCCCCATTCATTTGCGGCAAAGGAGCTCCATATGTCGGAATCCAAAGTCAGATTGGCGGACATCGCAAAGCACACCGGCTACTCGTTGGCAACCGTCTCCAAGGCACTCAACGGAAGGTCCGACATCTCCGACGAGGCCCGCACAGCCATCGATCAGGCACTCAAGGCCTCGGGCTACCAGCGCCGCGGCCAGAAAGCGGCCGGCCAAAGGTACATCGAAGTGGTCTTTCAGGACCTCGACACAATCTGGGCTCTCGAAGTGCTGCGCGGCGTGCTGCGTGAGACAAGGCACTCGCCCGACATCAGCGTCATCACGACGGAAAGTGGCACCCGCCAACACCCCGACGACGACTGGATCACCGGCATGCTGAGGCGCAGGCCATTCGGCGTCATCTTCATCTTCGCCAATCTCACCGAAAAAGAAAAAACCAAATTGCAGGCCAACGGCATCCCCTATGTCATCTTCGACCCTTCGGGCGAGCCGTCGAACGATGATTTCTCCGTGCAGGCGGACAACTGGGCCGGCGGCGTGCTCGCGACTCGGCATCTGCTCGCCCTGGGGCACACGCGCATCGGCATCATCACCGGCCCCGAAGAGATGATGTGCTCGCGTGCGCGGCTCGACGGCTACACGTCGGCGCTCGCCGAACAGGGCATCGCGCTGGATCCCGAGCTGGTGACCGAAGGCGATTTCACGACCGAAGGCGGCTACGCGCAGGCGATGGCGTTGCTGGAGAACCCGAACCGCCCCACCGCGATCTTCGCTGGCAGCGACCTGCAGGCGATGGGCGTCTATGAGGCCGCCCGGCAGAACCGGCTGCGCATCCCCGAAGACCTTTCGGTTGTCGGTTTCGACGACGTGCAGACCTCCGCGTTCCTAGGTCCGGCGCTCACCACGGTGCGCCAGCCATTGCACGACATGGCGGCGGTCTCGACGCGCATGCTCATCGACACGGCGGAGGGGCGCCCCACGCAACACCATGTGATCCTCCCGACGACGCTCGTCGTGCGCGGCAGCACGGCCCGCTTGGCGTCGGAGGCGCGCTGATGGCGGACCAGCGCGCCTCCGACATCGGCATGGTATGCGGAGGACTGCTCATACCGGTGCTCCGCAATTTCGCGATGCTGCTGCGCAAACGGCAGCGGCTGGTGCACGGCGAGCCGGCCAAGGCTACCGCAACAGTGGCCCAACCATCCCGCTTAGGTCGCCGCCTACGCGTCACAACCGACGAGGCACCCCACGAAGCCGCCGGACCATTCGGTGCTCAGCGGCGCCACGTCGATCACCTCGACGGCCGGCGCCGTCCATGCCTGTTCCGCGGACTGCGCCACGACCACACGCGCCATGCCTTTGTCGAAGACGAGCATAACCGATCCCGGCTCCCCCTCGGGGATCGGCACCATGCCTTCCCTGCGCTCCGTACCCTCGCCGAGCGCCCACTGCACCGACGCACTATCGGTCGCCACGCTCAACGTATGGCGGCCGTCCTGCCGGATACGCACCGTGCCACGCGGCGGGCACAGCACCACGCACCTGTCTTCCGGCATACGCCGGTACACCGTGCCATCCGCGCGCACGGCCGCGCCTTCGCCGTCGCCGACGGCAAAAGGCATGCGCGCATCGACGACAGCCTGCGATTCGCACGGACCAATGCACATATCGAGCAGGGTCCCGTCCGCCGCATCGATGCGCAATGTCTGCGCCAGACGCCCCGCTCCCCCGGCGAGTATCGGCCAGCCCGGGTCATCAGTCCGCCTTTGCGCGGGCCCATTGGATTCCAGCGACCATTGTGCCGGATCGTGCTGCCAGTCGACAGGTGCCACAAAGGTCTCCCTGCCTAGGAAGCTGAGCGCCCCATGGTCCGCGGTGGGGGTCTCGCGCGAGCCCAGGCACGCGGCCCACCAGCCAAGCCGCGGATGATGCAGCAGATCGGCGTGGCCCACACACTGCACGCGCTCCTCCAAACCAAGATGCCGGTGTGTCAGGAACGGATTCTTCTTGCACGGATGGAACAGTCGCGCATACCGCCCCACAACCGACCGTTCGTCGGCACGTGGCGCGCGCGGCTCGGTCCCGTCTGCGTGCGCTTGGCCCTGCAGGGATTCGATCGCCGGTCCGAGCCCGTCGGGTGCCCACGTGCGCATGGTCATCTCGCTGTGGTCGAAGCTTGTGCCGCCTTCTGCGGTCATCAGATACACCCAATCGCCGATGCGGTACAGGTGCGGTCCTTCGGCCCACACCGCCTCCACGCCGTATCCCGTCCAGAGGACCGTCTTGCCATAGTCGCCGTCTGCGTCATGCGACGCGCACAGCCGCCACGTCTCCGGGTCGATCCGCTGGGTCCACACCTCGGTCTGCCCTTCCCAGCGCGGGCGTACGGCCGGCCTTGTCTGCGTCCAGTACACAGAGCCGTCAAGGTCCTCGAAGATGTCTGGATCGATGCCCTCGGCGCCCTCGATCCAGTACGGGCCGCGCCATGGCCCCTCAAGCGCATCGGCTTCGATGATGAAGTTGCCCTGGCTTGCGCGGGCCGCCTCGATCGACTCCGGGTCGACCCCAGCTGCGGCGGCCGCGTCCAGATCGATGCGGGCGACCGTGCATGCGATCACGTACTTCCCGCGGATCATGCGCAATGTCGGCGCATACAATCCCCCAGAATCAAGCACGAAGGGGATCAGCAGCCGTTGCGCCATCGCCTCGTCGACGGCGTTCCCCGCAAGCTCCCAGTTCGCGATATCGTCTGAAACGTGGATCGGCAGTCCCGGCACCAGTTCGAACGAGGAATTCACCAGGGCCACGCGCTCCCCGCGCTCGTCCCACATCCAGCTTGGGTCGGGGTACATGCCCCGCAGTACGGGATTGGTGATGTCTATGGTCGCGGTCGTTGCGGTCATCGTGGTCCTCCATATCGGTAGTGGTCGGTCATATCAGTACATTCGGTTCGGCAGCATGGCCGGAGGGTATAAGGGCGGTGCAGCGGTGCGCCATGCGCCTTGCGCAAGCAATAGGCGAACACACCGTCGTGCCCACCCGTATGGAAAAAGCCCATGGGCCTCCGGGAACCGCCGTGCTCCCCGCGCGCGGTGTGTTTGATGGGAAGGATGCGCGCGGAGCGTATGGGTGCACGGTGGGGCCCGGTGGCCCTTGGGCCTGCATCGCGCCTGCAGAGGAAAGGAAAGAACAGGCGGCGATTCATTGGAAGGAAGGAAAGAAAGAGTTACTGGCGGCATATGCCATACAGCGTGCACTGCATATGCCACGCGCCGCAGAGGTTGGATGGACGGTCCGGCCGCCCATGCGGCAGGTGGCCGGACCGTGCGGCGTCAGGCGTTGGCCAGGGCGTCGATGATGTAGTTGTTGATGGTCGCCTTCACGTCCTCGAGGTGATCGGGGTGCGTGGATGCGATGATCTCGGACTGCGGCATGTCGATGGCGTAGTCATTGAGCGACTCGAGGGTGGCGGTGCCGTCGTCGATCGACTTGCCGATGCCCGAATCGTAGGAGCCATAACGGTTGGCCACAAGGTCCTCGATGTACTTGTCCTGATGCATCTTGTCCGCCACGAGCAGGCCGGCGGCAAACGTGTCCATGCCGGCGATGTGCGCGCGGAACAGGTCTTCAGCGCTGAACGAGGTGCGGCGCGGCTTGGCGTCGAAGTTGAGGCCGCCGTGAGGGCCGATCTGGCCTTCGTCGAGCACTTCCCACATCACGGAGGTGGTCTCGTACAGGTTGGTCGGGAACTCATCGAGGTCCCAGCCGAGCAGCATGTCGCCCTGGTTGGCGTCGAGCGAACCGAGCACGCCGTTGTCGCGGGCGACGCGGATCTCGTGCTGGTAGGTGTGGCCTGCGAGGTTGGCGTGGTTGCCTTCGAGGTTGAGCTTGAAGACGTCGATCAGGTCATAGGCGCGCAGGAAGTTGCATGCCGTAGCCGCGTCGAAGTCGTACTGGTGCGTCGTCGGTTCCTTGGCCTTCGGCTCGATGAGGAACTGGGCGTCCATGCCGATCTGCTTGGCGTAGTCGGCGCACATGTGGAAGAACTTCGCCATGTGCTCCTGCTCACGCTTCATGTCGGTGACCCACAGGTTCTCGTAGCCTTCGCGGCCGCCCCAGAACACGTAGTTCTCGGCGCCCAGGCGCTTGCCGATCTCGAGGGAGTGCTTGAGCTGCGCCGCGGCATAGGCGTAGACGTCGGCGAACGGCGAGGTGGAGGCGCCTGCCACGAAGCGCGGGTTGGTGAAGAGCGACGAGGTGTTCCACAGCAGCTTCACGCCGGTGGACTGCATGTTCTCTTCGATCTTGTCGACCACGCGGTCGAGGTTGGCGTTCGTCTCACGCAGCGTATCGCCTTCCGGGGCGATGTCGCGGTCATGGAAGCAGAAGTACTCGGCGCCGAGCTTGGTGAAGAACTCGAACGCGTAGTCCACCTTGGCGAGCGCGTTGTCCATCGGGTCGGAGTACTTGCCGTCCCACGGGCGCTGGGCGGTGCCATCGCCGAAGGGGTCGGTGAGCGGCGCGTCGAAGGTGTGCCACCATGCCACACCGAAGCGCAGCCAGTCCTTCATCTTCTTGCCGGCGACAACCTTGTCGGCATCGTAATACTGGAATCCGAGTCCCTCCTGAAGACCCTTGGTGCGGCCGACATACTCGATCTTGTCGATGTCCCACAGACCTGCCATGACTACTCCTTTGCAATCATTTTCACTGTTCGACGCGAGTCGCACCGGGCATCCCACGCCATTTCAGATTTGTCCAGAACGCTTCCGCGTTCATGGTGTTATAGTAAAACGAAAATACTATATATGTCAAATGGATTGACTTTTAGCGTGTCGCCTGAAATTCCAGCACTCCCCCGCTTATGTCACATATCCATACAGATCGATTTCCTCGACACACAGACCAACGCCCCGAACAGTCCGCAGGCAAACAAAAAAGCGCCAGGGTTGCCTGGCGCTTCTCTGTCACAGGGACCGACTAGTCCTTCTTGCCGTAGCGCTTCTCGAAGCGGGCCACACGGCCGCCGGTGTCGAGAATCTTCTGCTTGCCGGTGTAGAACGGATGGCACTTCGAGCACACATCCACCGTCATATGGTCACCCTTGGCGGTCGAACGCGTCTCGAACGTGTTACCGCACGAACACGTGACGGTCACCTTGTGATAATCAGGATGAATACCCTGCTGCATAACATCGTCTCCTAAAGATACGGGGGACCCGGGTCCACTCACATACGCAAACGCATACGCAAGCGGTGAACCGGCTATGTTTGCGCGCGCCGCTATGGCGCCCGCAAGTGGACTTGCGCCCACCAAGACCCACAATACGAGCACGCCACGGTTTATTCCAATCGGTTATCCTTCCGGCATACTCATCGGCGCACACCGGCAATCCAATAGAATTAATTTAGGCAAGTGGGAGCCGGAATAAGAAATATTAGCAACTTCTTTGAGTATATTGTAAAATATTTATCTACATTTATTCTGTCTGCACGCCGAGAACAAAACCCCAAATGGACCACGGACGCCGTCTGCGTCGCCTAATGTACCCCGTATGGTTGATAGACAGATTAGCGAAGTGCTAGGGGATTTTCTTCACCGATATCGCGAATTGTATGGCATCGACGCCAATTCATTCCTGAGATGCGCGCACTCATACGGCATGAATTGGGGCGATCGCACGCTCAATGTGATCGAAGAGGGCCAGGCGACTGCAGGCATTCATCTCACGCTCGTCATATTGCGCGTGCTGAACCAGATCAGCGACGCCAAACTCAGGCTCGCCGACATTCTCGATTTCACCGACCCAGCCGATTCCATTCGCATCACACCGGACATCTCCATCCCTTCGCGCACCCTTCAGTGCATTCTGCGCGGACGACCCGTATGGTTCTATGGCTCGCCGGAGCGCCCCGGCAGCGTGGATCGCGCACAACGTGAGCACGAGGTACGCCGTTCGCGCGATGCCGACAATCTGACGCCCCTTCCACCTACCTGCACCGAGGAGCAGGCAATGGCACGGCTTGACGTGAATCTGCAGACCCTACGCGGTTGGTGCAATGCACTGTTCGGCATGTCGCTCGACGAAACCGCACATATGCGAGCGCAGGCTTCCGCGGACTCGACGCCCGAGCTCGAAGCGCACGCGATCGTGGAGGAAATCTACCAGGACCATGTACGCAAAGTGAAGTATTCGATGCGCAACTGCACGACATGGAGCAATTCGAATATCAATCTCATGCCGCCCGACGAACTCGACCGCTTGGAGGACGATCTTTCCCAAATGGAGGATTGCCTCATGAAATTCATGGCATTGCGCCACATCTCCTTCGTGCGCGACAAACGTGCCTACGACGCCGACCCGCGGAATACGGGCCCCTATGCGTTCCAACCAGATTCGGACATCTGGGCTGACATCGACGAGCCGGAGGATGGCACACCAGGTGCCGAGGAGTCCTGACCAACGCCGCGAACTCCGAACCAAGCAACGGATGCACACAAAAGGTCGTCTCCCGAAGGAGACGGCCTTGTACTATGTGGGGCCTCAGGGGCTTGAACCCTGGACCGGCGGATTATGAGTCCGATGCTCTAACCGACTGAGCTAAGGCCCCATGTGTGGTGCGGAACCACCACAAGTCCAATAGTCTACCAAAGCACCCCAGACCGCCGTGGCAGAACGACATGCAGCACGGCCCATTCAGTGCTTGTCCTTGTTCTTTTCCTCCTCCGCCTTCGCCTCGGCCTCGGACTCCTTGCGCTTCTGCTCGGCCTCCTGAGCCTTGCGTTCGGCCTCCGCACGCGCCTGCTCCTCCTGTCGCAGCTTCTCTCGGTTCGAACGCTCCACAGCATCCATTCTGGCGTTGAGATCGTCCATGAGCGTGCCGATCCTGCCCATATCGGTCTCCCCGCTGCGGTTCCGCGCCTCGCCAATGAGCTTGGAGAGGTCGTTCCACACTGCTTCGTCCGTCACATGACCCTGTGCGGAGGCGAGAATGTTGTCGGCATTACGGAGCACCTCCTCGAGTGAGGCATGGGCGTCCTCCACCTGCTTGGCGTGCCTTGACTCATTGACTGCCTGAATGGCGCTTCTCAGCGAAGCGGTGTGCTCGTCGTACCATTGGGAGGATGCCTTCGCCTGGGCAATGCGGTTCTCGAATTCCTCCACACTGCTCACGTCGCAGTTCACCGTCGCCGGGGATTCGCTGGCCATCTCAATATCGAGCTGCTTGACGGCCGTCGTGTCTTTGACGTCGACATCGGCGATCTTGCTCGCCAGTTCACCGTCGCCACCCACGAGGTCTTGGTACGCCACCACCTTGTCGTCGAGACCGACGAGCGAGCGCTCGCATTCCGTACGTTTCGCAGCGATTATGGATTGATGGTGGCGTCCTATGCCGAAAATGACCGCAATGAGCACGGCAATCACCGCGAGTATGCTCACACAGGCGATGGCAAGCCGCCTGTAGAATCCGCGATTGTCGTCGTCGGGCTGCCGGCGGTGCGACGTCGGAGGTCGGCGTCCCATTGCCGCGATTTCGTTGGGATTGATGAGTTCGGTTTGAGAACCGGCCTCATTGCCTGCATACATGATCGTCTTATCGTCCACAGTTACTTCCTCATCGCCCCATGTCTCGGACCGGTACTGTTTGTCGAGTGTGCCAATGCCCATTGCATGGATTCGCTGCGAGCTGAACAGTTCACAGATTATTTGTCCGTCTCTCATCAAGGAACGTTCTGCTCGCATTTCGGAACAATAGCGCACGTCGCATCGGGTATATGCCAAGCATTCTACAGAATCTCGCGTCCAAAACGAAGCAGCCGCCCCATCGGGCGGCTGACTGTCGCAAAGCGTCCACAATCGGCGAGGAGGCACGGAATGCAATCCTCGTTTACTCTTCACGCACGTGCACCGCACGGCCGGAAGCGAAGTGGTCGAGAGCCCCGGTCTTGGCCACAGCGACGAATAGAAGCCAACTGAACACACCGGCGATGAGCGCACCGCCCACCAGCTCGCTGATCATGTGCACAATGCCACGCGGGCTGAGCAATGCGACACCCTGATAGCGGAAGAACAGCAAGTAGAAGCCGTATTCCAGCGCAGTGCACAGACCGGAGAGCACGGCCATGGGCAGATTGAACACGCGGTATCGGGTCACAGCGAACGGGATCTCGGCGAAAATGCCCTGCAGGATCGCCGAAATGAATACGAATCCGAACGCGAAGTTGTTTCCAAGCAGCATTTCAACTGCACTGCCGACCACATTCACATACACCGCAGCGCCCGGTTTGCGCAGGATGAGCACGGCGAGCGTGCCGGAGAAATACCACACGGCGTGCAGAACACTCGCAATGCCAGGCAGAATGGAGCCAAGCATCGATGAAATCGGGGTGTAGGCGAAGTTGAAACCCCAGAAGACGAGTCCGCAGCCCACACCCAGCGCGGCGCCAAGGGCGATGTCCGCCGGCGTCCAGCGGAATCGGGAAGAGGATGGACGGGGTGATTGGGTGATGCCAGTAGACATATGGCTCCTTATTACATACATGGTCGCACACAGAATCGGAATATGGCGCGTCTTGACCTGCGCGACTCGGGCGGATGCGCCTCGATCATCTTAAATTGCATCCCATATTTCGGCAAGCGCGATGGCATCACGTGGAATCCACCTGCGCGGACGAGTGTCCACATAGATGAACGACACGGCGCCGACACGCGCGAACCGGATAGATTGTTGTCAACCCCAGTGAGAGGGCGGCCGCCTGCGTCGAAGGCATGGCGGCCAGATGGCTTCAAGGAGACAGGAGAGCACGCATGGGCGAGCATGTGGACACCATCTGCGTACAGGGCGGCTACCAGCCGGGCAACGGCGAATCGCGCACGCCGCCGATCATTCAGGCGACGACGTTCAAATACACATCGAGCGAACAGATGAGCCGCCTGTTCGATCTGTCGGAGACCGGCTACTTCTACACACGCCTGCAGAACCCCACGAACGACACGGTTGCGGCGAAGATCTGCGAGATGGAGGGCGGCGTGGCGGCCATGCTCACGTCAAGCGGGCAGGCGGCGAACTTCTTCGCATTGTTCAACATATGCAACGAAGGCGATCACATCGTCGCATCGAGCGCGATCTACGGCGGTACCTTCAATCTCATCAACGTGACGATGCGCAAGATGGGTATCACCTGCACCTTCGTGAACCCGGACTGTTCCCCGGAGGAGCTCGAGGCGGCATTCCAGCCGAACACGAAGGCGGTGTTCGGCGAGTCGATCTCGAACCCGGCGCTCATCGTGCTTGACTTCGACAAGTTCGCGAAGGCCGCGCACAGCCACGGCGTGCCGCTCATCGTCGACAACACGTTCCCCACGCCGATCAACTGCCGTCCGTTCGAATACGGCGTCGACATCGTCACCCACGCCACGACGAAGTACATGGACGGCCACGGCTCGTGCGTGGGCGGCGCGATTGTGGACTCCGGCAATTTCGACTGGATGGCGCACGCCGAGAAGTTCCCCGGGATGACGACGCCCGACGATTCGTACCATGGCGTCGTGTACGCGAAGGACTTCGGCAAGGCCGCATTCATCACGAAGGCGACCGCCCAGCTCATGCGTGACTTTGGTTCCACGCCGGCGCCGATCAACTCGTGGATCATGGGCATGCACCTCGAATCCCTGGGCGTGCGCATGGAACGCCATTGCTCGAACGCCCGCGCGGTTGCGCAATTCCTCGAAGACGATCCACGTATTTCCTGGGTGAGTTGCCCGGAGCTGCCCACAGACCGCTACCATGCCCTGGCCGAGAAGTACATGCCGAACGGCACGTGCGGCGTCATCTCATTCGGCGTGCCCGGCGGCCGTGAGAAGGTCTCCGCCTTCCTCGACCATCTGAAGATGATCTCCATCGCCACGCATGTGGCCGACGCGCGTAGCTGCACACTCTACCCTGCCGGCACCACGCATCGTCAGCTCACCGAGGAGCAGCTCGAGGAGGCCGGCGTGGGCGTGGATCTGGTACGGCTGAGCTGCGGCATCGAGAATCCGGACGACATCATTGCCGACCTTCGCCAAGCGCTCGACGCCGTCTTCGGCGAATGAGCGGCGCTGCGTAGATGTGCAGATCTCGGATTCAGATGAGCACGCCGTTGCAGTGATCGATCTCGTGCTGAATGATCTGCGCGGTCCAGTCGGCGAAGGTGGCGTGGCGAGCGCGTCCCTTGCGTGTCGTGTAATCGACCTCGATGCGGCGGAAACGCGGTGTGTGGCGCTCGCCGTGCAGCGAGAGGCAGCCTTCACAGGCGTCGTATTCGCCGTCGGCGGCAGTGATCTGCGGGTTGAACATGACAGTGATCGCGCTGCCCAGGCCTTCGTCGACGAAGGCGATCACGCGCTTCGGCTCGCCTATCATGTTCGCCGCCATGCCCACGCATTCTTCGCGGTGCGCGGCGAGCGTCTCCTTCAGATCCTGCGCAATGGCGGCGTCGAGCGGGTCGGCTGGGTCGGCAGAGATCGAGGGGCGTGAGAGGAAGCTGGTATCGGTGACAATCGTTCGCTGCATTCGCTCAGTATATCCGGTGTTTGAACGATTGTGCGCAGATTGGCTGCAGTTCGGAATATCAATGCCTCGCACGGTGTTTGCGCTGTAGACCTCTTTTGGAATAATGGTCGTGCATTTGCGTGAGACTCTGCGATGCACATCACATGCGTTACTAGAACGGAATCAAGTTGGCAGAATTCATTTATCAGATGATCAACGCCCGCAAGGCGTATGGCGATCGCGTCATTCTCGACAACGTGACGCTGAGCTTCCTGCCGGGCGCCAAGATCGGTGTCGTGGGCCCGAACGGCATGGGCAAATCCACACTGCTCAAGATCATGGCAGGGCTCGACACGGTGAGCAACGGCGAGGCACAGCTCACCCCCGGCTATACGGTCGGCATCCTGCAGCAGGAACCCCCTCTGGATGAAGACAAGACCGTGGGCGAGAACATCAAGATGGCGTTCGGCGACATCGCAGCCAAGGTCGAGCGTTTCAACCAGATCGGCGAGGAGATGGCGAATCCGGATGCCGACTTCGACTCCCTCATGGAGGAGATGGGCAAGCTGCAGACTGAGATTGATGCAGCGAATGGCTGGGATCTCGACTCGCAGCTCGAACAGGCCATGGACGCGCTGCAGTGCCCGGATCCGGACACCCCGGTGTCGGTGTGCTCCGGCGGCGAGCGCCGTCGTGTGGCGCTGTGCAAGCTGCTGCTCGAGGCTCCCGACCTGCTGCTGCTCGACGAGCCCACGAACCATTTGGACGCCGAGTCGATCCTGTGGCTCGAGAAGTTCCTGCACCAGTACCAGGGTGCCGTCATTGCCGTCACCCACGACCGCTACTTCATGGACAATGTGGCCGAATGGATCTGCGAGGTCGACCGTGGCCAGCTCTACCCATACAAGGGCAACTACTCCACCTACTTGGAGACGAAGGCCAAACGTATGGAGATCCAGGGCGCCAAGGACGCCAAGCTCGCCAAGCGCCTCAAGAACGAGCTCGAATGGGTGAGGTCCTCACCGAAGGCTCGTCAGGCCAAGAACAAGGCCCGTCTTGAGCGCTACGACCAGATGGAACAGGAGGCACGCAACTCCAAGAAGCTCGACTTCTCCGAGATTCAGATTCCGCCAGGACCTCGCCTGGGCTCCACCGTGCTCGAGGCCGAGCACATTCACAAGGCCTTCGGCGACCGCGTGCTCATCGACGACCTGAGCTTCACGTTGCCGCGTAACGGCATCGTGGGCGTCATCGGCCCGAACGGCGTGGGCAAGTCCACGCTGTTCAAGACGATCGTGGGCCTCGAACCGCTGTCAGGCGGCGATCTCAAGATCGGCGACACCGTCAAGATCAGCTACGTCGACCAGAACCGTGCCGGACTCGACCCGAACAAGAACCTGTGGGAGGCGGTCTCCGACGGCAACGACTTCATTGAGGTCGGCGGCGTCGAGGTGCCCACCCGCGCCTATGTGGCCAGCTTCGGCTTCAAGGGCTCCGACCAGCAGAAGCTCACCGGCGTGCTCTCCGGCGGCGAGCGCAACCGACTGAACCTTGCGCTCACGTTGAAGCAGGGTGGCAATCTGCTGCTGCTCGACGAGCCTACGAACGACCTCGATGTCGAGACGTTGGAGTCGCTCGAGAACGCGCTCATCGAGTTCCCGGGCTGCGCCGTGGTGATCTCCCATGACCGCTGGTTCCTCGACCGCATCGCCACGCACATTCTGGCGTGGGAGGGCGACGACGAGCATCCGGCCAATTGGTACTGGTTCGAGGGCAATTTCCAGGCCTACCAGGAGAACAAGATCGCCCGTCTGGGCGAAGAGGCCGCACGCCCGCACCGCTTGCACCGCAAACTCACGCGCTAACCGCAGAGTGGTGTCGTACACCACGACCCATGGCAGATCGAACGGGGAGGCAGATCGCCTTCCCGTTCGTCGTTCTGCGCCATCACTGCGTGATTCCGATTGGAACGCTACGCTCTCCGTAACATTCTTTTGCCCGTTCTTAACACGCGCCATGTAGATTACTCACATTGACATAGAACAGCAGATTACCCACGTGTTGCATGCAACACCGTGCATGACTGCATGGCATGCGAGAAGGCAGAACATGGCAAGCGATACCAAGACCCCGCTCCAACGAATCGTCGACGTGCTCAAACTGGGCGAGCCGTCGCAATACCGTGACCACACCTATATCAACGGCGAGAGCATGTACTTCCCCACCGGTCGCGTATACGGCGGCCAGGTGATCTCGCAGTCGCTCATCGCTGCATCGAAGACCGTGCCGGAAGACCGTCTCCCCCATTCGATCCACGGGTATTTCATCGCTCCGGGCGACATTCATCAGGATCTGCTGTTCGATGTGGAGAATCTGCGCGACGGGCACTCCTTCTCCGCGCGCCGCGTGAATGTGACGCAATCGCAGGGCTCGATTCTGACAGCCATTGCGAGTTTCCAGACCAAGGACCAGCCGGGTGTCGAATATTTCGACTCCATGCCGGCCGATGTTCCGGATCCGGAGTCGCTGCCCAGCTCGGTGGATCTCATGAAACCGTATGCGGATCAGTCCGACTACGCGAAGTACTACGCCACAACGTCGCCGTTCGACATTCGCTACATCTCCTCGCCGATTGTGCTCGGCCCCGATGAGGAGAGCCACAGACTCGACACCGGCAAGCAGATGCTGTGGATGCGTGCCATGGGTGAGATCGAGGTCTCGCAGACCTTCCACCGTGCATTGCTCGCGCTCGGCTGCGATCAGGTGATGCTCGAGCCCATTCTGCGTCGTGCCGGTCTCACACTGCTCACGCCGGGCATTTCCTTCGCATCGATAGATCATTCGATGTGGTGGTATCGCGACATCGACGTGACGAAGTGGCATCTGTATGTGCAGGACACGCCGACTGCCGCCCATGGCCGCGGGCTGTCTTCGGCAAAGGTGTACTCCCAGGATGGCGATCTCGTGGCATGCATGGTGCAGGAGGCGATGATTCGCGTCCCGCAGACAGACTAATCCTCTGCCGGATTGTGTCACGACCTGGCGGCCTGCCTGCTTCTGCGTAACAGGCAGGCCGCCAGGTCGTCAGTGAGTCAGCAGAGAGCACGGATGTCTCAGACGCCATAGTGGCTAATTGCAGGGCTTCTCCCATTTGTCGCTCTCATCGGCCCCGTTATTGCCGGCATGCTGCCCTGCGGCTTGCATCGGCATGCCAGACGCCCTGTTCGTGAACCTCGCCAACCGCTCCTCACGGCGTTTGCGCACGACCTTCGGATGCTCCGGTCCCATGTTCGGCGGCAGCTGGCATAGTCCTTCGCTGATGATGCCGAGCACCATGTCGATGACGCTCGCAATCACCGCGATGATGCATTCGATCACGATATGCCTGAAGAACGGTGCCTCAAAACGGTCGTACAGCATAACGATCTGGCCGCCATACCAGCCGGCGAGCAATGCTCCGGCAATGGCGAGCGCCTTGGACACGATGAGCGTGTTCACACAGCGCTCCGAATCCATGGGCTTGAGCTGCGCACGTTTCTTCGGATCGGTGGTCGTGTATTTATGCACCTGCCACGCCAGATAGAGCACAATGAAGCCGACAACGACCATCACCGCGCTGGCGAGGTACGGGATGCCGGCCAATCCCAGCCCCCGCGTCTCCTCAAGATGCGAGATGCCCATGCCGGCAAGCAGACCGACGAGCATGGCAATCACATACCACCACCATGGAGTTCTGCGTGCTTTCATCGACCGCCTCCCATAACCCACTGTTCGGATTCGACGCCCACCTGTGCGCTGTCGGGCGCCATTGCCAGCAGATACGCCAGTGGGTCTCCGTTATAGCTGGCATTGGGATCCATGGCAGCCCACGGCTCAAGCACGGCAGCGCCGAGATGATGATCCGCCGCGCCCTCCGGTGCATGCAGTGATTCATCCCCCGCCTTGCCTATGGCCACAACCGACAGTTGCAGGGCTCCCTCGTGTGCGGTGTGCAACGCATCGAGCACCTGATTCAGCTGACGCGTCCCCATTGCGGTGCTGAGTTTGATCACGGCGGCATGGCCGTCGGTTCCGTTGAGCGAGCCCACGAAATACAGTGGGGAGATGCCGTCCACTTGGTTGCCCGGCATGCTGTCGAGCGTGACGATGACCTCACGGAACAGCTGCTCGGCATTCGGCGCGGCACTGCGCAAGGAAATGACGGCATCGTGGTATGCCGGGTCGACCGGCAATGCCCCATCATGCGTGCTTGCAGATTCCTCGCCCCCGGTATTCGCAGCGGCCGCAGATGGGTTGGCCGAGGATTGCCGGTTTGCGGCGACCGTTGCGCTGAGCTGTTCGAAGGTGCGCAATGGGGCCTTCCAATGCATGTGCACGGTGACGGTGACGGAGCGGAACACCGGTTGGTTCGCCAGCTGCGCCGCGATGCGCTCGGCAAGCTGCTCAACGGGTACGCCGAGCATCATCTGCCCGATGGCCGCCACATGTGCGGCCAGATCCTCGGCATCCACCAGCTGGTCGTCGTCGGTGATCCAGCTGACGTCCGCCGTCCACACACGCGTATCGTCCTCGTTGCTGCCCAAGTCGATGCCGTTGCAGTCCACGGTTGTCATATTCCTCGCCCTCCTCTTCCCTGTTCGCATGGGCGCATATGCGAGGAAGGCCTGGGCGCATGCGCTCCAGGCCTTCCAGGTTTTCGTTAGAACTCCTGCTGAGGCAGTCCGGCGGACTTCTTCAGCGCTTCCGGAATGGCCACCGGCGGCTTGTCCGAATCCGGGCGGTTCGGGTTGCTCAGCCACACCTTGCGTTTCGGAGCCATCTTCAGATTGGCGAAGATCTCCTTGAGTTCCTTCTCGTTGAGCGTCTGCTTGACGAGAAGGCGGCTGACCAGTTCGTCGAGCACCTCGCGGTTCTCGGTGAGAATCTGCCAAGCCTCGGTGTGAGCGGTCTCGATGAGCTTGAGCACCTCCTCGTCGATCATCTCAGCGGTGGCGTCCGAATACTCGCGCGGGCGCAGACCGTCGAGACCCTGGTCGTCGTTCGAATCGAGCCACTTGACGGCGCCGAGCTGGGAGGAAAGACCATACAGCCCCACCATCTGACGGGCAATCTGCGTCGCCTTCTCGATGTCGTTGGAGGCGCCGGTGGTCGGGTCGTGGAACACGATCTCCTCGGCGGTACGGCCGCCCATCGCATAGGCCATTTGATCGAGCAGCTCATTGCGCGTCTGCGAATAACGGTCTTCGGTGGGCATCACGGCCGTGTACCCCAGAGCGCGGCCACGCGGCAGAATCGTCACCTTCGTCACCGGGTCGGTGTTGTGCAGGGCGGCGGCGACAAGCGCATGGCCACCCTCGTGGTACGCGGTGTTGCGCAATTCGTCGAGCGCCATGCCGCGCGAACGGCGGCGAGGGCCGCTCATCACACGGTCAATGGCCTCGTCGATGGCACGGTTGTCGATGAGCTGGGCTCCCACTCGAGCACACAGCAACGCTGCCTCGTTGAGCACGTTGGCCAAATCAGCTCCGGTGAAACCGGGTGTGCGCACAGCCACCGAATGCAGGTCGATGTCAGGCACGAAAGGCTTACCTTTGGCATGCACCTTCAGAATCTCCTCGCGGCCTTCCAAATCCGGCGCCTCCACGGCCACCTGACGGTCGAAACGGCCCGGACGCAGCAATGCCGGGTCGAGCACGTCGGGGCGGTTCGTGGCGGCGATGATGATCAGATGGGTGTCGTTGTCGAAGCCATCCATCTCGACGAGCAGCTGGTTGAGCGTCTGCTCACGCTCGTCGTGGCCTCCGCCCATGCCGGAGCCACGCTTGCGACCGACGGCGTCGATCTCGTCGATGAAGATGATGGCCGGGGCGTTCTTCTTCGCCTCGTCGAACAGGTCACGCACACGCGAGGCGCCAAGGCCCACGAACATTTCGACGAAGTCGGAACCCGCCATGGCGTAGAACGGCACACCGGCCTCGCCTGCGATGGCGCGCGCAAGCAGCGTCTTGCCGGTGCCGGGAGGGCCGTACAGCAGCACGCCGCGTGGGATGCGGGCGCCCAGCGCCTTGTACTTGGCCGGATCCTTGAGGAAGTCCTTGATCTCCTCGACCTCCTGCACAGCGGCCTCTTCGCCCGCGACGTCGGAGAACTTCGTCTTCGGAATCTGGCCGTCGGCGAGCTTGGCGCTCTTCTTGCCGCCCATGCCGAGCATGCCGCCCGCCGAGCTGCTCATACGGCTCATCAGGAACCAGATGAGCGCGAAGAAGATAAGGAAGGGCACCACCGAGCTCAGCAGGTAGGTCCACATACTTGTGCTGTGCATCGTGGCGGTCCAGCCCTGCGACGGGTTGGCCTTCTCCACGGCACGCACCACCTGCGCCTGCTGGGCGGTCGTGTAGTAGAACTGCACGTCCTTGCCGTAATTGCGCTCACGACCCGTCTGCGGGTCGTTCTTCTTGAAGTCGTTCTTGAGCTTCAACTGCACTTGCTGCGTGTTGTCGACTATGGTGGCCGACTCCACGTCGCTGGCCTGGCTGTTGAGGATGTTCATGCCATCCTGCGTGTTGATCGTCTGCGTGTTGTTTCCGAGGAAGGCCTGGAAAATGAAGAACAGGATCAGCACAATGAGCACGATGTAGAGCCACGGGCGCTGCCAGAACGACCTAGGTGCGTTGTTGTTCCCGTTGGGGCCGCCGTTGTTGCGCGGCTTGTTGGAATTGTCACCGAAGGGATTGAACGGGTTCGGCCTGTTGTTGCGACCGCCTCCGTTGTTCCCCGGCTGATTGGGGTAAGTCATTGCACAGCTCCTTCATACACTTCGGGCTTCAGCACGGCAATGCTGTCAAGGTTTCTGTATTGCTCGTCGTAGTCGAGGCCGAATCCGACCACGAATTCGTCTGGAATCTCGAATCCCTTATATTTCACATCAACATCGATCACGCGTCGAGCCGGTTTTTCGAGAAGCGCGAAAATCTCGACCGATTTCGCTCCACGCGACTTCAGCTCGTTCACCAGCCAGTCGAGCGTGCGTCCGGAATCGATGATGTCTTCCACGATGATCACGTCCCGGCCGCGCACATCGCGGCTCAGATCCTGGCGCACCGTGATCGTGCCGCTCGATGAGGTGCCCGCACCGTACGACGACAGGCTCATGTAGTCGAGTTCCACCTGGATCGACATGGCCTGCGCGAACGCGGTCATCGTGTTCGCCGCGCCTTTGAGCACGCATACGAGTAGCGGCAGCGTGTGTTTGTAATCCTCGCTGACCTGGTCCGCGGCTTCTTGGATTCTCTTCATGATCTCGTCATGAGTGATCAGCTCATGATCGATTTCGTTTTGCACATCGACGATTCGCATGCGTAATATCTTCGCATATGCGAATGACGTGAGCCTTACGTTTTGCTGAATATTTACTGGGAAGCGCAACCTTGCCCTGTCCGTGCCACTGCGAGACGAGCTTGTCCACCGCCGCCACATGCCGTGACGCATACGCCAGACCGCACGCAGCCAAGGTCCGGGCGATCACACGGTAGCGTATCGCCTCGGGCCACCGTTCCAACGCGCGCGCGTCGAGGTTCGCACCGAGCTTGGCATCGGCGAGATGATCTGCCTGCAGATTGCGCATGTTCCCTTCGAATTCTACCGTCTGCGCAAGCGCACGCTCGGCCTCCTGATTGAGCGCTTCGACATCACGGCGCGCAATCCGCGCTGTTCTGGCCAATCGATCCACCATGTCACATCCGGCGAATGCGCTCAGGTATGGCATGAGGTCGTGCCGCACGCGCGAGCGCAGCGGATAGCTTGCCGGCAACGCGGTCTCTAATGGCACCGCATCGCCGTTGGTGGGGTCATCCCAGTATTGCAGTCCTTCGTCTTCGCAGATTCGCGTCGTCTGCGCGCGCGTGATGCCGAGCAGAGGGCGCAATACCAGCACATCGTCGAACAGCTGGGTTTGCGGCATGCCGGCGAACGCATCGGTTCCGGCGGCACGGATCAGATCGATGAGTATGCTCTCCGCCTGGTCATCCTTGGTGTGGGCGAGCAGAACCGCAGCCGCATGCCATCGCCGTGCGGTGCCGATCAGGGCCGCATACCGCGCCTCGCGTGCGGCCGCCTCGATGCCCTGCCCGCGTTCCGTCACCTGCACGTCCACAATGAGTACCGGCTCCAGACCGAGCTCCCTGCACGTCTGGGCAGTCTGTTGCGCCACCTTATGGGACGCATCCTGCAGATGATGGTCGACTATAATCGCGCCGCAACGAATGCCCCATGCGGCGCACACCACCTGTGCGCATGCGGCCAGCGCCAATGAATCCCGGCCGCCAGAGCATGCGACGAAGACGAGCGGGGCATCGTCATGTGGCTTGTGTTCGCCATGTGCCGAGAATTCCTTGGATTGCTGGCCCAGACCATGGGCTTTGAGCACATCGCGCATCTCGCCGATCGCCGCCTTCATAACTGCAGAGTATGCCATGGATGCCCTTTCGCCGTCTCCTGTTCCCGACCAGATTCCCCGGATTACAGGGCCGCCAGCCCCGCCACGAATTCGCTGATGGCGGTGCGCGTGGCCTCGAAGTCTTCGGGATTGTTCACGATCACCGCGAATGCGGCCACACCGCCTTGTTCCCGCGATACATTGCCCGTCATCGACGAGACCTCCTGCAGGCTCCCGGTTTTCACACGCGTCAGGCCGGCAGCCTGTGCCGAGGCCAGACGATTGGCTGCCGTACCGACGAGACCCGGAATGGAAAGTCCCTCTGCCGCGGCCACTGCTCCCCCGACATCCAGATTGCGGGCCTGCACTTGGGCGAGCGTGTTCGCGGTGAGTCTCGACCCGGGAGTGAGACCCGAGCAGTCGGCCATGTGCAGCCCGGTCAGGTCTATGTCGAGCGTGCGCAGTTCGTTTCTCACCGCGGCGGTGGCCCCGGTCGGCGAGTTCTCCTGCTTGGTGGACAACGCCAGCAGCCTGCCGAACTCCTCGGCGAGTGTGTTGTCCGAATGCCGCAACATGAAGGCCATGACCATGGCGAGCGGCGCGGACTCCACTTCGGCTATCGGCGTGCGATCAGCGCTCACCGTGGTCTGCGTGGGCTCGGCATTCACAATCGTGATGCCTTGGGCGCCCAACAGGTTCCGGAAGATGGCAGTGACATCAGCTGCGGTGTTCTGCGAAAGCGTCGGGTATGACTCAAACATGTCCGGGTTGCTTGGATTCGCACCGTTCCATTGACGGCCACCATCAATGGCCATTGAGGAGACGGGCGTGTAATAGAGCGAATCGGGGTTGTTGGCCTCGATGCCTCTTGGCGTGCGATCAGTGCCGAACAACGAATCATCGTATTGCAGGTTCACCTTCGTGACCCCCCGTTGCTTGAGGGCATGGGCCGTGTTCCTGGCAAGCGTGAGCAACCCGGCCCGCCCGTTCACATGATCCGGGTCGCTGTCACCGGCACCGAGCAGCATGTCGCCATTGCCTTTGATCACCACGGTGTCGGTACCCTGTTCGGCCTGCAATAGGAATGTCTGGGTTGGCAGTGTGTCTCCCATGTCGAGCACCGAGGCCGCGGCCAGCGATGTGAGCGTCTTCATTGTGGAGGCCGGTTCGCGCGCCACATCCGCCGCATGATCGGCCACCACAGTGCCGTCGGCCTGCATGATGATTGCCGAGACGTCTGGTCCCACCCCGTTCTTCGCGCGGAGTGCGCCGATGAGCTTCGCCGCCTTCCCGGCATCGATGGCACGCGAGGTGTCGGCATTGGCAATGAAAGGGGCATCGGCTGTGAGCAGATGCCCCTGCGGCTCGGCAATATGCGGTTGCACGGCGGCATTGGTGAGGATTCCAGGCGCCTTGTCGGCGATGTCGGCCCACACGTAGGCGCCGCAGCACCCCAAGGTGACGAGTGCGGTGATGGCCACGGTGAGTGCGCGACGGGCCCGTATGCGACGCGTGCCGTTCGTGGCATGCCTTCCTGCTGTTTGTTTCCTGCCCATGCGCCTTCCGTCAATCGCCGAGATGAAGCTATTGCTGCAACGAGGCGAAGTTGTCGAGCGTGGCCAGCACCTTCAGGCCCCGTGCATCAAGAATCTTACCGCCAAGCCATACCCCGAGCCACAGGAAGAGCACGCCGTTGGCAAGCGAGACCGGCATGAGCACCCAATTCATGCCCCAGTGATCGGTGGCTGCGAGCACAATGGCCACAATGCCCGTGGGCAGTGCCATCACACAGGTGGCGAGCATGAAGGCGAGGGGAAAGAGTCCCTGGGCCATGGCTCGGCCTTGCGGCGACGAGAACGGTTTGCGAATCGACGGCACCGGGTACATGAGGAACGTCGAGAAGAACTCGGCGCTGCCCAACGAGATGAGCGCCACGCCGAAGCCGACCACCGTGCAGGTGATGCCACGCATGACACCGGCCGGAGTGCGCCAATCGCCGGTAAGCGCGTAGGTGAGCAACGCGCACAGCACATAGAAGATCGCCAAGTAGGCCAGGTAGACACGGGTGCGCCCCCAACGGTCCACCCTGCCAGGCACGCCGGCAATCTGCTCCATCGCATAGGCGCGCCCGTCATAGGCGATCCCGTTGCTTTCGCCGATGAGCATCATGAGTCCCATCCACAGGAAGCACTGCCACACCACCATCGACTCGCCATGGGATTGCAGCACGAAAATCACTATGAACAACACGGGCAGCACATATTGCATGGCTTGGCGGGGGTCGCGCTTGAGCGAGATGAACAGGCGCGCGGAGATCGCCCCACTCGCCGAATCCGGCATCCAGTTGAACGCACCGATCGAACGTTCCTTACGCACGTTGCTCTGCGGCTCGCCCTGCAGTCGTTCGCGACGAATGCACCACACCGACGCGGCGAAGCACAGGGCACAGAACACGAGGACGAGCGCCACCCGCGCAATGAACGCGGCGGCGTTGCCACGGGCGGCGTCGAACGGCAACTCCAGACTCCACCCGGACGGCAGCCAGCCCACAACGTCGGTCAAACGAACGAGCCCATTCACGTCAATCGCCGAGAAGTCTTCCTCGGTATGCGTGTTGACGTAGATGTTCGGCAACTGCGCCGCAACCACGACGAGCAGCGTCACCAGAATGTACAGCGTGTTCTTGCCGCGCTCGGTGCGGGTGAGCTGTGAGGCCAGCGACAGTGCCGCCTTGCTGAAGCACATGGCCACCATGACGGCGAGTATGGCGCTCAACACCCCACCCAGCACGGCGCCCGTGCCGTACCCCACGTAGAGGCGCGAGGCGAACAGCAGCGACAGGAATGCGCAGGTGGCCGGCAGACCGGTGAATGCCGAAAGGTAGAGTCCGGCGGTGAGCGTGCGGTCTTCAATGCCGAACAACGAGAACTTCTGTGCGCTCATGGTGGACGATTCCCCAATGAGCAGCAGCTGGATGAGGGCGGCGAAGATGATGCCCACCGTGCCGGTATTCACCATGACCACCCGCAGTACATCGAACGTCTCATCGTTCCATTCGATCGCTCCGCCGGTCAGCATGAACGCGGTGACGCCCGCTCCCGCCACAATGCCGAGCGCCATGACCAACGCCAGCACGTACCCCACAATCTGCCAGGGGCTTTTGCGCATGGCGGCGAACATCAACGACCAGCGCAACCGCACCATCGTGGCGATCACATTGGGTCGCTTGCCTGCGGAGTCTCCATTCGCCTGGACCTGCGGCATGTTCTTCCGTTCCCCCATCGGAGGTGTCTGCGTCGCACTCATGCCCGACCACCGTTCTGATGGTCATCATGTGGCACGGAGACGGCCTCGTCAGCCGCATGCACACCTCCATTGAGCCAGTCGAGATGCATGGTGTCATGGCGGCCGCCCACCAGTTGCAGGAAGCGCTCATCGAGATCCTCACCACCGGCGACCTGATCCACGGTTCCGGCGGCGACCACCTGCCCCTTGTTGATCACGGCCACATGCGTGCACATGCGTTCCACCATCGACATCACATGCGACGAAATGATCACCGTGCCCCCGGTGGAGACGTATGCGGAGAGAATGTCGCGGATGTTCGAGCTTGACACCGGATCCACCGCCTCGAAGGGTTCGTCGAGCACCAACACGCGTGGACTATGGATCATTGCGGTGGCCAGACAGATCTTCTTGGTCATGCCGGCCGAATAGTCGAACACCGGTTTGTCGGCCGCATCGAGCAGGTCGAATGCGTGCATGAGGTCGTTGGCCCGCTCCAGGGACTCGGCACGCGGCATGCTGCGCAGCATGCCGGAATAGACGAGCAACTGGCGGCCCGTCAATCTGTCGAAAATCTGGTCGGGCTGCGGCATGAGGCCGATCTCACGCTTGACGGCGTTGACATCGTGCCACACATCCTTGCCCAGAACGAGTACCATGCCCGCATCGGGCTTGAGCATTCCGGTCATCATGTTGATCGTCGTGGTCTTGCCCGCGCCGTTCGGCCCCACCAGTCCATAGAACGAACCAGTCGGGATGTCGAGCGAGAGGCCATTGACAGCCACTTTGTCGTCATACCGCTTATACAGACCCCGAATGGAGACCGCCATGGACGGGTCGGCCGGCACCGGAGCAGGAGCGGCAATCGACTGTTGCATAATCTGTGTCATATTTCACCTATATCAAGAATCAGCCGTTCGCGGCAATTACATTCACAAATGAACTCACGAACGGTTCCTTTCTCCACCTAATCAGAATCCAGACAGTCCATATCGGACCATCTCACGAGATGGACATATTTAGACAATCTGTCTATTTCAGTCTGTTGGTGGAATCGAGTGAAATATGATCTACCGGTTCAAAACGAATGCTCAGGCCACTCAGCTGGCCATGGCACGCTCTTCGCGGTCTTGTTCGCGAATACGCGGATTCTCGGCACCCGAGGAGCCCTGATGCTCGATCGGCTTCCACTGCGCCTTGGCGAACACGGCCTGGAACGAAATAGGCACATAGCTCAGAATGTAAATCGGGAAGCTCAGCGCATAGGCGAACAACTCACGGTTCGAAGCGCCAATCTGCTTGCGTTCCACCACCATCGTGAGCCCCGCCAGCACCATCATGAACACCATCGACGAGACGACGCCGAGCATCCAATTGAACAACGCGGCGCCCTGGCTCGACCATGAGATGAACCCGCAGGCGGCGAAGACGGTGCCGAGCAGGACGCGAATGATCGCGAGCACTGTGAACGGGCAAATGAACAGCGTCAAGTCGATGGACGAAAAATCGCGCTCCTGGATCGCACGGCGAATGAGCGCCGGGCCATAATAGCGGAACACCTGCAGGAAGCCCTTGCTCCAACGCAGCCGTTGACGCCAACTCTGCGCAAAGGTGACCGGCTGCTCATCGTAGAGGATTGCCGAGCCCACGTACCCGATGCGATCGCCATGCAGCACGGAGTCCATGGTGAACTCGAGGTCTTCAGTGAGCAGATGGAACTTCCACCCCTGATTGCGGCGCATCACCTCCTGCGAGAACATGAATCCGGTGCCACCCACATGGCAGCTGTTGCCAAGCCACATGCGCGAGGCGCTCACGAATCTGGATTCGCGAATGAACCACAATGCCGAACCGGAGCTCACCCAGTTCTCCGAAAGGTTCACCGAATTGCGGTAGCTCGTCAGAATGCGGAAACCGGATTGGTAGGCCTTGTTCATCTCCTCGAAGTAATGCTTGTCGAGGCGGTTGTCGGCGTCGAACACGAAGAACGCATCGTATTGGTCGGAGGCCTTCGAATCGATCATCGCGTTGAGCAGGTACGTCAGTGCATAGCCCTTGCCCACCTGCTGCTGGTTGAACCGTTCCACCACATGGCAGCCGAGGTCGCGGGCGAGCTGCGCGGTGCCATCGTCGCAGTTGTCGGCCACGAGCCAGATGTCGATGAGCCTGCTGGGATAGCTCTGCGATTGGATGTCGCGAATGAGGTTACCCACCACCTGTTCTTCATTTCGCGCGGAGATGAGCACGGCGTACCGCTTGTCCATCGGGGCGGTGGGGAACGTGACCGGCTTGGCAAACAGGGAGACGAGAATGCAGAATCCCTGGTAGGCGATGCTCACACCGCCCACGATGACGAGAAGCAGATCGAGAACGTCGAGTATTGCCATCAGCTCCACTGGCTCCTAGGGTTCTTTGGTTTGGTTCCGGTTGTTGTGGCGACGGAAGGCTTTGCGCCATCCGAATCCGTCCGCTCAGATTCTACCGGAGTCGAAGACTCGGCAGTATCGGTCTTGCGAACGATATCGACCTCATCTTGCGACTCGCCCTTGCCGGGAACTCCCCTGCGCGGCTTGTATTGGAGTCCTTCGCCTGCATGACGTTCGAGCAAGTGCTTCGGAATCGCCATGGTCGGTGATTCCTCCGATTCAGAATGGGCATATCCGCTCGCAGCGTCGTCTTCGCGGTCGCTGCCGTACATCTGCTCACGCAGATACTGAATATGGTCGTCGTCGAAGGAGACATGCGCGCTGGAACCCTTGGCCTGTCGTGGCATATGGTCGCTGACCGGTTTGATCACATGTTCGTTGATCGCATCCGCGGCCTCCACCATCTTCGACTTCTTGTTCGGCTCCGGATCGCTCATCAACGGCATGTCGACCAGCGGATACCGTTTCATGGCCACCTTGAGCAGCACTTGGATGCTGGCGGTGATCGGTAATGCGAGGAAGGCTCCTGCCGCGCCGAATATCGAGCCGAAGAACAGGACGGTGAGGAATGCGATGCAGGGGTTCAGATCCATCGTACGTTCCGAGATCTTCGGAGAAAGCACCAGATTCTCGATCTGCTGGTACACGGTGATGAACACCACGACGCCAATGGCGTAACCGATTCCGCGCTCACCCCAGGCGAACAACACCGGCAATGCGCCACCGATATAGGTTCCAAGAGTCGGGACGAACTGCGAGACAATGCCGCAGAACAAAGCCAGAGGCAGCCAGTACGGCACCTTGATGATCATCAGGAACACCGACATGCAGGCCGCGTTGATCGCGGCGAGGATGGAACGCGAGAACAGGAACCCGGAAATCTGATCCTGCACCACGGTCCACACCATGAGGAAGCGGCGCTGAGATCTCGGAGCGATCCACTGGCACACGCTCCGGCGCAGCTTCGGGCCGGCGATCGAGATGTAGAACGCCACCATGAGCGCTGTCGTCAGATTCAGTATCTGCCCAAGCACCCCCATCGTGGTGCTCACCGCCTGACCTGCGAAATCGGTGACCCATGATCCCTTGATGTTCTTCATGATCTCGCCGCCAAGATCGTTCATCTCGGGCAGCTTGAAATGGGTTTTCGCGTCCACGAAGGCGGCGAACTGGTTGTACAGATCGGGCAGCCCCTTGACCATGGAGATCATCTGCTGCACGAACATGTTGCCGAACAGCGCCATGAGCACGATCACGATGACCAGCAGGCTGGTCAGGCAGGTCACCGATGCGACACCGCGTTTCCAACCGTGCTTGATCAGTCGAATGACCAACGGCTCCACCGCAAGGGCCAGGAACAACGCGATCACGATGTCGAACACGATGTATGTGATCTTGCCGTACGACGTGAACACGAACCAACCGAGGTAGACGGCTATCACGGCATAGAACAACGCGCGGCCATACCACTCTGGCGGCCTCCTGGGATCGCCCTTTGATGGGAACAGCGACGCCACGTCCAGTTTCTGCTTGCTTTCCTCGCTCATGCGCCATATTGTAATAGTCTGCATACTCAACGTTCAGGGCGAAACCACGACCCGTCAGCCCGCACCTGCCTAAATTCGCCATCATCGTATGTGTGCCCGAGTGTACGGGTGAACTCATATTGTAGAAGGCATGCTGAAAGTCTCAATCATCATCCCAGCGTGGAACGAAGAGGAACGCATCGTCGATTGTCTCGACAACGCAACCCGCCAGACGGTGATGCCGCACGAGGTGCTCGTGGTGGACAACCGTTCCACCGACCATACCGCGGAAATCGTGGAGCGCTACATCGCCGAGCATCCGGACCTCCCGGTCAAGCTGCTCCATCAGGATGAGGAGCAGGGTCTCATTCCGACGCGAAACTACGGACTCAACCATGCCACCGGCGACATTCTCGGACGTGTGGATGCCGACTGCATGCTCAAGCCGGATTGGGTGGAAGTGGTGCGAGGCATCTTCACCGAGGATGCCGAGGCAATGGGAGCCACCGGCCCGGTCACCTATTACGACATGCCCGCCCACAAAATCGCATTGCGCGGCGACGACAGCGTGCGCCGCCACACCTACCGCGCGGACGGCGGTCAGGTGCTGCTGTTCGGCTCCAACATGGCATTGCGCGCTTCGGCATGGAAGCTCATTCACGACGAGGTGTGCCTCGACAAGGAGGATGTGATGCACGAAGACATCGACATCTCGCTGCACCTGCTTGGACGTGGACTCAAGACCGTGTATTCCGGCCGTATGATCTGCGGCATCTCCGCACGCCGCATGGACACATCGTTCAAATCGTTCCGCAACTACATGAGGCGCTTCAAGAACACCTTCGCAGCGCATCCGGAGCATTGGCGCAACCACAAGTCGGAGCGCACACTGTACCTGATGTACCCATGGCTGCACGCGATGTTCCCGATCTACCGCCAGTACCTGGAATCGAAGGACATCAACCCGGCCGTGCGCATCTGGTTCCGCGAACAGGCCAAGCTCGCGCGCAAGGAAGGCGACCCGCTTGCCGACCTGCCGGGCATCGAGAAGTTCGTGGAGGAGACGCCGACTGACATTCCCGGTCTCGAGGAGATCGACGAGAATATTGCCTTCGATCCGGATGCCGCACCGCAATCCGAGGATTCCTCGAACGCAGGGGCCACAACCGCATAGTAACCACTCAGCGGTCTTTGATCAGGGGGCGATGTGAATTCGCGTTCGCATCGCCCCTGCTCTTTGCCATGGCTGGCACTTGGTGGATGAAATGGCACCACGGATTGGCCTGAAAAACAAAAAATCCCTTGCCGAAGCAAGGGATTGAGTGGTGGCTCCGAGCGGCGTCGATCCGCTGACCTAACGATTTTCAGTCGTTCGCTCTACCAACTGAGCTACAGAGCCAGAGGCTGGAACAGAGTTCCAACATCGCGACCACGGCCGGACTTGAACCGGTGACCTCCGCCGTGACAGGGCGGCGCTCTAACCAACTGAGCTACGCGGCCTCAATCTTAAGATTCGCTAGAATCATTAAGACCTAGCGACCACGACCGGACTTGAACCGGCGACCTCCGCCGTGACAGGGCGGCGCTCTAACCAACTGAGCTACGCGGCCGTTGTTTCTCGATGTTTCCATCGCGACAACAGATGTAAATATTACTCGATTCTGCATTCAACGCAAATCCGGCGTGTCGAATATGGAGAGGGGCTTCACACTCACCCCCATCGCAAGCCACGACAGCGCTATTCGCTAGAACATTCCGCCCAGCGCACCCACCCAAGCGAAGGAGAACACCCAGACGACGATGCTGATCACAATACCGGCGATGGCCATGCCGCGACTCTTTTCACCAGTCCTGTTGATCTGGGTGAGCGCGACGATCGACAGGATCAGCCCCACAATCGGAACGAGGAACGAGCACACGAAACCCGCGATGCACAAACCGTTCCATGTCGTGGGCTCCGGCGAGTAACCATTGCCGTACTGGCTTTGGTTGTACTGGCCATACGGAGCGTAATTCGGCATGTTCTGCGTGTAGTCCGGCTGCCCGTACTGCTGGCCGCCCCCTTGGGCATATTGGCCATACTGCGGCTGGGCATATGGGGACTGCTGCCCGTACTGCGGCTGCCCGTATGGCTGCTGAGCATTGCCCTGTGCACCATAGTCACCATACTGGGGCTGGGCAAACGGAGTCTGGTTTGGATCTTGCTGCATCGGGGGCTCGCTCGAGCCCTGCGCATATGGATTGTTCGGATCGTAATTCGGCTGGTAATTCGTCATGACTCCACACTACAGGCAAACCCCTCGACACATCCGACACTTATGGCGACGCACTCGCGCGATACCGATAACACATGAGAGCCTGCAAACCCGCAATAGAAACGGGCCCCGGCCTTTCGGCCAGACCCCGCAGGAAACGGCTTCGCGGATGACTACTATGCCATCCGCATGGAATATCACACCGTTTTCATGAGCTGGTCCACAGAGCGTATATGCGCAAGGTAATCTGCACCCACCTCGTCGAACTGCGAGTAGTCGCTGTGGGTATCGTAGTGGTACTCGTAATTGTCCCATCCTGTTTCGGCGAGCGCGCCGAGCCCAATCACCAATCCGCAGATGACCATGATGATTGCGATGAGAGCGAGCGCCGTCGAGATGCCGCCGATTACAATGCCGGCGATGGCCATGCCTCGGCTCTTCTCGCCGGTTTTGTTGATCTGCACGAGCGCGATGATCGAAAGCACGAGGCCGACGAGCGGGAAGAAGAACGAGCAGATGAAACCGGCAATGCACATGCCGTTCCACTGGTCCACCGCAGCCATGGGATAACCGTAGGCACCCTGTGGAGGGTACTGCTGCGTGTAATTCGGCTGCGGAACATACTGTTGCGTGTAGTTTGGCTGCGGAGTCGCATACTGTGCCGTGTATGCCTGCTGAGGGGCCTGCGAGTAGCCGAGGTCTCCGACGTACGGATTGTCGCCATGCTCGTTGGGGTCCGGAGACGAGTACGGTGAGCCGAAGGTATCGTTTGTAGTCATATGCAAAGCATACTGCAAGAACGCACGGCATAGGCGCATATTCCATTCCGCTGACCATTCCCGACGCACTCTGCGTATAACGCCGAGAGAAGACTGTGCATCGCATGCCGCGCAGACGACGTACCGTGGAATCAGGAAACGCGCATATGCGCGGGAAACGAGGTAGACATGGCAGAAGACAAGACCAGTGATGAGCTGACCGAACGCGACATCGAGGATCTCAACGATCCAGACGACAATCCGGATGTGGCTGATGCGGATGCAACGGAACACAATCTACGGCGTGCGGTGATCATCTGCTTCATCGTGACGAGCGTGATGTGCCTGTGCATCAATATCGTGGTGATTCTGATGCTGCAGCGCAAGGGCAAACTCGACAAGGCGGCCGCCGATCTCGACGAGTTCAAGGAGAACATGCAGCATCTGGCCAGCGACAAGAGCCGCCAGATCGCCCGGAACAAGGACGTGCGCAAGGCAATGGACACGATTTCGCAGCATATTCACGAGATTCCAAGCGAGGCGCAGAGCGCCGTGACCCGCGTACGCGATTCCTTCGCAAAATAGGCCGGTTCAACACGGCGGTTTCCGTCGGGACCTGCCCATATGGGCAGGCCCCTTCCCATATGTATTCGCACTGGCCCGACGGACTCGATATGCCCTGCGCACAATGATGGCGCATGGATTCGCGGATTACCCGAGTATGGCCTGCATCGCCTGGTCTGCGCTGAGGAACTGCACGCCATGCATGCCCGATTCGCTCGCCGCCTTCGCGTTCTCGTATTTGTCGTCGAAGAACATGGCATGTGCCGGATCGATGCCGAAGCGTTCCATCGCAATCTCGTAGATGCGCGCGTCCGGTTTCACGCAACGCACCTCTGACGACACGACCGTGTCGAGGAGCAGACGCAGAGCCGGGAATTCGCTGTGTGCAAGCGTGACGAACGGTGTGCTGAAATTGGTCAGGCCCCAGAGCCTATACCCGCGCTCACGCAGCATGCGGAGCAGTTCCGGCATGCCGTCGACCATGCCGGCGAACGCGCGCGTGTAGTTCGCGAAATAGGGCTGCATTGCGTGGTTGAGCGCGACGTCATGCGGGTGATGTCGCGCGAAATCGCGCAGCATCTGCTCCTCGCTCCAGCCGAGATCGCTCATCAGGTCATAGTGCCAGAATCCGTAAGGATCTGCATGATCGAGCAGACGCCGCATGGTGGACGTGTCGACCTTGCCCTCCATGGTGAGCTCCGGTCGCCAATCGAGCAGCACTCCGCAGTAGTCGAATACGACGTCGGTGATCGGCATGTCTTCTCCCGTCCGCCTGCAGCAGGCATTCATATACCAGATTCCTCCACTGTAGCCGCTGGCCGCTCTACTCGCCACGCGCACCGAATCGTCGAGCAATATTCCAATTCCTGCACGACCACTTCCCTTCTGTCGATATCTCGATCCTGCCGGAAGCGCGCTTGCCGCTCGCCCACGCACGGTTACGGTGCAGTAAACAAACAAAGTGGTCAGATTAATGGCCCGGTACCTGTTGCACGAGCATGGAACACGGGATAACATAGCGGCGGTAACCGCCACGGGCAGGTTGACCGACGGATGACGGCGGTTCGGAGCGTGGTAGATTAATGTACCGAAGGATCGGGTCTGCCATACCGCAATCCGTTCACGCACGCCCCATCCTCAACCACAGACCGCTCACGCAGACGAAGGGGATCCATGGTCACTCGCAAAGACATCGCCGAGCAGGCCGGCGTCTCGCAAAGCACTGTCTCCCGTCTGCTCAACGGTGACCCCACCCTCAAGGTGAAGGCGGATACACGCCGCAAAATCATGCGCACGGCTGCGGAACTTGGCTACCGGGCGTTCACGAGCCGTTCGATAGCCGTGCTCAACGTGCCGCCACAATTCGACGAATTGCAGGACGCCTATTTCCAGTCGCTGCAAACCGAGTTACGCAAGGTCGCGGACGAGCAGGGCACAACGCTCACTTTCTTCGGCTCGATAGACAGTCTCATCGCACACGCCGACGACTACGACGGCTTCGTCGCCACCGGACCCACCTCTTTCCAGCGCACCGATCTGGCCCACCTGCGCGACGCACTCCGCTACGGCGTGTTCATTGACACGAATCCGGCGCCGGACTGGTTCGATTCGGTACGCCCCGACCTGAGCCAAACGATGCTCGATGCCCTCGATACACTTCTCGTCGACGGTTACACGTGCATCGGCTACATCGGTGGCGTCGGCTCGATCATGGGCCTGCACAACCACACCGAAGACATTCGCTCGCTCGCATTCAGCGACTGGAGCAAGCGCCTGGGCTTGCCGAACGAGCAGTATATCTACGCCGACGGCCCGTTCACCGTGAGCAACGGACGCGCACTCGCCGCTCGTCTCCTCACCGACCACCCCGACGATCTTCCCAACGCGCTCGTGATCGGCTCCGACCCTATGGCCGTCGGCGTGCTGCAAGCCTTCGCAGAGGCCGGCGTGCGCGTGCCCACGGACATCGCCGTCGTGAGCGTCGACAATCTGCCGATCGCGCAGTACACCGCACCGCCGCTGAGTTCCTACGCCATCGACCTGCACGAACTCGTCTATGCGGCGCTCACCACACTCACCGACGCCATCGCGCGCGATAGGCACGTGCGCCGGCATGTTCTGCTGAGCACCGAGCTTGTTCGCCGCGAAAGTCTGCCAAGCAAATCATGACTCATACGTGCGCATGCGCACTGGTTGGTCATATTCACAGACTCCTCCGCATGACGAACCCGCACACCCTGCACGTGTTCGTCACATCTGCAGACCCCCAACGCGACCAATCTGCACACCCACGCACTGGTTTGTCATATCTACAGGTTTCCAACGCGACGAACCCGTGCACACAGACACGGGTTCGTCATGTTCGGAATGCATGAATCAGAGCATGCTGATTGTCACGGCCAGCTTGAGCGGTTCGTCTGCCGGCAGCAGATACCGATCGTGAACAGGAGCGCCCCACGAGTCGTCGCCGCCCACACCCATCTGCCCTGCGAGCAGGCGCAGGAACATATGACGTGGTTGCGCCAACTCGTTCTGGTGTGTGGCATTTTCGATCTCCAACGAACTGTGCGGCAGCAGGCTGAGCGCGAGCGAGTCGTCGGCCTCCACGAGCAGCCCATGGCAATCGGCGTCAAACACATAGGCCCAACGCACATCCTCGTGATTGCCGGTTTCCTGAGGCACCAGATACGGCGCCATGTCCTCCTGCGCCGTGGTGTTCCAGATGCCGAGCTTGGCGCGCTTGCGGTCACGGTAGGTCTCGGCAGGCCCCCGACCATAGAATTCCAGATTCTCATACTGTTTCGGCAGCATCCACTCCAATCCGAAAGCCGGCAGGCTCGGCGCACCCGCACACCCCGTATACTCAAGTTCGATATGCATGCGCAACTGCGAATCGATACGATAACGAATCGGCACCTGCGTCTGCGCGCCATCTGCCAACTCATACCAGTACTCGCCGCACAGATCTCCGGTGAGCTCGTCGTGGTACACCTGGCCCACGCCGGTGACGACGCGCGCATACCGCCCGGCACCGAACCACTGCACGCGGTCGAAACCGGAGCTCATGCCACGGTCGTTGTCGGTGAGCGGGCGGAACGTGAGCAGTTTCGGCACACGAATCACATATTCACGCTCACCGTCGCGCAACGAGATGACTCCGCCATGCGTGCGCGACAGCAGGATCTCACGCCGCCCAACACGCACTCCGGCGTTCCATCGCCCGAGAGTGACGATCTGCAGATTGTCGTCATCGAACGCATCATTCATCTTCGACCCGCTGCGGCCACTCGCATGGGGACGCACCACGGCCTGTCCCCATGCGATCTCATACCCCGCTTCCGCCCAGGCGGTGTCATGCGCCAACTGCTGACTCACCTCATACACCACCTCATGCATGACGCCACCGTCGGGCAGACTATGCACGTCAGGGAAGCCGATGTCGAAGCTTCGGGCGCTTCCGGCCGCCACCTCGAACTCATAGCTCTTCGACCATGCCTCACGTCCGTCCAGAAGCATCCGCGCCACAAACACGGTGCTCGAGGTGCCTTGGAACGCATTCGTATTGGTCACGCGCACACCGCGCCCATCCGGTTCGAGACGCACGCCGGCATATTGTGCCTTCACCTCTTGCGCCTTCGCCGACACGGTCCGGTCGGCGAACACAATGCCATCGCCGCTGAACTCGTAATCACTCGGCCTGTCGCCGAAATCGCCGCCATAGGCCAGGCGTTCCGTGCCGTCGTCGAGCCGCTGCCATAGTGCCTGATCTATGAAGTCCCAGATGAAGCCGCCTTGGTATTGCGGGTAGCGCTCCAAGGCGACGTATTCACCCAGTCCTCCCACCGAATTGCCCATCGCATGCATGAATTCGCAGGAGATGTACGGTTTCGCCGGATCACTTTCCAGGTATTCGCGAATCTCATCGGGCTTCGCATACATACGCGATTCGAAATCGCTGATGTCGTCGTATTCACGGTTCCAGGTCACGCCCTCGTAGTGCACCGGCCGGGTGGGGTCGAGCTCTCGGCAGCGATTCCCCATCGCGCGGATCACATCGCCCGCGTACGATTCGTTGCCGAGCGACCACGCGACCACG
The DNA here is from genome assembly GCF_000260715.1 of Bifidobacterium animalis subsp. animalis ATCC 25527. Lineage (NCBI taxonomy): Bacteria > Bacillati > Actinomycetota > Actinomycetes > Bifidobacteriales > Bifidobacteriaceae > Bifidobacterium > Bifidobacterium animalis. The sequence continues at coordinate 593,373 of NC_017834.1, read as the reverse complement.
CACGCATGGTTTCGGTCTCGGCGCACCATGCTCTCCACACGGTCCACGCAAGCCGGCTGCCAACGCACGTCGTCCCCCGGTATCGAGACGCCATCGGCCGTGTCACCGGGCAGATTCCAGCTGCCATGCGTCTCCAGATTGGCCTCGTCGATCACATAGAGTCCGTATTCGTCGCACAGTTCCATCCACCGCGTCTGATTCGGGTAATGCGAGGTGCGCACGGCATTGATGTTGTGCCGCTTCATGAACCGCACATCCCACAGCATGTCCTCCTCGGTGACGCTGCGTCCGCGCCGCGCGTCGAATTCGTGCCGGTTGACGCCATGGAACACAATGCGTTCGCCGTTGAGCTCGAGCACGCCATCGCGAATCTCCACATGGCGGAATCCGATGCGCGTGCGCGCGGTTTCCAGCACACGACCATTCGCATTGCGCACCACAGCCTCGAGAACGTACAGATTCGGCTGCTCCGCGCTCCACGGCAGCACCTGTTCGCATGTCGTGGCGTAGCGGATCTTCGGGGCAGACTCCACCGTCGCGCTCCACAGCAGGGCCGCGCCGTCTGCGTGCTCTTCCCATGTGCTGAGCCGCAGCTCCACATTGGCCGCACACCACGCCCCGTCGAGATCGAGTTCGACGGCGAGCTCACCGCACTGCGCATCCACATTCCAATCCGCATGCGCAAGCATGTCGCGAACATGGGCGTGAGGTCGCACCTCCAGCTCCACGTCGCGGAACAATCCGTGGAAACGCCAGGAATCCTGGTCTTCCAGCCAACTCGCACTCGAGTATTGGAAGCACGCCACGGCAAGCAGATTCTCCCCCGCATGCAGCGCCTCGGTCACATCGAACTCGCTGGGGGTGTAGGAATCCTCTGCGTACCCCACGAACACGCCGTTGAGCCACACGTAGATCGCCGTCACCGCACCGTGGAAGGTCAGACTCACGCGCTCCCCGCGGGACAGCGCCTCGCCCACGCGATCATCGGCAGTGAACGCACGCCGGTACAGTGCGACCAGATTGTCTGTGGGAACGGAGGGTGCCTGCGGATTTTCATGGCCATCCCACGGATATTGGATGTTCACATATTGCGGACGCATGAGCCCCTGCATCTCCAGACACCCCGGCACCTGCACACGGGTGAAGTCGCCATCGGCGAAGCTGCGCGATGCGAATGCCGGCGGAAGGTGGGCGTGCTGCCAATGCTCATCCAAGCTCTCCGTGGGGAGCCGATCCAAGTGCGAGGGCACCACCTTCACCGCCCATTCGCCGTCGAGGTGCTGCTTCAACGCGCCGGACTGATCGTCGGCGCAATTGTGGTCGGTATGCCCCGGCAGCCGGTTGACCGCGAACACACGGGGATCGGTCAGCCACGCCGCCGTCGGCTCTTCGGATTGCAGAGCTCCATCAGTGGACGGCACATCATTGCGCGGGGGCTCGGTCGCCTTCTCCTCTGCGACTTCCTGCAAGGTCTCCTCGTTCATCGTTGCTCCTGACTCGCATTTGACCGCGGTACCAACGCTGGTACCGTCGGCTCTGTACTTCGGTGTACTACGCAATAGTAAACTATTTACCAATATCACGCAACAAGAATTCAGCATATTGCGCAATCTCTTCATAGACAGACATTCACATAGAAAGAGTATATATCCATGAAACATATATCTTGAGCCGATTTTCAAATACTGCAGCAATCGATAATTAGACAGATCGACACCAACACGCGGTAAACAAATTTAGTAAATCGTGTATAGTATGTGAACTGTAATCGCCAATGAAGGAGGTTAGGTCACATGACCAGCAACAAATTCCAAGCGGGTGCCGGGCAGACAGCGTCGTCTGCCGCATCCTCCGACATGCTCCGTTCGACCACCCCGAAGACCGCACGACACGGTTTAATCCGCCAGCGCGCGGCCTTCGCCTTCGGCAATCTTGGTCAGGCGGCGTTCTACAACGCCATGAGCACGTTCTTCATGACCTACGTGACCACGGCGTTGTTCGCGCGCACCGACAAGGCCGTGGCCGCGCGCATGATAGCCCTGATCACCGGACTGGTCGTTGCCATCCGCATCGCGGAGATCTTCCTCGACCCGATCTTGGGCAATATCGTCGACAACACGCGCACCAAGTGGGGCCGTTTCCGCGTCTGGCAGTTCATCGGCGGCATTGTGCCCTCCGTGCTGCTCGTGGTGGTGTTCACCGGCCTGTTTGGACTCGTCAACGTGAACACCACCTGGTTCATCACGCTGTTCATTGTCACGTTCATTCTGCTCGACGTGTTCTACTCGGCGCGCGACATCTCCTATTGGGGCATGATTCCGGCACTCTCCAGCGATTCGCATGAACGCAGCGTCTACACTTCACTCGGCACGCTCACCGGTTCGCTTGGCTATAACGGCATCACCGTCGTCGTCATTCCCATCGTCAGCTACTTCACCTTCAAATTCACCGGCGAGCAGGGCGAAGGCCAACCGGGGTGGACTGCATTTGCCATCATCGTCGCACTGCTGGGGCTCATCACCGCGTGGACCGTCGCATTCGGTACACGTGAGAGCTCGAGCGAGCTACGCAAACAGGACTCCCATTGCGGCCCACTTGACGCGTTCAAGGCCATCGCCCACAACGACCAACTGCTGTGGACCGCATTGAGCTACCTGCTGTATGCCATTGCGAACGTGGCGACCACCGGCGTGCTGTTCTACCAGTTCACCTATGTGCTCGGCATGCCGCAGCGTTTCGCCATCGCGGGCGTGATTCCCGTGATCACCGGCCTGGTCACCACGCCGCTGTATCCGTTGCTCAACCGTGTGATCCCACGTCGATGGTTGTTCGCCGGGGGCATGGGGCTCATGATTCTCGGGTATGCATTGTTCATTGCGGCCCCGCGCAATCTATCGGTCGTGCTCGTGGCGCTCATTCTGTTCTATCTGCCTGCGCAAACGATTCAGATGACCGCGATTCTCACGATGACCGATTCGATCGAATACGGACAGCTCAAAACCGGGCAGCGCAACGAGGCGGTGACGCTGAGCGTGCGACCGATGCTCGACAAGATCGCAGGCGCCTTCTCGAACGGCATCGTCGGCTTCGTCGCAGTGGCTGCTGGCATGGTGGGATCGGCTTCCGCCGCGGATATGACGAGTGCGAACATCCATACGTTCACCACTTGGGCGTACATTGTGCCGTCCGCCGGCATTGTGCTCAGCCTGATCGTGTTCCTGCTCACGGTGCGCATCGACGAGAAGCGCCATGCGCAGATTGTTCGCGAGCTCGAGACGCAGCTTGCTGACTCTGCGAACACGGAACGGTGACATGACCGCGTCTTGACAAGTTTGCACAACGGCGTACAAAACCGGTGCGCACACCTTTCTTCTCCTAGGGTGTGCGTACCCCCCCCTTCTATCCACTTCCGAAACAACTTATCCCAATAGCGGAAAACACGAGGTAGCACACAGACACGGCGCCAATGAATCTGCTGGGCAATAGAACAAGAACGGCATCCTGGCGGGCCATCGCATACGACACACGCATTCAGTCCGTCGTATAACAATCGCCCATGCATTCGAAGCGGCATACACTGTGTGTCATGGCAATGATTCAACTCAAACGCGCATATGCACCGGCCGAGCCGGATGACGGATACCGCATTCTCGTCGATCGCCTATGGCCACGTGGCATGTCGAAGGCGAAGGAACATCTGGATCTGTGGATGAAGCAGATCGCCCCGAGCACCGACTTACGCAAGGCATGGAACCACAATCCCAACACGATTCTGGAATTCGCCGAAAGCTACCGGCGTGAACTCGACGCCAATCCCGCAGTGGAGCAGCTCGAACAGATCCTTGCCGAGCATCCGGTGGTCACTTTCGTGTATGGCGCGCGTGACCCGCTCGTGAACCATGCACGCATTCTACGCGACTACGTCGAGGAGCGCCAGAAGGTTCAATGAACCGCCCGCTCCTCCGATCCGATATGATGGAATGAGTTCCGCACACTCCACAAACAGGGGACTTCCAGTATGACGGAGCACACTGATGCGAATCGTGGCACCAGTCGCCTGCTTATGACCATCGGGTGGATCATCCTCGGCATCGGCATGTTGATCGCCATCGTGCTGCGATGCACCGACCAATATGGATTCATCACGGGATTCATGCTCATGTTCGTGTTCCCGGTGCTGGCGCTCGCGGCAACCGCGACCGCCACGGCAGGTTCGGTGCATGGGTACTGGCTCGGACTCGCCGCAGCGGCCGTCGAAATCGCCATACTCGCTTCAGCGACGCGTGGTATCGACGTATTCGCACTGTATGGCGGCATCACTTTGGTGTGCGCGGCGATTGGTTATGGCATTGGTCGGCTCTTGCACCGTCACTTCCATCGCTCCGGCCTGCGCTGATCAAGCGCATGAATTCAGCGATCGGAATGCGTTCCTGCTCGATGCGCGGCACGGCAAGTTCGCCTGTGCACAGGTCACGATACAGCGAATACTCCTCCGAACTGAGATGCAGCCCATGCTTCGGTTCGCCGCAGCGAATCTCATGGCTCATCGCATCCCTCGTCGTGCCGAAACGCTCGTATTCGGCATAGGTCATGCGATCCATCAATATGCTCTCACAAGCGACCCCCGAAGCCCGCAGTCCACTGAGAATCTCAAATCCCGCAGCATCGATGTCACCCCAATACACAACACGCACCGCATCATTGGCAAGCCAAGGCAGCAGTTCGGGTACCCGGTTCACGGCGAATCCGGCGCCGAACACACATACGGCTCCGTCAATGGGGCCCATGGCTTGGTAGGTGTCTTTGTTCTCCACAATGACGGCCAGCGAGACGGGGCGTTCGGGAACGCACTGCACCGAGGTCGCCACACGGTCGGGCTCGGCGGCGAACCGTTGGTCCATGTACCGGTACCGCACCTCGCCCGGGCGTTCCCGCAGCGGCATCCGATGCACACCGAGCACTGTACAGATCGCCGCGCGCCTGTGGGATCGTGAACCTGCCAACCATTTCGCCGAAAACCCGGGCAAGGGGATCTCACGAGCGGTGAGCCCCGGCACTTCGGCCCAATGCCGGCCGAACCACTGCGCGGCTTCGACGAACAACCCGAAATCGACGTCGGATTCGTTGTTCAACCTGCGTACCACATCCATGGCGAGCGCATGGTCGACATGGCATCGTTGCTCGAGCTGCGCCGCTCTGGCCAACGCCTGTTCGCGAGGGCGTCGCAGCGTAGGCCCCGCAATGGCGAGCGCCGTGGCCTCGTCAGGCACATGGATATACGCGACAAGCGGCACGGCCGTGCCCATTTTGCGCGAGATGAAGTCGGTCCGGCAGCCGAATCGTGCCGCGAACTCCTTCAGCGCATTATTCGCCGCGTGCACGCCGGCCACATCGGCGACGAGCTGCGTCTCCTTGGGCCACGGAATGCGAATCGTGCGCGGCCATGGACTCTCGTCGGCGAACAACTCGCGCTGTACAATGCGCGCCACATCGCCGCGCACATCCGCCGGAGTCTTGAGTGTCGCCGTATCCGTCACTCGGACCGCTCCCCCATCGAAGACTCATCGCCATCAGCGTCCCCCAGCAGATCTCCCTGCATCAGCGTCGTCCTGCCGCTGGCCTGGTCCTTGTGTGCCACAATGACCTTCGAAGCCGAACCCATGATCTCGCCGGTCTTCGATTCCGGTGCCGAAACGATCACTTGGAAGCCGAGTCCCGGCAGCACGCTCAATGCGCGGCGCGTGTACTGGCCGTCGGCTTTGATGAGCGCCTCGTCGAGGAAGACGGTGGCATACGAGGGTTCGGTTGCGTTGTCGTTGGCGAGCAGGTACATGAGCGCCGCGCCGTAGGCGAACGACGTGAGCTCCTGCAAGTAGCCGCCCGATCCGCCGCCGGTGGAGTTGATCGATTCCACCACGCCATCCGGGTTCGTCACCGACCCGAAGAACCGTGAGCGTTTGCGTGGGTCGAGGTTCGCGTTACCACGTCCGTTGCCCGCATATTCGTCGAAGCTGCCGCGCAACATCTCGATGAGTCCCGCAAGGCCGGCGAACAGCTTTCGGCACCTCTCCACGTCATGCTCGTCGTTTGCCTTGAACGCATTGATGCGGCCGATTTGCCCGGTGAGTGCCGTGGTGAACTTCGCATCGGGCCTGTGCACCTGCACGACGATCGACAGCCTACCGCCTCGCGCACCGAATGGGTACCGTTCAAGCAGATGGTTGATTTTGCCGATCTGTTCGGTGATCCTCTGCTGGTCAAGTTTGAGCATCGTCTGCAACTGCACGAGGTCCTGGAGCATCTTGTCGAGCGAGTTCATGTATTCCACGTTCGTCGCCTCGTCGCCGATCACCCCTGGTTTGAGCTCCTCCAGGTCTTTCCTGAAGTACCGCTCGTTCTCCACGTCGGCGCTCACTCGTTCGTCGCCTGACGCATATTGGTCGAGGTACGAGCGCATGCTTGCCTCGCATGACTGTTTCCGGTTGTCGCGCTGTGTAGCCAGTTCCTTCACCTGCCTGCCTACGGTTTGGGCGAGTGTGCCGAGCAGTTCGCGTACGTGTTTGGCGCAGGCCTCGTTCTCGCGTACATGGCCGCCCAGTGAGGTGCCGGATTGCCCGTCCAAACCGAGTATTCTGCCCATTCGTTCGTTCGCCGATTGTGTGCTCTCGCCGAAGTATGCCAGATATCCCTGTTCAAGCAGCCGACCGCATGCCTCGTTCAAATGCCGGCGTTCCACGGATTGCGTGCGCCGGTCATACGCTTCCAGCCACTGCCGGGTCGACCTCACCGCCGCATTCGCCCGCTTGAGTTTGTCTTCCGCGGCATAGCATGCACTGTTCGCCTTGGCCATTTCCTGCTGCTGGACTTTCAGCGTGGCATTGAGCTGTGCCAGTTCGGGGTTCTGCTCGAGTTCGTCGACGCGTTGTTGGAGGCTGGCGATTTCCTCTTCCACACCGTATGCATCTATGTCGTTCCATGCATGGTCCTGCAGCGTCTGGGCCAGACTATGGCGTTGCTCAAGCGCGTTGAGTTGCACGTCGTACTGTTCGAGATCGCGAGTTGCGGCATCCCGCGTCTTGTGCGCCTCGGCAATGTCTGCCTCCAGATCGCGCAGATAGGCATCGGTGACGAATCCGATGACGGCAGGCATGTTCTTGGTGCCGTGGCTGCCCTTCCGACCTTCCTTGATCTGTCCGTCACGCTGCACCTGGCGCGTCGTCTCATTGGTGTCGTCGATCGCCTCCACGCACCATGCGTCGTACCGTGCCTCGGTCACCCGGGCACGAAGCCAATCGACGAACGGAGATTCCACGTTGAACGTGAGCTTGCTCGACAGCCACCCTTCACGCTCCTCAGCCTCCACATGGACGCTCGTGTCGACGAACCGCCAGTTGCGTCGTGGGAGCGCCTCCTGGGAAATCTGCGAGACTTTCGCTGCGAAGCCGTTCTCATGGCGACTGTCGACCAGAATCACCGTTGCGAGCGACCGGTATGCCACGTTCATGGCGGTGCGCCACTCCTCGTTCTCCTCGCCCACGTCCATGAGCTCCGCCGCATAAGGCAGCTCCTGCGGGCTCAGGCCGGTGGCGCGCGCAATCATATTGCGGGCCTCGTCCATATCGCTGGAGATGCGCGTCTTCGACTGGCGTTTGCGTTCCAAGTCCTTCTCGAGTGCCTTGATTCGCTGTTCGGCTTTCTTCTGGGCGTCGATCAATGGGTACTGCAACCCGTGCAATTCGGTTTTACGCTGCTGGTATTCCGATTCGAGTTGCGTGTATTCGGCCACCAATGCATCCCACTGCCCGCGACTTTCCGGCAATGCTTCGCCAGAGGCACTGAATCGGGAGGCCAACAGCTCCCTGCGTCCCAACACTTCGCGTTGGCGCCGCTGTGCATCGCGAATGCGGTCTTCCAGGCGGCCTATCTCGTCGCCTCCCATACCCTGAAGCTGCCTATTGAGCGAGTCGACCTGTTCCCGCATCTGCTCCGCCCGCTCTTTGGCGGCCTGTGCACTGGCACTGCACTCCGTGGCATACTGCTCATATTCGGGCAGTACTTCGGTGATGTCGGCATGAATGCGATCGTCAAGCCATTGGGTGCGAATCCGTGCGCTATCGCCCTGCTGGGGGGCGATGGCGGAAAGCTCGCGCACACCACGTTCGGCGGACTCATACTCGGCGAACTCGGAGGCGATCGCCTCCAGTTGCCGCACCCGCTTACGCGTACGCTCCATACTCGAGAAATTCTCGGCGAACTGTTCGTAATCGTCGATGGCGAGCTTGCCGAACTCAACGGCGCGCGGCTCATTGAGCACACCTTTGCGGAAGATGTCATCGAGCTGGGAGGGCGCATCGGAGGCCTGCATGCGGTGGAGCAGACGGCACGCGGACTCAGTGAGGCCGAATCGTTTCCAGATGTCTTCGTGGAACTGCTTCGCGTAGTTGTACACGGTGACGCCCGGGTACACCTGCTTGATCAGCGGCACCGAGAAGCGCTCCTCGCGATGTGCATCCATGAGCCGCGGGTCGATTGCATAGCTGGAGACCACATAGAGCTTCACCATGCTCTCCGACGTGCCCTCCGCAGGCAGATACATGAACTTGGCAATCCATAACGCGCCGCTGTTGGCGGTGTCGACATAGTGGTCGACGATCGCACCCCAGACCGCGTACGGCTCGCCCTTCCCGCTGCGCCCGCGCAGGTAAACCGGCTCATCGTGCCCGTTGTTGCTGCGGATTCCCCTCAGTCCCAACAGGTATGAGTAGTCGCTGCGATCGGAGCGTCCGGCGTTCGAGGCCTTGTTGAATACGGCATTCGCCGGGTAGAGCAACGAGACCTGCGCGTCGACGAGTGTGGATTTTCCCGATTCGCTCTGGCCGGTGAGCAACGTCACCGTATCGTCGCCGGCGGTGGAGGGTTCGAATACATGGTAGCCGTCATAGGAACCCCAATTCACCAATTGCCGCGAGGCGAGCGCCCAATGCGGCGGCATGAGTTCAATCGAGGCATAGATGTCGGAAGTCTCGCTCAAAACAGCGCCTCCATATCGTCATCTTCGGGGTATTCGTCTTGGTCGGTATGCCCGGAGCCGTCGGAATCGTCACCTGTTCCATCCGGTTCGGGCTGTGCGGTCGATGCGTCGTCCGCGCCGAGCCATGCGGCGATGCGCTCCGGATTGAGCACCACGGGCACGAGTTTGGTGATCACATACATGCCTTCGTCGTCTTCGACAGGCGCCAGGAAGCCGTTGTTCTTCGCACTGCCGATTAGGCGGTCCACCTGCGCCTGCACCGCCTCCTCCGAATTGCGGCCGGCAAGCGGGCCCGCGCCGGTGGACATCGTGTTGACAATCTCCTCCTTCGAAATGAGCCAATCGGCGGCCGCGGCGCCCACATTCTCGTAGTCGAGCACCTTGCGCCGCAGCGAAGCCAGCATCACCGCCTCACGGGCACTCAGGCTGACACGGGTCTTGAGCGATCGTATGCCGTATTCATCGGCAGCGATCGGCTCCGCATACATCACCTCATAGTAGGTGTCGATGACCGGCACGAGCATGTCGTTGTTGAGCGAACGCCGCACGTGGTCCATATAGTCGAGTGCCTGGTGGTACATGTCGCCGCTGATCGACCTGTTGCGTTTCAACGCAATCGCGGCCTCACGGGCGGGTGCGGGCATGTCACCGATGTCACCATCGAACAGTGCATGCACATTGGCCAGATCGGCCATGCCGGCCTCGTCGGCCACACCTTCCTCATACTCGTCACTGAGCACCTTCGAGACCATGCCCAGATTGGCATCGCCGGCAATTCCCTGCCCGGTGCTGTCGTCCATCGCCATATCAGTCCTCCACCATGGTATCGTCGAGAAAATCCTTCAGCACCTGCCCGGGCACGAACAGCGCACAGGTGCGCCATACGCGAGTCCAACCGTCGGTGGTCACGCAATGCCACAGACTCTCGCGGGGCACGGGAATCTGGCCGCCATCGCTATTGCCAGCGGCATCGGTAGGCGACGCGGAACCCAAGTAGCTCAGGAAGCCCACGATTTCGCTCTCACGGCGCTCGTCGGCGGCAAGTTCGTTGAAACTGGCTGCGATGTCGACAACGGAATCGGCGAGCGCACCGCCGGCATCGTCGATGAGCACCGGGTGCGCGGCCACCAATTCGATCATATGGTGGATGCGTGGGCCGCCGGCCGCAACGATGCCATTGAGATCGACCTGTGCGATGCCGTCGTCCACCTGCATCTGCAGTTTGGGAGCCGCGGTTTTCACGGGTGTTTCACGCGCACGGGTCGGCAATGTGAGCAACGAGGTGGTCGCCGTGCCAATGTCGTAGCGGCCTTTCGCATGCACCGACTCACCCAACTGGGTGAACAGCTTCGCGAGCTGACGAGACATCGTGCGGAACTGCATGTCGGTCTGCTGCCTCACCAGAAGCTTCACGCTTTCGTCGGTCACACGAATCTGGTGACGCACATCGTCTATGCCGTCGTAGATGTCTTCGAACTCCCGATTGACCACGCTCATGAGGTCGTCGGCCTCGCCATGCAGCCATTCGCTGTTCGAGATGTCTTGCAGCGCCTCGTTGAGCTCCTCGCGGCTCTGCGGGGCATACATCACCTGGAATGCATCGTTGAAGCGGCGTCCCTCGTCGCTGAGCCGGTACGTGCGCTCGTATTCCTCGTGGTAGAACGTGAGCATGTCGTTGCTGCTCATCGAGCCGTCGTCGATGCGCCGGCGCAACGCATCGCCATTGTCGCGCTCGGTGATCACCAATTCGCGCAAATCGACAGGCACCCCGCGCAGCGTGTTGTACACGACGTTGATGATGTCGGACACCTGCTCGCGAGTGGGCCGCCGCCCAATGCCATGCGCCTTGAGATTGTCGATCTGGTGCTGCCGTTCGTCGATCTCACGTTCGAGCAGCTCAATGCGCTCCTCCACATTCACGGTGAGTTGTTTGCGCGCGCTCTCGATCTCCATGATGATCGAATTCACCTGCGCACCGGACAGCGACACTGTGCGTTGCTGAAGCGTCGCCAATGCCTCGATGGCTCTATGGGCACGTTGGGTCAGGCGGCACATGAGCCTGTGCTGGCGGCGGTCAATCGAATCGGCCACCCACGCATAGTCGCCGGCATCCTCGGCTTTGAGCTCCTTGAGTATGCGCCGGGCCGCCATCATGTCGTCCTCGCCCTCGCGCGGGGTGTAGGTGCCATCGGCGGCGAGCTCGCCGATCGCCTCGCGCATGCGCGCCAGCAGTCGCTCCTGCGGGACTTCTGCAGTGAGCGGGTCGAAGCAGGCGCGCAGCATGGCGATGTAGATATCGGAATACTTGTGCAGTAGCATGCGCAGCACGCCGGTCTCATACACCGGCCTCAACTGGGCCAATTCACTCCGCACATCCGCCATACCGCCGTTCCTTTCCTCCCGCCATTCTACCGGCCGGCAAGGAGTCGGTATACACACACGTCATGGTTACAACGACCACAATCTTCCACAAAAACTGCCATTTCAACCATTCACACAGTTACAACGACCACTGCAGCAGTGTTCCGCAGTGGGATCCCCGCGTTGGTCGACGACGTGGAACCTGAATCTGGCTTCGGTTCCGCGCCTGCTGGCACATCTGCGGGATTCACTCACCTTGGCCCGCACGCGCCTGCTTGAATTTCTCCTGCATCGTCGGATTCTTGTATGTCAAGCGGCGCACCGTCACCTCCTGCACCTTCTTGTTCGCGATCCTCAGGTTGTCTTCGGAGCCGAGCAATGCCTTCTTCGTCTTCTGCAGGTGGTCGATCGACTTGTCGATCTCGTCGATCACGGTCTGGAACTTTTTCGAGGCGAGCTCGTAATTGCGTTCGAATCCGTTCTTGAATTCGTTGAGCTTGTCTTCGAAGTTCGTGATGTCGATGTTCTGGGCGCGCATCTCGGCCAGTTCGCGCCTGTATTCCAGGGTGCCGCGTGCCGCGTTGCGCAACAGCGTGATCATCTGGATGAAGTACTGGGGGCGAATCACGTACATCTTCGGGTAGCGGTACGAGACGTCGACGATCCCCTGGTTGTACAGGTCGCTGTCCTCTTCGAGCATCGACACGAGCACCGCATATTCGCAGCCCTTCTCGCGCCTGTCTTTGTCGAGCTCCTTGAAGAAGTCCTCGTTCCTGTGCTTCGTGGCGGTCGTCTCGTTCTCGTTCTTCATCTCGAACATGATCGAGATGAACTCGGTGCGACCCTCGTCATCCTCCGGTCCGTCGTAATCACGGAAGATGAAATCGCCCTTGCTGCCGGTTCGCGCATCGTTGTCCTTTTCGAAGTATGCGTTCGGGAACGAACCCATGCGCACTTTGTTGAATTCGTCCTGACAGTGCCGTTCCAGCGATTCGCCCACCATCTTCGTGGAGAGCCGCGTTTTGAAATCGCGCAGACGCTCGATCTCGTCTTCCCGGTCACGCAGCTGCACCTCGTATTGCTCCCGCACCGACTTGAGCTCGAGTTCCTGCTGCATCTTCGCCGTGTCGAGTTCACCACGCAGCCGGTCGCGCTCACGTTCGACCTTGCTCACCTGCTCGGCGATCTCGAGCTGCTTCGAGGTCTGCGCATTGTCGAGTTGCGACTGCAGCTGTTGGATCCGCACGTCCTTCTCGGCCGCCGCTTTCGCCTTCTCGGCCTCCAGATTCGCCTTGGCCAGCTCCCGCTCCGATTCGGCATCCGATTTCAGCCGTTCCACCTCGTGGCGAAGCTCGTCGCGTTCCTTCTCCACATCGCCCACCGCTTCGGACACCGCGAGTTTCTGACGGTCCTCGAATGCCGCCAGCTGTGCTTTGAGTTCACTAATCTCGGCGTCCTTGCTCGCCTTCGCCTGCTGCAGCTCGCTGTTCGCCTTCTGCCGTGCGAGCTCGACCGCCTTCGCCTTGTCGTCTTCGGCCAGCTTCAGGCGTGATTCGAGTTCGCGGCCGAATTCCTGCCCCCGCACCTGCTGCACGATGTCGGCGTAGCCCGCCTCGTCGATGGTGAACGATTCGCCGCAATGCGGGCACTTGATCTCATGGCCTGCCATGGCTCCCTTTCCGTGCATCGATATGTATTCCATGATATTTCACGAACATGCGCCCGCCATATATTGCGCATGTGCATGCGCATGCGACGATTCACCGCAGCACGGCGCGTATGCGCCCAATCGCATATTCGGCCGCCTGGTCGCGCAAGCCGTTCGTCGCGTATTCGCGGTGCCCCTTGCGCGACCCATACGTCTGGCAGATCAGGTCATCGTAATTGCAATAGCTCTGTGTACGCGAGGCATATCGGTCGAGCTCGTGCGGGCCGCGGGCTCCCATCACACCGTTCGTGCCCTTGGTGAAATCGCCGACGTCATACGATGTTTCGCTGTTGAAGCGCGGGTCGCCGAACAATTCCGCCGCAATGACGTTCTCCGAGGCCCGGTCACTGAGCGTATACCCGTTGTCTTCGTTCGGCCGCACATCGGGCGCGCTCAGCGCGTCCCCCACCACCATCGCTCCCTGCGAGTACCCGAGCAGCACGGTGCGCTGCGCCGGGCACTGCTCGGCCTGCCCATTGAGGGTGCTGATGAGCAGATTCACGCCGTCCGCCTGCGTTCCGGGCTCCACGCTTGCCGCATACTCCAATGGTGTCACTTGAATGCGACCCGGGAACGCACTGGCGATCTGCTGTGCGAGCGGCCCCAGCATGCCGCCGTCGAGTTGCTCGTTCGTACCGCGCACGGTGATCACGCGCACCGGCTTGTTCGCGTCGCATCCGGAGTCGCCCCACGCCCCCGGAGCGCCCGGGCTCTCATGACCCGGACCGTTGAAGAGAATGCCGGCGAACACCGAACGCGTGGTCTGTGGATCCGGGTTGCCGTCCAGTTGGCGAATCTGTTCGATCAGATCGGCGGAAAGCAGCGAGTCCGTGCCGCGCGTGCGTTCCTGAGCGGTCTGCGAGGGTGTGGGCGAGGCAGCGGCCTGCGATCCGCCTTCCGCAGCGCGCTCGTCATGCCTCGCACCGCACGCCCCCAGCGCCACGCACAACGTCAACGCACCCACGGCAGCCAACAGTGATCTGCACCGTGTTCCGATCGTTCGAGAACCCATACCCACTCCATATTGAGATTGCCAGCATATTCGAGTCGTATCGAACATACTGGCAATTCGACGTGTCACTGTCAAGCGACGGCTGTGGAATGCCATAGCGAACGCCGACATTCACAATCGTCTGGGGAGGGGCTCATGCCAGACCGATCACCGAAGTGAGCAGTCTTTGCACACTGTCGATCCTACGAGCCCGTTTCGCGCTGATGCGGGACAGTACAGCAAGCACGGCACGCGTCTTGTTCGCGCGCATGCGGCAGAAATCTGCGAGCATGCCCTCATTCAGCGTCCCCTGCTGGCGTGCCGTGCGCAACGACTTCGTCTCCGCCGGGCGGAACAGATCGCTTTGTGAAAGCGCTTCGTATGCGAGATCAACCCCCAGCGCGCGAATGTACTCAGCTTCGAGATCGACGTGTGAGACGAACACACGCTTGGATTCAAGTTCGCCGGCCCGTACGTGGTACTGGTGTGCGAGATCGCCCTGGGCATCCTCGTCAACGAGCTGCGTGAGCGGCACGCGGAAGCCGTGTTCGCCGAACACCCGCTGCCATGCGGGCATCTCACGGCAACCGCCTGCTTCGAGCAGCACGACGCCGTGGGCATCGAGATTACGCCCGGTCACATTGGCGCAATGTTCGACGAGCGCGCGATCCGTCACGCCTTCCACCACAATTACATGCTCGGCGGTGAGCGGTTCGAGCCGATCACGCACCCACATATGCAGAAGCAGCTTGTCGTCTTCGCTCAGGAAATCGCGCCGGGGTTGGACCACGCCGCCGTTCGCGCGCACGACGACGATCTGGTCGGGCTCGAATTCGCCGATGATGTCGGGCGAGTGCGTGGCGAGGATCTTCTGGCTCGCCCCCTCCTTGAGCAATCGCGCCAGATTTCGCTGGCTCGTCGGATGCAGATGCGTCTCGGGCTCGTCGAGACCGACGATATGCACGTGCTCGTCGAGCAGATCATACAAGGCAACGGTGTAGATCGACCGCAGGCCTCCTGATTGCTCCCATAGGCCACGCTGCTTGCCGTGCATGCGCAATTGCAGGTGCACGTCGCTGAACGGATTGCGGTTGAGTTTGGAACCCGGCACGAACACGAGATTGTTCGGATTGCAACGCATCGGAAGCGCCGACGTGAGCGCGTCGGCGATGCGTTTGCGCAATGCGAGAAGGGCCGGCGAGGAGTCCAGCAGGCGCGCGTACTGGTCTGCGACCGCCTCGAATATGGCTTCCTCCTGCTCAAGTTGCACGGTTTCGAGCAGTTCGTCGACAATCTCATGCTGGGTCTCACGGTTCGGCGGGAAGGAATCGGAAAGGTACACCCAGCCGATCCGCGCCAGATCGGCCGCGGTCACGGCGTGTCCATCGTCTCCCATTGTGCGCGAGATGTGCACGGTCTCGCCATCGGCATCGAGCGCGGCCTCGAAGCGCATGCAAGTGTGCATGCCGTCGTTCTCCAGCTCGACGGCAATGGTGAACGGCAGCTGCAGCTCGCGAATATCCGCCGCAGTGACCGTGGCATACAGGTCGGCGGTCGACTTGCCCAACACAAGATCGAGGCACCGCAGAATGGAGGATTTGCCTGATTCATTCGTACCCACCAGCACGAGATGCCGACGGACGTCGATTCGGAAATCGGTGACGCGGCTGTGGTTCGCAATGCTCAGCGAGGTCAGTCTCATGGGCCACCGATTCCTTGAAATCATGTCATTGCGCCGCAGCGGGTGCATGCGGTGCATGCGCGGCCACGAACCGCAGGAATTCAGGGGTCTTCGACCAGTAGGTGACGCCCCAGCCGTCGAAGCTGCGTTCGCGTGTGTAGGCGGCGCATTCGAAGTCTATATAGTACACCAGCCCGTTTTCCACCACGAAATTCGTCGGGAAGTAATCGATGTTCAGACGGTGGGATTGCAAGCGCTTGGCCATCTCACGCACCTGTTCCACATAGGAGTCGTCCATCTGGTCGGTGAGCACCAGATCGAAGACCGTGGGCCCGTCGATGTATTCCTTGAGAATGCGCTCCTTGGCGATGTCGATGTCAAGCATCGCCGGCAACCGTATGCCGAGCTCGCGCAGTCGGCGGTAATCGCGAATCTCCACCTGCACTTTGTCGTTGGGCTGAAGGAATGGCATGGGTTCATGGCGCATTTGTTTGAGCACGTATTCGGTTTTTGAATGCGATTGAGAACGCACGAGAAAAGAGTACCCGCCCTTTCCTTTCCCAAGCAGCCGTAGCACTTCGAAAGGCTCGCCGTTCACGCTCAGCGTCTTATTTGGTTGCATTGTTCCAGCATAACATGCACATTGTGAATTCTATGATGCCCCGCAATCATCCACCGCGTGACCACATAGCGCCCCCGGTTCTGCCTAGCCACCCGTCGTCGACCTATTCCCCGTTGCGCGCGCCGAACGGGATGTGCACCGAGGGTATGGAGAGTGTGTACCGGTCGAGATTGCCCATCTGGTCGTCGAAGAAGATGTCGGGCTGCATGCGGTTGAGGAAGGGCGCCTTGTTCAGGCCTCCGAGGAAGAACGCGTCGTCGACCGTCAACCCCCAGTCCTCCAACGTGTTCACGGCCCGTTTCTGCGCCTTGCCACTCCGCGCCGTCACGAGCGCGACGCGCAGGTTCGGGGTCTGGGCCGCCGGATTGGCCTCCTTGTATTCACGTGCCGCATTCTGCAGTATGTTGATGCCCTCAAGCAACCGTTTGAGCGGCCCCTCCTCGATCGGCTTGTTCGCCAGGTCAGCCTCATGCTCGTTGTATTTCTCAAGCGCATTGGCCGGGTCGCTCACCTGAGCCTCACGGAACACGCGCTCCGCCGAGTCGCCCGCGAGCACGCCATCGAAGTCGAAGGCCACACGCAGCTCCTCGCCCGACTCGTGCACATGCGTCGCCTCCGCCGCGGTTCCATCGCCGCGGTTTCCGGAACCACTGAGCGGCAGCACGCAGCCGGCTGGGAATCCCTCGGCCACGGCCTCGCGCACATCCGCATCATCCGCCGAGAGGAACAGCGCCATGTCGAACGCCTTCATATACTCGAAGGGCGAGATGCCACTGCGGAACACCGAACGAGTGATGTCGAGCCCGTAATGCTCGATGCTGTTCATCACACGCAACCCGGTGCGCGGACTGTTGCACGACAGCACCACCACCTCCACACCCCGATCATCGCCGTCGAAGACCGAATTGAACTCAAGCAATTTCGAAATGAAGGGGAACGCGACACCAGGACGGAACGGTTCTTCCAAATGCTCGTTCTGATATCGTTCGTAGGCTTCAACACCCTCCTCGCGGAAGATCCGGTCGCTCTCACCCAGGTCGAACAATGCGCTCGACGCGACGCCTATTACCAATGCCTTGTTATCGAGCGTCTGCCCCATATCGCCTCCCGTTCGTCCGATCCAATCATTGTAATGCACCGCCGGGCGGCCGCACCGGCATTCCCCGCCGCGACGCGTACTGGACTCAGCACAGCCCGAATTTGGCTATCATATGATAGTCGCTCATCCACTCATAAGGAGACCCCATGCAAGCCGATTCCGCAATGACAACCCTGCTCACATGGTGCCCATTGCTCGTTGGCGTCACATTCTTCGCGCTCACCATGGCATTCAACCGCCGTTCGTTGTGGTCCGGGTTCTCCGCCTTCGTCATGCTGCTCGGCATCGGGGCCACCTCGATCGTATTGCTCATGACGGCATCTCAGTATGTCACCGGTTCCCTGCTCGGCACCTTGGCGCTCATCGCCATCTCCCTCGTCGCCGTGGCATTGCTGCTGTTTCCGTTCGCCCTTGGCATCTTCCTCATCGCCGAAGGCATTCGACTCCTGCGACGCGAGGGCCTCTCCCCCGCCAATTGCCTGTCGCTGGCGCTGGGCGTGCTTATTTGCTTCGACCTGTTGGTATTCCCGGCCATCGTCGCGAGCGTGCACAACGACGCCGTCAACTGGGTGTTCGGCGTGCTTTCCGCATGCACGTTCTACTTCTCCGCCCAGCTCGCCATCTACTGCCTCTCCTCCGCGCTCAATCTCATCCATTTCGGCAAAGCGAGGAACATCTCACAGATTGTCGTGCTCGGTTCCGGGCTCTTCGGCGAGACGGTCCCCCCTCTGCTGCAAAAACGCATCGCCAAGGGAATCGAAATCCAACGGCAGGATCCGCACGCGCGGCTCATCCTCTCCGGCGGCCAGGGCGCAGGCGAAGACGTTCCCGAAGGCGTGGCAATGAAGGCATGGGCGCTCGCTCACGGCGCAGAGCCGGCAAACACCATCTGCGAGGAGCGCTCACGCAACACCCGCGAGAATCTGCTGTTCTCACGGAATCTGTTCGCCGATCCAAACGGGAAGACGGCCATTGTCTCCACCGGCTACCATGTATTCCGCGCGCTGCTGCTATCGAAGAAACTGCAGATGAACGCCGTCGGCTATGGTTCGAAGACCCCTTGGTATTTCTCGCTGAACGCGATGCTGCGCGAATTCATCGCCTATGTTTCGATGACGCGCAAATGGCAGATTGCCATACTGGCCCTCCTGCTCACGCCGTTCTGGGTCAGCGGCGTCGTCGGACTCGTGCAGGCGATCCAGCATCTCGTGTAACACATCTCGACAACTACTCTGACGTAAATAGAGACACAACCAGGCACCCAGACATCCCCTTTTACACAGAATAATCGCCCTTACTCTTCCCTTACGTAAAAAGGGAGGAAATAGCTGCTTCAGATGTCCCCTTTTACGCAGAACCAAGGTGTACAAGGTATACAGGAATACCACAACTCAAACAGATGACCAAACATTCGACGCTTTGGCAGTGTAAGTGTCGAATTCGAAGTTAAGTGACAAGAAGTGTGTTCGAGCTGTGGCGGTGATCTGGTGTTTTTCTTCGGCGTGCTGTTACTGGGTTGGTACCGGATAATAAAAAGCCTTGGAATATAATAAAAAGCCTTGGAATCGTTGAAACTCCAAGGCTTTTACTTTGTACCCCCTGAGAGAGTCGAACTCTCGTTGTCAGATTGAAAGTCTGGTGTCCTAACCGTTAGACGAAGGGGGCTTTCGACAACTCGATTAATAGTACACGAATCCATTCATAGCGCAAATTCGGCGTGTCGGCCTTGCATGGCGCCCCGCAGCCCCGAAAGTCGGCAGGACGCACGAGCAATCAGACACCTCACACGGCACGGTATGCGAAATCGTGGATCACGCGCCCCGCGGCCAGTCCCTTCCTTTCGAAATTCGTGAGCACACGGCCATCGAAACGCTCCGACTCCATGAAATCGGCATGGGGAAGCGCGGCGGCCGATTCGGCATTGCCCTTGCCCACATGCTCGACGGGCAGGCTCACCGTCAGCGTGCCGAGATTCTCGAAATCCCGCCGTGCATCCATCACCTCATGCACATGCAACGCATAGTCCTCGATGTCGGTGGCGATGCGCCACACCCCGTCGACACCAAGCGACGCATGCACGTCGCGCGCAAGCTCGGGCTGCACGAGCCTGCGCTTGTGATGCCGCATCTTCGGCCATGGGTCAGGGAAGAACGTCCACACCTCGTCAAGCGCACCGGGCTCCATCACCGCGAACAACTCAGGCGCGTTGATCTGGGCCACCCGCAGATTCCGCAATCCACGCTTGCCCGACAGCAGCACGGTGTGCGCGACGCCAGGGTCATACACCTCGAGCGCCAGGAAATTGCGCTCGGGATGCTCCGCGGCCGCGGCCACCACATTCTCGCCTTGACCACTGCCGATCTCCACGGTCAGCGGATTGCCGTTCCCCCACTGCCCTTGCACATAGTCCCGGGAGAACACGAACCCTTCGCGCGGGTCGAGACTCCCCTCCGCCAGCGCGATATCGGAGAGGATGTACTCATCGGCATAGGTGTCGAGCGCCCGTTGCAATCGTGCATCGAGACGCGCGGAACGCCGCACGAACGAAAGCACCTTGCGCCCGTGAAGCGGATTGTTCGCCGCGCCGCCGTTGCCGGATTCCTCCAGATTCCTGTTTTGCTCAGTCATACGGCTCAGTCTACCCTGACACAGCCGAGAAATGGCCAGCGAGCGCACGCCCAGGCAAAACCGCCCACCGTTCCACCGCACTCCGTCGCGCGCGAATATCGCCATAATGCGTTATGCCGGGCGACATTCGTCAGGAGGGCCTCTAGACTGGAAGGCGGCGGGCGCTGCCTTCCCGCGACAGTCGAACAGAAACCGGCATGCTCGCCAAGCGACACACCGACGACGGATTTGTGTTCGATAGTGTTCGGGTGTTACACTATAAACGCACATATATGAACATTGCGAATACATTTCTACCATTCCTTTGTTCATACCAGCTGTAAGGAAAGGCTTAACATGACTGTTCTTGTCACAGGCGGCTGCGGCTACATCGGCGCGCATGTCGTCCATGCACTGCACGAGGCCGGCGAAGACGTCGTCGTAGTCGACGACCTGAGCTACGGCAAGCCGGATCGCATCGGCAACGCGCGCCTTTACGGCATGGACATCGCGGCACCGGGAGCCGGCGAACGTCTTGCCGAGATCATGGAGGCCGAGAATGTGGACTCAGTCATCCACTTCGCAGCCCGCAAGCAGGTCGGCGAATCCGTGGAGAAGCCGCTGTGGTATTACCAGCAGAACATCAACGGTATGCTCAATGTGCTCGAAGGCATGAAGGGAGCCGGCGTGAAGAAGCTCGTCTTCTCCTCGTCCGCCGCCACTTACGGCGTGCCGCCGGTCGATGTGGTGCCCGAAGACGTCGAACCGATGGTTCCGATCAACCCATACGGCCAGACCAAGCTGTTCGGCGAATGGATGGCGCGTGCCTGTGAGCAGCCGTACGGCATTCGGTTCTGCGGACTGCGCTACTTCAATGTCGCCGGCTGCGGCCCCGTCCAGCTCGAGGACCCGGCCATCCTGAACCTCATCCCGATGCTCTTCGACCGTCTCACACAGGGCAAGGCGCCGGCGATCTTCGGCGACGACTACCCGACTCCGGACGGCACCTGCGTGCGCGACTACATTCACGTCTCCGATCTCGCCGATGCGCACATCGCCGCATTGAAGTACCTCGATCGTGACGAGCGCAAGTACGATGTGTTCAATGTGGGCACTGGCGAGGGCACCTCGGTGCGTCAGATCGTGGACGAGGTGAAGAAGGTCACCGGCCTGCCGTTCAAGGAGACCGTCATGGGCCGTCGTGCCGGCGATCCGCCGCATCTGATCGGCTCCCCTGAGCGCATCAACACCGAGCTGGGCTGGCATGCCAAGTACGACGTCGAAGACATCGTCGAATCCGCATGGAACGCATGGCAGGCGAACCCAGATCACCACATCGACGTGGAGACCTGGAAGCAGACCGACTGACGCATTCCATCCTGCACGCGAAAGGGCTCCGTTCCATCAGGAACGGAGCCCTTTCCATAGATCGTACAGACCATGCTGCGCAATGAACGCTTATGCCCCTACCTCGTCGCGTCCTGCGCCTCGAGCTGCTTCTCCACATAGTCGACAATGTATGGGGCGACTTCCTCGATCTGGTCGATGGCGATCTCGAAGTCACGCTGGCCCCCATACCATGGGTCGACGAGATCGATGTCGCTTTCACGTCCCGGCTGCGGATCTGGCAGGTTCGGGTCGAAACTGCGATACATGAACACATGCGAACGCTTGCTCAACGGCAGCATATGCATGAGCGCGCCCATATGCGAGGCAGTCATGGGCAGGAACAGGTTCGTCTCGGCGATCTCGTTCGGGGTGATGCGATGCGCGAAATGTTCGGGCGGAATGTCGTACCCATGCTCACGCAGCACTTTCACGGCGCGGCGGTCGATCGGGTTGCCGTGCTCTTCGCTGCTCACACCGCTGGATTCCACGCGCACCCGATCGCCAAGCCCGCGCTCCTCGAATTCGTGGCGCAGAATAATCTCGGCCATTGGAGATCTGCAGATGTTGCCGGTGCACACGGTCATCACCGTGTATGGCTGCGGTTTCGTGCCCATTCGTCTCTTTCCCCTCGCATGTGTTCTGGTGTGGTTATTCCTCGTCGGGTTGTTCGTCGCCGGTATTGCGTTCGAACGTCAGGTAACGGTAGCGATCGATGCCTTCGGGCTTCTTCGGCGTGAGCCATCCCGAATTCTCCATGAGTTTCCAGGAACCGTTGTTGAGCGCCTCGGTGAGGTCTGGAGCGTAGGCGTCCGCATTCACCTTGGCGTCGACCTGCGTCATGTAGATCTTGGATGCCATTGGCAACATCTGGTTGAACAGCTGGGAGCCGCCGATGACCCAGATCTCGCTGCGGTCGAGTCCGTCGTCGGGAATGGCCTCCTGACGGGCCATGTCGAGTGCCTCCTCCAGATTGTCCACCACGGTGGCACCCGGCGCACGGAAATCACGGTCACGCGACAACACGATGTTGTCACGTTTCGGAAGCGGCCGGAACTTCTCGTTGAGCGCCTCCCAGGTCTTGCGACCCATGATCACCGGATGGGAGACGGTGAGCTCCTTGAATCGCTTCAGGTCTTCAGGCAGATGCCAGGGCATCTCACCCTCATACCCAATGGCACCGGAACGGCCTTCCTTGTCGTTTGCCTGCGCCCATATGAGATTCACCGAGAACGTCTTGGGAAAATCATCTCCCCAGTCATCCTCGAAGACTTCTGGCCCGGCGGATCCGGGCACGGGTTCGTGATAGCCACTGCGGCTACTTCCAGACTCCATTTCTCACTCCTTGGAACAAGTCTCAAACGTAAATTGAGTCTATAGGCGAGGCACGACCTGCAGCTTCGTTTTCGCGGGTTTTCACCGCAATTCCATATGTCGGCCGATCGAATCGACCGTAACCCTCACACCGCGATCGGAGCCTTGATGGTGGGGTGGTATCGATAGTTCGCAATATGGAAATCGGAATACTGGTAGTCGAACAGCGAATCGGCCTTGCGAATCTCCATCCTCGGGTATGGGTAGGGTTCGCGCGAGAGCTGCTCAAGCACCTGCTCCACGTGATTGTCGTAGATGTGGCAGTCGCCGCCGGTCCACACGAATTCACCGGGTTCCAAGCCGGCCTGCTGTGCCATCATCATCGTGAGCAGTGAATAGCTGGCGATGTTGAACGGCACGCCGAGGAACATGTCACACGAACGCTGGTACAGCTGGCAGCTGAGTCTGCCATCGGCCACATAGAACTGGAACAGCGCGTGGCACGGCGGCAACGCCATGTTCTCCACCTCGGCCGGGTTCCACGCGGTGACCACCATGCGCCGCGAATCCGGGTTGTGTCTGATGAGCTCAAGCACATTGGAGATCTGGTCGATTGTGCGGTCGGGATCGTCTGCGGTGGGAGCAGGCCAACTGCGCCACTGCACACCGTACACCGGACCGAGGTCACCGTTCTCGTCGGCCCACTCGTCCCAGATGTGCACATTGTGCTCCTGCAGCCAGCGCACATTGCTCGAGCCCTTCAGGAACCACAGCAGTTCATAGGCGATGCCCTTGAAGAACACGCGCTTCGTGGTGAGCAGCGGGAACCCCTTCGCCAGATCGAAACGCATCTGCTGGCCGAACAGCGAGATCGTGCCGGTGCCGGTGCGGTCGTTCTTGAGATTGCCTTCCATGAGAATCTTGCGCAGCAGGTCCTCATACGGCATCGGGATGTCGGTGTCGGGGCGCGGCGGAATCTGGGTGCGAATAGCTTGCAGTTGCTCCTGAGTCAATGGCATGGCATGCAATCGTAATCGCAAAGTCTGACGAGACGATGCCGGGAGCGAATACAGCCCGACACGGCGGGCATATACCCGCCTACAATGTGGTTGAGTAAACGAGACGACACATCCGCGTGGAAAGAAGGCACGTATGAGCAAGCGTATTTGGGTCGAGCGCAACAAGGACGGCTCGTGGGACGCATTCTCCGATGACGGCGCCCACATCAAGTTCGGCAAGGGCCGCGGCCAGTTCACGCCCGGCGATCTCATGAAGATCGCATTGGCGGGCTGTGCAGCGCTGTCCAGCAACTTCGCCATCGAAAGCACGCTCGGCGAGGGCAAGGGCGCCAAGATCGTCGTCGACGGCACCTATGACGCCGACAACGACTCGTACATCAACTTCAACGAGACGCTCATGATTGACGCCACCGACGCAAACCTCTCCTCGGAGGACGTCGAGAAGCTCAAGAAGCGTGTGCGCGCTCACGTCGACAAGGGATGCACCGTCAAGCACACCTATGAGCAGGTCACACCGGTGCGCATGGACATCGAGGTGCGCAGCTGACCGAACGCGGCGCAAATGGAGAGCCGCCGTGGGCAATGCATCGATTGCATTGCCCACGGCGGCTTTTCGTTATCGGGAGACCACCCGACTACTGTTCGTTATCGTCCTACCGGTACTCGTGCGCCTTCGGGTCGATGTCGATCTCGATCTGGCGTTCGGTTTCCTCGCTGGCGCGCTCAACCGGTACCTCGCGCACGAATTCCTCGAGCGACGTCACTTCGGCGGCCTCGGTTCCCGATGCGGTGCCCGTCTTCACACGCTGTTCCTCCGCCTCCACGAACTTGCGCGGCACCACGTAGACCGGCGACGCCGAATGCTGGAGCAACCCCTGGCTGGTGGAGTTGAGCAGCAGACCGGTGAGACCTCCACGGCCGCAGGAACCGACCACCACGATGTCGTGCGTATGACTGGCCTTGGTGAGCGTCTCCACTGCACGGCCGGACACAATCGATTTGCGAATCTTGAGGTCGGGGTGTGTCGTGCGGATGGATTCCAGCCGCGCGTCGAGCACATCTTCGAACTTCTGCTTCTCCGCAGGATCGTCGAGATTGGTGGTGCCCGGCACCACGGTGATCACGTCCAGCTCGGCGCCCCAGCTCGCGGCGAAATCCGCGGCGATCTGCAGTGCGCGCAGGCCCCACTTCGTGTCATCGGACCCAACGGCCACCTTGGTGATCACATTGTTGAGATGCAGCAGATTGTCTTTGTCGTCGGTGTACGGCACGACGACGATCGGGCAGTATGCGTATGCCGGCAGGCTCGAGCTCGTCGTGCCGAGCAGACGCTCCGCCAGTCCTCCCTTGCCGCGGTTGCCGATGACGATCAGATTGTAGTTGCGCGACAGTTCGACGAACACCGACGACGGGTCGCCCGTCACGATGAGCGTCTGCGCATCCACGCCCTGCTCATCGGCGATTGCCTTGGCCTTCGACAGAATCTCCTGGGCATCGTTGTGCGCGGCGTTGTCGTCGCCCATCGACGTGTATGTGGCGTCGAACGAGACGGCGGCATAGCTCGGCAGCGAGTATGCGCAGACAATCTGCAAGGAAAGTCCCATGTGCTTGGCATAGTTCGCGGCCCACCATGTCGCCTTGTAGCTCGCGTGTGAACCGTCTACTCCGACGAGGATTGTGTTGTCGTTCATATGAGGGACCTCCTTGACCAGCAATGAAACAAGTACTGGTATCTAGAATACCGTGCCGCCGCATGCGCGCGCGTTTCGGCGGTGAAATCCACACAAATCGATACGCCTGTCGATATGCCATGCGCCCGCAGATCGCCCAATATCGGGTCGCCATCCGCCAGCTCCGCATACTCCTGTGTAGAAGGGGCTCTTCCCTTTGAGCATGTAAGAGCCGTAAAAGGAGACAAATAACCCCCTGGCATTGGCTCCTTTTACGTCAGGGGGCCATCGCTCCATGCGCGATCCGTGCAGGGTCTGTGCGTGACCTATGCGCGACCTCTTGCGTAAAAGGGGACAGCGCCGGTCATCTTACGGACCCTTTTCACGCAAGAGGTGCTGCGGTATACACGCCGGAATGTGAAGGGCCGCACACCCAAGAACGGATGCGCGGCCCTTCACCGTATATCAAGAGAGGTCACAGAACTCGACGGATGCTGTAGGCAGCACCACCGAATGCCGAGAGATTGGTGACCTGCGTACCCTGCGCCGGGTTCAACGCGTTGACGATCATGCCATTGCCAATATAGATGGCGGCATGGTTGGCATTCGCGATGATGTCGCCCGGCTGGGCCTCGGCGAGGCTCGGAACGGCGGTTCCGACACCGGCCTGGGCGCCCGAGGTGCGCGGCAGATTAATGCCGAACTGGGAGAAGACATACATGACGAATCCAGAGCAATCCCAGCCGCTCGGAGTGGTGCCACCCAATACATAGGGGGCCCCGATGAACTTCTGGGCATAGGAGGCGATGGCTGCACCGTTCTTGCTGGTGGGCACGGATGGGGCAGCTGCTGCCTGCGCGGCCGGAGCGGCCTCCTGCTGAGTGGCGTTGGCGTTGGCTTCGGTGAGGGATTCACGCGCCTGGTCACGGCTTGCGGCCGCGGCCTGCTCACGTGCCGCCTGTGCGGCGGCCTCCTGCTGCGCACGCTGCTCAGCAGCTTCCTTCTCGGTTTGGGCGCGGGATTCCGCTTCCTTCTCTGCCGTGGATTTTGTCTGTGGAACATCCATTGAACCCAGACCGCCCCAGTTGGAGTCCTTGTCGACTTCCGTGGAGGTCGCCTCGGCGAAGAAGTTCGCCTTGGCCACGTTCACCTTCGGGAACGAACGGGTCGATACGACGTAGCTCGAGCCCGACTGGGAGTCGGCGGCGTTTGCGGCCGGCGCGATGCCGGTGAGCGCAAGCGAGGCTGCAACTACAGCGGCGGCAATCGAAATAGAACGCTTCATAGTATTCATCGTCGTCCACAGTAGCACAGCCGAAGTGAGACGATTGTGGAAACCTACAAGGAAACGGTTGGAATACTGGGCGACACGCCGAGAACACAGGTGGCATGCAATGTGCTATATTATGTAGTTTTCTTCACATATTGCTCACAGCGAGCACAGTTCCCTCAGGGCGGAGGGAATCCCAGACACCAAGCGTCCGCTCGGAAGCCGTGGAGGCCTTAGAAGTGGATGTACTGGAAATTCTTGGCCTGCGCCGAGGTGAAGGTGCGATGCGAGATCACGCCGACGCCCTGTACATTGGATTCGGAGATCTCGATGGATCCGTCGGGATTCACCTTCTCCACCACAGCGACGTGGCCGTAGACCCCCGAGGCGCCTTCCTGACCCGGCGAGAACACGAGCGCGTCGCCGGTGTTGCGTGGCGTGTTGTCGACCCAATAGCCCATGGAACCTGCGGATATGGCCCAGGAGCCCGCATTGCCGAAGTGTGAGCCGGTGTTGAGACCGAGCTGTGCACGACGCTCATACGCCCACCACGTGCACTGGCCATACGGGTATGCATTGCCGCGATCGCCGGTCTCGTGGTTGCCGTCGAAGCCTTGCGGCAGCTGGCTCTGATGCTCGTCCATGAGGTCGGCGACCTTCGGGTTGTTGGCGAGTGCGCGGGAAAGCGCGTTCGCATCGGCGATCGAGTTGTCGCCGCCGATCCCCCACTTGCCTGCATTGGTGGTGGAGACGGTCTTGCCGTTGTCGATGGTGACATTCACCTTGGCGGACGACGAGCTGACTTCGGAGGCCGCGGTAGCCGTTTCGCTGGTTGCGGTGGTGCGGTCCAGAGCCTCACGCGTATCGGAGCGCGAAGCGGAGCCGTCGGCGATGCGGCGCACCTGCGTGGTCTCGGTCGGGTCCTCGGCCGCCAGCACCGTGGAGCCCTCGCCCTTCATGAAGGCCATCGACGTCGCCGCCGTTCCCACCAATGTCGCCAACGAGACGGAGGTGAGAATGTTATGTTTGCGCTGGGCCGCCTTGGCGGTCTGGCGAATCGCCTTGCGGGTCAGCGGTGCGACTTCGTTGAGCTTGGCTGCCAGATTCTCGTCGATCGCCAGCGCCTGCGCGTCACCTGCCGCCGCCTGCTTCGCCCGCACACCCTGTGCGGAATGCGAGCCCATACGCGACGCGAACAGAGAGTTCGTTAGGCTTTTTGCACCTAATCCCTTGTGGGCTTTCGGGGCTGCATGCCTCATACAAAAAACTCCTTCGGTCATCTTCAGCCTGCACGCTCTGTCGTGCTCGTTATGCAACTTTCGACAGAATACCTCACCGAACCGTCAAAATACAGCTCGCATTCGTACTTTCGGCATCGAACACGCCGGGCGCCCACCATTACACCCCTCGCTCGCGCCTGTAATTTCAGGCTTCCACAAAACCTCGTAAATTTTTTGTCACATCTTCACAATCCACGCATTCTTCGCCGTGAGCCGGGTGTCTGCACACTCGCCCGACCGTTGCCCAGTGTTTGGGCAAGGGGCCGTCGTTCGTCCATTCACCTATGCGACGCATGCCTTCCTATAATTTAAAGACATGAGCACTATTACCATTCCGCAAAACATGCTTCCCGCAGACGGCCGTTTCGGCTCGGGCCCCACCAAGATCCGCCGTGAACAGATTCTCGACCTCACCAATGCCGCAGACACGCTGCTGGGCACTTCCCACCGCCAGCGTCCGGTGAAACAGCTCGTCGAATCGATCCGTGAAGGGCTCGCCGAATTCTTCTCGCTCCCCGCAGGCTACGAGGTGGTGCTCGGCAACGGCGGCGCGAGCGCGTTCTGGGATGTCGTGTGCTGCTCGCTCGTCAACCGCAAGGCCGCATGCGGCGTATACGGCTCGTTCACGAAGAAGATGGCCGCCTCCCTCTCCTCGGCTCCGTTCCTCGAGGAACCGGCCGTATATGAGGGCGACTTCGGCACTTGGCGCCTGCCTGAGCTCACCGATGGCGTCGACGCATACTGCTGGGCGCAGAACGAGACCTCCACCGGCGTTGCCGCGCCCGTCAAGCGCATCGCCGGCAGTGTGGACCAAGGCGCGCTGACGATCATCGACGCGACGAGCGGCGCAGGAGCGCTGCCGGTGGACCTGTCGCAGACCGACGCCTACTATTTCTCCCCGCAGAAGGCATTCGGATCCGAGGGCGGCCTGTGGGTGGCGATTCTCTCCCCCGAGGCGATCGAACGTGCCGAGGCGGTCAAGGAGAATGCTGCCGTTCCCGGTTCGATCCGCTGGATTCCGCCGTTCCTCTCGCTCACCTCTGCGATTTCGAATTCCCGCAAGAACCAGACGCTCAACACGCCGGCGATCTCCACGCTCGTGCTCATGGAGAGCCAGATTCGCTATCTCAACGACAACGGCGGTCTTGACTGGGCCGTCAAACGCTGCGAGCGCTCTGCGGACACCGTGTATTCCTGGGCCGAAACGAGCCGCTATGCGAGCCCGTACGTCGTGGATAAGGAGGCCCGCTCGCATGCCGTGGTCACCGTCGACCTCATTGACGCGGTGCCGGCCGCCGCAGTGCTCGAGGCGTTGCGAGACAACGGCATCGTCGACGTGAACGGATACCGCGCGCTGGGACGCAACCAGCTGCGCATCGGAGTCTTCCCGTCGGTCGATCCGTCGGATGTCGAGGCACTCACGCACTGCATTGACTATGTGATCGAACACCTGTAACCCACGCGACATGGGAACACCGCCCATATTGCCACGTCGCTTATGAGATGCGATGTGCGCAACGCGGAAATGTTCGGTATGCTCAACACATAAGCCCGGGGTCACACCTCCCCTCCGTGACCCGGGCTTTTCTGTGCCGATATGCGTATTCCGCGCTCAGTCGATGTCGGTGCCTTCGTCTCGCGACGGCGTCTTCGTCGGGTCGAAGCCGGAGACGATGAACACGACGCGGCGTGCGGCGGAGACCGCATGGTCGCCGAGACGCTCCATGAAGCGTGCGATGAGCACCACGTTGATGAGCTGCTCGTTCGTGCCCTCCCATTCGGCGCTGTCGGCGTACTGCATGATCTTGAGATGCAGATCGTCGAGCTGGTCGTCGTCGCGAATGATCTGCTCCGCTATCGCGGTGTCGCGGTCGGCGAGCATGTCGACGAGGCGTCCGCCCGTGATGTCGAGGAACTGCTGCATTTTCGCGAACGTGGGCACCAGATTCTGCGGAACCGGCGAGTTCGGGTAGGTGCGGCGCGCGGATTCCGCGATATGGCGCGCCAGATCGCCCATACGTTCGAAGGTGGTGGCCAGGCGCATCGTGGAGACGATGACGCGCAGGTCGGTGGCCACCGGATTCTGGCGTGCCAGCAGCTCCACGCATTGGTCCATGATGCGGGTGGAAAGGTCGTCGATGCTCGCATCGTTGTCGATCACGGTTTGGGCCGCATCGAGATCCTGATGAAGCAGGGCCTCCCCCGCCAGACGGATGGCGTCGCGCACATCGCGGGCCATATGGTCGAGGTCGTCGGCCACCGCTTTGAGGCCTTCATTGAAAATCACGCGCATGTGTTCACACTCCCTGTTGCTGCCCGTGCGCTATGTACGCAATCATTGTAGCCGATGCGACACTCTGGCGTGTGCCCTGATGGGCGACGTCTCATGCGTGTGTTCGCCATCTGCGACGGGAAAATGCGCATCTGCTGCGCATTCCGCGCGAATATGGGAGAATGATGCCATGCCACAATTCACAACCACGGTGATCGCCGTCGCGTTCATACTGCTCGCGGTCGGCGCGGTCATAGGTCTGTTGGTGCTGCTCTACGACTGGCTGGCCCCGCTCATCTCCCGCACCACACACGGCGTCTCGCTTCCCGATTCCATCGGCGACCTCGTCTCCAGACTCCGGCGCCGACGCTCGCGTGACGATGAGGACGGCGACGACGATGACGATGACGAGCTCGACGATGAGACCGCCGCGCTGCTGTCGATCCTTCCGGCCGCATCGATTGTGGTAGACGATTCCGACGACGTGGTGCGCGCCAATCCGGCGGCCTACCGTCTGGGCATCGTCAACGACGACGTGATCGTGGATTCGCGCGTGCTCGACGCCGTGCGCAAAGTACGCGAGCACGGCGGCAAGACGTCGCTGGAGATCACCACCTCCACGCCGAAGCGTTTCGCATTGCCCGAACCGGTGGATGCTGAGGAGGACCTGAAAACCAGCACCGTCTCGCGCCCCAACTGGCTCAAACTGGTCATCGGGCGCATCGACGAGCAGTTCGTCGTCGTGCTCATCGACGACATCTCGGAATCGGTGCGGTTCTCGCAGATGCGCGACGACTTCGTGACGAACGTGAGCGAGATGATCATTCGGCCGAGTGAGGATCTGCAACGGCTGGCCGACGTGCTCGAACACGGCGGCATGAGCCCCGAACAGGTCGCGCAGGCGGCCCGCGACGTGCGTCGGTCAAGCGCCTACGTCGATCACATGGTCAAGGATCTGCTGCTGCTCATCAAGGCACAGGGCGATGCTCCGAACGCGCAATCCGCGGTGTTGGATGTGCGCGAACAAGTGGAGGTGGCGGTCAACGAACTCTTGCCGCAAGCCCGTCAACGCGGCATCACGGTGTCCATCACCGGCAAGGGCGAGCCGAAAGTGCGCGGCGACGCCACGGCGATCCGTGCGGCGATCGGCAAGCTCGTCGACAACGCCATCGAATACTCGCCCGACAACGCGAACGTGAGCGTGCTCATCGAAACGACGCGCGACGCCAAGGATGCGTTGGTGCGCGTGGTGGACCGCGGAACGGGAATCCCGCTCAAGGAGCAGCCGCGCATCTTCGAACGGTTCTACCGCGGAGCGAACCAGAACGAGCGCACGCAGTCGGGCGTCGGCCTCGGCCTGGCCATCGTCAAGCATGTGGCCATCACGCACCACGGCAATGTGCAGGTGTGGAGCAGACCTGGGCAGGGCAGCACATTCAGTCTGGTGCTACCGCTCGTGTCCGAGTCTGCAGAGGAGGCCGGCGAAATCAGTCGGCGCCGAGCCGACGGTAATCGCGACGGTGAAAATGCTCCCACACAAGCAATGCGAAACCAATCAACACGCCATACGAGCAGATGAACATCGACTGGCGCGACATCTCCGAATGCGCAGTGGAGAAGATGACAATGCTCACGATCAGCGCGACGACCCAGCAGCAGATGCCTATGATGAACGCCTTGCGTAGGTCGACCTGCATCGGTTTGGGGCTGGGACGGCGCTGGGTCGGGTCATAGATCGGAGCGATTTTCATATGGCCCACTGTAATCACAGGTGTGTAGCAGTGGAAATAACCAGCCAATCGAGCCCTGAATGTGGGAAAAAACTTCCCATGTGGGCACAAGCATGCGGATTCGCGTACAATATGCACGTATGCGCGAGCGCCGAAAAACGCCAAGGCAGAAGGGAGCAGGCAGTGTACGCTATTCGCCCTGTTCCCAAACACTATGCCTGGGGCTCGCACCGAACACTGCAGCATGTGTTCCATCTGGGTGAACACGAAACACAGCAGCCGCTTGCCGAGATGTGGTTCAGCGGGCATGCCCAGTCGCCGTCGCCGATAATGGTGGATGGCGTCGAACAGCCGCTCACGTCGATGATCGAGCGCAATCCCATTGACATGGTGGGTCGGCGCGGCTCGGAGGAATTCGGCCCGGTGCTCCCCTATCTGTTCAAACTGATCTGCGCCACCGAACCGCTCTCGCTGCAGGTGCACCCGGTGGCCTTTCAGGCGCGCGCGGGGTTCAACGAGGAGAACCGCGCAGGCATACCACTCAACGCCCCCGAACGTTCGTTCAAAGACATCAATGCGAAAAGCGAGATGGTGGTGGCACTCGAACCATTCCTCGCGGCAGTAGGATTCTCCACGCGCACATTCGCGCTACGGAATCTGGGATTGCTCAGGCTGCCGGTGGCGCAACGCATGGTGGAGGCGCTCAACTCGACCGCCACGCAGTCGGCAGGCGAATCATTTTCCGCAGCGGACGAGATGATGCCCATCGCCTCCGCCGTATGGTCACCGGCGAGAAAACGACTGTTCCGCGCATTCCATGCGGCGATCACGGCGCAGGAAACAGATCCGCAGGAACTCCTCGACGATCTGCAGCATGCGCGCTCACTCACCGAACACACGCGCAACGATCTCGCATTCGACTTCGCGATTCGCGCGGCCAAGGCGTTCCCGGGAGACACGAGCGCGCTCGCACTGCTCATGATGAACCCGGTGAGTCTCGAGGAGGGCCAGTCGGTGTTCCTGCCCACCGGCACCCCGCACGCCTATATATATGGTACGGCGGCGGAGATCATGACGAATTCGGACAACGTGCTGCGCGCAGGACTCACCATGAAGCACAAAGACATCGTGAATCTGCTGCAATGCCTAGACTGCCGCACCAGCACGCCGGTGGATCCGTCGAACTCGCAGATCGCCACGATGCTGATGCGAGACCTCGCCTTCTACAAACCGAACGTGAGCGAGTACATGCTCGCCTACGGGCAGGTGGATGTGCAGCATGAGCCATGGCCGGTGATCAACGCGCTGGCCAAACGCTACGACTCACTGGTGCGGCAGATCAGCGGGCATACGCCGTTCCCGCATTCCGGCCCTCGTGTGGTGGTGTGCACACAAGGGTCGGTGCAGGTGATCAGCGAAGCGGATTCACGCGTGCTGCATCAGGGAGACGCCGTGTTCGTGCCGGCGAGCGACGGATGGGCGCATGTCGAGGCCGTGATCGACGGCGAAGGTGAGCCTCAGGGCAAGTATTTGGTGGCCTCCACGCCGTTCTAGGCGACGGCGGCTGCGTGGGCGGCGGTATTTCGGACGGATGCTTCCGAAAACCGTGCCGCAGATAGGCCCTCTCGCGGCACATCTTTCGGAAGCATCCGTAAAATCAACTCTGAATGAGGTCTGTGGCGGTCTGTCTCACGGATGCTTCCGTAAACCATGCCACAAAACCGCCTTGCAATGGTCCGTTTCACGGAAGTCTCCGAATGACATACCGCGAATAGGTCATCTGATGGCATGGTTTACGGAAGCATCCGTGAGACAGACCACTACACGCCACTTTCCCGGTCTGGTTTACGGAAGCATCCGTAAAACGGGGCACAAATGGGAACCCACGCGGCGCGGTATTCGGAAAACTCCATGCACCATGCCGCGCGGGCCATGCCAAACCGCGGTGGAGTCGCTAGATGTCGAGCGAAACGACCAGCTTGCCGGTCACTTTGCCGGCGGCGAGCGTCTTCAACCCATCCACCAACTCGTCGAACGGCAGAATCCTCTCGATGAGCGGATCGAGACGGCCCTGCGATGCCATCTCAAACACGTCGGTGGCCATTGTGCCCAGGTCGTTCTGCTGACGCGGATCGCCGGAGCCATGCGCACCGCCGAGATTGACGACCGCCATGCTCAGTCCACGGCCGAACATGTCGTCGCCGTCGATGTTCGGCACGCCCACAATGGTGACGAGCTGACCGTTGTAGGCCAGTCGGTCGAAGTCCTTCTCGGCCTCCGCGCCGCCCACCGTGTCCACCACGAGATCGACGCCGAGCCCGTCGGTGAGTTCGCCTATGCGTTCGGTCACATCCTCCTTGCGGTAGTCGATGACCGCATCCACATCGAGATGTTTGCGCACATAGTCCACCTTGGCGGTGGAGCAGGTGGTGAACACCGTGAGGCCATGCATCTTGGCGAGCTGGACGGCAATGCCGCCCACGGCTCCGGAGCCTCCATGGATCAATGCCGTGTGCACATTGTTGAGATTCGGTTTGCGGTTGATCGTCTGGTAGGCCGTCAACGCGCTGCACAGCAGGCCGGCGGCGGTGGTATAGCTCACGTCGTCCGGGATGCGGGCCAGCTCGTACACAGGGGAGGCGACGTACTCGGCGAAGCAGCCATCGTAGCGCAGGTCGCCATGTCCGGCGACGCGCATGCCCAGATGCCAGTCCTCGGAGACATCCGGCCCGATGGCGGCGATTTCACCGGCCACGTCAAGGCCCAGCGTATGCGGGAACGACCAGTCCGGGTCACCGCCTCCCGCCAGCTTGTAATCCACCGGATTCAGGCCAACCGCATGCACCTTGACAAGCACCTGCCCCGGCCCAACTGCCGGAATCGGCACTTCGGCGAGCTTGATGGCGTCAAGACCATGGTCGTCCGCCTGCTCAATCACATAGGCCTTCATTTCGTCGAATCATTCTCCCCTGGTTCAAGAACACCATCAGGTGCAGCGGCAGGCGCAACGGGATCGACCGTGTCGGCGGCCACAGGTGTGTCCTTCGACCCCGGGGCGGCAAATGCCTCGGCCTCGGCCTCCTTGGCATGCTGCATCAGACGCTGCTCATCCGCTTCATTGAACGACTCGTCGAACCGCATGCCGGGCTTCATGTCCACCGGGTGCTTCGGGTCGACGATGGCGCCATACACCTTGAGCATGTCGTAGATGTACGTGCCCTTGGTACGCCCCAGCGCAAACGCGATCGCCTTGCGTTCCACATTGTTGCGTCCGAAGGTGGTGAGTGGTTGGCCGTCGCGCAGCTTGACGGCCGCGTTGAGCATGTCACGCACGTCGTATTCGCTGTTCCACACCTCGGGCACGCCACGATCCACATCGCACAGCGTGTACACGGCCTCCATGCCGGTGCGCATCGAGTATTCCGTGGTGAAGATCGTGTCACGTGGCTCCTCGGCGAACTGACCGATGAACGCGAAGTTGACGGCACCATCCGGCACGACGTCGGGGCGGTCACCGAGTTCGCGCGGCATGAAGAACGCGTCGACATACGGCATCATGACCGGCACCGTATTGCAATGGTTCTTCGCGAGCTCCTCGATCTGGTCCTCGGGCACTCCCATGTGGTAGAGCCATTCCTCGCAGATCTCCATGCCGGTGCAGTCCTGCATCGGCTTGCGAATGTAGTTGCCTGGCTTGTCGGGGAACAAGCCGTAGATCCATGCCGAGATCATGTCCTTCGGCTGGTCGCGGAACTGCTGCTGCCGGTTCACGGTCCAGCTCATCAGCCAGTTCGAATCCTCCACGGTCACAATGCCGCCGGTAACGGTGTGGCCGCCGAACGGTGAGCGTCCGGTGATCTTCTCGATGTAGGCCGGAATCGTGTCGTCAAGCGTGGTGGCCGTGGCGCTCATCCACTTGGTGAGGTTCGGATCGTAGATGAACTTCTCCGGGTGACCGAAGCTCGGGTCGACCGCGGCAATGCGATTCCACATGTCCCACCCGTTGCCCGGCTTGAGCGTCGGATCGAAGCCGGCCGGCGTGTTCTGGTCGCCCTCGGTGGTCGACTCCACCAGGCCGCCGTTGGTGATGAACACGAAGTCGTTCTCGGTGAGTTCGATTGTCTTGCGCTCGTTCTTCGCCAGATCGGTGACCACAAGCGTCTTGGCCACCTTCTTGTTCGGCGTGCTGTACGGGTTGCGTGGGAATGCGCCGTTCTCTGCTTGGGCGCGTTGGGCCTCGTCCATTGACACGTTGGTGAACACATTGCGGGCCGGGCCGTTCTCGTGCTCGCTGACGGCGAAGGTGACGTCGTCGACTGCGGTGCCCATATGGAACTGCACGTCGTGCGCCTTGAGGTAGTTCATGAGCGGCAGGATCATCGACTCATACTGGTTGTATCGCGTGAACCGCAATGCCGAGAAGTCGGGCAGGCCACCGATGTGATGGATGAAACGGTGGATGTAGCGATGCATCTCGAGCGCGGAATCCCAGTTCTCGAAGGCGAACATCGTGCGCCAGTACAGCCAGAAATTCGAATTGAGCACTTCGTCGTCGAAGTAGTCGGTGATCTTCTTGTTGGCGAGCTCGTCCTCGGAGGCGAGGTAGAGCTTGAGGATCTCCATGCACCCCTTGTCGGAGAGATTGAACCTGTTGTCGGTGTGCGCATTGTGGCCACGTGCCTTGGTGGCGCGGCACTTCGAATAGTTCGGGTCCTCCTTGTTGAGCCAGTAGTAGTGGTCGAGCATCGACACCTTCGGGTCTTCGATGCTCGGCACATCGCGGTAGACGTCCCACATGACCTCAAAATGATTGTCCATTTCGCGGCCAC
Organism: Bifidobacterium animalis subsp. animalis ATCC 25527; assembly: GCF_000260715.1. Classification (NCBI taxonomy): domain Bacteria; kingdom Bacillati; phylum Actinomycetota; class Actinomycetes; order Bifidobacteriales; family Bifidobacteriaceae; genus Bifidobacterium; species Bifidobacterium animalis. The sequence goes on along the minus strand of NC_017834.1, from coordinate 556,503 downwards.
CGCGCATGACGTAGCCCTCGCCCTTGATGAACGCGCCATCGAGCGCACCGCCGGGAACCACGTCCTTGTCGAACACGTGGATGCTCTTGCCCGGCATCTGCGCATCGCGCACGAGATAGAACGCAGCGGTGAGCGCCGCCAGTCCCGTGCCGATGATGTACGCGCTCTTGTTCTCAATGCCCTCCGGCTTCTTCGGGTGCGCGAACGCCTCGAAATTGCCTGCCGAATAGTACATGGTACCTCCTCTCCGCGGGCTCGCTCCCGCGAAGATTTGCCTGCGCCGACTTTCGGCGCTCTAGTGCCCATTGTCCGTCTGTTCGCGCAAACCGAGCACGAGGTTTGCTCTTAGCTTGGTTTTAGCGATTCCACAGGCGGTCTGCAACGCACTGCGAACATGGTGCATGTGCATGGCCGTTTTTGCAATCCTATGCTCATCCAGACATGCTCACGGGATTCAGATGGCTGCTCTTGCAAATGCAATCTCATCCTGACATGTTTATGCAGGTCAAGAATGACCGGATTTGCAAGCGTACTCTCAACACAGTATGCGAAGATCACTTCGCGTGCCTACATATGCCCCAGATTGCAAAGGCGGTCATTAAATTCGCCTCAGAAAGGTCGTTCTTGCAGCTGCGATCTCAGCATGGCACAGCTAGAGCCGTACGATGACCACTTTTGCAGATTCAATCTCAGCGCAGCTATCTCTTCAATCTCAGCGCAGCTATCTCGCATTTCATAGAATGGGCATCCTTGCAACTCTGATCTCAATTTAGCGTGATTATGCGAATCAAATAGTCGCCTTTGCAATCATGGCCGCAACCAGACACGCAAAAGGCGACCCGGTGCGAAAAACACCGAGTCGCCTCATACGATTCAGACGTGCGGTTAGCGGAGGACCGCCAAACTCACTTCTGGGCTCACTTCTGGCCCTGGGCCGCAACAGCGGCGGCACCGGCGGCAGCGGCCTCAGGATCGAGGTATTCGCCGCCCTTCTTGATCGGCTTGAAGTTCTCGTCGAGCTCGTAGACCAGCGGGATTGCCGTCGGGATGTTCACCTTGGCGATCTCCTCTTCGGTCAGGCCGTCGAGCATCTTGACAATCGCGCGCAGCGAGTTGCCGTGGGCGGCGATGAGAACGGTCTTGCCATCCTTGAGCTCAGGCTCGATCTCTGCCTCGAAGTACGGCTTCACGCGCTCCACGACGTCGGCCAGGCACTCGGCTTCCGGAACCGGGTCGCCGGCGTAGCGCGGGTCGTTGTTCTGCGCGTACTGGTCGTTCGGGTCAATCTCGGGCGGCGGGGTGCCGTAGGAGCGGCGCCACAGCATGAACTTCTCGTCGCCGTACTCCTCGCGGATCTCGCTCTTGTTCTTTCCCTGCAGGGCGCCGTAATGACGCTCGTTGAGGCGCCAGTCGCGCTTCACGGGAATCCACAGGCGGTCGGCCTCATCGAGCGCGATGTTCGCGGTGTTGATGGCGCGGCGCAGCAGCGAGGTGAAGACGATGTCGGGCAGCACACCCTTGTCCTTCATAAGCTTGCCGCCGTTCTTGGCTTCCTCGCGACCCTTTTCGGTCAGCGGGACGTCAACCCAGCCGGTGAACTGATTTGTCTTGTTCCATTCGCTCTGACCATGTCGGAGCAGTACCAGTTTGTAAGTCATATGCCCTAGTCTAGCGACCCGTCGAGTCAAATGCACGTGCATTGCCATATCTGCCCGATTGGCGGGATAATCTGCGAACGCGACGATCTCAGCGCATTCAGATGGACATGGTGAGACCGACGAACACCAGCGCGACGGCGAGCGCGATCCACGACAGATTCCGCATGGCGCTACGGTATTCCCGTTTGGCCACATTGAATTCGACGACCACGGTGAGCAGTATGAGCGCGATTTCGCCGAGCACTGCGCAGTAGCCGCCGAGCACGCTCAGATTGGGCAGATCGGAATCCATATGGATCCACATCACGCTCCACGGAATCACCATGACGAGCATAACGAGGGCGATAAGCACGCACAGGCACACCGTGAACGCACGCGCTCCGAGACGTACGGCGAGCGTGCGTTTGCCGCTCTCACGATCCGTGTTCACGTCGCGCAGATTATTCACCGCCATCACGGCCGCAGAGACCGCGCCGATGACTACCGCCCCATACACGCCGTTCCCGTTGACATGACCGCACAGCACGAACTGCGTGCCAAGCGCGGCGACCGGACCGAAGAACACGAAGGCGGCCAGCTCGCCGAACCCGAAGTATCCGTATGGATGAGAGCCGCCCACATAGAACCATGCGGCTGCCACGCACAACGCCCCCACGAATACAAGCCACCAGTAGCCGGTGATCACAATCACCGCGAGGCCGCACACGCAGGCGAGCACAGCATTCACAATGGCCGCCATGAGCACCGCGCGCGGGGTGACGCCGCTGGCCACCAAGCGCATCGGCCCGTTCAGCTCGCGCGCCTGCCGCTCCTCTTCTGCAGTCGCACCGTTCTCAAAGAACTGAAAATCAGATTCCACCGTGTATTGCCGTACCGCCGCCGTACGGTGGGCATCGGTGCCACGCACGCCGTCCGAGTAGTCGTTGGCGAAGTTGACGGCGATCTGCAGGAAGAGCGCGACGAGCAGACAAAGCAGGCCGAGCGTGACGATTCTGCCGGTGCCCGCATGGCATTCCGCACTGGAAACGAAGACGCCGCAGGCCGGCAAGCCTTCCGCACTGCGCAGGTCGAGCACGCGGCACGCTGCGGTGGCTCCGATGAGCACGGGCGCGATGCCGAGCATGAGCGTGGGGATGCGCATGCCGGAAACGTAATCGTGAAATCGCATAGTTTGAATATATGCCCGAATACTCGAACGCGCGAGCGCATACATGATCGGTGCGTTCGCGCGCGAGTTCAAGCACAGGGCGACAGTTCAGGCCTTCGAGGACTCGTTCGACATGGAGTCCGCGGCAGTCTGCTGGTCGAGCACGTTCTGGGCGACCTGCTTGGCATGGGCATCGGCCTGTGCATTGCGGGCGATGCGTTGCGCCTTGGTCTCGCCCTTGGCACGGGAGGCGGAAAGCAGATCCGGCTTGTGATGCAGCGCCTTCGTCCACACGTAGTAGAAGATGATGCCGAGCACGAGCCACACGGTGCCCACAATGAGCACCTCGCCACCGAGCGAGCAGAAGATGACGCCGGTGACGATTGCGCCGATGAGCGGGAAGATGATCGTACGCCAGAACTTGCCGTGCTCAAGAATCTTCGCCCTGATACCAAGGCCCCAGATGACGGCAATGTTGAGCATGAAGTACGTGGAGAGCGCGCCGTAGTTGGAGATCTTCGCGCCGGTGGTCATGCCGATCGGCAACACGATGAAGATGAGCGCCAGCGTGAGGACGGCGACGAAGCCGGTGGCGACGGTGGCCACGCGGGTCTTCGGGCTGATCTTGGCGAAGACCGACGGCAATGCGTCGTCCTTGGCCATCACGCGCAGCAGCGAGGCGCCGGCGGTCATGCCCGACAGCGACGTGAAAATGCCCAGAGCGAGCGCATTGGCCACGGCGCACAGCACACCAAGCCACTTTCCGGCAAGGCCGGCCACCAAGTAGAAACCGTTGTTCGGATTGGCTGCCATGAGCTTGCCGCTCGGATCCATGCACATCGTCAGCAGGCTCATCGCCATGTAGAGCGCGCCCAGAATGAGCACGATCACAATCATCGCGCGCGACGGGCCATGCTTGGGGTCGAGGCTCTGGTCGTCGAGCGTGACCACGGAGCCGAAGCCGACGAACGACAGCGCGCACAGCGAGACGGCGCTCATCACCGCGCCCATCTCGAAGTGGCCGGGATTGTAGAAGCCTTCGAAGGAGAAGTGGGCCACGCTGGGGTTCTTCGCCACGTAGATGACGCCGAAGATGAAGAACAGCAGCAACACGATGAGCTCGGCCACCAAGGCGAGCTTGTCCACCATGACGGTGGCTCCGGCGCCACGCATCGCGATGACCGTGATGATGGCGAGGAAGATGAGGCACCATGCCCACACCGGAACGGCCGGCACGTATTCATGAATTGCCAGACCGGCCATGATGAGCATGACGGCCGGCGTGATCAGGTACTGCAACAGCATGAGCCATCCGACCACGAATCCCACCGGACCGTTGATCTCATCGGAGGCGTAGACGAAGATGCTGCCGCTCGATGGGTAGCGGGGCACCATGAGGTCGAACGAGAACGCGGTGAACAGCATCGCGACCATGGCGATCACGTATGCGAGGGCCGGCATGCCGTGCGACGTGTTCGAAACCGATGCGAGAATGGAGAATGGGGCGATCGGCACCATGAAGATCATACCGAACACCACGAGGTCGAATACCGAGAGTGTGCGCTTGACGGTGACCGGACCGCCCGCACCCGTATTGTTTGGAGCTGGGATTTCCTGTGACTTCGTTGCAGCGGTCATGTGAGGCTCCTTCCCTTCCTGGAAAATCTCTTCCGTACTATTTCAATTTTCGACTATAGTTCTGTCGTCCTGCGTTGGAACGGCACTGTGCGGTACGCAAAAATCCTGAAGGGATTGCCCTCCTCTTCAATGGGAGGCGGGCAATCCCTTCAAATCAGACCCTTAGATCAAGTACTGCGGTTCCTTGGCGTGGGACGCGCCGGACAAATCAGTCCTTGTCTTCATGGCGCTTGTCGTAGAAGGCGGCAAGTTCGGGGCCGGCCGCAGCCAGAGCCACCTCGTCGCAGTACAGCATGTGGCCGTTGGAGTGCAGATGGTACTCGATGCGATCCTTGAGCGCCTGCGGCAGGAACAGCTTGTTGATGTCGTGGCGCACGTTCCAGTACGGCGTCGCAGCGTCGTGGATGCCACCGAGCACGCAGATGCGGCTCGTCGGGTTGCGACGCAGCGCAGTGGCAAGATCGTAGGCCACATTCGGAACCTGCGGGGAGCCCATGGTGCCTGGAGCCTGATGCGTCCAGTTCCAGCTCGAGTTGACCTTGAGCGAGAGGCCCTCATAGTTCTCGTAGCCCTTGAAGCCCATGTCGCCGAGCATCTTCATGTACACGTCGAGGTAGGCGGCGTTGATCGCGTCGTACGACGGATCCTCGCCGGCGAAGAACTCGTTGTCGCCCTGCACGTCCTGATATCCGTACGTGGTGAAGCGGGTGTCGTAACGGCCGGTGGTCTCACCCTCGGCCTTGAGCAGGTTCTTGCGGAACGTGTCGAGTTCGATGCGCAGGCCCTTCTCTTCGATGAAGTCGGCAGGCAGGCCGATGAACTCGCTCATCTCGCCGGCGATCTTCTTCATCTCGTCCGCCGGCAATGCGTCGGCGAGCGTCAGGGCACGGGCAAGCGTGTTGTTCGCATAGTCGAACGCCTTGTCGTACCACTCGTACTGGTCGACGCCCACCCCGGCCTTCTTGAAGTAGTTGGCGGTGGCGGCGTACACGGGGAACATGCCCATGTAGTAGTCGTCCTCACCGGAGAGCGTGGGCTCGTAGTCGAGAATGGTGGACTGTTCGGTGATGCCTGCGACGCCGACGCCATGCTCGCCGAGCATGCGGTAGACGACGGCGTTGCGCATGGTGCCGTAGGATTCGCCGTACAGGTAGTGCGGGCTGTTCATGCGGTCGTACTTGGTGAGCCATGCGATGATGCCGCGCGTGAAGGCATCGCCGTCACCGTCGACACCCCACACCTTCTTGGCGTCGTAGTTCGGATCCACATGCGAGTAGCCGGTGCCGAACGCATCGATGAACACGAGATCCGAGCTCGGCAGCAGCGAATACGGGTTGTCTTCGACCTCACCGACGCCCTTCAGGTGCGCCATGCCATCGGTCTTGACGCGCTTGGCGCCCATGCCACCGATGTTGACCATGTACGAGGCACCACCGGGGCCGCCGTTCCAGCAGAACGTCACCGGACGATCCGACTTGTCTTCCTGATCGGAAACCTGGGAGAACATGAACATGTGGCCGATGAGCTGGCCGTCGTCGGCGCGCACCGGAATCATTTCCGCGGTGGCGGTGTAGTTGATCTTCTTGCCGTCGGCGCCGGTCCACGTGTACTGCTTCGTGGCTGCCTGCGGCAGCGGCTCGAGCGGCTTCTTCTGCTCGTCGTTGCCGGCTTCGTTCTTGGTTGCTTCTGTATTGTTTGCCATGGAATACTCCTTAGCTTGTATGGTGCATGGGAGGAAATGCCCCGCGCACCGAAGAATTTGGCGCATGCGCGGCCCCGTGACGTTCACGGGGCCGCCTGCGCATTAGGAACGCCTGAGCTCAGTGCTTGGGCTGCGACGGATCGTCCGCCGGTTTGGTCGGGTCGACGGCCTGATCCGCGTTGATGGAGTCGATGGATTTGACTGCAGCCTGTGCCTCATGCGCCTCGGCCTCGTCCACCTGAACGCGGTGGGCGTCCTGCGACAACATCACATCGTCCTTCGCCTCATCGGTAAGGGCCACGGCCTCGTTGTGGTACTCATGGGCATCCTGGCTGGCAATCTTGGCCTCGGCCTCGGCACGGCGAGCATCGGCCGCCGCATCAGTGGGAACCGGGGCCGCTGAGACATCGGCCGCGGTGGGCTGAGGAATCATGTCGCCCGATTCGTTCGTATGCACGGGTTCAGGTTCGTATGACACCGTCTTGACGCCCACAGTGGGGTCTCCCACCAAGGCGACCTTGGCCGGCTCGGACGGTTCGGTGATGCCCTGCTTCTTGAGCAGCGCAGCCGCCACCTCACCCTGCTTCGGATCCTTACCCGTAGGCAGGTCCTTCATCATCTCATCCTTGTCGTAGTGCTTCTTGATCGGCAGGCCCATCGGGTTCTGACCTTCGGAAAGCAATGCGGTAGGAATGTTCGACAGCGCCTTGGAAGGTTTCTTCAACCCCTCAATCTGCCACGTGAACGGCGCGAACTGGTTGGTTGGATCAGCCCAATCATGCTTGCGGGAGGCACGGTAGATGAGCACGCAGGCAATGAACACGAATGCGAGCAATCCAATGATGATCAGGTCGTAGGTGGCACCGGAGCCCACCTCGGCGGCAAGCTGTGCCGGCGGGTAGAACGCCAGCACGATGCCGAACACGGAGGCAAGGATGCCAATGCCGGCCACAATCCATGCACCGGCCATGCCACCGGGCACCTTGAAGCCACGCGGGCGGTTCGGCTGCTGGTAACGCAGACGCAGGAACGCCACGAACATGAGCACATAGTAGGTGAGGTACAGAATCGTGATCGCCTGAGTGATCAGCGCGACGAAGCCCTCCACGTTCGGCAGCAGGAACACGATGAACGCGATGATCGTCATCAATGCCATCTGCGTGTACATCAGGCGGCTCGGCATGCCATGCTTGTTGTTGTTCTGCAGGAACTTCGGCAGGAAGCCGGAACGGCCGGCCTGTCCTAGCATGTAGGAGGGGCCTGCGAGGTTCGTGATCAGCGCGGCGAAGCTGTTGAGCATGCCGAGCCAGCAGAACACCAGGTAGAGATCAGGGAAGCCAATCGTCGCGCCGAGTGCACGGTAGGTGGCGAACAGCGTGTACAGCAGGTTGATCTGCTTGTTCGGGATCACCATGGCGATGATCAACGTGCCGACGATGAAGATGAGCAGCGCGAGGATCATCGAGACGAAGATGGCGAGCGGGAACTGCTTGTTCGGCTTCTTGAGGTCCTTGATGTGCGCGGCGTTCATATCGATGCCGGCGAACGAGAAGAACACGCCTGCGGCCAATGCGAGGGTCGACATGCCCTCCCACTTCGGCACCAATGCGCTCGGCGCCATGTCGATGGCGGGCGTGTGGCCCTGGCACAGCCAGACGACGGCCAGGATGGTCATGACGCCCAGCGGCAGGAAGGTGCCGAGAATGACGCCGTACTGCGCGATCTTGCTGAAGGTCTTGACGCCCTTCGTGGCGAGGAAGCAGCAGAACCAGTAGTAGGCCAGCCAGCCGATCATGATCGGCAGCGTCACCTTCCACGAATGCGAGTTCTTGGCGAAGTCGACGGCCCAATCGTACTTCGTGGTGAAGAAGCCGATCGTGGCCGACATCGACGGAATGCCGGAGCCGAAGGTGAACGTGGTCTGGAACCACAGAATCAGCAGGCAGGCGACCGCGGGGAACACGCCGATGCCTTCGCCGACCCAGCGGAAGATGCCGCCACGCTGGCTCCAGCCGGATGCGAGTTCAGCCGCCACAAGACCAGTCGGCAGGAAGAACAGCAGCCCGCCGATCAGGAAGAAGGTAACTGAGGAGAGGCCGTAGAACGACTGCTGCACGTCGTTGGCGAGACCTGCGATCACTGTGACGTTCATCATGATCAACGCGATCGTCGTGAGGTTGCCGGTGCCTCCCTTGGCGCCCTTGACTATGGCGCCGGATTTGGATTTCGTTTTATCACTCATGTTTTCCTGGCTTACGTCCATGCGCACAGGAGCCGCCCGGTGATTGGCCGAGCGGCATCTGCAACGCTATCGATTACGGACGGGACTCCTTCGGGTCTCGCGTATCACGGCTCCGGGTTGAAGGTGTTCCAATACGGAAGCACTTCAGGCTCGGTCTCCAGCGCCTTCTGGTACTCCTCGGGCAGGTACTCCTTGCGCACCGCCACCTCGTACATGTACTGGTCGAACCACGAATCATCCATGATGAAGTAGCCCTGGTGACCGACCGGCTTGCCATGCGCGGTGGTGCCCCACGAGTTCTCCACCTTCCAGCGGATCGGCTTGCCGTCGGCGTCGAGGTCGACGCCGGCCATCGTCATCGCATGCGTCGGCAGGCTCTGGTTGTACTGGAAGCGTTCGCCCTTGTCCATATCGAACTTGATGCCGAACATCTTCTGCACGTCGTAGAGGTTGAGCGAGAGAATGCCCTTGACGAAGTCGGAGTCCTGCAGCACATCGCAACCGAACCACACCGGTTCGCCGGCCTTGAGCTGCTTGATCGTCGCTTCCTTCATCACGTCGATCGGCACGTTCACATAGTGCAGCTTGCGCTTGGAGCCCAGCACCTCACCGGTCATGTCGATCGTGTACATCTTGCCGTATTCCATGCCCTCCACAGGCAGGTTCATCACGCCCACGTAATCTTCGAGCTTGACATCGCCGAGGTACTTCTTGTAGAACTCGAGCGGGGTCAGACCACGGTCTGCATGGTACTTCTTGTCGGTGTCACGGTATTCGAAGTCCACGGTCTTCGGCGGTTCGCCGAAGCTCACGCATAGGATGCGGTAGATCTCGGAGAGCATGGCACGACGTGCGTCGTCCACTTCCTTCTCCGACTTGCCTTCGCGCACGAGCTTGCGCAGCTTGAACGCGTCCTCACGCAGCACGCGGTTGAGCACGGCGTTGAATTCCGACGTGTTCTTGGTCACCGCGGTGTCGGGCATGGCCTCCAGCGGCACCACGCCGTACTTCTCGATGAGCGCGCAGATCGGGTCGAAGTCGCCGCCGTCCTGCTGCGGGGTGGCAAGCAGGAAGTCGACACGGCGGTCGTTGAGATCGGAGCCTGCGTACTTGATGATGTTCTCCATGAAGAAGTTCGACTTCTCGAGCTTGTCATAGAAGAAGTTGTAGTTCTGCGAGAGCTGGAAGCTGCCCTTCGGCAACTTGAGGCTCTTCTCCATGTGGAAACGCAGGAAGTTGAGAGCCGAGAACATCCAGCAGCGGCCGGACTGGCGTTGGTTCGCCACGGCCTCGCTGTCGACGTCCACCGAGAACACGAAGTTGTTCTCGGTCACGACCACATGCTCACGCTCGCTGGACGCATGGATGCCGTTGTTCTTGACCGCTTGCTCCGCGATTTGCTGGGCGGAATCCTTCTTATATGCCTCTGCCATCTGCGACAGATCTTGCTTTGTCAATTCCATTTATTGACCTTCGTTGTTGATTGTTGAATGACCATCCGGATTCCGTTGGCTGCCGGCGCACGGCGTATATGTATGCATATGCGGCATAACGAGAGCATCTGACGAACCGGATGCACGAATTTCGTACGGACCATGCCGGCGGGTTTTCCCATGCGGATGTCACGCGCATTCCCTCCGGCAATACTGTTGCGGGAATATCAGTCGAACAGCGTCCAAGGCTGGCTTGGACGGCTCTTCAAGTAACCTTTCTGCCAATTCCACTGTGGGTGCTGTTCCAGGAACGCATCGGCGTCGAACGGCTCGCCGTCGGCACGGCCGAAGATGCCCCACATGCGGAAGTTCTCTATATCGTCTGCACTGGCGCATTTGCCATCGCAGGAACCACCCGGGAAGAACGGCACGTTCCACACGCCGTGCGGATCGTCCGCGTAGTACATCGGGTCGCAGTCGTAATGGGCGCAGATGTCGCGCGAGCTGGCGCATTCGTAGCCCAGATACGGGTCGAACTTGTCGGCGAGGATCTTCTTGGCCATATCGTCGTCGATCTTGCCCGAGACCTCCGGCATGAGCTTCTCCAGGCGCGTGCGGCGACCGCCGGTCTGCTGGCGTGGGTCGTTGTAGCCGTTGTCGACGCATTCGAGATTGCGGATGCGCGGATTGTGCGCGGCGTTGCACCCGTAGAAGTAGCCGTCCTTGGTACGCAGCAGCTCCTGGTGCTTGAGGCCCTCCTCGTAGCGGGCGATCTCGTTGGTGTTGGCGTCGACGAGCATCCAGATGTTCGCGTAGCCGCCGTTGTTGCCGGTGTTCTCGATCTTGATCCACTCGTCGATCGTCTTCGCATATTGCGAGGCCTGACGCGAGCGCACATACTCGGGGACGCCGTCCACATCGTACCCAACGAAGCCGGCGAGGGTGGTCTCGGTGATGCCGAGACCCGCTGCGGTCACATAGAAGTCGGTCATCGAGCTGATGTAACCGGGAATGGTCTGCATCTTGATGGCGAAGCCCTTCGCAGGCTTGATCACCTCGCAGATGTTGAAGTACTGGCCGCTCCAGAAATCATCGAAGCTCTCATGTGCGATCACCGGACGGCCGTCCACCGTGGCCGAACCGGTGGCCACGAAGCCGGTGCAATGCGAACCCTTCGGTCCGGCTGGCGGGTTGTTCGAGTACTCTGCGGCGACCTGTGGCCACCAGTAGCCGGTGAGCTCCATCCAGGCGTTCCAGCCGATCACATCGTCGAGCGAGGTCTCGAAACCACCGGCGGTGAAGCCGTCGGCCATGCCTTGCATCTCCTCGATGTACTCATCCGGAATCTTGCTCTTGTGCAGTTTGACGGCCTGCTCCACGAAGAACGAGTAGTCCATGCCCATTGTTTCGAGTGTCATATGCGTGTATACGCGAATGGCGTCCTTGAACTCGTCGGTGAGCAGGTAGCCGTGCTCGAAGCCGATCTCGTACGGGCTTCCCTCAACGGTCAGGTACTGCCATCCGTTGGTCTTCGTGAGCGTGGCCTTGTCCACGATCTGTTGCTGTTCGCTGGTCAATGCCATTGCATCCCCCTTTGTTGGAACTACCCAACAGCATAGGGAGCCGGACACGCGGCCTCATTTTGTTTACCCTTGAGGCAGATAGCCCTTGAGCGGAATATTAAAAGGCAAAAACAGCATATTTTCCGAACTCTGTCTTCCTAAAACCTGCACCTTTGCCTCCTGACCCCATGCACCCAGAACACCATATGACCATATGACACAGGCATCTGCGCGCCGGCGGCACGGGTTCCGCATCACGGCATACCATGGCCGCACAGAGCCAACGAAGGGCACCGCCGAGGCCACGACCTCACGACACAGTATTTCTTATTAGACAGTTCGTATTGAACTGCACGCCAATCCATTGCCGTCTCATGCGTTTGCCACACGTGTCTTTCCCGCAATCTACACCGCTTCCAACGCACAAGCCCACCCGTACGGGCCGTACGGGTGGGCTTGTGCGTTCATGGGCGGCGTTGAACCGGCACATCCCTATACGTCAGCCGCCCAGATACGCTTCCCGAATGCGCGGGTCGGCGAGCAGGTCGTCTGCGCGCCCGTGCAGGCGAATGCGTCCGTTCTGCAGCACATAGCCGTAGTCCGCTATCGAGAGCGCAAGTTCGGCCTGCCGTTCGACCATGAGCACGGAGAGACCGAGCTCGTCACACAGTGCGGCGATCTGCTCGAGCACCTCCTCCACCAGTCTGGGAGACAGGCCCATCGTCGGCTCATCCATGCAGATCAGCTTCGGGCGGCTCATCAACGCACACGCGAACGCGAGCATCTGCTGTTCGCCGCCCGACATTGTGCCCGCCTGCTGCGATCTGCGTTCGGCGAGGCGCGGGAACCGCTCATACATCCGCTCGAGATCCTCGGCGACGCCCGCTTTGTCGGTGCGTGTGTAGGCACCGGCCAGCAGGTTCTCGCGCACCGTCATCTGCGGGAAGATCCTGCGCGCCTCGGGCACCGCCGCAATACCGTCAAGCACACGCCAGCGGGTCGGAACACGCGTGATATCGCGGTCTGCGAAGGTGATGGTGCCGCTCTTGAGCTGATTGAGTCCGAGAATCGTCTTCATGGTCGTGGACTTGCCCGACGCGTTGCCGCCGAGCAGTGAAACGATTGAGCCCTTCGGCACGCCGATCGAGACATCCTGCAGTGCATGGACCTGGCCGTAGAACACGTTGACGCCGTCCAGTGTGAGCAATGCCGGCTTGCCAAGCACACGCGACGGATCGCGCACGATGTTCGCATCCCCCTCCCGTTCCGCGTCGGCGAGCTGGCCGTGTTCGATTGCATTCTGCTTGCCGAGCACGCCGCTATGCCGAGCCGACGTCGTGGTGTGCAGCTCGCGGTGCTTGCCCAGATACGCCTCGACGACTTGTGGTTCGCGGCGCACCTCGTCGGGCTCGCCCTGTGCGATGGTTCTGCCGCCGTCCATTGCGATGACGCGGTCCGAGAGGGCCGTGACGAGCTCGATCTTATGCTCGACGAGCAAAATCGTATGCCCCTGCGCCTTGAGATATTGGAGTTGCTCAAGTACTTCCGCCGTCTCGGATTGGTTCATGCCGGCGGTCGGCTCGTCGAGCAGCAACAGCTTCGGCTCGCTGATGTGCGCGCGGGCGATCTCGGTGCGACGGCGGTTCGCATACGACAATGTGTAGGTGAAATCGTCGCGACGCGTGCCGAGCCGTTCCCTGAACCGGTCGATTTCCATGCCCACGCGGTCGCGCACATCGGCACGCTCGCGCCGCACCTTCGGCCCGTGCACCAGCGCGACCGCCGCTTCGGAGAGCAGATTCACCCACCGCAGCAACGGATAGCGCTGCAATTGTTTGAACGGACGCTGCTCCTCGAGCTTTTTGCGGTAGCCGGGTGCGATGTTCTCGTTCACGGTGAGCGCGCCGAACACGCGGCCGTTCTGGAATGTGCGCGCCAGACCATGCTTGCTCACGGTGGCCGCGCTCGACCCTGCAATGGATTGTTCGTCAATGTCGACGATGCCCGAGTCCGGTGCCAGGAATCCCGAAATCAGATTGATCGTGGTCGATTTTCCTGAACCATTCGGGCCTATGATCGAGATGACCTCGCCGGAATGCAGGTCGAAGGAGACGCCGTCCACCGCCTTGAGACCCTCGAAGGACTTGGTGAGATTGCGCACGCCGAGCACCACCGGTTCGCTGAGCACAGCCTCGCGGTGATGCTGCGCATAGGCCACTGGGTCTCCGCCGAATGCCTCAAGTTCCGCCGAGTACGGGTCCACCGATTCGACCGGCCCTTTGACCTGGCCCGCCTTGAATCCCTGCACGGCCGTCTGGAGAGTGTTATGGTCGCTCATGAATCATCCTTTCCTTGCGAACAGACCCTGGGGCCGGAACATGATGATGACGACGGGCAGCACGCCGTAGGCCAATATGCGCGCCTGCGGCACGATGCGCAACAGCTTGGGAGCGCCGATCAGAACGATTGAGCCGAACACCGCACCCACCGGCGAATTCATGCCGCCCACGAAACCGGCATAGTCATTGCGGTCGTACTCGGCTCCCCCACGCCTCCGCATAGTAGACGGCGCGCGGATTGATCTTCACCCAGTCCCAATCCCAGCGCGCCACGAAATCAAGGTAGGCCTTGGCGAACTCCTCGGCACCGTACTCATGGCCGACGAGATGCTGCCATGCGCTGGTCAGATGGGTCGGCTCTCCTTCGGGAACCGATTTGCGGGCGATGTTATGAAACTGCTCTCTACGAGTGGGCATGGTATTCCTTCTGGTTGGCATGCGAGGAACATGCAGATATTTGGATGATGTGAATGGCGTGTGTCGATACCGCGAGCGTACCCCGCAATCACCGCGGAAACACGGCCCTCCTTACAGGTTTTCGTTATGACGTTCTATTGAGCACCGGCATTGCACGGGAAACGGCGACGTAATTCCGGCGCAATTGTGCGAACTGGGTGCCATGCGCGATTCCGACGGCCCATACCCAGCTGCACGCGGCATTCGGCGAGCGTCACTCCCCCTCAAACGACAAAAATGTGCCGAATCGCGAAATCCGACCATCGAACAACGTCGTTCGCTGGTCAAACTGCGTAGGAGGTCACGAGGAGACCGACAGAATCAATGCGACGCCGCCATTTGGCATCTGGTATCCCCTCCCAATGGCCAGATGAGTTGCGGATGCGAACAATGGCCAATGAGACGAGTTCCCCAATGGCCAGATTGCGACGATACGCGCCGAATGACCGCTGGAGTGGCAGGAAATATGATGGGCGCAGAATACAAAAGAATACAAATAGGCCTCTCCAGGTGACTTACCTGAAGAGGCCTCGACAATGTCCTGCGCGATGCCGGATGGCATGTACAGGCGGATTACTGCGCGTCCTGTGAATCCGGATCTTGCGATGCGGGAGGAATGGTGGGCTGGGCCGGCGCGGCGGGAGCTGCAGGGCTCACCGGTGCTGCCGGTGCAGCTGGTGCTGCCGGAGTTGCAGAGGCGGCCGGCGCAGCATTGAATGGCTCATGGGCCACTGCCGGCGGAACCGGTGCAGCCGCATTTGGGGCCGGTGCCATAGGCGTGCCTTGTTGTACGCCCGCACCGGCCGGCGGATTCTCGACACCGAACTGCCACTGGCTATTGTCGACATTGCTCGGATCACTCTGGGCGGGAACGCCGAACTGCCAGCCGTTGTTCTGGTACGAAGCGTCGTATACCGGATTCTGCACAGGCATCGCCGGCGCACCATTCTGGGCGTTCTTGGCACGCTGTTTGTTGTAGAACGCGAAGATGGTGCCGATGAGCATGAGGATGATCGCAATGATGAGCAGCCACATGCCGGCGCCATAGCTCAATTGGAGAAGCGTGCCGTAACCTGACTGGGAGATCTTGCTGCCGGCGCCGGCGATCTCGTAGATGACGAGCAGCGTGTAGATGATCGTGACGGTCAGTGCCGCGATCTCCTGCCGCAACACGGCGAGCACGGCGATCACGACGGCGCCGATGAGCAGGATCCACCCATCGCCATGTGGCATGAGCGACACAGACATAGAGACACCGAAGGCACTGATGCTTGCAAACGGCAGGAACACGCCGATGACCGCAAGGAGCGCGCCGACAACGGTCACCAGATTGCCGTAGGCCACCTCATAGTTGCCGATCTTCAGATGCTGCTTGCCGAGCGAGTCCGCGAACCTGTTCACCGATTCCTTCACATCCACCGTGGTCGTGCCAGCCGGCGCACCCTGTGCGAATTGGGATGCGGCGTGCGGCGTCTGCGGCGCGGATTGCGGCTGTTGTGGTGCCGACTGTGCGTTGGCATACGCAGGCCGCTGCCCTTGGAGGGACGGCGAGCCCTGTGCCGGCTGCTGGGCCGGCGTCGGCTGGGCATACGGCGGCAGGTCGCTCGATGGCTGCGCGCCATTGTTCTCGTTTGGATTCATATTCGGTCCTTACATGTTCCGACTGCGATGGCAGTCATCTCAACATGAGGCCCATCATACCCGAAGAGATTACGGCGGCATGGAAAAGGCCGCCTTATAATCTGTGGAGATAATTTCCAGAGTACAGGCGGCCTTCAGCGAATGCACGGCTCAGTTGTTGAGCGGCTTGACCAGCGGGAACGTGATCGTCTCGCGGATCGTGGCGCCGGTGAGCGCGATGAGCAGACGGTCGATGCCCATGCCCATGCCACCTGCCGGCGGCATGCCGACGCCGAGCGCCTCGAGGAAGTCCTCATCGATGTCGCAGGCCTCCTCGTCACCAGCGAGCGCATCCTTGGCCTGTGCCACGAAGCGCTCACGCTGCACGATCGGGTCGTTGAGCTCGGAATAGCCTGTCGCAAGCTCGAAGCCGCGCACGTAGAGGTCCCACTTCTCCACCACGCCGGGCTTGCTGCGGTGCGCCTTGACGAGCGGCGAGGTCTCCACCGGGAAGTCGCGCACGAAGGTCGGCTCGTACAGCTTGTCTTCGTAGAAGTGTTCCCACAGGTGTTCGACGAGCTTGCCATGGTTCTCCACCTCGTCGCGCTCCACACCTAGACGGTCGGCGATCGCACCGAGCTCCTCAACGCTGGTCTCCGGCGTGATCTGCTGGCCGAGCGCCTCCGACAGCGAGTCGTACATGCTCATCGTCTTCCATTCGCCGCCGAAGTCGTACTCGGTGCCGTCGAGCAGCGTCACCTTGGTGGAGCCGAACACGTCGATGGCGGTCTTCTGAATCAGCTCCTTGACGAGCTTGGCGATCGTGTCGTAGTTGCCGTAGGCCTCATAGGCCTCGACCATCGTGAATTCCGGCGCGTGCGTGGCGTCCACGCCCTCGTTGCGGAAGTCGCGGTTGATCTCGAACACCTTCTCGATGCCGCCCACGAGGCAGCGCTTGAGGAAGAGCTCGGGCGCGATGCGCAGGTAGAGATCGAGGTCGAAGGCGTTCATATGCGTGGTGAACGGACGAGCCGCGGCACCCCCGTGAATGGTCTGCAGCATCGGAGTCTCCACCTCGAGGAATCCGTGTTCGTCGAAGGTGCGGCGCAGCGAGGCGACCGCACGGGAACGATTGCGCACCATGTTGCGAATCTTCTCGTCGGCGATCATGCCGATGTACGGCTTGCGCGTGCGCGTGTCTTCGTTGAGTTCCTTATGCAGCGTCGGCAGCGGCTGCAGCGCCTTGGCGGCGATGGCCCACTCATCGGCGAAGATCGACAGCTCGCCGGTCTTCGATGCGATCACGCGACCTTTGACGAACAGGTGGTCGCCGAGGTCCACCAGCTGCTTGAACTGCTTGAGCGAGTCCGCGCCGATCTGCTTCTTCGAGAGCATGGCCTGGATCGTCGTGCCATCGCCGGCGGCGAGCTGCACGAAGCACAGTCCGCCCGCATTGCGAATGAACAGCACGCGGCCCGCCACGCCGACGATGTCGTCGGTCTCGGCGCCCGCTTCGAGCTTGCCGTCATACTTGGCACGCACGGCGTCGATGGTCGTGGTGACGTCGAGATTCACCGGGTACGGATTGATGCCGTCCTTGATCATCATCGCGCGCTTGGCCACACGGGTCTGCACCTGCTCCGGGTGCGCGAGCGGCCCAAATTCCTTGTTCGACGGATCCACGGCCTCGTCGAGCGAGGCGCCCTCCTGCACGCGCTTGAAAATCGCCTCGTCCTGGTTGAGCAGCATTTCCGCGCGCTCCACGGTGCTTATCTCGGGGGCGGCCACTACCTCTTCTTCCACAGTGATATCTGCAGATTCATTCGCTTCAGTCATAGCGCAACAGTCTAATAAAGACTCGCTACACTCCCCCGCCCGGCCTCCCTGAGCGAACGCGCGCATGCCATGACATACGGAACCTTCCGTGAGACAGACCGCGAAAGTGCTGGAAAACAGTGCCATTCACGGAGTCTTCCGCATGATCGACCACATGCAACACGCCGACGAATTGCCATAGTCGACCAAACGTCGTACAGTAACTTTCTGTTGCGCAAAAGCAACATCGGGCTGTGGCGCAGCTTGGTAGCGCGCTTCGTTCGGGACGAAGAGGCCGCGAGTTCAAATCTCGCCAGCCCGACGCGAAAGGGGTTGTCTCCGCATGGAGGCAATCCCTTCTTCCATTTGCACTTCCATTTACAGCAGTTCCGCGCTCAGTAGGCGCCGTGTATCGCCTGCTCCAAGTCGGCAATGAGGTCGGCCGTGTCTTCCAATCCGATCGACAGGCGGATGAGATTGTCGCCCACACCGCTCATCCGACGGAATTGCGGCGAGACCTCGCGGTGTGTGATGCGCGCGGGATCGACGATGAGCGAGCGCGCATCGCCTATGTTCGGCACATAGGCGAACACGTGGGTGCCATCGAGAATCCGCGCGACCTGCTCACGGCCGCCATCCACTTCGAAACTGAGCACGCCACCCACGCCACGCGGAAAATCACGGCGCACGAGCTCGTTCTGCGAGGCCGACTGCAGCGCCGCATGGCCATCCCCGGCCAACGCCAATCCCGAGCAGTGCACGGCGCGCACATGCGGGATGGTTTGCAGGAATTCGGCGATTGCGGTGGCCGAAGCGACCTGCTGGCGCAGGCGCACAGCGAGCGTCTCCACTCCGAGCAGCTGCAGGTAGGCGTTCACCGGCGAGGCGACCGCGCCGAATGTGCGCAGGTATTTGATATGCGCACACGTCGGATATACGCGTCGATGCCGAATTTCGAGGCGAAGCTGTGCCAGCCATCGTTGCAGTCGTCACTGACCCCCACCCCCTGTCGCGTGAATTGCGGGTAGCGATCGGTGGCCCAGTCGAAACGCCCGGCATCGACGACGATGCCGCCGAGCGCATTGCCATGCTCGCTGATCCCCTTCGTGGGCGAATGCACGGCGACGTCGGCCCCCAGTTCGATCGGCCGGAACAGGTAGGGCGTGGGTACCGTGTTGTCGATGATGAGCGGGATGCCATGCCGATGCGCGACGCTGGCGAGCGCGGCGACATCGGCGACCTCGGTGGACGGGTTCGCGACGGACTCGGCGAAGATTGCGCGCGTGTCCGGCCCGATCAGCAACTCCACCAAGGCAAGGTCGTTGATGTCATCCACAAAATCGGTCTCGATGCCGAATTCGGGGAACAGGCTGTCCATCGCATCGACGGAGGCGCCGTACAGATTCCGTGCGGTGATGATGCGGCCTCCGCCTTCCGCCGCGCACAGCAACGCCGCGGAGACCGCCGCCATGCCGGAGGCGAAGGCCACGGCGGAACGGCCGACCTCCAATGCGGCGATGCGACGTTCGAGCACGTCGAGTGTCGGATTGGCCACACGGGAGTATGAGAAGCCCTCTGCGGCACCTGCCGAGAGCGCGTCGCCGTGTGCCGCGGACTGCATGTCGAAGGCGGCGGAAGGTAGATCGGAGGCACCGCGGCGTTGCCGTTGGTACAGTCCGCGGAATCATAGCCGGCGTGAATGGCCAGCGTGGAGAAATGGGTCATGGTAAGCCAGTCTGTCAGTGGCGCAGTCATATGCGCGAGGGAACGATTAACAGAAGAGCGACGCGAGCTCGAGCGATTGCGGAGCCTGCGCGCGGCTGGTGGCGATGGCGAGCGCCTGGTCGAGGTCTTCGATCAGCTCGCGCAGGTCCTGCGTGTCCACCGAGTAGCTGACGAGCCCCCAACGGTTGAAATGCTCGTTGAACAGCGAGTAGGTGCCGCCGTAGATGTTCGAACCGACCACAATGCGTTCGCCCGGTGCGAAGATCGACAGCACTGCGTGGATCGCTGCGAGCCCTGAGGCGAAGGCGAAACCGCGCACACCGTGTTCGAGCTGAGCGATCTGCCGTTCCAGGAAATCGCGCGTGGGATTGCCGCTGCGCGCATAGTCCCAGCGTGGCATGGACTCGACCGATTCGAAGGCATAGGTGGACGAATTGTAGATGGGCGGGTTCACCGCGCCGGTGGCGTTGTCCGTCACCGGTACGCCGTGGACGAGTTTGGTGTTCAGCTGGGTCATGGCACCTCCTGTACAGCATGGATTGTCTGAGTGCTATTGGTCTGGGTCGTGCCCGCATCCGTCGTTGTCAGGCACGGGCGCCACTGTATCGCCGTTCAGACGCACGAATGCCGGCGTGGTTATACGCGCAGGTTATAGGAGTCTGCAAATACGCGGGATCGCAACGAAAACCCCGCTATAGAGCGCATCTATAGCGGGTTTCAAGTGAAGATGTTAGGAGATTGAGAATATGATCTTACGCTTGGGCTCCTTTCTGGTGGGTGTGTGGGAACGTCTGTGGCATCCGGCTGTCACGCACTGCGATTCTTGTTGCGCCAGTGGCTGGAGACGCCCATCACGATGGCGATGAGCGAGAGCAGAATGCCGAGGCCGGCGAACAGGTAACCGGTGATCCGGTTGAACTCGACGAACGAGAACATCGACGAGTTCATGAGCAGACCGACCGTGACCGTGAGCGCGCCGAACAGCAGCACGACCACGCCGAACACGATGGTGCCCGCGCTCGCCCCCTTCGGCCGTTCCGGCTCCGGTTTGCGCTGCGGAGGCGCCTGGTAGAGCGGGATGTTCTGCGGTGCTCTCTCTCCGGTGCTCGCCTGATGTGAGGTATCGGTCACCTGCATCGGGATCGTCAGGTCATCGTCGACGGGCTCGCCACCGGGTTCGGCACTGCTGGCATTGGCTCCGCCGTCATCGCTTCCGCCGTCGTTGCCGAGGCCTGAGTCCTCGTCGGCGTCCCCGGCAAATTGCGCATAGAGAGGAGCATTCATATCGACAGATGCGGTGGCATCCGCAGCAGGCATCTGCGTGGTGCTTGTGAGGTCGACTTGCTCGTCGATCTCCACGGTCTCGTCGAGCGGCTCTTCGACAGCGAACACTTCGGTGGTCTCGTCGTACGGCGTCTGGGCGTCGTTGGAATCAGATTGCTTCTTCATGTCAGGCTCCTTTCAATCAGTGTTTCTTCGCGGAGTCGGCGATGTCGCCCCCGTAGGAGACCGTCACCGAGGCGTTGCGCAGCAGGCGGGGTGAGATGTTGAGCTCGGTGTGTGCCACGCTTTTCGCGTTGTCGGTGAGGCACGGCCAGTAATAGCCGTTCTCGGCGAGCTGCTTGACGCGCGGGTCGGTGTTTTTCGTGACGGCGTGGTTCATGTCGTCGCCAAACCCGACGTTCTCGCACAACTCGTTCATGTCGCCGGTCATGCTGTACCACGAGCTGATGCCGTTGCCGTCGGGGTGGGCACCAGAGATTTGGAAGCCCGAGCGGCCGGCCTGAATGTCCCAGCCGTTGCCGTGGTCGTCGTCGCCAAGCCAGTCATAGCCGGCACCGGACCGATCGCTGCCCACACCGGTGGCAAGCAGACCTCCCTGGGCGTCAATCGAATTCCACGTGCTCATCATGCCCGACGATACGTTGAAACCCCATGAGCATCCGTAAGGAATCTTGACCGTCACCTTGGCGTCGGTGACCGTCATCGGAATCGTCTCGACCGGGCAGTACGTAGTTCTGGTCTGCCCGTCGTTGAGACGAACCTGCTTCGCCTTGTTGTGCTCGGCATACTTCGTCAGGTCGATGGTGAGCGTGGATTTCGCGTAGCCTTCGCCTTGCACGGCAATACCCTTGCGCAATGTCTCCATGCTCGCCTTCGACGAGTCGATCACCAACGTCTTGCCCACGTTGACATGCGTGTAATCCTTGGCCAAGTAAGGACTCAGCGAGTTCGCCGTCGCCACTGTGCCGCCGAAGCACATCGCAATCACGGCGAGGAACATGAGCGTCCATGCGAAGGGGTGCAGGCCGCCGGTGCGTCTGCCGGCACACCCCAAGGCGACGATGATGAGACCGAGCACCAAGCATGCGCCGCCGATGAACAGCACCGCGCCACGGGACGCCCCAAACAATGTGCTGAACGAGCCGTTGCCGGCGGAACCGCAGATCAGGGGCACCACCGCCATGCCCGCAATGAGGAGCCCGAGGAATAGCAGCACCACCGCCGGCCCTGCAGGCTTACGACGTGCCTTCGTTGCGCCCCGGTATTCGTAGGTGTAGTCCTTGGGCTCGTAGTGGTAGGTGTAGTGATATGCGCTCTGGCTCGCGGACTGCGGTTGCGCTGGCCGGAACCCTTGCGCCGATGCACTGTCAGCGGCGACTGGTGGCATATTGACGGTTGGCGTACCTGCGTCAGCGGACTGCTGCGCTGACGACTGCGACTCTGGCTGGGTCACATTCGGCCGTTCCCCACGAAAGGGCTGCGCGGGCTGCGCATATTGCGTGTATCCGATGTTCTGCGGGGCGGCCGCCGGCATGCCATAACGTGCGGCATTCGGATAGGCGCCCGGCTGCTGGGCCGGCATGAAGGGGCCGGCGGGGCGCTCGCCCGCATTGGGCATCGGTGGCATGGGAGGAACCGGTGCCGGGCCTCCATAGCCACCCGTGCTGCCGCCGTTCCCACCGATGCCGCCATTCATGGAGTTCGGCTGCATGAACCGGCGGCGCCCGTGGTCGATGACGAGGTACATGGCCAGTGCGGAAAGCAGAATCGGCATCATGTTCACGGCACCGTGGAATCCGAAGAACGGCACAACCAACACGCCCGAAAGCAGGATGCATAGGATCACGCCGATGAACGACCAGTTCCAGTGCCCATGGATGAGGTCTTCGAGCAGGATCGACCCGTCGGATTCATCGGGCAGCAGCGCCCAGGCGAGCCCGTAGAAGAACACGCCGGCGCCGCCCATGAATGCCAGCACGACCATGAGCACGCGCACGAGCGTGACGTTCCAGCCGAGCTCCTGCGCGATGGCGCCGCACACACCTGCGATCACGCGATTGTTCGTGCGCTGCACGCCACTTTCGCGAATCCAGCGGAAGAACGAGGATTCAGAGATCTCGCCACCGTTCTTGGCGTTCGGCTTAGGACGCCCGTTCTCATAGTTGGTGTTGTAGGTGGTGTTGGCATTGTAGGAGGTGTGAGAATACTGGCCTTGCCCAGGCTGACCATACTGGCCGGCAGGCTGGCCGTTGCCGAGGGGCTCGCCCTGCGGCTGCTGTGGATTGTGGTTTGCGTTGCTCATGGTTCCATTACAGCAGACGGCGGATTGCTCAGGCATCGGGGGACACCCTGATTCCGACCCTGATTTCCACCTGAGGCACCCCCATACCTCCCCTGAATGCGGCACAATGGAACCATGAGTCAGATTCCCGAGCATCTCGCTCCTCCGCTACTACCTGCCAAGCTGCCGCTCATGCGTCCCAAACAGGGCCGTGTGATCGCCGGCGTGGCCCGCGGCATCAGCATGCATCTGGGTGTGTCGGTGGCGTGGGTACGCATAGTGTTCGTACTGCTCGCATGCTGGTTCGGCGTGGGCGCGCTCGCCTATGTGGCGCTGTGGATTGCCATTCCCGAAGGGAATCCCGTGGCCGAGGCTGCCCGGTTGCGCGGCACCCACAGCTCACGCAATGCACCGCTTGCCAAGGGGAACGCCTCCGTGGGTGAATCCGAAAGCCCGCTCTTCGTATCGCAGACGCTCGACTCGGCACAGGATGCCTGGTATGCCTACACCGGATTGGAACAGTCTGCAGGCTCTCCCGCTCCGGTGGACTCCGTGCGCCGCACACTCGCGAACGCCTCGAAACCGGCCATATTCGCCGGAATCGGCGTCGTGCTCATCGCGTTGCCATTCGGGTTGAACGCGGTGATGCGATTCTCGGAAAGCCAGATGCTGCCGATTGTGCTGTGTTTGGTGGGCATGGGCCTGCCGTGGCTCAACACGCGCGCGCGCAACGGGCAGGCATGGCTGACGCTGGTGGGCGAAGGCCTTATTTTCACCGCATTCCTCGTGTTCGCGGCACAGACGGTCGCCAAGAATGGCGCCGTGCCGTTCGGTTCGGCGATCGCCTGCGGATTCGCGTTGCTGGTGGCGGCAATCTGCGCGCTGATTCCGCTGCTGATGACGCTGATTCGCAATATATGGCAGGAACGCGCGCTCAAAGAGCGTGAGGAGGAGCGGGCAGACATGACCGCGCATCTGCATGACGGCGTATTGCAGACGCTTGCCTTGATTCAGCTGCATGCCGGCGATGAGCAGCAGGTGTTCACGCTCGCCCGGTCGCAGGAACGCGAGTTGCGCAGCTGGCTGTATCAGGAACGGACCACGAGCGACAGGTCGGTGAGCGCCGGTCTGCAGGAGATCGCCGCACAGGTGGAAGACACGCATGGCAAGCCGATTGAGGTGGTCACGGTGGGCGACGCGCGGCCGAGTGCGCAGACCGATGCGTTGCTCGATGCAGCGGGGCAGGCGATGGTCAACGCCGTCACGCACGGCAGAGAACCGGTCTCCGTGTATTGCGAGACGGATCGGCATCAGGTGGAGGTGTTTGTGCGAGACCACGGCAACGGGTTCGACATCGACGACATTCCGCCCGAACGGCTCGGCATACGCGAGTCGATCATCGGGCGCGTGCGCCGGCGCGGCGGCACGGTGGAGATTGTGTCGAGACCCAACTGGGGCACTGAAGTGCGCATGCATATGCCGCTCGAGGCGAGTTCCGACTCCTCGCGCACGTCGGGCTCCCCCACCGACCGCGCCGCCCAATCCGGCGATCCCATACGAGCTGCCCAATCCACCCAATCCGCACAATCCCCCCAATCTGCGTAAAAGGAGACAGAAACACCCATGAAAATGTCCCAAATTACGCAGATGAGGAGCGCTAATCACATAGACGGGGCACCGATCACACAGGCGGAGCCGACTATCACGCAAACGGGCGGTTGATGACGCAATGTAGGCGGCGGGTAGACTGCAGAATCAGAGGAATATGAACGCGCACGAGAAAAACGGAGGGTGCTGATGAGCGAGCAGGAACGACAGGGCATTCGCATAGCGGTGGTGGATGATCATGAGATGTTCCGCGCCGGCGTGATAGCCACGCTGCAACCGTACTTCACGGTCGTCGGGCAGGCGGCGGATGTGCCGAGCGCCATCGAGATGATTGCGGACACCCAGCCGGACGTCGTGCTGCTCGACGTGCATGTGCCGGGCGGTGAAGGCGGAGGTGGCGCGGAGATTCTGAGGAAGTCCCAGCCCCATGCCCCACAGACGGCATTCCTGGCACTGTCGGTCTCGGATTCCGCACAGGATGTGGGTTCGGTGATCCGTGCAGGCGCACGCGGATATGTGACGAAGACAATCACCGGCAACGACCTGATCCATTCAATCGAGCAAGTGAGCGACGGATACGCCGTGTTCTCGCCGAAACTCGCCGGATTCGTGCTCTCCGCGTTCCAGGGGGCGCCGCTGAGCGATGGCATGGACGCCTCCAATGAATCGGCTGCCGGCGGCGACACCGTGGCGCACGATGCCGAGCTCGACTCACTGTCGACACGCGAGCAGGAGGTGATGCGACTCATCGCCCGCGGTTACACCTACAAGGAGGTGGGTGCCGAACTGTTCATCTCGGTGAAAACAGTGGAGACCCACGTGAGCAACGTGTTGCGCAAACTGCAGCTCTCGAACCGCAACGAGCTCACGCTATGGGCTGCCGACCGCCATATCGTCTAGGTTTGCCGCCACGGGTTAGAATCGCAAGGTAGCAGTTCACGGAAGCGAGGCGGCATGGACGATCAACGTGATCTTGAGCGGATGCTCGGCAATCTGCGGAAATTCCAAAGCGAATCGGATGCATCCAAGGAGTCGGAGAAGAGTCCGTCAAACGCGGGCACCGGCTTTGACACAGACGAGTTCCTTGCCGGACTCGATGCGATGTTCGCCGCGCACACCGCCAAGGACAAAGCCGACGGGTACCTGCAGCAGGCGATGGCCGACGCCGAGAACGCGCAGGACTATGCCGGGCTGCTCACCGTGCTCAACGAGACGATGGGATTCTACCGTTCGCAGGGGCGCCATCAGGAGAACCAGTGGATCATCCAGCGCGCCATCGAGCTGGCACTGCGCATGGGTCTGGAAGGCACCGAGGCCTGGACCACCACGCTCATCAACGCGGCCACATCGCAACGAGCCGCCGGCAATCTCGACCAGGCCGAGGATCTGTTCGAACAGGCACTCGACGCGGCACGCCGCACCTACGGGCCGGACGATCGCCGTCTGGCCGCCCTCCACAACAACCGGTCGATGCTGTTCAGCCAGACGCACCGCAGGCAGCAGGCACTCGACGAGTTGCACGAATCGCTGAGGATCCTCGAACATTCGAGCGTGGATGCCCAGTCCGACGTGGCTATCGCCTCCACCTGCACGAATCTCGCCCTCGCGATGCTCGACGGTGAGAATCAGCCCACCGCCGCCGAACTTGAAGAGGCGCAGTCACTCGCCCGTCGCGCGCTCAACATCTACCAGCATGCCGGTTCCGACTCCAGCGCCCACTATGCATCCGCATTGGCCGGCGCCGCCCACGTGAGCTTCGTCTCCGAAGACTATGCCGAGGCCGTCCGGCAGTACCAGCGCGCCCTTGACGTGATCGCCCGATGCTATGGCGAACACACCGACTACTATCGGGTCACCACGCAGAATCTCCAGAAGGCGCAGCGCAAACTCGGGCTGACGCAATCCACCGGCAATCCACATGATCCGGTGGATGACTCCCCCGCACAATCCACCGTCCACACCGATATCCACCGTTCCGCGGTGCATAATGTGAGCGCGCCGTCCACAATGCAGGCCACCGCGCAGCATTCCACGTCACCGCGAACGCTCGCCACCGGCACCGCACTCCGCGTCGCCAAACCCGGCATGGCCCTCGCCAAAGCGTACTGGCAGGAGCTCGTCAAACCGATGATCGACGAGAAGTATGCGAGTGTCAGGCATCGCATCGCCGCAGGGCTAGTGGGTCATGGGTCCGAATGCTACGGCTTCGATGACGCGCTCTCCCGCGACCATGATTTCGGTCCACGCGTGTGCCTGTGGCTCACCGCCGACGACTATGCGGAGTTCGGCGAGCGTCTGCAGGCAGATTACGACGCCCTCCCCGGCATGTTCCACGGTGTTTCACGCTCTGCCGCCACTCCACGCGCGCAGGGTGCGGGCCGCCGTGACGGCGTGTTCGAAATCGGTTCGTTCTTCACGCAGCTCACCGGCATGCCCCATGCGCCGGCCGACGACGAACCGCATCTGTGGCTCTCGCTCGACGAGAGCACGCTGGCGGCCGCCACGAATGGCCGCGTGTTCCAGGATGGTCTCGGCGCGTTCTCCGGTGCACGCCAATCATTCACCCGCATGCCCGACGATGTGCGGCTCGCCTTGATCTCGCGCAGGCTCGGTATGATCTCGCAGGCCGGCCAGTACAATCTGCCGCGCATGCTCGAACGCGGCGACGGCGCTGCTGCCTGGCTTTGCATCGAGCAATTCGCCGATGCCGCGTCTTCGCTGGTGTTCCTAGTGAACAACCCGGCGAGTGTGGGCTATGCGCCGTACTACAAGTGGCGGTTCGACGCACTGCGCCGGTTGAGCGCGCGCCCTGCGATGCTGCTCACCGAGATCTGCGGCGAACTCGAGCAACTGATGCGCCTGTCAAGCGCAGCCTGTTTCGGCGGCGCGGGCTTCGGCGAAGGGGGCAAAGGCGCAGCGCCGAGCATCGACACAGTGAACGCGCTCGTCGAGGCAATCTGCGAACAGGTCACCCACACACTCAATGCGCTCGGCCTGAGCGATTCCCCGCAGACCTTCCTCGAATGGCAGCGACCGTACGTGGAGGCGCATATCACGTCGCCGGCGGCCTGCCTGCACAGTCTGTAGTCCAGCGAAACAAGGAATAAGGCGGCGATATGAGCACACGGCAGACGATCGAATCGATCATCGAACGCGAATGGGACCAGTTCCAGCGTACGAACAATGAAGGCGAACGCGCGAGCTGCCAGGGCAACCGGCCGATGTTCGAGGTGATGCGCGCAAGCCAGTTCACCGCATGGCCGCAGGAGCTGCTGACGAGCTACCTTGACGACTTGCGTGAGGCCGATGCGTGCGGGCGCAATCTCGTCACCGAGAAATACGCGCGCATGATGGCGTCAACGGCACCCGAGATCTACGCGCGCGATCTGGAACCGCATCTGCCGCGGGTATCCGAGGCGCGCATTGCGCAGCAGGAACGCATCATCAAACGGCAGCTCGCATGGGCGCATGAGTTCGCCGACCGGTACCCCGCACTTGGCGCGGGCATGCGCGTGCTCGACACCGCCGAGGACAGCGAGACCGTCACCTCGTTCGAAACATACCTGCGCGGCGAATTGGCCACGTATTCGCAGCGCACGCTCGACCTGTACGAGCGGTTCGTGCGGGAGAGTGAACGCAGGCGGGAGAATCTGACCGAGCAGATCATCGCCAACACGGTGCGTCTCGAGGGCTATGCGAGTCTGGACGAGGCGGAGGCAGCCCAGCGTCGCGCATAGGCTCGCATGTCGCGGTAAGAGGAATATCTGCCGAATCGGTACAGTGTTACTGTGCAGCATTTTTTCAGACAGCTTGCGTGGACGTTCGGCGTATCCATTGTCATGATTGCGCTGTTCGCGGGACTTGGCATCGCGATGGAACCGAAATGGTCGGTGAAACCGCTCAGCATGCATCTGCAGGTCACCGAGCGTAGCACGACGATCAAAGCGCGCGGCATCACCACCCCGCAGGAAGGCACCTACCAAGTCAGGCAGACTCGTCTGCGGCTGCCCATCTCCGATGGCAAGACGGTGAATGCGATTCTGCGCGAGCCCGAGCATGCGCCCGGAGGTCGCGCCGCATGCGTGTTCGTGCATGGCGCGGGCACCGGCAAGGCGGAGGAGGTGTACGCCGATCTCGCGAACGCGCTGGCCTCGGCCGGCATCACCACACTCGTGCAAGACAAGCGCCTCGACAACTACACGCCGTTGCACCGCGACTATAACTCGAGCGCCGAAGACTACCTCGCCGGGCTCAATCTGCTGCGCACACAGCAGGGTGTGGACGCGCGCAAGGTCGGCCTGTACGCGGAGTCGGAGGGCACGTGGATCGCCTCGGTGATGACGCATAAAGACAGGCACATCGCATTCCAGGTGCTCACGAGCGCGCCCGTGTACTCCGGTCGCCAGCAGATGGCGATGGCGGCCACTGAATACCTGAACATCATCGGCGCGCCAGGCGGCGTCGTCGACATCATCCCGCGCCTGCTCAGTCTCAACTTCGCGCCGATCGGCCTAGAATACGCGGATTTCAATGCCACCGACTACCGTGACACGCTCACGATGCCGCTGCTCATCGACTACGGGACGATCGACCCCTCGATGCCGGTGGAGCAGGGTGCGCACCAGCTCATCGAAGATGCCCGTGTGGCCGGCAATTCGAACGTGGTCGTGCGCTACTACCCCACTAATCACCAGATGCGCACCGGTTCCTCGCTCTCATTGCCCGGCTTGCCGCTCGACAAGGACTACACCCACAATCTCGAGGATTGGATTAACGCAATCGCCGCCGGTGCCACGGAGGACGACTGGCAGACTCCCGATATCGCCGGCGCGCGCCCCTACCAGGAGTATGCGATTCCGGAGAACATCTCCTCCGGACTCGTGTCGTCGGTCTGGGTGCTCGTGGTGCTCATTGTGGTGTGTCTCGTTTCGTGGCTGCTCACGGTTGTCTTCTGCATAGGCGCGGTCGTCTCGCGCAAACGGGTGGAGGCGAAGACTGTTGATGACAGCGGGCACATTGTGGTGCACCGTTTCACCATGCTTTCCAAAGTGCTCATCATCACGAACATCGTTTTGCTGCCGATATGCGCGGCCGGTTTCCTCGGCTATTTCGCGTTCACCGCGAAGGCCGCGCTCTCGCTGACCGATGAGGCCACCATGCTCTCCTTCGGCTGGAGCATGCTGCGGTTGGGCAGCATGGTGCTCATTGTCATGAACAGCTGGATGTGGGTGCGCATGTTCTTCTTCTACGGCCCCGGCAACATCGACAAGGAATATCCGAAGACGGCCATGCGCATGGCTTCCGGGCATACCGCCACCGTCGCCCTCCTGTCGGTGAGCGTGCTGTGCGCGCTGGTGCTCAGCTCGTTCTTCGGCCTCATTGGCTGAGGCATGCCAGCAGGCGCATTCATACATAAGACCGAATGAGAAAGCGGGCTGCAGATATGTGCATCTGCAGCCCGCTTTCTCTTATAGGCTTATTAGGTTTATAGGCCTAACGGTCTTGGAATCACTCGCCGAGCGCCTTGTCGACCACCTCGGTGGCCTCCGTGAGCACGCTGCCGAGCGTCTTGGGCGAGACGAACGATTCCGCGTACACCTTGTAGATGTTCTCAGTGCCCGAAGGACGCGCGGCGAACCAGTTGTCCTTCGTGACGACCTTGATGCCGCCGATCGGCGCATCGTTGCCTGGGGCCTTCGTGAGGATCTGCTCGATCGGCTCGCCACCGAGCTTCGTGGCAGTCACATCGGAGGCGTCGAGCTTGGCGAACTTCTGCTTCTGCTCGAGCGTGGTCGGCGTGTCGATGCGCGAATACCAGCTCTCGCCGAAGCGCTCCACCTGCTCCTGATGCAGCTGGGCCGGGTTCTTGCCGGTCTTGCCGGTGATCTCCGCGGCCAGCAGGTCGGGAATGATGCCGTCCTTGTCGGTGGTCCACACACGGCCGTTGAACCGTAGGAAGCTCATACCGGAGCTCTCCTCACCGCCGAAAGCAATCTCGCCGGTGAACAGCGGGTCGACGAACCACTTGAAGCCGACAGGCACCTCCACCACCGGGGCACCGATCGAGGCG
Organism: Bifidobacterium animalis subsp. animalis ATCC 25527; assembly: GCF_000260715.1. Classification (NCBI taxonomy): domain Bacteria; kingdom Bacillati; phylum Actinomycetota; class Actinomycetes; order Bifidobacteriales; family Bifidobacteriaceae; genus Bifidobacterium; species Bifidobacterium animalis. Next base: position 525,923 of record NC_017834.1, on the reverse strand, counting down.
GCCACACGGTCGATGAGCGAGGAGGAGACGAGCGTCTTGCCCACGCCGGTGTGCTCCGGCCAGTCAGGTCGGTTGCCCCCGAACAGGTATTCGACGCAGACGGCCAGATAATGGTTCGGATTCATCACGCCCCAGTTCGGGCAGACGATGCCGTGGCGGTCGGCGTCAGGATCGGTGCCGCCGACCAGATCGTACTTGTCCCATGCACCGGCATTGAGCGCGTCGACCAGGCCCTTCATTGCATACTGCGATGAAGGATCCATGCGGATCTTGCCGTCATGGTCGATTGTCATGAAACGCCAAGTGGGGTCGACCTCAGGGCGGATCACGCCGATGTTCAGACCGTACTTCTCATTGATGAGCGGCCAGTAGTTCACCGAGGCACCGCCGAGCGGGTCGATGCCCAGACGCACGCCGGAGTCTCGAATGACATCGAAGTCGATGACGTTCTTCAGGTCGTCCACATAGTGCTCGCGGTAGTCGAAACGCTTGACGAACTCGGACTTGACGGCCTGTTCGAACGGCACGCGCTTGACGTTGCGGAAGTCGCCGAGCAGTTCGTTCGCGCGGTTGGCGATCGCATTGGTCACGTCAGCCGGAGCCGGGCCGCCGGTGACCGGATCGTACTTGAAGCCGCCGTCGGTGGGCGGATTGTGCGAAGGCGTCACCACGATGCCGTCCGCCAGACCTGGGCCTTCGAAGCGCTGGGTGCCGTCAGCGGCACGGTTGTGCGTGAGAATGGCCTGGGAGATCACCGGCGTGGGCGTGAAGTCGTCACGCGAATCGATGCATACGGTCACGCCGTTCGCCACGAGCACCTCGATCGCGGTCTTCCATGCCGGCAGGCTCAGGGCATGGGTGTCGCGACCGATGTAGAGCGGGCCGTCCACGCCGGCCGCCTTGCGGTATTCGGCGATGGCCTGGGAGATTGCGACGATGTGCGCCTCGTTGAACGACGTCTTGAGCGACGATCCGCGGTGTCCGGAGGTGCCGAAGATCACGCGCTGCTCGGGAACGGACGGATCCGGAACCACGTCGTAGTATGCGCCGACCACTTCGTCAACATCGATCAGATCCGCTGGGGTTGCGGGAAGTCCCGCGTTCTTTGCAACCATACTTTCCTCATTCTGTAGTGTTCAGATTGCGTATCCCGCACATCATATGCGGGAGCTGACTCCAGTCTACCGCGGATTCGCCGAACGGAAAGCCAACGACGCCAAGATATGCAATCGTTTGCACACCTGTGGCATGTCACGCCTTTGCACCGATTGCGATCACCGCAATCTTGGCTTGCCGCTCGCATCCACACGAACGGGCTGCAGATTGCCGGTCATCTCGGCATCCTGCCCGGGCGCGCGCACGATGAGCGCATTGTGATCCACGGAGAAACGGATGTGTCGGGTCGGTTTCAGCATGTCGCCATCCACCTGCGCGGGAACCGGCCTCTCCAACTGCAGTTCGGCGCTCACGCCCTGCACCTGGTCGATCGTCGAATGCACCGACAGCGGGCTCTGCTGGGCCTTGCGCGTGATCGTCTGATGCACCACGTCGCCGAACAGATTCATCCAGCCAATGATGCCGCCATTCGTGTCGATCACCTCGAAATCGAGCAGACCGTCGTTGAACGAGGCGTCGGGCATGAGCGAGAACACCGGAATCTCGCCGCAGTTGCCGCTCATGAACGTGCGGAACCCGACATCCTCGCGCACATGCTGGTCGCCGTTCGCGTCGGTGAGCACCACGCTCGCATGGTATTTGGGGGCGAACAGATGCTTGGCACCGGCCACGAAGTAGGCGAGCCAACTGATGTTCTTCTTGAGCTTGGGGTCGGTGTCGTCGATCATCACCGCATCGAAGCCAATGCCGGCGATGATCAGGAAGGCGTGCGCATGATCCTCTTCCGGGTGGTCGAGCAGCTGCAGTCGACCGATGTCGACCTTGTACGACCCATGCGAGATCGCAATCAGCATCGCCGCCTCGAGGTCACCCACCGGAATGTTCATGTTTCGGGCGAACAGATTGCCCGTGCCGATCGGAATGATGCCCATGGCATGGTTCGTGCCGCCCATCGCACTCGCGACCGTGCGCACGGTGCCATCGCCGCCCACCGCAATCACCACGTCCGCCCCCTGCTCGAGGGCTTCGAGCGCACAGGCTCGGCCGTCCTTGTCGAGCTGCGTTTCAATGAACATGATGTCGGCGATGCAACGGTTCGCGCAGAACCGCTCAATGAACGCGCGCGTCTCGCCGGCCGTCGGCTTGCTCGGGTTGATCACGAAGGCATAATGCACCGCGTCCCTGCGGCGTTCGTTCTTGATCGCCTCCACACGCCGTTTGTGCAACGCGATGCGAATGCCGACGATAGCCCCCACGATCACAATGATGGCGGCGATCATGCATACGAGAATCAGAACCCACTGATTGTCACCCATTGCGCTCCTTCCCGTAGGCCAGCATTCCCGATTTTACCAAATGCACCTTTCGGGCACGTGTGGTGGTGTGTGGACCGGCGGCGAATACACGGATCATCGCCCCGTGCCGCACCCGCGAACATGCGTGAAAAACGCTGCAATCTGTCGGCTTTGCACATTAGAGTTGAACTATGCTCGATATTCAATTCATTCGTGAACATCCTGAAGTAGTCAAGGAATCACAACGCAAACGCGGCGAATCCGTCGAACTCGTCGACGAGGTGCTCCGTGCCGACGAGGAACGCCGCTCCTCGCTCAAGCAATTCGAAGAGGCCCGCGCCCGCCAGAAGGAGATCGGCAAGCAGGTCGCCAAGGCCGCACCGGATGAGAAGGCGAAGCTGATCGCGCAGACCAAGGAGCTCTCCGAACAGGTCGCCTCGTTCAAAGCAAGCGCCGACACCGCCGACGAACAGTACACCACCGCGATGTGGCAGCTGTCGAACATCGTGGAACCACAGGCGCCGGAAGGCGGCGAAGACGACTACGTTGTGGTGAAGAAAGTCGGTCAGATCCGCGATTTCGCAGCCGAGGGCTTCGAGCCGAAAGACCACCTCACCCTCGGCGAGGAAGTCGCCGGCATCGATATGAAGCGCGGTGTGAAGGTCTCCGGTTCCCGTTTCTACTTCCTGCGTGGCGATGTGGCACGTCTGCAAATCGCCATGCTCACGATGGCGGTGGATCAGGCACAGGAGCACGGTTTCATCCTTGCGATCACACCTACGCTCGTGCGTCCGGAAGTCATGCGCGGCACCGGCTTCCTCAACTCGCACGCCGATGAGATCTACCGTCTGCGCGAGCCGGACGACGACTATCTGGTGGGCACTTCGGAGGTCGCGCTTGCTGGCATGCACGAGAATGAGATTCTCGACCTGAGCGACGGTCCGCTGCGCTACTGCGGATGGAGCTCCTGCTATCGGCGCGAGGCGGGCGCCGCGGGCAAGGACACGAGCGGCATCATTCGCGTCCACCAGTTCGACAAGGTGGAGATGTTCGTCTATGCCAAGCCGGAGAACTCTGATGCCGAACACCAGAAGCTTCTCGCGATGGAGGAGGAGATGCTCGCCAAGGTGGAGGTCCCGTACCGCGTAATCGACACGGCCGCGGGCGATCTGGGTTCCTCGGCAGCACGCAAGTTCGACTGCGAGGCCTGGGTTCCCACGCAGGGCCGCTACCGCGAGCTCACGTCCACCTCGAACTGCACGCAGTACCAGGCACGCCGACTCAACATTCGCGAGCGCGTTGCCGACGGCGGCACCTCCCCTGTCGCCACGCTCAACGGCACCTTGGCCACCACCCGCTGGCTCGTGGCGATTCTCGAGAACCACCAGCAGGAAGACGGTTCGATCGAGATCCCGAAGGCCATGCGGCCGTACATGGGCGGCAAGGAAGTAATCGAGCCGCGCAAGTGGGAGGCCTGAGCATTCCCCTGAACCGGCAATGATCCGTGCCGGCATACTTCGCAACGAGCGGGCGCATATGCCCGCTTGTTGCGTAATTGGAGACATTATGCAGCCTGAATCTGTCCCCTTTTACGTAAGAAATACCCGGCAGATCTCATACTTTTACTTTTACTGTTACTTTTACCTTTACTCTGCGTGAAAAGAGACAACGGCACGCTGAATTTGTCCCCAATTACGCACGACACACTCTGCATAATTGGAGACAAATCGGGCTCACACATGTCCCGGATTACGCAAAGAGCAGCCATATGCTACACTGAATAGTCGTGTGCGGCGAGTCCGCCTGCGCATATGGATAGGTGTCCGAGCGGCCTAAGGAGACGGTCTTGAAAACCGTTGACGCGCAAGCGTCCGCGAGTTCGAATCTCGCCCTATCCGCCCACCGGGGTTCCGAATTCGATTCGGAACCCCGTTTTTTCATACGCGTTCCTGCCACACACACGTTCCCGAGGTCATCGGCACATCACTCTGCATTATGCCCGGCCTGCAGGCATGTCGTTTGCCTGTGCCATGTTTGCAAACGCATCTCTGTTCCGACCACCGCGGCGCAGCAGTTGTGTCATATTTGCAAATTCAATCTCAGGTCGGCCATTGACGACCGGAATAACGCGCCATATTTGCAATCTCAATCTCAGAGCAGTCACCGCAAGACTTCTCGCCTGCCTTGTTGAGACTGAATCTGCAAACGAGACCATTGAGAAGCGCGCAATAGTGTCGTGTGTGCAGATTCCATCTCGAGTCGGTCAGCGAGAGCCCCGCAGCAATGCCATGCTTGCAAATCTGGTCTCATGGCGATACTGCAGACAAACCGCGACATGCCGCTTGGAGATCGAAATTGCAAAGACGACACCGCAAACAGATACAACATGCCGTGTTGAGATTGAGATTGCAAGCACGACACTGCTCAACATGCCATGCTGCGACTGGGATTGCAAGAGCGACACTCGAACTCGACGCAAACCGAGTCTGGCACATACGCACATACGATTGCGACTCTCTGGACGCACACATCCCCGAAAGCGCCCCGAATACAGTCGCCACATGGGAACACGCACACACCAACCCGGCGCCGAAACGGCAACGAGACCGATGATGAGAAATATCCGCGATTACGTGCGCCTCACACAATCACAACGTGGCAATGATAGCGGGCCGCACGTAGAGTGGAGGCATGACGATCACAGTTTCCACAGACGGCTCCGCACTGCGTAATCCGAACGGCCCGATGGGGTGGGCGTGGGCTGACCATACGGACGGCGCGCGCGACGAACACGCGCATGCGGGCGATTGTGCGGCAGGGGGCGCCACGAACGGCACGAATCAGATCGGCGAACTGTGCGCGGTGCTCGAGGCACTGCGTGCACACCCGGGAAGCGAGCCGCTGGTCATAGAATCCGACTCGCAGTATGCCATCAACTGCTCGAACAAATGGGTGTTCGGGTGGAAGAAGAATGGCTGGAAGAACTCGAAACAGGAACCGGTGAAGAACGCGCCGATCATCAAGGCGATCGATGCGGAGATAAGCAAGCGGGCCGGCAAAGTGAGCTTCCGCTGGGTTAAGGGTCACGCCGGCAATGCAGGCAACGAGAAGGTGGACGATCTCGCACGCGGATTCGCCGGCGATTGCGAATCCGGCGCGCAAGAGGGGTATCTGCCGAAGGAAGGTTGGCAGGCGTTGCTCGAATCGCCGTACGCACGCGATGTCAAGGTGCCTGCGGATGCACAACTGCTGCTCGACGGCGAGATGGACGAACGCGAATACACGCGGTTGCATGCCGCCGAGGTGGACGATCTCGAGCACGGCGAGCCGAATCTGACCGAGCTCGGCGACGTGCGGACTCCTGCGGATTCCGCAGAAACCGACGCCCCTGCGGATACCGCCGCACATGCCGCGGAATCCGCGGCGGACGGCACCGACACCCCCGCAGGAGAGCCCACGGCGACGGCCGACATGCAGCTGGCTCCCACGGGATTGGCGGCAAGCGGGCGTGTGACGCTCTCCCCTCCCCCGAACTCGAGCCCGTATTATGACGGCTCACCGAGGCGCATCCACGGGTACATCGAAGTGGACGCGCTCGTGCAGGGCGACGGCACGCTCGATCTCGAGAACGCGCGTTTCCTCATGCATCGCCGCGAGAACGGCTAGGAAACCCGCCAGTGAAACAGCACGAGCGTTCGCAAGCATGTTCTAGTATGGAAATCAAATTGCGTGCATAGGCAACGCAACGTGCACACTCGCTAAGGAGAGTCATGGATAAAGCACAGCAGGATGCAATGAAGAAGGAAGCCGGCATCGAGGCCGCGAAGCTGGTCAAAAGTGGCATGATCGTGGGGCTCGGCACCGGTTCCACCGTGCGCTTCCTCGTCGACGAACTCGGCCGCCGCAAGCAGGAGGAAGGTCTGGAGTTCACCGGCGTCACCACTTCGCGCCGCACGCAGGAGCAGGCCGAGAGCTACGGCATTAAGATCGTGAACATCGACGACGTCGACCACATCGACCTGTGCATCGACGGGGCCGACGAGGTTGACAAGAACTTCAACGGCATCAAGGGCGGCGGCGCGGCGCTGCTGTGGGAGAAGATCGTGGCGATCAACTCGAACAGGATCGTCTGGATCGTCGACGCCTCCAAGCTCGTCGACGTCATTGGCAAGTTCCCGCTGCCAGTGGAGGTCATCCCGTTCGGCGCCATGCATGTGATCGAGCGCATGAAGGAACGCGGCTACAACCCGACGCTGCGTCTTGACGCCGACGGCAAGCCGGTGCGCACCGACGAGAACAACTACGTCGTCGACCTGCATATCGAGCGCATCGACGACCCGGCAGGTCTCAACGAGGATCTCATCAACATGGTGGGCGTCGTCGAAGACGGCCTATTCCTTGACATGGTCAACGAGGTCATCGTGGGCGATCCGAACGGCCCGCGCACGCTCATCAATCCGAACAAGGCGTGAGCATTCGCAAGACATTCCGGTATATTCCGGGCAACGACCGCGTGCGGGAAGCGCGCGGTCGTTCTGTTATCGGGAGCCGACCGCCGTATGTCGTATACGGCCGCATATATGAAATTCCCGCACACATCGCTGCGTGCGGGAATTGTTAAAGCCTAGAGTATAAGACTACTTGCGCTGGTGGCGGGTCTTACGAAGCAGTTTGCGGTGCTTCTTCTTGCTCATACGCTTGCGGCGCTTCTTGATGACAGAGCCCATCTCAAGCCTCCTCTATAGATATCTAAAGATTGCAACTTGCAACAGTCTACACATGTGAGCAGACTTTCGCGCTGGGTCTACAGCGGGAACAGCTGATAGACCGAGACCACCGAATTCTTCGGACCGGTCACGCTGAACACCACGGTGTCGTTGCGCCAAACTGCAGTGGCCTGCGTGTCGTCGGACTCTGCCGTCTTCACCTCGTAATTGCCGGTGACCTCGCCGTTCACTTTCACGACGCCATTGGCCAGCGACGACCCCTTGAGATCACCCGTAAGCTTCGTGTACTGCCCCTGCGCCTTCTCTGAGTCGCTCCACTGGGCGACGGTGAGCTGCACGGCGTCTTTGTCGTTACCGTTCGAATAGGTGAGCTTGTATTCCTCAATCGGGTTCGAATCAGCCCATGCATCGGTGGAATCGGCTTGGACGCGCGCGAAATTCGAAACATGGTCGGGCATCGCCTTGAGCAGTGCGGTGGCGTCGCCAGGCAACGCCTCCGCCTTCACCGTGGTCTTGGAGGGCGTCGCCGTGGGCACTGCCACCGGTTTTGCCGGCGCGCGCACCGCCCAACCCGGCCAACCGAATGCGGAGACGAGTGCCAGCACGAACAGCATCACGAACACCGCCACCACAATGCGCACGTAGCGCAGTGAATGCACGGCGGAAGTCTGAGTCGGCTGCGGCTGCCTCCGCGCCCCCGACTGTGACGTTCGCCTTCCCTCGTTTGACGGGCCTTTGGAACCGCTGTTGTTTGCCATACCGCAATCTTGTCACAGCCGCATGACGGTGTGGCGGCGGCATGAAACACTGCGTGGAACACATGTGCCGCTATGCCTGTTGTATGGAATCAGATACAGTGTTGGCAGGCGATTTGGCAGGCGATAAGGAGTGGCATGGCGAAGAAAACCGTGAACTATGTGTGCACCGAATGCGGCTGGAGCGGCGGCAAATGGTATGGCCGATGCCCGGAATGCGGCCAATGGGGCACCATCGAGGAGTTCCATGAGGCGCCGGCGGCAACCGGGGCGCGCACCCCGGTGCCCGGCCGCACCTCGCGCACGCCCGTCTCGGTGCAGAATGTGCAAAGCGCGGCGAAGCCGATCACGAGCATCTCCACTGACACGGTGAGCAGACTCCCCACTGGCTTCGGCGAGTTCGACCGTGTGCTCGGCGGCGGCATAGTGCCCGGTTCGGTGGTGCTCATCGCCGGCGAACCCGGCATCGGCAAATCGACGTTGTTGCTCGAGACCGCCGGGAACATCGCGAAATCGGTGGCCGCCGCGCAAAGCCGCGCGCCGGCCCGCTCCACTTCGGAACAACATGATGACGCGCATGCCAGCGCACACGACAGCGTGCTGTACATCTCGGGCGAGGAGTCGCAGGCACAGGTGCGTCTGCGGGCCTCACGCATCGGTGCCGTCGAGGAGAACCTGCTGCTCGCCTCGACCACCGATCTCTCCACCGTGCTCGGCCTGATCGACTCGGTTCGGCCGGCGCTGGCGATTGTGGATTCGGCGCAGACAATCGTCTCGCAGGACGTCGATGGCATCTCCGGCGGCTCCACGCAGGTGCGCGAGGTGGCGAGCGCGCTCATAGACTCCGCGAAATCGCTTGACGTGCCGGTGCTGCTCGTGGGTCATGTGACCAAGGACGGTTCGATTGCCGGCCCGCGCACGCTCGAGCATCTTGTCGACGTGGTGTGTCAGTTCGAAGGTGAATCACAGACCGCGCTGCGCCTGCTGCGTGCGGTGAAGAACCGCTTCGGCCCCACCGATGAAGTGGGGTGCTTCGACATGAGCGGCGAGGGCATAGAGGAGGTGCGCGACCCGGCCGGGCTGTTCCTCTCGTCGCAAAGCGAACCCGTTGAGGGTACGTGCGTGACGTTCACGTTGGACGGGCATCGTTCCCTTGCCGTGGAGGTGCAGTCGCTCGTGACCAATTCGGTGCTGCCCACCCCGCGTCGCGCCGTCAATGGCGTGGATCCGAGCCGCATCGCCATGCTGGTGGCGGTGCTCTACCGGCATGGCGGCATCTCGTTGCTGCAGAACGATCTGTACATCTCCACAATCGCAGGCGGTCAGGCGAAGGAGCCGGGATGCGATCTCGCCATCACCGCCGCAATGGCGAGCGCCGCGTTGAACAAGCCGATCGCCAAGAACGTCTGCGCCATAGGCGAGATCAGTCTCACGGGGCAGGTGCGACCAGTGCCACGTTTGGAGTACCGTCTCCGTGAGGCGCAGCGGCTGGGGTTCACGAAGGCGATCGTGCCGGTGACCCAAAAGCCATTGAAGGTGGAGGGCATGACGCTCGTCCCGGTGGCGAACCTCAAAGACGCCCTCGCGTTCCTCCATCTCGCCAAGCAGCGACATTAGCCGCATAGGCCGCTATTCGGCTCCCAACAGCTCCTTCGTCTCCTCGACGTTGTGCTTGAGCTCGGCCACAAGCTCGTCGGTGGAGCCGAATTTGACCTGTGGGCGCAGGAAGCGTTCGAACTCCACGCGAACACGGTGCCCATACAGGTCGAGCCATTCGTCGGTGAGCGCATATGCCTCGAGCACGCGCTCGTTGAGTCCGGTGCTCTCGCTGTAGGTGGGTTTCGTGCCGATCGAGATCGCTGCCGGCCACCTGAACGGCGATTGTGCAGCCAGTCGGCTGTCGACGCGCGATGAGGAGAAGCGGTGCGAGACCACCGGGGTATCGCTTACGGTGACGCTCGCCGCTTCTACCGCCTCTCCATCGGCGGTTTTGCCGCTCAGCTGCTGCTGGTCGCGCTCGTATTCGTCTGCAGGTCCCAGATCGACGAGCCAGCCGGCATACACGCCATCCACCGGCAGATACCCTTCCATCGGCTCGGCTATGTTCGCCGTCGGGAAGCCGATGGTTCGTCCGCGTTCCTCGCCGTGTTCCACCACGCCCTCCACGGCGTGCGCATGGCCAAGGATCTCGTTTGCCGCCTGCACGCGCCCCTGACTGAGCAGATATCGCACGTTCGTGGAGCTTTGGTTGCGCACTTCGCGCGCATTGTGCTTCTTCGACCAGGCGCGTCGCTCGGCCTTGCTCAGTCCCTCCAGCGGGTCGCCGGGTTCGCACGGCTCGTTCGGCGCCGTGGGGGTGAATCGTTCCGGCACGCGCACGGTGCCGCCCTGATTGGTCACCACTTCGAGTTCGAACACGCCGGTGGCCTCGGCGAGTGTGCGAATCTTCTTGATGTCGCCTTCCAGATTCGCGCCCATGCGCGCGTCTTCGCCGAGCACGAGCATGCGCATGCCGAGTTTGCCCACAAGCTGGCCGAGGAAGAATCTGAACGATTTCTCGGAGAACGCGATGGTATAGCGCACAATGAGCACATAGTCGACGTGCATGCCGGCCAGCATGCGCAGCCGCGCGTCCACGCTGGTGATCGCCTCCGGATCATGCACACCGGCCGGCACGTCTTTGCCTGCATGTGCCTTCGCATAGGTGTGCACGAATGCCGGGCGTGGCTCGAACATGATGACCACCGAGTATGCGTCGAGCTTCCTGGCCTGGCGCACCGTCTCCTCAATGACGGCATGATGGCCCACATGCAGGCCGTCGAATGCTCCCACTGTGACCACCGATTTTTTCGACGTGCTCAATGTCGGCCATGCGACGTTGCCGTCCGCAGCTGGTGTCAGACGAAAAATATCCATATATCCTCTACTCGTTTCCCGTATTCGCCGCGAACACCGTCACCGGCTTGAATTCGTGGTGTTTCGCGCGCTCGACAATCGCCACGACTTCAGGCTCGCCATCGGCGGACCCAATGGCGGCCCACACGTGCTCGCCGTGGTGGTGTGCCGGTCGTTCATCGTCGGTCGGTGCCTGTGCAACGATTCTCCTACCGAAACGCAAATCCGCCGCCTGCGCTTCACTCACGGCGAGCACCGGCAGCGTGAGCTGTGCGGCCTGCACCATCGTGAGCAGATGCCCGGCCAAATCTTCTCCCACACAATCGAGCACCGCGCGATTGCGGGTGATCTCCTCGCCGTCGCGGTTCACGAAGGTGCGTGCCTCGGCATGCGCGCGCACAATGCGGGCGTCACGTACGCGGAACGCCCCCACCGCTTCCCTGCGCAGGCGGGTCAGATGCGCGCCGCAATGGAAATCATTGCCGAGATCGCGGGCGAGCGCGCGAATGTAGGTACCTGCCGAGCAGGTGACGCGCACGTCGACATCGAACACCGGCGTGCCGTCCGCGGCCTGCGTTTGCCGACCACCGAGCACATCGAACGCATGCACGGTCACCCGGCGCGCCTTGAGATCGACATGCCGCCCTTCACGGGCCAGATCGTAGGCGCGTTGGCCGTGCACCTTGATCGCGGAGACGGCGTTTGGAATCTGTTCGATGTCGCCGGTGTATTCGTTCGTCACGGCTTCGCACACCTGTTCGAGCGTCGGCAGCATGGCGGCCGTGGATTTCCGTTCCACGAACTCACCGTCGGCGTCATCGGTGGTCGTGCGCTGACCGAAGCGCATCGTGGCGCTGTAGGTTTTCGTATGCTCGACAATGTACTGCAGCAGGCGCGTGGCTTGGCCCACGCCGATCACGAGCGCGCCGGTGGCCATCGGGTCGAGCGTGCCGGCGTGCCCCACCTTCCTGGTGCGCAGCGCGGCACGCACGGCCGCCACGATGTCGTGACTGGTCACGCCCTGCGGCTTGTCTACAATGAGCACGCCGTTCACCTTCGCGTCGCGTTTTCCGGTGCCCACGCCTTACTTGTCCTCGTCGTAGTCGTCGATGGTGTCGATGGTGGATGCCGGGTCGGTCGCCACCGGATCCACAGGGTCGTCGTCGGAATGCTCGAGGTCGTCGCCACTGTTGTCGAAGTCCTCGAATTCCTCCACTTCCACCACGTCGCCCGGGTATTCGGTGTATTCGTCCTTGTTCTCGTGCTCCTGCTCGTCCAGTTCCTCCTCCACGGCCTCCTCGGTCTCGTCGTCGTGGCGGTATGGGTCGGCGTCGCCAGCGTAGGCGGCGTTCGCGCGCATGCGGGCGAGCTCCTCGTCGCGCTTGCGTGCCAGCGAGAGAATGTCTTCGATCTCATGCGCCTCGCCGGGCACCTCGTCGAAGATGAACTGGAGCTGCGGGGTCAGGCGCAGACCGGCCTTTGCGCCCACCATGGTGCGCAAGCGTCCCTTGGCCTGGTTGAGCGCCTCCTTGGCGCGCTTGCGTTCGCCCTCCTCATGACCGTCCCGGCTCAACGTGGTCCAGTAGATCTTGGCGAGCTGGAGATCATTGGTCACCTTGACGTCGGTGATCGTCACGTTCTTGAGTCGCTTGTCGTGCAACGTGGATTCCATATTCGAGGCGATCACACGCTGGATGAGCGCCGCGATGCGTGCGGCGCGAGGATTGGTTCCCTGCATGGTGTTCCTTACTGTTTGACGTCCTGTGCGGTTCTGCTATTCAACACTAGTCGAAAACCGCCATGTGCATTGGGTGAAAACGGCAGACGCCCGTAGCCGGGTGGGCTATGGGCGTCTGCCTGCGTTACTCGCGCATGCGGTCTACGAATTGCAGACTACTTGCGCTCGATCTCGCGCATCTCGAAGGTCTCGATGACGTCGCCGATCTCGATGTCGTTGAAGTTGCCGAGGTTGATGCCGGCCTCGTATCCTTCGGTGACGCTCTTGACGTCGTCCTTGAAGCGGCGCAGCGACGAGATCTCAAGGTCGTTGAACGTGGTCACGCCGTCGCGCAGAATGCGGGCCTTCGTGCCGCGCTTGACCTCGCCGTCGAGCACCATGACGCCGGCGATGTTGCCGAACTTCGACGAGCGGAAGATCTCGCGGATCTCGGAGTGGGAGGTGGTGACCTCCTCGTATTCCGGCTTGAGCATGCCCTTAAGCGACGCCTCGATGTCTTCGATCGCCTTGTAGATGACCGAATAGTACTTGATCTCCACGCCCTCGCGCTCCGCGAGATCCGCCACCTGGCGGTTCGGGCGCACGTTGAAGCCGATGATCACGGCCTTGTCGACGGAGGCGAGGTTCACGTCGTTCTGCGTGATGGCGCCAACGCCGCGGTGGATCACCTGAATGCCCACCTCGTCGGAGACCTCGATCTTCATGAGGGAGTCCTCGAGCGCCTCCACCGAACCGGAGGAGTCGCCCTTGATCACGATGTTGAGCATGTCGATCTCGGACTCGGCGAACTTCTTCTTGAACTCCTCGAGCGAAACCACCTTGCGGCGCTTCGCGAGCTGGGCCGCACGTTCCGTGGCCTGGCGCTTCTCGGCGATCTGGCGTGCCGCGCGGTCATCCGGAGCCACGAGGAACAGATCGCCTGCGGTGGGCACCGAGGTGAGGCCGAGCACCTGCACAGGCGTTGACGGCAGCGCCTCCTTCATGTGCTTGCCGTTCTCGTCGAGCATGGCGCGCACACGGCCATACGAGGTACCGGCCACGATCGAGTCGCCGATGTGGAGCGTGCCGGACTGCACAAGCACGGTCGCCACAGCACCGCGGCCCTTGTCGAGTCGGGCTTCCACGGTGGCACCGCGGGCATCCATATCCGGGTTCGCACGCAGGTCGAGCTCGGCGTCGGCGGTGAGCAGCACCGCTTCGAGCAGCTTGTCGACGTTCGTGCCCTGCTTGGCGGAGATGTCGACGAACATCGTGCTGCCGCCGTACTCCTCCGGCACGAGGCCGAATTCGGTGAGCTGGCCACGCACCTTCTCGGGGTTTGCACCGGGCACATCGATCTTGTTCACGGCCACGACGATCGGCACATGGGCCGACTGCGCGTGGTTGATGGCTTCGACGGTCTGCGGCATCACGCCGTCGTCGGCAGCCACCACGAGGATCGCGATGTCGGTGAGCTCCGCGCCACGGGCACGCATGGCGGTGAAGGCCTCGTGGCCGGGGGTGTCAAGGAACGTGATCTTGCGTTCCTCACCCTCGAGATCCACGGTGACCTGGTATGCACCGATGCGCTGCGTGATGCCGCCGGCCTCACGGGCGATGACGTTGGTGCGGCGGATCGTGTCGAGCAGTCGGGTCTTGCCGTGGTCGACGTGGCCCATGACGGTGACCACCGGAGGACGCGGCTTCAGGTCGGCGTCCTCCTGCAGCTCCTCGCTCTCGAGGTCGATGTCGAACTGCTGGAGCAGCTCCTTGTCTTCCTCTTCGGCGGAAACGATCTTGATGTTCCAACCGATTTCCTCGCCAAGGATCTGGAACGTGGATTCGTCGAGTGACTGGGTGGCCGTGGCCATCTCACCCAAGTGGAACAGCACGGTGACCAGCGCCGCCGGATTCACGTTGATTTTCTCGGCGAGATCCGCCAGCGAGGCGCCCTGCCGCAGACGGATGGTCTGGCCGTTACCGGTGGGGATGCGCACACCGCCGATGACCGGTGCTTTCAGCTCTTCGTATTCGTGACGCTTCGCCAAACGGTTCTTGCGAGCCTTCGAGGACTTGCCGCCCTGACGGCCGAAGGCGCCGGCTGTGCCGCCGCGACCACGGCCGCCACCGCGCGATGGACCGTTGCTTGGACCATTGTTCTGGAAGTTGTTGCCGCCGTTGCCGCCACCGAAACGGTTACCACCCGGACGACCGCTACCGCTGCCTGCACCCTGACGATGCTGACCCCAGGAACCCGGCTTCGGGGCACCGCTACCGCCTTGGCCCGGACGTGGGCGGAAGCCTCCACGCTGACCCGGTCGACCATTGCCTCCGCCACGGCGTTCGTTGTTATTGACCGTCGGACGCGCCATCGGATGCGGACGCGGGATGTCTCCCGGCGTGGGTGTGTGCATGCCCTGCTTACGGCTGAACGGGTTGTTGCCCGGACGTGGCGCATGCTGGGCCGCATTGGCTCCCGGCTTCGGCGCATTGTTGGAACCGCCGCGGTTGCCGCCGTGCTGAGGGGTATGCGGAGCGGGTGCAGCCTTACCTCCGTTGCGAGTGCCGCCGGCATTGGCACCCGGCTTGCCTGGGGCGTGCGGGCGCGGAGTCGCACCACGCTGGCCGGCGTTCTGGCCTGGACGTGGGGTCTGCTCGTTCCTGCGGGTGTTATGGGCGCCAGGCTTGGCGCCCGTGTTGGATCGCTGGCCCGGCTTCGGTGCGGACGGGGCTGCCGTTGCCGGAGTTGCACCGGCTACTGCGGCGGGCGTCGCGGCAGGCTTCGCCGCTGCTGGTGCACCCGGCTTGGGTGCGGAGCTCTTCTTCGCCGCCGGCTTGGAATCATTGCCGCCGTCCTTCGGGAAGGCCGCCTTCAGTCTGCGCACGACCGGGGCCTCCACCGTGGATGACGCGGATTTGACAAACTCGCCCATGTCCTTGAGCTTCTCAAGAACGGTCTTGCTGTCTACGCCAAGTTCCTTGGCCAATTCGTATACGCGTGCTTTCGCCACTCAATATCTCCTAAAGTTTTTGTGTGTGTCAGCCGCGTATTGGCGCGGCTATTGTGTTCTCACGGCGAGCTGATGGCTTCTCATCGTGCAACCATGTTGTTTCTACCTCTTTCACGCCTTCGCACGGTGCAATGACCGTGTTTCGACCAAAGGCAAGCATACCCGCGGCGCTGGATGTGCAGCGCCGCGAAAACGCCGTCAGGGAAACGCCTATTCGGCGCTCTCCTCGGCATTGCCGGACTGTGTCCCATCGGCCGCCTTCGCCGCCTGTTCACGCAGTTTTGCGGCATGGGCGGAATTGGATTCGATGCCAATCTTCCATCCGGTGAGCTTTGCGGCGAGACGGGCGTTCTGGCCCTCCTTGCCAATGGCGAGCGAGAGCTGACCGTCATTGATGAACGCGATGGCCGTCTGGTTCTTCTCGCTGATCACCTGCACACCCGAGACCACTGCAGGCGAGAGCGCCGCCGCAATGAACTCGGCCGGATTGGCCGACCAGTCGATGATGTCGATCTTCTCAGAGCCGAGGTTCTCCATCACCGCACGCACACGCGAACCGCCTGGGCCGATGAGCGCACCCTTCGGATTGATGCCTGGCGTATTGGCACGCACGGCGATCTTCGTGCGGGCGCCCGCCTCGCGGGCGATGGCCATGATCGACACGGCGCCGGATGCCAGCTCCGGCACCTCGCGTTCGAACAGGCGCCGCACGAGCTCCGGATGCGAACGGGAGACGATGATCTCCGGTCCCTTGAGCCCGCGGGCCACCGTCGTCACGTACACGCGAATGCGCTCGCCATGGCGGTAGCGTTCGCCGGGCACCTGCTCACGACGTGGCAGCAGTGCCTCCACATCGCCGACGGCAACGTGCACATTGGCGGGATCTTTGACATCCTGCTGCACCACGCCGGTGATCAGCTTGCCGCGCTGGCCGCTGAAGGCGCCGAACACGCGGTCGTCCTCCGCCTTGCGGAAGAGCTGCTGGATCACCTGGCGCGCAGTGGACGCGGCCAGACGGCCGAAATCATGCGGGGTGTCATCGTATTCCTCTCCCAATTCCGGAGCGGGGTGCGGATTGTCTTCGGTGGGTTCCTGCGCAATCTCGTCACGAGCCCAGATGGTGAAGCTGCCGGCGCGCGGGTCGAGTTCGACTCGGGCGTGTTTCGCGGCATGCGGCATTTTCAAATAGGCGAGTCGCAACGCCTCCGACAGTGCGGCATCCACGGTCTCCGCATCGATTCCCTGTTCCTGTGCGAGTGCGTGGATTCCGTTCAAATCGAGTTTCAAAGTTGGTGACCTCCGTTGAAGTCTGTTCAGTTATTCAGTTATTCAGCATGGCGCATTCCTGCGCGGAAGGCATAAGCCCATTTAGTCATAGTCTCTATTATTCTAGGTATTCATGCAGACACGTCACCGTTTCCTTTCCGTATGCGCACGCACGGTGGCGGTTGCCCTCACCACGCTCGCATTTATTGGCGTGACCGCATGCTCGGCCCCCAGAATCGCAGGTCGCGCCGAACAGGAGCAGGAGCTCGGCCCATGCGAACGGTTCCTCGAGACCGCGCAATCGTATTCCAACACGATGGGCGACGCGAATATTCCGCTCTATCTGCGGTATTTCACCGCTTCGCTCGCCCAGCATGACTGGCTCAATGTGGCATTGCAGTGCCCCTCCCAATTCGGCGATGCCACGATGCACAGCGCTCAGGCACAGCATTTCACTCGTCTTGCCGCGAATCACTTCGGTTTTGCGTATGCGCCGCTCACAGTGACGAAGCTCGACACCGTCGATTCGCTTGATCTGCCGGGTGAGGCGCTGGCTACGATTGCGCTTGCCGAGGATCGCGCCGGTTTCGCTGCCGAAGTGCTCGCCGGACGCTACGACAGTTTCGCCCCCACTTCCGCGAACACCTCCGCCGATACAGAATTCGTGCGCAGACTGGCCGCGAACGCCACGCTGCTCACCATGAGCGACAATCACAAGGAGGCCGCAGCACGCCTGACCATGCTGTCGAAAGGCGCGCAGGACATTCGCCGCAAGGTCTACGACACCCGCATGCTCACCACATCGGAGGTGAACGCAACCGACCCTGCGACCGGATTGCGCACCCGCACCCCGGCGATTGTCGAAATGGATTGCGCACGCGAGCAACTGCAGCGCGTCGACAATCTGGCCGCCTCCGACATCGCCACCGCACAATCTCAATCGTCGGACGCGCTGCTGCAGCTGTCTCTGCTCATTGCCACGCATGCCGTCACCGCGTTCGATTTGGGGTACCCAAGCGCCGACTATGCGCTGTTCTCCTCCTGAGCCACGGCATCGCACCGTCATTCCCGCAGATTGCCATATGCCGGCGCGCACGTCATGCTCATGGCATGCAAAAACGACATTCCGAATTTGACTTGTTGACACGGTGTGGCATAATAGATAAGTTGCTTGTTTTGGCAAGCACATGGATGAGTGTCCGAGCGGTCTAAGGAGCACGCCTCGAAAGCGTGTGAGGGCAACCCCCTCCGCGAGTTCGAATCTCGCCTCATCCGCCTTCAGCCCGCGCTTTGTCGCGGGCTTTTTCTTTCCCTGCCTGCCTATCCTGCACCATCAACAGTCTGCCAGCAATCTGCGTAAAAAGGGACATCTACACACAACACATGTCCCCAATTACGCCAACCAATAACCATGCACGACCAACGATCTGCCAACAATCGCCACCAATCCACCACCAATCTGCCAACAATCTGCGTAAAAGGAGACACTTACACGCAGCAGACGTCCCCAATTACGCAGGGGAATAGAGCCAGCGGGAAGGAGAATGCGCGAAGCTGTGAGCATTCGCTAGAGCGTGCGCTTGGCACGGATTCGCTCTGCCCGCGCGGCGAGCTCGCCGTCGGCTGGATAGGCGATGTGCTCGAGCGTGAGCCCCTGGGGCGCGATCGGTCCAGTGGATCCTTCGCGCAATGGCACATGCATCTTGCCGGCGAACCAATCCACGTCCCGTTTGCCCATGCCCACCTGCACGCAGGCACCTACGAGCGAACGCACCATGTTGCGAGCGAAGGCGTCGGCGACAATCGTGAAGCACAGCAGTCCAGATTCCACGGCAGGCGCATGGTAGCGCTCCCCCATGCCTGGTTCGATCAGAGACCGGGTGGGTACGCGCTGCCAGTAGGCGGTCTTCACCTCGCGGATCGTCGTGCCTCCGGGATTCGCGATGGCGAACGAACCGAAGTCATGCAGTCCGAGTGTGAGAGCGGCGGCGGCATTCATCTGCGCGATGTCGAGTTCGCGGTCGGTGCGCCATACGAAATCCCTCAGTCTCGGATCCCAAGGCACGCGCGCGTCGACGATCCGATATACATAGGTGCGCTCGAGTGCGGAGAAGCGCGCGTCAAAGCCGTCCGGTGCCACCGAAACCGCATGGATGGCAATGTCGTCGGGCATCATGCGTGACAGTCTGGTCTCCAGCGCCTTCACCGCAGTCACCTGCATGTGGCCAACGCAGCGTGCAAGTGCCTGATCGGAAACGTCGACGTGACACACCTGATGCGAGGCGTGCACACCGGCGTCCGTGCGTCCGGCGACGGTGAGCCTGGGTGCTTCGGCATGCTCCCCATGCCCATGCAGAATCCTGCCCAACGCCTCTTCAATGACGCCCTGCACGGTCCTGCGATCGGGCTGCACCGCCCATCCGTGGAAGCCGGCGCCGTTATAGGCCAAGTCGATTCGTAAACGTGTCACGCCACGAGCTTAGCATCTCACTTTCCACCGCGCCTGCGCATGGCACCGAACATATACAACGTGGGGATGAGCACAATGCCGGCAATGAGTGCCGCCAGCGTGAAGATGTTCCAGAATCCGTGCACGCCGGTGATCGGCATGGTCGAGATGGTGTTGTCTGGGGTGAGGTTGTATTGCACGATGCTGTGGTTGTAGTAGTACTTCACGAGCTGCCCCCATTGCGCCGCGCCATCCGGGTACGGCTTACCATCCGGACCGCGCGCATAGGTGGCGCCGTTGTCTCCGATGACCTGCACATCTTCCAGGCTGTAGTTCTTAGGGAGTTCTGCCGAAGCCTGCTGCTCGAGCTGTGCCATGGTCTGCGGGTAGTCGCTCTCGCTGAATGTGGCATCATTCACCGCGTACTTCTTGGTGAGCTTCGGCAGATCCACATAGTGGTCGGAGCCGTTTGCGTCGATCCAATGCAAGCGTGCGGTGATGGTGGCGTGACCGCCCACGGTGATTCTGGCCGCCGACTTGTCGTTGGCCCGCACGATGATCGGCGTGAGATTGTCAGCGTACAAACCGGTAGAGATTGCGGCGCTCTTCGTTGCATCGATCATGAGCGTTGGGTCGATGCCCGGAATGATCAGACGCCCGGCAACACTTCCGGCATTCAATGTGGGCAATGTGACCATGATGGACTTGATGGCACTCCAGTTCGTCACCTTGTCGGCCGTCACATACGTCGACGGATCAGGCTCCGTGTTGTCGAGCGGCGCAAGTGAAGTGGAATACCTCACCTCGTTGATGGGTTCCGTGGTCGCGCCAGGCAACTGCTCCATGGTGGCGGGGCCGGTCATCGTGACCGTGAACCCATTGCCTGCGGCGTCGCCGCGTTGGGGCAGGTTCACATAATGGTGGACGTTCTGCAGGTCCTGTGTGCTGCCATTGATGATCGCTATGGCGAATCGCATGGTGCGAATGTCTTTGAAACCGTTCTTCGCTTCGTAGATGTTCGACCGCGTGCTGGTTTCGAACATCGTGGACTCATTACCTTGCGACAGCTGCGTCATACGCAGGGCCTTCGCCGCATCCACAGTGAAACTGCCGTTGCCGACCAAGGCGACATCCCTGTCTCCCATCGTATAGCTCAGATTGCTCGGTGCACTCACCGACTGGGTGAGCTTCGTCTTCGGGCTGTGCACATAGATCTGCCATGGGTACTGGCCCACCAATGCATCCGGCGAGATGTTGAGCATGATCGTCTGGTTGGCGCCTTTGAATGTGTCGAACCAATACCCGGTGCCGGTGAAGTCGATTTTGACCACTTCGCGGCCGTCGTTTGTCTGTGCCGATGTGACTTTTGGCTCCTTATAGGGTTGCCCCGGGTATTCGTTCGTGTTCACCAAGCCTTTGGCTTTGTCGTAGACGAAGCTGGGAGGCAATACGTAATAGAAGATGGGCTCATAAACATATTGGGTGGTGGGGTTGCCCCAATAACTACGCGATATGGCCATCGAAGCGGAATTCTTGACACCGGCCGTCTCGCTGTCCTGCGAGGTGTAGGTGCCGAATGTCGCTTTCAGATCGGCGCGACTGATCACCGTCTGCGTATTCTTCACAATGCCGTTTAGGCTCACCTTCTGCTTCGTGTTCGGGTCTTTCATCGTGTATTGGTCGGTGCTGAGCATGAGCGAAGTCGTAAACTTATCTCCGACTTTCACCGGCGTACCGTCATCGTAGGTGGCGGAAAGTTTGCCGTTGATCCGCAATACGACGACGTCTGAATTGTCGCCGAAGCATGAGGTGTTGTTATCGACGCGCATACCGCATGAGTAGATCAGGCCGCTGTCGGCCACATTAGTGTTTGAACCTGCGGCAATGAGATTCGGGGAAAGCTCTATCGTGCGCATTGGGGAACCGATGCTGCTCGTTATGGTCGCACCGGCATCCACACTGCCTTCCATCACCGTGCCGTCAAGCAGCGTGATCTTGTATTTATAAGTGGTCAGGCCGGGGAGTTTGGCCTGATTCACCGGAGTCACAACGGAAGTGGCATCGAAACCGCTCGGTACGTCGATGGTGAGGAGCGGCCATTCGAGCGCGCTGGCGGAATTGTTGCCGAATCCAACGAAGTTGAGTGTACGCAGGTTGCTGGTGGTGGGCATAAGCCCTTCCGGATTCGTGGGCAGCAGCAACTCGTTCGAATACGAGGATCCGGTGATGCTCAGGCTCAGGCATGCATTCGTACCATCGGCACAGAATTTGGTGTCGTCCTTCGACTTGAGCGCCTCGCTCCATGCAGGCTCATCGATTGTCAACTCAGTCATTTGGCCATCGGGATTGAGCTGTTGCTGCACAATCGTGATCGGCCCAGGAGCCGTGACAGCGGTCTGCTTGTCGGGGGCTGCACGCGAGAATTTGCCGACAATGCGGTAGCCTGGCTTCCACTGCCACATTTGGGAACCGGAGCCCTTGGGGACCGTGATCACAATGTCTCCCGACGTGCCCTCTGGTTGCGTGATTGTCGTCTTGTCGCCATTGACGAAATCGTTGCGTTCCATGGTTGCGGCTTCGTTGAGTGTGAAGCCTTCAGGCACCGGAATGCGTATCACAGTGCCGTAGTTCACAGCGGAGTTGATCTGATTCGAGGAATACCCGTTGGTGCCCACACCGCTGGTTTCGTTGATGGTGATCTGGTAGGTGTAGTCCGTGTTCACCGAGATGGCTGGTGACTGTTGCGTGGTCGGTGCGATGCGCACCAACGAGGTCGGTTTGATATCCGGCTTGATCACCTGCGTGAAATGGGCTGGCGGCAGCTGCTTGCCGTTATAGGTCCAGATGATGGTTTTCACCATGGTGCCCACATAGCTCATCGGCGAGGTCTGCCCCGTGTAGTTATTTCCTTGGCCCAAGTTGATGGTGGCATTGGCCGAGGAGGCCGCGGTGAACGTATAGGTGAAAGTGGTGGAGCCATCGGCGTTCTGTGTTGATGTGGTGGAACCGATGTCGGCAGGCAGCTTTTGGAAATTGTTGGTGCCGTATACGCCACTGCTGTTCGGCACCGATTTCGGAATGGTGATGGTGAACACATCGCCCGGCTTGCCGGCGGCTGAGAACGTGACGATGAGATTCTGCGTATCCGAATTCTTGAGTGCCGGCACATTGCCCACATTGTCTCGATTGAGCTGCAGGCTTGCCAGCAGGTCTCCGCTGTCGGTATAGGCTTTGACCTCCTCCGGTTTTGGGTCTCCGGTATTCGGCGTGACAGTGTCGTCCGCTTCGGCGATATCGTCGTCGGCCTTGGCAGCCTTGTCGCTTGTCGTCGCGGTATCAGCCGCCGTGGCGGTTGCGCCACTCCCCTGTGCCTGTA
The DNA here is from genome assembly GCF_000260715.1 of Bifidobacterium animalis subsp. animalis ATCC 25527. Classification (NCBI taxonomy): domain Bacteria; kingdom Bacillati; phylum Actinomycetota; class Actinomycetes; order Bifidobacteriales; family Bifidobacteriaceae; genus Bifidobacterium; species Bifidobacterium animalis. The sequence goes on along the minus strand of NC_017834.1, from coordinate 503,316 downwards.
TGCTCTGTGACGTCGCCCCCACATCTTGCGACTGGGCATACGCCGACGACACCGGAACCGCAAACAGACCCAACATCATCGCACATGCCGCGCACGCTGCAATCACACGCCGCATTCCAAGCCCCCAATCGGTCATTGTCGCACCGGACGTTCGGTCATGCAATGACACATTGAACAACAATCTTCTATGCAGTATTCTCGTGTACCACTGTGCATAAGCGTCTGCATTCTTCTACAGGGGCAAGTACCGCAAGCAATGACGGCTCGTCTGTCTGTTTGCTTTCAGCGAATTTGTGCCACATGCACGCGGCTGGCACAAACGTGAAAAGGGGCCATCCAAATGGATGGCCCCTTTTCATATGCCTAAGAGATTCACTCAGCGGCTGCCTCGGTCTGTGCCGGCTCTTCCTTGGCGGCGACCTTGGTCGCAGCTTCGGCTTCCTTGACCACTGCCTTCTTCGGGCTCACCGGTTCGGTGACGAGCTCGATGATGGCTGCGGGAGCGGAATCGCCCTTGCGCGGGGCGATCTTGACGATGCGGGTGTAACCGCCCTCGCGCTGCTCCATCTGCTCAGCGATCTGCGTGAACAGCTTGTGCACGACGGACTTGTTACGGATCACGCGCATCACACGGCGGCGGGAGTGCAGATCACCGCGCTTGGCGAAGGTGATCAGGCGCTCGGCCAGCGGACGAAGGCGCTTGGCCTTCGGCAGCGTGGTGGTGATGCGGCCGTGCTCGAACAGGCTGGTGGCCATGTTCGCGAGCATCAGACGCTCATGTGCCGGGCTGGACGCCAGGCGTGGGCCTTTCTTTGGTGTAGGCATTGTATCTCCTTGTTGCCACGCCGAGCTCAGGTGGGCAGTGGCCCGAACATCCGAAATCGGCGAAGCGGTTATGTCGTTGGCGGTTTACTCGTCTTCCGGCGAGAAGAAGGTGCCGCCTTCGAGGTTGTTGGTGTCGAAGCCGAGCGGCGAGGCCTTGAGCGACAGACCCAGGGACTGCAGCTTCTCCTTCACCTCGTCGATGGACTTCATACCGAAATTGCGGATGTCGAGCAGATCCTGCTCCGTGTGGTTCACCAGCTCGCCGACCGTGTGGATGCCCTCACGCTTCAGGCAGTTGTAGCTGCGCTGGGTGAGGTTGAGATCCTCGATCGGAACGGACATGCCCGGATCGGCCTGCTCGGCCACCGGGGCTGGCCCGATTTCCACACCCTCGGCCTGCGTGTTGAGTTCGCGGCACAGGCCGAAGAGCTCAACCAGCGTGGATCCTGCGGATGCGACAGCATCGCGCGGGGAGATGGCCGGCTTGGTTTCCACATCCAGAATGAGCCTGTCGAAGTCGGTGCGCTGTTCCACGCGGGTGGCTTCGACCTTGTAGCTCACCTTGAGCACTGGGGAGTAGATGGAATCGACCGGGATGCGGCCGATCTCATCGCCATCCTGCTTGTTCATCTGGGCTGGGACGTACCCGCGGCCACGCTCGACGGTGAACTCGATCTCGAGTTCGCCATCTTCGGCGAGGGTGGCGATGTGCAGATCCGGGTTGGCAATGGTGACGCCGGCCGGCGGGGTGATGTCCCCTGCGGTGGCCTCGCCGCTGCCCGCCTTGCGCAGATACATCACGACAGGCTCATCGTATTCGCTGGTGAGCACGATGCCCTTGATGTTCAACAAGATCTCGGTGACGTCTTCCTCGATGCCGGGCAGAGTGGTGAACTCATGCAGCGCACCAGAAATACGCACCGACGTCACTGCCGCTCCCGGAATCGAGCTGAGCAGAGTACGGCGAAGCGAGTTGCCAAGCGTGTAGCCGAAACCCGGCTCAAGCGGCTCGATGATGAAACGGGAACGCTGAGGGTTGAGCGATTCCTCGGTAAGTGTCGGACGCTGTGCGATAAGCACTGTGGTATCCTTTCAGCTTCAGCCGGTGGTGCACTCACTGGCTTCAAGCGGCTTTGGATGGATGGTATTGTCTAGTGCTCAGACGCGGCGGCGCTTTGGTGGGCGAACGCCGTTGAATGCCTGTGGAGTGACGTCGGTGATCGAACCGACTTCGAGACCAGCGGACTGCAGGGAGCGGATGGCGGTTTCACGACCGGAACCCGGGCCCTTCACGAAAACATCGACCTTCTTGACGCCGTGTTCCATGGCCTTGCGGGCCGCGGACTCGGCTGCCATACCAGCGGCGTACGGCGTGGACTTACGGGAGCCCTTGAAGCCGACATCGCCACCGGACGCCCAGGACACAACCGCGCCGGACGGATCGGTGATGGAGATGATGGTGTTGTTAAACGTTGACTTGATATGCGCCTGACCGACCGGGATCGACTTGCGATCGCGGCGACGGGTCTTGCGTGCGGCCTGCTTTTGAGCTGCCATTTGACCTCGTTTCCTAATTCACGAACTATGTGTTGCAGACGATGGCTGTCACACCGTGGCCTGCAATTCCCACCTATTACTTGGTGGCCTTCTTTTTGCCAGCGACCGTGCGCTTCGGGCCCTTGCGGGTGCGTGCGTTGGTCTTCGTGCGCTGACCGCGGACCGGCAGGCCCTTGCGGTGGCGCATGCCCTGGTAGCTGTTGATCTGGATCTTGCGGCGAATGTCGGCGTCGACTTCACGACGCAGATCGCCTTCGATCTTATAGTTCGACTCGAGGTAGTCACGCAGCGTGATCAGCTGCTCATCCGTCAGGTCCTTGACGCGGGTGTCTGGATTGATGCCAGTCGCCTCAAGGGTTTCCTTGGCGCGGGTGCGTCCCACACCGAAGATGTAGGTGAGCGCGACCTCGATGCGCTTGTCATTTGGGATGTCGACTCCGGCAAGACGTGCCATTGCGATTCCTTCTGTTTGCCGCAGGTCTCGCACCCAATCCCCCGGTATCCCTACCGGCCCGGGCCTGCGTTCCCGGGGTTCAGCTCACGCATACGCGCGAACTGCGACTGAGTGCCTGATATGTGTCGCTGCTTCTGCTCAGCCCTGACGCTGCTTGTGGCGTGGGTTTGTGCAGATCACCATGACGCGACCGTGACGACGGATCACGCGGCAGTTTTCGCAGATCCTCTTCACACTTGGGCTAACCTTCATGGTATTCCTTTGCTTGGGTTTGTACCTTGGCTGTTACTTTACTTGTAACGGTACGTAATGCGACCACGATTGAGGTCGTACGGGCTCATCTCGAGCACCACACGGTCCTGCGGAAGAATACGAATGTAGTTCTTGCGCATTTTGCCGGAAATTGTGGCGAGCACGATGTGCTTATTCTCCAGTTCCACACGGAACATCGCATTGGGCAGAGCCTCTACGACTCGGCCTTCAACTTCAATCACACCGTCTTTTGCCATAAATACCCGTTTTCCTCGTGGATAGCATTACCTGTAGGTGCGCCAGAAGACACACCAACTTGCTAGTATACACGAAAAGCGAAGAGTGCACGCAACGGCGTGTCGTACCCTTCGCTTCCGTAACGGACCGGGCGAACACTTCGTGCCCGGTTCAATGGCGTACCGTCTTCTATGCTACCGAATTGAGAGGCGGATTATTCCATGTTCACCAATCCCACACACCTCACGGCACGCATTTGCACTATTGTTCAGCCAAGCTTGGCATCGAGTGCCTTGACGATCTCCTCGCTGATCGCGTCGATCTCGCCCACGCCATTCATGGTGACGAGCTTGCCGCGCTGCTGGTAGATGTCGAGCACCGGCGTGGTCTCCTTGTCGTAGGTGTTCAGACGGTTCTGGATCGCCTCCGGGGTGTCGTCGGCACGCCCCTCCTCCTTCGCGCGCTTGGCCATGCGCTCGAGCAGCACATTGGTGGGGGCGGTCAGCGCGACAACGGCGTCGAGCTGCTCGCCGAGGCCCTCGAGAATCTCGTCGAGCGCGCTCACCTGGGCGACATTGCGTGGGTAGCCATCGAGGATCCAGCCATTCTTCGCATCATCCTGCGCAAGACGATCGCGGACGATCTCGTTGGTGAGCTCGTCAGGGACCAGGAATCCCTGCGACGTGTATTCGAGCACCTTCTTGCCCAGTTCCGTCTTGTTCTTGATGTTCGCGCGGAAGATGTCTCCGGTGGAGATCGTCGGAATGCCGTAGTGCTCAGCGAGCAGCTTCGCCTGCGTGCCCTTGCCGACGCCCTGAGGTCCCATAATCAGCAGTCGCATCGTGTTCCTTTCACTTGGGATTTGCTTTGCTATCGCATATCTTAGCCTAGTGTGCTCACGGCAGGAGTATCGACATGCCGCGGCGAGCCATGCATATGCAAAAGCAGACCGTAGATTCCCACGGTCTGCTTTTGCGGCAATCTGCGAATGGCAGATTATTCACATCTGGGCATCACTTGGCGATGGCGTTGCCCTCGGTGTGATTAGTGTTCTCGAACAGGAAGCCCGCGTACTGGTACTGCTCCGTCTGCGCCTTCGCCTGACGCAGCGTGTCGAGACCCACGCCGGCGATGATCAGCAGCGTCGTGCCACCGAACGGCAGCTGCGTGTTGAGCTTGAGCGCCATGATGAGCACGGTCGGCAGCAATGCGACGAACAGCAGGTAGATCGCGCCGACGGTGTTGAGTCGGTTGATCACGTACTTGAGATAACGCGAGGTGGCGGAGCCTGCACGAATGCCGGGAATGAAGCCACCAAACTGCTTCATGTTGTCTGCTGTCTCATCTGGGTTGAACGTGATCTCTGTGTAGAAGAACGTGAAGAACACAATCATCAGTGCATACAGGCAGATGTACCATACGCTCGTCGTGTTGGCGAGGTACTTGTTCACCCACTGCACCCAGCTCTGCTGGCTGTTGCCGAACTGTGCGAACAATGTCGGGATCGCGAGGATCGACGAGGCGAAGATCGGCGGGATCACGCCGCTCATGTTGATCTTGAGCGGCAAGTAGGTGGAGGAGCCGCCATACATCTTGCGGCCGATCATGCGGCGCGTGTATTGCACCGGAATACGGCGCTGCGAGAGCTCCACGTAGTTCACGAAGATCATGATCACAAGCAGCACGACGGTGACGATCGCGAACTTCGTCCAATTGCCGTCGGCGCCGTTCGTACCCCAGCCGATCTGCCACAGCTGCGGCAGGAAGCCTGAGCAGATGGACAGGAAGATGAGGATCGACATGCCCTGACCGATGCCCTTCTCGGTGATCAATTCGGCCATCCACATGATCAGGCCGGTGCCGCCGGTCATCACCATGATCATGACGACCATGTTCCAAATGGAGGCATCGGGGATCACATTGCTGCACTGGTAGTTGAACAGCGCACCGGAACGAGCGGTGACGAGGATCGTCGTGGACTGCAGCACGGCGAGACCGATGGTAAGGTAACGCGTGTACTGGGTGAGCTTGGCCTCACCGGACTGCCCCTCCTTGTGCAGGGCCTCGAAGCGTGGAATCACGGCACGCAGCAGCTGCACCACGATCGACGCGGTGATGTACGGCATGACGCCCAATGCGAAGATGGACAGCTGCAGCATTGCACCGCCCGAGAACAGGTTCACCAGTCCGATGAAGTTCTCCGCATTGTTGGTCGTATTCGCCACGCAGTCGTTCACGACCTTGTAATCGACACCCGGCGTTGGAATGAACGAGCCGATTCGGTAGATGATGATGATGCCAAGGACGAAGAGGATCTTGTTCCTCAGCTCCTTGGTGCGAAAGGCCTGGATTAACGTCCTCACCTTGGGTTCCCTCCATAACTGTACGCTCTTGGCGTATCACGAAAAACACACGCTAGAGTCCGAGTCTAGCCCAACGGCCATACCGCACGCGAATTCCCGCCTCTTTTTTGCAATAATTCGACACAAATTACAGCGGCCATTTTCTGTTTTGATATTTCACGCGCATGTTCTGCACATATGAACAGACCCTCCCCGCTTGCTGCGGGAAGGGTCTGTCGCTAGCGTGTATGCATGCCGTCAGTCTTCGCTGATCGAACCGCCTGCCGCCTCAATCTTGGACTTCGCCGAAGCGGAGGCCGTGACACCCTTGAGGGTGAATGCGGCGGTGGCTTCGCCCTCACCGAGGACCTTGACCGGGCGGTTGGCGCGCACGGCGCCCTTGGCCACGAGGTCGGCCACGGTGATCTCGCCGCCCTGCGGGAACAGGTCGTTGAGAGCAGCGATGTTCACGACCTGGTATTCAGTCTTGAACGGGCTGCGGAAGCCGCGGAGCTTGGGAAGACGCATGTACAGTGGCAGCTGGCCGCCTTCGAAGCCAGGACGAACCTGATAGCGCTTCTTGGTGCCCTTGTCGCCACGGCCCGAGGTCTTGCCCTTGGAGCCTTCACCACGGCCGACGCGGATGCGATCCTTCTTGGCGCCTGGTGCCGGCTTGAGGTCATGCATTTGCAGGATTGTGGTCTCTTCGTTAGCCATAATCACTCTGCCTCCTCAACATTGACCAAGTGACGCACGACGGCGATCATGCCGCGGGTCGACGAGTTGTCTTCAAGAACAGTGCTCTGGCCGATCTTGCGAAGGGCGAGCGTCTGCACGGTAGCCTTCTGCTTCTTGTTCGCGTGTGCAACGCCGTGCACGAGCGTGATCTTCAGCTTTGCCATCACTCACCATCCTTAGCGGCCGCTTCGGCCTTGGCTTCCTCGCGTGCCTTGCGGGCCTCGGCAATGCCGGCGGCGCGCTCACGCAGGAGCTGGTCCGGAGCGACTTCCTGCACGGAGAGGCCACGGCGTGCCGCGATCTCCTCCGGCTCTTCGAGCTGCTTCAGCGCATCGACGGTGGCACGAACCACGTTGACGGCCGTTGCGGAGCCCATCGACTTCGTCAGGATGTCGGTGATGCCTGCGCATTCCATCACTGCACGCACAGCCGAGCCGGCGATTACACCGGTGCCCGGAGCTGCCGGGCGCAGCATGACGGTGCCTGCGTGGTCGTGGCCGGTGACCGGGTGGGTCACGGTGCCGCGAATGCGTGGAACGTTGAACAGATGCTTCTTGGCATCCAGCTGGCCCTTGGCGATTGCCGCCGGGACCTCACGGGACTTGCCATAGCCAACACCGACGGTGCCGTTGCCATCGCCGACCACGACGAGAGCGGCGAAGCTGAACGTACGGCCGCCCTTGTGGGTCTTCGACACACGGTTGATCGTCACGACGCGATCGAGCATCTCGTTCTCGTGATTGTCCTCACGACGGCCACGGCGATCACCGCGACGGCCTTCGCCACCACGGTTGTTGCGGCGGCCACGACGCTCGTCGTTGTTGTTGGACTCGGCGGTTGCCTGAGTGTTCTGAGTCTCTTCAGCCACTTGGGTTTCCTTTTCGTTGTCGCTCACAGTGCCAGACCTCCCTCGCGGGCGCCTTCAGCAACAGCTGCGACGCGACCATGGTACATGTTGCCGCCGCGGTCGAACACGACCGTGGTGATGCCGGCATCCTTGGCCTTCTTGGCCAGGAGCTCGCCAACCTTCTTGGCGGCTTCGGTCTTGGTGCCCTGGAAGTCGGCAAAATCGGCCATAAGCGTGGACTCGCTCACCAGCGTCTTGCCGGCGTTGTCGTCAACGATCTGAGCGACCATGTGACGGTTGGAGCGGGTGACCACGAGACGCGGACGCTCTGCGGTGCCGCTGATGCGCTTGCGAATACGAGCGTGGCGACGCTTCAGCGCGGCCTTCTTGCCTTTACCGAAAATCTTAACGCTCATATCACTTACCAGCCTTTCCAGCCTTGCGACGGATGACCTCATCCGAGTACTTGATGCCCTTGCCCTTGTATGGTTCCGGAGCACGAAGCTTACGAATGTTCGCGGCAACCTGGCCAACGGCCTGCTTGTCGGTACCCTTCACGATGACCTGGTTCGGGTTCGGCAGTTCGAAGGTGATGCCTTCCGGCGGGTTCACGGTGATGGTGTGGGAGTAACCGAGCGAGAACTCGATGCCCTTGCCCTTCATCTGTGCACGGTAACCGGTGCCGACGATGTCGAGGCTCTTCGAATAGCCATCATGCACGCCCTTGACCATGGAGGCCATGATCGAGCGGGCCAGGCCGTGCTTTGCGCGGGTCGGACGCAGGTCGTCGTTCGCGGTGACGATGATCTCGTTGCCTTCGACCTTGGCGGTCACGCCCTCGGGGATGGTGTAGGAGTCGGAACCCTTCGCGCCCTTGGCGGTGAATTCCTGCCCATTGATGGTGACTTCAACGCCCGCCGGGATCTCGATCGGGAGCTTACCAATATGCGATGCCATGTTCAGCTCTCCTTTCTCACCACACGTAGGCGACGATCTCGCCACCGATGCCTCGGTCGAGGCATTCCTTCTGAGTCAACAATCCCGAGCTCGTCGAGATGATGGCGATGCCGAGGCCGCCGAGCGGCATGGGCAGTGCGTCGGACTTGGCGTAACGACGCAGGCCTGGCTTCGACACGCGCTTGATACCCTGAATGGAACGCTCACCGTGGGGGCCGTACTTGAGGGTGACCTCAAGGGTCTGGCCGACGCGGGCTTCCTTGGCGGTGAAGTCTGCAATGTAGCCTTCTCGCTTCAGGATCTCGGCGATGTTCTTCTTGAACTTGGAGTACGGCATATCCACGGTCTCGTGCTTTGCCGCGCTCGCATTACGCAGACGCGTGAGCATATCTGCGATTGGATCTGTCATTGTCATTTGGGCTAACGCCCTTTCTCGCCGTGGTTTCCGCCGCCCTGCAGACTGCTATGGCCTGCCCGGGCCGCGGACCTTCAGCGTTGATATTTACCAACTGGACTTCGTTACGCCTGGCAGCTCGCCACGGTGTGCCTTCTCGCGAAGGCAGATTCGGCACAGGCCGAACTTACGGTACACGGAGTGCGGGCGACCGCAGACCATGCAGCGCGTGTAGGCGCGAACCTTGAACTTAGGCTTGCGAAGCGCCTTGACCTTAAGACAAGTTTTTGCCATTTCAGTTCTCCTTGAATGGGAAGCCGAGAAGCTTGAGCAGTGCGTAAGCCTCGTCGTCATCCTTCGTGGTGGTCACCACGGTGATGTCCATGCCGCGCTGGTGATCGATCTCGTCCGGATCGATCTCGTGGAACATGGACTGCTCAGTGAGACCGAAGTTGTAGTTGCCCTGACCATCGAACTGATGGCCGTTGATGCCACGGAAATCGCGAATACGCGGCAGAGCCAGCGTAAGCAGACGATCCAGGAACTCCCACATGCGGTCACCGCGCAGGGTGACGTATGCGCCGATGGCCTGGCCTTCACGCAGGTGGAACTGTGCAACGGACTTCTTCGCCTTGGTGATCTTCGGCTTCTGGCCGGTGATCGCGGTGAGGTCACGCACAGCACCTTCGATGAGCTTGGAGTCGCGTGCTGCGGCGCCAACGCCCATGGAGACGACCACCTTCTCGATGCGAGGAATCTGCATCGGGTTGTCGTGGTGGAATTCCTTCTCGAGCTCGGGAAGGATCTCTTCCTTGTACATCGTCTTAAGGCGTGGGGTCACTGGCTCTTCGATGATGACTTCGTCAACGACTTCGCTCATGCCAGTTCCTTTCCGGACTTCTTGGCAACGCGGACGCGCACGGTCTTCACCTTGCCGTCACGTGCCTCTTCCTTGATTACGACGCCAACGCGGGTGGGCTGCTTGGTCTCCGGGTCGATGACCATCACGTTGGAGCGATGGATCGGGGCCTCAACGGAGACGATGCCGGCCTGCTGACCCTGCTGGGTTGCACGCACATGCTTCTTGACGATCTGAACGCCTTCGACGATCAGTCGGTCGTCCTTGAGAACGCGCTTGACGGTGCCTTCCTTGCCGCGGTCCTTGCCACGAATGACCTTGACGAGGTCGCCGCTCTTGATCTTGGCTACCATGTCAGATCACCTCCGGTGCGAGGGACACGATACGCATGAAGCGCTTGTCGCGCAGTTCACGACCAACCGGTCCGAAGATACGAGTGCCCTTGGGTTCACGGCCGGAGCCGAGAATCACAGCGGCGTTCTCGTCGAACTTGATGTAGGAGCCGTCTGCACGGCGGCGTTCCTTGACTGTACGGACGACGACGGCCTTGACCACGTCGCCCTTCTTGACCGACCCGCCAGGGATTGCGTCCTTGACGGAGGCGACGATCACGTCGCCGATGCCGGCATAGCGTCGCTTCGATCCGCCGAGCACTCGGATGGCGAGGAGTTCCTTCGCACCCGTGTTGTCGGCGACATGAAGCCGCGTTTCCTGCTGAATCATTGATTCTCCTTAGCCGAGCTGGTTCTCCCCAATCACCCGGCCCGCTCCTATGGGGCGGGCCGGGTGATTGGCGAGCCTTGCCGAACTTGTTACTTAGCGCGCTCGATAATGGAATCGAGACGCCAACGCTTGGTCTTGCTCAGTGGACGAGTCTCCATGATACTCACGAGGTCGCCAACGTGAGCCTGGTTGTTCTCGTCATGGGCCTTGACCGTGCGAGTGGAACGAACGACCTTACCGTAGAGCGGGTGGGTCGTACGAAGTTCGAGTTCCACGGAAATGGTCTTGTCCATCTTGTCGGACACGACATAACCGCGACGAACCTTGCGGAAGTTACGCTCTTCAGCCATTACTTCTCCTTAAGCTTTCGTTTCGGTTGCCGCCGGAGCCTGGCTGATGCCAAGTTCACGTTCGCGCAGAACAGTATACATCCTGGCGATGTCACGCTTGACAGCCTTGAGGCGAGCAGTGTTCTCGAGCTGACCGGTTGCATGCTGGAAGCGTAGGTTGAACAGCTCTTCCTTGGACTTCTTGATGAAGCCCTCGATCTCAGCATTGGTCTTCTCGTTGAGATTCTTGATGGTGTATTCTTCCGATCCGACTGGCATCAGATGTCACCGCCTTCGCGAGCGATCACGCGGCACTTCATCGGGAGCTTGTCGATTGCGCGGCGCAGGGCCTCGCGAGCGACATCCTCAGAAACGCCACCGATTTCGAACATGACACGACCCGGGTGCACATTGGCGATCCAGAATTCCGGAGTGCCCTTGCCGGAGCCCATTCGGGCGCCGAGCGGGTGCTTGGTGAGCGGGCGATCCGGGAAGATCGTGATCCACACCTTGCCGCCACGCTTGATGTAACGGGTCATTGCGATACGAGCAGCCTCGATCTGGCGGTTCGTGACATAGGCCGGGGCCAATGCCTGAATAGCGAAATCGCCGAAGTTGATCTCGTTGCCGCCCTTGGACATGCCATGGCGGTCAGGACGATGCTGCTTGCGATATTTGGTCCTCTTTGGGATAAGCATCCTCAGCTCACTCCTTAGTTTCCGGCTCTACGGCAGCTTCCTTGGAAACTTCCGCTTCCATCTGCTGATCCGGACCTGTCTTGACCTGGTTCTGACCGGTGGGACGCTGGCCGGCACGCTGGCCACGGCGCGGACGACGATCGCCGCCGCGACGGCCCGGGCGGTTGTTGCCCTGTTGTGCCTGCTGCTCCTCGAACTCACGCTCGGTCATATCGCCCTTGTAGATCCACACCTTGACACCGATGCGGCCGTAGGTGGTCTTGGCCTCGAAGAAGCCATAGTCGATGAGAGCGCGGAGCGTCTGCAGCGGGACGCGGCCTTCACGGTAGAACTCCGAACGGCTCATTTCCGCACCGCCGAGACGGCCGGAGAGCTTGATACGAATACCCTTGGCGCCTGCACGCATGGCATCCTGCTGAGCCTTACGCATCGCGCGACGGAAGGTCACGCGGTTGGTGAGCTGCTCGGCGATGCCCTGAGCGACGAGCTGGGCGTCGATGGCCGGGTTCTTCACTTCGAAGATGTTGAGCTGAACCTGCTTGCCGGTGAGCTTCTCGAGCTTGGCACGAACACGCTCGGCTTCGGCGCCACGACGGCCGATCACGATGCCCGGACGGGCGGTGTGGATGTCCACACGCACGCGGTCGCGGGTGCGCTCGATGATGATGCGGGACACGCCCGCACGCTCGAGATCCTTGTTCATGACCTTGCGGATGGCGTCATCTTCGAGGACGAAGTCACGATAACGCTCGCCGACCTTGTTGGAATCGGAGAACCACTTGGAACGATGGCTCTCAGTAATGCCCAGGCGATAGCCAAAGGGATTAATCTTCTGACCCATCTTTAGCGGTCTCCTTCCTTGCTGGCGACGACGACCGTGATGTGGCTCGTACGCTTGTTGATACGAGCGGCACGGCCCTGTGCACGAGCGCGGAAACGCTTGAGCGTCACACCCTCGTCCACATAGGTCTCCTTGATGTACAGGTCGTTCTCACGGAACGGCTCGCCGGCCTTGTCGGCCTTCACGCGGGCGTTCGCGATGGCGCTCTGGAGGACCTTGAGCACCGGGGTGCTGGCGTCCTGCGGAGCGAACTTGAGAATGGTGATGGCTTCGGTCGCTTTCTTGCCTCGGATGAGGTCGACCATGCGGCGAGCCTTACGCGGCGTCACACGAACGTGGCGAGCGATTGCTTTAGCTTCCATGTGTCTATACTCTCCTACTTATTAGCGGCGCGACTTCTTGTCGTCCTTGACGTGACCCTTGAAGGTACGCGTAGGGGCGAACTCACCGAGCTTGTGGCCGACCATGGATTCGGTGACGAACACCGGCACATGCTTGCGACCATCGTGAACCGCGAAGGTGTGTCCGATGAAATCAGGGGTGATCATCGAACGGCGGGACCACGTCTTGATGACGTTGTGGGTGCCCTTCGCATTCTGCTCGTCGACTTTCTTCTGCAAGTGGGCGTCGACGAATGGGCCCTTCTTGATGCTACGAGTCATCTACTCGACACTCCCTTACTTGCGATTCTTGCCGTTAGGACGACGACGAACGATCATCTTGTTCGAAGCCTTCTTCGGACGACGAGTACGAACCTCGCCCTTGCCCCATGGAGACACCGGCGGCTTGCCACCGCGGGTACGACCGCCATGCGGGTGATCGACAGGGTTCATGGACTCACCACGGGTGATCGGGCGCTTGCCCATCCAACGTGCACGACCTGCCTTGCCGAGCTGGATGTTGGCGTGGTCGGAGTTGCCGACCTCGCCCACGGTTGCGCGGCAGCGGGCGTCCACGTTGCGGATTTCGCCCGATGGCATACGCAGCTGGGCGTAAGCGCCATCCTTGGCGACGAGCTGCACGGCCGCACCGGCGGAACGTGCAATCTTGGCACCGCCGAGCGGGCGGAGCTCAATGGCGTGGACAACCGTACCGGTCGGGATGTTGCGCAGCGGCAGGTTGTTGCCCGGCTTGATGTCGGCGTTGGCGCCGGTCTCGATGCGGTCACCCTGCTTGATGCCCTCAGGTGCGATGATGTAGCGCTTCTCACCGTCTGCGTAGTGCAGCAGGGCGATGCGTGCGGAGCGGTTCGGATCGTACTCGATCTGAGCCACGGTTGCTGGCACGCCGTCCTTGTCCCAACGACGGAAGTCGATGAGGCGGTACTGGCGCTTGTGACCGCCGCCACGATGGCGGGAGGTCATGCGGCCGTAGTTGTTGCGGCCGCCAGTTTTGCTGTTCTTGCGAATGAGCGACTTCTCTGGGGTCGAGCGCGTGAGGTCGGAGAAGTCCGAAACAGACGCGTTACGACGGCCCGGGGTCGTCGGCTTATATACGCGGATAGCCATAATCTAGTTCTTTCCTTTAACTTTTCTCGGCTAACCTTCAGTTACCGAAGATGTCGATCGACTGGCCCTCGGCTACGGTCACGATTGCGCGCTTCTGATTGACGCGGCGGCCGTAACCGGTGCGGGTGCGCGTGCGCTTGCCTGCACGGTTGAGGGTGTTGACGTTCGTCACCTTGACCTTGAAGATCTCCTCGATGGCCTGCTTGATCTGCACCTTGTTGGCGTTCGGGGCCACGACGAAGGTGTACTGACCCATATCGGACAGAGCGTAGCTCTTCTCCGAAACAACAGGCTTCAGGATGATGTCATGTGCTGGCTTGTGAATAGCGACCATGAACTCAGGCCTCCTTAGCTGCCGTCTTCGCGGCGACGAAAGCCTCGAGACCATCCTTCGAGAACACCACGTACTGGGCGGTGATCACGTCGTAGGTGTTGAGCTGATCGGCGAAGATCGGGTAGACGGTCGGAATGTTACGAACCGACAGCCACTCGTTCACGTTGTCGCGGGACAGCACCACGGTGGTGAAGTTGTCGGCGACGACCGGGGCGAGAGCCGCGATTGCCTTCTTGGTGGACGGTGCGTCGAGCTGGAAGTCGACGACTGCGACGCGACCGTTGTTGGCGCGATCCGAGAGGGCGTAGCGCAGGGCTGCGGCCTTCATCTTCTTGGGGGTGCGCTGGCTGTAGTCACGCGGCACCGGGCCGTGTGCGACACCGCCGTGGTACCACTGAGGAGCGCGGATCGAGCCCTGACGAGCGCGACCGGTGCCCTTCTGCTTCCACGGCTTGCGGCCACCACCGGAGACGGCGCCACGGTTCTTAACCGCATGCGTGCCCTGGCGGGCGGCTGCACGCTGGGCCACCACAACCTGGTGAATCAGCGGCACGTGTGCCTGCACTTCCTCGGCGGTGAAGCCGAAGAGCGCTTCCGGCGCCTCGAGGGTGCCGGCTTCCTTTCCATTGTTATCGGTGACGTTCAGAGTAACGTTTGCCATCTAAATCAGGCTCCCTTCACTGCAGAACGAACGAGAACGATGCCGCCCTTCGGGCCTGGGATGGCGCCCTTGATGGCGAGGATGCCGTTCTCCACATCGGAGGAGACGACAGTGAGGTTCTGCACGGTATTGGTGACATGGCCCATACGACCGGCCATGCGCTTGCCCTTGAGAATACGGCTCGGCGTTGCGCATGCGCCAACCGAACCTGGACGACGCTCGTTCTTGTGAGAGCCGTGGGTACGACGGTAGGACTTGAAGCCCCAGCGCTTGATGGTGCCCGCGAAGCCCTTGCCCTTGGTGGTGCCGGTCACGTCGACCTGCACACCCTCAGGGAAGATCTCGGCGGTCAGTTCCTGGCCGGGCTCGAAATCCTCGACGTTCTCGGTGCGGACCTCGGCGAGGTGACGACGAGGCGTCACACCGGCCTTGGCGAAGTGACCGGCCATCGGCTTGGTCACCTTACGCGGGTCGACCTGGCCGTAGCCAAGCTGGACGGCCTTGTAGCCGTCGGTCTCCTCGTTCTTCACAGCCGTGACGACGTTGGTCGAGACCTCGACGAGCGTGACGGGAACGAAGAAGCCGTTTTCGTCCCAAACCTGCGACATGCCGAGCTTCTTGCCCAGCAGTGCGTTGCGATTCTTGTTCTGCGACATTGCGGTTCCTCCTCCCCTTACAGCTTGATCTCGATGTTGACGTCTGCGGGCAGATCAATATGCATGAGGGAGTCCACAGCCTTTGGGGTTGGGTCCACAATATCGATGAGACGCTTGTGAGTGCGCATCTCGAAATGCTCGCGAGAATCCTTGTACTTGTGAGGGGAACGAATAACGCAGTAGACGTTCTTCTCAGTCGGGAGCGGAACCGGGCCAACCACAGTTGCACCCGCGTTCGTCACCGTTTCGACGATCTTCTTCGCCGATTGGTCGATGACCTCATGGTCATAGGACTTAAGCCTGATGCGGATTTTCTGTCCCGCCATTGCCTTCCGCCCTTTCTAGCGATTCGTGTATCAATGTGACTTAACCTGCTCCAGGGCACCGGCGAGTGAAGTCTTTGAACAAACGTCCGCCGACTTTTCCTACATCAGTGCGCAGCCATGCAAAAACCCGTGCGGGCCTTTGTGCCGCGCTCGCTTTTTTGATTCCAATTATGCGAGCCCTAATCAGGCAACTTCTATATTTAAGCACCGGGGGTGGTCTTTTCTTCCGCTGGCGGCGATGGCGTGTCGCATTCCCCTGACGTCTTCACACTCCCGTCACGGAATGAGCACCGTGGCGGCATAGGTGATCATCGCGAAAGAGACCAAGCTCGTCACGCACTCGCCTATTCCCGCGATCTTCGCAGTCTTCCTCATATTGCGCGTCGCGACCGGCATGACGACGGCGCGCGAGCAGAATCGCCCCCAACGTGCCATAGAGCGGACTGTACAGGAATCCGACGGCCATGACGAGAATGTGCCAAATCCACGAGGCAGCGAGATACCGGGTGTTCCCTCGTTCGCGAATCATCGTCTTCACATAGAGCACACTGCCGAACAACGTGAGCGCGTACGCACCCGCAATCTCCACGCCAAGCGGCGGCAATATGCTCTGGTCGAACGGCAGCAGATGCGCAAGCGCTGAGGTGCCTCCACCATGCGCGCCGAGCGAGGCGACGGGAATCGCCATGGTGCTGGATGCGAGCACTGCGCAGATATTCGCCAGAATCGAATGCTCACGGCGTCGCCATGCACAAATAAGCGACCCCGCGCACAGCACGCAGTAGAGCGGCGCCCACCATAGCATGCCGGGGAATCTGAACACGAACGGCAATCCGGCGCAGGTGAGCAGCGCAGCATAGACGAGCATCGGCATGCGGTACCGTGCGCGGCCATGCGATTTCGCCCATCGCGCGGCGCTGAACTGCACGCAGTAGCACAGGCACCACAATGCGAGCAGCCACGCGGAGTTCCATGTGGGACCGGAGACAAGGAAGGCGCTGAGCGCGGGCATGAGCACGATCACCCATGCGCCGGGTTCATTCGAACGCCAATCGCGCACGGATCGCGTGGAGATTGAGGAGATCATGCTGCCCTAGCCTATGCGAGTGTTCCAAGACATGCCAGAGCGAATTCACGCCGTCAACAAACCACAATGCCGCTGCCGGCTGGCGCTGCACGGCGCCGGCGTACCCACCCACGTTCTTGGATCGACAGATATCAATGGGTATCGGGTGGCGATCATCGGGTGAGCGGAACGCAGATTGGAGGAAAATATGCGCGTCTGGTTTTTCTTCCCAGTTACGGCATAGCTCGCGGGAAGAAAAACATCGCTCCTATATTTTCTTCCCGCTAGGAACTGCCAAATGAGAAGAAAACCACGGATTCATTTTTTCTTCTCATGTGGGCTCTCGCTCGCGGGAAGAAAAATGCGCGCGCGGTTTTCTTCCCATTTGCAGATTCCATATTGCACAAACTCCAGATTGCCGACATCAAAATGGGCCACCCGGCTGGCGGATGGCCCATTGGCAATGGATTGCAAATAGATTGCAATGGATTGGCGGATCAGACGCGCTCGGAGGCTTCCTCCGTGGCGCCCACACCTTCGCGCTCAACGCGCATCGCATGGCCCTCAGCCTGCGAGACGCCGTAGTAGGCGGCGATGGCGATATCCATCATGTCCTGGATCTGCGGGATGCGCGGATTCGCAGGCGCGCACTGGTCTTCGTAGGCGCGCATGCCGATCTGCTCGAGGATGCTCCAGAAGTAGTCCTCGTCCACACCGCAATCCTTGAAGCTCTTGTTCATGCCGAGCTTGTTGTCGCGGTAGTCCTCGACGGCCTTCGCCAGATTCTCGACGCCCTCGGCCGGGGTCTTGCCCGGGTCGACCCCGAGCAGCGAGGCGAGCTCCTGGTAACGCTCCGGCGCGATGTACTTGCTGTACTTCGGCCAGGAGGTCGGCTCCTCCGGCACCTGCCCGTTGTAGCGGATCACATATGGCAGCAGAATCGAGTTCGTGCGGCCGTGCGCGATGTGGCACAGGGCGCCGATGGTGTGCGCCATGGCGTGGCACATGCCAAGGAAGGCGGATCCGAATGCCATGCCGGCCATGGTTGCGGCGTTGTGCATCTTCTCCTGCGCCTTCTTCTTGGTTTCGCCCGGCTCGCTATTGACGGACTCCGCAAGGTTGTCCCAGATCAGCTTGCAGGCATGCAGCGCCATACCGTCGGTGAAGTCGTTCGCATAGACGGAGACGTAGGCCTCCATCGAATGGGTCAGCGCATCGAAACCGGCATCGGATGCCAGTCGGCGCGGCTGCGTGCGCGCGAGCACCGGGTCGACGATCGCAACGGACGGCGTGAGCGCGTAATCGGTGATCGGGTACTTGTAACCGGTCTTGTGATCGGTGATCACAGCGAACGGCGTGACCTCGGAGCCGGTGCCCGACGAGGTCGGGATACACACGAGCTTGGCCTTGGCGCCGAGCGGCGGAATCTTGAAGGCGCGCTTGCGAATGTCGAAGAACTTCTCACGGACGTCGGAGAACGCGATTTCCGGATGCTCGTAGAGCAGCCACATGATCTTCGCGGCGTCCATGGGCGAGCCGCCGCCGACGGCGATGATCGTATCCGGCTCGAATTCGTCGCGCATCATGGCGGCGCCGCGCTCGACGGTCTCGACGCTCGGCTCAGGCTCCACATAGTCGACGATGCGGAAGGTGACGCGGTTGGAGCGTGCACGCAGCTGGTCGATCACCTTGTCGACGATGCCGAGCTGCTCCATCACCTTGTCGCACACGATGACGGCGCGTTCGATGCCGTACATGTCGCGCAGGTACTTGATGGCGTTCGGCTCGAAGTACGTCTTTGCCGGGATCTTGAACCACTGCATGTTGTTGTTCCTTCGCGCGATTCGCTTGATGTTGAGCAGATTGATCGCCTGCACGTTGCCGGAGACGGAGTTGCCGCCGTAGGAGCCGCAGCCCAGCGTGAGCGACGGGGCGATGGAGTTGTAGATGTCGCCGATGCCCCCGAGTGAGCTCGGCTGGTTCCAGATGATACGGCAGGCGTGCATGCGCAGGCCGTACTCACGGACGAGGTCGTCGTTGTTCGTGTGGATCGCGGCGGTATGGCCGGCACCGTGCTTGAGCATCTCCTCGCACATCTCGAAGCCCTGCTCTTTGTCGGAGAACTTGAGCACGGCGTGCACCGGCGCGAGCTTCTCCATGGTGAGCGGCTCGTTCTCGCCCACCTCGGAGCATTCGGCGGCGAGGATCGTGGCATCCTCGGGGATTTCGAAGCCGGCTTCGTGCGCGATGTACTGCGGCGACTTGCCCGGGACCACGGAGTTGAGCTTCGGGGTCTCGCCGGAGAACGCGGTACAGCCGAACATGTATTTCTCGAGCTTGGCCTTCTCCTCGTCGTTGACGAAGTATGCCTTGCGGCGCTTCAATTCCTTGACGAGCGGCGCGTAGATGTCCTTGTGCGCGATGATCGCCTGCTCGGTGGCGCAGATCATGCCGTAGTCGAAGTGCTTCGAAAGGATGAGGTCGTTCGCCACGCGCTGCACGTCGACGTTGTTGTCGACGTAGGCCGGGGCATTGCCGGCGCCGACGCCCAGGGCCGGCTTGCCGGACGAGTACGCGGCCTTGACCATGCCGGGGCCGCCGGTCGCGAGGATCGTGGCCACGCCGGGATGCTGCATGAGCGCGCCGGTCGCCTCGATGGACGGGTGTTCGATCCACTGCACGCAGTTCTCCGGGGCGCCCGCCTCGATGGCGGCGTCACGCACGATGCGCGCCGCTTCGACGGAGCTCTTCTGCGCACCCGGGTGGAAGCCGAAGACGATCGGGCAACGGGTCTTGAGGGCGATGAGCGACTTGAAGATGGCAGTGGACGTCGGGTTGGTCACCGGGGTGACGCCCGCGACAACGCCGACCGGTTCGGCCACTTCATCAATGCCGAGCACGTCGTCTTCACGAATGATGCCGACGGTCTTCTGACCGGCCATGTAATTGGTCACGTGCTCGCAGGCGAAGATGTTCTTCGTCGCCTTGTCTTCGACGAGTCCACGACCGGTCTCGTCGACTGCCAGTTTCGCCAGCACCAGATGCTTGTTGAGGGCGGCCACGGAGGCCTTCGCCACGATGCGATCGACGGCCTGCTGGTCGAGCTTCTCGAATTCCACCAGCGCCTTCTGCGCCTTCTTGACCAGAGCGTCGACCTCGGCCTGTGCCGCGGCCTTCTTGTCTTCCACATTCACAGCAGGCTTGGCCGCCTTCGTTGCGGTCTCGGCGCTGTTCTTGTCTGCCATGCGAACCTCCTGTAGATTCGGCAAATCGGTGCGCCCCGTGGCGCAGATTTCACGAGATGTGAGTTGTCTCACAATCTAGCGAACAGATACCGCGGAAAGCAAGTCTGCAATCACAATCCGTGTGTCTGTTCTCTTTTGTGCTTTTGATGAGCCAATTGTGTCAGATATTGGCAGATTTCCATCTCAATTTGAGTTATTTGATACAAATTGTTCACTTTCGTCGACAAGTGCACACAGTTTCGCACTCGACAATCCACTCACTTCTACAAATCCTTTTCCAAAAGTCCACGTTCTGTTGAATCTTTTAAAAATCAGTTTTGCAAAACTGGTGGCATCCGATACCCTTGACCTACACGAGCCGGTCACAGCGAGAGTCGCCGGCGAATAGCAGCGGGCAGGGAAGCATATGGAAAGCACGGCCGTCAAACGGCACAATCGCGAGCTCATACTGCGCGAGCTGTTCGCGGCACCGTCCATGACCAAGCGGCAGATTGCAGACGCCACGCATCTGAGCATGCCCACAATCACCGAGAATCTGCGTGAGCTCGCTGCCGACGGGCTCATTGCCCCAGCGGAGACGCGGGCCTCCACGGGAGGGCGCAAAGCCCAGGCCTGGCAGTTCAACGCGAGCCATCGCACGGCGATCGGCGTGGCGTTGAGACCCACCGAGGTGGTGTGCATGGCGGTGGATCTGCGCGGCAATGTGATAGCCGAGCACAAGGTGACGATGGCGCGGCGCAACGACAACGCGTACTACGAACGCGCCGCGCATACGATCTCGGCGTTCGCGCAGTCGCTGCCCTCCCCGATCGGCGTGTGCTTCGCATTGCCATCGAGCGCGGCGCGCCACTGCATCTGCGTGGCCGAGGACTGGAATGCGGCCACCGAGTCGTACCAAGGCATCAGCCGCATTCTCACATTGCCCTGCTCACGCATCGCGCGCAACGTCGCCTACGCCACCGTCGAGCTGCATAACCACCCGCTGCTGCGCAACGCGGTGTGCCTCTATCTGGGCGAGTACATCAACAGCGCCGTCGTGATGGGCGGCGTCGCACGCGAGGGCAATCTCGAGCACATGCAACTCGACGCGAGCGGCGACGTCTGCCGATGTGGGTCGCGCGGATGCCTTGAGGTGCTGTGCTCGTCGCGGCAGCTCACCGAGGAGGGCGAGAGTCTGCCGGGTTTCTTCGGTGTGCTTGAGCAGGGCGAGCGCAATCATCATGCGCGCATGGACCGCTGGCTCGGCTCGCTCGCCCATGCGGTCAACAACATTCGCACGTTCGTACCGGCGGATGTCATTCTGTGCGGGCCGATCGCCGACTATCTCGACGATTCCGAAATCGCCCAACTCGAGCGCCTCACCACATGTGCCGAACACGTGAACCCGTCGGCGCGCAATCCGCAGGTCATGCGCGGCTGCTGCGTGGAATACCAGGATGCGGTGGGCGCGGCGCAATCACTCATTCCCGTTTCCCTGAACGGAATGCCGGACGCCTGATCCGCGCCGACCGGACCGCCCGGCTCATAGATTCGTCCGTTACACTGGAAAGCTATGCAGTTACAGAAATTACAGCGATACGCCACGCGACCAGGCTTCTTCTACACCGATGACGGCGGCGCGGACGTCGTGGTACGTTCTGAGACCGCGGAACAACTGTGGTTGAGCGTGCTCGAGCCGGTGGACAAGCCCAGCGCGTTCTATAACCAGGCGGTGCGCCTGCCCGACGACGCGGCGGACCGGCTCCTCGACTACATGCGCCATTACCCGATCTGTTCGCGCATCGTGCCCGCGCTCGGTCTGCGCGAGACGTTGTTCAAGATGACCGGCCCGAACTACGGCCTGTGGAACCTCCATCTCGAGAAGGCATGGGATGGTCTGCAATATGGCTTCCGCGCCGACGGCACATGGGACCCGCATCACGGCCTGCGGTTCAACCCATACAAGTTCCTCATCGACCCCTATGCCAAGGGCATTGAGCGGGCGATGCAACTCGACCCCTCCATGTTCGCGTACCAATGCACCATAGGCGATGACGGCAAGGTCGAAGGCGACTGCTGGGGCGAGATGAGCACGCTCGATTCTCTGGGCCATTGCCCGGTGTCAGTGGCGATCGACGACCGCGACGCCCGCAAGCACGACGGCGATCCGGAACACCCGCATGTGCAGTGGAGCAAGACGGTGATCTACGAGCTGCATGTGAAGGGCTTCACCAAGAACGCGCCATGGTTGCCAGAGGAGCTACGCGGCACCTACGCCGGCCTTGCCCACCCCACCACACTCGCCTATTTGCAGGATCTAGGTGTCACGTCAATCGAACTGCTGCCGATCATGGCCAAGCAGCCCGAGGTGTTCCTGCAGGAACGCGGGCGCACGAACTACTGGGGTTATTCCACGCTCAACTTCTTCTCCCCTGAGCCCGGTTATGCCACGAAGGCCGCCCAACAGGCCGGTGCCGCCGCCGTACGCCGTGAGGTGATCGACATGGTGCGCGCCCTGCATGAAGCCGGCTTCGAGGTGATCATGGACGTGGTGTACAACCACACCTGCGAGGGCGGCAATGCCGGGCCGAGTGTCTGCTGGCGCGGACTCGACAATCTCTCGTTCTACCGCCAGCAGACCCAGCATGCCGGCGAACTTGAAGACACCACCGGCTGCGGCAACACCGTGGACTTCACCGACACCCACAACATCACGTTCGCCGTGGATTCGCTGCGGTACTGGGCCAAGCGCATAGGCATAGACGGCTTCCGATTCGACCTCGCCGTCTCGCTGGCGCGGCTCAAGGGCATGTTCACCCCGTACCATCCGTTCCTGTACGCATTGCGTTCCGACCAGCTGCTCGGCAACCTCAAGCTCATCATGGAGCCGTGGGATTTGGGCTTCCAGGGTTGGCGCACCGGCCAGTTCCTCTCGCCCTTCGGAGAGTGGAACGACCGGTTCCGCGACGCCTCCCGCCAGTTCTGGCTCTCCGACATCAACCAGACTGCAGGCCACGGTGTGACCACCATGCAGGAGATGGCCACGCGCCTGTGCGGTTCGGCGGACCTGTTCGCCACCGACCCGGGCCGTGGCGCCACGTCGTCGATCAATTACATCAGCGCGCACGACGGCTTCACACTGGCCGACCTCACCAGCTACGACCACAAGCACAACGAGGCGAATGGCGAGAACAACAACGACGGCACGAATGTGAACCATTCCGCCAACTTCGGCGTGGAGGGCCCCACCGACGATCTCAGCATCGAAAGTGCACGCGAACGCTCGCGTATGAACATGCTCGGCACGCTCATTCTCTCGCTTGGCACGCCCATGCTGCTCGCAGGAGACGAATTCGGCAACACGCAATACGGCAACAACAACGCGTATTGCCAAGACAACGAGATCACCTGGCTCGACTGGGATTGGATCAACTGCACAGAGGAAACCGCCGAATCCCGCCAACTCGAGGCCACCGCGAATCTGATCGCCGTGCGCAAATCGCTCGACATATACAATCACGAGGACTTCTTCACGAGGCTCTCCCAGTTGGGGCTGCTCAAACCGAGCTCGCGTGTGCAGTGGAGCCTGCCGGATGGCACGATGCCCATGGATTCCGATTGGCGCGACTCGTCGGTGCGCTCGTTCATGATGCACCTGTATTTCAAGGACGAACCCGACGTTCTGATTGTGGTCAACGGCGATGAAACCGACCGCCAGATGCACCTGCCGTCGGATTCGACGTTCAATCTGCTATGGTCGTCGGCGCAGACCACTGGCGAACAGCCCGCACCGGGCACCTCCGTCACCAAGATCTCACGGTCTGCGGTGGTGTCGCCACTTGCGGAGACGCTGCGGTTCAAGCGTGCGACGTCGCCCATGCACGATCTCGACGCCCATGGTGCCGTTGGCGCGGACGCCGAGGAGAATGCCGCCCGTCAGGAGATTGGAACCACCAAGCCAACGGCAAAGCTCACCGCACATGAGACACAGCTCCTCGAATCCATTCTCGACCGCAAGATCAAGGACACCCTCGACCAGCAGATGCCGCCGATGACCGCCGGTGCACACTCCGGAACCGGCGACCCCACACGCATCAGCATGGCCGATTCTGACCCCACGACCACCGCATTCGACGTCGAGCACGATGCCCCGGCTCCCGAAGGCACCACCGCGTCTGCAGATGCCCCCAATGCCCCTCCATCGAACGTGTGGACCTTCCCGGCGCTGAGCATAAGCCTGCTGCTGCAATCGGAACGCCGCACCTGGTGATTGGAGAGCCGAGTCCACGGACCGAATCATCGGCCATGAACCCAGCTCCTCTTTCCGAATACAAGAAGGCCGCCCTGCATTGCAGGGCGGCCTTCTTCGCGTATAACGCTTAACGCTTCGAGAACTGCGGAGCGCGGCGAGCCTTGTGCAGACCGGCCTTCTTGCGCTCCACGACGCGGGCGTCGCGGGTGAGGAAGCCAGCCTTCTTCAGGGCTGCGCGGTTGGCATCGCGGTCGATGGCGTTGAGGGCACGAGCCACGCCCAGGCGGATTGCGCCGGCCTGGCCGGTGGTGCCGCCACCGTCGACGAGCACGATTGCGTCGAACTTGCCTTCGAGCTT
Source organism: Bifidobacterium animalis subsp. animalis ATCC 25527 (assembly GCF_000260715.1). NCBI lineage: Bacteria > Bacillati > Actinomycetota > Actinomycetes > Bifidobacteriales > Bifidobacteriaceae > Bifidobacterium > Bifidobacterium animalis. The sequence continues at coordinate 478,878 of NC_017834.1, read as the reverse complement.
CAGGAGCACGATCGGCGAGTTCACTTCACGCTGGAGCAGCTTCGACGGGAAGTACTCCTCGAGCGTACGGCCATTGATCTTCCACTCGCCGGTGCCCGGAACCAGACGAACACGGGCGACGGCTTCCTTACGACGGCCGGTGCCATAGCCCGGAGCGATCGTGGAGGTGCCGGTGCCTGCGCCCGAGTTGGTCTCGGTGGTGAAGGCGGCGGTGGTTTCCTCGGTCTCGGTAACCGCGGAGTTGTTGGTATTCTCAGCCATTGTTCTTATCTCCTTCGGTTCACTTTGCCTGCTGCGAGATCTGCTCGATCTCGTAGACCTGAGGCTTCTGGCCAACGTGCGGATGCTCTTCACCGGCGAACACGCGCAGACGGGTCAGCTGGACCTTCGCGAGCTTGTTCTTCGGAAGCATGCCCTTGACGGCGTGCATGATGATGCGCTCGGGCTTGTTCTTGAGCAGCTCTGCGTAGCTGTCGCGGCGCAGGCCACCAGGACGACCGGAGTGCGAGTAGAGCTCCTTGTCCATCTTGTCGCCGGTAAGAGCGATCTTGTCGGCGTTGATGATGATCACGTAGTTGCCGGAATCGGCATGCGGAGCGAAGGAAGGCTTGTTCTTGCCGCGCAGCAGGTTGGCTGCGGCGACGGAGAGACGGCCCAGAACGACGTCTTTGGCGTCGATGATGTACCAGTCGTGAGTAAGATCAGCTGGCTTCGGTGTGAAAGTTTTCACGATATACCTTTTCTGTATTGTGTTCCGGATCCTCGCGCTGCGGGTTGGTCAGACCGTGCGGCGTTCCGATCTCATTACCGTGGGCTCCCTGAAAGTCCTTATGCGAGTGGGAAAGCGCTTTGAAGGACCCCGTAGGGAAACACAACAATCCTTTATTATATCCCTCGGCTTGACATACGCGTACGCGCGATAGCACTCCCCACACCCTGTTCACAGACGGCAAAGCGCCGGCGCAATATACGCCGGCGCTTTCGCAATAAGGTGCGGGTCCGCCCATCAGCTGTTCATGATCTTGGCGATGCGCTGCAGCAGATCGGAGTCGAACAAGTGCTCGAGCGGCACGTTGTCGCCATGGTAGTCGGCCAACGGCACACGCCAGTTCGGATACTCGTTGTCGGTGCCCGGCTGGTTCTGCGTGCGGCGCTCTCCCACTGCGTCGACGAAGGAGACGGCCTTGAGCTTGCAAGGCGAGCTGTTGAGCGCACGGTAGAGCGCCTCGACAATCTCCTCCCATCTGCCGGATTCGTCTTTCATCACATTGACATCGAGGTAGCCGTTGTCGACGAGCATCTGCAGCATGGCCTGATGCTCGGCGCGCGCGCTGCGCTCGAAGGCCGACGAATCCTCGCCGAGCAGACCGAGCTGTTCGCGCACGCGCACATGCTCGTACTCGAGATAGCCGGCCGCCGGCGGCATGTCGTGGTTGTCCACCGAGGCCAACGCATACGGGCGCCAATCCTTCGGCGGAATGAACACGCCATCCATCTGCTCGAACCATTCGACGGCGCAGCCGAAGATGGCATGGTCGGCGAGCGACTGCTGTACGTACGACGGCATGACACCGAGGTCCTCGCCCACGATCAGGCCGCCGACGCGGTCTGCCTCGATCGCAAGAATGCCCAGCATCGTGTTGTGGTCGTAGTACACGTAGGTGCCGTTCGAGGCCGGCTGGCCCTCCGGGATCCACCACAGGCGGAACAGGCCGAGAATGTGGTCGATGCGCACGGCGCCGGCGCAGTCGAACATGCCACGCACCATCTCGCGGTACGCCTTGTAGCCGGTTTCCTTGAGCGAGAGCGGGCTCAACGGGGGCTGGCTCCAGTTCTGCCCCTGCTGGTTGAACATGTCCGGCGGCGCACCCACGGAGGCGCCGTTGGCGAATCGCTCCGGGTTCCACCACACCTCGGAGCCGTCCGGATGGACGCCGACGGCCATATCGCTCATGATGCCGATCTGCATGCCGGCCTGACGTGCCGCCTGCTGGGCCGCATGCATCTGCTCGACCGCAATCCACTCGAGCCAACGGTAGAATTCGAGCAAGTCGCTGTTCTGCTCGCGCAGCTGCTTGACCTCGGGGGAATCCTTCGTGTATTTGTTGATCCAGTTGTCAGGCGTGTTCTCGGGCTTGCCCCACTTCGCATAGCAGACACACCAGGTGGCGTATGCCTCGAGATCCTCGCCGCACTTGGCCTTGTAGTCGTCGAAGGCCTGCTGGCGCACCGACTGCAGGCCTGCGTTGAAGATCGTGCGCAGCGCCTTCTCCTTCTCGAGCCACATGGCATCGCGGTCGATCAGGTTCGGATCGGCGTTGTAGGCCTCCATTTTGGCGTGTGCGTCCTTGACGGACTGCTTGGCGGCATCGTCCAACGCGTAGTACTCGGGAATGTCCTCCGGGTGAATGTAGGTGAAGTTGATGAAGCGACGCGACACCGGCAGGTATGGCGACGGGGTCAGCGGTGAGACCGGTTCGCCGGCATGCACTGGGTTGATGAGCATGAAGTCGGCATTCGTGTACCGCTTCGAGTCGATGAGCAACGTGCGTAGATCGGCGAAATCGCCGACGCCCCAGGAGTCGGCCGAGCGGATCGAATACAACTGGGCCATCCATCCCCACAACGACCCGTTCTTGAGCGGATCGAGCAATGGGATGCGCTGTGGCGCGCTGATCAGCGTCGCATCCGCCTCGCGCTGCCCTGCCGCGATGTGCAGCGTGTGGTAGCCCTCGGGCAGGTCGGCAGGCAGTGCGATCTGCGCCGTCGAGAAGAACTTGCCGTTGACTTCATGCACCTTGACGTCGGGCAGCGGCTCCACCGTGATGTCGTGTTGGTATATGGTGCCGTCTTCGAGTGTGATCGTAACCTTCGGCGCCTCGGTGATGGCCAGATGGATGGGCACGTGAGTCTGCTCGCCCACAATGTGCAGCACGGTGGGTTCGATGAGCCGCATGGCGCGCTGGTTGTTCACATGTTCCAACGACGCTTCGATGGTCTCTTCGCTGGAGGCATCGACATTGAGGGCCTTCAGGACGGCCACGAGCACGTCATCGGGAATCTCATGGAAATCACGCGACATGCCGACATAACTGGTCGCCACGCCCAGCGACTGCGCGAGACGAATAAGGGGGCGCGCAAGACGCTCCGGGCTTTCTTCGTTGAGTTCTGTCATAACCCCTAAGTGTAAGCCTTTTTTGCAGCGACGTTCCCGGCTACGCCCATAAAGGAGCAAACGTTTTCATTCCTCTCACCGAGATAGCCGTAGGTTACGCTCGGAAGGTCACCGGCGCTGTGCCGCCTTCGCCACTTCGGGCACCGGATCTTCCTTGAGTCGCTCGATTGTCTCCGCACCGGCATTCGGATTGAGCGCCACGCCGCGACGCACCATCGTCGACAGGATCCGCGGAGCGTCCGGCTCAAGTTCAACGCCGAGTCTGCTCAGAAAATCGAGGGTCTGCGCGTCCACCTCAGGATTCTGCGCCCCCTCCATGCGCATTTTCCATGACGTCTGCGGATTACGCAGTGCCTCGTCGCGCACTTCGGGCACCTCGTCTTTGGTCAGGCGCCCCACCAGCCAGTTCTTATCGTCGCGGTTCGCGGCGACCGCACGCCGGACCTCGGGGGAAGGGTCTTCAGACAGCTTGACGAGCACATTCGGGAACGGCATCGTCTCCGCGAGGAACACGCGGTCTTCCAACGGCGTGTGCTGATTGCCGGCGACCGCCTCGAGCAATGCCGTCGCGCGTGAGAACGCCGCCTGTTTCGCGCGATCCGGCAACGGCCTGCGTGCGAATTCGTGCAGTTCCTGCGGGTCTGTCGAATGGCGCAGACGTTCATAGGTCACGGTGAGCGGTTCGAACTGCGGAGTCTGGGCTTCGGAAGCCTCCCCCTGATTCCCGGCCGCGTCCTGCACGCCGTCCGCCTGCGTATTCCGCGCAGTCTGTGCCGTCTGCTCGCCGTCTGTCATGCTGACCTCCACCTCATGCGCATCGTCTGCGCTCCGTGCCGTGCACCCCAAGTCTAATGCACATGCGGCAGCGGGCGCGGCACCGGCATCATGGAGCGGCGTGCGGCGTGTCACCGCATCGCACGGTGGCATCGGCCCACATACTCCGGCGTCACCGTCGCACTGAACTGCTCACGCACACGATGTTCGAACGATTCGCGCGCATCATCGCGCACGAGCACGGTGAGCACCACGTGATCCGAGAAAACGGCAGACTCCTCCACCGCGCCCATCACCTCGACCAGATGGCGCATCGGCCCGAGCTGCGAGTAGTCGAGCGGCACCGTATACCGGGCACAGACCACAATCTGTGCGACATCCGCTGCCTTCACCGCAATCGACGCTCCGGTGGAGTATGCGCGGATGAGACCGCCCGAACCGAGCAGAATGCCGCCGAAATATCGCGTGACGGCAATCACGCAATCCGTGAGTTCATTCGCACGCAACACATCGAGGATCGGCTTGCCCGCCGTGCCGCTCGGCTCACCATCATCGCTCATGCGCTCCATCACACGGCCATCGTCACCGGTCACAATCGCCGCATAGGCCACATGGCGTGCTTTCGGGTGACGCTCGCGCACAGTCTCGACGAACGCGAGCGCATCCTCAAGCGAATCGACATGGCAGGCGTCGCCTATGAACTCGGACTTCTTCTCCACGAATGCATCGTGCGCCGGCTTGTCGGCCGGATTCAACAAGGTACGCATGGCTCCTCGCAAACGGTCTCGTCACTTCTGGGTATGCAGAACCACACTACCGCCCGCTCAGACGACCACGTTGAAATCGCCGCCCTCGTAGAACGAGACGATCGCCTCCATCACCTGTCGGGTCAGGCTCGCATAGGCGCCATCGGCCCGCCAGGCGACATGCGGGGTGAGCACGACGCCGGGAACCGAACGGAGCGGGGAATCCTGCGGCAACGGCTCCTTGTCGAACACGTCGAGACCGGTCAGGAGGTCGCCGCGTTCCAAGCGCCGCTCGAGCGCCCCCGGCGCGATGATCTCGGCGCGCGCGGTGTTGATGAGCATGCTTCCGGGCCGCAGATGGTTCAGGTTCTCGAGAGTGATGCCACCACGCGTCTCATCGGTGAGGGGCAGATGCAGCGACACGATGTCGCTGGTGGCCATGAGGTCGTCGATGCCGTCGACGAGCGTGATCTCGGGATTTGCAGCGAGCGCGTCGGCGTGCACATGCGAGTTCCAGACCTGGATTCGCATGCCAAATCCGTTGGCGATGCGCGCCACATGCTGCCCGATGCCGCCGAATCCCACAAGACCAAGCGTTTTGCCGGAGAGCTCGGTGCCGAACACACCGCGCCAGCTTCCCTCGCGCACCTGCGTGTCGAGCTCGCCCACATGGCGCGCCAACTCCATCATGAGCGCGATGGCGAGCTCGGCGACCGCGGCGTCCCCATATCGACGCACATTGCATACGCGCACGCCATCCTGCCGCGCACGGGCGAGGTCGATGTAGCTGGCCACCCCGGTGCCGCCGAATGCGAAGCACTTCGCATGTCCCTGCGTATGCGTGAGCCGTGTATACAAATCGTCGTCGATGTGCACGCCGATCACGATCACGGCGTCGGCACCCTCGCAACGCCGCACGATCTCGTCCGGGTCCAGGGTGGTGTCAGTGTACATTCTCAGGCGCGTCACATCGCGTAGCACCTCGAAGTTCGCCTTGAACGGCTCGATCATGTCGGCCACCACACATGGCATCACGGTGAGGGGCAGATCGGTGCGTTCCGGTCGGGTCTCAAGAATCTGTGTCATGGCCGACACTGTAGCGGCACTATATTTCCGCGAGTTTCCGAATCGAATGCCCCAGCAGACCACCTCGGACCCGTCTCATATCAAGACCGGCGATTTGTCCCACGCATGCCGCTGCACTACACTCGGCAAGCGAAGCGACGGACAATGGCGTACCGCTGCTTCAACTAATTTCACAATCCCCCTTGCTGGCCATTGTGCACATCATATCGCGGATTTGATGACAGGGAATGGCATACGACAATCAATGTCGTTCGACTCGCCCGAAATGGCCGACACAGGACGTGCAACCCTACCGGAACCCATGGAACAGACAGAAGCCATCCGAAACGGAAAAAGGCGAATCCCAACGGATTCGCCCTGATCGCGGAGTCAGAGGGATTCGAACCCTCGAGCCGCTAAACACGACTAACACCTTAGCAGGGTGCCCCTATCGGCCACTCAGGCATGACTCCATGCTGCATTAGCGCAACAAAAGAACATCATAGCAGACTCAACAGACGAAACACCGATATTCGCAAATTCAGCGAAAACGACCTTGTTGTGGAGCCCCTCTCTGTTCCGCGACGGGCGCGAATACACCGGCGCTTCCATTCGAACATCTGTTCAGGTACAGTTGAGACATGAGCACAGCACCGCGTATCGAAGCTGCCAAAAGGGATTGGGGCCATGACGAGACCGGCTGCACCATACTGCATATCGACATGGACGCGTTCTTCGCCTCGCTCGAGATAGCAAGACACCCGGAATTCCGCGGCAAACCGGTTATTGTAGGCACCGGCAACCGCGCCGTGGTCTCCGCTGCAAGCTACGAGGCCCGCAAGTACGGCATCAATTCGGCAATGCCGGCCGCACGCGCGCACCAACTCTGCCCGAACGGAATCTTCCTGCCCGTCGACCACCACTACTACAGCGCCGTCTCCCATGAGATCTTCCACACGATCTTCCGCGAGGCGACGGACCGCATCGAACAGGTCTCCGTCGATGAATGCTATATGGACGTCTCCGGTGCGCTGCTCGCATGGCACAGCCCGACGCGCATAGCCCAATGGTTACGGGCGCAGGTCGCGGAACGGTTCGGCATCACCTGCTCAGTGGGCATAGCCGGCAACAAACTCGTGGCGAAGATGGCGAGCACGAATGCGAAGCCGAACGGCATGCTGCTCATTCCGCTGGACAAGCATGCGCAGTTCGTGCAGCTGATGCCATTGCGAGGCATTCCGGGGCTTGGCCCCGCCCAGGAGAAGCGGCTGAACGCATGGGGAATCAACTCCGTGTCCCAGCTCGCACGCTGTTCGGTGGAGGAGCTCATACAGGCGACCGGATCGAAAGCCGCCGCAACACACCTGTGGGAAGCCTCGCATGGCATCGACCCGCGCACACTCACGCTACACGCCCCCGAGAAATCGATCGGACAGGAACGCACCTTCGACACGGACTGCAATGACTTGGTCACAGCGAGCACGCTGATCAAACAATGCTGCGACAAGGTTGCCTCCATACTGCGCGCCAAGGGGCTCATGGCGCGCACGCTCACCGTGAAACTGCGGTTCCCCGACCTTGCCTACTCCACCAAGCAGATGCAACTGGAACAACCGACTGACGCCGCGAGCACGTTGTACCCGCATGCCATCGACCTGTTGTTGCGCATGATGGGCATGCCGGCGGATTGCCGCGGCACTGAGGCCAAACTCACACGCCCCATACGGCTCGCCGGCATCAGCACGAGCACATTGACGAAGCGTGAGGAGACGGTGATCCAACCCACGCTCGATGAACTGCTCGAGGAGAACGAGCGTGTGACCCCTGCGCCACAGGCATTGTCATCGGCTCCCTCCCCCGCAAACGGCACAAGGTCGACACGCCTGCGCTCCGCTGAGGAGGCACTCGACCAGATCCGGCGAAAATTCGGGCAGGACAGCGCACATCTCGGCGCATAGCATGCGCCCAATACGAGCAACCGAATAAGAGGCGGCGTCAGGCCTGTGCGAGCCGCTCACACGCCCGGTGAATCTGCTCGTCGGTGGCGGTGGCCGAGAATCGCAGATATTCCGGAGCACCATAGAATTCGCCGGGGCTGGCGATGATACCGATGGAGGCGAGCGCTTCCATATCGGTCCAGCAATCAGCCGACTTCGCCTTCGTCCATACGTACAAGGCTCCCTGGGGCATGTTCACCCGATACCCGTAGCCACGCAATGCGCAGACGAGCTCACCCAGACGGTCATGATACCGGTTGTGCTGTGCACGCACCGATGCCGCGTCTCGTAAGCCGGCCGCCATCGCCGCCTGCACCGGTCCAGGCATGATGAGGCCGAGCTGTTTGCGGAACGCGGTCATACGCGAGATGATCTGTGCATCGCCTGCGAGCAGTGCCGTACGGTACCCGGCCATATTCGATTGCTTGCTCAGCGAATACAACACGATCACACCATCTGCACGTCCGTCGCACACGTCGGCGCGCAATGCGCAGGGGGACGACTCGATGGCGGCCTCGCGGTTCCCCTCGTCGTCATTGGCCTTGGTCCAGTTCATCAACGCATAGCATTCGTCGCTGAGCACCACGGCGCCTACCTCGCGGGCGGCCTTCACGATGTCATGCAGCTGCGCGGCGGAGAGCACGGCACCCGTCGGGTTGCTCGGAGAGTTCACCCAGATTGCCTTCACACCGGGTATGTTGTGCCATGAATCCACTGCGGCGACGTCGTCGACCTTGACCACCGTGGCACCAGCCACCTGGGTGCCGATCTCGTAGGTGGGGTAGCTCACCCGCGGTTGGACCACCACGTCGCCGGAGCTGAGTTGGAGCAGCGACGCCATCATCGCCACACCCTCCTTGGAGCCGACCGTCGGCACCACATCAGCCCCTATCGCCTCGATCTCCACATCACGGCAGTCGCGGAACCATTCGCAGATCGCACGGCGCAGGTCTGCCGTGCCGCCAGTCACCGGGTAGCCACAGGCGTTTGCGTCGTTCGCGCTGACGGCGAGCGCCTTGCGCACGGAATCCGGTACCGCATCCACCGGCGAACCGACCGACAGATCGACCATGCCACCGGGCACCGCCTGCGCGATGCGTTTGTACCGGCCCACGCGAGACCAATCATATGGCGTGCTGAAATCCTTGAATCCCATGGCTCTCCTACGAATACGGGCGAATGCGAGTGACTTGTATCACTATGGCATCGCGTGCACCTGGGAAGGCGCACGCGATTGCAGATTACTATGCTCAGGCGGCGTTCTGTGGCGGCAGATCGGCGACACGTTGCGGATCCTTGCCAATGGGACCGGCAGCCTGTGCACCACCGAGATCGCCCACCTCGGCGAAGAACTCAACGGCGGCATCCTTGTACCACTCCCACTCCGGCGGCAGATCGTCTTCATAGAAGATTGCCTCGGTCGGGCACACTGGTTCGCATGCGCCGCAATCGACGCATTCGTTCGGATTGATGTACAGCGAGCGCTTGCCCTCGTAGATGCAATCCACCGGGCATTCGTCTACACACGCCTTGTCTTTCACGTCGACGCAGGGCTGCGCGATCACGTAGGCCATGGCTCCTCCTTGTTTCTCAAAGTCCCTACCAGACTACCCGCCTACACCCATAAAACAAAGCGCGGGCATGTCCTTGGCGAACATGTCCGCGCGTGCGCAAAGCGGCCAATAGGGGCCATCCACCGTCCATTCAGCACTGGCGTGTGAAATGGCGGGCAAACCGATCTCAGTCTTTGCCGGCTTCGACCTTGGTCACGGCCGCATCATTCCCCCGGCCGACGGAACCGGACTGTTTCGCGCGCTGCGCCTTGAGCTGGCGCTGCTTCTCGTATTTGACCACCTCGGCGTCAAGTTCACCGGTGCCCACGCGCGCATGGTTGTACCCGTAGGCAAAGTAGATGATGAAGCCAACCACGAGCCATATGAGGAAGCGGATCCAGGTGAGCACGGTGAGGTTCAGCATGAGGTAGAAGTTCGCAAGCGCGACGAGCAGCGGAACCCACGGATTGCCTGGCATTCGGAAGCTGCGCTTCAAATCGGGCCTGCGCTTGCGCATGATCGGGATGGCGAGGGCCACCAGTGTGAACGCGGAAAGCGTGCCGATATTCACCATGTCGCTCAGCACGTCAATGTTGAAGCACGCGGCGATGATGGCGACGACCACGCCGACGACAATCTGCAGACGTGCCGGAGTGCCGTGCTTGCCGGTGGTCGAAAGGGCACGTGGAAGCAAACCGTCGCGGCTCATGGCGAACACGACGCGCGTGAGTCCCAACAGCAGCACCATGACCACGGTGGCCAGGCCAAGGCAGATGCCGAAGCTGATGATCTTGGCGGCCCAGTCCGCCCCCACCAGCTCGAATGCGGTGGCCAGCGACGGGTTCTCGACGGAGGCGAGCTGCTTGTAGGAGACCATGCCGGTGGTCACGATGGCAACGAGCACGTACATGACGATGATGAGCGCCATGCCCACGCCGATGCCGAGCGGCACGTTACGCTTCGGATTACGGGTCTCCTCGGATGCAGTGGCGACGACGTCAAAGCCGATGAAGGCGAAGAACACGAGTGCGGCACCCGAGATGATGCCTGGAACACCGTAGATGGTCGGGCTCATATGCGTGAGCCACTGGAACAGCGGTTGGCCCAAGGTTCCGTGCACCGTGGTCGCATTCGCCACGTCCGCCGAGGGTTCGGCCGGGGGGATGAACGGCGTGTAGTTGGAGGCCTTCACATAGAAGAAGCCGACGATGACGACGAACAGCACGACGGCTATCTTGAGCACGGTCATCGCGCCGTCCACGCGTGCGCCGATCTTCGTGCCGAGCACCAGCAACGTGGTGAAGAACGCGACGATCACGATGGGCGCGATGTCGAGATGGAACGAGCCGATCATGATATTCGTGTTGAAGTTGACGCCCATGAGACGCAGAAAATCGTTGAGATACACGCCCCAGAACTTGGAGATGACCGAACCGGCCATGAGCATCTCGAGAATCAGGTCCCAGCCGATGATCCACGCGAAAATCTCACCAAGCGTGGCATACGTGAACGTGTACGCCGAACCCGCCACCGGCATCACCGACGCGAACTCCGCATAGCACATGACCGCCGCCCCGCACACGATGCCGGCGATGATGAAACTGATGATGACCGCCGGTCCCGCGTGGAATGCCGCAGCCTGCGCACCCACCGAGAAGATGCCCGCGCCCACGGCAACGGCCACGCCCATGACGGCCAGATCCCACCAGCCAAGATTCCTCTTGAGAGAATGTCCCTCTTCCTCTGTCTCCGCCAGCGTCTGCTCGACGGACTTCGTTCTAAAAATCTGCACGATGTGCCCTTATACTCCCATGAACAAACTCACCGGTCCAGTGTGCTTTTGGCTCTCTGTCGGTTCTGTTGTCGTCATAGTACGACCCCTTGTTTACGGATTACGCTCTCAGTAATCCGCACAGCGTAACAAATCCGGCACCATATACAGGAAACGCCCGGATATTGCTCCTCTGGGGAGCAAATCCGGGCGTTTCTTCGAATATCGCCGTATGAACACAGAACACGGGCGTTCACCATCTGGAATATGGTCCAGATGGTCCGGCACCGTCACAACATCACGTTCACGAGCACAGGCTCGGAAATCAGCGTCACGCCGAACTGCTTGTGCACGCCGTCGCGAATCGCATCGGCCAGCTTGACGATGTCATCGCAGGTAGCGCCACCGCGGTTCGTGATGCTCAACGTATGGAGTGTAGACAGGCCCGCCCGTGCATCGTCAGACAGCTTGTACCCCTTGTGGAAGCCGGCATGGTCGATGAGCCAGGCGGCGGAGGTCTTCACTCCGGTCGAGCCATCCGGCAACGTGGCCGGGAAGCGCGGCGCATCCTCTGGCAGACGGGCAGCGTCAGCTTCGCTGATAATGGGGTTCATGAAGAAGGAGCCGCAGGAATGGCGGTTCGGATCGGAATTCGTGCCGGTGTCGGAAGCGATGTCGATGATCATGTTCCGAGCGGCACCATCATGCTGCTCGCGGAAAGCATGCTGAGCGGCGATGGCAGCCTCCACCTGATCTGCACGCTTCGTGCCCACCATGATTGGCTCACGGTACCGCGTGGCATCCTCAAGCATGCCTTTGGAAGCGCGCACCTCGAGCACGGCGGCACGGATGCGGTCGATGGGCATGCGGTCATGCAGATTCACATTCAACGCACTCGCCAGTTGCGGGTAGTTCACCGTGCCGGTTCCGGTGTGCACGAGCGCGAAGGTCACGGATAGCACAATATAGCGCGGCGTCGGGTAATACTGCGCGTTCGGGATGCCCGGAGCCTTGTACATGCTGCGTTTGAGCAGGCTGAACCGGTAGCCGAACTGCATGTCGACATTGCTCATCTCGAGCGTCTTCTTCTCCTCACGGTCCCACACCTCAACGGATTCCACCGCGGAGGCGACCTCCTGGCCATATGCGCCGATGTTCTGCACCACGCTCGCGCCAACCGTGCCCGGAATGCCGGAAAGCCCCTCAAGTCCTTCAAGCCCACGTTCCACGCAGAACTGCACGAGGTCGTCCCAATTCACGCCGGCCTCCGCGTTCACATGCACGGTGTAGTCGCCGCCCTCAACGGGGGCCGCTTCATCCGGCACGGTGATGTTGCGGCGTGCGTCACGGATCACCACGCCGTGGAATTCGTCGTCGGAGGCGAGCATGTTCGAGCCGCCGCCGATCACGCAGAGCGGAGTGCCTTTGGAGTCGGCGTCCTCCACCTCCTCGATCAGCGCCACGCGCGTGGTCGGTTCGACGAAACGTTCGATATAGCCACCAACACCCATGGTGGTGAGTTCAGCAAAACTTGTCATATAGCCCACAGTAACAAAAAACCCGACCATCTGGCCGGGTTTTAAGATTAGCTTAGAAGCCTTGAATCAGCGGGTCTCGCGGTGGAGAGTCTGCTTGCCGCACTTCGGGCAGAACTTCTTGAGTTCGAGACGATCCGGGGTGTTACGGCGGTTCTTGGTCGTAATGTAGTTACGCTCCTTGCACACGGTGCACGCCAGCGTGATGCCCGGACGAATGTCTGCGCTCTTGCTTGCCATTGAATTCACCTCATTTTGTCGTTAAGCTGCCGGTTACCCGACGTAGTAGCGAGAAAGAGACTCGAACTCTTGACCTTACGATTATGAGTCGTACGCTCTAGCCAGCTGAGCTATCCCGCCATCGAGCCTCGAGTGAGAATCGGACTCACGACCTCTTCCTTACCAAGGAAGTGCTCTACCACTGAGCTATCGAGGCGTGGCGGATAGTGGATTCGAACCACTGAAGCACGAAGCGCCTGATTTACAGTCAGGTCCCTTTGACCGCTTGGGAAATCCGCCATCGTTTTCGGTTGAGGTCTCAACCGGCAACTTGGCTAGTATGGCACATAAGCCGTACATCAGCAACCTTCGGCGTGTCGCATTCACATGCTCGCCACAATCCAGACTCCGAGCCCTCGCTCCATATCAATCTGATTCCGCCTGCGCCTATTCCGAGCACTCACACCAGATATCGGGGCGCCCGACGATGCGGATGCAGGCGCGCCGCACGCATGTTGGACCGCCCCACGGTCATATCACGCGCGCAGGAACGAAACGGCCAATGTACGGCATCCTTCATTGCCCACATTGCGCGCAGTGACACGGAATGGCCAACGGAGACGCCAGACAAACGAAAAGCCGGCCCGCAACGGACCGGCTTCGAAGGGCAGGACTAGTTCGAACTAGTTCAGTCGTTGACTACCGCGAGCAAATCGCGAGCGGAGACGATGAGGTATTCCTCGCCCTTGAAGTGGACTTCGGTGCCGCCGTACTTCGAGTACAGCACCTTGTCACCGACCTTGACGTCCATGGGAACACGCTCGCCCTTGTCGTCACGACGACCTGGGCCAACGGCGAGGACTTCGCCCTGCTGTGGCTTCTCCTTGGCGTTGTCCGGAATAATCAGACCCGATGCGGTCTGGGTCTCGGCCTCCGCCTGCTTGACGATGATCTTGTCTTCCAACGGTGTGAGTGGGAACGACACTGCGCGCCTCTCTTTCTAGAGTTCAGTATTTCCGCGCCAGAACATGCGGCGGCGGCTGACGAACACCGTTGCACACTCCTTTGCGCTACTCACACATAGTAGCGCGTTCGTTAGCACTCTGCCAACTCGAGTGCTAACGCTTTGAGAGAACAGCTGACGCCACTGGCCTAGGAACACGAAAGCCGACCTTCCGGCCGGCTTTGCAATTCAGGTTTGGCGTTTCAGTTGCCGCGTCTGGCAAGAATGGATTGCAAATCCACACCGAGCGAATCGGAGGACGCATCCGGGGCCTCCACATTCGCCTGCGCCTCGCTGTTGTGGAAGGCGACCGAGTCGTTCACCGAGACGGCGGAGACGGTCTGCGCCTCCTTTACGTCGGCGTTGTCGGCTGCGGCATCCCGAGATTCCGCAGCGCCGGCATCCGCCGGCTTGGCCGATGCGCTGTCCTTCGGCACGGCCTTGGAGACCTGACGGGTCGACTTGATCTCCATGCTCTGAACGACTTCCGGCCCGTCGAACGGATCGGAACCAAGCGAGAACGAGATGAGGTCCTGATTCACCGCCATGTCGAAGGCATCCGGTGCCGACGACGCATTAATCTGCGCGAGCTCGTTCGTCTCATCGCTCATCTGCGCTGCACGTTCCTCGCGAATCGTCAGATGCCCTGGATTATGAGTGGCCTCTTCGGCGGCCTGCACCGCGGCATCGACGTCGGCATGTTCCGCACGCATGCCGGAGCGCGGTGACGCCTCATCCGAATGATGGTCACGAGTATCCTGCGCCTTGCGCCGCGCAATCGCCTGCGCCTGCTCCTCGCGGGCTCGTTGCAGCGCCTGGCGAATCTCATGCGCCTCCATGACGTCGGTCTGCGAACTGTCTTGCATCTGCCTGCGGGCCGAAGGCTCAGGACGTGCCGCACGCGTGCGCTCCTCCACGACACGCTTGTTCTCACGCACCTTGCGTTCCTTGAGTTCACGCTGCCGTTGTGCGTGTCTGGCCTCCCATTCGCGGGCCTGTCGGGAGGCACGCGCCCCCAGTGCGAGCACCACGCACATGAGCGCAATAGGTATGAGGGTGAAGTACGGGCTGAAGTCGAGAATCACCGCGAGCACGAACACGAGCACCGAGATGCCCAGCAACGCACCGACGAGAATCTTGCGTCGGCGTGCTGCGGCGCGACGCAGATCACGCACCTGTGCCACATATTCGCGGTCCCGCACAGTGTGTGGTGAAGCCATGGGCGCCCCTTTCAGCTCGACAGTCCGTGCATCCGAGAATCTGGTGCCATCGCCCTCATCTATGAGATGAAGCGAGGCCGAGTACCGGTCGGACTGGTGTTTGATCACCTGCTTCATGCCTTGGACCGTCCGTCTGGGCAGCCAAGACACCATGAGGATGGCGACGATCACCACCAGAACAATGGTGCTGAGCGACTCGTAATCCATAGTTCCTAAGAATAGAAGAACTTATGACAAGTTGTGTAGCGATTCTCCGGGCGTGTCGCCCAACAGACGGCGCACGAATCCCTGTGGGGCGTCGGTGTCGAGCAGACTGTACGACTCGTGGTCGCGCCACTCGCCGTGCACGTACATATATTGACGCCGCACGCCCTCGTACTTCGCGCCGACCTTTTGCACCACACGGCGAGAACGCTCGTTTTCCGGCACTATATCTATCTCCAGACGGTGGAGTTGCGGTCCCGTCGGGTCCAGCAGCGCCCAGTCGGCGAGCATGGCCACGGCGAGCGGCGTAAGCCCGCGCCCGGCATGGTCCTCATCGATCCAGTAGCCGATGATTCCGGTGCGCATGGGTCCGGGGTAAATCGCACCGAGCGAAATCTGCCCAACAATTTCACCTTCATGCTCCATCAGGAAGATGATCGACGTGCCTTCACGCTCCTCCTCACGCTGCCTGTTGACCCACGATTTGAAGGTGAGCGGCTCGGCGCCGTGCGGATCCGACGATTCCCATGGCGCCAGCCACCGCTCATTCACACTGCGCAGGCGACCCCACTCCTCCTGGTCCGCCGCATCCATCGTCCGTAGCGTAAGGTCCGGCGACCCGGCAGGGGATTCGAGCGTCAATGGTGCCGTGAAGGCGTTGTTCTTGCGACGTTTCATCACATCATGCAAGGCTTGGAATACCGACATACCAACATTGTGCCACGGCGGCAGCCTCTTACGCCGACATAAAATGACGATCTGTCTAGATATTTTGAGGCAGCAGACGCCCACATAGGGGTTTCCCGCTACAGTGGGATACAGGAAGCCGGGGTTTCACAGGGGGTTGCCGTGGAGATCAATGCCATGCCGCATGAGGGCGCGCAGTTCACGAATGTGGACGAGGCAAAACGCATGCTACGCCATGAGGTGTTTGTACGACGCCGGGGCACCACACTCAATATGAGCATGCAGGCGGGCGAGCAATGCGCGCAGATTGCCTGCGAAGCCGGCCTGTTCCAATCACCTTCGCGCATCATTGCCTGCTATGTCTCCATGGGTACCGAAATCAGCACGATTCCACTGCTGTCAATCGCGCTTGGTTGCGGCTACACGGTGCTGGTGCCGAAGATGGGCCCTGATCTCGATCTGGGCTGGGGTGTGCTGCGTTCGCTTGACGATCTGCTGCATCTTCATGTACCCGGCGAGATCGGCGCCGACCAGATGGAGCCGTCGCTGTTCCCGCATGCGCAGACGCGGCGCCCGGGCGAGCCGGAGGGTCAGACGTACTCGCCGGAGGCGCTCCAGATGTGTTCCACGGTGATTGTTCCCGCGTTGCTCGTCAATCCGACCGGCGTACGCTTGGGGCGCGGCGCCGCCTGGTATGACCGCGCGCTCCGGTTTGCAGGCCCGCAGGCTGATCTGATGGCCATGTGCTGGCCATGGGAGTTCGTGGACGCTCCATTGCCTTGCGAGGAGCACGATATGCGCATGGATGCCGTGCTCACACCCCGTGGATTCACACGATTGGACCCGGCTGGCTCACCTCGCGTCCATGTCGACGACCCTGGGTGCGACTCCCCTGCCGGTGAACCTGATGAATAGGATGTCCCGCACTGCTGTTGTCGGAGGGGAATGCCCGTTGCGCGCGCCGGGCGCATGCGCGTCATTGTGTCGGCTCCCGTATTAGGATATGTCTGAGCGAGACCGGTATTCGTTTGGGGTAAGGAGTCTGGAATGCCTATCTATCACTACCGCTGCAAGAAGTGCGGGTACGACTTCACGAAGGAGCAGTCGTTCAGCGACGATCCGATCAAGGTATGCCCGCAGTGCGGCGCCGAGCAGGTGCATAAGGTGTATGCCGCCGTGCCGATCACGTTCAAAGGCAGCGGGTTCTACCGGACCGACAGCCATAGCTCCTCGAAGTGACGCAATGCCTTCCATAGGTCGGCGCATTGTGGATTAGTAACACTGTGTACTAAGTAACGGCGTTAACTAACCACAATCATCCGTCACGCTGGATTCGCGCATCCTACCAAGCCATCATGGAACCATGATGGCTTTTCTTATACGACTCGCTCGCAGATTCCCGCCTTCGCCCGAAACCGAAGGCAAGCGGCATGGTGTGTCGTTACAGACTCGCAGACTGCTGTGGCAGCTTCGCCACATGCTGCTGGCGTTGTCTGTAGGCGTGGCGCTGTTCTGCGCACTGCAATGCGTGGCACTGGCGACGGCCACACGGCATGCCGTGGTTGCCGCGCGCGATCTCGATGCCGGTCTGGTGATCGCGACCAGCGATGTGGAGATGGTGGAGATGCCCGACCATGACGCCCTGCGCCATGCACTGGGGCGCCCGGACAACGCAGTGGGGCTGGTCACGCAGACCCGCATCGAGAAGGGCGATATTCTGCTGATCACCGATGTCAGCGAGCTCCCCCCAATTCCCGAGCACCATACCGTGATCGATGTGAGACTTGGACTCGGGCAACATTCTTTTCCCATTGGCACCGTGGTGGAACTACGTTCGGCACAGGCATGCACCGGCGATGCCCGCGCCTCACCAGACGGATGCGTGGTGAGCGGTCACGCGGTGGTGATGGCACAGCCGAGGCTCGACGGCACCGGTTCGACCGTGACACCGATGGCGATGAGTGCTGCAGAGGCCTTGCAGGTGCTTGGCGCACAGGAACATGGCACGTTGATCGCAGCGCGAGGTGCGTCATGAATGCCATACGACCAGCTGCTACTGGCGTTCCTCGAATACAGCCCAATGTGGGGGCAGCTCGCCGAGAATGCGTTTGTCGTCATCGGCTTGGCGCTGTTGCGCCGTCTGCATGTCGGAGGGTTCCAGCTTCACACCGTCGGCGTCGAACCGCTCGGTGCCCTGATGCACGACGCGCCGGTGCACGCGTGGCGTACGGCGCGTGGCGCTGTATGGACGCGGGGCGGCATCGTGGGATGAGGTCGGTTCCTCGTTCTTGTTGGTCATAGCCTGCCTACTCGATAGTTGTCGCCGACTGAAGTCACTGCTTATCCTGGTAGATCTCGCCGAGACGTGCGACCACACGGTCCACTTCCTTCTCGGGGTTCACGAAGGCGCCGACGCTCCATATGGTCATGACCGACCAGCCGAGGCTTTCGATCTCCTGCGGCAGAATGCGGTGACGCTCCCGGGTGGACTGCATGCCCATGAACTGGGCGTCGTCGGTGAACACGGCCAGCGAGAACGGCTTGTCTTTGAGACCAACGACCATGGGCAGCTTCATGCCGCCATCGTAGCCATAGTCGACAGCCACATTGAGGCCGCGTTCCCGAATGCGGGCCGCGAGATCGTTGAACAGCACGTTCTCGTCGGTTTGCTTGATCGCCGGACGCACCACATTGGCCTCGTCGAGGTCCTCGGCCCACTGCAGCAGCGCCTTGAGCATCTTGGGGCCGTCCTGATGCAGGCGATCGTCGTCGAGGTCACTGGCTCCGAAGGCACTGACAATATCGAGATGGTGATCGCACAATGCGAGTGCATCGAGCAGCATGCCACGGCCGCCGTTGTTCTCGAGCACGCCAAACTGCTGGAGCAGCCGCCCATGGGTGGTCTTGGCATAGCTCATCGACAGGATCACGTCTGTGGCACGGGCGCCGGCCACATCTGCGATGTCGACGATGCGTACATGGCGCAGGAATCGGCCCATCGCCTCGCTCTTCGCCGCCAGGGAACGCAGTTCAGCTCCTAAGCGGGTGCGGAACGTGGAGGTGAGGCACACCACGGTGAGCAGATAGCTCGGAGGCACGAGGGTGAAGGTCTGCACGCGCTGGGTGATGAGGCGCACCACTTCGGCGATCTCCTGCTGGCTGCTTTCCACGAGTCCGCTGGCCATGAGCGGCACGCCCGCGGCCTCGATCTTGTGGAAGCGTATATGGCCCTGCATCGGTTCACGCACGACATCGGTGTTCACCTTGCCGTAGCCCTGTTCCTCGAGGAAACGATTCACGCGCGGATCACGGCGGGTGGGGTGAGAGGCCACCGAGATGTTCGGCAGCATTGACATGAGCATGCCAATGCCCTCACTGGTCACCGTGCTGCGATGCGCGAGGATGACCACCTGACGTGCACGGCACAGAATGCTGAGCAGCAGCACCGACGGCAGGTGTGCCGCGGCATCGATAATCACGACGTCGGCAATGGGTGTCGGATTCGTCACAGCCGCGAGCGTGGCCGGCGTGGCCATGATCACCGGCTTGGCGGCAGCGAGAATCTCCGGATGGTCCTGATGGATGCGGCTCAGTGAAATGCTCGACGTGCCCGCCAGAGCCGTGTGCATCATGTTGGCCTCCTGCGTGCGGGAGAACAGCAGATCGCACAGTCTGCGCATCGATTCCTGCATGATCATGGGGCCGATGGAGCGCACATGCTCCACATCCACCTGCACGAAGCGGTCGGAGGCCGCCTGCAACGCCGAGCCGTCCTGGTTCGAAATGATGGCCGAGGAATGCACGATGTCGTCGAACACGGTGGTCCACCATGCCAGTCTGAGCTCGTTGCTCACGGCGTCCACCTTGACCTTGCGCTCGCGCAGGTCGTCCACCAGTTCACCGAGGCCGGCGCGCTTGAGCTCACGTTCGATCACGCAACGTTCCGGCAGGGTGTCGAGAGCCTTGCGATCGTCGAATAGGGCCTTGAGACGTTCCTCCAATGCATTGAAGTCCTGCTGCTGGAACTCGGCGCCGGCCGGTGTGGTGGACAGCACGGTGTCAAGGGCCGTCAGATTGCTCATGAGCTGTTCCTGGGTGGCAATGATGTCATCGAGCTTCGGCGGCAGCACCGGCCAGCCGCCATGCGGCACGAACAGACGCCACTGCTCACCCTGACGCTTCACCACCAGCAGTGCCTCGTGCAGGTCCTCCACCTGGGCTCCCACGCGCAGCATGCTCTTGGCTTCCTTGATGTGCCTGCGGCGATCCCAGAAGCCCATCTGGGAATCGTTCGTCTTGCGCTCCTGCTTCGACTCCGTAGCCTCGATCATCGCATCGATGTCACGCTCGAATATCTCGGGCTGGAACACGTCAAGCACACGGCGCAGGTTCTTGAGCACGGTGACCTGCTTGCTCCACTCATCGGCGGTCTGCGGAATCGAGAAGCCGCACACCTTCACGGTGGTGGTGACCTGTTCACGCGTGGCCGGCAGCAGGGATCGCAGCACGTTCACCACACGTTGGTAGGCATCGATGGCCTCCTCCTCGCTGTACAGCGAGGCACCGTACCATGCAGTGTCATCGGGCCCCACCGAGTATTCGCCGAGTTCACCGGCACGTTCGAGCTTCTTGGCCCACTCATCCAGCGATTTGCCTATGGCGAGCGCGCATTCCTTCGTGAGACGTACGCGGGTCATCGGGTGTGCCGGCAGCTCGGAGATGCTGGCGAGGTTCTGGATCGTCTGGTATGCCGAGACGCCCCACGTCTGGTTCACGCCGTGCAGGTCGCCCAGATAGCGGGTGAGGCGGGATCGGACGCCCACGAGTTCATCGGCGAGCTGTTCGAAACGCGAGGTGGCGACGCCCTGCTGGTAGCCCACCGCGCTGATGAGCTGGTGGTCGATGGCCGCATTGGCGTTCGGGTTGGCCACGTCGAGCAATTGCTCGCCCAATTCGTTGGCCTTCATGAGCATGGCGAACGTACGCTTCTGCGAGGTGACGCATGGCACGTAGAGCACGGACCGGCCGGCCATGATGCAACGGGAGGCGATCGACGCGGCCTGCTCGGCGGTGTCGTTGCCCAATGTGCCGTCGACGAACAGCGAATGGCCGGCGGCCGCCATGTTGGCGGCATAACGCACGGTGTTGTCGACATCGCCCACCTCGTATTCGGAGTGGGGGTCGCCGTCGAAGGGGCTATACGGTGGCAGAGTGATCCGCGAAAGTTGCTCGATGGCTTCCGGGTAGCCGGCCAGGGCATTGAGCATGACATTGTTGATCGGACCACGTGCCAGCCGCTCGATGATCATGCGGCTTTCCATGAGGATCTGTGTGGATGGGTCGACGAAGCAGCCGAGAATGATCTGCCGTTCGATAGAGAAGTCGGCGAACACCTGTTGCGCCACCTTCGTGATGACCGCGAATACGGCAGCCGTCTCTGGCGTGCCGCTGGCATAGTTCGAGCCATCGAACAGCGCGCGCTCGTCGAGATTCACACCGTTCTCGCGCATGGCATTGAGGAAGGCCGAGTTCAGGCGCACATGACCGGTGAAGGTGATCGTCGTATGGTTCTCCACGGGAGTGCCGTCACGCACCACCTCGACAGGGTAGAGCAGCACCGGCATCTTGTTGCCCTTCCACGTGGCCACGCCCACCACCAGGGAGAGCTCGGCAACGCCGCTGATGCGCTTCTTGGCGCTTTGGTCGTCGAGCACACGCTCGGTACGCCGTGCCGCCGCACGCAGCATGCCGCTGTCGCGGAACAGCGAATGCAACGGGGCGCTTCCGCTGGCGAACAGCTGTGAGATGCCCGAGGGGTGCGCATGGGTCAGGTCGAGCTTGGCGCTCAGCTGGTTCACGTCCTCCAACGGCGAGGCCATGAGGCTCGCCCTGTATTCGTCACGCCAGTGGCGCAACTTGTCTATGGAACCGCTCGTAGGGGCCTTCGTTTCTGGTGTATCGGTGTTCGACATCGAGCTCACTTCCCCATCGCCTTGCGATAGTCTTCGTATCCTGCGTTCTTGCTGAGCGCCTCGTCAATATCCGCATTGCCCTGTGCGGCGAGCCATGTGTACAGGTCGTCGTACAGCGACGGGTTCATGGCCAGGAACGGCAGCAGTTCCGGGTGTCGTGCCATTTCGAACTGCTCCGAGAAGTCGTCGCTGCGCCGCGCATCGTCCGAGGTGAACCCTGCCACCGAGACCAGCGGCTCCGGCTTGGCGAAATCGCCGTTCGCCACCTTCTCGAACACCGATCCGGGTTCGAACGCCGGCTCGTATTCCCCCTCTGCAGACTCGTCCGTCTGCGGCTCGTCATGCCGTTGGAACCGGGAGTAGTCCACGTCCGCGGCATCCACCGTCACCGTCGCCACCTCGGGTGCGTTGTCGTCGCGCAATTCCTGTTCGTCCTGCGACACATCCTGCGCGGCGAGTGACGCGATGTCGCCATTCACTTCCGTTTCCGATGCAGCTTCGTCGGAGGTGGTGCCTGCAGATCCGGAGGGTTCCTCATTCCGGCGCGATTCCTCGTCGTCTACGGGCGCCTGCTCACTAGCTGCCGCGGATTCCTCCGCATTCCCGTCCGGCTCCTCAACAGCGGGTGCATTCACAGATGGCTGCACGCTCTCGCCGTGCTCGCCAATGCCCTGCGCAGCGGGCTCTGCGGCGACCGGCTCGGCAGGTTCTTCCTGTGTCGTCTCCTCCGTGACGGAGGTCTGCTCCACCACGATCGGCTCGGATACGGCGTGGTCCACTTCCGCAGCAGGCTCCGGCATGTTCTCCTGAGGCTGTGGCATGCTTCTCGGATGCGCCGAGGCGAGTTCGCTCACGCTGATCAGACGGTCGGCAGGAGCGCCGGCATGCTTCGGCTTGTCGGACATCTTCGGAATGTATGGATATTCCTGGGCAGCCGCCGGCTCCGAAATCTTACCTTCAGCGACGTCCTTGGCATCGGCGAACAGATCGCGTGGCGCGGCACCGCCGGCATCACTGTCGTCGAAATCCTGCATCGGCAACGGGTTGATCGGCTGCGTGAACGGCACGAACGACTGCTGTTCGGCGTCATGCATGCGCTTGGCACGCGCGCGCACCAGGCTCGCATTGAAAATGTCGGTGGGCTCTCCAGCACGCAGATTGAGAATGTCGTCCACCGACATGTCTGCCGCCTCGGGCTCGTTCGACGAACCTTCCGCTGCATAGTCGAACAGATTGACCACCGGTGCGTCGTCTTTCGTAGAATCGTCGTCTTCGATGAACTTGGCGAAATCCACGGGCACGTCGCCGAACTGCACATGCACGGAATCCGACTGCAGCGGGTAATCGACGCCGCCCTGCAGCCGCACGAGCTCGTCGCCGGCACGCACCACGAAGGTTCCGTTCGTGGAGTTCAGGTCACGCAGAAAGGCACGGCCATCGAGCGCCACCATGAGCTGGGCATGCCTTTTCGACACCGAGCGGGAGTCATCGAGAATCTCGACGCGTCTCTTGCCGTCGTTCGGCAACGGTCGCAACGGCTTGCGGCCGATCTCCACGGTTGTGCCGGGCTCCACACTCGCCAATTGTGTGCCATCTACAAGAATCACCCACCTGGTTGTAGCACCCTGCTCGCTGCTCACCGTTGGCCACCCTTTCCTGCGTTCGCCGTCGTATTGGTATTTGCGATTCGCGCTCGCCTCTTGTCTGTAGCAATTCTACCAATCAAGTGAACAAAACCGTGCAACCGGGGTGATTGAGCGGAGTTTTCTCGCTACAGGGTAAGAAAAGAGGCTCCCGCATATATGCGGGAGCCTCTTGCAACCTAGGTTGCGAACGCGGTGTCATGCGGCCAAGCCGCACAGATCACTTGAGTTCGACGGTGGCGCCAGCCTCTTCGAGCTGAGCCTTGGCCTTCTCAGCGTCTTCCTTCTTGGCGTTCTCGAGAACCGGCTTCGGAGCGCCGTCAACGAGAGCCTTGGCCTCGGCCAGACCGAGGTTGGTGATGGCGCGGACGGCCTTGATGACCTGAATCTTCTTGTCGCCAACGGCGGAGAGGATGACGTCGAACTCATCCTTCTCCTCCTCGGCCGGGGCAGCGCCCGGAGCGGCGGCGGCGACAGCGGCGACCGGAGCAGCGGCTTCGACGTCGAACTTCTCTTCGAAGGCCTTGACGAAGTCGGACAGCTCAACGAGGGTCATCTCGCCGAAAGCTTCGAGGAGTTCATCCTGGGTGAACTTAGCCATTATGGCTTCCTTTCAATCATGGCGTTGACCGGATTATTGGGTTGTGGCCAACACCTCAAATTTTGTTGTGTTCCGGAAAATACAAGACTCACGCCGCGAGGCGATGGGTCTCAGGCAGCCTTCTCCTGCTTGTCGCGCAGGGCGTCGATCGTGCGAACGACCTTCGTGGGCAGCGCGTTGAACAGGTAGGCGGCCTTGGACATGGTGCCCTTGAGCGCGCCGGCGAGTTCGGCAAGCAGTTCCGGACGAGACTTGAGGTCTGCGAGCTGCTTGGCGCCTTCTGCGTCGTACACGGTTCCGTCTGCGAAACCGCCCTTGACGATCAGAGCCTTGTTGGTCTTGGCGAAGTCACGCAGCACCTTCGCGGCCTCAATGAAGTCTCCATCGACGAAGACAACGGCGGAAGGACCCTTGAGCATCTCGTCGAGACCCTCAATGCCAGCTTCCTTGGCAGCGATGCGGAACAGCGTGTTCTTTGCCACGGTATAGGAAGTATCGCGGCCTAGCTTTTCGCGCAGATCGGAGATCTGCGGAACGGTAAGCCCGCGGTACTCGGTCAGGTAGACTGCGCTGGCGTTACGGAACTGTTCCGTAAGCTCGGCAACCACCGCTTCCTTTTCGGGCCTCTTCATGGCGTTCCTTCCTAAGTCGGCCGTTGACTTCGGAACAAGCACGGGCAAAAAAATAGCCCTGCACACAGGCAGAGCATCATCCAGCCGCAATCGGCTTCCCGATGACGGGAGTATGTTTCTCAACCTGCGTTGGCTTGAACCAAATTATTGAACCGTTCGCACGGCTCAACCAACGGTCTGTGGTTTACGGGAATTAACGTACACAGCCATCTCGACAAATGAACCACATCGGCGGATTTCGTGAACCTCGGCGTGTCGCAACACTGCTATTGAGAACGATTCTCACTTTCTGCTAATCTGCAAACAGATACAACGGCATTGCATATGCCGTTAGACTCGAAGAAACCCTGGAATGGAGAATGAATATATGAAGAGACTGTTGCGCACACTCACGATTCTGCTCGCCGCATTGGCCACCATATTCGCGATGGCCGGCTGCTCGAGCTCAAGGGCTGGAGACACCCAGATTGACAAGGAGAAGGTGATCACGGTGATTGCCTCGACGAACGTGTGGGGATCCGTGGCCAAGCAACTCGGCGGCCGGTATGTGGACGTCACCAGCATCCTCAACAACACCGGCACCGATGCGCACGATTACGAGCCTTCGACCAACGACATCTCCAAGTTCCAGCATGCGCAGGTCGCGATACTCAACGGCGCTGGCTACGACGAGTGGGCGGCGAAGGCGGCCGGCCAGTCCAAAGCGATCGTGATCGACGCGGCCGCCGCGGGAGGCAAGAAGACCGGCGACAATCCGCATGTGTGGTTCTCCGCCGCCGTACGCAACAAGACGGCGGATGAGATCACCGCCGCCTACATCAAACTCATGCCAAGCGAGAAGGCGGAATTCGAGAAGCTCAACAAGGATTGGCATACCGAGGAGGACGAGCTTGAAGCGCAGCTCCAGACTGTCGCGCAGGCCGACGGCAAGATGCCGTACGGCGCCATAGAGTCGGTGGGCGACTACCTCGCGCAGGACATGGGTATGACCGACGTCACGCCGAAGGGATACAAGAACGCGACGAGCAACGAGAGCGAACCCACGGCGTCCGACATCAAGAGCTTCACCGAGGCGCTCAAGAAGGGCGACATGAAGATGTTGATTGCAAACTCGCAGGAGAAGTCCCAGTTGAGCGACCAGCTGACGGACGCGGCGGACTCGGGCAACGTCCCGGTGGTCGACATCACCGAGCAGATGCCCAGTCAGTACAAGACGCTCAACGAATGGCTGAAGGCGATCGCCGAGCAGATCCAGGCCACGCAGAAGGGCCCAGCCGCAAAGAAGTGACGGCAGCTCACTTGCGAAGGCCCGACAGTCAGAACCGATGACTGTCGGGCCTTCGCATAGATGCGCAGAAATTCCCCACAGTTGGCGACACCTAGATGTCGGGGTTTCCCAAGGCACCTTATCTATCTATGCCTGTTCTGCGCAATCCGCCTGATCTCCTCGGCGAATTTCCGCTCATGCTCATACATGGATGCCACATACCCGCGATAACCCGCGGAGTAATCCTTCACCGACACGTCCAATCCGACCGTGTACAGCGCCGGTTCTTCCCGCAGATTCGACTCTCGTTCCCGCTCGAATCCGCCAAATAGGAGATACTCGCGCACATCCACGGAACCGCCGGCACCCAAGTCAGAACCCGGGTAGAGATATAGTCCGCTCCCCGTGCCGAACCTCGCCGTATATGCGATCACCTGCATGTAGTCCCGTCCGCCGATGTTCTGCTCCGGCTTGTATTTCGCATCCGCTACCAGATTTACTCCATCAACGCTGAGCAAATAATCCGGGTAGATCAGTCCGAGCGGCTTACCGACCGCGTGGTCATCTGTTCCCTCCACCCGTGTCATGAAATGATACGCATGTGTTCCAGTCTTGTTCTGCGGATGGATCACCCCGATGCCTTGCTCCCGCAGCACGACGTTGAGATACTCCTCCCACAGCCATGCGCAGTCGAACAGGATCCCATGCACATCCTTTTCCTTGATATCGCTGGGATCAAGCCCACGGTGGGAGAGAATGGCGATGCACAGACTCTGCAATTCTCGGTACTCGTCGTAGAATGCATGTCTCACTGGCCGCTTCAGATTCTCCTGCACAATACGCTGTCGTTCCGCCTGCTCGTAGCGCTGAGTGACCCTGCGGATCTCCTCGACATGGCGGATCGTCTCAGAACTGTTGTGCAGAATGTCGGAACCGAATCTGCCATTCGCCGCAATCGCTTCGATGGTGTGGCGAATCAGTTCAGTCACCGGATTGTCGGCATCATACTCCCGCCGACTGTACGCGACCGTTCCAAGGAACGGCGTGTTCTCGCGGATGTGCCGTGCAATGTCGATGCGCCCACGCGGATTCGAATCATTGTATTCGCGGCGCTCGTATTGATGCAGAACACCCTTGCTCATCGCATTGTTCAGGTACAGCGGGAACATCCACATGAGCAACTGCCGCCACGCACGCTCCGGGCTGCCTTCGAAATCCACGCTCAACAGATTCACATGCAACACGCGCTGCATCATGTACGCGAGAAACCAGTCGTGCCAGATTGGCGCGATGTCCCCGCGCTCGTCACGGAAGAATCGCGAGGAGATCGAAAGCTGCACATCGCCGGCCGTGCGTTCCCTCGCGGATCTGCTGTAGATGATTCCCACCAGATTCGTCGTGCTCAACACGAGCATTCCATTGGCTGGCTCGTCCCCCGAATTATCGTCATTGTTTTCAGATTCCGCAGTGCCACCCTTCTTCCAATGCCGGTTCTCGAGAATGTACTCGTCATCGGTAATGTCCTCGGTGCCATGCTCGGGATTCTTGGGGAGCACGAACAGACCATCGATGTCGACGGCCGGTTTGTTGAGCAGCGTGTCGACGAAGAGCGCGAGTGGGTCGAGAGGCTCGTCGTTTGCGCTCCTCAGCGCCGAGGTGATGTCGGGTAGGAATTCGTTGTCTGTGGCGAGGTAGCGGATCGGGTAGGTAGCCGAACCGTCGCGTTCGTGCGTGAGGTGTGGGAGCCATGGTGATCTGGTGGTGTCCGTCATGGATTGCCGTCACTTCTTGTCGGACGCCGACTTGTCGTCCTTCTTGTTCCATTCATTCTGCAAATCGCCGATGGTCTTGCCGTCCACGTTGCCACGCAGGTACTCCTCAAGCAGCGGCTTGATCTTCTGATCCCATGTGACGGCCTTCTCCTCGTCATACTTCTCGTCACTTTCGGCCTGTGCCATCGAAGCGAAGTACGAGGCGCCGAGCGCATAATCGGCGTTGAGGGTCGGGTAATCAGCGCCAGCGATGGCATTATTCATACGAGCCATGAGGTTCTTGACCTTGTTCAACTGCGGATATGCGGTTGTGTCGTCCTCGAAGCGGAGCTCAATACTTGACTGCCAATTGATGTCAATGAAGCGGAACCGACGGCGCATGGCGAAATCGAACGAATCGACGGAGCGGTCGATATCGTTCATCGTGCCGACGATTGTGACGTTGTCGGGGATATCGAATTTGCCTTCCTCATTGAGGTACTTGTCGCTGAATGCTTTGATGTGCAGATTCGCGTACTGCGTCGTCACACCAACCCCACGATATCCACCGTCGAGTAGGAAGAACAGCTCACCGAAGATGTTCGAGATGTCGCCGCGGTTGATCTCGTCGATCAGGAAATAGTACTGGTGCCCAGAATCCTTGCGAGCGCGGGCGCAGAACTCCATGAACGTGCCGGCCTGCAATGCGAAGCCGCTGCCGGTGGGAACGGTGGAGTCAGCGGAGTCAGCGGAATCCGCATCAGCCTTGACCGGCACCGGACGCAGGCCCTCGACGAAATCGGTGTAATCATAGCTCGGGTGGAACTGCACAAATTCGAAGCGCGGGTTCTTCTGCAACACTTTGAACAGCGTGATGGAATCGACCGAGGAGTCATTGCTCCCGCTCATCTCCGCCTTGTCGAGAATCTCGCGAAGCTCTTTGGTCGCCCCCGATTCGTCGGCGTTATCTGCGGCGATGAGCTCGGCGGCGGCGCGAAGCACGCTGAATGTCTTGCCGGTGCCGGGAGCGCCGTGGAATATCAGGTTCTCAGCAGTACGGTTAGTCCGTTCAGCATCTTCTAGTTTTACTTGGACAGGGCGGATTGCAGCTTCGTCAATCTTATCCTTGAGCCGCGCGAAGCCGAAAATGCCATTCGTTTCATCTGCCATCTCCCTAGCGTTCCTTTCCGCAATCACCTTAAGTGCGTTGAATTGATTGAATAAAGCTTCGAGTCCAGGGGTTATAGCATCGTCATGGAGCCCGAATTCGGCAAAGCGTTTCTCATACACGGGTTGTTTCAGGCCCTTGTAATTGGGATCCTGCGCCAGACGGTTCACGAGCGCATTGAGCCGTTGGTTAGTTAAATCGAACTTCTGCGGCTTGGGAATCCAGCACTTCAACGCAGTGACACCGCTGTCATCGAAGATGTAGTTGATGTTGACCCATCCATAGTTGATGAACGTCTTTGCGGGCATGAGAAATTGATATCCGGCGCCAATCTGAAGTGTGATTGGGACGCCACCAACCCGAAAATACTGATTCAGTCTCTTTTTGTCGTCGAGTACCCCCTGGGACAATAGATTGTATTTACGCAGAAATTCCACGAATTTTGGACGTGGCTTGCTGCCGTCCTTCATCAGCGAGATTGCGAAGCCGGGGCCGGTCTTGGATCTCTCAGCTATCTCATTCGCCTCTTCATACGTCATGTATGTTTCGGAGACATCATCCTTCTCGCCCTCAGCTGTATGAGCAGCAGCCCCGCCCTTTGCAGGTTTGAACTTTGCCTTATGCTGGATAAGGTAGTTCACCACATTGGTGTAGACATTCAGTATGTCTTTGAAATGTTCAAGCTCGCTCTGGTCGGTCATAGTTCAATCCTAGTCTGCCTATCATAGAATGAAATGGATTTCATTGTCATATTTCTTTCCCATCTAGGCCTCACGCTGCATACTTTGGATGCAGATCTCACAGGCACGCAAAGGAACCGAACAGGACTTTGATGTCGGCGAAAACCCTGGTTCCCATCGCACACGGAGCCGGCCGCCAAGCGTCATAAGTGTCACATCCCTGTTGTCCCCGACGACGGCGAGTTTGACCTCGCAATAGCCCGGATGGTTGACGAGCACAGTGGCGAACTGTTCCACGCAACTCCGACGTAGCCCCTGGACCGAGATCTGGACCATCACCGACCGGTCATCTCCTTCTGTATGAGCAGCACCCTCAGGTTGGAGACGCGCAACGAGTACTCATTGTCGCGTTCGGTGATTGTGCCGCGAATCTGAACAATGGTGTCGACCGCCAACTGCGCCGCATGCGCCTCGTACACCTTGCCGAGAAGAGCATGCATAGGATGAAGCTGTCCATATCCTCGAGGGTCACCATCGCCCAACGGCTGCCTTTCTTCGACACACGCGAATCCACCTTCGTGATGAGTCCACCCGCCGACACGTCATCCCGCTTCTGCTCCGCCCTGCACCACCTCACCTTCGTCTTGTCCTGCCGCGCGATCTCCGGCGTCACGTAGGCCTCGACTCCGATGATCGGCTTGAGCTCTGCCCTCACCGCCTCACGACACAGCTCATAGGCCCCGTGCATGTTCCCGTGATCCGTGATGCCCACGGCCGACATTCCGAGTTCCTTCGCCCGCGCGACCAGATGCGGAATCTTCGATGCCCCATCGAGCATCGAATACTCCGTGTGGTTGTGCAAATGCACGAAATCCTCCGACCTAGTCATGACACACTCCTTTGCGGTCACCAATGACACTGCACGCCAGAACAATCACTCGAATCATATGGGAGATAATCTATCATTCTTTTAATATAGATAGCAAGTTAGCTAGTTTCATTATTCATGTCCCCCTCCCTACCCCTCCACCGTCAGATACCAAACCTTGCGTAGAATTGGCATGAGCATGCACCAATCAAGGAGTGGATAAGTGGCTGCACGAGAGATCATGACCATTCAGATCCGCGACGGCATTGACCTTGACTTCGACGAGATCGATCGCAACACCAACACGCCGCGTACGCGTATCGGCTGGGACGAAGCCCTCGCCGCGCTCGAGGCCGTCGACCCGCGCGCCGCACGCGAGGAGGTGTGGCACCGCAGCAGCGGCTGGTGGAAACTCGAGCCGGGTCGAGCAATCCGCTGCGACCTCGCCATCGTCATCGATCCGAACAAGATCGTGCGCTGCGTCGCCAACATCGACGGCGTGATCAAGGGCGGCGACTACCGCCAGGGCCGCATCCAGCTGCTCGGCAGCGTAGCCGGCCCCGAATACGACCCCTGGTACGGCAAACTCGTGCAACGCAACGCGTCGAAGAACCCCATCGCCTACATCGACGAACAGGCCATCCTCCCCCCAAAGGACGTGGCCGACGGCACGACCGTCATCTACGAGGACAAGCGCAAAGCCGCCTCCCGATAGGCCTTCACGGTACTCCCGCGACACGCCGCAACCGACGTTCCCCCACAACACTCCATCCACTGAGACGGGACCCATCACACCCATGCGACTGTGCGCATCCGCCCCACCCATCCCATCACTCCCGTCATCGGACACACGATATCGGCACCCTACATAGAAGTCATACTTCTTGACTTGTTATCTTTATTCAAAGTATGATGGTTGCATCTGCTGCAGCGGACGTCAAGAAAACCGGCACTACTTCACGTCCTGAAGTACCCAAGTCAAGGAGTGATGACATTGTCCAGCACCGCATACGACGGACCACAGTCCCGTAAGACGTACCACATGCCCAGCCTAGATCTGTTGGCACACGAGCAGCCCCCGCGCGCGACGAGGAGCGAAGAGGACATCGCGGCCAAGTTGGATACGATGTTCCGACAGCTCGATGTGGACGCCCATGTGTCCACATTCCACCGTGGACCAGCGGTGACACAATACGAGGTGATGATCGGCCCCGGTGTCAGGACCGACGACATCGCGGACCTCAGAGGGAACATCACCTATACCGCCGCGACCTCCAAGGTGCGCATGTACTCCCCGATTCCCGGGAAGAGCGCAATCTCCATCGAAATCCCGAATGCGACCCCCGAGATCGTACATCTCGGTGATGTATTGTGCTCGCATGAGATGGCGGACGACGCCACCCCCACCCTTGTCCCAATCGGCAAGGACTGCGGCGGACGCATCGTTACGGCCGATATGACGGCGATGCCCCATATGCTCATCGGCGGCATGAAGGATACCGGCAAATCGAGCTTCATCCACGCGATGCTCGCGACGATCCTCATGCGCGCGACCCCTGACCAGGTGCGCATCCTGCTGATCGACACCACACGCATCGAGTTCTCGGCATACGCCGGCGCGCACCGCATCCCCCATCTGCTCACACCGCTCATCACCGATCCACACAAGGCGATGCAGGCGTTGGAATGGGTCACGAAGGACATAGACGCACGCTACGAAGACCGTTGCCATAACAGGCGTTTCAGGACCAGGATCCTTGACGGCACGGTTCAGGCCCCCACGGACACAGCGCAGCAAGCCAACGTGCATCCGACCATCATCGTCATCGTCAACGACCCAGCGGACCTACTGTTGGGAACCGGAAACGGCGCAGACGAGGCGATCCGCCGCATCTCACAGCTCGGCGCAAGCGCCGACGTACACCTTGTGCTTTCGACGATGCAGTCCTATTCCTACAAAGTGATATCCGCCGCGACGAAAGCGAATTTCCCGGCACGGCTGTCCTTCGCAATGCACACCGGTTTCGAATCCAGGGCGAACCTCGATTACGGCGGCGCAGAGACACTCATCGGGAACGGCGATGCATCGTTCTCCCCGACGCGTATCGAACCCCCGGTCCGTATACAGACCCCTTGGATCGGCGAAACCGAAATCAGCAACGTCATCGCGCACGTCCGCAAGCAGCCGCGACCGCCGTATCCCACAGCCGACGCGTTCCTGAAGACGCTCTGAACCATCATCCCAGTACGACCCCATATATACGAGGAAGGTCCGCGTCACCGATAACACCGGTGACGCGGACCTTCCCATATCTCACGCACATCTCACGCGCACGTGCGCATTACAGGATCGCCATGCACGCAAAATCGAGGATGAAGAGCGCGGAGACGATCCACACGATCGGATGCACCTCGTTGGCCTTCTTCTTGCACACCTTGACGATGCAGTAGGTGATGAAACCGGCGGCGATGCCGTAGGAGATCGAGTAGGAGAACGCCATGAACACCGAGGCGAAGAACGCCGGGATGGCTTCCGAGATGTCGTCCCACTTGACTTCCTTGAGCGAGGCGGCCATGAGGCAGCCGACGATCACGAGCACACCAGCGGTGGCGGCGCCAGGCACGGCCGAGATGACCGGTGCGAAGAACACGGAGATGGCGAAGCAGGCGGCGACGATGACAGAGGTCAAGCCGGTGCGGCCGCCGGCGGCGATGCCTGCCGAGGATTCGACGTAGGTGGTGGTGTTCGACGTGCCGCAGATCGCGCCGATCGAGGTGGCGATGGAGTCTGCGAACAGGGCCTTGTCCATCTTCGACGAGAAGCCGTGGCCGTTCTCGAGCGACTCCTCATCGGCCTTCGAGAAGATGCCGGTGCGACGACCGGTGCCGATGAAGGTGCCCAGCGTGTCGAAGGTGTCGGACATCGAGAACGCGAAGATCGTCACCAGCACAAGCGGGAGCTTGGCCGGGTCGGAGAACAGCGATCCGAAGCCCTCGCCGGTGAACAGGGCACCGAAGGTCTGTGGCAGCTGAGAGAAGGTCTCTCCGAGCGAAACGGAGTTGCTCATGGTGGTCAGGCCCATCGGGATGCCGATGACGGCGGTGATGATGATCGTGAGCAGCAGGCCGCCCTTGACCTTGAGGATTGTGAACACGATGGCGAGCAGCAGGCCGATAAGGAACAGCCACAGCGTCGGGTTGTTGAGCGTCGCCATGCCCGGGGTGGCGCCTGTGGCCAGGCCCTGGCCGGCGGCCTTGGTGTCTTTCGGGGTGAAGGTGATGAAGTTGACGTTGAGCAGGCCCACGTAAGCGACGAACAGGCCGATGCCGCCGCCGATGGCCTGCTGGAGCGGTTCGGGGATGGCCTTGATGATCATCTTGCGCACCTTGGTCACGGTGATCAGAATGTTGATCAGACCGCACAGGAACACCATGGCGAGCGTTTCCTGCCAGGTGAAGCCGAGACCGAAGCACACGGTGTAGGTGAAGAAGGCGTTGAGACCCATGCCAGGAGCCTGTGCGTACGGGACGTTCGCGAACAGGCCCATGACGAGCGTGCCGATGATGGCTGCGATGATGGTCGCCAGGAAGACGCCGCCCCACGGCATACCCGTCTGCGACAGGATCTGCGGATTGACGACGATGATGTAAGACATTGCGAAGAACGTCGTGAGGCCGGCCATGACCTCAGTGGAAACCGACGTTCCGTTTTCCTTCAAATGGAAAAACTTCTCCATGAGTAACCCTGTATTCTTCTCGTGAACTCTTTTCTGCCGCCCCGCCGCAAGCGACAGGACAGCAAAAAGCTAGCACGAGTGTGTAAAACACGGTCGTTACATGGGCGCGTTATGCCACGGATATGCCCCTAGTCGGCCGCAGGTCTCCCGCTGAGGAGCGCCACGGAACGCAGACAACCGACGAAGCGGGAGCCGGTCCGACGCCCGACCCACGCCACGGCAGACGGTGAAGCCCTCACCCGAATCGACCCGAGACGTACCGCTCGGCTTCCTCGTTCTGTGGATCGTTGAACATCGTCGACGTATCAGCGAAATACTCGAGATGCCCGGGCTGCCCCACGGCCTTCAGGTTGAAGAACGCCGTGTAGTCGGCCACTCGCGCCGCCTGCTGCATGTTGTGCGTGACGATGACGATCGTGTAGTCCTGCTTGAGTTCGTTGATGAGATCCTCCACCGCCAGCGTGGAGATCGGGTCGAGCGCCGAGCATGGCTCGTCCATGAGCAGTACGGTAGGATGCACAGCGACCGCTCGCGCAATGCACAGGCGCTGCTGCTGCCCACCCGACAATCCCACGCCGGGGTTGTCCAAGCGGTCCTTGACCTCATTCCACAGATTCGCGCCACGCAACGCCCATTCGACCAGGTCGTCGGCGTCCGATTTCGAGATTCTCTTGTTGTTCAGGCGCACGCCGGCAAGCACATTCTCACGGATCGACATGGTGGGGAACGGATTCGGCCGCTGGAACACCATGCCCACATCACGCCGCACGGCCACGGGATCGACGTCCTTGCTGTACAGATTGTGCCCTTCGAGCAGCACCTCCCCTTTCACGTGGGCGCCCGGCGTGATCTCGTGCATGCGGTCGAGTGTGCGCAGCACGGTGGATTTGCCGCAACCGGACGGGCCGATGAACGCGGTCACCTTGTTCGCGGCGATGTGCAGATTGACATCCTCGACCGCAAGGAAGTCGCCATAGTAGATATTGAGATGATTGACATCGATTTGCTGTCCCATATCGATGTGGTCCTTTCAGCGTTCGGCGTCGACCGCGCAGACTCTCGCGATGATTCGCCCGATCAGATTGAGGATGAGCACGATGACGATGAGCACAAGCGCGGCCGACCACGCACGCTCCATCGGGATCGTCGCCACGCATGCTGCGCCGGCATTCGGCGGGCAGTTCGCATTGAGTTTCGAATATTCCTGGTAGACGTAGACGGGCAACGTGGTCATTTGCCCGGAGAACAGATTCGCGTTCGTCGAGACGATGTAGCCGGCGGTCATGAGCAGCGGTGCCGTCTCACCTATCACACGCGCTACGGCGAGGATGACGCCCGACACGATGCCTGGCAGCGCGGTGCGCAGCACCACTTTCGTGATCGTGCGCTGCTTGGTCACCCCGAGCGCCAGCGACGCCTCCCGCAATGAGTCCGGCACCACTTTGAGCATCTCCTCCGACGATTTGCACACGGTGGGCACCATGAGCAGCGACAACGCCACCGACCCCTCGAAACCGTTGAAGGTGCCGGGACCGAACACAATGGCGAACAACGAGAGCGCAAACAGACCGGCGACAATCGACGGGATGCCGCTCATCACATCGACGAGCAGACGAATCGACTTTGTCAGACCGCCGTCGCGCGCATATTCAATCAAATAGACCGCACACATCACCCCGACGGGAATCGAGATGGCCATGGCACCCAGCGTGATCTCCAATGTGCCGATGATCGCATGAAGCACACCGCCATAGCCGCCGGCCGCCGTCGGGTTGCCGCCGATGACGCCGGTCATGTTGTGGGTGAGGAATCCCGAATCAAGGCGCTTGAGTCCGTTGGCCACCGTCGTCCACAGCAGTGAGATGAGCGGGATCGTCGCCACTGCGAACGTGGCGGTGAACAGCACGCGCATGATGCGGTCCTTGCGCCGGCGTGCCCTGCTGGTCGAGCGCGATGGACGGAATCGGTCCACATCGATCTCCGGGAGGATCCGCTGCGTCTCCATGGCGGGATTATGCTCGAGTGTCGTCATGAGGTCACCTTCCTGCCTGTCAATCTGCGGGCCAGGTAATTCACGAGGAACGTGATGACGAACAGCACCAGGCCCGTCGCAATGAGCACACTGACGCCCAGATTGTTCGCCTCGGCATATTGCGCGGCAATGTTCGCGGCGATTGTCTGGTTCTGCGAGGCCTTCAGCAGATTGAACGAATAGTTGAATCCGGGAGACAGGATCATGAGCACGGCCATCGTCTCGCCGAGCGCGCGACCAAGGCCGAGCATGGAGGCCGAGATGATGCCGGACCTGCCGAACGGCAGCACGGCGAGTTTGATCATCTCCCATTTCGTGGCGCCCAGCGCCAATGCGGCCTCCTCGTGAATCCGAGGTGTCTGCATGAACACGTCACGCGTCATCGAGGTGATGATCGGCAGGATCATGACGGCCAGCACCACTGCGACACTGGCCACGGTGCGCGGCGGATTCGAGGCCGGACCGGCGAATAGGGGAATCCATCCGAAATGCCGGCAGACCCAATCCCAGAACGGGGAGATGGCCGGGACGAGCACGAGACCACCCCATAGGCCATAGACCACCGATGGAATCGCAGCGAGCAGGTCGACAACGACGTTCAGACCGGAGGCCAGACGCCTTGGCGCGTACTGCGAGATGAAGATCGCGATGCCGATCGCCACGAAGAACGCCATGGCCAGCGCGAGTGCCGCCACCAGCACCGAACCGAACAACAGGGGACCCACATATTGCAGGAATGTGGTGAACCTGCCGCCGGTGAAACTCTCAATCACGGCGTCGGTGGCTTCACGGGGGCCTGCGATCGCAGGCCAGGCACGAATGAGCAGGAAGGCCGCCACTACTGCGAGTGCCGCGAGGATCAGCATGCCGCAACCGTAGGCGGCGCCTTTGAACAGACGATTGGCCGTTGCGCCGCCGGATGGTCGGAGCATGTTCGCCTCGGGATCGGTTGTACCGGTTCTGTGCAGCCCGTACGAATGTGCACTGCTCATGGCATCAGTCGACCTTGATCTGGTCGATCGACGCCTTGACCTTGCTCGCCAGATCCGCGGGAAGCGGCGCAACGCCGGCGGCGGTCTGTGCGACCTGTTGGCCTTCGTCGCCGGTGACGTAGGTGAGCCATGCCTTGGCGAATTTCGCGGTGTTGGCGTCCTTGTAGGCCGGGCACACGATGTCGTAGGAAACCAGCACGATCGGGTAGGCGCCATTGGCGGACGTGTTGTGGTTGATGTCGACGACGATGCGGTTATCGCCATCCACCGTGGTGTTCACCTTGGAGTCGGCGATGACTTTCGAACCGGCTTCGGCGGAAATCGGCGAATACGAGTCACCCACCTTGACGGCCACCGTTCCCAGGCTGCCCACCTGCGAGAAATCCGCATACCCTATGGTGCCGTTTGCCTGCTTGAGCGTCGAGATGACGCCGGAGGTGCCTTTGGCACCCTGCCCCACCTCGTTGGGCCAGTTCTCCGAAAGCTCGTAGGTCCAGGAATCCGGCGCGGCATCCTTGAGATAGCTTACGAAATTCTGCGTGGTGCCTGACTTGTCGGAGCGGTGCACGACGGTGATCGCCAGATCGGGCAGTTCGAGTCCTGCGTTCTGTTCACGGATTTTCTCGTCGTTCCACTTGGTGATCGAGCCGTTGAAGATTCCCGCGATGGTCGCCGCATCCATATTGATGTGCTTACCCGCTGTCGAGATTCCATCGAGGTTGAACGCGACGGCGATCGGCGACACATATACCGGCACGTCGAAGGCGGTGCCCGAGGCGCATACGCCCTTCGACTGCTCCACTTCGTCGGCGCTCAAGGCCTTGTCGGAACCGGCCCAAGCGGTGGAGCCGGTGAGGAATGTGCTCACACCGGCTCCTGATCCCGACGGATTGTAAGCGACAGTTGCCTTCGGAGCGATGGAGCGGAAGCCTTCGATCCAAGCCTCCACAGCTGTCTGCTGCGACGAAGCGCCGGCGCCTGTGTATTCGCCGGTGAGCGATGCGACGGACTCATCGATGGCCACGGTGGACGGTGCAGCATCCGTTGTCGATGCGGTGTTATCGCCGCAAGCCGCGACGGATGTGAGTAGGGCCATGCCACAGACCACGGCGATGGAGCGGGTCGGAATTCGGTTACGCATGGAGTGTGTTCTCTCTTTCTCATGCAAACGAAGTCCCTGCGACTTCGTGGATTTGCATTACACTTCCAGCGTAAAAGCGGTTCTGGGGCTTCCGGACCAGATTCGGTGAACACCCGGTGAACACTCCCCCAACAAATAAAAAAGCCGCCCTGTGCGCATGCACAGGACGGCCTATTCCAAATTCATCGCTCCAACCCGGCATGTGCCGGATGCCTGCGGCGGGGCCGGCGACTCTTGCTGAGGAGCGTGCTGCCGGCGTAGCGAAGCCGCGCCATGCAGGCACCTCGACGAAGCGAGAGTCGCCGGCCCCGCCGCAGGCATCCGGCGCGTGCCGTACCGCTCACCCGAAGCGGCCCGAAACGTACCGCTCGGCTTCCTCGTTCTGCGGGTTGTTGAACATCGTCGACGTATCGGCGAAGTATTCCAAATGCCCGGGCTGCCCCACGGCCTTGAGGTTGAAGAAGGCCGTATAGTCCGCGATGCGGGCGGCCTGCTGCATGTTGTGCGTGACGATGACGATCGTGTAGTCCTGCTTGAGCTCCTCAATGAGATCTTCAACGGCGAGCGTGGAGATCGGGTCGAGTGCCGAGCATGGCTCGTCCATGAGCAGCACCTGTGGGTGCACGGCCACCGCTCGCGCGATGCACAGGCGCTGCTGTTGGCCGCCGGAGAGCCCGATGCCGGGGTTGTCGAGACGGTCCTTGACCTCGTTCCACAGATTCGCGCCACGCAACGCCCACTCCACCAGGTCGTCGGCATCCGACTTCGAGATCTTGCGGTTGTTGAGCGACACCCCCGCGAGCACGTTCTGCCGGATCGACATGGTGGGGAACGGATTCGGCCGCTGGAACACCATACCCACATCACGGCGAACAGCCACCGGATCCACATCCTTCGCATAGAGGTTCTTGCCCTCGAGCAGCACCTCGCCGGTCACATGCGCACCCGGTGTGATCTCATGCATGCGGTCGAGCGTGCGCAGCACCGTCGACTTGCCGCAGCCGGATGGTCCGATGAACGCGGTCACCTTGTTCG
This sequence comes from Bifidobacterium animalis subsp. animalis ATCC 25527, assembly GCF_000260715.1. NCBI lineage: Bacteria > Bacillati > Actinomycetota > Actinomycetes > Bifidobacteriales > Bifidobacteriaceae > Bifidobacterium > Bifidobacterium animalis. The sequence goes on along the minus strand of NC_017834.1, from coordinate 439,410 downwards.
CGGCGATGTGCAGATTGACATCCTCGACTGCGAGGAAACTGCCATAGTAGATGTTGAGATGCCGAATGTCGATTTGCTGTCCCATTCGTTCTTTCCTTAGCTGTCGTGAATTGTGGTTAATGCTACTTCTTCTTCGGCGCGAACACCTTCGCGACGATCCTGCCGATCAGATTGAGAATGAGCACGATGATGATGAGCACGAGCGCGGCCGACCACGCGCGCTCCATCGGTATGGCGGTGACGCAGCCGCTGCCGGCGTCGGCCGGGCAGTTCGCATGGTACTTCGAATACTCCTGGTAGACATACACCGGCAACGTGGTCATTTCACCCGAGAACAGATTCGCGTTCGTCGAGACGATGTAGCCGGCGGTCATGAGCAGCGGTGCCGTCTCGCCGATCACACGCGCGATGGCGAGAATGGAGCCCGACACGATGCCGGAGAGGGCGGTGCGCAGCACCACTTTCGTGATCGTGCGCTGCTTGGTCACTCCGAGCGCCAGCGACGCCTCCCGCAGGTCGTTGGGGACGATCTTGAGCATCTCCTCCGTCGTCTTCACCACGGTCGGGATCATGAGCAGCGACAACGCCACCGAGCCTTCGAAACCGTTGAGCGTACCGGGGCCGACGAGAATCGCGAACATGGAGTAGGCGAACAGGCCTGCGACAATCGACGGGATGCCGCTCATCACGTCGACGAGCAGGTGAATCGTGCGCGCGAGCTTGGATTTGCCCGCATATTCGATCAGGTAGACCGCGCACATCACACCGATCGGGATCGAGATGACCATGGCGCCGAGCGTGATCTCGAGCGTGCCGATGACCGCGTGCAGAATGCCACCATAGCCGCCCGAGGGCGTCTGATTGCCACCGATCACGTTCGTCATGTTGTGGCTGAGGAAATCCCAGTTGAGTCTGCGTGCGCCACGCACCAACGTCGTCCAGAGCACGGAGACAAGCGGTATCAGCGCGACGATGAACGCGAGGATGATGAGCACGCGCATCACCATGTCCTTGCGTTTGCGCGCGGCGGTGTACGAACGCGTCGGCTTGAATTTGTCGAAGTCGATCACCGGTGCCGCATCGGCGTGCGGCGTGGACTGCGGTTCACTCATCATTTGCTCGCTTTCTCGGTGATGCGGCGTGCCAGCAGATTCACGAGGAACGTGATCACGAACAGCACGAGACCTGTGCCGATGAGCACGGAGACGCCGATGCTATCGGCCTCGGGGTATTGCGCGGCGATGTTCGCGGCGATTGTCTGGTTCTGCGACGCCTGCAGCAGTCTGAACGAGTATTTGAGGCCCGGCGACAGGATCATGAGCACGGCCATCGTCTCGCCAAGCGCACGACCAAGGCCGAGCATGGACGCCGAGATGATGCCCGAACGTGCAAACGGCAGCACCGACATCTTGATCATCTCCCACTTGGTGGCGCCAAGGCCGAGGGCAGCCTCTTCGAGCAGTTTCGGGGTCTGCAGGAAGATGTCACGGGTGATCGAGGTGATGATCGGCAGGATCATGATGGCGAGTACGAGGGCCACGGTCGCCACGGTGCGCGGCGGATTCGCTGCGGGACCGGCGAAAATAGGGATCCATCCGAGATGCTCGGCTATCCAGTTCCAGAACGGGTAGATTGCCGGGACGAGCACAAGGCCGCCCCACAAACCGTAGATGACCGACGGAATCGCGGCGAGGATGTCGACGATGTAGCTGAGCACGGCCGCAAGGCGCTTGGGCGCATAGTGCGAGATGAACAGTGCGATGCCTATGGAGACGAAGAAGGCGATGACGAGTGCGAGCGCCGCCACGAGCACGGTGCCGAACAGCAACGGCCCCACGTAACCCCAGAATCCCGTCGCCTTGCCGCCGGTGAAGTTCGCGATGACCTCGCTGTTCGTCCGCTGGTCTCCGCCGATGAGCGGCCATGCGCGGAACAGCAGGAACAGCGCGACTGCGGCGAGCACGACGAGGATGAGTATGCCGCATGCGTAGGCGATGCCGCGGAAGATGCGGTCGGCTTTCTCGCCGTTGACCGGTTTCGTCAGCGACGAGTCTGCGGCTGGTTGTGCGGGTGGTTTCGATGCCGATGACATATGCTCACTTCACTTCCATGGCGTCTATGGATTCACGCACGTATTTGGCGATGTTGGCGGGCAATGGCGCGGATCCGGTGGCGTTCATCGCCTGGCGCTGCCCTTCCTCGCTGGTGATGTAGTCGAGCCACGACTTGGCGAATCGTGCCGTGTTCTCGTTGCGGTATGCGGGGCATGCGATGTCGTATGAGACCAGCACGATCGGGTAGGCGCCCGTCACGCGGGTCGTATGGTTGATGTCGAGCACCACACGGTGTTTGCCAGGAACGGATTTGTCGAGTGTGGAGTCGGCGACTGCCTTCGAGGCGGCCTCGGCCGAGATCACGGTAGGGGTGTCGCCCACCTGCACCGCGACGGTTCCCATGCCTCCCGCCTGGGAGAAGTCCGCATAGCCGATGGTGCCGTTCGCCTGGTCGATGGTGCTAATCACACCCGAGGTGCCTTTGGCGCCTTGCCCGACGTCGTTGGGCCAGTTCTCCGAAAGCTCGTACGGCCAATCGGCCGGCGCGGCCGCCTTGATGTATTCGAGGAAATTGAGCGTGGTGCCCGATTTGTCGGAGCGATGCACGACGGTGATCGGCAGATCGGGAAGGCTGAGTCCGGGGTTCTGCGCCGTGAGCGCGGCATCGTTCCACCGTGTGATTCTGCCGTCGAACACCTTCGCGATGGTGGCCGCATCCATGTTGATGTGTTTGCCGGCATCGGAGACGCCCTGCAGATTGAACACGATGGCGAGCGGCGAGATGTACACCGGCACGTCGAACGCGCTTTCGCCGGCGCATACCGATGTCGACTCCTCGACCTGTTTGGCATCCAGTGGCTTGTCAGAGGCGGCCCATACGGTCGCCCCGGTGAGGAAGGTGGCCACGCCGGCACCTGAGCCGGACGGATTGTAGGAGATTCGCGCATCCGGATTCGTCTTCTGGTAGCCGGCCACCCATGCCTCGACCGCCGTTTGCTGCGAGGAGGCCCCTGCTCCTGCGAAACTGCCTGAGATCGACGAGGCGTTGGCGACCGGGCGATTCGCCGGATCGGTGTTGTCTCCGCACGCCGTGGTCGTGGCAATGAACGCCATGCCGCACAGTGCCGCGAGCACGCGCCGTGCAAGATTGCTACGCATGTGGTTTCCTTTGGTCACGATGCCATTGTATCCGACCAATTCAGTGTAGAGGAGGGTGGGGAGTCGTATTGAAGCGAACGGTGAATTTAGCGTGAACGTTCGTCGCAGATTCTGTACCCGAGACCGCGCACCGTCGTCAGCAGTGCCGGATTCGACGGATTGGCCTCGATTTTCGCCCGGATGCGCTTGACATGAACGTCGAGCGTTTTCGTGTCACCCACGTAATCGCTGCCCCAGACGCGGCCGATCAGCTGCTGTCTGGTAAGCACGCGGCCCTTGTTGCGCATCAGGTATTCGAGCACTTCGAATTCCTTGAGCGGGAACTGGGTCAGTTCACCGTGAATGCGCACTTCGTGCGAGGCCACCGACATCTCGATGGGCCCGCAGGTAAGCGTCTCATCGTTCCCTCCGGGAGCTCCAGACGCCCGTGGCTCTAGACTGCGACGCAACACCGCATGGATCCTGGCGAGCAGTTCGCGGAAGGAGTACGGCTTGGTCACATAGTCGTCGGCACCGATTTCGAGCCCTACGATCACATCATTCTCGGTTGATTTTGCCGTCACCATGATGATCGGCACACGGCGCAGCTCGCGCATGCGCCTGCAGAGTGTGGTGCCTGAGACGCCGGGCAGCATGAGGTCGAGCAGCACGAGGTCGAACTCCATCTCCTCATACAGCGCCCACGCCTCCTCCCCTGTGGCGGCTCCATGGGCCTCGTACCCCTCACGGATGAGCTGGTAGAGCAATGGGTCGAGGTAGGAAGGTTCGTCTTCCACCACGAGAATGCGCGTCATCTATCGGTCTCCTTGCCTGTTCCGTCCGGATCGCCCTCGGCATCCGCATCCCGATTGCATGGGGCGTCATCGTCTCGCATCGCCAACGGCAACATCACCGTGAATGTGGACCCCTCCCCTGGTTTCGACCATACCTCGAGTTTGCCCTGATTGGCCAGAATGTGATGGTTGGCTATTGACAGACCAAGCCCGGTGCCGCCCGTCAGCCGCGAGCGCGCCGGGTCCACCCGGTAGAACCGTTCGAAAATGCGGCCCTGCAGTTGCCGGGGTATGCCGATGCCGTGATCGACGACGCGAATGCGGGCCTGGTCTTCTCCGCGGGAGACCTCGACGGTGACCTCGGCATGTTCGGGTGAGTAGTTGATCGCATTCTCCACGAGGTTCTTGAGCGCGATATGCACCGCCGCCGCATCGACCGTCACCGGCAGCGGATGATCCTCGCCGGCGTCATCGCGCATGCGCACCATGGTATGGCGTGCCCCTGCGGTGACCTCGGTGTCGCAGATCGCCTGCCGTACGAGTTCCCGCGCATCCACCGTGCGTCGCGTCGTGGCCCGATCGCCGTGCATGCGGCCGAGTTCGATGAGTCTGCGCACGAGGCCGTCGAGCCGTTTCGCCTCGACACCGATTCTCGCGGCGAAATGGCGGATCATGTCGACGTCGTCGCCAGCATCGTCAATCGTCTCGGCCAGCAGCATGATCGCGCCGACCGGCGTTTTGAGCTCATGCGACACATTGGTCACGAAATCACGCCGTACGCGGTCCACGCTGCGTCGGTACCCGGTGTCGGCACAGACCACCGTCACCCGATCGTCGGCCGTGCACTGCGCGGTCACGGCCACATGCAGCCGCTGCGAATCTCGGGCGAGTTCGAGCTCCCGTTCCACCGCCGCGTCGGATTGCGCCGCCTCCTGCACGAGATCGCGAATGCCGGCGTCCACGATCAGACCGTCCACGCTCAGGCCACGTTCAATGGCCGCCTCATTCGCGACGAGCACATTGGCGCTGGAATCGGTGACGATGACGGCCTCCTCGAGCATCGCAAGCATGCGGCGTTCGCCATCCACGGCATCGGCATCGGCATGCCCGGCGAACAACGCGGCCTCACTGGGCTCCCGCTCGCGCTCCCGGTTGCGACCGGCACGGTAGGCGATGGCACAGCCCACAACCATGAGCAGCACGCCCATGGCAATCGCCATGGCAATCTCACCTGGTGTCATGACGCCCTTCCATCGCGAACCGGTGCCCCATTCACATCCCGCGCAGAATCCGCACAGCGAGACGGGCCGCCGTATCGGCGTATTCGGAGATGTCGAAGTCTTTGAACTCCTCATAGTCGGTGTCTGCAGAGTCACTCATGGCGCGGATGACGAGCGCTGGCACGTCGTTGCGCGCAGCCACATGGGCAACGGCCGCGCCTTCCATCTCGACGGCGTCCGCATGCGTCTGTTCGATGACCTGGCTCACCTTCTGCGGCGTGTCGACAAAGTAGTTGCCGGAGGCGATGGTGCCCTGGATGTGATTGATGCCCATCTCGTCAAGCGCGCCCTCGGCGATCTGAAGCAGTGCCGGGTCGGAATGGAACTCGCTGGTGCCCGGCTTCCACTGGCCCACCAGGCGCATGTCGGTGTCCAGGTAGCGCAGCGTCTTGCCGAGCACAATGTCGTTGATATGCAGGCTCTTGTTGAGGTTGCCGGCGATGCCGGAGAAGATCACGGCCTCGGGATGCACCAGGTCAATGAGGAACTGCGTGGTGGCGGCCGCGTTCACCAAACCCATGCCACCCACGGTCACTGCAACGTCGAGTTCCTCCCCCGCATCGGTCGTCAGCGTGCCCCGGGCGACACTGAGGCTCGCACGCTCGGTCACGGTCACGTTGTCAAGCGAGTCCGCGATGTGTGCGGCCTCCTCGTCGAGGGCGGAAATGATGGCGACGGTCTGCATGGTTCTCCTTCGCTGCAAGCGCATACGGCAATCGATATCACCTGAATATACTCCGCGGTTGGAACGCGGGCGGCTGCGTCAGCGGTTCCAGCGGCGGGTGCGCGCGGCATCGGCGAGCGTGTGCAGCAGCTCGTCGGTGACCGGCCAGCTCAGGCACTTGTCGGTGATCGACTGGCCATAGGTGAGTTCGGCGAGCGGTGCCGGCGCCTGATTGCCTCCCACGATGAAACTCTCCATCATCACACCGCTGATGCCCCGCTCCCCGCCTGCGATGCGTTCGGCAATCTCGCGCACCACCTGCGCCTGCCGCACGTCGTCCTTGCCGGAGTTGCCATGCGAGCAGTCGATGACGAGCCCATGCGAGGCGGCCGCCTCGTCGCCCATCTTATCGCGAATGGAGGCGAGCGCCTGTGCCACCGATTCGGCGTCGTAGTTCGGGCCGGAGCTCGAACCGCGCAGCACCACATGGCAGTCCGGATTGCCGAGGGTCTCGACGGCGCAGGCTCGACCGCGGTGGTCGATGCCGAAGAATGTGTGCTGGTCCTCGGCTGCAATGCAGCTGTTGACGGCGGCTTTCACCGAGCCGTCGGTCGCGTTCTTGAAACCAATCGGCATGCTCATGCCGCTGGCCAGCTGGCGGTGCACCTGGCTTTCCGTGTTGCGCGCGCCTATGGCTCCCCAGCTGACCGCGTCGGCGATATACTGCGGACTGGTCGGTTCGAGGAACTCGGTGGCCGTGGCCACGCCCGCGCCAAGCACATCGAGCAGGGTACGTCGGGCGAGCAGCAGCCCTTTCTGAATGTTGTGCGAGCCATCGATGTCAGGATCGTTGATCAGGCCCTTCCACCCCACCGTGGTGCGCGGTTTCTCGAAGTACACGCGCATGACGATGAGCAGATCCTCCCCGAGTTCATCCTTGAGCGTGCGCAGACGGTGCGCATAGTCGAGCGCGGCCTTCGGGTCGTGCACCGAGCACGGGCCCACGATCACCAGCAGACGGTCGTCCTGGCCGTACAGGCAGGCGCGCACCTCGTCTCGCGAATAGGCGACGATGTCTTGCATCTGCCGGGTGAGCGGCAGTTCCGCGAGCACCTGCGCCGGTGTGGGCAACGGGTCGAGTTCGAGCACGCGTCGGTTGATGATGCGGTCCACGCCGGCCATGTCTTCCCATCTGGGCACATTCTCGAGCGCCACCAGCGGATTCTTGCCTGCGGCGATGGCGTGCTGCACCTGACGCATCTGCTCATGCGTGTAGGTGAGGCCGTTCCCTTGCACTATGGCGTCCTTCTGCTCCTTGGACATCGGCTCGTACGGATTCTCGCTCATGTTCCTCCTCACTGTGCCACAATATAGCAAATCCGCGGGGAATGCGCGGGCGTGCCGAATGGCGGCGCGCGCTCATACGCAGAACGCGTTGAGGAACATCTGCAAATACGCCTGCATGCCGAGTTGGTTGGGGTGAATGCCGTCGTCGTACAGGTAGTCGTCGCGCCCCTGTGACGTGCCCGACCAGTCGATGATGCCCACATTCGGGTTTCGTTCCGCCATGCCGATGAACGTGGCGTTGTTGCCGGGCACCCAGTCGACCGGCGCGCGCGTCGTCGCGAAATACAGCGGTCTGCCGCCCGCGAGGTCAATCACCTGCTGCGCCATCTGCTCGCTCACCGGACCGTTCGTGCCGAGTGCGAACACGATGACCTGCGGATCCATGCCGCGTGCGAGATCGTCACACAGGATCTGCACGCCTTGGTCGAATTGGCGACTCACCGCACCGTCGATCGTCGCGTTCGGGAAATGCTCACGAAGCGTGTCGGAAACCCCTTCGGTCACCGAGTCGCCGATCATGAGCACCTTCGCCTGGCAGACCATTGCCTTGCGGTCGCACGCCCAACGCTGCGGCTCCAGATTCGCCGGCACCTTGAGCGCCTTGACCACCGGCGGCGCCACTTTGGGCTTGGCCTGCGCATTCGGATTGCCGCTCGAGTCCTTGTGGTCTTTACCGTTCTCCTTACTGGTTTCAGATTCGCGCTTCTGCTGCTGCGCGAGCCGTTCACGCGCCTGCTCGGCGGTCAGCGCGAGCTCGGGACGCGCCTTGACGGAGCGCGCGTGCGCAATGGCGCGCCAGTCGAGCGGCAGGGCCATGACGAAGGTCATGACGACGCCAACGATCGTCAGAATCCATGCGCCGGTGCGCAATCTGCCCGCACCCACGGAGGTGATGCGGCGGCGCATCCACGGCAGCCACGGGGTGCCCGTCAGCGCTTCGACAATCTGGTAGAACGCCTCGCCTGCCATAAGAATCACTAGGAACTGCCCTATCCACTCATACCAGGGTATGCCGGTGGTGCGCGTGGCCGGGTTCATCACCTCGAGCAGCGGGTAGTGCACCAAATAGAGCGAGAACGAACGCGAACCCAAGTAGCGCAACGCCTTCACACCGAGTATGCGGCCAACCCGTGCATCCTGCATGCTCGCATACAGCAGCACGGCACTCACCACCGCGAAGAACAGGAAACCGCCGTGGTACATCCATGCGGCACGAGCATCCACCAGCAGGAATCCGAGCGCCAATGCCAGAGCGCAGATGTCCGCTGCCACAACGCCCAGATCGCCACGCCGCAGCACCGCGTGATATCGACCAATCTGTCTGTCGAACACGATTCGCCCGTCGGCTGCACGCCGTTCCTGATCACTGCGCGAGGCGCTGTCGTGCACGAGCACGGCGAGCAGCACGCCCACGAGAATCTCGGCGGCACGGGTGTCGAGTCCGTAATACAGACGCGAGGTGTCGGCCCCTGGCCGGTATAGCATCATCATCTCGAGCGTGCCGGCGGCGATGAGCGCGCCCAGCACGCCGACGCGCACCCAGTGCCTGCGGCAGTGCAGGAACAGCGGAATGAATAGGAGCGGCCACAGCAGGTAGAACTGCATGATCAGGCTCGTATACCACAGGTGCGTGAGCGGCGAGGGCAAGCCGGCCGCATCGAAATACGAGAGCTTGCGGAAAATGAACGACCAGTTGCTATAGAACAGTGCGCTCGGCACGGCATCGCCGCGCATCTTCAGAATAAGCGGCGGCGCGCAGGCATAGACGAGCACGGCGGTCAGACCGATCGTCGAGAGCACCGCCGGCCACAGCCGCTTCACGCGTCTGCGCAGGTAGTCGAACAGCAGGAAGCGATGGCCGTCCACCGCGTTCATGAGCGAACGGGTGATGAAGAAGCCGGAGACGACAAGGAATAACGTGACGCCCAGAAAACCGCCTTTGAGCAGCATCGGGCGTGCATGGTAGGCAATGATCGCCACAATGGCGATTGCACGCAGGCCGTCCACGCCGTTGAAATGGCGCGCCCGCGCAACGCCGCGTGGAACATCGCGTGAAACTTTTGTTCCGGCGTCCACTGGAAGATCAGGCGCGTTCGAAGCCTCCCCCTCCACCGCACGCGGCGCCCGGGGAGTGTGATCATGCTGTGCCGCCCGGTCGATCGCACCGGCCGGCGTAGAGCCCTTACGAGCAAAGAACCTACGCATATTCCCTCATATGACACGAGTCCGATTCCCCACCCCACGCGCGGGCATGCCTCACGCGCGATGTGAATGGAAACTGTCACATATACTACCGTGCGGCACGACGCGCATTCACGGCCTGGGCGAGCTTACGCAACACCTCTTCGCTACGAGCCCACGGCACACAGGAGTCCGTAATCGACTGTCCGTATTCGAGTTGCGCCAACGGCGCCGGCGCCTGATGACCGCCCTTGAGGAAGGATTCCATCATGATGCCCAATATTCCACGTTCGCCACCGGCGATGCGTTCGGCTATGTTCTCGACGACGGCCGCCTCGACCACCTCGTTCTTGCCGCAGTTGCCATGGGCGGCATCGATAATGAGCCCATGCTCGCTGGGGCCTTCCGCCTTCGATTCATGCAGGTCGCGCAATGCCGCGGCCACCGACTCGGCATCGTAGTTCGGCCCGTGGTTGGAACCGCGCAGCACCAGATGACAGTCCGGGTTGCCCTTCGTCTCGGCGGCGATCACATGGCCATCGAGGTTGATGGAAAGGAAATGATGTTCGAATGCCGCCGTGTAGCAGGAGTCGGCGGCGGGTTTGACCGAGCCGTCGGTCGCGTTCTTGAAGCCGATCGGCATGCTCAGGCCGCTGGCCAGTTCACGATGCACCTGGCTTTCGGTGTTGCGGGCGCCGATTGCACCCCAGCTCACCAAGTCGCACAGGTACTGCGGGGTGATCGGGTCGAGCCATTCCGTGGCCGCAGGCAGCCCCATACCCACCACATCGCGCAGCACCTTGCGGGCGAGCCACATGCCTTTGCGAATATCGAACTCGCCGTCGATGTCGGGATCGTTGATCAGGCCCTTCCAGCCAATGGTGGTACGGGGTTTCTGGAAGTACACGCGCATGACGATGAGCAGATCGCGTTTGAGCTCATCGGCGAGCTCGGCCAATCTGGTGGCGTATTCATGTGCGGCCTTCGGGTCGTGGATCGAACAGGGCCCCACAATGGCAAGCATGCGGTCGTCACGGCCATGCAGAATGTCGCGGATCTGCGCGCGCTGCTCGAGCACCTGCTTGCCCATCTGCTCGGTGAGCGGCAGCTCCTTGATGAAATAGCGTGGCGCGGGAATCGGATCGAGCTGACGAATGTTCACATCGACGGTCTCGGGCACCACCGCATTGGCGTCAAGCACCGAATCCTGTGAGCTGTCGGGCCCTCGCATCGCAGCCATCGCTACCTCTTTCCTCTTCCTTCCAATTCCGGCGAATAACTGTCCTTATATTAGGCGTTTGCCCAACACCGTGCAAAGCGATGTTGCAGAATGGACACATGGGGGGCAAGAAGCGGTTCATGGGTGGAACGGCTTCGAGAGGGACCGGGCGGGGCGGGAGACGCTCGTCACTAGATCGCAAGCGCCCTTGACGTTCCTCACACCTCCCGCCCCGCCATCGGTCCCTCTCGGCATTGCCACGCCATCAATGCATCCGTTTCCTCCCCGGGGAAGCTCGGGACAACAACGTTTCAGTCGGGATGCCATGTGAGCGAAGCGAACGGCATGCCCCCGCGCGCTGCCCGTTTGGTTGAGGAACGTCAAGGGCGCTTGCGATCCAGTGACGAGGCCAAACGGGCAGCGCGCGGGGGCATGCCTGAACCTTTCAGGTCAAGTCCCGCTGCCGAGCAGCGACGGAAGAAAGGAGAACCTAGGCGAGGGCGCCCATCGGATCCCAGGCCGGCAGCATCTGGGCCGGCTCGTCGAGGGCCTTGAGGTACTCGTCGGGCAGCAGCGCCTTGGGCACGGCCACCTCGAACACGTACTGGTCGAACCAGTCGTCGCCCATCGTGAAGTAGCCCTTGTCGGCGATCTTCGTGCCCCACGAGTTCTCCACGCGCCAACGGCGGGTGGTCTTGTTGTCATCGGCCACGTCAACGCCCACGAAGGCCATTGCATGGTTCATCGCGGAGTCGGCGAAGCGCACGCGCTCCTCCTTGTCCATCGTGAAGTCGTAGTCATACACCTTGCCGTACTCGAACAGGTCGGTGGCCCAGGCGCCGTCCTCACGGTCCATCATCGGATGGCAGTCGGCTCCGAACCACACCGGAATGCCCTGCTCCACCAGTACATCGCGCGCGCAGTCCTTCATGAACTGGATCGGCACGTTGAGGTATTCGGTCGGGTCACCTCCGGCCACATTGTTGAGGTGCTCGATGCCGATCTTCTTGCCCTTGGCGTGCTCGTGGCGCGGATCGTCGACGAGGCAGACGTAGCTCTCCAGATCGGCGTCGCCCACATAGCGGTTCCAGAACTCGACCGGCGTGATCTCACCCACGCGGTGGAACTCGCCGTCCTTGTCGGTCCACTCCCAGTCGAAGCTCTTCGGCGGCTCGCCCAAGTGGATGGTGAGAATGCGGTGGCCGGCCTTCGTGGCCTGGAGAATGATCTCGTCGATGTGCTCCGGGCTCTTCTCCATCTGGGAGACGGCGGTGTGCAGCATGCGGCGCAGCTGCGTGTCGAGTTCGCCGGTGTTCTTCGACGATTCGGTCTCCGGGTACAGGTCCTTCGGCACAGCGCCGTACTTCTTGTACACGTTCATGGCCATGGTCCACTGGCCGCCGTCGCCCATCACATCGTGCAGCATGTGCTGGAACAGACGCGAGTCGGTCGGCTCGCCCTCGCGGATCAGGTTCGCGATGTCCTGCAGGAAGTAGTTGACGCGCTCGAGCTTGTCGAAGTACATCGCATAGTTCTGCGAGAACTCGAATTCCTTGATGTTCATGGTCTTCTTGGCCACATAGCGCGCCACGTTGAGCGAGCTGAACAGCCAGCAGCGGCCCGAGCGGTCCTGATGGGTGGCCTCGCCGTTGTCGAGCGACGTGGAGAAACGACGCTGCAGCAGGCGGGCACGGTCGTAGTTGCGCGCCACCTTGTTGATTCCTGCCGCGGTCACGGCGTTCATGGCCATCACATTGGACTTGCTGCCTTCGAATTCGCTGGTGAGATCATCGAGATCATGGCTGCTCAGTGGGCTGATCTTGTCGCTCATATGCTCCTCTGTTCCACTCGTCTGCTTCGTATGCTTGTGATTGTTCTTCTTGCCTGATACCGGCTGTCTGCCACTGTACTCGCATATGAGAAAAGTCGCGCAGAGTGAATGCCGGAATACTCCGGCCGCTCTGCGCGACTATGCAATCGGATGATGATGTGCCCGTTTGGTTTTCGCGGGTCACTGCTCGTTGTTCGGCGCCACCGGCATGTTGTCGCTCGAATCGAACAGCGAATCCGCGTCGCCGGTCACATGGGTGTCGTCACTGATCGGTTCGTCGCCGTCAATGGCCTCCATCACCTCGGCGGCCGACGCAGCGGGAGCCTCCGGTGCCTCCGGGGACGGCGTGTTCGGATCCGCTGGAATGTCCACCGCCGGAACCTGCGCCTCATCGTTCGCGCCGGCGTTGTCGTCGTCCGCCGCGTTCACCTGTGCTGCGTGATCGTGGAGGGCCGGGGCGACCGGCACCGTGACGTGCGACATCGGGTGCGAGGCCTCATGCTGAGCCGAATCGGAGGGATTGATGAGCATGGTGTTCGCCAGATCGCTGCGAACGCTGCCGTTGTCGGCCGGGGCCTGCGGAGTGTCCGAAGAGTCGTTGTCGCCAGCGACGGTGTTGACCACCGACATCGTGTCGGTCGAATGCTTGTCGATGCCGAAGCCGAAGCCTGCAAAGGCGTTGGCGAACATGGAGCGCAGTTCGGAGACGCGCTGCGTGATGTCTGCCTCACGGGTCTGCAGTTCGCCGATGCGCTTACGGAGCCCATCGAGCTCGGATTGCGCCGCCTTGCGACGGTCCTCGATCTGCTTGGAGGCCTCCTCGCCGGCCTTGCGCACGATCTCACGGGCCTCGGTGTCGGCCGACTCGCGCTTCTCGGCGGCGTAGGCGTCGGCCTCCTCGCGGGCCTGCTTGGCCTGCCCGATCTCCTTCTCGGCCTCCTCCTTGGCGCTCTTGCGGCTTTCCTCAAGGCTCTGCAGCAGTTCCTGCACCTTCTTGGTCGCCTCATCCTGCTGGGCGGCGATGTCGGCGCGAATCTGCTCCACCTCCGCATTCACCTGGCTCATCGTCTGCGTGCGGTTCACCTCGGCGGCATCGGTGATCTCCTGCGCATGCGCCTTGGCGGCATCGGTGATCTCGCCGGCCTTGCGCTGCGCCTCGGTCATGAGTTTCGACACCTGCTCGCGCACATCGGCCAGTTTCTTGTTGGCGTCGGCGAGCGCGGTCTCGATCTGGTCGTTCGTCTCGCTCTTGAGTCGCGCCATCTCCTCGTTCGCGCTTTTGCGCTGCTCGGAGATCGTCTTGGCGGTCTGTGCGCTCAGATCCGCGATCTCACGCTCCTGCTGGGCACGTTCGGAGGCGAGGCGCTTCTTGTGCTCCTCGCGCGAGTTCGTCAGCTCGAGGTCGAGCGCCTGACGCTGGTCGCTCACCGTCTTCGCAGTGGAGGCGCGCAGCTGCTCGGCTTCCTGACGGGCGTTCGTCACGATGGTGTTCGCCTCGCTCTGCGCGTTCTTGAGAATGGTGTCGGCCTTCGCCTGCGCGTCGTCGACCAGGTGCTGGGCGTCGAGTTTGGCGTTGTTCACGAGCGTCTGGGATTGCGACTGCGCTTCCGTGCGCGCGGAGGCCGCGTCCTTCTTGGCACGTTCGAGTAGTTCGGTGCTCGTCTGCTCGGCGGAGGCGAGCATCTGCTGGGCGTTGGCGCCCAGCGAGGCGAACGAGTTGTCGGTGTTCGCCTTGCGGTTCTTCTCCTCCTGCAGTTGCGCCTGCAGCTGCAGCACCGTGTCGTCGCCTGCCTTCACCTGTTCGCGCAGACGGTCGATGCTGTTCTGTGCCGCCAGCATCGCCTCGTCCACGCGCTCCTTGTCATAGCCGCGCAGAACTACCGGGAAACGATCCACCATGTTCAAACCTTTCCGATTGCCGAATGCAAACGCATATATAACTGCACTTTAATGCGTCGGCCCGCGGAAAACGCGCAGACGTCCGCAAAAATCACATTGAGCGTATGTTTTGCAGGTTACCCGCATGCCTGCGGCAATCTGCAGACGAGACGGCGACTATGCAATGAGCGTGTTCACGCCGATCGGTTTGACATAGTAGCGTGCGGTCTCGCGGATCACGTCGCGGCCGGCGCGAATCTGCTGGTCGAGCGTGAGCCCATGCTGCGAGTGTTCGCGCTCGTCCACGGGCGGCAGATTGACGAAGCCGCTCAGCGTGCGACCCTGGCGCGATGCCCAGTCCTGCAGCTTGTAGAACAGCGCGTTGCACACGAAGGTGCCGGCGTTCGAGCTGAGCGATGCCGGAATCTCGTCTGCGGCGAACGAACCGAGTATGGCATTCAACGGCAACCCGGTCCAGTATGCCGCGGGGCCGGCCGCATTGATCACATGGTGGCTCGGCACCTTGTTGTCGGCGTCCGGCCTGCTCGTGTCTTTGACGTTGATGGCGCAGCGTTCCAACAGAATGCCACGGGACGCCCCCTTCAAACCGGTCGCCACGACGATCTGCGGGCGGTGCTCCTCGAGCGCGGCCTCGAGAATCGGCCACGCCTTGGAGAAACTGACCGGCATGTGCACGGCGTGCACGGTGATGGCGACGTCCTTGAGGTCGTCGTCACCGTCCATTGCGCCGCCCATGCCCTGTTCGGCAAGGGCGTCCGGTATGATCAGCGCCGGATTCGCCGTCACATCCTCATACGGGTCGAAGCCCGACATCACCACCGAAAGTTCCTGCATGTCACTCGCCTTCGACGCCGAATGCCTTGCCGAACATGGCATGCAGCTGCTCCTTGGCGGCGCGCTGCCGTTCGTTCTGCGGTTCGTGCGGGGCGCCGGCAAGCGCATTCGCCAGCGCGCGGGCAAGCGGCATGTCGTCCTGCGTGGTCACCTTCATGTTGCGCGGCGATCCGCCGACGATCGCAACCGGCTGGTCGGGCAGATAGTCGACGACCACGCGGGTGTCGTCGGTGGGCTGGAAATCCGGGTCGCCGGCCGCCTTCGCATAGGCGTCGCGGATTGTGCCGAAGCGGAAGGCCTGCGGGGTCTGCGCGCGGAACGAATGGCGGCGTTCGGGCACCGACTGGATCACCTCGCGGTCACCCAGGTCTTGTGTGAGCAAAATCGTGTCGGTGGAGGGGCAGGCCACGGTGGCCGCCGTGAACTCGTCGAGCGCGTCGATGCAGCCGTCAATCTCCTGACGGGAGACGAACGGGCGCACGGCGTCGTGGATGAGAATCTTGGCATCCTGCGGAATGCCGGCGTCGGCGAGCGTGGTGAGCGCGGCCTCGGTGGAATCGCTGCGTTCGGCGCCTCCGGTGATGATCGCGCGCACCTTGTCGTATGAGGCATCGTCAATGAGCTGCTCGACGGCCTCACGCACGGTGTTGTTCACCACGACGACGATGTCGTCCACATGTTCGTCGTTCTCGAATGCCTCGATGCTCCATGCGACGATCGGCTTGCCGTTCAATGCCACCAGCTGTTTCGGATTTGCAGGGTCGAAACGGACGCCCGAGCCGGCGGCGAGCACGACGGCGACCACGGGGACCTTGGTTTGCTGAGTCATGTTGTATCCAATCTGTGTATGAACGTTCAGGAACGCACAATGAGCGCCAGCATGCGGCCCTCATGCCTCTTGTGGGCGAGTTCGGCGCGGCGATGCGAGAACCACAGCGGGTTCTCCAGCGTGCACATGCTGTGGCGAATGCCCTTGATGCGCTCCTCAAGCGCCGGATCTCCCTCGTTGTCCTCACGGCACAGCTCCTCGAGCTCGGCGTCCTGCGACAGGTACTGCGTGGCGGCATTGACGCGCGGCTGCGAGGAGAAGATGTGGTCGTCCTTGATCCCGGCCTGGTGCAACTCCATCAGCGCCGCCTTGTTGAGGTCGATGCCGGGGCCGCCGAAGCGGGTCAGCGTGAAGGTGCCCGGAAACTGCGCGTCGAATTCGTCGGCGATCTGGTCGCCCACCTCGTAGCAATCTCCGCAGATGGCCGGGCCGAGCGTGGCGACGATGTTCTCCTTGGAGGCACCTTTCTTCACCATCATGTCGACGGTGGCGGCGATCACATTGCGCTGCAGGCCCTTGCGCCCACAGTGTGCGGCGGCGATGACCCCGGCCTGCGGGTCGGCGAGCAGCACCGGCAGGCAGTCCGCGGCGAACACACCAATGGCGATGTCCTTGCGGCAGGTCACCTGGGCATCGCCTTCGATCACCTGCACTTCGGCGTTCTCGGACTCAACGTCGTCCACCACCGGCTCGCCCGCACGCTTCGCCTTGGCCTGGGCCTCGGTATGGGAACCGGAGGCGTCGAAACCAAACGGCTTGTTCTCGGTATAGACCTCGTCGATGTCCACCGACTTGCCCGAATGCACCTGGTCGATGAGCGAGAGCTTCACATGGAGTTCGTCGGCAAGCGCCTCGCGGTTGCGCTCCACGGCAACGGGGTCGTCGCCGGACTTGCCTCCAAGATTGAAGTGCGCCCATTCCTCGGCGCTCACGCCTCCCAGACGGGTGGTGTAGATGACAGTGATGCCGGGCGAGAGCACCACCGGAATCGTCACTGGAATCGGGTTGCCCTCGTCGTCGGTGGGTTCGATGGCCGAGCTGTCGAGAATGGCATCGTCATAGGTCTTGCCGTCGGCGTCCTTCACCCCTTCGCGTGCGGCCTTGTCTTCCTGCTCCACGGTCTTCTGCCCATGCGCCTGCACCGCCTTGAGCAGGTCATCGAGATTGATCTGCATCGGCTTGGGTGCCGCGTTCGCGTTCTGTTCATCCGTATGCTGTTCTTGTTCACTCATACGTCACACAATAGCCGCCAACACCAACCGCACAAGCGCCTTCAGCTCTGGTCTAAGCATCCTGGGCCCCTTTGCACACATCCTGTCGCGTCTTCCTGTGGCCACTTTGCGTAGTTCGGCTTGAAAATGCCGTTGAGGCACGTTCCTCACCGGCTGAATCGTGCCCACCTGCACGAAATGACCGACCGACGAGCCGGACCGAAGGCATCTTCGACAATCCTGCCCCACCCATTGGCCTCTTTCCGCATTGCAACGCAAATGGCCAATAGGCAGCGTTTCCGTCGGCCAATCTGCGCCCAATGCACACAATGGCCAACGAGCAGCGCTCACTCCGCCTTGAGTGTCGGCTTCTTCGTGCGCGAGCGCAACGCGGCGTTCACCGGAACCTCCACGTCCAACGGCAACGAGAACACATGGGCCGGATTGTTCACCATCGGCACCTCGTTGCCGTCGGCGTCGCGTATGCCGCCGTCCGGCACGACGTACTCGAGCGGCGCGCGCCCGGGCAGCAGGAACTCGACGAGCTGGCCCGGTTCCACCTTGTTGCGGCTCATGATCGTCACGCGACCGCCCTCCTCGGGGCTCCACGAGAGCACCTCGCCCACCACGAGCCAATCGCGGAAGTATGCGCTGCGATCGGTGTTCTGCGTCACCTTCTGCTCCGGGTAGTAGAAGCCGGTGCTGTAATCGCGGTGCGCCACCTTGTACGGCTCCTCCATGAGCCATTGCGGCAACTCCACATGCGGTGCCGGTCGCACGGGTGCATGCCGCCACCCGTCGTCGGACTCCTCCACGAGCTGCCCCTGGCGCTTGAGACCGGTTCTGCGCGCCTGGCGGTTCGAGATCTCGCCGGTCTCGCCTTCGTCGTTCGCGCTGTCCCAGTTCGGCATGCCGCCGAACGCGGCGTCGGCATTGAGCATGATCGTGTCGCGTGCGGAATCTGCAAACTCCTCCTCACCGGCGCGCACCACACGGTCATGGAACGGCTTGAGCTCGTTGCCCGCTTCGTCTTCGAATCCGCGCTGCACCATGTATTCGTTCACCGCGGTCTTGTACGCGTTCGTCATCGCAGCCACATAGTACGCGGACTTCGAGCGCCCTTCGATCTTCAGCGACGTCGCCCCCGAATCGATCAGATCGTCGAGATGCGCCATCATGTTCATGTCCTGCGAATTGAACAGATACGTGCCTTGCGAGGTCTCCTCCACCGGGAACACCTGCCCGGGCCGCTTCTCCTCGACGAGCGAGTATTTCCAACGGCACGGCTGTGCGCATTCGCCATGATTGCCGTCGCGGCCGGTCAGGTAGTTCGAGATGAGGCAGCGCCCCGAGAACGCCATGCACATCGACCCGTGCACGAACGTCTCGATGTCGAGGTCGTCGGGAATGTTCGCGCGAATGTCGCGCACCGCCTGCAAATCCATCTCGCGTGCGAGCACCACGCGACGCGCACCGAGGTCATACAAGGCGTTCGCCGCCAGGTAATTCGTCACACCGGCCTGCGTGCTCACATGCAGTTCGAGTTCGGGCGCGATCCTATGCGCGAGCATCATGACGCCGATGTCGGTGACAATCAGCGCATCCACGCCGGTGGTGCGCAGATCTTCGATGTACCGTTCTATCGCCGTGATCTCGTTGTTGCGCGGCAGAATGTTGAGCGTGACATAGACGCGCGCGCCGCGCTCATGTGCATACGCGGCACCCTCGCGGAAGTCGTCGAGGCTCAGATTGCGCGGCGCCGAACGCATGCCGAACGACTTGCCGCCGCAATACACGGCGTCGGCGCCGTAA
The DNA here is from genome assembly GCF_000260715.1 of Bifidobacterium animalis subsp. animalis ATCC 25527. Lineage (NCBI taxonomy): Bacteria > Bacillati > Actinomycetota > Actinomycetes > Bifidobacteriales > Bifidobacteriaceae > Bifidobacterium > Bifidobacterium animalis. Next base: position 420,318 of record NC_017834.1, on the reverse strand, counting down.
TCGACGGCGGTCTTCAACCCGCGCAGATTGCCTGCCGGCGCGAGCACCTCTGGTTTGCTACGACGTTTCATGCCACCACACTTCGCTTGGGTTCACGGGAATGCAGACCACATGGGATATGCAGACCACACAGTATAGCGGGCGGCACAGCCACGCCCCGTCTCTGGGAACAATCCGTATGCCGTGCCGTCTCCAGACCGTTCCGCGACCCATTTCACGGAAGCCTCCGAGCAACGGACCTCCGAAGGGCCCCGCTGTGACCCACTTCACGGAACCTTCCTAACAACCGACCGCAAAGAGGGGCATCTGCGACACAGTTCACGGTAGCTTCCGCATGATTGACCATGTTCAGAGCACCCGGCGGCACGTTATACGGAAGCTTCCGTGAGATCTACCGTTCCCAGACCACTCCACGACACATTTTACGGAGCCTTCCGAGAAATAGACCGCAAAGAGGGGCATCTGCGGCACATCACACGGATGTTTCCGCGAAACGAACCACAACGAGACAGCAAAACAGCACGCCACACGGAAACTCCGCGCAACGTGCCGCATGACCTATGCCGAACCTATGCCGGGCGCCCGGACTCAGCCGAGCTTGGCGAGCTCCTCCGGCGTGAGTTCGAGATCGCCGGCCTTGAGCGAGTCGAGGATCGTGGCGGGGCGGTGCGCACCCGGAATCACGAACACGTGGCTTCCCTTGGCGAGCTCCCATGCGAGCACGACCTGCTGGTAGCTCACGCCATGCGCTTCGGCCACCCCGCGGAACGGGTCGAACTTCGACTCGTCCTTCGGCTTGCGGAAGCCGCCGAGCGGGCTCCAGCACACGAAGCTCAGCCCCACCTTGCCGCAGTAGTCGAGTGTGTCGGCTGTCTCGGTGTAGATCGGTGAGAACTGGTTCTGCACGGCGATCAGCGAGTCGCCGAGGATCTCGCGCGCAATGTCGATCTGCTCGATGGACGCATTCGAAATGCCGATCTCGCGCGCGATGCCCATGGAGCGAATCTCCTTCATCGCCTCGCATGACTCGCCGTACGGGATCTTCGGGTCGGGGCGGTGGAAGTACAGCAGGTCGATCGTGTCGACACCGAGTTCGAATGCGCTCTGCTTGGCGCGCTTGATCAGGTTCTCCGGGCTGCCGTCCACATCCCAGGTGGGTTTACCGTCGGTGAAGTTGCGAAAGTGCCCCACCTTGGTGGCCACCAGCACTTCGTCACGTGGACCGTCCCAGCTGGAGAGCGCCTCGCGCACGAGCTTCTCGCCGGTCTGCTCCTCGCCTCCGGAGCAGTAGTACGCCCATGCCGTGTCAATCTGGCGGCAACCCGCGTCGAGTGCGGCGTGGATGGTCTCCACACCCATCTTTGGCCCCAGATTGTTCTCGATCGTCAGCGGCATCTCGCCCAAGCCTATGGCCGTGGTGTCGAACGGGCCCAGATTCCTATGCAATACCATGCTGCTCCCTATCTGCTACCGGTGTTTCCTTACATGTTATGCGCGCGCGGGAACAGACTGTACCTCGCCTCCGACACACCCGGGCATGCTGGCGGCGAACATGACGGCGTGCCGTGTGGGAAATATCACACTCCCGGCAGCCGCGCGTCCACACCCCGCGCGCAACACGCGTTGAAACACGCACGCAGCGGGCGCTTTGTGGCGCTCCTCACACCTTGAAACACTAGATGTAGTGCTTCACTGCAAACTCAAACACAAGGTATTGTTTTTGGCAGACGTACCCACCCATGCACAGCGGAAGGAACCGAATGCACATCACCATCTATTCGAAACCGAACTGCCCGCAGTGTGCGGCCACCAAACGCGCGTTCGACAGACTCGGCGCCCCCTACACCGTCGTCGACATCACCACCGACCCGATCGCGCTCGCCACACTGCAGGAAGCCGGTTTCCGTCAGGCGCCGGTCGTGTGCGTGGACTCGGACTTCTGGACCGGCTACCGCCCCGACAGGATTCGCGATGTCGCACGCAGACTGCAGACCGTCCCCTCTGCGAGCGGCGTGCTCGCATGAGCGCCGTCGTCTACTTCTCGTCGGCGTCGCGCAACACCGAACGGTTCGTCGAACACTGCGATTTCCCCTCGTGCGGCGTCAACGTGTTCCGCATACCGCTGCAGCCCAATGCGGCACCGCTCAACGTGCGCGAACCGTACATCATCATCGTGCCCACCTATGGCGGCGGCGATGCGCGCAAAGCGGTGCCTCCGCAAGTCAAGCGCTTCCTCAACGACCCCGCGAACCGCGAGTGGATCCGCGGGGTGATCGCCTCCGGCAACACGAACTTCGGCGAGGCCTACGCGGCCGCCGGCCCCATCATCTCCCGCAAATGCCATGTGCCGCTCATGTACCGCTTCGAACTCATGGGCATTCAGGAAGACGTCCATGCCGTGCGCGAGGGCGTCCGCCGCTTCTTCATTCAATCCCCCACCGACCGAAAGACCCTGCAATGACCGCAGACTACCATTCCCTCAATGCCATGCTGAATCTCTACGACGAGGACGGCAACATCCAGTTCGACAAGAACCACGAGGCCGTGGATGCCTTCCTCGCCGAACACGTGGCCCCGCGCATGATCCGTTTCGAAAGCACCCGCGAACGCCTGCGCTATCTGGTGGACCACCACTACTACGAATACGACGTGTTCAGCAAATACTCCCCCGAGTTCCTCGACGTGTTCTATGCGCATGCCGACGCATTGCCGTACCGTTTCGAGACGTTCCTGGGCGCGTTCAAGTTCTACCGCTCCTACGCGTTGAAGACCTTCGACGGCGAGCATTACCTGGAGGACTTCCCGCAGCGCGCAGCTGCCGTCTCGCTCGCGCTGGCCGACGGCGACGAGCCGATGGCCATGCGCACGCTGGACGAGATCGTGCTCGGCCGGCTCCAGCCGGCCACGCCCACGTTTCTCAACCTCGGCAAAGCACAGCGCGGCGAGCCGGTCAGCTGCTTTCTGGTCCGCATTGAAGACAATATGGAGTCGATCTCACGCGGCATCAACGCGGCGCTCCAGCTGAGCAAACGCGGCGGCGGCGTGGCATTGCTGCTGAGCAATCTGCGGGAGGAGGGCGCGCCGATCAAGCACATCGAGAACCAGTCGAGCGGAGTCGTCCCCGTGATGAAACTGCTCGAGGACTCGTTCAGCTATGCGAACCAGCTCGGCGCTCGCCAAGGTGCCGGCGCGGTGTATCTGCACGCGCATCACCCCGACATCCTGAAGTTCCTCGACACGAAACGCGAGAATGCGGACGAGAAGATCCGCATCAAATCGCTCGCGCTCGGCGTGGTGATCCCCGACATCACGTTCGAGTTGGCGAAGCGCCGCGAGAAGATGGCATTGTTCAGCCCGTACGACGTGGAGCGCGTGTATGGCGTGCCGTTCGCGGATGTCAACGTCACTGCAAAATACGAGGAGATGCTTGCAGACGACCGCATTCGCAAGACGTTCATCGACGCACGCGAGTTCTTCACCACGCTCGCCGAGATCCAATTCGAATCCGGCTACCCGTACCTGCTGTTCGAAGACACGGCGAATGCGGCGAATCCGATTGATGGGCGCATCACGATGAGCAATCTGTGCTCGGAGATTCTGCAGGTGCAGGAACCGAGCACCTACAACGAGGACCTGAGCTATGCGCATGTCGGCCGCGACGTGAGCTGCAATCTCGGTTCGCTCAACATTGCGCGCGCGATGGACGCCGGGCTAGCCGGTCCGGTGGAGACGGCGATTCGCGCGCTCACCGCGGTCTCGCAGCACACGCGTATCGGCGCAGTGCCGTCGATCGCCCGCGCGAACGAGGAGGGGCATGCCATCGGGCTTGGTCAGATGAATCTGCACGGCTTCCTTGCCCGCGAAGGCATACGGTACGGTTCTGCGGAGGCGCTCGATTTCACGAACATGTATTTTGAGACGGTCGCATTCCACGCCTACCGCGCCTCGCATGCCCTCGCCGTCGAGAACGGCCACGCGTTCGCGCGCTTCGCCGACTCCGCGTACGCCAGGCAGCCCGGCGACGGCAATTACTTCGACAAGTATCTCGACGGCTCCCTCGACACCGAACCGCGTACCGAGACCGTGCGCGCACTGTTCGAACGCTTCGGTGTGCAGATTCCCACCGCACGCGACTGGCGCGAACTGCAGGGCGAGATTCTGCGCGACGGCATCTACAATCAGTATCTGCAGGCGGTGCCGCCCACCGGATCGATCTCGTACATCAACCACGCCACGAGTTCGATCCACCCGATTGCCTCGAAGATCGAGATTCGCAAGGAAGGCAAGATCGGCCGCATGTATTACCCGGCGCCGTACATGACGAACGACAACCTCGACCTGTACGACGACGCCTACGAAATCGGCTGGAAAGCGATCGTCGACACCTACGCCGAGGCCACGCCGCATGTGGACCAGGGGCTCTCGCTCACACTGTTCTTCCCCGACACGGTGACGACGCGCGACCTGAACAAAGCACAGATCTACGCGTGGCGCAGGGGAATCAAGACGCTCTATTACATACGCATCCGCCAGCGGGCGCTCGAAGGCACCGAAGTCGCCGGCTGCGTCAGCTGCATGCTCTGACGGGCACGCATTCGCCGATATTTATTGAAAGGATCTGTCATGCCAAAACTCATCGACCGCGTCACCGCCATCAACTGGAACCGATTGGATGACGAGAAGGACCTGGAGGTCTGGGATCGTCTCACCGGCAATTTCTGGCTGCCCGAGAAAGTGCCGGTTTCGAATGACATTCCGGATTGGCGGCAGATGAGCGACGCCGAGCACACGCTCACGATGCGCGTATTCACCGGGCTCACGTTGCTCGACACAATCCAGGGCACCGTGGGCGCGGTGAGCCTGATCCCTGACGCGCTCACCCCACACGAGGAGGCCGTGTACACGAACATCGCGTTCATGGAGAGCGTGCATGCGAAGAGCTATTCGTCCATTTTCTCCACGCTGTGCTCCACACGCGAAATCGACGAGGCCTTCGACTGGAGCGAAAAGAACCCGCACCTGCAGCGCAAGGCGCAGATTGTGCTCGACTACTACGAGGGCGACGACCCGTTGAAGCGCAAGGTGGCGTCGACGCTGCTCGAATCGTTCCTGTTCTACTCCGGATTCTACCTGCCCATGTACTTCTCGAGCCATGCGAAGCTGACGAACACGGCCGACGTGATCCGACTGATCATTCGCGACGAGGCCGTGCACGGCTACTACATTGGCTACAAATACCAGAAGGGCCTCGAGATGGCGAGCGACGCCAAGCGCGCTGAGATGGAGGCATACACCTACGATCTGCTGAACGAACTCTACGAGAACGAGGTGGAATACACCCATTCGCTCTACGACGAGGTCGGTCTCGCCGACGACGTGGAGAAGTTCCTACACTACAACGCGAACAAGGCGCTGATGAACCTCGGTTACCCGGCCCTGTTCCCCAGCGAGATCTGCGATGTGAACCCGGCGATCCTGGCCGCGCTCTCGCCGAATGCCGACGAGAACCACGACTTCTTCTCGGGTTCCGGCAGCTCCTACGTCATGGGCAAGGCCGAGGAGACCGACGACGACGATTGGGACTTCTAACGGCCGCCGAATGAGCCGCCGCCCGAACCACCGCCGGAGCCGCCGAAACCGCCGCCACCGAACGAGCCGCCCGAACCGGAGCTTGACGAAGGGGCTGCGGAACGGATCGTGGACTGAATCGATGAGAAGCCCGAATTGAGCTGCGTGCCGATGTCCACGAATTCGCCGGCGAAACCACCAAACGAGCCGGTGCCGTTGGCGAGCGCATTGCCTATGCCCGCACCGATGATCGTCGACGGTCTGGTGGACCAGTAGAGCAGGCCGAGACCTGTGGCGTTCGAATCAAGCCAATCCGAGTCGGCGACCTGCGGGTAGGCGGCGGCCAGCTGCCGCAGCGCCTTCTTCGAGATGCCGAATGCCGTCGCATACACGAGGTAGCGGTCCCACAACGTCAGATCGAGCACGCCGCGGTCGCTGAACTCGCTGAAGTCCTCGAGGTATTTGGCCAGTCCCCGCACCTGCCCTGCATACTGCTGGCCGGAATCGGTGATGCCGGTGGTGGTGCAGTAGACGAGCGCGAACAGACACAGCACGGTGATGGGCAGGCTGATGCACAATGCGAGCGCAAAATTATGCTCCGCCGCAATGAAGTAGAACGCGCTTGCAATGCCGACGATGATGCCGAGGATGCCGCAGGTCACCGCCGCCGTGCCGACGGATCTGGTGGCGTGCAGCGATTCGAGTTCGGCTTTGCAGGCCGCATTGAACTTCTCGACCGCCTTGTATCCGTTCGTCCATTTCCTGAACGCCTTGTTCATCTGCTTGAGGTCGAACACCGGCGAGTGGATGCGCTTGTACGCCTCCATCAGAATGCCGAGCAGACGTTCCTCCGAACCGCATAGGTTCAGCTCCTCATGATGCTCGGCCAGCGCGCGCGGCATGATCACAATCGTGCTCGTCTTCGTGAGCTCCTTCTCGCTCGCCCCATTCGACGAAAGCATCTGCGCGAGACCGGCCGAGTTGGCGCGCGACATGTCGATGCCACGGTAGAGCTCGGCCTTGCCCGGGTACACGGCGATGGCCCCCTTGCTTACCAGCGACATCATGGTCGACGCCATCTCGCGGTTCGCGAGCGTCACCCCGCCGTTGCGCACGCCCATCACGATGTCGTAGAGCTGGGCCGCCGCCGCAGGGCTCATGTTGGGCGGTTCGCGCCAATATTCGATGTCGCCCTTGTATTTGGCTGCATCCACGCTGCGAATGGCGGAGCGTATGCCGAAGAACGCAAGCAGCGCACCTGCCACCGCGATGGCAATCCACAGCACGATGCGCAGCTGGGCATTCCGGCGTTGCCGCTCATGCCATTCGCGCTCCTGACGGGCCTCGTCGTCGAGCGTCCACTGTTTCGTGTTTTCGTCCACATGACGCGTCACACCGTGCATGTGGTTGGCGCCGATCATCGCCACAAGGTCGAGGTACTGCCCGGATCTGACGTTGTAGGCGGTGAACTTGAGCCCGTTGGCTGTTCGCTCCGTGCCTGAGTTGCCGCTGTAATGCAGCCATGCCCACGAGTCGCTCCTCGTCACGCCTGCGGGGAACTCCACGGTCGTCGTCATCACGCCGATCGGCGTCTGATTCTTCGCACCGAAGGGCTCCCACTGGAATTTCGCGACGTCGTTGTAGGCGGTCGTCACGCCCTCCCATGTCATGTCGATCTGGAATCGCTTGCTGCTGGACGATTGTGTGGCTGGGATGTTCCAACCTATTTCCACCGTCTTCGTCACCACACCATCACTGCCGCTTGAGGCGAGACCGTCGGTCAATGGTTCATAGGGCTTCGGATTCGTGTCGCCGTCGGTGACATCGGCTATGTACCAGCGTCTGGCGAACTTCTCGTTCCAGGTGGAGTTCGAGATGCCGGAGGGCGACTGCGGTCCGGTCTGCGTGTATTCCTCCCCCGAGGTGAGGTTCTTCACGCTGATGTTCGTGATGTTGGTCAGATTCGACGACCTGAGCGTGTACTGCTGGTACAGCTGTTTCCACGGCTTCGGATTGTCGTCGGAGTCCTTGCGGGAGTCGAGCTTGACGTCGACGGTCTCGCGGATGCGCAGATCGCCGTTGTCTTCCACCCGCACATTGTAGTCGAGCGTACGGTAGCTCAGATCCGAATCGTTGGCGTCGGTGGCCACGAAGTAGCCGAGGAGCAGCGTCGCCACAATGATGATGCAGCTGATGGTGAATGAGCTGAAAACGGAGCGTGAGAGTTTCTTCATCGATGTCCTTGCATCGCACGCGAAGCGCGCAGAGTATACGGTAGAGTATACGAACGCCCCGCGTATACGGCCATGCGCATACGCGGGGCGCGGGAACTCAGAACTTGACCTGCGGGACCGAGCGATCGGCGTCGTCCGCGGCGAAATACTGGGCCGGCTGGAAGTGGAACATGCCGGCGATGATGTTCGTGGGCACCTGCATGATGCGGTTGTTGTACTTGAGCACGGTGTCGTTGTAGAACTGGCGGCCATAGGCGATCTTGTCTTCGAGGCTGGCGAGGCGTCCCTGCAGGTCGAGGAAGTTCTGGTTCGCCTTGAGGTCCGGGTATGCTTCGACAATCGCCCGCAGATTCACCATCGCGTTGGTGAGTGCCTGCTCGGCTGCAGCGCGCTGCTCGAGCGTGGAATTCGGGTTGTTCGCGACTTCCACGACGCCGGCGCGTGCTTTCGTCACCTGTTCGAACACGGTCGACTCATGCGTGGCGTACCCTTTCACGACCTCCACGAGATTCGGAATGAGGTCCGCACGCTGCTTGAGTAGCACATCCACCTGCGCCCAGCTGTTGCCGACCCGGTTGCGCATGCCGATGAGGCTGTTGTACATGCCGATGACCCAGATCGCCAGCACGAGAATGATTGCAATCACAATCAGCGCAATAATCCAACCGCTCATATCTTCTCCTTCCATGCGCCCGATGCGCACGCAATGGCATGATTATCGCATTCCACCATACCCTCACATAATCGGTATCCAGCTCGTGAGAGGCTTTGCGGATCACGCCCATCAGCATGGCTGCGAATGTCCGGATTCCCCGACATCACCTAGATGTCTGTCCGTCTCGGCACATGAATGGAAAGCGCCTGGATATGACAAAGGGAGGATCGGCATTGCCGGATCCTCCCTTATGCAAACACGCTATCTAAATCGATCCAGTCGATTCAGAACGCCCGGATGTTCGGCTCAGTCGTCGAACGGATCGAAGTCGCGGCGCACGCGACGACGCGGACGCTCGTGGCGCACCTCACGTCCCTCGCGGTATTCGTCGTAGTTCTCATCGGCGACATAGCGCGGATTGCGATCATCATTGCGGCGACGGCGCGGACGATCATCGCGATCGTCGTCACGGCGGCGGTCGGAGCGACGCGGACGATCATCGTAATCGCGATCGTCATCGTAGTCACGGTGTGAGCGGCGACGCGGACGATCATCGTAATCACGGTCATCGTCGTAGTCACGGCGACGGCGCGGACGGTCGTCGTAGTCACGGTCACGGTCGTCGGAACGGCGGCGCGGACGGTCATCGCGATCGTCACGGTCATCGCGATCGTCGGAACGGCGGCGCGGACGATCGTCACGGCGGCGGTCGTCGGAATGACGGCGGTCATCACGGCGCGGACGGTCGTCGGAACGGCGTCCACCGGCATTGTTCGCCTGGTTCTCGAAGCCCGGGATGGCCAGGGAGATCTTGCCGCGGTCGTCGACGCCCTGCACCACGACCTCCACGGAATCGCCTTCCTTGAGCACGTCCTCGACGGCGTCGATGCGCTGGCCATCGGCGAGGTTGCGAATCTGCGAGATGTGCAGCAGGCCGTCGGTGCCCGGCGTCAGGTTGACGAAAGCGCCGAACGATGTGGTCTTCACCACGGTGCCCTTGTAGGTCTCGCCGGCCTGCGGCACGTGCGGGTTGGCGATCTCGTCGATGATCTGCTTCGCCTTCTCGGCGGCCTCGCCACCTTCGGAGGAGATGTAGACGGTGCCGTCGTCTTCGATCGCGATCTCGGCGCCGGTGTCTTCCTGAATCTGGTTGATCATCTTGCCCTTCGGGCCAATGACCTCGCCGATCTTGTCCACCGGGACGGTGGTGGTGATGATGCGCGGTGCGAACGGGCTCATCTCGGCCGGGCCGTCGATGCACTCGTTGATCACCTCGAGAATGGTCTTGCGTGCTTCATGGGCCTGCTTGAGCGCGCCGGCGAGCACGTCGGCCGGAATGCCGTCGAGCTTGGTGTCGAGCTGCAGGGCGGTGATGAAGTCGGCGGTGCCGGCGACCTTGAAATCCATGTCGCCGAAGGCGTCCTCGGCACCGAGAATGTCGGTGAGCGTCTTGTAGATGTGCTGGCCGTCCACATCGCCGGAGACCAAGCCCATCGCGATGCCCGCCACCGGTGCCTTGAGCGGCACGCCGGCCGCGAGCAGCGACAGCGTTGAGGCGCACACGGAGCCCATAGAGGTGGAACCGTTGGATCCGATAGCCTCGGAAACCTGGCGGATGGCGTACGGGAACTCCTCACGGCTGGGCAGCACCGGCACGATGGCCTTCTCGGCGAGGGCGCCATGGCCGATCTCGCGGCGCTTCGGGGAGCCGACGCGACCGGTCTCACCGGTCGAATACGGCGGCATCTCGTAATTGTGCATGTAGCGCTTGGTGGTCGGGCCCGACAGGGCGTCGATCTGCTGCTCCATCTTGAGCATGTTGAGCGTGGTGATGCCCAGGATCTGCGTTTCGCCGCGCTGGAACAGAGCGGAGCCATGCACGCGGGGCACCACGTCGATCTCGGCGGAGAGCGTACGGATGTCACGCAGGCCACGGCCGTCGATGCGGTAGTCCTGCGTGAGGATGCGACGGCGCACGATCTGGCGCTGCAGCTCCTTGAACGCGTTGCCGATCTCCTTGTCTTTCTCCATCTCGTCCATGTCGGTGAACTCGACGGACAGCGTGTCCTTGACGCGCTGCTTGATCTCGGCGATGCGCTCCTGACGCGGCAGCTTCTCGGCGATCGACAGCGCCCCATCCAGGTCGGCATGCGCAATCTCGTCGATGCGGTTGTACAGGTCTTCGGTGTACTCGGGGAACAGCGTGAACTCGCGGGTCTCCTTGGCGGCGAGGCGCTTGAGCTCGTTCTGCGCATCGCACAGCACCTTGATGAACGGCTTGGCGGCTTCCAGACCACCGGCCACGACCTCTTCATCGGGCTTGGCCTGGCCCTCGTTGTAAATGAGGTTCCATGCGTTCTTGCCGGCGCCGGCCTCGATCATGGCGATGGCGACGTCGCCGCTTTCGACCACACGGCCGGCCACCACGATTTCGAACACGGCGCGTTCACGTTCGCTCCAACGTGGGAACGCGACCCACTGGCCGTCGATCAGCGCGAGTCGCACGCCGCCGACCGGGCCGGTGAACGGCAGACCGGAGATGAGCGTGGATGCGGAGGCCGCGTTCAAGGCGAGCACGTCGTAGGAATCCTCCGGGTTCACGGCGAGCACGGTCTCCACGACCTGCACCTCGTTGCGCAGCGTGTGCGGGAAGAGCGGACGTAGCGGACGGTCGATGATGCGGCAGGCCAGAATGGCCTCGGAGCTCGGGCGGCCTTCACGGCGGAAGAACGAGCCGGGGATCTTGCCGGCCGCGTACATCTTCTCCTCCACGTCCACGGTGAGCGGGAAGAAGTCGTAGTTCTCCTTCGGGCTGGAGCCGGCGGTCGTGGTGGAAAGCACCATCGAATCGTCGTCCAGGTATGCGGCCACGGCGCCGTCCGCCTGCTGTGCGAGCCGTCCGGTCTCGAAGCGCACCGTGCGCTTGCCGAACGAACCATTGTCAATTACGGCTTCAACAGCCTTGATTTCGGGACCCTCCATAGGGTTCCTCCTTTAGTTATTTCTTTACCTACATACATTCAGGCGCGCAAACATCCACGCACCCACGGGCGTATCCCGCATCGCCGGCACCCTGCCGGCGAACATGCCGATTGCGCCGTCCCGGCGCATTCTCACCAACTTCAGATTGTATACCGTCTCCCGCGCGCCCCCGCGTGGGTTCTCTCACGAATTAAGCGATGTCGCAGGCGGCCACGTCATCCTCCGCATGTGCTCCCAGCATTCCACGGCAATCCGGCAATCCACGAACCCATTCGCGAATTGCCGGGTACGAACCGAATACAAAAAGGCCCGAACTCCGGCAGAGCTCGGGCACAAGACTAGCGGCGCAGGCCGAGACGCTCGATCAGGGAGCGGTAACGCTCGATGTCGACCTTCTTCAGGTAGTCGAGAAGACGACGGCGATCGCCGACCATGAGCAGCAGACCACGACGGGAGTGGTGGTCGTGCTTGTGGAACTTCAGGTGCTCGGTGAGATCGGCAATGCGCTTGGTGAGCAGTGCGATCTGGACCTCCGGGGAGCCCGTGTCACCCTCATGGGTAGCGTACTTAGCGATGATGTCCTGCTTTTCTTCAGCCGTCAGTGCCACGGCATCCTCCTTGTAACTGCGCGGTGCCACCGGCCTCATGCCGGAGCGCTCTCTATCCGCGGGCGAAACACGCCAATCGGCTATTCTACGCACTGGAGCGGACGATGGACATCCCCACGCGCCCCGCAGCCGCAGGCGACCACGATGCGACCTTTTTGTTCGCCCACGACGTACGTGGCCGACACACCGTCTTTTGGCGATATCTGCGCTTCATATACTCAAAGGCATTTCCGCCCCGCATTCGCGGAATCCGTGCGGGGCGGCGTCACACCCGCGTCACAGACGCATGAGAGAGGAGAAGAGGAAATGGGAATCTGCACGAAAATCGGCATCGTCGGCATGGGTCACGTCGGCGCGCATGTGGCGAACAGTCTGGTGTTGCAGGGCATCGCGGACGAACTGTACATGACCGAGATCTGCTCGGGCGAGCGCGACCGCAGCAAGAAACTCGCCGCCGAAGTGCAGGACCTCGGTGATTCGCTCGCGTTCTGCCCGCACAATGTGGCGCTGCACAACTGCGGCGACGACTACGCGCAGCTCGCGCAATGCGATGTGATCGTGAACTGCGCCGGCGACGTCTCGCTGTCGTCCAAGGACCGCGACGGCGAACTCTTCTTCACCACCGACACGGCGAAGACGTTCATCAAGACGATTGCGGACGCCGGATTCCACGGCATCTGGATCACGATTGCGAACCCCTGCGACGTGGTGGCCACTGAAATCTGGAAGGAATCGGGCATGGATCCGCGGCGCATCATCGGCACCGGCACTGCGCTCGATTCGAGCAGACTCAAGTATGTGCTGTCGCGCGTCACCGGCTACGACCAGCATTCGATTACCGCATACATGCTCGGCGAGCACGGCAACAGCCAGTTCGCTGCATGGAGCAATGTGTATTTCGGCGGCAAGCCGCTCTCCCAGCTTGCCGTGGAGCAGCCGGAGCGCTTCGCCTTCGACTACGCCGAGCTCGAGGCCGAGGCGCGCAAGGGCGGCTATGTCACGTACGCCGGCAAGCAGTGCACCGAGTTCGCGGTGGCCGACGCCGCGTGCAGACTCGTGCGCGCGGTCATCTCGAACGAGCATTACATCACCGCATGCTCCACGCTGCTCACCGGCGAATATGGCGAGGAGGGCTTCTTCATCTCACTGCCGTGCGTGGTGGGCGCCGACGGCGTGGAGGAGGTCATGCACCTCGATCTGTCCGACGCGGAGATCGACGAATTCCACCAGAGCTGCGCACATGTGAAAGAGAACCTTGCGCGCACGCATATTCTATGATCCGACTTCGTCCGCGCTCTCGGTTCCGCTTGGTGTCCTCTTGGTGAGGCAAATCAAGTAAGCCGTCATGCTTGGTTTCACTCACAGATTCCTGGTGAGACAAACCAAGTAATGCGCCTCGTCTTGATCTCACCGACAGGCTCCCACTGAGACAAACCAAGTACGACATCCGCGATTGGTCTCACGAACAAACTCCTACTGAAACAAACCAAGTACGGCTTCCCGTCTTCGTCTCACAAGTCCGCTCTCAGTGAGACGTTTCAGATTTCCCGTACTTGGTTTGTCTCGCTCACAGATTCCGAACGAGACAAACCAAGCAGCCATTACTTGATTTGTTTCATCTGGGACGGTCTTATGAGACCAATCAAGTAACCTCTTCCGAGTTTGCTTATAAGCCAGTGAGACAAACCCAGTACGGCAACCGGGTGTGCTATGCGACGGCCATGAATCCGCCGCAGAACAGAATCGCGAGCGCGGCCAGCTCGAAGACGAGGAACATGATGAACGAGACCCACACATGGGTGAGCACGTTGAGCGGCGAATCCTTGCGGATCATGACGAGCAGGCCGACCCACACAATCGCGAACACGGCGAGCGAGAGCGCCGACGCGATGATGCCCAGATTCGCCGCATTCGCCACGTAGGCGTGACTGCCGTAGATCACGTACGTGGAGCTCCAGAAGTTCAGTTTGAACAGTGAGAGGCCGCCTATGAACTGTTCGAGCGAGAGAAAGACGATGAACGAGCCGAACCATGGCATACGGCGGTTGTCCACGATCATCATGATGAGCGAGACGAAGATCATCGTGGTCACACCCCAGCTCACCAATGCGATGCCGTAGGAGGTGAAGCGGCCAAGCTGCTCGATTACGCGGGCGGTGCTGTGCACGGCGAACGAGCGCCCCACCCAGAACGGTGCGATGAGCGCGGCGAGCACGAGCACGATCGACACGGTCCACTTCACCGGGTTCGACTGCTTGCGTTCGATGTCGGCCAGTGAGATGTCGGATTCCGGTATCGTCGCCTCGGGGTGCTTCGAGACGACGTTCTGGGCCATTACGCCTGCGCTGCTCGGCGTCGTCGGTGTGGCGGCAGGCTCGGATCGGAGCCTGGCGATCTCCTGCTGCTCGGAATCCGGCATGGCGTGCCCTCCCCGCTCGTGCTGCTGCATATTCTGCCATATAGCGAAAATGGCTGGATTCACATCCAGCCATTTCGAGTGGAGCGGATGACGGGAATCGAACCCGCGTAATCAGTTTGGAAGACTGAGGCTCTACCATTGAGCTACATCCGCGTGTGCCGAGGCAACGTTGCCATTATACACAACCCTCCCCCCAGCAGGCAATCCACGGCGGTCATCCCCGCATGTCGAGCACGGCCACCGCCGATGCGATGCCGCCGTCGTGCGAAATCGACACGTGCCAGACCGGTTCGGCGCATTCCGGCACTGCCAGCGAACGACACAGCTCAACATGGACGTCCTGTGCCATGACGACGCGTGGGCACCCTGTGGCATCGTCGACGATCTCGATGCGCGGCCATGGCGTGTCGTCCACTGTGTATGGCCGTTTGGTGATTCCGCGGCCGGCGAGTGCCTCGCACCACGCCTTGACCACAGACTCCTTCGCCGCCCACTTCGCCGCCAGATGCAACGCCTCGCCGTCGTGCTTGATCGACGCGCGCAGACTCGCCTGCCGACGCTCGCGCGCGGAGAAGAGCCGCTGCATACGCGTGCCTGGCATCTCGAGCTGTTCCGCGAACGCGCCGACGTCGACCACATCGTGCCCCAGACCAAGGATCACCGTCACACCTACTCGTTTCGTTGTCGTCAGAGGATTGTGGGGAGGCCACTGTGACATGCAGACGCGTGACATGTCTGCATGTCACGCGTCTGCATGTCACAGTGGCCTCCCCGTGGATATTTGGATTATTCCCGCGATGGACGACCGTCAGGCGAAGTACCCGTCGGCGCCGAGACGCGCGTCGGGATCGAGCAGCATGGCCTTCTCCACCTCGTGGGCATTGTAGCCACGGCCGTCTTCATGGAAGCGGCGGTTGTCAATCGGCTCGTAGAGCGCGGCCCGGCCCATCATGCCCTCCTCGAAGTGGCGACGGCCCGCTGCCAGACGCTCGTTGGCGCGTGCACGCCAGGCCTTGAGGGCCTCGGTGCCGGCGGTGTGCTCGACGGCCGCCTCGAAGGCGCCCGGGTGCACAATGGCCGTGAAGCCGCTCACGTGGCCGAAGCCGAGTGATGTGGCCAGTGCCGCCTTCACCGTGTGGCGCGAACCGATGTGCAACGGCTCACGCAGCCACACCATGAAGTCGTCGCGTGCCAGCTTCGGGTCGACGCATTCGAGCGAGGCGTTCGCCGGAATCACACCGCTTTTGAACAGCTGGGTGATGCCGTTGACCTGGAAGATGCACGCACCGCCCTTCGCGTGGCCGGTGAGCGACTTCTGCGAGATCACGAACAGCGGATTGCCGTCCTCGCGGCCTATGGCGTGGGCCAGCGTGTTGTGCAGTTCGGACTCGTTGGGGTCGTTCGCGTTCGTGGAGGTGTCGTGCTTCGACACGACGGCGATGTCGTCGGGGTCGACTCCGAGCCGTGCCAAGTCGCGCACGAGCTTCGACGAGCGGCCACCCATGCCGGCGGCCAGGGCGCCGAGACCGGGTGCCGGGATCGAGGTGTGCGCGCCGTCGGCGTACGAATGTACGAATCCGACCACGCCGGCGACCGGCAGGCCCAGACGCAAGGCGATGTCGCCGCGGGTGAGCAGGATCGTGCCGCCGCCTTGCGATTCCACGAACCCTCCGCGGCGACGGTCGTTCGCCCGCGAGAAGAAGCGTGGCGCAATGCCTTTGTCGAGCATCTCCTGCGAATTGGCGGTGGCGTTCATGTTGCCGAAGCCGATCACCGATTCCACGCCGATGTCGTCGATCGCACCGGTCACCACGAAGTCGGCCTTGCCGAGCGCGATCTTGTCTGCGCCCTCCTCGAGCGAGACGGCCGCCGTGGCGCATGCCGAGACCGGCTGCACCATGTTGCCGTAGCCGCCGATGTAGCTTTGCATCACATGCGCAGCGACCACGTTCGGCAATGCCTCCTGCAGAATGTCGGTGGGGATCTCGTGGTTCAGGAACCGGTCGAGATAGAGCTTGCGCATGCTCGACATGCCGCCGAAGCCCGTGCCCTGCGTGGAGGCGACCATCGACGGGTGCACGGCCTCGAGAATCTCCGCTGGCGTGAATCCTGCCGACAGGTAGGCGTCCACCGTGGTGACGATGTTCCACAGCGCGATCTCGTCCACATCGCCCACCATGGAGGCCGGGATGCCCCACTTGAGCGGGTCGAAGCCGTCGGGGAACTGGCCGCCCACCGTGCGCGTCATCGTGGCGCGGCGCGGCACGCGGATCATGGATCCGGCATGGCGGGTGACGTTCCACTCGCCGCTCTCCTCGTCCTGCGCCAGGCTCGTGTGCTCGGGGTCCATCGCCACATACTCGTCGGCGATCTGGCGCGTCGGCACACCGAAGGTCACGTCGTGGTCGAGGTAGACCTCGGCCTCCTCCTCGTCGGTGCCGCTGCGGTAGTCCGACCCCATGCCGGTTTCGAACGGCCGCACGCCGGACTTCGCCACGACCTCGTCATGGTAGCGTTCCGCGATGTCGGTTTCGGGGACCAGATTGCCGTCGGTGTCGTACCAACCTGGCTTCGGCGAATCCTGCCAGCTGAGCAGGCCCATGTTCCATGCCAGTTCGAGTACCGCGCCCGCCGAGAGGTCGACCTCGCCGTCCGCATGGATGCCGAGCTCGGCTTCCGCACGGGTGCGGCCGGATCCCCATGGACCCAGTTCGCCGATCGAAACGATGACAATCTCGTCCTCCGGCTTCGCGCTCACGCGCTCCCATTCGGCGAGGTCGACGGCGGCCTGCTGCGGCACGTGGGGGCTCGGCAATGCCTTGATCGGCGCGGCCGCTTCGGTTTCCGACGTCTCCTCCGCCGCGTCAAGAGCCGCGTCGGCGAGGGCCTCCGCACGCAGGGCCTTGATGTCGATCGGCTCGGAGCCAAGGCCGCCGGTCAGGTCGACGTCGATCGGTGCCACCTGCGCCTGCTCACGCGCGGCCGCCGTGGTGAGCTTGAGCAGTTCCTCGGCAATCTGTTCGGTAGAATAGGTTTTCAGACCGTGCCGCTCCACAACTTCGACGAGTGGGTCGTTGCCGCCCATGAGACCGGTGCCGCGCACCCAGCCGATCTTCGGATGGGCGAAGGTGACGCGATTCGACCACACCTTCTCGCTGCGCGCACGGTTGACGATGGCGTCGAAGGCGCTCTTCACCTCGCCGTACGCGCCGTCGCCGCCGAACACGCCACGGTTCGGCGAGCCCGGGAGCACCACATGGAGCTTGTGCTGCACGTCGGTGTCGGCGCCGATCGCCGCGAATCCGGCGATCGCACGTTCCACGCCCCACAGCATGAGACGCGCCTGCGATTCGAACAACGCACCCGAATCGGCCAGCGAACCGTGCACCGGCGGCGCGGCGAACGGGAAGAACAGGCTCGGCTCGTACGCCGGCTTGAGCACCGTGGTGGTGGCACCGCTCGTCTTCTTCTGCACGTGGCCCACCCAGTTCACGAGCGCATCCACATCGCGGTAGCTCGACAGATTCGCCGGCACGAGCCACAGCTTGGCATCGCCCTGCGCATGCTCGCGATAGGTGCGCTGCGCCCACGCCTTGACGCTCGGCTTGAAGCTGTGCGAGGTCGCGATTACCGTGGCGCCCTCTGCGAGCAGACCGTTCACCACCTGTGCCGCGATCGAGTTCGGGGCGACGCCGGTGACCACCGCCACTTCGCCGTCGTACTCAAGGTGTGCAGATTGCGCGGATTCCATGGCCTGCTGTGCGATACGCTCGTACTGCTCGGCAAGCTCGCTGCCCGCGGACTGCTGGGCATACCATGCCGCCTGCCGGGCCACTGCTGCGCCCGCACCGGTGAAATCACCGGTGATTGCATCGGTTTCCCCGTTGTAGTAGGCGCGTGCGAGATCCTCACGGGCGGAGGCCCAACGGTCGTCGAAGAGAATGGCCTGGCGCTCGTCGAAGCGCGGGGCCACCTGTGCCGGCCAGTCGGAACCGAGTTCGGCCTCCACCGTGGCCACGATGGCGGCATTCTCGTCTTCCTCCTCCACCGCGTTCGGTTCGGCGAGACCGAGCTGGCCCAGCACGAAACGCGCGGTGGCGGCGAGCACACCGTCGGAACCGGTGACGGACTGCGCGTAGGCGTCGAGGGCAGCCGAATCGACCACGCCACCGGACGCGCCACCGGCGCTCGGCATGGCCACCTGCACGCCGTGTGCCGCGGCCACGGCCTGCACGGCCGCATCGATCAGCGCGTTCGCAGCCGCCGCATTGGACGCCGCATCGGTGCCCAGCGTGGCCAGATCGCCGCCGCGGGAGCTGGCGCCCTCACGGGTGGCGAGCACAAGCTGGCCCACCACATGGTTGGCCCAGCCTTCGCCGAGCTGCCAGGTCTCGGTCACGCGCTTGGTGATCTGCGGCAGCTTGACGCCGGCGACACCGAAAAGACTGCGTACGCGGTCGCGCACAATGTCGGAGAGCACCGGGCCGAATGCCTTGTAATTTGGCGCAACCTTGTCTACCAACGCATTGAGATCGCGAATGCTCGCCTCGGCGGCGCCGTCCACACTGGCCACGCCGAGTTCGGAGCTGATGTCCATGAGCAGCTGGTTGCGACGCGAGGAGACGCCATTGGTGAGTGTGTCGGTCGTGTCGTTCTCGCCGATCTGCTCCGGACGCACCTTGGCGGCGTAGGCGAGCAGCATCTCTATGGCGTCATGGGCACGGTAGTCGAGGTCCGGCACATTGGCGCCGGACACCCCGCCCGCAGGTGCCACGGGTGCCGCCGGCTCGGCGGTTTCGGCGACGACGCTCGCGGAGGCGTTCGCCGCGGCGACGGTCTGCGCAGGTGCGGCCGGGTCGGCCGCAGGGGTCTGCACATCGTCGATCTCGGGCACAAGCGAGTCGGAATCGGTCATATACACGCGGCCTTCGTCGCGGCCCACGTTGTGCACGGTCACATGGCGGCGGGAGAACTCCGGCAGCCGCAACGTCTTCGAGGCAAGATTCGCGAGCGTGGGCGCATTGCCCAGACCCACCTCGACAATCTCCTCGACGCCCAAGCCTCCTTGTTCAGCCGAACCGAACAGCAGTGCCTGCGTTTCGATCCAGCGCACCGGCGAGGCGAACTGCCAGGAGAGCAGTTCGGTGAGCAGCAGGCGACCGAGCTTCTGGTCGTCGGCAGCATAGGAATCCCACACGGCGTCGTCGGCCAATGCGGCGGCGATGCGCTCGCTGGGCACCACGTCGAGAATCTTCTGCGCGAACTCCTTCGTCATCTCGAACGGCGCGGCCACAAGATTCGGAATGTAGAGCCCCTCGAGTGCGCCACGGTAGTCGATCTCGGCGGGAAGCAGCGCGTCGAGCTTGTCGCGGAACTCGGGCACGCCCTTGCGCAGCAGCGTCGAATGGAACGGCACGTCGATGCCTGGCACGAGCATGAACGCTGGCTTGCCGCCATATTCGGCCACGCGCCGCGCGGAATCCGCCTGGAGCGCCTTGAGGCCTGCGATCGTGCCGGCAATGGCGTATTGCTGACCGGCGAGATTGTAGTTGACGATCTCGAGGAACTCGCCGCTCGCGTTGGCCACCGACTCCACGTATTCCTTCACATGCGCGTCGTCCACGCCGAACTGGTTGGGCCTGAGGGCGCCCATGCGGTAGTTCGAACGGCCCTGCGCGTCACGGTCGATCAGGTGGTGCATGGTGGAGCCGCGGTGGAACACGAGTTCGAGCACGGTCTCCAGCGGGATCACATGGGCGAAGGAGCTCAGCGCGTTGTATTCGCCGAGTGAATGGCCGGCGAAGTACGACGGGCGAATGTCTGCCCCCGCCTCCTGCATGCGGGCGGTCTGCGCGAACGCAACAGTGGCGAGCGCGACCTGTGTGAACTGGGTGAGATTGAGCAGGCCCTCCGGGTGACGGTAGGTGACGCCGTTGGCGGTGAGTTCCTTCGGATTGTCACGCACGACGGCGAGAATCGAGAACCCGAGGCGCTCGCGGGTGAGCCTGTCCGCGCGCTCCCATACGTCGCGGGCGGCCGGCGACTTGGCACGCTCGTCAAGCACCATGCCCTGCTGCTGAATGCCCTGACCGGGATATACGAACGCGCTGATCGACGCACGGGCGATCGCCGTGGCACGCGAGACGATGTTGCCGTCGATGCGGCAGGTCACCTCGAGCACGAGGCCGGCGTGCGCCACACGGCCGATGCGTTCGATGGAGATCTCCACCTCGTCGTCGAGCTGCACCATGCCGTACATGTTGTAAGTCCAGCCGGTGATCTCGTAGTGCGCACCCTGCTCGTCGAGCGCCTGCACGGCGTGCTGGGCGGTGGCGGAGAGCCACATGCCGTGCACGAGCGGCTGCGTCAGGCCGCTGATCGCTGCGCCACGGTGCGAGGTGTGGATCGGGTTGAAATCACCCGAAGTGCGCGCGAACGCGGTCATCTCATGGGGCGCCTTCACGTTCACGCGGCGCAGCATGCGGCGTGGCGTGGAGGCGATCTGCTCATTGATGCCGCCGAAGTCGGGTGCCGCGGCCGGCAGGGCGTCGCTGTAGGCACGGCCGCGAATGGCGAATCGTTCGGTTTCGTTGGCCAACACGGTGCCGTCGGCGGCCGTATGCCGCACATGGATGGTGACGACGCGTCCGCTGGCGGATTCGAAGTAGGGTTCGGCCCAGCTCGTCAGCGAGATTTCCTCGCCGGTATGTGCGAGGAGCTCGTCCTCGCTCACCTCGAGCTCGATGAGATGGTCGAGATGGACGGCGTTGAGCAGGCCCTCGATCACCGGGTACCCGTCCACCATGACGGAGCCGAGCGCCGCATAGATGGCCGGCCATGCCGGTCCCACGAGTGCGTCGGGTGCGATGCGGGACGGCGTGAGATCCATTGGCAGTGCGCCACCGGTGGCCGCCTCGTGGTCGAAGCCGAGGTTGGCGGAGAGCGTGTAGCTCGCATGCGCCTGGCCGAACGGGAAGGTCTCGGTGTCGGCCACCTCGGTGATCTGCGGCATCGCCTCGAGTTTGTCGCCGGTGATGGCGGTGTTGCCGATGCCGGCGGTGTCGGCGAGCATGCGGTACACGTGTTCGGGCAGGCGTTCACGGTCGACCACCGGGATCATGCCGGTGGCGTCGAGCGTCACGTTGAGCGGAATGACGATGTCGCGCACGGCGTGCTTGGAAAGGCCGCCGTCCGGGTCGTCGTCCCAGAACGTGTCGAGGTGGATGTCGAGGTCGAACTGTTCCACGCCGGCCTGCTCGTCGCGGCCGAGGTGCTTCAGTTCGTAGTTCGCGTCGCCGCGGGCGGTGCCGAAGGCCGGGTTGGCCATCTGGTGGCCGATCCACGAGATGTTCGGGCTGCGGCGAATGAAGTCCTCGGCGTCCTCGCAGTCGGCAAGCAATGCGAAGCGATCGGTCTGGGAAGCCGCGTTGGACGCCACGCGCGCGGTCATCGCATCGCTGAAGCGGCCCAGAATGTCGGCGACGGGCTCGTCCACGGTGGTGATGCCCGCCACCGAGATCGGTCCGGGAATGATGCGCACGGAGTCTGCGGAATAGCGCGGATCCTCGCTCTGCCACAGCTGGTCCTGCCCCCACCAGCGCAACAGGTCGTTGTCGATGGCCGGCACGAACGGCATTGGCTTGGGGTATTCGCGTACGAGTTCGATGAACCACGCCTCGTCGGTGGGCACCACCTTGAGTTCGCCCATCTGCGGGTAGGCCTCCACCAATGCGGCGAGTGCGGCGAACGGATCGGACTCCACGTCGGCGCGCGTGGAGAACATCGGCGTGAACTCGCCCTGTTCGAGGTCGATCACACGTGCTTCGATGCGCTGCAGCAGGTGCAGGTAGCGGTCCGCATACGTGCCGTCGGCCCACGGGAACGAGAGTTCGGCGAACCGACGTGCCCAATCCTCGTAGGTCATGCCGCTCAGGTCGCCGAAATAGGGCTTGGCGGTCTCGTTCAGGGCGTCGATGATCTCCTGGCGGCGGCTTTCGAGCTCCTCCGGGTGCTTCATCACGCGCACGAGCAGGCGGCCGCAGCGGGCCGATGCGTTCTCGAGTTCGTAAATGTCGGCGTGCAAATGGCTCAGGCCGCTGGAAACGCCGCCCACGGCCTTGCCGCTCGGCACCCAGGCCTCGCCGAGCGGGGCGAACACGTCGGCTGCGGCGTCGGAACCGGCATCGGCAATACCCGGCGTCGCGACGAGCAGCTGCTTGACCTCCGGCGACGTGTGCGCCTCCTTGGCGGTCATGACCGCGGTGCCGACGAGCACGCCATCCACCGGCATGAGCGGATGGCCGTAACGTGTGGACCATTCGCCCGAGATATAGTCGGCGGCACGTTCCGGGGTGCCGATGCCGCCGCCGACGACGAGCACGAGATTGCTCTGCTCGCGCACTTGGGCATACGTGTTGAGCAGCAGGTCGTCAAGCGACTCCCAGCTGTGGTGGCCGCCGGCGGAGCCGCCTTCGACCTGCACGAGAATGTTCGCGGGCGCAACCGCCTTGGCGATGCGCACCACCTGGCGAATCTGGTCGACGGTGCCCGGCTTGAAGCACACATACGGGAACCCCTCGGCGTTGAGCTCCTTCACCAGAGCCACCGCCTCGTCGAGCTCGGGGATGCCGGCGGAGATGACCACGCCGTCGATCGGGGCGCCCGAGGCACGCTTCTTCGGCACGATGCGGGAGGTGCCGAACTGCAGATTCCACAGGTAGCGGTCCATGAACATCGCATTGAATTCCACGGTGCGGCCTTCGTCGAGCTGCTCCTCGAGCTCGGCCACATGGCGGTCGAACACGTCGGCGGTCACCTGGCCGCCGCCTGCGAGCTCGGCCCAGTAGCCGGCATTGGCCGCCGCGGCCACGATCTCGGGGTCCACGGTGGTGGGCGTCATGCCGGCGAGCAGCACCGGCGGCTTGCCGGTCAGGCGGGTGAACGCGGTCTCGATGCGCTCGCCCTGCGGGGTCCGCACCACCTGCGGAACGTACTGCGTCCAATCCTGCATGCGGGCGGGGGCGTCGGTCTCCGTGGCAAGCTTGGCGCGGTCGGCAACGTTCGCCGCCTCCACAACACCCACGCCGGTGCCTTCGGCCACTGTGCCGAACAGCTTGGCGAGCGTGGTGCCGGGACCGAGATCCACGGCCCACAACGTGCGCGGATCGTTCTCCTTGAACAGATTCGCCACCTGCGCGCTCCAATCCACCTGATTGACGAGCACCTCGCCGGCGAGCACACGGGCACGGGCCACGTCGATGCCGCATTCCTCGGCCCAGGCCACCGTCTGCTCGACGGCCTGTTCCATGATCGGGCTGTGGAACGGCAGCGTCACCTCGAGGTATTCGAGCACCGGGTCGAACACGCTGCCGCCACGCACCTTCTCGGCGCGCAGCTGCGCCTGGTGCTTGTGCTCCTTGGCCACTTCGACGGCGAAGGAGGCGAGGTCCTGCGGGTGGCCGGAGAGCACGACGTGGTTCGCGGAATTGATCACGGCCACGGCGATCGGCCCGCGGGCGTCGTCCACGCGGCGAATGAGCTCGTCGGCCTGGGCCGGCAGAATGCCCTTCACCGAGAGCATCGGCGTGGCGTCACCGTACTTGCGTACCAAGCCGTGGGCGCGGGCCTCGCGGGTGCCTGCCGCGCCGATGAGTGCGGCGATGGCGAGAATCTCGTCGATCTGCGGGCGTGCGGCTTCGATCGAGCCGGCGTCGATGATGGCCTGCGCCATATGCACGCCGAGAATGCCCTGCGAATGGCCGAGCAAGGCCACCGGATTCGCACTGGCCAGCGTGTAGCCGAGCTGGTCGAGGTCGAGCAGGGCGCCGAGCTGTGCGAGCGCGATGCCTTCGATGCTGGCGGTGGCATCGGCTGCAGGGCCGAGCTTGGCCGGGTTCGCTTCGAAGGAGAACAGATCGGTCTCACGGCCGGTCGTCGCCAGCAATTGCGCCGAAACCGGGGTGAGCAGGTCGTGGGCGGCAGCCACGTGGTCGGTGAGCCGCTGTGCCAGCTCTGGATCGTCCATGAGCTGCTTGACGGCCACGACCCATGGCGTGGACTGGCCGGCGAACATAAGGGCGTGTGGCTCCGAATTGAGTCGGTTCACAAAGAATTCCGGGGTGCTCATACTGCTGTCTCTCATTTCTTGTGTGGGTATGAATTACGGATGGGTTCTGCGGATGTGGATTGTGGATAACTTTTCCCGCGCGTCAACAAATGCACACGGTCTGGTGTGGATAACCCGGCATGCTGGACCCGAGCTAGAGCGGCTGGTTGCCGTGGTGCTTGCCGGTGCGGCTCACACGGCGCTTGGAAGCGAGGGTCTTCAGGGAGTCCACGAGCACCTCGCGGGTCTGCTCGGGATCGATCATCGCGTCCACCTGGCCGATCTCCATCGACAGATTCGCGTTCACCGTCGTCTCCTCGTACTCGGCGATGTACTTCGCGCGCACCGCTTCGACGTCACGACCGGCGTCCTTCGCTTTCTGCA
Organism: Bifidobacterium animalis subsp. animalis ATCC 25527; assembly: GCF_000260715.1. Lineage (NCBI taxonomy): Bacteria > Bacillati > Actinomycetota > Actinomycetes > Bifidobacteriales > Bifidobacteriaceae > Bifidobacterium > Bifidobacterium animalis. The sequence continues at coordinate 395,363 of NC_017834.1, read as the reverse complement.
GGTCCTTGCGATGGATGATGTTCACGGCGCCCGCCGCGCCGAGCACGGCGATCTGGCTGGTGGGCCACGCGTAGTTGAGGTCCGCGCCAATCGCCTTGGATCCCATCACGATGTAGGCGCCGCCGTAGGCCTTACGCATGATCACGGTGACGAGCGGCACCTGCGCGTTCGCATACGCGTAGATCACCTTCGCGCCGCGGCGGATGATGCCGGCGTGCTCCTGCTCGGCACCCGGTTTGTACCCGGGCGTGTCGACCAGGGTGATGATGGGCAGATTGAACGCGTCACACAAGCGCACGAAGCGCGCCACCTTCTCCGATGAATCGACGTCCAGCGCGCCGGCGTTCACATTCGGCTGGTTTGCGACGATGCCCACCGGCTGGCCGTCCATGCAGGCGAAGCCGACGACGGCGGATTGCGCGAACAGCTCGTGCACCTGCACGAACTCGCCGTAGTCGACGAGGCAGCGGATCACGTCGAGCACGTCGTAGGGCTGGCGTTCGTTCTCGGGCACCACGGTGCCGAGCCGTTCGGCGATGTCGCGGTCCGCGCGCGTGGCCATGTAGGCGTAGCGCGGGGCCGTCTGCCCGCTGTTGGCCGGCAGATAGGCGAGCACCGTGCGCGCGTAGTCGATTGCATCCGCCTCGTCGGCGCCCAGATAGTGCGCGACGCCGGATTTCACGTTGTGCACGATGCCGCCACCGAGATCGTCCATGCTGATCGACTCGCCGGTGGAGGCCTTGATCACGTCGGGCCCGGTGACGAACATATTCGAGTTCTCCCGGGTCATGATGATCAGGTCGGTCAGCGCCGGGCAATACACGGCGCCGCCGGCGCATGGGCCGAGAATCAATGAGAGCTGCGGCACGAATCCGCTGGCCTCGCAGGTCTTGCGGAAGATGTTGCCGTATTCGGTGAGCGCTGCGACGCCCTCCTGAATGCGCGCGCCACCGGAGTCGATGAGCGCGATGATCGGCACGCGCAGTGCGAGCGCCTGATCCATCAGATGGCAGATTTTGCGACCTTCCGCAACGCCCAGGGAACCACCACGCACCGAGAAGTCCTGTGCGTAGACGGCCACCCTGCGCCCCCAGACCTCGCCGAATCCGGTGATCACGGCGGAACCGGCGACGCCCTTGTTGATGTCGCCGCCGCGGAACCGCCCGATCTCCTCGAAGGTTCCGGAGTCGAGCAGTAGGTCGAGGCGTTCACGCGCCGTGAACTTGCCTTTCACATGCTGGCGGTCGCGTGCCCTGTTCTCGGCGTCCCGCGCGAGTTCGGCGGCCTTGAGCACCGCCGGTCGGATCGGCTGGCGCATGGCCCCCTGCGCGTCCGCGCCATTGGCTGCGGTGGCGTCGGCGGCTTCTACCGCGGCGAGATTGGCATCGATGCTGTCGATCATGTCACGCCTCCTCGGTGGTGTCGGTGGTGGGGTTGGCTGGTTTCGACGTTCCGGCGACCTCCATGGTCAGCAGTGTTTCGCCGGCCTCCACGCCGGTGGCCGGCGAGGCGAAGATCTCCTTCACCATGCCGTTCGTGGGCGAATACACGTAGTTCTCCATCTTCATGGATTCGAGCACCACGAGCAGGTCGCCCTTCGCCACCTGCTGGCCTTCGCTCACGTTGATGCGCGTGACCAACGCCTGCATTGGCGCGGAGATGACGCCCGGGCGTTCGGCGGTGCGCGCGTTGCCGCGGTCCACATGGTGCGAGCCCTGGCCCCGCAATGGCTGCGTGGGCCTGCGTTCGCCGTGCGGACGGGCCGCGCCGGTGAGATTGGCGAACATGTCGCTCGGCACATTGAGCACCACGCGCCGATTGTTCATTTCGATCACGAATTGCTCGCTATGGTCGAGTTCGGGTTCCGCCGCCCCTGCGACGGCATCGAGCGAAGCCGGCTGGCCGCCGTGTACGGTGGCCGGTTCATGGTTCAGGTACTTGCGTTCGAGCCACTTTGTGCTCACTTCGAAACCATGGCCGTGCTCGGCGGTGAACTCGTCGTCGCCGAACACCTGCCGGTACAGTTCGACGGGCGTGGGCACGCCTTCGATGCGCAGCTCGTCAAGCGCGCGCCGCACACGGGCCACGGCGGCATGGCGGTCATGCGCCGTCACGATGAGCTTGCCCATCATCGAGTCGAACTTCGGCGAGATCGTGTCTCCTTCGACCACGCCGGAATCCACCCGCACCCCGGGCCCCGCCGGCCACTGCACACGTTCGAGCGTGCCGGAGCTGGGGGTCAGGTTCGTCTTCGGGTCCTCGCTGGTGATGCGCAGTTCGAAACTGTGGCCGCGCGCGGTCGGTTCCGGCGAGACCGTGCCGCCGGCGGCAATCTGCAATTGTTCGCGAACCAAATCGAGCCCGCTCACCTCCTCGCTTACCGTATGTTCGACCTGCAGGCGCGGGTTCACCTCCAGGAAGTACACCTTGCCCGCATCGGTCACCATGAACTCGCAGGTGCCCAGGCCCACATAGTCCACCGCGTCGAACAGCCGGTGCGAATAGGCATGCAGCTGCTCGACCACGTCGTCACCCAGGAACGGGGCGGGCGCTTCCTCGATGAGCTTCTGGTTGCGGCGCTGCACCGAGCAGTCGCGCGTCGAGTACACGGTGAAGTTGCCGTGCGAATCGCGGCCGCATTGGGTCTCCACGTGCCTGCCGTGGTCGATGAAACGCTCCACGAAGTACTCGTCGAGATCGCCGCCCTGCACGGCGTTGTGGTTCAGGTAGAAGCCGCGCAGCTCGTCGTCGTCGCGCACGAGTGTGATGCCCCGTCCGCCGCCGCCGTCCGCGCGCTTGAGCATGAGCGGATAGCCGTGCGTGTGTGCGAAGTCGAGCAGCACGCGCATGTCGCCGAGCGAATGTGAGATGCCCGGCACCGGCGGCACCTTGGCGTACACGGCCACGCGGCGTGCGCTGATCTTGTCTCCCAGATCGGTGAGCGCGCGCGACGACGGGCCGACCCATGTGGCGCCGGCCTCGATCACCTTGTCGGCGAAACTCGGCACTTCGGAGAGGAATCCATAGCCCGGATGCACCGCATCGGCACCGGAGCGCCGGAGAATGTCTATGAGGAGGTCTTCGTTGAGATAGGTGTCGGCATACGTGTCACCCGAGAGCAGGAATGCCTCGTCCGCCATCTCGACATATTGCGAATGGCGGTCCTGCTCGGCGTACACGACCACGGTGGATATGCCCATTTCACGCGCGGTGCGCACCACACGCAGGGCGATCTCGCCGCGATTGGCGATGAGTAGTTTGGAGACAGTATCGGTCATGGTGCATAACTCTGCTCTCTTTTGAATATTCACGAAACGTCGCTTTGAACAAATCTGACCGCTCGTTTTTGGTGACCTCTACAAAATGCACACCTGCGTTTGCGTCTACGATTACGAGCAGCACCCGGGAGCATGCACGCAGAGCCTTATGATTCCGCCTATTTTGGCAAGTATTGCGCAGGCTGGGCAATCTCACCACCCGTTGCCGAACCGTAACGTTCCCGTTGCACACTCACAATTTCCATGCGCCACACTGGCCACATGCCGGTCACGCACAGAGACGGAAGGAATACTTATGCACGAACTTATGCATAGCGTCACTCGCGTCAATCTCAGGGCGCTCGTGCGCTCCCTCGCCCCCGCGCTCATCGTGGCGCTGCTGCTGTGCGGCTCGACGATGGTGGGCAAGATCCCGGTCCCCGGCACGCCCGTTCCGATCACCCTGCAGACCTTCGTGCTCATGACCGCCGCGCTCACCTTGGGTTGGCGTCGCACCACCGCGGGCACTGTGCTGTACCTGGGTCTGGGTGCCGCCGGCCTGCCCGTGTTCTCGGGTGGAGGCTCCACGCTGTCTCTCATTGGCCCCTCCGGCGGATTCCTCTTCGGATTCGTGCCGTCGGTGATGCTCACCGCCGTGCTCGCAGGCGCCGCCAACCGCGCAATCACCTCGTTGCGCACCAAGCACGACATGAACCCGGCACTTGCCGGCGCAGCCCGCTTCATCGCCTGCTTCATGGCCTGCGCATTCGGGTTCCTCGTGGTCGGCTACGGCTTCGGTACCGCCTTCCAGGCCACGGTCACCGGCATGCCCCTGGGCGCCACCGCCGCCTCCACGCTCGTCTTCGTGCCCGGCGATCTGCTCAAGATCACGGTGGCCTCGCTGCTGGCACTGCCCGTGCTCGCTTCCGCCGAATCCACGGAAGCCGCCCGCTGAGTCTCCCTGCGCATGCAGTCGGTTCCTGCGCCGAGCAATCGAACGCGGCCGACTGCGTGCGGACTCATCTTGCGGGAATCCTGCGTTTGCAAATTCGCGCACCCCGCATACCATCTGCCATGTGTGCAGATTCTCGCACGCCATCTTTGCAATACCTCGCTTAATCTGATATCAATCTGATGTCAATCCGTATCCGCGCGCCCTTTTTGCAACTGAATTCTCATCACGACAATCTCAGATTGCCGCTATGGCCACGCCGAGACCCCGTCTGCAAACGTGACCACCGTACATCTCTTCCAATATCAGTCTGAGATTCCACCTGCAAGTGCAACCATCCAGCGCGCCACACGATGACCATCTTGGTGAACGCAGTCTCAGCTAGGTCATCCAGCCGCTTCTGCAGGTGTCATTCTTGCAATCTCATCCTCACATCCGCGCATACAGCTGAATTTCGCGTGCCTTCTTTGCAATCCCAATCTCACAGCGACCAGTGCCCACTCACAAATGCGCAGATTTGAGATTACGTTTGCAAATACGACCATCTGGGTGCGCCGGTTGGCAGCGCAGTCGCGCACGCGCACGCATAGGCACCGCGGGAGGTGAATGACGGGGATGCGGAACCTGCTGGTCGCGCACGCATATGTGCCAGGCGGCGCACCCGCCACGAACACGGCATATGCGAGAACATCCCCACCTGCGCCAATAATCGAACCATGGGCACAGTGAACATGAATGACTATCCGAACACACGCGCCGTCGCGAATGTAATCTCCCTCGAACAGACGACCTCCACGAACGACGTCGCCGCGAAACTCGTCGCAGACGGCAAATTCGACCGCGCCGGCATGACGGTCGTGTTCGCGCGCGAGCAGACTGCGGGGCGCGGCCGTCTCGGTCATACCTGGGTGAGCGAACTCGAGGGCTCGTTCATCGCCTCCTTTATGAGCGCGGTGGGCACACAGCTTGCCACCGACGCCAATCTCAACGGCTGGCTGCAAATGATCGCCGGCATGAGCGTGATCGACGCCCTGCAGCACATCGTGCCCAACAATGGCCTCAAATGGCGCCCTGACGACATCGACGACGATGCGCCCGACACCGTGCAGCTCAAATGGCCCAACGACATCGTCTACCACGGCATGAAGCTCGGCGGAATACTCTCCCAGCTCGTGCCGCTGCCGAACGACCCGATCACGAGCGTGGTCGTTTTCGGCGTCGGACTGAATCTGAACATCGCGCCCGAGCAGTTGCCCACACCGCAGAGCACGTCACTGCAGCTAATCACCGAGCCTGAGCCCGACACGAACTTCCCCACCCCGATCAGCCTCGCCGATGCAATCGCCGCCGCCACGGTGAGGAGCATGGAACGTCGTCTGTGGGAATTCGGGCTGCACCCGGCCAACTACGCGCAGGATCTGCGCAAACGTGTGCTCGAGGAATGCTGGACGCTCGGCAAGCCGGTGCTCGTGCACTACGCGGACGGCACCACGCAGACCGGCATCGCGCGCACCATCAATGCCGACGCGTCGCTGTCGATCACCAATCGCGACGACCAGCTTGAGATTGTGCACACGGCCGACGTGGGCGTGCTGCCGGTCAATATGTGAGCAGACTACTGCCGCGCACTGCGCATGCGGCCCAGCGCGATCGCCGTGTTGAGCACGAATGCGTCGCGTGGATCCGTGGCATCCCAGCCCGTGGTCTCGGCCGCCTTCTTCAGACGGTAGCGCACGGTGTTCGGGTGCACGTTGAGTTCCTTCGCGGTGGCCTCAAGCGAGCCACCGTGCCGCAGGAACGTGGAGACGGTGATGTACGAGGGGTCGTCTTCGTTGTCGCCATGCAACACCAGATAGACGTTGCGGTAGAGCTCCTCGCGCGCCACCTCGTCGCCGAGCAGTGCGCGCTCGGGCAGCAGTTCGTCGGCGCGCAGCGGCCGCGACGGCGTGTTCAGCGACGGCGCGGCCTGCAGCGAGAACAATGTCTCGCGCACCGCGCGCGAGGCTCCCGGCACACCCTCACGGACCGGGCTCAAATACACCGCCTCGGATTGCGTGAATGCGGGCAACGCTGCCGTGCAGACTATCTCCGGACTCACCGCCGCCTCCAGCTCGATGCAGGCGATCACGAACTGCCCGTACATGCCGAAGATTGCATGCGAGCCGCCGAAATCACGCACCGCTGAGCTGATCTGCGTGAATGTGGCGCCCATGGACTCCGCCGGCGTTCCCCCCAGCGCGAAGCAGCTGAACGAACCCCGCCAGCCGATCAGATTCATCAGCGAGACCACGCGGTCGTCGTCGATCCTGCTGATTAGGCATTCGAACACGAGTCGCATCACGGCATTGTCGTCGATGTCACCGCCGAGCAAATCGAGAATGTCCGCATGTTCGAATTTGGTCATGGTTCAAGTGTACGGTTCACGCCCTAAATCGTGGGCTCAATAGCAAGCACCCCGTGCAGAATCTGCACGGGGTGTCTGGACGGCGAACGGATTGGCGTTGCGCCGTAGGGGCTGATCTGGATCAGATCGAGGCCGGATCGACCGGGATGCCCGGGTTCATCGTGGAGGAGATAGTCGCCTTGGTGATGTAGCGACCCTTCACGGTGGCCGGCTTGAGGCGCTTGACCTCGTCTGCCACGGCGCGGAAGTTCTGGTCGAGGGCTTCGGCGGAGAACGAGAGCTTGCCGAAGAGGAAGCTCAGGTTGCCGTTCTTGTCGACGCGGAAGTCGACCTTGCCGCCCTTGATGTCCTTGATCGCCTTGGTGACGTCCATGGTCACGGTGCCGGTCTTCGGGTTCGGCATGAGGCCACGCGGACCGAGCACACGGCCGAGGCGGCCGACCTTGCCCATCATGTCCGGGGTGGCGACCACGGAATCGAAGTCGAGGAAGCCGTTGGCGACCTTCTCGACGAGATCGTCGTCACCTACGATGTCGGCGCCGGCCTCGAGGGCCTCGGTGGCCTTCGGGCCACGTGCGAACACGAGGACCTTGGCGGTCTTACCGGTGCCGTTCGGCAGGTTGACGGAGCCACGCACGAGCTGGTCGGCCTTGCGCGGGTCGACGTTCAGACGCAGCACGGCTTCGACGGTCTGGTCGAAGTTGTAGGCCGGCATGCTCTTGAGCAGGGCGATGGCCTCTTCTGGCGTGTACAGGTTGTTGCGGTCAATGCGCTCGGCCGCTTCACGATACTTCTTGGAGTGCTTAGCCATTTGTCTCTATCCTCTCAGCTCAGTCGTTCACCGTGATGCCCATCGAGCGCGCAGAGCCCTCGATGATCTTCATTGCGGCATCGATGTCACGAGCGGACAGATCGGCCATCTTGGTTTCGGCGATCTCCTTGACCTGGGCCTTGGTGACCGAGCCGACCTTGTCGGTCAGCGGGTTGGAAGCGCCCTTGGCGACGCCGGCGGCCTTCTTCAGCAGATCCGAAGCCGGCGGGGTCTTGAGCACGAAGTCGAAGGAACGATCTTCGTACACGGTGATCTCGACTGGGATGACCTGGCCCATCTTGTCCTGTGTGGCAGCGTTGTACGCCTTGCAGAAGTCCATGATGTTCACGCCATGGGAACCCAGGACCGGGCCGAGCTTCTGGCCAGGATTGGCCTTGCCAGCCTCGATCTGGAGCTTGATCAGCGCCGAGACTTTCTTCTTTGGAGCCATGTTATGGTTCTTCTTTCTATGACGCGGTAGTGGCGGCGACCGTATGGCACGCCTTCCGCAATCGATATTTCCTGTGTGCGCGAAGTCGCACTTCACACACAACCCCACAATTATGCCACCTATTCCGGACGACTCCCGCATATGCCACGGTTGCCTGAATAACAGAACGCATCCCGCATATAAGAGGCGGGATGCGTTCGGCAAATGAGTGTGCGGCAACGGAGCAGGGCTCAGGCGTCGAGCCGCTGCACCTGATTGAAGCCGAGCTCGACCGGCGTATCGCGGCCGAAGATCGACACGAGCACGGTGAGCTTCTGCGTGGCCGGCTCCACATCGGAAACGACGGCCGACATCGAGGTGAATGGGCCATCGGTGACGGTGACCTGATCGCCCACCTTGTAGGAGACCTCGAGCGTGCGCTTCTTGGCGGCAGCCGGCTTGTCACCGGCCTCCTTGAGCGCCTGCGAGGCGATCATCGGGGCCATCATCGAGACGACCTCCTTGCGGCTGAGCGGAGCCGGCTCACGGGACGGTCCGACGAAACCGGTCACGCCCTCGGTCTCGCGCACGATGCGACGGGCGTTCTCATCGGGGTACATGCGAATGAGCACGTAACCGGGCACGCGAACGCGGGTGACGACCTTCTTGCCCTTCTCGGTGTGCTTCTCCACTTCCTCCATGGGCACCTCGACCTGGAAGATCGTGTCTTCCAAACCGAAGCTCTGCACGCGGGATTCGATGTTGCTCTTCACGCGCTTCTCATAGCCGGAGTAGGTGTGCAGCACGTACCACTTGCCTTCGAGCGTGCGCAGCGACTTGGAGAATTCCTTCACGGCCTTGGCTCCGGCGTCTTCCTCCGCCTCTTCCTCGGCTTCGGCGGCGGTCTCGGGCGCTTCGTCCGCGGAGGCCTCCTCGGCTTCGGCATGCTGGGTGGACTCGTCGGCGGTGCCTTCGGAATGTGCGGCGGAATCCACTGCGGCGGAGTCGTCCACCGAATCGGTGAGCGAATCCTTCTGCGCGGCGGCCTTGTCCGACGGTTCCGCGTCGTCGCCGGCGTTCACGGCATCGTAGGCCATGCCCTCGGCGATGTCCTCGCTTACCGAAGCGGCCTCGACCTGGTCGATCTGCACTTCCTGCGCGTCGGCGGTGTCGTCGTCGGCCGAGACGGCGTCCAGATTGATCGGCAGATCGTCAATGTTTTCCAAGTTCACTTCGTCAGTCATGCGGCTTCACTTTCGTGGGGATTCTTACGCGTTCCTTGAGAACACGGTACTTTCCAGTGTCTACTAACGGCAATACCGTTAGCAATTCTTCATTGCTAACGGTATTGTAGGCGATTTGCGGGATATCGGCTCAGCCGAAGATGAGGAATGAGAGCTTGCCGAGTCCGAAGTCCATTGCGGTGACGAACACCATGAGCAATGCGACGAAGATGAACACGGCGAGCGACCAGTAGAACAGCTGCTTGCGGGTCGGGGTGACCACCTTGCGCAGTTCGTCGATGATCTGCTTGATGAACAGGCCAATACGCATGAACACATTCGGCTTGATGACTTCCTCACCGTGATCGGTCTTGCGTGCCATACACCCTCCATTGGCGTCAGATGAACTTACTCGAGTTCCTTTGCAGGGAAGGCGGGACTCGAACCCACAACCTACGGTTTTGGAGACCGTTGCGCTACCAATTGCGCCACTTCCCTAAGTGTTTCCACCAGCTCGTCGCCGGGCCGGTAAAACCGCCAAGAAGAAATAGTAGCGGATTGCTACGACGAAGTCCACTCGCGCGTGCCGCCTTTGCCGTTTGCACACATTTAGGCTGCATGCAAACGGCTCCGGCCACGTCGCTCAGGCCTCGGCCCACTCCTTGAACCGGCGCATGCCCTCGGTGATCTCCTCGTCGGCCACCGCATAGGAGAATCTCATGTAGCCGGGGGCGCCGAACGCCTCGCCGGGAACGGCCGCCACATGGCCCTCCTCGAGCAATGCCTCGGCAAGCTCGGCGGAGGTGGTGAACGTCGTGCCGTTCGGACCCATCGGCCGGTTCAGCAGCCCTTCGACGTTCGGGAACGCATAGAACGCACCCTCCGGCATCGGGCAATGCACGCCGTTGATGTCGTTGAGCGCGGCGACTATGGCCAGACGACGCACATTGAACGCATCACGCATCATGGCCACGGCGTCGAGCGGGCCGCCCACGGCCTCGATGGCGGCCCGCTGGGCGATATTGTTCACATTGGAGGTCATATGGCCCTGCAGCTTGGAGGCGGCCTTGGCCACGGCGAGCGGGGAGACCATCCAGCCGACGCGCCACCCCGGCATCGCGTAGGTCTTGGCCACGCCGTCGAGCACGATCAGCTGTTCGCGAATCTGCGGCACGGCGGCGCCGATGTGCGTGGTCTTCACACCGTCATAGGTGAGGTGCTCGTAGATCTCGTCGCTGATCACCCAGATGTTGTGGTCGAGTGCCCATTCGGCGATGTCGCGAATCGTCTGCTCGCTCCACACGGCACCGGTCGGGTTATTCGGGCTCGTCACAATGATCGCCTTCGTGCGATCGGTGCGCGCCGCTTCGATATCATCCAGATTCGGCTCGTAGTTCGCGTCGGCACCGGCGAACACCTCCACCGGCTTGCCTCCGGCGAGCTTGACCATCTCCGGGTAGCTCGTCCAATACGGCGACGGAATAATCACCTCGTCGCCATCGTTGATGATGAGCTGGAACGCCTCGTACACGGCCTGCTTGCCGCCGTTGGTCACCACCACCTGCTCCGGCTCCACCTCGTAGCCGGAATCACGCAGCGTCTTGCTGGCAATGGCCTGGCGCAGTTCCGGCAGACCCGGTGTGGGCGAGTACTTGTAGTTCGCCGGGTTCACCACAGCCGCCGCCGCAGCCTCCACAATCGCCTCGGGGGTGGCAAAGTTCGGTTCGCCAACACCGAAGCCGATGATGTCAATGCCCTGCGCCTTCATGGCCTTGGCCTTCATGTCGACGGCCAGCGTGGCGCTCGGCGTGACCTTGTCGATGCGGTTGGAAAGTGGGAGTTTCGTCTGATCTGTAGGCATGGCTCCATGCTACTGCCAAACACTAACAACATGCCCCTGGTGCAAGACCGATGCGCCGGCATATGAGACGGCCGCAATGGCCGGAATCTGCCCGCGAGGCGCCAGGCCAGCAATCACACGAGCACGAGATTGTCGCGGTGCACGAGCGGGTGCGCATACTCCTCGCCGAGCAGGCGGCGCAGCTGCGCAGTGTTGCGTCCGAGCATGTTCGGAATCTCCTCGGAATCGTAACCGGCAAGGCCGCGCGCCAGATGATTGCCCGCCTCGTCGTCGATCCACACCGGGTCGCCGGCGGCGAAATCACCACGCGATTCGAGCACACCCGCAGCAAGCAGACTCGCCCGTCCGCCGCGCACCGCCTTGGCCGCGCCGGAATCGGCCACGAGCACTCCACGCGGATGGGCCGCGAATTTGATCCACAACCTGCGCGCCGAACCGCGTTGCTTCACCGGAGCGAATGCGGTGCCCACCTCATCGCCCATGAGTGCCGGACCGGCGTTGCGGGCGGCGGTGAGCACGGCCGGAATGCCGGAGACGGCGGCCATGCGCGCGGCCTCGAGCTTCGTAACCATACCGCCGGTGCCCACGCCCGACTCCGAACCGCCCACACGCACCTGGTCGAGCAGTTCGGTGATGTTCGGCACAAAGCCGATTCTATGGGAGCCCGGCTCGCTTGGAGGTGCGGTGTAGAGCGCGTCGACATCGGTGAGCAGAATCAGCGCATCGGCACACACCATGTTCGCGATGAGCGCGGAAAGCCGGTCGTTGTCGCCGAAACGGATCTCGTTGCTGGCAAGCGCATCATTCTCGTTGACTATCGGCACCACGCCGAGTTCGAGCAGCTTGGCCATGGTGCGCCGCGCATTGCGGTACTGCCGTGGCTGCATCGTGTCTTCGGCGGTGATGAGCAGCTGCCCCACGCGAATGCCGTAGCGGCCGAACGCCATCTCGTACTGGGCCATGAGCAGTCCCTGCCCCACCGACGCGGTCGCCTGCTGTGTGGCCACATCGGTGGGGCGCGATTCGAAGCCGAGCGGACCGAAACCCGCGGCGATGGCGCCGGACGAGACGAGCACGATGTTGCCGCCGAGCATGCGCACCTGCGCGATCGCGCCCACCAGCGCATTGAGCTTGTCTACGTCCAAGTGCCCGGAGGGCTGCGTGAGCGAGCTCGACCCCACCTTCACCACCACGGTTCGCGCGGCTGCCACCGCACGGCGTACTTCCTCCTGGGACGGGGTCTGCATAGCTCCACTCACTGTTCTTCTCGTCTTCTCGCTGCTGTTTCCTCTACCATTCCGGATCTCAGTCCAGCTGACGCGACCCGTCAGCGCCGGGCTCGTCCTCGTATTCCTCCACCTCGCCGCGGCCGAACAACGACTGCTCATCGTGCCTGTCGTCGTCGATCGACGGATCCGCCCAATGCCCTGCGGCGCGCTCGGCCTGCATGGCGGCGCGCACGGCGGCGCGAGCATCCATCATCTCATGGTATTCGCGGCGGCGCTCGGAGTTGGTGCGGCGGCGTTTGCGACCGTCCTCCTCCTCCAAACGCAGGTCCTTGCCACGGGAGCCGAGCTGGGTGCCGTCGAGCATCTCGGCTCCGGCGGCAATCGTCGGATCCCAGTCGAAGGCGATGGCACGCTCCCCGCGACCGATGCGCACCTCGTCGCCGGCATGGGCGCCGTGCTTGCGCAGCGAGTCCTCCACACCGAGCTTGGCGAGACGGTCGGCCAGGTACCCCACAGCCTCGTCGTTGTCGAAGTTCGTCTGCCTCACCCAGCGTTCGGGTTTCACGCCGGTCACGGTGAACCAGAAGTTGCCATGGCCATCGTCTTCGCGTTCGATCTCGAATTCGCGCACCTGCGCATTGCGCCCATTGCGGCGCTGCGTGCCCGGTTCCTCGAGCGGCTTGATCACCACGCGCTCCTCATCGACGCTCTCCTCGCGCTCGGCAATCTGCGCGCGCATCTCCTTCACGAGCTTGGCCAACGCGAAGTTGAGCTCCTTCAAACCGGCATGCGAGGCCGTGGAGATCTCATAGACCGGCAGATCGAGCTTCTCGAATTCCGGCCGTACGAAATCGGCGAGCTCCTTGGCGTCGGGCACGTCGATCTTGTTGAGGATAATCACGCGCGGGCGTTCGGGAATCGGAATCGCGCCGAGCGGCAGATCGAGGTCGTCCGCGTATTCGCCGAGCTCCTTTTCGAGCGCGTAGTAGTCCGAGAGCGGGTCGCGATCCGGATCGATCGTCGCGCAGTCGATCACATGCGCAATGATCTCGGTGCGTTCGATATGCCGCAGGAACGTCAGTCCCAGGCCCTTGCCCTGCGAGGCCCCCGGAATGAGCCCGGGAACGTCGGCGATGGTATAGCGCATGTCGCCGGCCTGCACGACGCCCAGATTCGGCACGAGCGTGGTGAACGGGTAGTCCGCGATCTTCGGCTTGGCCGCACTCATCGCGGCGATGAGCGACGACTTGCCCGCCGAGGGGAAGCCCACGAGCGCGACGTCTGCGATTGACTTGAGCTCGAGAATGATGTCGCGTTCGTCGCCCGGTTCGCCGAGCAGCGCAAACCCGGGTGCACGGCGTGTCTTGTTCGCCAGCGCCGCATTGCCCAGGCCGCCCGCGCCACCTGCTGCCGCGACGTACGTGTCGCCGGCATGACGCAGATCGGCGAGCACCGCACCCGGCTTCTTGGGGGAACCCTGCGCGCCGCGCGCCTCGAACACCACAGTGCCCACGGGAACCGGCAGCACGAGATCCGCACCATTCGAGCCGTCTTTCGTGTCGCCCAGGCCCATGGTGCCGGAATCCGCCGTGCGATGCGGCATGAAGCGGAAGTCGAGCAGCGACGTGGCATTCTGGTCGGCTTTGAGGATTACCGAACCACCCTTGCCACCATTGCCGCCGTTCGGCCCTGCCAACGGCTTGTATTTCTCGCGGCGGATGCCGGCCGACCCATTGCCACCGTCGCCGCCTTTTACATGTACGGTCACTCTATCCACAAAATCACTCATAACGCCTCATTCTATCGGTGTGTTCCTATTGCTGCACTGTTCTACAGATTCCGGCGTCGAACCATTTCCATACCGCGTGCCCGTTCTGCAGATTACCGCGCGTGCATTCGACGACCTTGCCGAAAACACGAAAGCCCCCGCCACAACGGGCGGAGGCTTTCAAAGTATGCTGTACGCGAATGCGTCACTCGGTGACGACGTCGACGACCTTGCGGTCACGACGCACGCCGAACTGCACGTTGCCGTCAGCCAGAGCGAACAGCGTGTGGTCCTTGCCGACGCCCACGTTCTTGCCGGCGTGGAACTTGGTGCCGCGCTGGCGAACGATGATGTTGCCGGCGACAACCGCTTCGCCGCCGAACTTCTTCACGCCGAGGTATTGAGGATTCGAATCGCGACCGTTACGCGAGCTGGACGCGCCCTTCTTATGTGCCATTGTTGTTCCTTTCGGTACCTGTACCTGCTGTCAGCTTGCTCAGGCGATCGCCGTGATCTTGAGCTGGGTCAGCTTCTGGCGATGGCCCTTGCGGCGGGCAACGCCGGTCTTGTTCTTGAACTTCTGGATGCGGATCTTCGGGCCCTTGGCGTCGTCGTTCACGACTTCGGCCTTGACGGAGATCTTCGCCAGATCGGCAGCGGCGATGATGACCTTTTCGCCGTCGACCACGAGCGCAACCGGGAACTCCACGGTTTCGCCATTCTTGGCGTCGAGACGGTTCACGAGGATGGTGTCGCCAACCTCGACCTTTTCCTGATGGCCACCGGCCTTCACAATTGCGTACATATCCGTTCCTTTATTCACTTGGAAAGCTTACTGCCCAGCACGCACGAGCTCACGGCCAGACACCATCAATCAACTATACACACTCCCGCGAACAACGCAACCTTCAACACGCACATTCCACGGGATAAGAAAAGACCGGGGCATAGAAGGTGGAAACAGCCCCGGTCGATATAAGGAGAAGAGTTGGGTCTCAACACTAATAGAACCTACTAGAATCGGGAATCAACTACTCTGCCCATCATACGCGAGCTCACGCCCGAATGCCAAGAAGCGTGTCCATATAGAGAATGTCTCGAGAACCGTTGGAATCATTGGTTTTGCTGACGTTGTGCAATGCATTCGGGATTGAATTAATACGAGCATATTACGAAATCTGCGAATTTCTGGACTCCACAAGACATGCTGATACAGGAAAATGCCACATCGCCGTTGATGTGGGCATTTTCTCTATGGACCACTGTAGCGGAGCGCCCTAGCGTCAGGCACATCTTTCGGCTTTGCTTCACAATATCGGCAAAACCATTCCATAACCGCGTCTCATTTCGCAAATTTTCCGCGATATGCCGGCATATTCACCATTCCCATGGCAAACGGCGAAGTACCGCCCCGTTTCGTCATTGGCCAGAGGTGTCGAGCGATGCCCAAGTGCCCGGATACAAGGAAGGGCGACCGCGGGAAAACGGTCGCCCCAGAGAGAGAGAAGGGGATATCATAACAGTCGGTTGGGTAATCGGCCATCACGAATATGTCGGCGGTTCTTTGGAGAAGGGGTGAACCGCCACAACCTCTATTATGCTCCCTTGGGCCGCGCGGGCAGGCGTATTCGCCCATGCTTCACAGCTCTTTCACGCTTGCTCGCGCTTGCCCGCCCGCGGAACCGGCGCCAGGTTCAGGATTCCTCGGCCACGTCCTCCACCGTCACCATGGCGGCGTCATCGGCAGATTGCTCGGTGTCGTCGATCACTTCGCCTTCGACCTGCTCGACCGCCCCATCAACATGTTCGGAGCCGCTCGCATTATCTGCGGAGTCTGCTGCAGATTCCACGGTGGATTCCACTGCCACGCCGACCTCGGCGGTTTCCTCCGTCGTGTCGGCCGCCGGAGCCTCCACACTCGCCTCGGCCTCCGCGGCCACATTCGCAGCCACCGCCGCGGCGGCAATCTGCGCGAGCTTGGCCTTGACCGCCGCGGACGAGCCCTTCGGCGCATGCACTTCGGGCGTGCCATGCCCATGCTTGTTCGTGCGCACGAACGGATCGCCGCCCTTCATCGCGTACGGATCGTCGAATTCCGCGGAGATCGTGGGCTCGTCATGCACAATGAACCCGCGTCCCTTGCACTCCGGGCACTCCTCGGAGAACGCCTCGACGAGCCCCTGCCCGATGCGCTTGCGCGTCATCTGCACGAGTCCGAGCGACGTCACCTCGGCCACCTGGTGCTTGGTGCGGTCGCGGGCCAGGCATTCCACCAGACGACGCAGCACGAGATCACGGTTCGCCGGCATCACCATATCCACATAGTCGATCATGACCATGCCACCGATGTCGCGCAGACGCAGCTGACGTGCGATCTCCTCGCTCGCCTCCAGATTGCATCGCGTCACCGTCTCCTCGAGCGACTTGCCCTTGCCAATGAAACGGCCGGTGTTCACGTCGATCGTCGTCATCGCCTCGGTGCGGTCGATCACAATGGAGCCGCCACTGGGCAGGTAGACCTGGCGTTCCATACCCTTGCGTAGCTGCGAGTCGATCTGCCACTTGTCGAACACGTCCTTGCCGCCGTGCTCTTCCGGGTCCCACCTCTCGAGCTTGTTACACAAATCGGGTGCCATGTGGTCGAGGTACTCCTCGATGCGGTGGTACACGCCGTCGCCTTCCACAATCATCTTGTTGAAGTCGTCGTTGAAAATGTCGCGCACCACGCGAATCGCCACGTCAGGCTCGCCCTGCAGCAGCTTCGGACGCTTGCCGTGCAGGAACTCCTCGCGCTTGCGCTGAATCTCGGCCCACTGGTTGGTCAGCCCCTCGAGATCCTTCGCAATCGCCTCTTCGGACGCCCCCTCGGCCGCGGTGCGAATGATCACACCCATGTCCTTCGGTGCGATCTTCGAAACGATCGACTTCAGGCGGTTGCGTTCGCGGTCGCTGAGCTTGCGGCTCACGCCGGTCATGCCGCCGGATGGCACGAGCACAAGGAAGCGCCCGGCGAGCGTCACCTGGCTCGTCAGTCGTGCGCCCTTGTGCCCGATCGGGTCTTTCGTCACCTGCACGAGCACGGGATCGCCCGACTTGAATGCGAGCTCGATCCTGCGCGGCTGACCCTCCAAACGCGTGGCGTCCCAGTTCACCTCGCCGGCGTACAGCACACCGTTGCGGGCCTGGCCGATGTCCACGAATGCGGCCTCCATGCTCGGCAGCACGTTCTGCACACGGCCAAGGTAGATGTTGCCCACGGTGGCGACCTCCTGGATGTCGGAGACGTAATGCTCGACGAGCACGTTGTCTTCGATCACCGAGATCTGCGTATGGCGTCCACGTTCACGCACGACCATGAGCCGGTCCACGTTCTCGCGGCGCGCGAGGAAGTCCTGTTCGAGCAGCTGGTTCTGGCGGCTGCGTTCACGGCGGTTGTCGCGACGGCGCTGCTTCTTCGCCTCGAGACGCGTCGAGCCTTCGACATCGGTGATCTCATCGATGTACTGCTGCTTGCGTGAACGGCGTGGCTGTTCCTCTTCCTCACCGCCCTTCGAGTTGCGGCGACGGCGACGGCGGCGCGTCACCGTGCTCTCGTCGTTCTCCTCCTCGTCCTCGGCGCGCGAACGGCGACGGGTGCGGGTGCTCTCCTCGTTCTCGGATTCCTCGCGTTCCGCATTCGCGTTCTCCTGCGACTTGCGGCGGCGACGGCGACGCGTATGGGTGCCGCTCTCCTCGCTGTCGGATTCGTCGCCCGACCTTCCGGTTTCGTCGTCGATTGGCGCATAGACGATGTCGTCGAGCACGAGGTCTTCCTCGATTTGCTCGACTTCGGCGGCCGCGCGACGCTCCTGCGCGTTCAGTCGGCGATTGCGTGAACGCTTGCGGGAGCGGGTGCTGCCTTCGTTGAGATCGAGATCGTGCAGCGGCTCGTCGTCGGCGTCTTCGTCATTCTCCTCGTCGTGGGTGGAACGCGAACGTGCCGGCAGCACCGGCTCCTGGAACAGCAAGGAGGTCATCGGGCGGCCGCCACGGCGATTGCCGCGCGCGCTGCTTTCCTCCTGGTCGTTCTCCACATCTGCAGATTCATGCTGATTCGCGTCTTCGAGCACCTCACGACGACCCGTGCGGGAACGGGAACGCGAGCGTGAACGGCCGCGGCCGGTCTCGTGGGTCTCGGCATCGTCGTCGAAAGACTCATCCAACGCATCAAGCACGTGCTGGGTGCGGCTCTCATAGCTGTCGTCATTGGTTTGCTCAGATTCGTCGGACACCGTGCGGCGGCTTCGACGCGAATGGGTGCTGCGCGGCTCCTCGGCTTCTTCTGCCTGCGCACGCGAGCGGCGGCGCGTATGAACGGTCGGCTCCTCATCATCGTTCTGTGTCGCGCCCCGGCCCCGGCGCGAACGCGTCGTCGTGGGCTCCTCTGCCTCGTCATTCGCGGTGCGTGTGCTGCGCGACCTGGTGGAGGTGCTGGCACGGCGCGAGCGGCGACGCGTTGCCGTAGGCTCGTTGGAGTCTTCGGATTCCGCGGATTCCTCCGCGTGGCTTCCCGCAGGAAGCGCCTTGGCCGGCTTGCCGGCTTCGATTGCGGCGCTCGGTTCCTGAAACAGCGGCACGCGGTCGTGCACTTCGAGCTGCATCTGGGCGCCCGCCTCTCCGGCGCTCCTCACCACACGGCGGCCGCGACGGCGGCGTGTGGGGGTGGAATCGGTGGTATCGGTATTGTCGAACTCGGGCGAACCCAAGCCGTTCTCGGTCAAATCGGGCACAGTGCTCCTCATGCGGCGCGCTGCAACGGCGTCGCGAATCATGGCTTCGCACGGTGTCACCCTGCCCTCTCACGGCAGTCGCGCTTCGCGCCCATGGAAGCATCCAAAAGTCAAATGGTCGAGGGCGGACACCAGCGTGCGGGGAACCTAAGCGTGTGCGCGCGTGCACGTCGAAATACACAACGCATGCAGTACGGCTCAACCGCGACGGGATCGACGCCATCGATTGCGGAGCGGCGTTGCAGCACCGCTCTCTGCCCAGTATGCCACAAGGTATGCAGATTGAACAATCTGTTCACATCTGTACGGCAATACGAGATGATTCCACCACCATGCGGACGTCATCCACTCTCTCGCTGCCCCACACTCTCCTCCCCTCCTCCGCGCCTTCCTCTGCGTAAAAAGAGACAGATAGCAGCCACTAGATGTCCCAAATTACGTCGCCCTTACGTAACAGTCGTCTTACGTAAAAGGGGACAAATAGAGGCCTCCAAATGTCCCAAATTACGCAGGGAGGAGCAAGAGAGCGAGAAGGAAAGACAGACGCCGTGTTCTCATGCTGCCCCGCTCAGCTCAGCCAGTCGCGCAGAATGCCGGCCATGAGTGTCAGTTCGCCTTCCGCCACCTGCTCGTCGTGCTTGTGTGCGAGCAGTGGCGAACCGGCGCCGAAGTTGACGGCCGGAACACCGAGCTGCGAGAATCGGGCGACGTCGGTCCAGCCGAGCTTCGCTTCGGGGTCCTTGCCGGTGCGTGCCTTCACCAGAGCCGCCAGCGAGCGCGTGAGTTCGGAATCCATGCCGGGTCGTGCCGACGGCGATTCGTCTTTCATCTCGATGCCGAAGCCCTCGAACACACCGCCCGTCGCCTGGTGCTCACCGTTGCCGAGTTCGGCACCGCAGTCCGCGCCCATCATCAGCGCCTTTGCCTCGGCGAGCGATTTGTCGGGAGCGAAACGGTAGTTGACATGCACGCGGCATTCATCGGGGATCACATTGGTGCCCTTGCCGCCGCTGATCAGCGTCGCGTTGAGCCCTTCGCGGTAGTCGAGACCGTCCACCCTCACGGTGGCGTCCGTATGCTCGTTCAGACGGCGCAGAATCTCGGCGGCGTCGTGAATGGCGTTGTGGCCCATCCACGCGCGTGCGGAATGTGCGGCTATGCCGTGCGTGACCACGTCGAAGCGGATCGTGCCGTTGCAGCCGCCTTCGATGCCGCATGAGGTGGGCTCGCCTATAATCGCGAAATCGCCGGCGATCCAGTCCGGGTGCGCCTCGGCGACCTTGCGCAGGCCGTTCTTCTCGGCGGCCACCTCCTCGTGGTCGTAGAACACGTAAGTCAGGTCGTATTTCGGGTTCGTCAGCGTCGCGGCGAGGTAAAACAGCACGGCGTCCGACGATTTCATGTCGGTGGCGCCACGCCCCCACACCACGCGTTCGCCCGGGTGCGCCTCCGCGACGCCCGGCAGAATGAGCGGGTCGCCGGGTTCGAGCAGTTTCGGTGGGAAGTTGTCGATCACCGGCACCACATCGAGGTGGCCGGCGAGCACCACGCGCCTGTCACGGCCGAGATTCGTGCGCGCGACGAGCGTGTCGCCATGCCGCTGCACGTCCAGATGCGGCAGCGTGCGAAGGAACACCTCGGTCATGTCGGTCAGATGCCGTTCGTCGTCGCTCACCGAGTACACGCGCATCACCTGCATGCACAGGTCGGTGAGCGCGTCCTGCTCGCCCATACCGGCGTCCACCGTCAGCTTGAGCGGCTCCCCCGCGCGATCGATCACGTCTTGCATAGTCCCTCCAAACGCCTGCCGCGCACTCGCGCGGTCCATTCGCCAACACTCTACCAGTGCCGCGCGCATGCGGGCATACGCATTCCAAATACATCCGCGATGCGCCGGCCAGATTCCGGACGCTTGCGTGCAAATGAAATCTGCCCGCTTGAAATGTATGTGCGTGCATATACTTGCACTCGGCAGAGCAGGAACGCGGAGCAAGGGAGAAGCATGGGCGGCCTCATCAGCGCAATGGAGGGATTCTGCGTCATCGGCATCGTGATCGCGGCCGGCTATGTGGCCGCGCGTCTGCAGATCGGCGGCGCCCAGGCACAGTACGTGTTCAATCGGCTGAGCTTCTTCATTGCGAGCCCCTGCCTCATGTTCGCCATTCTGGCGCAGGAGAACATCACGCATCTGTTCGATTCCACAATCATCGTCGCGTTCTGCTCGGCGGTCGGCGTGGGACTCGTCTTCCTCGTGCTCAACAGATTGTTCTTCCACCTCAAGGCACCGGATGCCACGATCGGCGTGCTCAACTCGCTGTATTTGAATTCGAACAACATCGGCCTGCCCATCGCCACGTACATTCTCGGCAACCCGGCGCTCGTCGCACCCATTCTCGTCATGCAGCAGGCGCTGTTCACGCCGGTCGGACTCACCGTGCTCGACGTGACCACCAAGGGCAAGTTCTCGGTGAAGCAGGTGCTCAAGCAGCCGTTGCACCAGCCATTGCTCATCGGCACCGTGCTCGGCATTATCGTCTCGGTCGTCTCGTCGAAGGTGGGCCATTTCATTGTGCCGAACTTCCTGTTCGACCCGATCGACATGATCGGAGATTCCGCGGTGCCGATGATCCTCATGGCATTCGGCATGTCGCTGCACGGCACGAAGCCGATGCAGAACAAGTCGAATCTGCCGGCGATCTGGACGGTGGCGGTGCTCAAGAACATCGTGATGCCGCTCATCGCATTCGGCATCGCATTCGCCATGGGCTTCCGCGGACCCACGCTGTACGGCTGCGTCGTGCTCGCCGCACTGCCCACCGGCCAGAACGTGTACAACTACGCGGCCCGCTACAATGTCGGCATGACCTTCGCGCGCGACGGCATACTCATCTCCACGATGACGAGCCCCATCTTCATCGCGATCATCGCCGCACTCCTCAGCTAACTGCCCATCCTATCTGTTACGGGCTACGGTTTCCCCCTTACGGGCTAGGATATCCTAGCCCGTAAGGGGGAAACCGTAGCCCGTAACAGATAGCTCGTCTCCCACCACATCTCAATCGTCGCGGCGACGCGAGATCGAATCGAGGCGCGTGGCGGTGTGGTTCGCGCTCACCGCACCAACGGTCACCAGCGCATAGCACAGCGCAATGCCGAACATGCAGCGCAGCATCACGGTGGGGTCACTGAGCATCGAGCCGACCAGCGGCAGCATGAGCAGCAACGAGCAGCCGGCGGAGATGACGATCACCGTGTTGAGCGGCGTGAGCACTTCCGAGAACCGCGCCTTGCGCAATGTGAGCGCATCGGTGCCCTCAAGCATGAGCATGTGGTATTCGTCGGCCTGGTCGAACACGCTGGCCGACTGCATGATGCCCGAGCTCACCGCGGCCAGCACGGCGGCGAACACCAGCGTAAGCGTGCCGCCGAGCGAGATGTCGTGCATCATCATCAGCGTCTCCGGGTCGGCGTCGCCCGATGCCGCGCCCAGTGCGCCGCATACGGCGGTGATGCCCGCAATGAACACGGCGAGTGCGATGCCCGAGACATTGCGCCACGCACGCTTCGGGTTGTCGAGAATGCGGCGCATCGCAATCATGGTGGCGGCGGATTTCGGACGGTGCGCACGCGACTTCGCCACGGCGGCGATCACCCACGAACCGATCACGTTGAGCAGCATGAAGCAGCCGCCGATGATCGCGAACACGACCCCATACGCCACCGCCACACCGGCGCCGGCCACGAGGTTCATGTTGTTGAGCATGGCGAAACCGAACACGAGGGCGACCACGAACAGCGCCACGCGCCATTTGCCGGGCATCGCGGCACCTTGGCGCGCGGTGACGCCCAATGGCGTGATGGCCACCTTGCGCAACGTGAGCAGCGCGGAGACCAGGGCCAGTGCGGCAACGCCGACGACGGTGCCGATGAGCGCCCACGGCCCCACCCACAGCTGTTCGAAGTCGAAGGTGCGGTTCTCGAAGTGCAGCATCATGATGAGCGGCATCACGGCGAAATACCCGGCAATGCCCAGCACGGAGCCGATCACGGCCTGTCCGACCGCTTCGAGGGCGGTCAGCCGCACCACCTGCGACGTCGTGGCGCCAGCCAGTCGCAGCGCCGCGAGTCGTTCGTCGCGACGTGTGGCGGCAAGGCGCGCCGCAGAGCCCGCGAGCGTGGTGAAGGGCACCACGAGCAGCACGCAGGCGAACATGGCGAGCACCACGTAGAACTCGCCGTTGACGCTCACGTTGGCGTGCGTGGAGCAGGCAGAATCATTGAAGAAGCAGCCAACTGTGTGGTCTGGTGACGCACGCCAGATGAAGCCATGCAGACCGCCGAGCACGGTGAGGAAGATCGCGGTCGCCGCGGCGAAGGCGATGACGGCGAGCAGGCCCGTGTGGTCGCGCGGCGCATCCGATTCGTCGTCATGGTGGAACATGTGCCGGTGGAAGAGTCTCCACAGTGCGAAGGTGCTCATTGCAACGCTCCTTGTGGTTGGGCGCCCATCTGCACTGCCTGTGCCGGGGCGTCGTTCTGCGGTTGGCGCTGCATGCCTGCGCGCCGGTTGGCCGCGTCGAGGATCATGCCGTCGCGCATGCTCACGGTGCGGTCGCAGTATGCGGCGATGTTCGGGTCGTGGGTGACAAGCACCACTGCGGCGTTGTTCGCGGCCGCCGCCTGCATGAGCAGATTCATCACCTCGTGCCCGGTGTTCTGGTCGAGCGCGCCGGTCGGCTCGTCGGCGAAGATGATGGCCGGATTCACACACAGTGCGCGCGCGATGGCGACGCGTTGCATCTGGCCGCCACTCATCTGGCCGGGTCGATTGCGCATCAGATTGCGCAATCCCATGCGTTCCAGCCACATGGCGGCCTGGTCGGTCGCCTGCGAGTACGCCATGCCGCCGAGCATGAGCGGCAATGCCACGTTTTCGATCGCCGGCAGTTCCGGCAGCAGTTGCCCGGACTGGAAGACGAATCCGAACGCCTGCCTGCGCATGCGGGTGCGTTCGGCGTCCGGAATGCGGTCGATGTCGGCACCGCGGAACAGCACTTGGCCGGCCGTCGGCTTCGTGATGCCGGCAAGCACATGCAGCAGCGTCGATTTGCCTGAACCCGACGGTCCCATGATCGCCACGCGTTCGCCTTCGTCAAGCTGGAAGTTCGCGTGGTTCAGCGCGAGTGGCTGACCCATCTGCCATGCCGCGGGCTGCATCCCTGCCGCCGGGTTGCCCGAACCGCCTGTGTTGTAATCCATCACTAGGTCGATTCCCTGCAGCGCGAGCGATTGGCCGCCCATCGGCGCTCCGTCAGGGTACGGCATGGGTGCCGCGGTCATTGAGGGCTGCGGTGCATACCCGTTGTGGTGCATGGCATCTGCGGAGGTTTGCGGCATGGGATGCGGCGCGTTCTGCGGCGCCTGCGGCATCGGCGCGCCGGGATTGTTGTTCTGTATTGCGTTCATGCTTCCAAGCTACGGTGTCGCGCCCGCACACCCCATCGTGCAACGGGATGAATTCCCCCGGCAGACCACGCCCGTTCTCAGCCTTAAGGATGATGCTCGCCGGCATATCAGGCGAGATGCCAGCTCACGCGATGCAGATCGCTCGGCCCGCATTGCGCAATTGCCTCGCGGTGCGCCTTCGAGCCGTACCCCTTATTGCGATCCCACCCGTAGCGCGCGTATTCGGCATGCTCGCGCGCCAACTGTTCCATCAGACGGTCTCGGGTCACCTTCGCCAGCACCGCCGCCGCTGCGACGCTGGCACACTGCGCATCCGCCTTGACCAGCGTGCGCATCTGCGCCGGCATGGGCACCGCGGGAGCTTCGAAAGTGCCCAATGCCTTGGATATGTAGTCATTCGGCCCGTCGAGTATCGCGCCGACGCGCAGCCCACCCGCATGCTGCAGCGAATCGTGTTGTGTGTACGCCCATGTTCCCGAGTATTTGCGGCGCGCGTCGAAACCGTGCATCTCGCGGTCGCCCGGGCTACCCATGCCGAGGGCGCGTTCCACACCATCGAGTGCGCGTAGTGCGGCGATGCCGAGCGCATGCGAGATGCCCCATTCGTCGATCTCCGCATTGCTCGCCGAACCAATCGCAAAACCGTCCACCCACGCCTGCAGCGGCTCGTACAGACTCTCGCGCCTATGCTCGGTGAGCGTCTTGGAATCTGCGAGATACTGCGGCATGGCGGTCTGCGCTTCGCCGAGATTCCGCGCAAGGAACGCGGCCGCGCCCACCATCACCGGACCTGCCAGCGACCCGCGTCCCACTTCGTCGAATCCGACGATTATGTCGAACCCGTCGGCGGCAATCTGCCGTTCCAATGCAAACGACGGCGCCATACCGCCCCTTTCTCGACTCCGAAAACCCGCGCATCCAGCACAGATCAGCCCGCGTCGGGCACGTTCGCGAACACGTCGCTGTAATTGCTCAGCCACGCAATGCGGTTGAGCGGCCAGTACCGTGCGAAGGCGACGCCGGCGATGTCGCGAATGGGCACCTGCCCATGTTGCGCGTCGTTCAAATGGAAGCGGGAATCCGCGGAATTGCTGCGGTTGTCTCCCATCACGAACACGTGCCCCTCGCTCACGGTGACCTTGAACGGGAAGGTGCTGGGCTGGTCACCGGGCTTGACATACGCGGATTCGTCAATCGCCACGCCGTTGATCTTCACCGGCTGGCCCGCCCCTTCGCATTCGACGGTGTCGCCGGGCAGCCCGATCAGCCGTTTGATCAAATAGTCGCTGTGATAGGTGGTCTCCTCGTTCGCGAGCCAGTTGGAGGGGTCTTTGAACACCACAATGTCGCCGCGTTTGAGCGCGACCGGCCGCGGGGAGAGCTTGGTGGTGATCACGCGGTCGCCTGGCATGATCGTGTTCTCCATGGAACGTGACGGAATCACATACATGCCGAATACGAAGATGCGCAGCAGCACTACAATGGCCACGGGAATCGCGCACCACAGGAAGAAATCCCGTACTGCCGTCCCCTTTGCCGAGGCGAGTTGCGGCTCCGTCCCGGCGGAGTCCAGATTCACAGCCCCCGCATCGCGATTGCCGGGCGTCTCCGTTGGCGCCGGACTCTGCGGCATGGGCTCGTTCGAAGAATCCATGACCCCTCCTGTCGAAATGATTACCGCACTCCAATGTATCATTTTCGGCGGAGACCCACTGCGGCGTTCACCATTCACAACAAATGTTCCACGGCTGTCGAGTCACCGGCGCGCGCACTGCTCTCTGCCGCAGATCGCCGCATATCTGCCCGCATAAGCAAAAGCCGGGCCCGAACACGGAACCCGGCTTTCACAAAACCGTTATGGCAAGACTCACTTGGCGGAGTTGTCGCGGCGCTCGACGATGCGAGCTGCCTTGCCACGCAGATTGCGCAGGTAGTACAGCTTGGCGCGGCGGACGCGGCCACGGCGAACGACCTTGATCGAGTCGATGGACGGGGAGTGCAGCGGGAAGCGGCGCTCCACACCGGTGCCGAAGCTGATCTTGCGCACAATGAAGGTCTCGCGCACGCCGGCGCCCTGACGGCCGATGACCACGCCGGTGAAGGTCTGGATACGGGAGTTGTTGCCTTCCTGAATCTTCACGTTCACGTCGACGGTGTCGCCCGGACGGAATGCCGGAATCTCGTCGGCCGGCTTCATGTGCTTGGCGTCAAATGCCTCAATAGCGTTAACCATGGTGTTCCTCTACCCTGCCGCATGCCAGCGTATGGTCGGGGCACTCGCATGCGTGCGAATGCCTGGAATATCGCCGCGGATTTGTCTGCGGCGCGCGTGCCGATCCGCCGAAAGTCAGGTTCGGCTGGACTCGTGGGCAGGCGGATTCATGCGGCGATCCGCGTGCCGGCACAGCGACTCCACATTATACAAAGCGCACTGGATTACCCGCGGTCCCCGACAAACCAAGTCACGCGGACTTACTTCTTCTCACTGAGTCTCGCTGACTTTCCTTATGTGAGACAAACTCTGAACTGGTCTGGTTTTTGTTCCGCCTTTATAGTGAGGCGGCTTGTGTCGCCTGGTTCGTATAGTACTCGGTTTCGACCTGCTCGGGTGTCCTGTAGTCCAGGCTGGCGTGGAGGCGTTTCGAGTTCCACCATGAGACCCATTGGAACGTCGCCAGCTCCAGGTCGCCCACGTCCCGGAACGGCTTGCGCCGCCAGACCAGCTCGGTCTTGTACGCGCCGTTGACGGACTCGGCCATGGCGTTGTCGTAGGAGTCGCCGACCGTGCCGGTCGAGGGCAGCATCCCGTACTCGCGCACGCGCGTGGTGTACACCGTGCTGATGTACTGGGAGCCGTGGTCGGAGTGGTGGATGAGCCCCCGGGTGCCGCCGTGCCCCGCGGCCCAGGAGATCGCCTGCTCCAGCGCCTGCAGGGGCAGCTCCTCGGTGTTCATGCTGGTGGCGCACGCCCATCCCACGATGCGGCGGGCGAATACGTCGGTGACGAACGCAGCGTAGCCGAACCGCCCGTCCGTCATGCGCACGTAGGTGATGTCGGCCACGTGCAGCCGGTTCGGCGCCATGGCCCGGAACCTGCGCTCCACGAGGTCGGGCCTGCCGCCCGCGCCCTTCGCCGGCCTGGTGGTCGCCGGCGTCCTGCCGCGCCTGACGCCTTGTATGCCGAGCTCGCGCATGATGTTCATCACCTGGTCGCGGCCGACCTCGGACGGATCCCACCCCTCGGCGAGCAGCTGGGCATGGACCTTCCTGTATCCGTACACGGCCATGAAGAAATCCGAATGGATCCGGAGGATGTCCCGGGCCAGCGCCTCGTGGCGCGCCTTCATGCGGCTGGGCGGCCTGGTCTTGAACATGCGGTAGCCGCGCGGCGTGAGAAACCCGCAATCCGACGCCGCGCCCAGCACCCTGCAGATCGGCCCGACCCCGAAACGATCCCGATGCGCGTCGATGTACGCGGACATCAGGGCCGTGTCGGGTCGAGCCGCGCCGCGAAAAAAGCCGACGCCGTCGTCAAAATCTCGTTCGCCCGCCGCAGCTCCGCGTTCTCCGCCCGCAGACGCTTGAGCTCGGCCATCGCCTCCTGCGCGGACTGTTCCGACTGTTCCGCGGCCGACGCATCCGACTGGTTCCGCCAACGCCGCAGCGTCTCGGACGAGACGCCCAGATCCCTGGCCACCTCGGCGATCGCCTTCGTCTCCGACGAATACGAGGGACGGGACTCCGTCAACAGCCTGACGGCCTTCGCCTTGAACTCATCCGTGTATCTCGTGCCCTTGGACATGATTCCATCATCTCCCATCGAGTTAGGTGAAATGCGGAACAAAAACCAGGCCATATCACTCAGCAATGCAGACTTGGTTTGTCCCACTAGCCACTGCTCAGCGAGACTAACTCAGCATCACCTACTTGCTTTGTCTCACTAGCCCCTCCCCTGTGAGACAAAACAAGCTGAGCAGACCGACTTGGTATCACTAATCTGTTCTCAGTGAGACAAACCAAGTCACCCCAGCTAGATTCGTCTCACTCAGATGATTTCAGTAAGACAAATCCGGCAACACAGACTTGGTTTGTCCCACTAGCCACTGCTCAGTGAGACAAACCAAGTCGCCATGACCGAGTTCATCTCAGATGCCCACTCTCTGTGAGACAAACCAAGTCACGCGGACCGACTTTGCATCACAACAGGCAAGGGCGGCGACCCACATTCGTGAATCGCCGCCCCGCCGCGAATTACAGCCAGCGTGTGCGGATCAGAACTCGCGCACCTTGCGGTAGAAGTTGATCAGGCTGCGGGTCGAGGCGTCCTGAGCGGCGAGCGCCTCGTCGTTCTGCGAGATCGCAGGCGTGATCTGCTTGGCGAGCTGCTTGCCGAGCTCAACGCCCCACTGGTCGTAGGAGTCGATGCCCCACACGGTGCCCTCGACGAACGTGACCATCTCGTACAGCGAGATGAGCTCGCCGAGCGTGAAGGCATCGAGACGCACGCCGAAGATCGACGTGGTCGGGCGGTTGCCGGAGAACACGCGGGCCGGAACAATGTCTTCCGGCGTGCCCTCGGCGCGCACCTCGTCGGCGGTCTTGCCGAACGCGAGCGCCTTGGTCTGGGCGAAATAGTTGCCCAGCAGCAGTTCGTGCATGTCCTGGTCGCCGTCCTTGAGCGGGTTCGGCGTGTTCGCGAACGCGATGAAGTCGGCCGGAATCAGCTGCGTGCCCTGGTGAATGAGCTGGTAGAACGCGTGCTGGCCGTTGGTGCCGGGCTCGCCCCAGAAGATCTCGCCGGTCTCGGTGGTCACCGGGGTGCCGTCCCAGCGCACGGACTTGCCGTTCGATTCCATAGTGAGCTGCTGCAGGTAGGCCGGGAAGCGGTGCAGGTACTGGTCGTACGGCAGCACGGCGTGTGAGGCGACCTTGAAGAAGTTGCGGTACCACACGTTGATCATGCCCATGATCACCACGGCGTTCTTCTCGAACGGCGTCTCGGCGAAGTACTGGTCGACCTGACGGAAGCCTGCGAGGAACTCCTCGAAGCGGGCCGGTCCGAACACGATGGCGAGCGTGAGGCCAACGGCGGAATCGACGGAGTAACGGCCGCCGACCCAATCCCAGAAGCCGAATGTGTTCGCCGGGTCGATGCCGAAGTCCTTGACGCGCTCGAGGTTGGTCGAAACGGCGACGAAGTGCTTCTCAACGGCCTCGGCCTTCTGCTCGGCGGTACCGTCGATGGCACCGGAGGCCTGCAGCTGCTCGAGCAGCCATGCGCGGGCCTGACGGGCGTTGGTGAGCGTCTCGAGCGTGCCGAAGGTCTTCGACACAACCACGAACAGCGTGGTCTCCGGGTCGAGGTCGCGGGTCTTCTCGGCGAGGTCATTCGGGTCGATGTTCGAGATGTAGCGGGCCCTGATGCCGGCGTCGGCGTACGGCTTGAGCGCCTCGTACACCATGACGGGGCCCAGGTCGGAGCCGCCGATGCCGATGTTGACCACGGTCTCGATCTCCTTGCCGGTCACGCCCTTCCATTCGCCGGAACGGACCTTGTCGGCGAAGGCGTACATGCGGTCGAGGGTCTCGCGCACGTCCTTGACCACGTCCTGACCGTCCACGATCAGCTTGCCTTCGTCGCTGGCGTCACGGCGCAGTGCGGTGTGCAGCACGGCGCGGTCCTCGGTGTTGTTGATGTGCACGCCGGAGTACATGTCTTTGGTGCGCTGCTTGAGGTTGACCTCATCGGCGAGCTCTGCGAACAGTGCGAGGGTCTCGGGCTTGATCAGGTTCTTCGAAAAGTCGAAGCGCAGCGTGCCCACGTCGAAAGACAGCGAGTCCACGCGCGTGGGATCGTCCTCGAACCACTGCTTGAGATCGATGCCCTGTGCCTGCAGCTCGTCATAGTGCTGCTGCAGCTTCTTCCACGCCGCGGTGCCCGTGGCGTCGACAGGAGGATTGATTGCCATTCGTGTTCCTTTCATCATCAGACAAGCACTGCGGCGCCGTTGCCCGTGCTGCATTGCAGACTAGCAAGGCATACGTTTGCATTTGCTTATCAAGCTTCACAATACTCACAAAATACGACAGTTTTGCCCCACGACCGCACACGAATCGTAAACCGTGCGCACATCGGGACGAAAGCGAACATTTTCGCTGTTCGCTTTCACGCAGGCAAACCTATGAAATCGTTTTCAAACATTCGCCCGCGCATATGGCGTCATCCGCAAGCCTGTGTCTCGTTTCAGTTATTGGCTCTCACAGTAGTTCGTCACACCCCGACTCCGCGAGCGTTTTCACCATTGACTTGACTTCCTGGCTCCGCGCACGTGGCGCGATGAGCAACGCATCCGGCGTGTCCACCACGACCATGTCGTTCACGCCAAGCAACGCAACGGTTCGCTCGCTGTTCGGCACTACGATGTCGCCGGCGGAGTCGAGTGTGACCACCTGCTCGGTGTTGCCCAGTATTTTCAGATTCCGCTCATCCACACTCGGCAACAGCGCCGCCACCGAGTTGAAATCGCCGATGTCGTCCCAGCCGAAGTCGCCCGGGATCATCGCGACGCCGCCCTCCACTGACAGCGGCTCGGCCACTGCGTAGTCGAACGCGATCTTCTCGATTCCCTGCCAGTACTTGCGCATGGCCTCGTCGCGATGGGTGTGGAAGTCGTCGGGATTCACGGCCTCGCGCACGTTCTCGCCACGCTCATGTGCCTCGGCCTGCGCGCGGGCGAGATCGCGGTCGTCTTCGATCACGGCGTCTGCTATCGCATCGATCGCACGTGCGAGCTGCGGCTTGACCCGGTGCAGGTGGTCGAGCAGCACATCGGCGCGCATCACGAACATGCCGGCGTTCCAGCGGTATTCGCCGGTGTTCAGGTAGGCCTGCGCGGTGGCGGCGTTCGGCTTCTCCACGAAGCGTTCCACGAGCACGGCGTCCGGGGCGTCGGGAACGCGGGCCGCGAGCGACTCGCCCTCGTGGATGTAGCCGAATGCGGTGCTCGGGCGCGAGGCTGCTATGCCGATGGTGGTCACATAGCCGGCGCGGGCGGTGGCGACGGCCTGCCGCACGGCGTCGACGAACGCCACCTTGCCGCGGATCACATGGTCGGCGGCGAACGATCCGACCACAATGTCGTTGCCGTGCCTGCGGGCGAGCACGGCGGTGGCGAGCGCAATGGCGGCCGTGGAGTCGCGCGGTGCCGGTTCGGCGAAGATGCGTTCCGGCACCACCTCGGGCAGCTGTTCCTCCACGGCGGCCACATGCCGTTCGCCGGTGCTGACGCACACATGGTCCATGCCGGCGATGGCGGCGAGGCGGTCGAAGGTGGACTGAATCAGCGTACGCCCCGACCCGAGCAGGTCGAACAGGAACTTCGGTTTGGCCTCGCGGCTCAGCGGCCACAGGCGCGTACCGGTGCCGCCCGCGGGAATGATGGCGTAGAAATCGTCGAATCCGTTACTCATGCCCTCATTCTATCCGCTCGCGCGCATTCGGCTCCCTCACGCTGCCCAAACGCGACACGCCGATTCGCCAAATCCAGCAATTCGGCTACACTGTATTTCTTGTGCACCAAGCATGTGCCACTTTAGCTCAGTCGGTAGAGCGGCTCACTCGTAATGAGCAGGTCGACAGTTCGATTCTGTCAAGTGGCTCCATTGCCCTAGACGTCGGCGCAAACGCGTCCGCCGCCTAGGGTTTTGCATATCCGACGCGCGCGAGTGGCGTAATTGGTAGCCGCGCAGGATTTAGGTTCCTGTGACTTCGGTCGTGTGGGTTCGAGTCCCATCTCGCGCACCCTTCTCCGCGTTCTCTGCAGGTTCCCCGATTATCCCGTGGACGTTCCCCTCACCCGAGCCATATCCCGGCGTAGGCTGTACTCCGTGACGCTCCTACAACCGATCGCCCTCCTGGGCATCATCATCGCCGGCTACCTGTTCAAACGCTGCCGGTTGTTCGGCCAACGCGATTACCGCATCATTCAGGTGATGCTCTTCGATCTCGTGCTGCCCGGTGCCATCGTCTACTCGTTCGCCACGAATCCGCACGATCCGTCGCTGTTGTGGCTTTCGGCCTTCGGTTTCGTTGTGGCGCTCGTGCCGGTGCTCGTGATCTTCTCGGCGACCCGTCACTCGCCGGTCACGCAGCGCGCGTTCCTCATGCTCAATGCGACCGGTCTCAACATAGGCTGCTTCTGCTTCCCGGTGGTGCAGGCGTTTCTTGGCGAACAGGCGATCGTTCCCGCCGCTATGTTCGACATTGGCAATTGCATCATGGTGGCTGCCGGCACGAATGTGATGACGCAGACGCTCCTGCACATTCAACCCGGCCGTCCCCTCACCGAGCAGGGCGCCGGTGACGCTCCCACACTTCCCTACACGCGCCCCACGGACCGCGATGCCAAGCGTCTCGCCCGGCGTTCGCTGCTGCGCACGGTGCTCAAGGGTTTTGTGGGTTCCATTCCGTTCGACACGTATGTGATCATGATCGTGCTCATGGTCTGCGGACTGTCGCTGCCCGCCTGGTTCGCAGATCTCTTCCGGCCGCTGTCGAATGCGAACGCCTGCGTGGCCATGCTCATGGTGGGTATGATGATGGATCTGCCCGCGAACCGTTCCGACACCTTCGCCGTGCTCAAGGTGCTCGCCTGGCGTCTTCCCTTCGGATTGGCGTTCGCCGCCGTGGCGTGGTTCCTGCTGCCGTTCGACGCCGGCATTCGCGAGGCGACGATGATGTGCTGCCTCGCCCCGGTCGCCGTCTTCTCCACGCTGTTCACTGACGAGGTGCTCGGCAACGCCCGCCTCGCCGGTTTCACGCTGTCGGTGAGCGCGGTGATCAGTCTTGGCATGATGACCGGCGCCCACGCGATGATCGCCGCCGGCATCATCTGATTCGGTACCGTTACGGGCTGGTGCCCCGGCTACCTGCCGAGCAGCTTGTGCGCGAGGCGCTGGGCGCGGTAGGTGACCGGCCGCAGCACCTTCATGAAGTCGCCCGGCATCTCCACCACGTAGCCGTTGAATCCCTGCTTGAATTCGAGCACGCCGCGCCCCTCGTCATCCGGGTCGTCGAAAATGCCGTCGATGCCGTAGAAGTCGTACAGATCCACGTGCCCGAACGGTTCCACGCCCTGCACGCAGTACCGCAGCATGGCCTCGTGCTGAATAAGTGCCGATGCATAGAACGGCTTGTATTCCTCCACGCTGCCCGAGAACAGGTAGACCACTTCGCGCGGGCCGAGCACGAACATCGAGGCGGCGGCCGGAATGAGGTCGCCCTTCTCCACGAGCTCGTTCGCCTCCGCCAACCGTTTGTTCGCGGCCGCCAGATTGCTCGATTCCTCGTTGAGCCTGCGCCGTAGCTTGGTCGTCTCGCGCTGTGCGATCTTCGCCTCGAGCCCGTCGACGAGCGCACGCAGATCGTCGGCCTTGCGTTGCATCGACCGCTGATATTCGGCAGTGTCGATCTCGGCCAGCACGAATCGGGCCCGTTCGCCGAAGCATTGCGCGAACTGCTTGAAATACTGCGGTCCGCGGAATTCGAAATGCCGGCGTTCCGCGGTCTGCTGTTCGATCCGCGCGAAGGTGTCGAGCTCGTCGACGCCGATCTCGCGCACATGTACACCCATCGACCTGGCGCGTTTGATGCTCCACTGCGTGCGTTTCGAATACGACTTGAGCAGCTCGCTTTCGTCGCCGATCCCGGTCATGTCCTTGGCGAACCGCCAGCGCACGGTCGACGTGTAGCCGCGCACGAATCCGCCGTGCTCGTACCCCGCCTGCTCGATGTTGCGGATCATGCGCTTGTCCGGCGCACCGCCCTCGCTTTCGGGCAGCGCCTCACCGTGGTCGTCGCGCACACGGTAGCGCTGGTTCGGCGCGATGTCGAGGTGCACAGCGCCCTTCTTCTTCGCGAATCGGGCGAGCGCACGCAGGAACTCGGCGACGAGCTCGTCGTCATCGTAGTCGCACAGCGGGCCGCTGATCACGCTGCAGAACGTCGCCATCGGCGCATGGTGCGTGGCGAACACGGACCCCGCCTTAATCTCGCCGTCCTCGCGCATGCCCACGAAATCGACGTCCATGCCGTGCATGCGTCGCAGATTCGCCATCTCCACGGTCTGCTGGAAGTTCGACTGCGGCGACGCCTCCGCGAATGCACGGAATTCCTGCTCGTTCAACACTTCAAAAGAAAACTTGCGCATATGTCCTGTATTCGGTCTCGGGTTTCCAGATTGCTTCGGGCTCACTCGCCGTTCTCCACGAGTTCGCGGATCGCCGGCATGAGCGCACGCAGCGCCTTGCCGCGATGTGAGATCGCGTTCTTCTGTTCGGGCGTCATCTCGGCGGAGGTGAGCAGTTCGCCGCTTTCCTCGGCTCCGGCAGGCTGCTCGTCGGGCATGAAGATCGGGTCATAGCCGAATCCGTTGCTGCCGTGCGGGTGGCGCACAATCGTGCCGGGCATCTCGCCGAGCACCACGCTTTCACGGGTGTCGACGAGCCCGTCTGTGTCGTCCGCGCCCCCGATCGGCACCACGAGTGCGGCGGCGCAACAGAAGCGTGCGGTGCGGTCGTCGTCGGGAATGTCTTCGATCTGGGCGAGCAACAGGTCTATGTTCGCCGCGTCGTTGCCATGCTCGCCGGCCCAGCGTGCGGAAAGAATGCCGGGGGCGTTGCCCATGACGTCCACGATGAGTCCGGAGTCGTCGGCAATCGCCGGCAAGCCGGTCAGCTGCGCCACGAAGCGCGCCTTGAGCAACGCGTTCGCCTCGAAAGTGATGCCGGTCTCCACCGGGTCCGGCAGCCCGAGCGAGCCTGCGGAGACGAGCTCAATGTCGTGCGCGCCATCGCCGAATTCCTCGGCCAGAATGTCGCGAATCTCCACCAGTTTGCCTTCGTTGTGCGTGGCGACGACGATTTTCATATGCCCACCATTCCCTTATTTGAATGTGCTAGCGCAGGTCGGCGTCGAGCGCGGCCTGCTGTGCGGCTTGGAGTTCCCTATTGCCCTTGGTGGCGAGGTCGAGCAGCACGCCGAGCTCGTCGCGGCCGAACGGGCGATGTTCGGCGGTGCCCTGAATCTCAATGAATTTACCGGATCCAGTCATTGCGACGTTCATGTCGGTCATTGCGCGGCTGTCTTCGACGTACGGCAGGTCGAGCATCGGTTCGCCGTCGATCACGCCCACCGACACGGCGGAGACGCTGTCGAGCAGCACGTTCTTCACGCTTTTGATCTTGCCGTTCTGCTTCGCCCAGTTGAGGGCGTCCACGAGGGCCACGTACGCGCCGGTGATCGACGCGGTGCGCGTGCCGCCGTCGGCCTGGAGCACGTCGCAATCCATCTGGATCGTGTTCTCGCCGAGCGCCTTCATGTCGATCACGCCGCGCAGGCAGCGGCCGATGAGTCTGGAGATCTCATGGGTGCGTCCGCCGATCTTGCCGCGAACCGATTCACGGTCGGTGCGCTGGGAGGTGGCGCGCGGCAGCATCGAATACTCCGCGGTGACCCAGCCGAGCCCGGAGTCCTTGCGCCAGCGCGGCACGGTGTCGGTGAACGTGGCGGTGCACATCACGCGCGTGTTGCCGCATTCAATGAGCACGGATCCTTCCGGAACGTCGGTGAATGCGCGGGTGATGCGCACGGGTCGCAGCTCGTCGTATGCACGGCCGTCTGCTCGGGTAACAGTCATGGTAATCCTCTCGTTGTTCTTTCACATCATAGGCCGGAAGGCAACATCGGCCGAATGCGAACGAATGTGTTCAACCGTCATCTGACGCCACCTGCCGCCGGCGCACCCCACTCCTGCAAGCCACTCCAACCCTTCACGAATCCCCTCCCTTACGGGCTAAGATTACGGGCTAAAATCCCTCTTACGGGCTAGCACAACCCTTACGGGCTAGGATTCTCGGTTACGGGCTAAGGAAAATCCGCCGGTTGACGAGTATCCAGTGAATGACCAAACCACAAAACCACCATTTTCCAACGATCTTTTCCGGCGGATACAACACCCCTTTTAGCCCGTAACCGAGAATCCTAGCCCGTAAGGCATCTGGTGCCCCGTAAGGCGGATTATGGCCCGTAACCCTAGCCCGTAAGGGGTGGGATAGCCGGTAGCGAGAAGCGGGCCGCGAGAATCTGCCCATCTGCAATCGTTCGGATGCCTACTCTGCCGCCGATTTCGCAGGAAGCGCACGGTCGAACAGGCACAGCACCACGCCGACGGCGAGATAGATGGCGACGATCTTGAGGCAGGCTACACCCGCACCGGCCCAGGTGAATTGCGTGATGTTGAGATAGTCGTAGGGGTAGGCGTTCGCCGTGGGGCCGGAATGCGGGAACCAGTAGGCGCGCGCAATCGCGAACGCCGCATAGAGCGGCAGGTACACAAGCCAGACGAGCGGATACACCGGCTTGAACGCACGGTGCGGTTCGAATGCGAAGAAGTCGACGGCGAGCATGCCCACCACGATCAACGCGAGCACCTGTGCGCTGAGCGGGATCACCTGCTGCGCCGGCACCCCGAATTCCGCAGCCGGCGTGACGAAGAAATGCACGGCGGCCAGCGAGAACGCGTAGGTGAACACGAAGCCGCGCAGCCATGCCGGCGGCTGCACACCGCGCAGAATGCTCGCACAACCACTCCACAGCATGACGATGCCGGCGATGAAGCCGATCTGGTACATGAGGAACGCCCAAAGGCTCACGGCATGCCATGCCGGCGATGTGCCGATGAAGCACAGCGCAGCAATGGCCAGTCTCCAGATTCCCGCAAGATATCGCATGTTCCCATCCTACCGGCCCATCTGCCGAGCGTCCCCTGCACGCCACACACGCCACTGCCCTTTTGCGTAAAAAGAGACACACAGGTCTCCGATTTGTCCCTTTTTACGCAGAGCGAGCCTGATCACAGCGAGATCGGCCGCGGAATCGGTAGCGCTGTCCCTTTTTACGCAGAGCGAGGCAGCGGGAGACACAACGAACAGGAAGAGACTCGTCCCGCACCTGCAGATACATACTTGGTCATCTTTAATTATCTTTGCGTAATTATCTTTGCGTAAAAAGAGACAGAATACTAGACCGTGCTGTCTTCATTTACGCAACACCATACAGGTAATCTCCACACTCAAGGGACAACACGCACAATCACTCCACCGACTCCCGCACCCATCGGCCATATTGCGCATCGGCACACAAAGCAGCCAACGAGAAACGCTCATCGTAGGCCAATCTGCGCACCATCACATGAATCAACCAATGAGCGAGTCCAGACCATCACCTACACGCCATGCACCTTCTCCTCGTCGGCCGCATCGCGCACCATATCACGAATCAGCCAACGTGGAACGCGCCTCGTAGACCAATCTGCGCACCGTTTCACGAATCAGCCGACGAGCACACAATAAGACCCCGAATAATGACATCCGCGCATATTTGCGCGCTCATTCGACTAGGCTGGGGAACAACGACATCCGCGCGCGGCGAATTCACAGCCGCCCCGGCCAATCGCGAAGAGATCACACAAGAGAACAAGCCAAGAGAAGCTCACCACTAACACAGGAGACACCATGGTGGTTTACGACCCGTCGCTCATGACCGACATGTATGAGTACACAATGCTTGACGCCACGCTGCAGGACGGCACGGCGAACCGCCCCTGCGTATTCGACGTGTTCACACGGCATCTGCCCGAAGGACGACGCTACGGCGTGGCCGCCGGCATCGGACGTCTGCTCGACGCGCTCGAGGACTTCCACCTCGACGACGCCGACCTGAAATTCCTCTCCGACCGCCACATTGTGAGCCGGGACACCGTCAAGTGGCTCGAAAACTACCATTTCACGGGTTCGATCCGCGGCTACCGCGAGGGCGAGGTGTACTTCCCGAATTCGCCGATTCTGCAGGTGCGCGGTTCCTTCGGCGAGTGCACGCTGCTCGAGACGCTCATTCTGTCGATCCTCAACTACGATTCCGCTGTCGCCGCGGCCGCCTCGCGCATGGTCACGGCCGCGAAGAACCGCCCGTGCATGGACATGGGCGGTCGCCGCACGAACGAGTGGGCCGCCGTCGCCGCCGCGCGCGCGTCGATCGTGGGCGGATTCAAGGGCACCGCGAATCTGCTCGCCGCCAGACTGTACGACCTGCCGGCAATCGGCACGGCCGCGCACTGCTTCACACTCGTGCATGACAGCGAGCGCCAGGCCTTCGAATCGCAGATCGCCGCACTCGGCACGAACACGACGCTGCTCGTTGACACGTACAACATTGAGGAGGCCGTGAAGACTGCCGTCGAGGTGGCCGGTCCGAATCTGGGCGGCGTGCGCATCGACTCCGGCGATCTCGCCGCGCTCGCCCAGCGTGTGCGCAATCAGCTCGACGCGCTCGGCGCCACGAATACGAAGATCACGGTGACGAACGACCTCGACGAGTATGCGATCGCCTCGCTGCAGACCGCGCCTGTCGACTCCTACGGCGTCGGCACGCAGCTGGTCACCGGCTCGGGGGCGCCCACCTGCGCCATGGTCTACAAACTCACCGAACGCGCGAACAAGGACGGCCGCATGGAACCGGTGGCGAAGAAGTCTGTGGACAAGGCGACGGCACCGGGCGCCAAGCTCGCCTTCCGTTCATACGAATACTCGCTTGCCGACTGCGAACACGTCATCTCCGGTTCGGAGAGCGCGCTCGAGAACTTCGTGCCGGGCGAGGGGTGGGAAGATCTGCTCACCGACTTCGTCGTCAATGGCACGGTCGACTCGCAGTTCCAGGGTCACGACGGGCTCATGGCGGCGCAGGATTACCATGCCAAGGCGCTCGCCAAGCTGCCGATCACCGCGCAGTCGCTCATGCGAGGCGAGCCCGTGATCCCGACGAAGCTCGAGGTGCTCTGATCCGCAATTCGCGGCACGTTCGCGGTATTCTGGAGTCGGCATATCACACGCAAACACAGCAACAAAGAAGAGGTTCCGATGCCAGATTTCATCACGCACTATTCGCCCGCCCCGGGCCGCTACGACCGCATGCAGTACGCGCATGTCGGCACGAGCGGTCTGCAATTGCCGCGCATCGCGCTTGGCCTGTGGCATAATTTCGGCGATCTGACGCCGTATGGGCAGATGCAGCAGGTCGTGTTCACCGCGTTCGACCACGGCATCTTCCATTTCGATCTCGCCAACAACTACGGCCCTATGTACGGCGCCGCGGAACGCAATTTCGGGCACATCATGCGCGAGAGTCTGCGCCCGTACCGCGACGAGCTCATCATCTCCACGAAGGCCGGGTTCGACATGTGGGCGGGACCGAACGGCGTCGGCGGCAGCCGCAAATACCTGCTCGCGAGCCTCGATCAGTCGCTCGAACGGCTTGGTCTCGACTATGTGGACATTTTCTACCATCACTGCCCCGACCCGAACACGCCGTTGGAGGAGACGGTCGGCGCGCTCGAGACCGCGGTAACGAGCGGCCGCGCGCTGTATGTGGGGCTTTCGAACTACGATGGCCCGCTGCTCGAACAGGCCGCGCAGATGCTCGACGAGCGCCATGTGCCGTTCATCATCAACCAGAACCGCTACAACATCTTCGACCGCACCATCGAGCGCAATGGGCTCAAGGAGGCGACGCGCAAGCTCGGCAAGGGTCTCATCACGTTCTCGCCGCTTGAGCAGGGACTGCTTACGAACCGGTATCTCAACGGCATTCCTGCCGATAGTCGCATTGGGCACGACGACCGGTTCCTGAACAAGTCCGCGCTCACCGAGTCGCGTCTCACCCAGATTCGCGAACTCAACGACCTCGCGCTCTCCCGCGGGCAGACGCTCGCCGAGATGTCGCTCGCGTGGCTGCTCAACGACCCTGCCGTGACCACCGTGCTCGTCGGCGCTTCGAAACCGCAGCAGATTCTCGATGACATCGCCGCGCTCGACAACACGCACTTCACGCCGGAGGAGCTCGCCAAGATCGATTCAATCTCGCTCTAATTCATACTGTTACGGGCCAGGGCGCACTCCGATTTGCGCGGAGTGCGCCCTGGCCCGTAACAGACAGCTGGCGGCGATGGATTACTTCGTCATCTCCTCGTAAATGCGCTTGCACTCCGGGCAGATCGGGTAGTCCTTCGGGTTGCGCTTCGGCACCCACACCTTGCCGCACAACGCCACCACCGGGCGGCCGGTCAGGCGCGACTCGGCGATGCGGTCGCGTGACACGTAATGCGCGAACCGGTCGGCGTCGCCGTCGTCCGCCCGCCGCTCCTGTGCCTTCGGCCTTTCGAGCACCGCGGTGCCGGTGTCACTGCTCGGCTCGGTTGCCGCCGTCGTGTTATCGTCGAGTGCGTCATTGTATGCAAAGCTCATGATTCCTCCTATTCGGCT
This sequence comes from Bifidobacterium animalis subsp. animalis ATCC 25527, assembly GCF_000260715.1. Classification (NCBI taxonomy): domain Bacteria; kingdom Bacillati; phylum Actinomycetota; class Actinomycetes; order Bifidobacteriales; family Bifidobacteriaceae; genus Bifidobacterium; species Bifidobacterium animalis. The sequence goes on along the minus strand of NC_017834.1, from coordinate 354,819 downwards.
ATACAATCCTGCAACTTCATTCTCTATTCCTGTCTACAGATTCTACGCCCAGCCCAGTTCGCCCCATCCGCGTCTCATCTCATCGCCCCGTGCCGCATCTCTTTCCCGAATTTCCCGGCCAGCCAATTGCATAGCCCCACCATTAGGCTGTAGAGATATGACAATCGCTGTATGCCCCGGCTCGTTCGACCCTGTGACGAACGGCCATATCGATGTAATCACGCGTTGCTGCCGCCTGTTCGACGAGGTGCATGTGGTGGTCGCGGTGAATGCCATGAAGAAGCCGCTGTTCACCGAGACCGAACGCGTGGACATCATCAAGCACGCGCTGGCCGACTCCGGCATGACGAATTACGTGGTCGCATGGACCGACGGCCTGATCACCGACTACTGCCGCAAGGTCGGCTCCCCCGTCATTGTGAAGGGGCTGCGCCAGAACGGCGACTATGAGGCCGAGCTCGGCATGGCGCTCGTGAACCGTCACCTCGCCGATGTGGAGACGATGTTCCTGCCCGCCAATCCTGTGCTGGAACACATCTCGAGCTCCGTGGTGAAGGACGTCGCACGTCATAGCGGTGACATCACCGGCATGGTTCCAGACTACGTTGTGCCATTATTAGAGAAGGCGCTGCGCTAGCAGCGCGACTGCGGACCTATGGGTATGCGCCCGCGTTGAGAGGAGAGAGCATGGCTCAGAACGATTCGAGCACGCAGACCATTCACGGCGACGGCAACGACGCCCCGCAACCACCGCAGGACTCCTCCGCCCGCAGGCCCACGTTTAACATGGACGACCTGCCCGATCTGCGCGACAATGCCCCCGACCCGGATGCGCTGCGCAAGGCCGAGTTCACCACGGTGTACGATATCATCGACTCGCTCGAGGAGATGATCACGAGTGCCAAGGGGTCCATGTTCTCCCCGTCTAGCGTGAAGATCGACCGTGACGATTTCCTCGACAAGCTCGAGGATCTCAAAACCAAGCTGCCCGTGCAGCTCGAGCGTGCGAGCGCGCTGATGCGCGAGGCGGAGGGCAGGCTCGCGAACGCGAATTCGCAGGCGAACGTGATCATCTCCACCGCGCAGGCGCGAGCGGCGAACATCATTCGCGATGCGAACGAGCGCGCGGACTATCTCGCCTCCCAGGAGAAGGTGACCGAGATCGCGCGTCAGAAGGCAAAGACGATGATCGACAAGGCGCAGGCCGCAAGCGACCGTCTCACCTCGGGCGCCGACCAGTACTGCATCAAGATCATGAACGAGCTGCACAGTCAGCTCGGCAAGATGACGCGCGACGTCGAGGGCGGCCTGAACGTGCTCGAGGAGCGCGAGGCGAAGGCGCGCGAGGAGCTCCCGCACGCCGAGGAATCCGATTATCCGCAGGACTGACGTGCGGCACCGCATGCACGCTCCCTTTCGCGACCCGCGGAATAGCGACACGGCGGCGCGGGTTGACTGAGCGTATCAAGTAATCCAAGCAAGGTGGAACAGGCGAATGGCACGTATTGAATACACAGATTGGACGGTTCCGGTGGCCCAGGTCGGCTCGCGCGCGGGCCAGACCATGCAGGTCGACCGTGATTTCCCGGCACCCGGCGGCATCGGCGACTCGATTGTGGGCGTCAAGGAGGGCGAACCAATCCATGTGAACGGCCAGTTCGACTCGATTATCGACGGTCTCATTTTCACCGGCACGTTCACGGCGCCGGTCACTGCGGTGTGCGCGCGGTGTGACAGAGATCTGAGCGGGGACTGGAGCGAGCAGGTCACCGCGTTCTTCCCATATGAGGACGCCGATGCCGGCAAGACCAGGAACGAAGATGTAGAGATCATCGCCGGCGAGGAGGAGTCGGGCGACACATACCCGCTCATCGACAACGGCGCGTTCGCGAACATCGAGCCGCTGCTGCGTGACACCTTCGTGAGCGCGCTGCCGCTCAATCCGCTCTGCAAGCCGGATTGCAAGGGTCTGTGCCCGCAGTGCGGTCTCGATCTCAACGAGAATCCCGAGCATGTGCATGAGGTGACCGACCTGCGTTTCGCCGATCTGGAGGCGTTCAAAGAGCAGCTCGAACGCGAGCAGGGCGAGTGAGACGCGCGTTTGTACAGCATATGCGTTAAGATTCTGAACGCTTAAGCTCATATGTTCGAACGAAACAGAGGATAAACAATGGCACTGCCAAAGTACAAGATGTCGCGCGCCAACACGCGTACGCGTCGTTCCACCTGGAAGGCCAAGGCTGCCCAGACCATCACTTGCCCGAACTGCGGCGCCCCGACGCTCGCTCACGTGGCCTGCCCGAGCTGCGGCTCCTACCGTGGCCGCGTCTACCGCGAGGCGATCCGTTCCGCCCACACCAAGTGAGTTGAACTTCACGAAATCCCTGCCATCGACGGGTGGCGGGGATTTTTTTATGCGCGCAGATTGTTTCGGTTTTACTTGTTTCGGTTTTACTTGCGTAATCGGGGACGAAATACCCACCGCATCTCCCACCCTGCGCAAAAAGGGACAGATTATTCGGTCAAACCGTCCCCATTTACGCAGATTCTCCTCACCTTGCGTGTCTCATACCCGCCGCATCCCTTACTTTGCGTAAAAAGAGACAGATTGGGCAAGCAAACCGTCCCCGATTACGCAGACGAATCTGCTCCCTGTACGGAGGGCGCGCGTAGGGCACACAGACTACACTCTGTGCAAGGAAGCCAAATCGAGGGAATCTGGAGCATTATGAGTGTTCGTGTAAGCACGCAGGAAATCGGCGAATCGGCAATGCAGAAGCTGTTCACCGCGCTCGGCACCACATTGGAGACCGATCTGCTCGTCGAGGCACTCACCCACCGCTCGTTCTCGCACGAGCACGAGGGTGTGAAGAACTACGAGCGGCTTGAGTTCCTCGGCGACGCGGTGCTCGAATTCGTCGTCACCGAGACGCTGTTCAAACAGTATCCCGACAAAAGTGAGGGCCAGTTGGCGAAGATTCGCGCGAAGGCCGTATCGGAGGAGTCGCTGAGCGCGATTGCGCGCGACCAGCTGCACGTGGGTCCGTATATTCTGCTGGGCCACGGCGAGAGCGAGCAGGGCGGCGCCGAGAAAAGCTCGATTCTGTGCGACATTGTGGAGTCGCTGATCGGCGCAACCTTCGTGCAGTACGGCGTGGACAAGGCGCGCGAAGTCGTGCATCATCTCGTCGACGATACACTCGCCGAGGTGGCCACCGAGGGGCCGGCGCTCGATTGGAAGACGTCGCTCACGGTGAAGGCCCACGAGATGGGCTTGCCGGAACCGCGGTACCAGATGTCCGTCGGCGGCCCGGAGTACGCGCTCGAATTCACCGCATTCGCCATGCTCGGCGATTCCAAGGAGGTGCTCGGCGTGGGCAACGGCAGCAGCAAACGCAAGGCGCAGCTGGCCGCGGCCGAACAGGCCTGGCATGTGCTCGACGAGCGTGAGCATGCGCCGAAGCCCGAGCGCAAGCGCGAACGCCGCCCGCTGGCCGACGCCTGAGCCGCACGCCCTGCGGCGCATGCCCTGCGCCGCGCAGCCAACACCGCACAGCCAACACCTTACGGGCTAGCCTTCCTGTTACGGGCTAGCATTTTCTGTTACGGGATAGGGCTCACGCGAAGAATTCCCCTCGTCGGAATTGCAAAACCGCCATTTTTCAAGGGCCATTTTTGAAGAAAATCTGCATGCCCCTATCCCGTAGCAGAAAATATTATCCCGTAAGGCATAGGCTGGCCCGTAAGGAATGGGGCATATCCATAAATGCATTCAGCATGCGGTCACAGGAGCCGCACCACGGTGAAATCCAGTAGGATATCAACGCAAGGCCCGGCGCGGGACGCGAATGGCACCCGCAGCCGATGCCTTGAATACAAGACATCTCACGAAAGAGGAAACCGTGTCACCAACACCCCTGCAGGCGTTCAGCGGCGTGGCCAAAGCGAACGCCAACCAGCATACGCACATGCGCACCATTGTCGACGGCGAGAAGATGACCGGCGCACAGGCGCTGGTCCGCTCGCTGGAAGACCTGGGTGTCAAAGACGTATTCGGTATTCCGGGCGGCGCCATTCTGCCCGTGTACGACGCCATTGACGAGCACACGAAGTTCCGTTTCGTGCTCATGCGCCACGAACAGGCGGCAGGCCATGCGGCGGAGGGTTACGCCGTGGCCACCGGCGAGGTGGGCGTGTGCATCGTCACGTCAGGCCCGGGCGCCACGAACGTGATCACCGCCATCGCCGACGCGAACATGGATTCGATCCCAATGATCGTGATCACCGGTCAGGTGGGCGTCAACGCCATTGGCACCGACGCGTTCCAGGAGGCCGACATCGTGGGTGCCACCTACCCGGTCGCCAAGCATTCCTACCTGGTCACCGACGCGCAGGACATTCCGCGCGTGCTCTCCGAGGCGCACTACATCGCGCGTTCCGGCCGTCCCGGACCGGTGGTCGTGGATCTGACGAAGACCGCCCAGAACGGCACCATGTATTACAGCTGGCCGCAGCGCATGATTCTGCCCGGCTACAACCCGACCACCGAGGCACATGGCCGCGTGCTCGACGATGCCGCCAAGCTGTTCCAGCACGCGTTCCGCCCGGTGCTCTACGTGGGCGGCGGCGCGGTGCGTTCCGACGCCGGTGCCGAGGTGAAGGCGCTCTCCGATCTGACCGGTGCCCCGATTGTCACCACATTGCCGGCGCGTGGCATTGTGCCGGATGATGACCCCGCCGTGCTTGGCATGCCTGGCATGCATGGCACGATCGCCGCGACCGGCGCGGTGCAACGTTCCGACCTGCTCGTCGCGATCGGCGCGCGCTTCGACGACCGTGTGACGGGCAAACTCGAGGCCTTCGCCCCCGGCGCGCGCGTCGTCCACATTGATATCGACCCGGCCGAGATTGGCAAGAACCGCACTCCCGACGTACCGATCGTTGGCGATGTGAAGACGGTGTTGAGCGCGCTCATGCCGCGTATCGAACGCCAGCATGCCATTCACGGCAAGCCGAATCTGACCACATGGTGGGGGCTCATCAACTCGTGGGTCGAGAAATACCCGCTCACCTACCAGGAGCCGACCGACGGCACGCTTGCTCCGCAGTGGGTGGTCGAGGAGCTGTCGCATGCCGCAAATCCGGAGACGATCTGGGTGTCCGGTGTGGGCCAGCACCAGATGTGGGCGACGCAGTTCATCAATTTCTCGCACCCGCACCAGTGGATCTCCTCGGGCGGCTTGGGCACCATGGGCTTCGGCCTGCCGGCGGCCATCGGCGCATCCATCGGTTCCCAGCGCTACTTCGACGGCAAGAAGCCGGTGTGGCTCATCGACGGCGACGGATCGTTCCAAATGACAAGTGAGGAGCTCGCCGCCGCGTTCCTCGAGGGCGCCCCGGTGAAGATTGCGCTGCTCAACAACTCCGTGTATGGCATGGTTCGCCAGTGGCAGACCCTGTTCTACAACAACCACTACTCGGCCACGATTCTGCATGAAGAGGAGAAGACTGGCTTGGAGGGCGTTCCGAACTTCGTCAAGCTCGCCGAGGCGTACGGCTGCGTTGCATTGCGCGCACGCACCAAAGACGAGGCGGTAGAGGCGATTCGCCGGGCCAACGAAATCAATGACAGGCCGGTGCTTATCGATTTCCGTGTGTGGAAGGATGCCATGGTGTGGCCCATGGTCGCCGCTGGCGATTCGAACGACAATGTCACCTACCTGCCCGGCATCAAACCGTTGCACCAGGCTGACGGCCTTGCCGCCATGCCGGTGGATTCCGATGCCCAGGCAGATGAGGCTGCCGCCATCATCACCGAGGAACAGGACTGAAAGGGGAAGGTCGAAATGGCTTCATATCCAGCATCCAAGCCGGGTTCCCAGCGTCATACGCTGTCGGTGCTCGTCGAGAACCGCCCGGGTGTGCTCGCACGCATCGCCGGCCTGTTCGCCCGCCGTGCGTTCAACATCAACTCGCTGAGCGTCTCGCCCACCGAGCGCCCCGATATCTCCCGCATCACGGTGACCGCCGACGTCGAGGAGGTGCCGCTCGAGCAGATCATCAAGCAGCTCAACAAACTGCTGCATGTGTTGAAGATCGTCGACCTCGACGAATCAACCACCGTCGAGCGCGAACTCGTGCTCATCAAGGTCGCCGCGGACCAGTCGAACCGCTCCGATGTGCTTGAGATCGTCAGACTGTTCCGCGTGCGCGTCGTCGATGTCAATCCCGAGTCGCTCACGATCGAGGCGACCGGCGCCGGCGGCAAGATTGACGCGCTGCTCGGTCTGCTCGACCACTACGGCATCATCGAGCTCGTGCGTTCCGGCGCGGTCGCGATGACCCGCGGCCCGCGCGCGCTGAGCGAGAAAGTGGTCGGCAGCGAGATCACCGGCCGCTGAATCCGCGTTCCGCATTCCATATTCTGCGGAAAAGGGGACAGTGAGAAGCTTCTCACTGTCCCCTTTTCCGCATGCTGACACCTGTTTTCCGCATTCATTCACCTGCCATCCCCACACCGACAGCCGAATTGTTAAGGGCAATGAGACAATGAAACCATGACGAAACCGGAAGTTCTTATTCTGCAACATGCCGAGTGGGAGAAACCAGGACTCATCCTGTCCGACCTTGAGGAGATCAATCTTCCCACGCAGACGCTCAATATATCGAAGCAGAAGAAACCTGACCTTCCCGATTTCGACGAAGTGGCCGGGCTGGTGGTCATGGGAGGCCCCATGGGCGCCACCGATTTCGACGACTACCCCGGTCTCAAGGCCGAGATGAAGCTCATCCGCGCGGCCATAGGCACAGGCAAGCCGGTGCTCGGCGTCTGCCTGGGGCATCAGCTCATCGGCGCCGCGCTCGGTGCCAAGGTGAAGAAGGCCAGCGCGCCGGAGATCGGCATCGCGCCCATCAAACGCGTGGCCAAACACGACTTCTTCTCCATGTGGAACAAGGAACTCAACGTGCTCCAATGGCACGGCGACTGCATTTCGCTGCCGGATTCCGCCGAGCTCCTCGCCCGCTCCTCCGACACGAAAGTGCAGGCATTCCGCTTTGGCTCCGCGCTGGGCATGCAGTTCCACTTGGAGGTCACGCCGCAGCTGCTCGAGGAATGGCTTGACGAACCGAGCATGGTCAAGCAACTCAAGGCTTCCGGCGGCTCGAAATCGCAGCTGCGCGAAGCGTTCGCTGCCAGCTACCCACAAATCCAGCCGCTCGGCGAACAGGTCTTCTCCGGTTTTGCCGCCCGCTGCAGCACCTACAGTTTCTCTCTGACATCCCGTAAGAGCTGACGACATCCCGTAAGGAATCTCAGAATGCGCGATGTTCTCTGAATTCCTTGAGATTCCCTCCATCTCCTCCGTGATTTGTTTTCTTACGGGATGTCATAAACTCTTACGGGATGTCACGAACAATGAAAGATTGCCATGCCAACTTTTGATTTGGGACTCGAACATGTCTCGCTCGACTTCGCCACGAAGACCATTTTCACCGACGTCACGCAAGGCGTGTTCGAAGGCGACCGCATAGGCATCGTCGGTCGCAACGGCGATGGCAAATCCACGCTGCTGCATCTGCTCAAAGGCACGCAGGCTCCGGATTCCGGCCGTGTCACCACGCGCAACGGCCTCACATTCGGCATGCTCGACCAGCGTGATCAGCTCGACGATGACGCCACGATCCGCGAGGCCGCGCTCGAAGGCCGCGAGGATTACGAATGGGCCGCGCAGACGGAGTCCCGCAAGATCGTCGAGGCGCTGCTCGGCGGCCTCAATCTCAATGCGAAGATCGGCACACTCTCCGGCGGCCAGCGCCGTCGCGCCGATCTCGCGCGCCTGCTGCTCAAGGACTGGGATGTGCTCGCGCTCGACGAGCCGACAAACCATCTGGACGTCGTGACGATCCACTGGCTCGCCGAGCACCTGAAGAACCGTTGGGCGAAGGGCAGCGGCGCGCTGCTGATCGTCACGCACGACCGCTGGTTCCTCGACGAGGTGTGCGAGTCGATGTGGGAGGTGCATGACGGGCAGATTGAGCCATTCGAAGGCGGCTACAGCGCGTACATGCTGCAGCGCGTGGAACGCGACCGCCAGGCCGATGTGCGCGAGACGAAGCGGCGCAATCTGGCCCGCAAGGAGCTGGCATGGCTGTCGCGTGGCGCGCGTGCCCGCTCGACCAAGCAGAAGTTCCATGTGAAGGCCGCGCGCGAGCTCATCGCCGACGTGCCACCGATGCGCAATTCGCTCGAGCTCAAGCAGATGGCCACTTCGCGCCTGGGCAAGCAGGTGGTCGACCTGGTCGATGTGACGCAGATTTTCGACCGCGAACAGGGTGCCGTGGCCGACGTCGACCCCGACATCGCCGACATGGAGCGCATGGGCACGGACTCCGAATCGTCCGCCGGCACGCAGATTGACATCGTCACTCCGATGGTCCAGGAACCGCAGGCCTTCGGCTCGGTGACGATGGACGTCGACGATGCCGACGACCCGCGCCTCGTCTCCGCATTCGGCTCGCGTGCCGCGCAAATCGCCGCCGAGCATGGGCTCAAGGCCCGCGAGGCCGTCACCGGCTACAACGCGCTGCGTGGCATGACCGAGAACGAGCTCGCTGCCAACGAAGCCGCGAACACCGGCGCCGACGCCACGAGTGCCGCCGCGCATATCGAGGTAAGCGGCCGCGAGATTCTCGACGACGTGACCTGGCTCATCGGCCCGGGCGACCGTTTCGGCATCGTCGGAGCGAACGGCGCCGGCAAATCCACACTGCTGAAGATTCTCGACGGCTCGCTCGCCCCCACCGCCGGCCGCGTGAACATAGGCAAGACGGTGAAGTTCGCGGTGCTCTCGCAGCGGCTCGACGAACTGGAGAAGCTCGGCAACTACAAGGTGAAGGAGGTGCTGAGCCGCTACAAGCCCACCTACATCGTCGACGGCAAGGAGGTGACGCCCGGCCAGCTCATGGAACGTCTCGGATTCGAGGCGGCGCAGCTCATGACACCCATCCGCGACCTCTCCGGCGGCCAGAAACGCCGCATGCAGCTACTGCTCATTCTGCTCGACGAACCGAACGTGCTCATCATGGACGAGCCGGGCAACGACCTCGACACCGACATGCTCGCCGTGATGGAAGACCTGCTCGACACCTGGCCGGGCACGCTCATCGTGGTGAGCCACGACCGCTACCTGCTCGAGCGCGTCACCGACGAGCAGTTCGCGCTGATCGGCGGCAAGGTGCGGCATCTGCCGGGCGGCGTGCAGGACTATCTCGATATGGTGGAGGATCTCAAGCGCGGCAAGTCGCTCCCGCAAGCCGATGCCGCGGGCACTGCACAATCTGCGAACACTGCGCAATCCGAGAACGAGCAGGCTGCCGACGAGCAATCTGCAGACCAGCCGAAGCTCTCCGGCAAGGAATATGCACAGGCGTCGCGCCGCGTTTCGGCGATCGAGCGCAAACTGGAGAAGATCGAGCAGCAGAAAGGCGAGCTGGAATCCCAGATGAACGCGCACGACCCCACTGATTACGAGGGGCTCGGCAAACTCAGCGCGCAGATCGCCGAACTGGAGACGCAGCAGGGCGAGCTGGAGACCGAGTGGTTCGATCTGTCCGAGCAACTCGGCAAGTGACCCACCCACGTCCGTTACGGGCCACTCTTCCCCTTATGGGCTAGCATTCTCCGTTACGGGCTAGGATTCTCCGTTACGGGCTAGGGCTGCGGCGAGCATTCACATATGAGATTGTTGGAATATGGCGGTTTTACAAATTCCATACTCGGCAACTGCGGCTATTTTCTTAGCCCGTAACCGAGAATCCTAGCCCGTAAGGAAAATGCTAGCCCGTAACATCAACGCTGGCCCATAACAGCCAACGCATATGTCGCCGAAGAGCAATACGCTCAGACTATGACACACGCGCAATCACACACTACCGACCAATTTGACGAAACGCTCGCCGCCGGCGATCACGGCGTTGCCAATGCGGCCGTCGATCTGAAGCTCTACGACACGGCGACGCATGCGGTCTCACGTTTCGAGCCGATCAAACCCGGCGAGGTGGGCATGTACGTGTGTGGCGCGACCGTGCAGAGCGCCCCGCATATCGGCCATATTCGCGCGGCCGTCGCGTTCGACATCATTCGCCGCTGGTTCGAGCGGCTCGGCTACAAGGTCACGTTCATTCGCAATGTGACCGACATCGACGACAAGATCCTCGACAAGGCCGCCGCAGCGGGCGAGGATTGGTGGGCACGCGCATACCATTACGAGCGCGAGTTCACGCACGCGTACAACGAGCTCGGCGTGCTCGCACCCACGTACGAGCCGCGCGCGACCGGGCATATCATCGACATGGTCCACTTGATCGAGCGCATCATCGACAACGGTCACGCCTATGTGATCCGCGATGAGCACGGCGAGCTGACCGGCGACGTGTATTTCGACGTCGCCTCCTGGCCGCACTACGGCGAGCTCACGCACCAGAAGCAGACCGCCGAGGTTGACGAGGCCGCCGCCGTGGCCGATCGCATGGGCCCGTCGGTCGACGCCTCCGGAGACGACAAATACAATCCCGCCGACCCGGCCGACCTTTCCGTGAACAAGCGCGACCCGCGCGACTTCGCGCTGTGGAAGCGCCCGAAGAGCACCGATCCCACCGACGCCCGCTGGAAGACTCCGTTCGGCACGGGCCGCCCGGGCTGGCATATCGAATGCTCGGCGATGAGCTACCGCTATCTCGATGGCATGTTCGATATTCACGGCGGCGGTCTCGATCTGCGTTTCCCACATCACGAGAACGAGATGGCGCAGACCCGCGCGGCCGGCTACTGCACGGCGAACCGCTGGATGCATTCGGCATGGGTGACCGCCAAAGGCGAGAAGATGAGCAAGTCGCTCGGCAATGGCCTGTCGGTGCCGGTCGTGCTCGCCGAGCATTCCGCGTGGGTGGTGCGCTATGCGCTCGGCTCCGTGCAGTACCGCTCGATGCTCGAGTGGAGCGACCAGACGCTCGCCGAAGCCGACGCCGCATACGAGCGCATCATGAACTTCATCGGGCATGCCGCAGACGCGCTCGGCGAGCAGCCGTCGCGTGATGAGATCACCGGCGTCTCGGCCGACGATCTGCCCATGGATTTCGTCGCCGCCATGAACGACGACGTGAATGTGTCGCGCGCCACCGCGGCAATCTTCACGCAGATTCGCGAAGGCAACACGTTGCTTGCGCGCCTCGCGGGCGACGACGGCGACGCGGACCGCAGCGCATTGCGTGCCGCGCTCGTCAATGTGCGCGCGATGCTCGACACGCTCGGTCTCGACCCGCTTGCCAGTCCGTGGATTGACGGCGGCGACGAGGCCGGCGGCGACTCCAGCGCGCTCAAAACGCTCGGCGAACTTGTCGACGCGCAGCTCGCCGCCCGCGCCGAAGCCCGCAAAAACAAGGATTTCGCAAAGGCAGACCAGATTCGCGACGCTCTCACCGCCGCCGGCATCACAATCGAAGACGGCCCCACCGGTTCCACCTGGACCCTCGCCCTCTCCCACTGATTACGACGTCCCCCATCGGCAAGTCCCTCTGCGTCCATGAAGTCCCTTTGCAAAAGGGACTTCTTTGCGTAAATGGGGACAGATAGCGGTTCTAACTGTCCCCATTTACATCCAATCTCCACGCACCCATTCCCTATGCCCTCCCGTGCTCCATTCCCTGCGTAAAAAGGTTCATTGCGCGCTTCCATCTGTCTCTTTTTACGCTAACATCACCCTTATTTATGTGTAAATTGGGACATACAATGGGTTCAACATGTCCCAATTTATACTAAATTTCTCTCTTCTCTACCCGCCCATCTTCACATGGAGATTGAGGCGGATACCTCTTTCTGTCTATTCCTATCTACGTCGTCTTACTTTTGACATTGCACGTGTCGCGTTTGCAAGTGCGGTCTCGGATTAGCATATTCGGCCGTTTGCAAACGTGTCCTGTTTGCAACTCGAATCTCAACCCAGCCAGTAAGCGGCATCTAACATGCCATGTTTGCAGACTCGACCTCACACCGACCATCGCAGCACAGATTCACGCGCCACCTTTGCACGCCGAGCCTCACCTAAACCACCGAGCGCGCCTCAACGAACCTTACTGAGACTCGGAATGCAAAACAGACAACCCAAGAGACCCGAAGACGTGCCACACTTGCAAATCTAATCTCGCGACGACTACTACAGACAGATCCGCATGCCACACTTGCAGCGTCAATCTCACGACGACCTGATATGGCCTGGTTTTTGTTCCGCATTTCACCTAACTCGATGGGAGATGATGGAATCATGTCCAAGGGCACGAGATACACGGATGAGTTCAAGGCGAAGGCCGTCAGGCTGTTGACGGAGTCCCGTCCCTCGTATTCGTCGGAGACGAAGGCGATCGCCGAGGTGGCCAGGGATCTGGGCGTCTCGTCCGAGACGCTGCGGCGTTGGCGGAACCAGTCGGATGCGTCGGCCGCGGAACAGTCGGAACAGTCCGCGCAGGAGGCGATGGCCGAGCTCAAGCGTCTGCGGGCGGAGAACGCGGAGCTGCGGCGGGCGAACGAGATTTTGACGACGGCGTCGGCTTTTTTCGCGGCGCGGCTCGACCCGACACGGCCCTGATGTCCGCGTACATCGACGCGCATCGGGATCGTTTCGGGGTCGGGCCGATCTGCAGGGTGCTGGGCGCGGCGTCGGATTGCGGGTTTCTCACGCCGCGCGGCTACCGCATGTTCAAGACCAGGCCGCCCAGCCGCATGAAGGCGCGCCACGAGGCGCTGGCCCGGGACATCCTCCGGATCCATTCGGATTTCTTCATGGCCGTGTACGGATACAGGAAGGTCCATGCCCAGCTGCTCGCCGAGGGGTGGGATCCGTCCGAGGTCGGCCGCGACCAGGTGATGAACATCATGCGCGAGCTCGGCATACAAGGCGTCAGGCGCGGCAGGACGCCGGCGACCACCAGGCCGGCGAAGGGCGCGGGCGGCAGGCCCGACCTCGTGGAGCGCAGGTTCCGGGCCATGGCGCCGAACCGGCTGCACGTGGCCGACATCACCTACGTGCGCATGACGGACGGGCGGTTCGGCTACGCTGCGTTCGTCACCGACGTATTCGCCCGCCGCATCGTGGGATGGGCGTGCGCCACCAGCATGAACACCGAGGAGCTGCCCCTGCAGGCGCTGGAGCAGGCGATCTCCTGGGCCGCGGGGCACGGCGGCACCCGGGGGCTCATCCACCACTCCGACCACGGCTCCCAGTACATCAGCACGGTGTACACCACGCGCGTGCGCGAGTACGGGATGCTGCCCTCGACCGGCACGGTCGGCGACTCCTACGACAACGCCATGGCCGAGTCCGTCAACGGCGCGTACAAGACCGAGCTGGTCTGGCGGCGCAAGCCGTTCCGGGACGTGGGCGACCTGGAGCTGGCGACGTTCCAATGGGTCTCATGGTGGAACTCGAAACGCCTCCACGCCAGCCTGGACTACAGGACACCCGAGCAGGTCGAAACCGAGTACTATACGAACCAGGCGACACAAGCCGCCTCACTATAAAGGCGGAACAAAAACCAGACCAGTTCAACCACCATATGGAAGTTACACGTGTCGCCATTGCAATCCCAACCTCACCCCAACCAGCAAAGCCGCCAATGGTTGCCTTATGCGATACCTCAATTCAAATGCGCCACGATGAACTCAAGAAGGGACGTAAAAAGGGACAGATAGACCCGCTATCTGTCCCAATTACGCAGAGAAAAACCCGGTGCCCAGCCACGCCCAGCCGCGCCAACCGCCCGAGCTCACCCGAGCAGACCGGAGAGTCCGCCGCCCAGGTTCGGTGGAACGTCCGCGCCGCCGAGCATGTCCTGCAAACCGGCCGGCAGTTCGTCGGCCTGCGGTTTCTTCGCGAACGCCGAGCCGCCCGAGTTCGACTTGCCGGCGAGCTTGGCGCGCAATGCCTTCTCCTCGGCCTCGCGCTTCATCGGGTTGCCGGACTTGCCGCCCTTCTTGCCTTTCTTGCCTTTCTTGCCTTTCTTCGAGCCGCCGGGACCGCCGAATCCTCCGAATCCGCCCGCCATGCCGCCGCCCATGCCGGCGCGGTTGGTCATGCGCTTCATCATCTTCGACGCCTGCTCGAACCGCTGCAGCAACGCGTTCACGGCCGAGACCGAGACGCCGGAACCGTAGGCGATGCGTGCGCGGCGCGACCCGTCGATAATCTTCGGGTTACGGCGTTCCTCGGGCGTCATCGAGCGGATGATCGCCTCGGTACGGTCCACCTCGCGCTCGTCGAACATCTCCAGTTCCTTGCGATGCTGTGCCATGCCGGGGATCATGCCGAGCAACGACTTCATCGAACCGAGCTTGCGCACCTGCTGCAGCTGGGCGAGGAAGTCGTCGAGCCCGAACTCGCCTTCCGCCATCTTCGCGGCGGCCTTGCGGGTCTCCTCCTCGTCGAACTCGCGCTGTGCCTGCTCGATGAGCGTGAGAATGTCGCCCATGTCGAGGATTCGCGAGGCCATGCGATCCGGGTGGAACACCTCGAAGTCCTTGAGACCCTCGCCGTTCGACGCGAACAGGATCGGCTTGCCGGTCACCGAGGCAACCGAGAGCGCCGCGCCGCCGCGGGTGTCGCCGTCGAGTTTCGACAGCACGACGCCGGTGAAGTTCACGCCCTCGTCGAAGGCCTGCGCAATGCGCACCGCGTCCTGACCGGTCATCGCGTCGATCACGAACAGCACTTCGTTCGGCTGCACGGCGTCGCGAATATCGCGCGCCTGCTGCATGAGAGTCTCATCGACGCCCAGACGGCCCGCGGTATCGATGATCACCGTGTCGTACATTTTCTGCCGCGCGTATTCAATCGAGTCGCGCGCCACCTTCACCGGGTCGCCGGTGGTCTCGCCGGGGGCCGACACCGCATCGCCGCCCGCGGACTGCACGCCCTTCTCCGGCGCATACACGGGCACGCCGGCGCGCTCGCCCACCACCTCGAGCTGCGTCACCGCGTTCGGGCGCTGCAAATCTGCCGCCACGAGCAGCGGCGTGTGGCCGGAATCCTTGAGCCAGTAGCCGAGCTTGCCCGCGAGCGTGGTCTTGCCGGCGCCCTGCAGACCGGCGAGCATGATGATCGTCGGCGGATTCTTCGCAAAGTTGAGCGGGCGGTCTACTCCCTGCCCGAGAATGTCGGTGAGCTCGTCGTTGACGATCTTCACCACCTGCTGCGCCGGATTCAGCGCTTCGGAAACCTCGGTGCTCAGTGCGCGGTCGCGTACGCTCGCGGTGAACGAACGCACCACGTCGAGCGAGACGTCGGCATCGAGCAGCGCGCGGCGGATTTCGCGGATCGTGCCGTCGATATCCGCGTCGGAAAGCTTGCCTTTGCTCTTGAGATGCTTGAATGCATTCGAGAGACGATCTGTTAACGAACTAAATGCTGCCATAATGCCCACAATTCTAGCTTGCAGAGGGGAAATCGTGGAGCTTGCGTGCACACTTGCCGCACCACTGCGCAAATTCGATAAGCTGGAATCCGGGAATTCGCAAGACAGGAGACAGCATGCACCAGAAGAAGATCGAACAGCAGGCGCTCAAAGTGGGCATCGTCGTCAATATCGTCATGGTGCTCGCGGGCTTCTTCGTGTTCTTCCTCACCGGACTCAAGTCCATGTTCCTCGACGCCTCGTTCACGGTGATCTCGGTGATCTCGGGCGGCGTCGCGGCATACCTGTCGAAGAAGACGGTGCGCGTGAGCGACCGCTTCCCGAACGGCATGTTCGCGCTCGAGCCGATCTATGCAATCTGCAAATCGATTTTCACAATCTGCCTGCTGCTGTTCTCGTTCCTCGACGTCGCGCAGATTGCCATCGCCTACTTCGTGCACGGCGAGGGCGAGCGTCTCGAATTCGGCCCGGTGATCATCTACCAGATTCTCGCCGTCGCCGTCTGCATCGCGCTCGTCGCGTATTACCGCGCGCGCAACCGCACGCTCGGCAACGCGAGCCTCATGCTCAAGGCGGAGGCGAACGGCACGTGGATCGACGGCATGATCTCGCTCGGCATCGGCATCGTCGCCGTGCTGCTGTATTTCCTGCCCAACGGCACGCCGCTCGACTTCCTGCATTACACCGGAGATTTCTTCATCACGACGATCATCGTCGCGCTCACGATCAAGGAACCGGTGACCGTGCTGCGCGATGCGTTCGTGGAGCTCGTCGGCGGCACGCACGACGACGACGATGTCTCCGAACTCGTCTCCCGCGAAGTGTCCGCGCATCTGCCGGCCGGCGTGCGGGTGCAGACGATCCACGTATTCAAGACGGGCATGAATTTCGACATCGACATCATTGTCAACGGCACCGGCGATGTCGTGCGGGTCGAGGATCTCGTCGAGGCACGCAAGCAGATGGAGCGCGCGCTCGAGCCGAAGCTGCACCTCGTGAACGTCGATTTCGTCTTCGACTGACCTGCCCCGACCCCGCACCCTCAACACTCACAGGCCCAGCGCAACCCCACCGGTATCCCACCTGTTACGGGCTAGCATGCCCCTTACGGGCTAACCCACTGCTTACGGGCTAGCATGCCCCTTACGGGCTAGCGTCTCTTCTGTGGCATGTAAGAAAAGTTGCGTAACATACATCGAATACCGACATATTGCAACACGAGAAGAACACACAAGGCCGGGTTGCGAACATTTCCTCACGCACACAGTTCAGCGGGGCTAGCCCGTAAGGAATAAGCCTAGCCCGTAAGGGCCATGCTAGCCCGTGAGGGCCATGCTAGCCCGTAAGCGGTTGGATAGTCCTTAAGACTTAAGGAAGCCTTAAAACCACGAATCCTCTACGCACTTCACTCTCCTCTGAGCGCACCTTTGAGACATCTCGCGTACAATATGCTCAGCTGCGGGGCGTCGGCCCGGCATGCCCGAGCGACGAGGAGAACGCATGATCATTGCACTGTGGGTGATTCTGGTACTGCTGCTGGTATGGATCTCGCTGAGCGAGTTGCCCGCCGGCTGGGACGGCCATGCGCCGCTCCCCTACCTCATCGCGCTCTCGCCGTTCGCGTGGATCGGCTTCACCGCCATCGGCATCTGGGCAGGCTGTCTGCGAGAATGGCCGCTCATGGTGTGTGCAATCGTTGGCTTGATCGCTTCACTCCTACGCAAAACCGCGTATTACATGAATGACCTGAAGACCCCCAACACCGGCGAACTCATCGCCCGCAAGCTCGCCGAAAAGAGGGAATTCGAAAACTCAACCGTTTCATCCAACTCGGCTGCCGTTGAAAATCTTGCAAACGGCCATTTCAACGTGTTCACCCTGAACTGCAGATACGGCAAAGCCAATGCCCATGAAATCGTGAACACGGTGCGCACGAACGACATCGCCGTGCTCGCCCTGCAGGAAATGAACCACGACCTCGTCACCGAGCTGCACGATGCCGGGCTCGACGATCTGCTGCCGTTCCACCAATTCGGCGACCCGAGCAGCTCCGACAACGGCGGCTTCAACGGACTGTGGCTGCGCGTGGAACCGGCCGAGCAGACGCCCACCGGCGTGCCGATTCCCGCCGCCGACGTCCCCACGGTCACGCTGCCGGTCACGTCGACGTTCAACATCACGTTCGCGAGCGCCCACCCGAAATCGCCGCAACGCAGCTGCAAGGATTGGTCCGCCGGCATCATCGGGCTTGGCGCGCTGGCGAAATCTGCGAACAATGGCCGGGACCAGAACGCAGACGACTCGTGCAACAATCGCGAAATTGCCGTGCTCATGGGCGATCTCAACTCGAGCATCGTGCACCCGAGCTTCCGCAAGCTGCTCGCAAGCGGTTTCCACGACGCCGCGCTGGTCGAGGCGCGCGGCGAACACCCGACCTACCCGAGCTGGCTCAAATGGCCGCGCATTGTGATCGACCACATTCTGTTCACCGATTTCATGGCCGCCTCCAACGTGCGCGCCGTGTTCATAGATGGCACCGACCACCTTGGTCTCACCGCCACGCTCACCATTCGAGACACGCGCACGCAGGCGAATGCCGCCGCCCGCGAGTCCTGGCCGAGTTCGCTGCCGCCGCTCCCCGCGAAGTCGCGTCAAGAAACCGCCGAATAATCGCCCACACGTTCAGCGTCTGCCCCTGTCTGCGTGAAAAGAGACAGATGGCGGCATGCATGCGTCTCCTTTTACGCAGAGGATTAACGATTCACGATTACAGCTTCTCGCGCAACCACCAGCACCCTGACGCAACCACCGCGCTCGGCACAACGGACGCTTGCGGCACACAGGACTCAAGCGAGCTGAGGGCGCAGCGTCACGGCGAAGTCGAATTCCGGCGCATCGAGGCGGTATTGCGGCAGCAGCTCTGGCCCGCAGCTGTTCGAACCGATGCCGGACTGCATGTAGTCCACGCTCACTTCGGTGAATCCGCTCGGCTGCAGCTCGAAGTCGTGCCGTGCGCGCGCCATCTCGGCCGCCGTGTATTCCAACGCTTGGAAATCGAACCCGCGCAACGGCTCCGCGAGACTCTCGGGCTGTGTGCCGTCGCCTTGCACAATCATCAACACCACACCGTCGCCCTGCACTCTCGCCCAGCTGCAATCGTGGTGGTTGCCGTTCTCCTGTGGTTTGATCTCGCGTTCGCCCATCTGGCTCACTGAAGCACTGAAGACGCCGTGCCAGCTGGCGCGCCGCTTGTCCACATAGCTTTCGTTCGGCCCAAGGCCGCAATAGGTGACGCTGCTCATGGATTTTAGCAATTGCATGTGAATGCCGAATCTCGGCAGGAACGGGAACGCCGGATCCTTGCGCACATTCATGTGAAGCGCTACGGAACCGTCTGCATGCACCGTCCACGTGGTGTCCATGCGGGCGATCGGCTGCACCGTGGGCGCGACCGCTCCCATCGAGCACTTGATTTCCACCGCGTTCACCGCCATCGGCCCTTCGGCGTCCTCCACGGCCGTCTCTTCGCCGTATGCGCCGCCGTCCATGCCGAGTGCCGCTTCGCCGATTCCGCTGGAGACCACGGTGCGCGTCTGCACGTCGTACGCGCGCGCATACGCGCGATCGTACCCGCAGCGCTCCCACTCATGCCGCACGTTGCGGTCGTTGTCGGTGGGCGCACGCCAGATGTCGAGGGTCATCGGCGTCGCGAGAATCGTACGGTTCGCGTACACGAGCTCGCTGAACAGGCCGGTGCGCTTGTCGAACACGTACCGCCAGTTCGCGCCGTTGATCACAATGCGCGCATCGGATTCCTCCAACCTCACCGACTCGCCGATCTCGTCGCCGGCGAGCATGTCTTCCACCTGGTGACGCACCCACTGCGAACTGTTGTCTCCGGTCGGATTCGGCACCTCCACCTCGTCGAAGCCGAGTTCGAACAGCTGCTCCTGCCCCCACTGCGCCTCGCGCGCCAGGTACCGCAGCACGAGGGTGACACGCCCGGACTGCGCGACCGGCCACACGCTCTCCCAACCGCTTAAGCGCACTTCGCCCACCGCATGCGGCTCAATCGAGAACGTGCCCGGCTCGACGAGGCTATACGTCTGCATCACGCCGTCCACATACACTTCCCACATCACGATAACCGCTTCATCGAGCTCACGGAAGTCGTAATGGTTCCGCAGATTCACCACGCCGCGCTCGGCATCCACGCTTACCACGCGCGCCGGCCGGAACACGTTCTTGAACTCGTCGAGGCCGCTGTGCGGCGTGCGGCCTGGCGAGACCATGCCATCCACGCAGAAATTGCCGTCGTTCGGCCATTCGCCGAAGTCGCCGCCGTACAGGTATTCCTGCCGCCCGTGCGCGTTCCTGCCGGCGTAGATCGCGTGGTCGCACCATTCCCATATGCACCCGCCGAGCAGGCCCTCATGCCGCTCGATGCACTGGAAGTAGTCCTCGAGATCGCCCGGCCCGTTGCCCATGGCATGGCAGTACTCGCACATGATGTAGGGCTTCACCTGCCCGTTTTCCGTGGTGCCGTCCTCACCGTTCGCACCGTCCCCGTTCGGCCCGGATTCGCTGAAATACGCGTCGATCTCGGCGATGCTCGGGTACATGCGGCTGTGCACGTCTATGTTGCTGTAGTCGTGCTGAAGCGTTCCGTCTTCTTCCACATACCGCGCGCTCTCATAATGGGTGAGCCGTTGCGAATCCAGTGTTTTCACCCACTCAAGCGCTTTTTCGAACCCGATGCCGTAGGCGGACTCGTTGCCCATCGACCAGAAGATCACGCACCCGCGATTCTTGTCGCGCTCCACGAGGCGCTGGATGCGGTCGAGAATGGCCGGCGCGAACCGCGGATTGTTCGCGATGAGGCCGTTCCACATGAGTTGCACGCGCTGCCATTCCTCCATATTCGCAGATTCCGCGCCAGGCTTCGGCAACACGGCGTCGGCCACGCCATGCGCCTCGATGTCGGCCTCGTCGATCACGAGAAACCCGAGCTTGTCGAACAGATCGTAGTAATGCGGCGCGTTCGGGTAGTGGCTGGTGCGCACGCCGTTCACGTTGTGGCTCTTCATGAGCAGCAGATCGGTTCGGAACTGCTCCGGCGAGATCGTATAGCCGGTCACCGGGTCGCTGTCGTGCCGGTTCATGCCGTGGATCACAATCGGTCTGCGGTTGAGCAGCACGGTCTGGTGCCGCCCGTCCGGTGCCACGACGGCGATGTCGCGCAGCGCAAGCGGTTGCGTGATGCTTTCGCCGTCGCTCAGAACCATCAGCGTGTAGCAGGTCGGCACCTCCGGATTCCACAGCACCGGTTGTTCCACGGTGAGTTTCACGCGCGCCTTCGACGGGAATGCGCTGCCGTTCTCAACCGCTTGCGTTCGGTGTGCAGACTCCCCCACCGTGCCCGCTTCAGACTGAACCGCTTCCGTCACGCCCTGCGCAACCACATTGCCCGCCGCGTCGCCGATCACGACGTCGATGCCGTCCACCGGCACGCCGTCGAGGAAGTCGAAGTCCACGGTCACATCCGCGGCCACGGCGTGCGTGTCGCCGCCGGGAAGCCCGTCCGCCGCCTGCGTGGCGGAATCTGCAAACCGGATGGTGCTGCGCACATAGAAATCACGAATCGCATGTTCGGGGCGCATGAGCAGGTACACATCGCGGAAGATGCCGCTCATGCGGAACTTGTCCTGGTCCTCCAGGTAACTGCCGTCGCACCATTTGAGCACGAGCACGACGAGCGTGTTCTCGCCGTCGTCAAGCGCTTGGGTCACCTCGAACTCGCTCGTCGAATGCGAGACCTGCGAATAGCCCACGAAGTCGCCGTTGAGCCACACATAGAAGCAGCTGTCCACACCCTCGAAATTCAGGAAGGCGCGAGGCGCGGCGGAATCCACGGCATAGTCGAAGGTCGTGCGGTACACCGCGCACGGGTTGTCGTGCGGCACGAACGGCGGGTCGAGCGGGAACGGGTAGCGCGTGTTCGTGTACTGGTTATGGTCGTAGCCGTGCGTCTGCCACACGCTCGGCACAGCAATCTGGTCATACGAATCCGCGTCGAACATCGGTTCGGTAAACACCGGCTCGTGAGCTTGAGCGCTTGCGTCCACCTCCGAGTCCAGATCGTAGACGCTTGCATAGTATTTGAAATCCCACTCGCCGTTGAGCAGACGGAAGCGATCGGATTGCTCGCGCGCGGCGAACCGCGTATCGGTGGGTGCCGACGCCGGCACGAAATACGCGCGATTCGGCTCGCACCCCACATGCAACGTATCAAGATCCTCGAAATACCGCGGAATGAACACGGCCGTCTCCTTTGCCTCCACCGCTGTTATGAGAACATGGTATGGGGAGCTCGGTATTTCCGCGGGTTACGCTCATGTGCAGATTATCTACCCCCACACGCTATACTAGTGAAGTTATTTGTGCACGGGGAGCCCTCTCATGCCCCATGTGCAAGGAACACGTGTGCGAGCGGGTCCTGTCCCCACACGACCGGCGAAACACGCACCCTAGTTAACAAGGAGAGCCACTTTGGCAACCAAGATTCGTTTGAAGCGTATGGGCAAGAAGTTCTATGCGGTGTACCGCATCGTGGTCATGGATTCGCGCACGAAGCGCGACGGCCGCGCCATCGAGGAGATCGGCCTGTACAATCCGAACACGCAGCCTTCCACCATCGAGATCAAGAGCGATCGCGCACAGTACTGGCTCGGCGTCGGCGCACAGCCGACCGACCAGGTGCTCAACCTGCTCAAGATCACCGGCGATTGGCAGAAGTTCAAGGGCCTCAAGGGTGCCGAGGGCACGCTGAAGACCGCCGCCGCCAAGCCGGAAGCCGCCGTGCTCGTCGAAGAGGCTGAGAACAAGGCACAGAAGCTCAAGGCCGCCAAGGCCGAAGCCGCCGCCAAGGCAGCCGAAGCCGAGACCCCGGCCGAGGTCCAGCACGATGACGAGAAGGTCGAGCTCGCCGACGTCGAAGAATCCGCACCGGAAAGCGTGTGAGACCATGCTTGCTCAAGCCGTGGAACATCTGATCAAGAACGTCGTCGATTTTCCCGACGACGTTTCAGTCAAGTCCCATGAGAACGCCCGCGGTGAACTGATTCGCGTGCGCGTGAATCCGGAGGACATCGGGCGTGTGATCGGTCGTAACGGACGCACTGCGAACGCGGTTCGCACAGTGATCCAGGCGATCTCCGATCACAAGGTTCGCGTGGACATCATGGACGTACGCAAGTGAACATGCACACGAACAGCGTGCCAGACCCGCAACAGCCCCAAGAGTTGTTGCGGGTCTGTCGTATTGGCAAGGCTCAGGGACTCAAGGGCGAGGTCTCCGTGGAACTGTATACGGACGACCCGCATGCCCGTTTCGCACCCGGCGAGGTGCTCTACGCGCGCGAATCCGCTGCGGACGCACTACGCCCCTACACCGTGGCCGCCGCGCGCACATTCAAGAACCGTTGGTATGTGCGCTTCGAAGGCGTGGATGATCGCAATGCCGCCGAGGCGCTGCGCAACACCGTGCTGTACGGCGAGCCGCAGGAGCTCGATGACGACGAGTTCTACCCGAAGGATCTGCTCGGCCTGGAAGTGTATCTGGAATCCGAGGTGGCCGCAGCGAATGCCGACGACGCCCCGGCAGGCGCCGAATTCGAGTTCACCGATCTCGGCAAGGTGGTTGACGTGATCGAGGGCGCCCAATGGCTGCTCAAGATTCGCATGCCGAACCGCGAGACCTTCCTGCTGCCCTTCGTGGAGGCGCTGGTTCCCGAGGTCAATCTCGAGGAGGGCTACCTCACCGTGGATCCGCCAGGAGGCTTGATCCCCGGCATCGGTACCGCCGACACCGTCACCTCCGCCTCGGCCAGCCCCGCCTCGGCCGCCTCCGAGTGACGAATCTCTTCCGGGCGGCCAAAAAACCCTTACGGGATGTCATAAATTCTTACGGGATGTCAGGCATAGGGTATCCACAGACTATCAGCACACTGAAGCACTGGAAAAACAGCCAATCCTGTATTCGGCTTTCAGATCGTCGAGCAAATCTCTGCCAGATGCTTAACATTCCGCAAGAGATAACGACATCCCGTAAGAGTTCAAGGCACCTAAGCCCCCCCCCCCAACATTTCAAGGAGTTCGTTTGGACATCGACATCGTTTCCGTCTTCCCCGAGTATTTCGACGTGCTCAATCTCAGTCTGCTCGGCAAAGCGCAGGAGAGGGGTCTGCTCACCGTGCGCTCGCATAATCTGCGGCAGTGGACGCACGATGTGCACCAGTCCGTCGACGACACCCCGGTGGGCGGCGGCGCGGGCATGGTGATGAAACCCGAGGTGTGGGCGGAATGCCTCGACGAGCTGCTCGGCATCCCGGCCGACGCTCCCGCGAACGCGAACGCCGCCCCGGCCGCCGACTCCCCCGTGCTGATCTTCCCGAACCCATCCGCCCCGCTGTTCACGCAGCAGGATGCGACCGCGCTGTCGCACGCCGAACACCTCGTCTTCGGCTGCGGCCGCTACGAGGGCTACGACGCGCGCATTCCGCAGTATTATCGCGAACGAGGCGTCGACGTGCGCGAATATTCGATCGGCGACTATGTGCTCAACGGCGGCGAGGTCGCCGTCTCGGTGATGCTCGAGGCGATCACGCGCCTGCTGCCCGGTTTCATGGGAAACGCCGACTCGATCGTCGAGGAATCGTACACCGGCGAGAACGCGCTGCTCGAGCACAACCAGTACACGAAACCGGCGAGCTGGCGGGGAATCGACGTGCCGCCGGTGCTCATCTCCGGCGATCACGGCAAAGTGAACAGATTCCGCCGCGACGAGGCCCTCGAGAAAACGTCGCGCCTGCGCCCCGACCTCATTGCGCGGCTCGACTGCCACGCGCTCGACAAGCAGGACCGCAAGACGCTCATGTCGCTCGGCTGGGAGGTCTCCGGCGAGCATCCGCGCAAACTCGAAGACTGACGCTCCCCCGCGCCCTCACTGTGCACTCACTGCACTCTCACTGCGCGCAGTAGGTGTACACGGCGGTCTCGCCGTAGTCGCGCGCGTCGGTGATCTGCCATCCAGCGGGTGCTTCGGGTCGCTCGGTGCGCACCGACCGCTCGAGCACGATCATGCCGTCGCGCGCCACCAAGTCGCGCGCGGTGAGATCGCAGAGCAGGCGCTCGCAATCGGCAGTGGAGAACGCATATGGCGGGTCGATGAGCACCATGTCGAACGGCTCGCCCACCTTCGCCTTCGCCGCGTACCGCTCGGCTTTCGCGTGCACGATGTGCGCGCTCATCCCCTCCTCCCATGCGGGATTGCGCCGCAGTGCCGTCAGCGTATGCGCTATGAGCTTGGCAGCGGGGCCAGATGCCTCCACCACCGTCAATTCGTTCGCGCCACGGCTCAGCGCCTCGATGCCGAGCGCGCCGGTTCCGCCGAACAGATCGAGCACGCGCGCCCCCGCGAGAATGCCGGTGCTGTCGAGGCGCGAGAACATGGCCTCCTTCGTGCGGTCGGTGGTCGGCCGCGTCTCCGAGCGCGGCGTGGTGAGCGGCACGCCCTTGAATCGTCCTGTAATCACACGCATGTCTTCAGATTATCCCGCCCTCTCGCCGCAGGCGTGCATGCGTGCTTCCCACGCCCCTTGTACGTCTTATTTTTTCCAAGCATTCTGCATGATGTTCTTCGCGTAAAAAGAGACAAATTCAGCGTCCACATGTCCCGTTTTACGCACAGCATCTGCATCCGTTGCGTATGTACAGCTATATCTGATCTGTCTGTATCTGCGTAAAAAGGGACAGATCGGCCACCAAAGATGTCCCCAATTACGCACGAGCTGAATCTGCGAACTGCATCGAACTGCATCGAACTGCGCTGAACTGCACTAGTTGCTGGTGAGGAACTTCTCGTTGCCACGCGAGAAATCGAGCACCGCGCCGGCGAGCTGCGTATGGTGCTCGAGGGTCGGGTCGGCGTCCAACAGCAGCTCGGCCCGATTGCGCGCATCAGTGATCATGGCGGCATCCTTGACCACGCGCAGCAGTTTCAGGCTCGAGCGACCGCCCGACTGCGTATCGCCGAGCACATCGCCGGCACCGCGCAATTCGAGGTCCTTCTGCGCAATCAACGCGCCGTCGAGCGAATGCGCAATCACATCGAGCCGCTGCTCGGCAATGCTGTTCGGCTCGGCCTGCGACACCAGGAACGCCCAGCTGTGCGTGCCGCCGCGCCCCACTCGTCCGCGCAGCTGATGCAACTGCGACAGCCCGTATCGGTCGGCGTCGAAGATCACGATGCAGCTCGCCTGCGGCACGTCCACACCCACCTCGATCACGGTGGTCGCCACCATGACCGGCGTCTGCCCGCTGGCGAATTCGGCCATCACGCGCTCCTTCGTCGCGTCGTCGTCGCGGCCGGTCAGCTCGCAGAACCGCACGCCTTGGAACTGCGGCAGCGATTGCAGACGCTCGGAGATCTCATGCACTGAATGCAGCGGCGCGCGCGCGTTCGTCTCGCCGAGGTCCTCGTCGCTGAGCAGCATGCCGTCGTCGAAATCGGCGCGCGCATCGCCGGCGCTGCCCGCAGTGCCTCCGGAATCACCGCCATTGTCGCCAACCGCGGCGTCCTCGGTCTGCTCATCAATGCGCGGGCACACAATATACGCGCGCTCGCCGGCGTCTATGCGGTGGCGAATATGCCAGAACATCTCGGCCATGAGCGGCGCGTTCACCTCGGGAATCACCACGGTCTGAATCGGCTTGCGTCCGCCCGGCAACTCGGTGAGCCAGGAGATGTCGAGGTCGCCGAACCAGGTCATCGCTGCCGTGCGCGGGATCGGCGTCGCCGTCATCACCAGTAGATGCGGGTCCACGTCCGACTTCGAGCGCAGTGTTTCACGCTGTTCCACGCCGAAGCGGTGCTGCTCGTCGATCACCGCGAGCGCGAGGTTCGGCGCCTGGAACGACTTCGAGAACGCGGCGTGCGTGGCCACGACGATGCACGGCTCCCCGCTTGCCGCCGTGCCGAGCACTTTGCGTCGCTCGGCAAGCTTCATGCCGCCGGTGAGCAGCAGCACGGGCGCGCGGTTAAACACGTTCGAGATCGATTGGTAGTGCTGCTCGGCGAGCACCTGCGTGGGCGCGACGAGCACGGCCTGATGCCCCGACCCGACCGCCTGCAGCATCGCGCTGACCGCCACCACCGTCTTGCCCGAGCCGACCTCGCCTTGCAGCAGGCGCTGCATCGGGTGGTCCTGGCACATGTCGTGGCTGATCTCGTCCACCACCTCGCGCTGGCCTTTCGTCAGCGCGAACGGCAGCGTGTCTATGTATTCGTCGCGCAACTGCACGTCGGAGCACACGTACGCGTTGTGCTCGCGCGCGTCGTGCCGGGCGCGGATCAGCGCGCTCTGGCATACGAACGCCTCCTCGTAGCGCATCGTCGTGATCGCCTGCGTGAACGCGCCCACCGAGTCTGGGTCGTGAATCTGCGAGAATGCCTGCGCACGGTGCATCAGATTCAGCTCGGCCAGCAGATTCCCCGGCAGAATGTCCGGTATCGCGACATCCAAGTGCTCGCGAATCTGCTCACTTTCCGCATACAACGTGCGCATGTGCGGCTGCGCGGTCTCGTCGTCGGCGTGCATCGCGGTCGCCGGGTCCTCGCCGGCGAGCAGACGCAGCACATAGATGATTGTGTCGTGAATATGCTCGCTCGAGATGCGCGAATTCGCATGGTAGACGGGCCGCGGCCGGCAGACGCGCTGCAATCCCTCGGCCACCGTGCCCACGTCGGCCCGCAGATTCGCGCCGCCGCCCACGGTGAGCAGTTCGGGGTGGGTGAATTGCAGACGGTCCATATACATGGTCGGATCCCCGGCAATCACCACGTGGCCGTCGACGCGCAGACGCCCGGCGAGCCAGTCCACGTACGATTTGCGATGCGAGAAGAACACGAGCGTGGCCAGCGCGCCGCGCACATGGAGCGTCGCGGCGAACTCGTCGTCGTCGACGAGCACTTCCACGCGGTAGCCGGCGCGCGCGTTCATCGGACTGACGCGCACGCTGCGCACGCGCACGGCGCACGCCATCTTCTCCTTGAGACCGGGCTGGGCCTGCACAAGCGCGCGCACCGGGACGGGATCGGTGACGCGGAACGGGTAATATGTGAGCGCATCGCGCACGGCGAGCACGCCGAGCTTCTTCAGCGCGCTCACGCGGCGTTTGTTGGCGAGCAGGGCGTGCAGCGGCGTCTCGAGCGTCACGTCGCGCGTACCGTCCTGCTGTGCCATTGCCGCCTCCTTGTTGTCATAGTCTATCCCACGCCCGCAGATTGCGAAACCCGCGCCCCTTCCCTGCGTAAAAAGAGACATCCAAGCGCCCCTGCCTGTCCCTTTTTACGCAGAGAAAGGAGCGCACGCATACGAAAAGGCCCCGGGAGGCGAACTCACCGGGGTCTTGTCACTGTATCGCTTACGCTCACGCAGCCTTCACTCGCTGAACCTTGCCAGCCTTGAGGCATTTCGTGCACACACGCAGGCGCACATTCTGGCCGTCAACGGTGGTATGCACCGGCTGGAGGTTCGGGAGGAAGCGGCGCTTATTGCGAATATGCGAGTGCGAAACGGTATAACCGGTCTGCGGTCCCTTGCCGCACACTGCACAACGAGCTGCCATAATGGACTCCCTATATTACTATTGACTTGCAAGTCTGCATGCCCGTATGTTCCGCATACACGAAGCACAGTCGAACACGCAACTTCACAATACTACATGAACCGTGCCGACAATGCAAGCACATGGTTCTCTTTGTGCACCTCACTACGCACAGACCGTGCATTTCACGGTGATCTGCGGTATTTTCAGCAAGTTTTCAGATTGTCGGGTAGAATCGGCGCATAACGATGAGAGAATCTGCGAAGCGGCAGAACACACAGGAAAAGGGGCGTTATGCTGAGCGATATTCTTCATTCGATCCAGGCGAAGCGTGACCACGAACCCACCGTGATCTC
The DNA here is from genome assembly GCF_000260715.1 of Bifidobacterium animalis subsp. animalis ATCC 25527. Taxonomy (NCBI): domain Bacteria; kingdom Bacillati; phylum Actinomycetota; class Actinomycetes; order Bifidobacteriales; family Bifidobacteriaceae; genus Bifidobacterium; species Bifidobacterium animalis. Next base: position 326,335 of record NC_017834.1, on the reverse strand, counting down.
ACTCGGTCAGGTGTGGGTGGATTCCATGATCAAGGTTCCCGAGTTCCCGGTACCGGGTTCGTTCATGAACGCGGAAAGCATCGCCAGATCGGTGAATGGCAGTTTCGCGGTGCTCGAGGCGGCGAGCCGCATGGGCGCGCAGACCGAGCTCGCGAGTATTCTCGGAACCGGCCCGTGGTCCGACATGATCCGTCGCGCATTGAAACGCGTGAATGTGAGGCATACCGGCATCACGAACAAGGGGCTCGACAACGGCCTGCGGCTTGTGATCAACGACGGTCAGGAACGCTCGTTCATCTCGGCTCCCGGCGCGGAGGTGCGCACTGACGCACACACGTTCGACGACGTGAACCCCAAGTCCGGCGACGTCGTGCACATCAGCGGCGCATCGTTGATGAACACGGGCGCGGTGGCGGTGGAATCGTTCATCTCACGGCCTGAATGCGCGCCGGATGTGCGCGACTTCCGCATTGTGCTCACGCCCACGAGCATGATGTCCACGGTGAACGAGCGTCTGCTTGAAGACATCGTGCTGCTGCACCCGATCTGGGTGCTCAATCGGCAGCAGGGGCGCGCGATTGCAGACCGGCTCGGCATCGAGGTGGATGAGACGGCCACCATGCGCGTCGACGGCGGCTTCGACGATTCGATGAGCGCGCTGTGCGACGGACTTGCCGATGTCTTGCGCGCGCCCGTCGTGCTGCGTGCCGGTTCGCGCGGCGCGTGGGTGCGCAGGCATGGCGAGCCGGTGCAGCATATCGACGGATTCGAGACGAAGGCCACGCATATTCGCTCGGCCGGCCCCACGCACACTGGTGCGTTGTGCGCGCTGCTGGCGAATGGGTGGAATCTGGAAAGCGCCGTGCAGATTGCGAACGCGGCCGCGTCGCTCGCAATCACGAAGGGCATCAACGGCGTGCCGCAGTGCCCCACCTACGACGAGGCGGTCGCCTTGGTCACGAAGGCGCTCAAAGATGCCGAGCACGCCGACTGACGCCGGTCAGCGCGCAGCCGGCGCCTTCCTGCAGCGTGCGGCACATCCACAGCAACGTCGGTTCGGCGGAATACTCGGCGAGAATCTCCACGCCGTCGTAGGCGGCCAGCGGAACGCCGGCATCGGTGAGCATCATCGCGGCCTGCGTGAGCGTCTGGATCACCGACTGCGTGGGGCGATCGGAATGCCGGCCGCCTCCAACGAGCCGAGCGCGTGCTCGCGCGACGGCGCGGTGGGCTGCGCGTCCACGGTTGCGGTGAAACTGCCCTCGCCCTGTCCATCCTGACCGTCGCGCGCCGCGCCAATCTGCGCCAGCAACTCCTCCATCGCCTGGCGGGCGACGCTGGTGTATTCGGTCTGCACACCCACGGTGGAGGCCACATAATAGCAGTCGATCGCCGTCTCGATCTCACCCGCCATCGCGAACATCTGCCCGAGCAAGCAGTACAGGAAGGCCACTTCGTCGGGCACCACCGCAAACATGAGGGCCTGCCGAATGGATTCCACCGCGCGAGCCGTGTCGCCGGCCATCGAGTAGGCCATCGCCTCCGCAATGCCGCCCTGCACGCTGGTGGGCGAGATGCGCTGCAATTCCTGCAGTTCGCGCAGTGCGTCATCCAGTTGCCCGAGCTTCATGTCGAAGCGCGCGAGCTCGGAGCGCACTGCGGCGATTGCACCCGGCACCGTGCGGTACCGCGTCGCCGCGTCGCCCGCCGCCTCGGAGACCAGCAATCGCAACGCCTCCCGCTCGCAGTACAATGGCTGGCGAATGGACGTGCTCACCGAAAGCTCCTGTGTGAGCGTCGTGAGCGCCCCGCCGAGCTCGACCACGGCAGTGACCGGCGAATCCGCGTTCTCCTGGGCAATCTGGTGAATGTCGCGAATGGTGAGGCTCGCGGAATCCGCAATGTCCAGATCGCACACGCGGTCGGCGCGCAACAGGCTTTTCAGCGAGTCCGGCAACTCGCGCGCGTCCTCGCCGAGTGGCGTGCGCAGTTCACGCAGCGACTCCGCCAGCTCGGGATCCTCCGTCGGCGTCGAACTCCACGCGCGCGCTGTCCACGTCGAACGCGGCGAGCAGCTGCGCGGGGTCGGCGTCGAACTTGGCGTCGTCGATCGTGCCGTCCGTGAACAGATTGGCCGTGGCGAAATGGAAGTCGACGCGGTTGAACCCGAGCGAGAACAGCGTCTGGCCGTCCGGTTCGCCGGCGCGCGCGATCACCGTGACGCCAATGATTCCCGTGTCCACCGCGAATCCGATGTTCGCGAGCAACGCCGCCAAGCGCAACGCATATGCCGCCGCCCACTACGCCGCTTGCCGGTGCAGTCGCGCGCGCGACCGTGCGAATCCGGCACCGCGGTGGGGAACTGCGTCGGTTCGGGCGTGCCGAATGCCACCGCCATGTCGCCGATCGCCGGGTTCACCTCGACGCTCGTGCTTACATGGAACGGCAATTGCAACCGTTCGCAGATTGTGTGGAACCGCGTCATCACATCCCACACGCCGCCCGGCTGCGCTTCGACGCCGTAGATTGTGCGGAACGGATTCGGCGCGCCCTCCGCCCTGCCTACGAACTATGCGTGCTGCGACCACAGATGCGTCGCTGCAATGAAATCGATCGCACTCTCCTGCGCTGCCATATCCCCTACTCCTGCTTTGCGTTGTCTCCTGTCACGCAGTATACGCACCACTCGCCCCGCGGCATACATCTCCGTGCCCACATTTACAGATTTCCCACCCCGCAGCCTCTCCTTCTGCTTCTTCTTCTGCGTAAAAAGGGACAGAATAGGCCCGCAAATGTCCCGAATTACGCAGACTCGAATATGCGCGCCGCCACTCTGCGTATCTGCGTAAAAAGAGACAAAAATGACCGTCCAACTGTCCCAAATTACGCAGATTGTCTCCACAATTACTCAGCACACCGACGGCGGCATGTGCGCACAAATGCGCACGCTCACGGATATGGAACAATCCGGCATGCGCCGTGCCGAACATGCTACGATTCCACCAGATCACGCGATATATCGCACAGACAACGGAAACCGAATCCGCACACGCAACACATCACGCGATGCCGACGCTGATGCCGGAGGACACGAGGAACATGCAAGAACCATTGGGCAACCCGTACCAGAATCCCGAAAGCGTGCAAAGTGCACAGAGCACACAGAGCGCCGCCGGCCTTGGAACCGACCCATTCTCGCCGGTCATCCCAGTCTCCGTCGGTGGCCAAGGGCAATCCGCTCCCGCGAACCAGCCAGCGCAAACCTACCAGCTCCCCTTCCTGGCGAAGGTCTCCAGGCTCGCGCCCATCCCGGGTGACCCCACGAATTCGCGCTATGGCATCGTCATGCGGCTCAAAGACGCCTCCCAGCCGAATGGCGGCCTCGGCTACATCGTGCGTTTCGCCGACGATCCCGCCACCGGCAGGCCGAACAACAAACAGGTGCAGATCATCGCCTGGATCTCCAAGAGCCTCAAAGTCTACCCGACCACCGTGCCGCTCACCAGCGACCCCAGCGCCAACGACGTCGAAGGCGAGCTCCATTTCGACGCCTGGACCGACCAGAAGAACCTCGGCGCCGTGCGCATCCAGTCGAACGACGGACTCGACCGCACCATCACCATCGGCGAGCTCCAGCTCGACTTCTCGGGTAGCGGCTATTCCACCGGCTCGCTCAACGGCATCGCCACCGCCTCCTCCGTCGATCTCGGCCCGTACGGTCCTGCCAACGCAACCGCTGCAACCGCCGCAACCAACCCAGCCGCCCTTGCTGCCCCAGCACACGCAGCCAACACCGGCTCCGCCAAGCACCCGCTCAATTCGCTGCTCGCCGCATTCTGGCTCGCCGCCGCCCACTTCCCGAAGCTGCGCGGCGAGCAACTGGGCATGGGAGCCGGCCGCATCGTCGAAATCTTCCAAAATATGCAGAACAAGCCGCTCGCCGACGCGCTCGACGAGATCATCTGGCGCGGCACCACGAATTCGAACACCGCGAGCCCGTTCGAGCGGTTCGCCGCGCGCCAGCTCATCGAGGCGGGAGCCGGCCAGATTCGCGAAATCACCGCCGAGCACAATCTGGACGTCGTGCAGCTCGACAGCACAGGCCAGTTCTGGATGCGATTCAACCGCAACGAGATCACCGGTCTGCAGCGTGACCTCGTGCTTTCGGTGGAGGGCGCGCTGAATCGTCTCGCCGCCGCCAACCGCATCGCCGCCAAGCATGACAACGGCATGGGCCTGGTCACCACGCTCACCGAGGCACAGAACTACCGCGCCGGCTTCGACGAACTGCATGAGTGGGACACGCATGCCTCGTTCATCCAGTCGCGCGCCGACGCCCGGAATTCGAATCTCACCGTGCGTGGCACCACTGCCGCGCGCGGTGGCATGTGGGACGTCATGTCGCGGTTCGTCGACATCTGCGAGCGCCTCATCATGCCGTACCGCGTGGAGTACCGCTGCGACGCGAATCCCGACACCGGCGAGATGGTGGTCAATTTCACGGTTCCCACGTCGCTTATGATGCCCGCCAGCGTGCTCACCGACTCCGGCTGGGTTGACATTCGCGAACAGCGCGCCGCCCAGGCCGCCTCCTATGCGCTGCGGCTCGCCGGCATCATCGCCCAGGCCGCGTTCACCGCGGGCACGAACATCACGTCGCTTACGGTGAACGGCACGCTCGGTTCGGTCACCGGCGCGCCCGTGCTCTCGCTCGCGTTCACGCGCACGCCGTTCATGATGGGCACGGTGCCCGCGTTCGTGGCCGGCCAGTTCAACAATCCCGCGCTCGACAGCGACCCGGCCGCCGTGCTGCAGATGCTGCGCCCTTCCGCGCAGGTCATCTCCTTCGGCCCCGACCGCGGACTCACGCCGATCACCGCGCTGCCGATCCCGCAGTCGATTCTCGCGCATCGTGTGCCGCTGTGGCGCGACGACCGCGAGTTGCCCGACGATCTGAAGTCGCTGCTGGGCGCCGATTTCGGCCGCGACCTCGATGTGATGTACGACGGCGCGAGCATCAAGGGCGGCGAGATCTTCCAGATTGCCGAACAAAACGAGGATTCGCCCATGTCCGCGTCGCTGGAGATCGAATCCGCGCTGATGGGACTGCAAAGCGAGATGCCCGACCTAGGCGAGCGCAAACCGCTGTATTGCGAGCATCCGCTCATGCGCCTGCTCGTCACGAATCTGCCCGACCACACGCCGCAGACCCGCTACGTCAAGGCTCCCGACGCGCTGTACAACTCACATATCGCGCTAGCTCGCATTCACCGTGATTCCGGCGATCTCGACGGTTCGCTCGCCCAGCTGCAGCAGGCGCTCGCGCTCGCACCCACCACCGCGCAGCCGTTCGTCGATGAGTCGATCACCTATGTGGACATCGCCGGCGACCATGCGAAGGGCGCGGACGTGCTCACCCGCGGTCTTGCGGTGGCGGTGATGCCGGGCGACGTGAACTTCATGTATTACCGCCTCGCCTATTCGCTGTGGCAGACCAATAACCGCGAGGCGGCGCTCGCCTGCTACGCGTTCATGTTGGGCATGGGGCTCCACGCGCAGTATGAGGAGGCTGCCGAGGTCGAGGTGCGTGAGCTCATGCAGGAGATGGGCGTCGATTCGCTGCCGGATATGGATGCGGTGACGCACACGCTCAACAAGCATGGCATTCCGGTGGCGCCGCTGACCTCACAGACCGAGCTGCTCGCCAAGGCGGCGATCAGACTCGTCGACGCCGGCTTCCCGCTCGCCGCCGACGAGGCGGTGTGGGCGCTTGGCGCGTTGAGCAACGACGACCGACTGGGTGCACTGCGCCAGAGCTTGCGTTTCGGTGTGCTCGACGAGGATGCCGTGCTCGCCTCCGAGTGTCCCGCCGCTCCATCCGAGCAATAATCACCTACTCCCTATCGTCCTCGTAACACCCCCTCCGGGGTGTTACGAGTCTTACGGGCTAAGAATTCCCTTACGGGCTAGGATTTTTGGTTACGGGCTAAGCAAAATCTGCCAGCTGGCAAGTATCCGACGAATCTCCAAAACACAGAACCGCCATTTTCCAACAATCTATTTTGCCGAATACAGAACTCGTCTTAGCCCGTAACCAAAAATCCTAGCCCGTAAGCCGTTTCTTAGCCCGTAACAGGATTCAAACAGCCTCAGCAGCAAGGAAGACCACGGAATCTTAGCGCCCGTACACCTCCGTCACGAACTGCCTGAGGCGCACGATCGCCTTCTTCAGGTGATCGGTTTCCACGCAGTACGAGAGGCGCAGATAGCCCGGCATGCCGAAGGAATCCGACGGCACCATGAACAGGTCGTATTCCATCGCTTTACGTGCGAATTCGTTCGCATCCTTCTCGAGCGCCTTCGGGAATATGTAGAACGTGCCGCTCGGCCGCACCACTTCGAATCCAAGGTCGACGAGCGCGTCATACAGCAGATTCATATTCGTCTCGTAAATGGAGAGGTCGCTGGTGTCATCGATCACGCGCTCCACTGCGAGCTGCATCGTGGAGCTCGGGCAGTTGTGTCCAATCGTGCGGCTGATCTGCGCGAACATGGGCACGAGCACGTCCGCGTCCGTCGCGCGCGGATTCACCGCCACGTAGCCGATGCGCTCGCCCGGCAGCGAGAGTGATTTCGAGAACGAATAGCAGGTGAGCGTGTTGTCGTAGAACTTCGCCGGGTATGCCTGCGTGGCGCCGTCGAACATGATCTCGCGGTAGGGTTCGTCGCTCACGAGGAAGATGTCGTGGCCGTATTCGGTCTGCTTGTCGCGCAGAATGCCGGCCAGACGCTCCAGCGTGGCCGCCGAGTACGCCGCGCCCGACGGATTGTTCGGTGTGTTGATGAGCACGACCGCCACGTTCGGATTGAGCGCGCGCTCGAATGCCTCGAAATCAATCTGGAATGCAGTGGTGTCGGGCGGCACCACGGTGAGTGTGGCGCCCGTACCCTCCACGTACGGAATGTATTCGGGGAAGAATGGCGCGAACGTGAGCACTTCGTCGCCCGGCTTGGTCACCGCGCGGAATGCGTGCGCGAGCGAGCCGGTGGCGCCCGATGTGGGGAAGATGTGGTTCTCGGTGTAATCCATGCCGAAGCGGCGGTTGAGCGAGTCCGCCACGGCGCCGCGGAATGACTTGATGCCCACCGACGGGCTATAGCCGTGCAGCGCGAGCGGCGTCTCGTTCTCGTACAGGTCGATCACCGCGTTCGTGAACGCCGGCGTGCACGGTACGCTCGGGTTGCCAATCGAGAAGTCGAACACCTCGTCGGCGCCGATCTCCGCGCGCCGCGCCGACGCCCGCTCCGAGATCATGCGGATCACCGACTTCTCACCCAACATTTCCTTGTACTTCTCGTTGATCATGCCGAGCCTTTCGCTATGCCGTTCGTTGCCTGGAGATTTCCAGACCCATCCTATGCCCGCACGTCACGCGTTATGTTTCCTGCCGTATTTCGCGAGTTGCGCGCGGATCTCGCCGATCACCGACCGTCCACGCTCCGGCTTCATCTCCGGGTAGGCGTCGAGGAGCCTGCGCTGCTGCCAGTTGAAGGTGCCGTGCAGTTTTGCAGACAGCTCCGCACCGCGCGTCTTCGCACTCTCCACGCCACCGCTCACACGCTCGGCGACCTGCGTGCGGGCGACGGTTTCCTTCACGCGGTCTGCGGCGCCTTCCGCACGCTGCTCGATCTGTTCGATGCGCTCGTCTGCAGCCGTGATATGCACATCCATTTTGGCAATCTGCTCTTTCTTTACGGATTTGATATACTCCTCCGCGCGCCCGAGCTTGCTGTTCATGCTGATCAGACCGGCGAGAGTCACGGCGACGTCGGCCATGAGGATCGCGAACAGCGTGATGCTCACGATGTTGAGCCAGAGCGGGTCGAGGCGGTCGAGCATGCGCATGACGGCGGGCTGCACCCATTCCTTCACCACGGTGCAGCCCGCGGCGAAGAACAGGAAGCCGTTCAAATAGACGCGGCCGTTGATGTTGAACGGCTTGTTCGAATAGTCCCACAGCTGCATGTGGAAGAGTTTCTCTATGCCCCATGAGGTGATGTATTCCAACGTGCAGGCGAGCACGCCGCTGCTCAGGAACACGGCGATGAGCGAATGCTCGTCGTGCAGCACGAAGATCGCGAGCGCCGCCCCGAAACCGTAGATCGGGCAGATCGGGCCGTTCAATATGCCACGGTCCACGAACCGTTTCTTCATCACGATGTTGAGTACGGTCTCCCACACCCATCCGACGAAACTGTAGAGAAGGAACCATACAAACGTTTTTTCCACTGCTGCAAGCCACATGCCTTCACTGTCTCATACGCCCCGTATGTCGGGCTCCCATACCCGGTTGCGCTGGCAACGATACGGTCGGACTTATTCATCTCCTACTATGGAAGTGACCAATCGGAGGGCAATATGGCAACGATCATCGACTACGTGGTGCAGGAGACGCGCGACTTCTCGGAATACCCGTTCCATGTTGCCGACGCGCTGGTCTACGCGATTCTGAGCTACGACAAGATTCCGCAGGAGGTGCCGCAGCTCTCCTCCCTGCTCGAATGCTTCGGTTCCACCCCCAGCAAGCTGCGCAACTTCAATTTCAAACACCCGGGCCGTTCGCTCGCCGCACTGTGGCGCACGCCATTCCCGGGCCCCACACTGCGTGAGGTGGAGGAAAGACTGCACGAATACGAGCTCATCCACCCCTATTGGGAGCATCATTCCGGCTTCTCCGATGACGATGAGACCCCGCACCGCTTCTACCGCTCGATCAAACGCAATCCGCGGTTCGCCGTCACCCGCATGAGCGCTGCCGAGGAGCGTTTCGACATCTCGCAGCAGACCCAGTACGCCGCCGAGACGTTCCAGCTGCCCGACGGCACGCTGCTCGTCGCGTTCCGTGGCACCGATGATTCGCTCACCGGCTGGCGCGAGGATTTCAACATGGCGTTCACCTATCCGATCCCCGCGCAGAAACGCGCCGCCGACTATCTCGAAAAGGTGGGCAGACTCTGGCCGAACGCGCGCATCATGCTCACCGGCCACTCCAAGGGCGGCAATATCGCGATCTACGCAGCCATGAACGCGCGCGACCAGATCAAAGACCGCATCGAACGCATCTACGCTTTCGATTCACCCGGATTCAATCAGGACGTCGTCTCCAGTTACGAATACGGCACGATCGTCGACCGCATCACCAAGCTCGTCCCGGAGTTCTCCATCATCGGCATGCTGTTGCAGTCGAGCCCGCGCGAACATATGATCGTCGTCAAATCGAACGCCGACGGCCTCATGCAGCATTCCTGCTACACGTGGCTTATGGACGGCGACCGCTTCGACACGGTTCCCGCGCTGTCCGAGAGCTCGCGCGATTTCCGCGACGCGTTGAACACCTGGCTGAACGGCATGACGCAACGCCAACGCGAGCATGGTGTGGAGGCGCTGTTCCGCGTGCTCTCCTCCGGCGGTCACTCCACCATCACCCAGCTGCGCACGGATGGTATGAAAGCGCTTCCGGGGCTGTTCTCCTCCTATGTCGGGCTCGACAGTGAGGACCGCCATTACATCAATCAGGCCATTATGCTCCTGGCCGGGACGCGTTTCACGCACTGACTTCGACCAAACGTGCGCCAGAGCATTGCCACAAGCTGATTTTCCGGCCATATGAAGCTCATGAACACTAGACTGAAGGTACACACATGATGTGCATACATATGCAGTGTTGATGAGCATCGCGTAGATTATTCCACCACCATATCGTGCATGTCCTTATAGGTGAGGAGTTCTAATGCCAAGGCCGCGTCGAGACCCCAAAGTTTTACCGGCGCAGCAGCGCTTGGAGAATGCGTTCTGGGCGCTCCTGCGGGAACGACCGTATGGGAAGATCACGGTGACCGACATCGTCCGAGAGGCCGGCGTGAACCGTAACTCGTTCTACTACCATTTCTCCGGGTTGCCTGAGCTTGCCGATGCCACGATCATGCATGCCATCGAAAGCATACCGATCATGGACCACGCCACCACTGCCGAGAATCTGCGGCAGGAATGGCAGCGCACATGCATCGTGGCGTTCAACGACCCGCAGATGCGCAAGCAGTTCGACCATCTCGCCCTGCTTGCCGGCCCACATAGCACGATCGAGCTCACCGAGGCACTCCGCGATTTCATTCGCCTGACGTTGCTCGGCAATTTCGACATGGATTACGATCACATCGACCTGAGCACGCGCATCCTGCTCGATTTCACAGTCGGCGGCATCGTCGGCGTGCTGCGTGATTGGCCGAGCATCGAGCATCGTCTGTCGACCAACGATCTGACGAATCCCGACATCGCCACCGTCGCCGCGAATCTGCGCACCGTACTCGATTCGAGCGAGCAACACCGCCCTGTGCAGTCCCTGCGCTAGTCCGCAGATTCCGCATGCGGTGACCACCGCACGCTACGCTGTTACGCATGGAACATGTGCTTGACTGGTTGAAGGCGAACAGCGGGAAGATCATTCTGCTCACCATCGTCATGGTGCTGGCGTTCGTGGTGACACGCCTACTGAGCCAGGGTCTGCGCAAGGTACTCGAACACAACAAGATTCCACAGGCGTCGATCTTCATCAACATCGCGCGCGTGGTGGTGTGGGTGATCGCACTCACCATCGTGCTGCACCCGGTGTTCGGCGTGAGCCCGGCGAGCCTGTTCACCGCACTCGGCATAGGCGGTCTGGCCATCTCGCTTGGTCTGAAGGATTCCATTGCGAACACGATCGGCGGGTTCACGCTCATGTTCTCGCATGTGATCCAGCCAGGCGACACGGTGAGCATCAACAGCGTCACCGGCGTGGTGCAAGACATCAATTGGCGGCAGACCGTGGTGCGCGAGCGCAACGGCAACATCATGATGATCCCGAACTCGGTGCTCAACACCACCGCGTTGGAGAAGCTCGACCCGGCGAACGAATGCCTGGTCACGATCCCGTTCACCGCCAAGCCGGACGTCGACACGGCCAAGCTCGCTCAGGATCTGCTGACCACGGTGAACACGCACGCGCGCTCGCTCATGAACCCGAAATACAAGGCGGTCGTGCGTTACACCGGTTTCACGAGCGACGGCGTGAGCGGCAACATCGTGGCCTATGCGAAGCACGGCGTCGCGCTCACCGCGCTGTCGGACGCCATCGCGCGCGCAGTGCACAGTTCCAAGCTCAATCTGAACTTCACGGCGTCCTCATTGGTCGGCATTGACGAAAGCGGTGCACTCACCGGCAAATCTACATCACGTTCATAAGCGCCAACACCATGCCGAACACCGTCAGCGTGATGAACACGCCCATGCCGGCGTTGACGAACGCGCACGAGCAGGCAGTGCCTTTCGGCAGTTGCGCGGGCGTGACGTAGAACTCGAGTCTGCGGCATTTCATAATGAGCAGCACCACGCCCGCGACCACCGCCACCAAATACAGCAGAATGTACAGCATGGCGGCCACGCCCATAATGAGCGCCGATCCGGTCGCCTCGCCGGATTCGAGCGCGGCAGAATGGGCGTCGCTCCAATCGCTGAAGAACGGGCCGGCCACGCTGCCCAGGAAATTGATCGCCATATGCAAGCCGATCGTGTATTTGAGCTGGCTCGTGCGCATATAGATGTACCCGAGCACGAGTCCGAGACCGAACGCGTAGAAGAACTGGTAGAGATTCAGGTGGAACAGTGCGAAGATGAGCGCCGACACCACTATCGCCAACCGCTCGCCGTAGCGACGTACGCGCGCGATGATCTGCTTGCGGCACAGCCACTCCTCCACGATCGGTCCCACGACCACCACGGCGAGAATATTGAGCCATGCCGGGATTCCGCCGACGATGTTGTCGAGACGGTTCTGTGCCATGCCGCCCGAGAACAGCGCAGCGAGCGCGTTGCCGAGCAGTCCGCCCACGAACACGATGGCCAGGCTCACGAGGAACCATTCGAACAGTTCGCCGAAGGTCATGCCGAACTTGCGCGTGGGCTCCTCGGGCACGCTCTTGAGCATGAGGTAGGCGAGCGGCACGGCCACCAGGTACAGCGAGCAATCGGAGACGAGCAGCGGCACCCACATCCAGTGCGCGGCCTCGCGATGCAGCATGCTAATGCCGATCCCGAGCACGAACACGAGCGCCATCCACACCACGATCATCACGCTGAACGACGCCCCTATGCGCGAGTAAGACCTGCGTGCGGATTCCACCGCATTCCGTTCGCCCATCTGATTCATCGGCGGTTCCTGCCAATACTGCGGCTGCTGGAACTCGCCCTGCCACGCCTGCTGGAATTCACCCGCCCGTGTGTTCTGTTGCGGACTCTGCGGGCGTCCCGGTTCGGTCATTGTGCCCCTTGCGCTCATCTGCTGCTGAAATATCCCCAGATTACCAAACCCGCCTTGCTCGCCGCCCTCCTGTTCCATATCCGCCCGCTCTGCCCCAGTTGGTGACGACGCGCGCATTGTGCAGGGCTCGCTCGCGGGTCCTCTCCGCCCCAGTTTTGCGGAACAAACCAAGTCACCCATACTTAGTCTGTTCCACCAGACTCCCTCCCAGTGAAACAAACCAAGTAGGCCGCACTTGATTCCGCTCGGCAGTGCGCCGCCGCTGCAAAAGAGCACACAAAAAGCGGCACCCGAAATTCCGGATGCCGCCCTGTCGCGCGAATCTGCAAGCAAATCTGCCGCGGATCAGTCGTTAGTGGAGGTCTTGTCGTAGAGCGTCTTGCCCTCCGACGTGATCACAATGCGCACCGAGTAGGTGTTGCCGCCGTCCTCATTGAGCTGCGAGGCCGCGGATTTGCCCACCGAATTGAGGCTCTCGGCCAGCGAATCGGAGTATTCCGCGAGCGAGGAATCCAGGTCGAAGGTGAGGATCAGTGTGTTGCCCTCGGCGGAGACGCTGCCCTTCATGCCGTCCGGCAGACCTTGAATCTGCTTTTCGAGCTCGCTCTTCACGGTCGGGTTCTTGAGCGCCTCTTCGAGCGTGATCGAGCCGTCGGTGAGCTGGTCGCCGATGTCGTCGATGTCGTTGTCGATGTCCTCATCAATGTCTTCGTCGGGGTCCGTGGTGCTCTGGGTCTGCGAATGCGTGGCGCTCGGCGACTTCGAATCGCTGACGATCTCGTTCGTCGCCGCCAGAACACTGTTGAACACGATGATCGACACGATGATGGAGACCACGGTGAGCACGCCGCCCACAATCGTACCGGCGAGCGAAAGATTCTTGCTCGCCTTGCTGCCGCCGTGCTTGTTGATGTTCACCATTGCGATGATCGACACGATCAGACCGATGAGCGGGAACAGAATCGCCAAAATGAGACCGACGATTGCCATCGTGTTGTACTTGTCGGTCGGCCCCTGCGGCGGGTACTGATCATAACCACCCTGTGGCGGGAACTGTGCCGGGCTGCCGTATGCGGGGCCACTCGGTTCACCGTAGACCGGCGCGCCTCCTGCCGGCGCTCCATACGCAGGCTGCTCGCCGTACTGCGGTGCCGCGTTCTGCGGGGCGCCGTAGTTGAGCTGGGTCGTCGGCTGCGTGGCCGCCGGCTCATACGGGGTGCCGTATGGCTGTTGTGCCGGCTCGTTGCCAGTGAACTGAGGCGCAGATTCGTCATGCTCGTAATTCGAGTTGCCGTATGCCTCGCGACCCTGCTCCGGTGCTGCGTTCTGTACATATGGCTGTGCCGGTTCCTGCGGCTGCGTGTACGGGTTCGGATTGGCATTCGGATTCAGCCCGTACGGATCAGCCGGCGGCGTGATCGGCTGTGCTGGCTGTTCGCCACCGGTGTACGGATTCTCTGGATGTGTCATTATTCTCCCTCTGTCGAAAAACAGCATCAGCCTAACAAAAATGGCCCCGGTCCCAGCTTGGTCACTCCCTATTTACGCAGTTTAGATTCCTGTATTGCACACCGGTCGGGCACTCTGTATCAATCTGCACAGTCGACCGCCGGAATGGTCGAATCAGGCGAGCGCGCCTTCGATGAGGTCGGTGACCACGGTGCGGAACGGAATGCCCATGGCCTCCCACGCTTGCGGGAACATCGAGATCGAAGTGCATCCGGGCAGTGTGTTGATCTCATTGACGAGCACGTCGCCATCTGCGGTCACGAAGGTGTCCACACGGCTCAGTCCCATGCCGTCCACCGCGTCGAATGCGCGTACGGCGGTTTCGCGGACGCGCGCGATCAGGTCATCGCCAATCTTCGCCGGGATCTCGGTGTGGCTCGCCTGGGAGTCCATGTATTTGCTGTCGAAATCGTAGAACTGGTCGTCGCCTTCGCTGCGCCGGTCGAGCACCACTTCGCCAGGTAGCGCGGCACGGGTCGGGTCGGTTGGGTGAATGCGCACCACAGCGCATTCGATTTCGCGCGCGTCAATGCCCTGTTCGACCAGCACGCGCCAATCATGCTGGCTCGCCTCGAACACGGCGGCGGCGAGTGCGGCTGCGTCGCCAATCTGCTCCACTTTGGTCACGCCGAAGCTGGAGCCGGCACGACTGGGCTTGACGAACAACGGATACTGCAAGCCGGCCTCGTTCACCTGCCGCAGGAATTCCTCGCTGTCGGTGGCGAACTCGTCGGAGGCGTCGTAGTGACGGGTGTCGAGCGTGATGCCCGGTGCCACCGGAATGCCGGCGGCGTGCAACAGCACCTTGGTGTAGTGCTTGTCCATGCACGCGGCCGAGGCGAGCACGCCGCAGCCCACGTACGGCACGCCCATCATCTCGAACAGGCCTTGAATCGTGCCATCCTCGCCGAACGGGCCGTGCAGGGCGGGCAGCACCACGTCAATATGACCAAGCGAATCAAGCGAGCCGTCGGCATTGCGGGCGTGGAACCCGTCGCCACCGGCGCCAATGGTGAGCACCACTTCGCGCGAATCGGGCGTCTCAACCGCCTCGGGGAGTCCTTCGGCCAGATTCCAGCCGAGCGGGTCCTCGCCGCCTACGAACCAGGTGCCGGTCTTCGTGATGCCGATCGGCACGGCCTCGAACAGTTCCGGATCGAGCGCGCGCATGAATGTGGCGGCGGAGATGCAGGAAATCGAATGTTCGTCCGCCTTGCCGCCGTAGAGAACCGCCACCCGTGTCTTCGCCATTGCCATCTCCTTATGCCCGGGCATATTACGCCCGGAATTCTGCTCCATGCCTTGTGAGCCGCCGCCTCCGCAGTGAACGGAACGCGGCGCCCGCGCTGCCTCCCAAGAATACTAGCCGCTCTCCCCGCCCTCCACTCTTACGGGCTAACCTTTCCCTTACGGGCTAACCTTTCCCTTACGGGCTAGCCATTTCTGTTACGGGCTAACGTGAAACACCCAACATCCAAATGCCCGATTCCAGTAATCCGTCATTTTCCAACGTTTTACAAATCTCAGAATCCCGAGGAACCCATCTGCACCTTAGCCCGTAAGCCAAAATCCTAGCCCGTAACAGAATTCAATCCCGGGAAGGAATCCGCCCCATCCGTTACGGGCTAGACTTCTCGTTACGGGCTAAGGCTGCCCGCGCATACACAAAGGCGCACCGGCACACAATGTGCGGGCGCGCCAATCTGCAAAAATACGCGAATCCGGGCGGGTCACTCCACGGTGATGTCCTTCGGGAACATCTCGGAGACCATCTGGTCGAAGGAGATGCCGTCGTTCAGCACGCGCGTGACGGCCTTGGCGAGCGGAGTGTCCACGTGGTACTTCTCGCCGAGCTCAACGACCGCGCTGGCCGTGGCTACGCCTTCCGCCACGCCGTCGCTCACCTTCGTCGCCTCGGCAACACTCATGCCCTTGCCCAGATTGAAGCCGAACGTGTAATTGCGCGAGAGCGGGGAGCCGCAGGTGGCGACGAGATCGCCCACGCCGGCCAATCCGTGGAACGTCTCCGGCAGCGCACCGGCGGCGGTTCCGACTGCGGTGAGTTCAGTGAGACCGCGCGTCTCGATCATCGCGGCGGTGTTCTCGCCATAGCCCGCGCCGTGGCTCATGCCGACGGCGAGCGCGACTACGTTCTTCAGCGAGCCGCACAGTTCCAGGCCGATTACATCGGAGGTGATGAACGCCTTAAAGTAGTCGGTGGTGCACAGCTTGGCCATCATGCGCGCGTTGTCGATGTCGGTGCAGGCGATCACGGTGGCGGCGGGCTGGCGCGCGGCGATCTGCTTGCTCAGATTCGGGCCGGACACCGCGGCGAACCGCTCAGTCGGCAGGTCAAGCGCTTCAGAGACCACCTGGTCCATGCGCTTGCCGGTGCTCTGTTCAATGCCCTTCATGAGCGAGACGATGAGCGCGGAATCCGGAATGAGTCCCTTGAACTGCTCAAGCGCTTCACGTGCGTGCTGTGCGGCGATCGCCACGACGACCACGTCGGCGTGCGTAACCGCTTCGGCGCGATCGCCGGTCGCCTTCATATTGTCCGGCAGTTTCTCCACGCTCGGCAGACGCACCGGATTCCTGTGCTCCGTCTGAATCGCCTTCACGATCTCCGGCTCGATCGCCCACATCATCACATCGTTGCCCGCATCGGCAAGCACCTGACCGAAGGCGGTTCCCCACGCGCCAGCACCCAAAACTGTGATATTCGCCATGCCTACTCCTTACTTGAACACAACTATTCTCGATTGTTGCTCGCTTTCGCCGCCACGGCCGCGCATTGCGTTGCTAGCGCAAATTCAGCGAGTTGCAGACTCCTCCGCGCGCTTGTCTATCTCATGCGGGTCGCTGAACGGCGGCGCCTCCGGCACTTCCTTCTCAATGCGGTAATCGTAGAACGTGTCGGGCGCCTGTATGCCGCGGATGTTCGCCATGACCTCCTTCATGCGCACGCGCACGCGCCGCACGAGTTCGTTCGCGAGCTCCACCGGCGGCTCCTCACCCCAGGAGTCCATGTTCGCCAGCAGATCGGAGTAATCCAGCTGCGTGTCGTAGCACATGACGACGTTCTTGCGCGGCCACGGCCACCAATGATTGATGCTCGCCGCACCCCACGTCACCGCGCAGAACAGCGGAATCTGGTGACCGACGCGGCGCGACGCCTCGAGCGCGATGAATCCGGCGCCGTTCTTCATGCTCATCGGCCATTTCTGCGGGTCGCGCGTCACCGTTCCCTCGGGCCAGATTGTCAGCGCATGATTGCTCGTGAGAATCTGTACCGACGCCTCTTCGATCTCGCGCGCCTTGCCGCTGCGACGCGGCACCGGCTGCATGCCGACCGCGCGGAACCATTTGCCTATGACCGGCCACTTGCCCATCTCCGCCTTGGCCATGTACCGCGGGCGGCGGCCCATCTGGAACATCGCGACCATCGGCACGAACACGTCGAATTGGGTGACGTGCGTCGCGCAGGTGATGTAGGCGCCTTCGACCGGCACGTTTTCCAGACCCCACGCGCGCACTTTGCAACTCGCGCGCAGCACTTTCGCCGCGCCTTCCACCAAGCGGTGCGTGATTTTCGGATTGAGCTCGTCGATTTCCCGCTGATTCGGCTCCATTCTGCCGATCGGGAACGGACGCGTCGGGTCCACGAGAGCATATTCTGCGGCGAGTTTGCGCACTTGCACGTCGCTGAGCGGCTTCACGGCGCGCCTTGGCGACGGCTTACCTTTCGATACCATGCCCCCATTCTGCCACGCCCCCTCCTCCGCGATCCCATTGCCCTTCCTCTGCCTTCCCTTCTGCGTAAAAAGAGACAAATCCACCACGCGCAATGTCCCAAATTACGCAAACGAAAATCTGCCGACAATAATCTGCGTAAAAGGAGACAGATTTGCTGGCCACGATGCTTCTAATTACGACAACAAAAAACATTGAAATTCCTGCTATATTGTCGTGTTTATCAACTGCGGCGCGAGAATCTGACATCCTGTAAGAGTTGACAACATCCCGTAGGAGCTGACGACATCCCGTAACGAAAAAGAAGCGCCATAACGCAAAAGACGGCCGCCCCCAGCAGGGGTGACCGTCTTCAAGCGTTCTGTTCAAGCAAGCAGAACGGCGCAAACTAGTCGATCTGCGCGCCGAGCGCCGTGAGCTTGCCGCGGAAGTCCGCGTACCCGCGGTCGATCAGGCTGATGCCGCGCACGTCGGACGGTCCCTTCGCCGCCAGCGCCGCGATCAGGTGGCTGAATCCGCCGCGCAGATCCGGCACGTCGATGTCGCGCCCCTCGAGCGGCGTCGGCCCGAAGATCACAGCGGAATGCTTGTAGTTGCGCTGCTGGAAGCGGCACGGCAACGAGCCGAGGCATTCGCGGTAGAGCTGCACGGTCGCGCCCATCTCCACCAGCGGCTTCGTGAAACCGAAACGGTTCTCGTACACGGTCTCATGCACAATGCTCAGACCGTTCGCCTGCGTGAGCGCCACGACGAGCGGCTGCTGCCAGTCAGTCATGAAGCCGGGGTGCACGTCGGTCTCGATCGCCACCGGTTTCAGGTCACCGCCCGGGTGCCAGAAGCGGATGCCGCGGTCGGTGATGTCGAACTCGCCGCCGATTTTGCGGAACACATTGAGGAACGTCATCATCTCCGGCTGGGTCGCGCCCTTCACGAACACGTCGCCGTGCGTGGCCAGCGCGGCCGATGCCCACGATGCAGCCTCAATGCGGTCGGTCAAAGCCGTGTGCGTGTAGCCCTTGAGCTCCTTCACGCCCTCAATGCGGAACGTGCGGTCCACGTCCACCGAGATGATCGCGCCCATCTTCTGCAGCACGGCCACCAAGTCCATGATCTCCGGTTCGGTCGCCGCGCCGGACAGCTCGGTCTTGCCATCTGCGAGCACGGCGGCGAGCAGAGTCTGCTCGGTCGCGCCCACCGACGGGTATGGCAGGTGAATCTTCGCGCCATGCAAGCCGTTCGGCGCGGTGATGTGAATGCCGTCCTTGTGTTCCTTGTCAACGGTGGCGCCGAGTTTGCGCAGCGTCTCCAAATGGAAGTCGATCGGCCGGCCGCCAATGTTGCAGCCGCCGAGCGCGGGAATGAACGCCTCGCCCAGCCGGTGCAGCAGCGGGCCGGAGAACAGGATCGGAATGCGCGACGAGCCGGAGAGCGTGTCTACATCGGCCACGTCGGCCAGCTGCACGTTCTTCGCGTCGATCGTCACAATGCCCTCGTCGCCGTTCACGTCCACGTTCACGCCGTGTAGGCGCAGCAAATCGGAGACCACATGCACGTCTCGAATCTCGGGCACGTTTTTGAGCACCGACGTCCCCGGTGCAAGCAGCGCCGCCACCATGGCCTTGCTTACGAAGTTCTTCGCACCGCGCACCTTGATCGTGCCGTTGAGCGGCTTGCCGCCCACCACATGCAGTACGTCGTCAGTTTTCTCCACGTCCACCTCTTTCAAGCTCTTTCAAGCACACGATTCGAAATTCCTAAATGCTTCCAACAGTTCCCGCGCGCGTTTTATTTCGGCACCGCCTCGGTACCGCCCGGGCACCGCCTCCGCACCGCCCGCGAGCGCAATTCCCCACCATTCTGCCACACACCATGTAGTTCTTCATATGGGCAGATTCCCCCGCGCTCACCATTCGCGAAACCCCTCGCAGCCACCCACTCCCCACACCTACCATCTCAGGTAGCACTAGTGTTTTCGGGACTCAAAGGAGCATCATGACCACCACTGTCGCCGTTGTCGGCTGCACCCACGCCGGCGTTTTCGCCGCCAATTCCATTCTTCGCGAACACCCTAATTGGCAGGTGCACGTATTCGAGCGCAACGAGACCGTCTCGTTCCTCTCCTGCGGCATCGCGCTGTGGGTGGGCGACCACGTCTCCGACCCGAAGAAGATGTTCTACTCCTCCCCCACCGCGCTCGAGCAGGCGGGCGCGACCGTGCATATGCACACCGATGTCACTGACGTTGACGTTGCCGCGAAAACGTTGGAATTCCGCGATTTGCAGACTGGCGACACCCAGACTCTGCCCTACGACAAGCTCGTCGTAACCACCGGCTCGCGCCCGATCGTGCCGTCGCTGCCCGGCATCGATTCCAAGCGCGTGCAGCTGTGCAAGAACTGGGATGACGCGGTGCAGATCAAGGAACGCGCGCACGACTTGAAGAACGTGATCGTGATCGGCGCGGGCTACATCGGCGCCGAGCTCGCCGAGCAGTTCTCCACGCGCGGCACGCAGGTGACGCTGATCGACGCCGCCGACCGCGTGCTCGCCAATAATTTCGACAAGTTCATCACCGATCAGGTTGAGGCGAAGTACCGCGAGCATGGCGTGACACTGGCTCTCGGCGAGGCGGTCAAGGCGTTCCGCGACAACGGCGACAGCATCACCGTGGTCACCACGAAGGGCGAGTACACGGCGCCCTACGCGGTGCTTGCCGTCGGCTTCCGCCCGAACACCGACTTGGTGCGCGGCCAGGTGGAGACGCTTGACAACGGCGCGATCGTGGTCGACGAGTTCATGCGCGCCTCGGTGCCGGATGTGTTCGCGGCCGGCGACTCCGCCACCGTGCTGTTCAACCCGACCGGCAAGCTCGACTACATTCCGCTCGCCACCAATGCGGTGCGTCAGGGCGAGCTCGTCGGCCTGAACATTGAGAAGCCGACCCGCAAGTACATGGGCACGCAGGCCACGTCGGCCGTGCAGCTCTACGACCTCTCGCTCGCCGCCTCCGGCATGACGCAAACCTACGCGAACAACCACGATCTCGACATCCGCTCCACCGAGCTGCTTGAAGATTACCGCCCGGCATTCATGCTCTCCACCGCGCCGGTCTCGTGCATTCTCACCTGGGATCCGCAGACGCGCCTGGTCAAGGGCGCCCAGTTCTGCTCGACCACCGATGAGGTGGCCGGCGCCGCGAACGTGGTCTCGGTGGCGATTCAGGCGAAGTTCACCATCGACATGCTGGCGAACGTGGACTTCCTGTTCCAGCCGAACTTTGACCAGCCGGTCTACTATGTCGGCGCGGTCGCCGCGAAGGCTGTGACCGAGCAGCGCTGACTCCTGCACGCCCTCCTGTTGGGGGAGTTCCCCAGCACGGACTCCCCCAACAGGAGCTCCTCCAGAGGAGGCACTCCAGGGGAGACACTCCAGGGGGGATGCCTCCGGGAGTCCCCTTTCCTCCCTTACGGGCTAGCAAATTCCTTACGGGCTAACAATCCTCTTACGGGCTAGGATTTTCCGTTACGGGCTAAGATGAGTGTTGTATCGAGCGAAAAAAATCGGTGGAAAATGGCGGTTTTGTATGATCGACACTCACCGTATACCCGCCAAATGGCGAATTTGCCCTAGCCCGTAACGGAAAATCCTCGCCTGTAAGGAGTTTGTTAGCCCGTAAGGCACCGGATGGCTTGTAATGCGCTGGATGAGACCGTAGGGGATAAGAAAACGACCCCTCCGTGCGGAAGAGCCGTCAAGGCGATGGAACTGCAAACCGGCGGACTCAGTCGCCACCGAGGTCGAATGCGGCGAGGTCGTCTTCGCGCGAGTAAGTGCGGAAGGCCATCAACGTCTGCGTGCCGGCGACGCCGGGAACCTTGGCGATGCCGTCGGGAATGATCGTCGAGAGGTCGTCGAAATCGTCGGCGGAGACGATCGCCACCAAATCGACGTCGCCCGCCACCGAATAGACGTCCTTGACGCCCGGAATCTCAACGATTTTCTTCGCCGCCTCGCTCACCTTGTCGGCTTGTGTGGTAATGAGAACGATCGCATCTGCCATCTCGGCTCCTTAGAACAACTTCCTGTTCCTTCAACGATACCCCGCGCAGCGCCGGCGTATGCCGCACGACTCACGCACGGCGCAGACACACCGAAAACCCTAGCCCGTAGGCACTGTGATATCCCGTAGATATCCCGTAACGATTATGTTGGCCATACGCACTCACGCCATGAGACTCAAGACGCGCGGCGCACGACTGCACGCCGCCTGCGCGGAGCGCCTCGCCTCAGCGATCGGCGAGCGGACCCGCCCACTCAACCGCTTCAGGCTCGCGTGCCGACTCCACCGTTTCGGCCTCCTCGGTGACCACCGGCAGCGTCTTCGGTTTGAACGGGAATTTTTCCGCTCGCATGCGTTCGTATGCGGCGATGTCATCTTCATGCTGCAGCGTGAGGTCAATGTCGTCGTAACCGTTCATCAGGCGCCAGCGCACGTAATCATTGACTTCGAACGGCAGCACCACGTCGTCGATGGTCACGGTGCGCGTCTCGAGATCGACGGTCATCTGCCGGCCGGGTTCCTCTTCGAGCATCTTCCAGATCAGCTCGATCGACTCCTGCGGCATAATCGCCGCCAGCACGCCGTTTTTCGCGGTGTTGCCATAGAAGATGTCGGCAAAACGCGATGCGATGACCACACGGAACCCGTAGTCGTGCAACGCCCACACAGCGTGCTCGCGCGACGAACCGATGCCGAAGTCGGGCCCGGCCACAAGAATCTTTCCGTCGCGATATTCCGGCTGATTCAGCACGAAATTCGGGTCGCGACGCCACGCGTAGAACAGTGCATCATCGAAACCAGTGCGGGTTACGCGCTTCAGGAACACGGCGGGGATAATCTGGTCCGTGTCCACATTCGAGCGGCGAAGTGGCACGCCGGTGGCGGTGATAGTCGTAAGTTTTTCCATAACAGTCCCTATTTCGTATTTGTTCCGATTCCCGATTTACAGATCCGCCGGCGTCGAGATTGTGCCGCGGATCGCAGTGGCTGCCGCGACGGCCGGCGATGCCAAGTGCGTGCGCGATCCCTTGCCCTGGCGCCCTTCGAAATTGCGGTTCGACGTCGAGATCGAGCGTTCGTGGGCGACGAGTTTGTCCGGATTCATGCCCAGGCACATCGAGCAGCCGGCGTTGCGCCATTCCGCGCCGAAGTCCTTGAAAATCCGGTCGAGCCCCTCGCGCTCGGCCTGCAGGCGAATGCGCGACGACGCGGGCACGACCAAAACCCGGTGAATCGAATCTGCCTTCTTGTGCCCCTTCATAATCTCGGCGGCGATGCGCAGGTCTTCGATACGACCGTTCGTGCACGACCCGATGAACACGGTGTCCACCGAAATGTCGCGGATCGGCGTGCCCGGATCGAGTCCCATGTAGTCGAGCGCGCGCTCGGCGGCGGAGCGTTCGGTGGCGTCCGCGAAATCGTCCGGTGCGGGGACGACGCCCGAAATCGCGACGCCCTGCCCCGGGTTCGTGCCCCAGGTGACGAACGGCTCGAGATCCTCCGCGCGCAGCGTCACCTCGGCATCGAACACGGCGTCGTCATCGGTGCGCAGTGTCTTCCAGTACTCAACCGCTTCATCCCACATCTCGCCCTTCGGTGCGTGCGGGCGCCCCTTCAGGTATGCGAACGTCGTCTCGTCGGGCGCGATCATGCCAGCGCGCGCACCCGCTTCGATCGACATGTTGCAGATGGTCATGCGCGCGTCCATCGACAGCTGCTCAATGGCGCGCCCGCGGTATTCGAGCACGTATCCCTGGCCGCCGCCTGTGCCGATCTTCGCAATGATTGCGAGAATGATGTCTTTCGCACTCACACCTGCCGGCAGGTCGCCTTCGATGTTGATCGCCATCGTCTTGAATGGCTTGAGCGAGAGCGTCTGCGTGGCCATGACATGCTCGACTTCAGACGTGCCTATGCCGAACGCGAGCGCGCCGAACGCGCCGTGCGTGGAGGTGTGCGAATCGCCGCACACGATCGTCATGCCGGGCTGCGTGAGACCGAGCATGGGCGCGAACGCGTGCACGATGCCCTGGTCCGCGTCGCCGAGCGGGTGCAGACGCACGCCGAATTCGCGGCAGTTCTTCTCGAGCGTCGTCAGCTGCGTGGCGCTCGTCTCGTCCGGGTTCGGCTTGTCTATGTCAACCGTGGGCGTGTTGTGGTCTTCGGTTGCGATGAGCTGGTCGAGGTGCCGCGGTTTGCGACCGGCCAGGCGGAGCCCCTCAAACGCCTGCGGACTGGTCACTTCGTGCATCAGCATGAGGTCGATGTACAGCAAGTCGGGAGCGCCGTCGCTGCCCTTGCGCACCAAATGATCGGCCCAAACCTTTTCGGCCAATGTCATTCCCATAAACCTGTTCCTCCTAGTGTTGTCGCGTGTGCGGGGCGCGCTCTCCCTTGCTTTCCCGCGCCGCTCGCTTACCACACGCGAGCTTGTCTGTCCAGACTAAAGGCTGGGGAATCGCCGGTCGTGTACTATGTCAGAATGCGAGATGTAAAGATTTTTCAAAGATGTTCCAGATTGTTTTCGCACTGTAAAACACCCGATGTTCCGCGGAAGTTGAGCGCTTAAGTAGACTAATCCAACAGAAGTGCCTAGTTTGTCGTTTTGCGTTTCGAATACTGAGATGCAATAATTTCATTATGACTTCAGATACGCTCACCGCAAAATCTGCTTCGTCTGCTGAGACGAGCACAAACAATCCGTCCAATCACAACGATGTGCCCGCACACGACAACGAGATTCATTCCGGTGTCGGCGTGCTCGATAAGACCGTAAAGATTCTCGACGCGCTCGAGTCCGGCCCCGCAACGCTCGGCCAGCTCGTCGCGGCGACACATCTCGCGCGCCCGACCGCCCACCGCTTGGCGATTGCGCTGGAGCGCCACCGCTTCGTGGTGCGCGACCAGCACGGCCGCTTCGTACTGGGCTCACGTTTCGCCGAGCTCGCCGCCGCCGCAGGTGAGGATCGTCTGCTCGCGGCCGCCGGCCCGATTCTGCAGACGCTGCTCGACCGCACTGGCGAGAGCGCGCAGATTTACCGCCGTCAGGGCGAACAGCGCGTGTGCATCGCCGCCGTCGAGCGCGCGAGCGGACTGCGCGATTCAATCCCGGTCGGCGCCATGCTCTCGATGGAGGCCGGTTCCGCCGCCCAGATCCTGCTGGCGTGGGAAGACACCGAACGCCTTCACCAGGGCCTGCGTCACGCGAAGTTCTCGGCCGCCAAGCTCGCCACGGTGCGCAAGCGCGGCTGGGCCGACTCGATCAACGAGCGCGATGAGGGCGTCTGCTCCATCTCCGCGCCGATTCGCAACGCCTCCGGCCAGGTGATCGCCGCAATCTCGATCTCGGGACCCTCAGGCCGTATGGGTTCAAACCCGGGTCACCGTTTCGCCCCGCTCGTCATGGGCGCCGGCAAGTACCTCTCGGATGCCCTGATCAAGGCCAGCATCTCGCGCTGACCGATTTCGGCGGGCATCCGGCGCCCCGATACACAAAACGCATCCGACATCATCGCGTTCAAGTAGGCAACCAACCTACGTACATTGCGCAATCCCGCAGCTAGGCGGCCAACCCCAAGGTTGGCCGCCTTTCTCTTTCCGCGTCTCCGTCTCATACAACGTTACGGGCTAAGTTTTTCTGTTACGGGATGCCATAATCTCTTACGGGATGTCCTTATCCGTTACGGGATGTTACCATCTGTTACGGGTTATGGAACCCCTTACGGGCCAGCCAACTCCTTACGGGCTAAACTTTTCCGTTACGGGCTAGCGAAAATCTGCAACCTGGCAAGTATCCAGCAATTCCCCAAAACACAAAACCGCCATTTTCCAACGATTGTTGTTGCCGAATACAACGCCCCTTTTAGCCCGTAACCAACAATCTTATCCCGTAAGCGTTATCTTGGCCCGTAGCGGCTACCTTAGCCCGTAACAGAAAATCCTAGCCCGTAAGCCAAAAGGCCGTAACACACAACGAGACGACGGCAAGACGAGCCAAACGTCGTGCCGGCAACGTCTCCCACGCTCACATGGTTTTGGCGTGACGCAAACCGCTTTGGTGTGACGGTACCCACAAACCCATGACTATAACAATGTTGGAATTCCAACGTTTTGCAAATCAAGGCCACCGAGCCACCGTCACACCAAAGCGGTTTGCGTCACACCAAAACCGTAAAACCTCCGCGCTCAGTGATTGAACAGCCAGTTGCCCACGGAATGCCACAATCTGCTCACCGCGCTTGGCTTGTGCAGCAGATTCACGCCCTCGCTTCTCGGCTTTGACGCGCTGCTCATGCCATACACGTACGCCTTCTTCGAGCTTGGCTTGCCCACAAGCTCGCCGAACTGCAATAGCTGCGTGCGCGGCGAGAACGGGTGCCGATCGTCGAACTCGAACAGACGCGCCGCGCGCCGCTCCGGAATCGGCCCGTACGAGTCGAATCCGCACGTCGGCGTCGCGATCATCTGCACGCCCGCATACTCGCCGGCGAACGCGTTGCGGTGGTCATGCCCGGCCGCCACCGCGAAGTAGGCGTGCGAATCACGCAGAATATCGAACTCGCCCGAGTCGAGGTCCGGGCAGCTCACGCCCTCGCCCAAGTATCCGCCGCGCTCGGTCTTCGCGTCGTCCAACACAAAGTATGAACCGGAATAATTTCTGTACCCCTCTACAGACCGATCCGTCGTCCTCGGCACCGGTTTCAGCACGCGGTAATACTGCGGCAGCGGCATATGCTGAAAAACTATGGATTCCACGCCTTCGCCAAACCACTGCGGCACGGTGCGCAGAAATCGCAATGCCGTCTGCGAGGGCGAGCCATAGCCTCCGGTTTCCGCATAATCTCCGGAATCTACAAGAACAATTCCGAATACAGTGTTTCCAGATTCGTCACACACCGGCATCGCGAACGTCCCCGGCTCGCCGCTCGCGATCACGCGCTCCTTCGGCAGCGCGCGCGACCATGTCTCCGCGCCGAACTTCGCAGACTCCGGCGGATTCACGCACAGCGGGAACTCGCGGAACATCTCGTCGAGCTGCGCGTTCGTGAGCCCGCACTGGAAATCGTGATTGCCGTACGTCACCGCCCACGGCACGCCTGCGTCGACCATCGGCTGCACCATCTGCTCGATCTGCCCGCGCACGAGCTCGCGCGTGTGGGCAATGTCCGCGGGCTTGGGTGTCGCGCCCACCGCAGTCTTCCACCGGCGTTTCATGAACGTCGCGGCGAACGCGGGGTCGTAACCGGCGATCTGATTGCCCGAGAACACCACGAGATCGGGCCGCGCATCGCGAATCGCAGCGCTGATGAGCGCAATCGTGTCTTTCGAAACCTTCGGGCCGTCTTGCACGTCTGCCAGCTGCAGCACGCGGAATTTCCCCGATTTGTGGAACTGCAAGCGCCCGAGCCGGCGCGACACCGACACCGGCCTGGCTTCGCTCATTTCCGCAGACTGCTCACTCATACCGCCTACTCTAACCCATCCGCCGCGCGTTCGCACGCCAGTCGCGTCTTGCTTCACCCCTGCTCACAAGCGGCAGACAAAACAAAAAACCTCCACACTGAGTGGAGGTTCATTCGCTGGGATGCCTGGACTCGAACCAAGAATGGCTGAACCAGAATCAGCTGTGTTGCCAATTACACCACATCCCAATTTGGCATGTTCATTCGGTTTCCCGAAGAACCCGTACCCCCAACCGGATTTGAACCGGTGTTGGCGCCGTGAGAGGGCGTAGTCCTAGACCGCTAGACGATGGGGGCATCATCTCGTCGCTTCCGTGAAGCAACAGATAGAAAATATACTCGGAACCCCGAATGTGCGCAACTCCGGCGTGTCGCACTCGCATGTCCCCCAGTTTTCAGCCAGCCTGCGCGCCCCTCGCGCGCCCACGCACACCATCGCACGCCCTCGCACGCTACGGCGTGAACAATGTGATGTTATGGCGTGAACATCGTCAAGGTCACCAATCGCAGATTCCTTGGAATATCAGTGGTTCGACCAACTGCAACTTTTGCCTTGTTCACTCCATAACGCCGTTTTGTTCACTCCGTAACGCAAAAAGCCGAGGCTCTCACCTCGACTTCATTGCTTAACGGTCTCACGACTAAACGGACCTCATCGCTCAGCCCTGAATCTCAGCGAGATGCTCACGCAGACCACGCAGGCGCTCCAGCGTGATCTTCTTGCCAACAATCTCCATCGACTCGAACAGCGGCGGCGAAACACGACGGCCGCTCATCGCCACGCGCACCGGGCCGAACGCGAGACGCGGCTTGTAGCCACCGTCCTCCACGAGCGCCTTGTTCAGCGTCTCATGCAGCGTATCCGTCTGCCACGAAGACTCCGGAACGGCGTCCAGCGCGGCAATCGCCATATCCAGAACGGCGCCCGCAGAATCCTTGAGCTGCTTCTTCGCATCATCTGCCGGCGGAATGTAGTCTGCGTCCGAAAGCAGCGAGCCGACCATGCCCGAAACCTCGCCGAGCAGGCGCACGCGCGGCTGCACGAGCGGCGCGGCGGCGGTGAGAATGTCGCGTTCGCGTTCGTTGAGCGCATCCCACGAATCCGCGGAGACCACGCCATCGCGAAACAGGTAGGACACCGAGCGCTCCAGGAAATCGGCAGGCTCGAGCATGCGAATGTGCTCGGCGTTGATCGAGATCGCCTTGTCGATGTCGAAGCGCGCCGGATTCGCCTTCACATCGCGCACGTCGAACTTCTCCACCATCTCGTCCATCGAGAAGATGTCGCGGTCCGGCGCGATCGACCAGCCCAGCAGCGCCAAGTAATTGAGCAGACCCTCCTTGATGAAGCCGTGCTCGCGGTGCAGGAACAGATTCGACTCCGGGTCTCGCTTGGAAAGCTTCTTGTTGCCCTGACCCATCACGTACGGCAGGTGGCCGAACAGCGGCATCTCCTTGGCAATGCCGAGTTCCATAAGGTAGCGGTAGAGCACGATCTGGCGCGGGGTGGAGCTGAGCAAGTCCTCGCCGCGCAGCACGACGTTGATGCGCATGAGCGCGTCGTCCACCGGGTTCGTGAGCGTGTACAGCGGGTCGCCGTTCGGACGCACGATCACGTAATCCGGCACCGACCCGGCCTTGAACGTGATCTCACCGCGAATGAGATCGTTGAAGGTGATGTCTTCGTCGGGCATCTTGATGCGCAGTGCCGGCTTGCGGCCCTCCGCGCGGAACGCTGCTTTCTGCTCCTCGCTCAGATTGCGGTCGTAGCCGTCGTAGCCGAACGCCTTCGGGCGCCCTGCCGCTTCGTTGCGCGCCTCAATCTCCTCCGGCGTGGAGTATGACTCGTACGCATAGCCCGCGTCGAGCAGCTTCTGCGCGACGTCCGCGTAGATTTCCCCGCGCTCGCTCTGGCGGTACGGGCCGTCCGGTCCGCCCACGCCCACGCCTTCATCCCAGTCGATGCCGAGCCACTGCAGCGCTTCGATGATCTGGTTGAAGCTCTCCTCGGAGTCGCGCTGCGCATCGGTGTCTTCGATGCGGAACACGAACGTGCCGCCGGTGTGCCGCGCCTCCGCCCAGTTGAACAGCGCGGTGCGCACCATGCCGACGTGCGGGATGCCAGTCGGTGACGGGCAGAACCTCACGCGCACGTTCTCGGGAAGCTCGGGTTTCACATGATTCGACTCAATGTTTTCAGATTCACTCATGCCCACTATTCTGCCCCGCCAACCCGACGTGCGCAGCGCTTTTGGCGGGGATGCCGATTCAGCTGCCGCTATCTGCTGCAAGCCATCTGCTACGGGCCAAACCAACCCTTACGGGCTAAGATTCCCCTTAGGGGCTAGGATTTCCGGTTACGGGCTAAGGAAAATCCGCCAGGTGCCAAGTATCCGACGACTTCTCAAAACGCAAAACTGCTATTTTTCAAGGATTCGTTTTCGTTGATACAAGGCTCCCCTTAGCCCGTAACCGAAAATCCTAGCCCGTAAGGCACATCTTGGCCCGTAAGGGGAATTGTAACCCGTAAGCTACGCGGAAATCTCGGTGAGCACCGGGGTCTCGGTGCTCGTCTTGATCTGCTTGAAGCCGAGCAGTGCGATCGCGAGCGAGACGAGCGCGAGCGCGGTGACGACCATGAACCCGCCGTGCGAGCCGTTGCGGTCGATGAACACGCCGGCAATCGCTGAGCCTGCGGATCCGCCGATCGCGTTCATCGCGCCCATCCACGCCATGCCTTCGGTGAAGCGCGTCTGCGGCACGAGGTGCAGCATGAGCTGGTTGCCGTTGATCCACGTGGGCGACTGGCAGACGCCGATGATCAGGTAGATCACCATGATCACCCACAGGTGTTTAGCGAACAGGAACGACCCGATGCCCAGATTCACCACGGCCAGGCACACGTAGAAGCGCTTCCACAATGGGATCGTCCAGTTCTTCGCGCCGTACAGCAGCGCGCCGGCGAGAGAGCTGACCGAGAAGCACGCGAACACGAAACCGGTGTACTGTTTCATGTTCGCTTCGGTGGCGAACGCGACGATCGAGATGCCCGCGGCCGACTGGAATGCGCCCAGGCCGAACCACGTCGCGCACACGGCGATGAGGCCCGGTCCCCAAATGGAATCCTTGATGCCGCTCATCGACTGCTCGTACGCTGCCTTGCCCGCGGCCTCCACCTCCGCCTCGGACAGTCCCTGCGACTTCGCGTGCACGCGGGCTTCCTCGGCGGCGGTCTGCGCGCGCAGCTCCTTCGCCTTCTCCGCCTCGCGCTCGCGGAATTCCTTGCGCGTCATCCCGGCTTCGCGTGCGAGGTCAGACTGGCTCGGCGGGCACGTGGTCATCTCGGTGAGGAACATGAGCGCGCCGATCAGCACGCAGATTCCGGTGAACGACATGGCCAGGAATCCCGAGACCACGGCCAACGTGGACGCGAGCGGATTGCCCACCACCCACATCGCTTCGTCGAACACGCCCGATAGCGAGAGCGCGCGGTTCACGCCCTGCCGATTGTTGCCCATCAGGTACGTCCAGCGCGCGCGGCTCATGGCGCCCCACGGCGGCACGGCGGCGAAGAACGGCACGATGCAGAATAGGATCCACGGCGCCACTTGCGCGCGCACGCAGGTGACGAACGAGACTGCGGCGAGCATCCAGATCACAATCGTCGGAATTGACACCTGGCGCTGCCCGAACCGGTCGACGAGCGTGCCGAGCAGCGGCCCCACCACGGCGCCGGCGATCGCCTGCACTGCGGTGAGCGCGCCCGCGAGCGAATAATTTCCGTAATATTGCTGGGTCATGATCGTCATCGTCATGCCCACCATCGGGAACGGCATGCACGCAATCACCGATCCCACCGTGAACCTCGCCGCATGCGGGATTCTCAACAACTCCGCGTACCCGCCGAAAATACGGTGGTTCACACCTTTCACACCTTGCAGTAACGACATGTGCCGCTCCTTTCCGCTCACTGCCACCCCCGACTGCGCCGCTTTGCGTCGCGGCCCGCTATGTTTCGCCGGGATTATTTTGTTGCCAGATTCCCAGCACGTATGCGCTGTTTTGGCAAACATGGCTACACTACAGAGGGGTACCATCGCGACACGCGGTAGATTGGTAGCGGCGACAAAGTTTTTTCATAATGATTTTGCGCGGCCGAAAACCGCACAACGAACATGTGACCTATGCGAGCGAGGAGCCCGGAATGCCAGCCACCACCATCAATTTCGTGCGTCACGGCAAGGTGTACAACCCAGACCATTTGCTGTATGAGCGACTCCCGAACTTCCACCTCTCCGAGCGCGGTCGACGCATGGCGCAGGCGACCGGCAGGTATATCGCACAGAGTCCGCAGTTGAACACGGCGGTGGCGGTCTACTCGTCGCCGCTCGACCGCACCCGCGAGACGGCGGACGCCATCCTGATCGAGCTGAACGCATTGCGCGCCGAACGCGGGCAGGAACAGCTCGAACTGCTCACCGACAAACGACTCATCGAAGCGGGCAACGAATTCCGCGGCACGCGCATCGGGCATGGCGAGGGCGCACTGTGGAAGCCGCGGAATCTCAAGCTCGTGCGCAATCTGTGGACGCCAAGCTGGGGCGAGAGCTACCGTTCGATCGCCGCTCGCGTGCAGGACTTCGCACTCGAAAAGGTGCGCGAATACCCCGGTGAGCAGATTGTGGTCGTCACGCATGAGTCGCCGATCTGGTCGTACCGTCACATGCTCGAGACCGGCCGCCCCGAGCACAACATGCTGCTGCGCAAGACCGCGCTGGCGTCCGTCACCTCGATCACCTACGATTCCGAGACCGGCAAGGTGCTCTCGATCACCTACGCCGACCCCGCGAAACATGTCGACTAATACCCCATCAACCACCCGTTACGGGCCAGCCTCCCCGTTACAGGCCAGCCTCCCCGCTACGGGCTAAAGCTTACGGGCAAAACTTCCCTTACGGGACACCATCCCCCTTACGGGCTAGGATTACGGGCCAGAACTCCCCTTACGGGCTATCACAGCGCTTACGGGCTAGGATTTTCGATTACGGGCTAAAACCGTCATTGTATTCGGCAAAAAAGATTGTTGGGAAATGACGGTTTTGTATTTTGACCATTCACCGGATACTTGCCAACTGGCAGATTTTCGTTAGCCCGTAACAGAAAATCCTAGCCCGTAAGCGCTGTGATAGCCCGTAAGGGGAGTTCTGGCCCGTAATAACTATGCTTGTCCGTAGGCACTCACGCCACTGCTCCAAAACCCTCCAGCGCTCGACTATGATGGTTCCTGCACATAGGCAGGTTCGCAAACCCGCCACTTACGCGCACAAGAAGCGAGGTTTTACATGGCTTTCGACACCGAACACGCCGTCGAGCAGGTCGCATCGCTGCCCGCAATGAAGACCGCCGTGCGCAGCGGCACCGACCTCACCGAGCTGTGGCCGCTCACCACCGCCGAGCGCATGGACAACGACGCAAAGTACGCGGAGAATCTGCAGGTGCGGCTCACGCTCACAATGGCGCGCGTGCTCGTCGGCACCACGGAGGTCACGCTCCCCGACGCCGAATTCGTATACGAGGGCGCGGATGCGATTCCGGGTCGCCCCCAGGAAGTCGTCGACGCGCTTCTCGCTGCCAATGACGCCTACGAGCAGCTCAATCCGTACTCAGATTTGCATGATTTCAGTCTTCTGTTCGAGGCCGCCGAGACGCTGACTGCCAGCTGGAGCGAGGCCACGCAAAAACAGCTTGGCAAGATCCTCGATGACTGCACTGCATATATTCATAACTCCGATCAGACGCGCATCACCGGGCTCGACCACCGCTTCGCCGTGGTGCTGGTCACGTTCGCGCAGATGCTCCGCGTGCTGCGTTCACAGATCATCGCCAATCTCGGCTCCGACTCGCCACACACCGGCGGCGCCTCCTCTGACCGAGTGCGCCATCTCGAGCGCGTTGCGCTCCCGCTGCTCCCGTTCATCAATGAATTCGCCGAAACGCTGGGCGTGCCGCGCATCTGCGTGACCGCCGACCAATGGCACGGTCTGCTCGCCGCATTCGCCACGCCGAATGGCGACGACGACTCTGCAGATTCCGCCCGCGTACTCGCCGAATCCCTACTCCCGCTTGCCGCGGCGGAGTGGCGCAAGCACCGCGAAGACATTCTGTGGGACCCGGCCGAGGCCAAGCGCGCCGCCAAGGAGGAGGATGAGCGCAAGAACAAGGAGGCCCTCGCCGCCAAGTTCGCGCATATCAAAGACGATCCGTCCAAGCCGGAAGTCGAGCTCTGACACCGCGCGCAGACCGCCCGCATACCACCCTTCCTTTCCTTCTGCGTAATTCGGGACAAAACCGCGCCCCGATCTGTCCCAAATTACGCAGAGTGGGGCTCTGAAGTCAGGAGGCCCACTTGGTTACGCCTCATCTCATTCCGCCTCACTGCGCCTCATGACGCCTCATTCCACCTCGCCCTTCCTTCATTCTGCGTAATTCGGGACAAAAACACACCCCGATCTGTCCCAAATTACGCCAGAATGGAGCCCTGAGGCCATGCGCCCCACTTAGTTGCCTATTTCACTGCGCTCGACCTCCCTGACCCTATCTCACTCCGCTTCCTCTTGCCTTGCCCCCTCCATCTGCGTAATTCGGGACAAAAACACACCCCGATCTGTCCCAAATTACGCAAATGGGCGCTGGCCCTTTCCTCTCCCATACCTCCTATACCCACATCCCCATGCCCCACCCAGAAGCCTCCCCAATCTGGGACGCCCCACAAACCACTGCCAACCGTCGCACCCACCCGCGCATCACGCTCCAAGCAAGCTTTCAGTCGCTCTGAGTACAATCATCCCGTGCGCAAACTCATTGAACAGATCCTCAAATTCGGCGTCGTCGGAGCCATCGCCTTCGTCATAGACTGGGGCATCCTCAATCTGCTCGTCGGCATCTTCCACATGCATAACGTAATCGCCGGCACCATTTCGTTCACGATCTCGCTGGTGTTCAACTATTTCGCGAGCATGAAATACGTGTTCAAACACCGCCCCGACATGGCGCGTTGGATGGAGATGGCCATCTTCCTGTTCTCCTCGCTGGTCGGACTGTTCCTCAACGCGCTGATCATCTGGCTCTCCACCTACGGCATGAACCGCGACGCGTTCATCACCCAGCACGCCGAGTATCTGCTGCGCACGAACGTCGGCAAGCTCGTCGCCACGGTGATCGTGGCAATCTGGAATTTCATCATTCGCAAGTGGCTGCTCGACGACACGCACACGAACGCCATGAACAGACTCCGCCGCAAAGGCAACGTACTTTCCGAGGAGGAGCTTGAGGCGAAGTGGGAGAAGAGTTTCTCGCACCGCTTGGGCATGTGGAGCATCGAGCATACGCCCAAAGGCTGGGAATAGCAACCCGGGGGCCGCTCTCTCCGCTGTCACTTCCTCACCGCAAAGGCTTGCCACTCTATCTGTTACGGGCTAGCATTCCCCTTACGGGCCGCCATATCGCTTACGGGCTACGATTTCCGGTTACGGGCTAAAACCGTCACTGTATTCGCCCGAAAAGACCGTTGGAAAATGGCGGTTTTGTGTTTTGACCATTCACCGAATACTCGCCAACCGGCGGATTTTCCTTAACCTGTAACAGGGAATCCTAGCCCGTAACAGCTATGCTAGCCCGTAAGCAGCGCGGTTCGACCTTTGGGCACTCTCTCTTACCAGCTCGTACCAGCTCACCCCCACTCACACCCACTAACGCCAAACAGTGCCAAACACTCGGCCATTCCCATCACTCTCGCCTCCGCCGCTTCCTCGGCGGCAGAGGCTTGCCCTCCATCATCGCCGCCACCTCTTCAATCAAGTACCCCTCTTCGAACAACAGCACTGGCTTGTGCGTACGCTCCTCTATACGCGACGCGATTCTCCGCGCGCACTCCAGTCTGCTCTCCCGCGTGCGCATATCGTCGGTCGTCACCTGCACGTATCCCCAGCCGGCCGCCTCGATCTCGTTGCGCCGCTGAGCATCTTCCGCCCAGGTTTTCGCGTGCTGCTTGCCGTCGTACTCCACGCAGATTTTCCACTCCGGATACGCCATATCCAAATACACCGTGCGCCCGCTTGGCAATGTGAGCACATAGTTGATTTTCGGCTCGGGCAGGTCATGTGCGAGGATCACTTCCAGGCGCACTTTCGTCTCCATTGGCGAATCGACGCGCTCCCGCATGAGCACGACCGCCATCTCGCACTTCTCTATGCCACGCGGCGCCCGTTTTCGCCCACTATCTGCAGATTCCGACCACTCGCGCACCTGCGCGATGTAGTCTTGGAAATCGCACAGGCGATAATGAAGATACATTTTCTCCAGCATGTTCTGGCGCCCGAGTATGTTGTCTCCCAAGGCAACCAGCTGATCCAACTCGACGTACTGCGCCAGCATGAACCATGTGCACACGGGATCAGTGCAGTAGACTCCTTTGATTGGCTCTATCATGATCATTGGGATGTTCATGTAGTAGCACGCAGCACCATACTTCTTCTTCAGCGGAGGCCGACTGGACCGCTCTGCCCCTAACACCTGGATGGAACCGTCCCGTGTCCAGTCCCGGTATGGGGGCAACAACTGCGGCGTGGTTATTCCCATCACTTTCAAGGCGAAGACCAAGCAACATGTTGCAGACTTCCGACGCTTTTTGACGAAGTCAGAGTACTGCTTGCTCGCACGCGCAGACTCTGCCTTGAGCTCGCTCTTCATGCCCTCGTTGATGTTTTCCTGTAGGTCCATAACATACAGCCAAGCAGTTCATCGAGTGCGGGTAAAGCTCGACGGGGCATTATGGTCGGAGGACGTGGTTTCGTGCAGAATGTGGATAACCGCCGATGTTCTCCACCGTGTTATCCACAACGAGCCATCCCACCTTCACCGGCTGAACTCTTCTGTTACGGGCTAAGCCCCCTACAACTCACACCACCCCTTACTCACACCGCCCCTTACTCACACCGCCCTTACGGGCTAGGATTACGGGCCAAAAATCCCCCTTACGGGCCAACATCACTGTTACGGGCTAGCATTTTCGGTTACGGGCTAAAGCCATCATGGTATCCTCCAAAAAAGATCGTTGGAAAATAGCGGTTTTCGATTTTGAATACTCATCGAATACCCGCCAACCGGAGAATTTTCCTTAGCCCGTAACAGGAAATCCTAGCCCGTAAGGGGAATGCTGGCCCGTAAGCCATATGCTAGCCCGTAGCACTGGGTATCCCGTAAAGACTGTGCTAGTTCGTAAGTAGAACGAGGTCCGGCCTATTTCGCACTGAAAATCCACGCCACCCTCAGCGCTCGATACATCCGCATCGGCACTAATGATTACGCCACCACCAACACCTCACCGCTCACCGACGTACACTGACCTACACTGGAAGCGACCACATTCAACTGGCTCAATTGCCAATCACTCAAAGGAGCACTAATGCCAGTCATTCACACGCACGTTTCCGTCCCCACCACCGCCGAGCAGCGCGACGCCCTCAAGACCGCGTTCGGCCAGGCCATCCCCGCTGTCCCAGGCAAGTCCGAGGGCTGGCTCATGTGCCTGTTCGAAAGCGACGTCCCCATGTACTTCGGCGGCACGAACGACGCCCCGGTCGCCTATGTCGAGGTGAACGTCTTCGGCAGCTTGGTCCCGAAGTCCGCGTGGCAGAAGCTCACGCCCGCGATCATGGACGCGCTGCAAGACACCTTGCAAATCCCCGCCGACCGCACCTACATCCGCTACACCGCCACCCCGGACTGGGGCTGGAACGGCGGCAATTTCTAAAGTCCCACCCCGCAAACGCAGAAAGACCCAGGCCCGGAAGGAGTAAACGGGCCTGGGTCTTTCTTTATTCACTGGAGAGCTCACACGCTTAGGGGGCTATTGCGAGCTCAATCGTTCTTAATTCTCAATTCTCAATTGACATAGAGGCGGCAAAGGCAGCGGCGCAGGCTGTGAGGCTGCACCTCTCAGCCTCTCAGCCCCTCAGCCTCAGCGCCGCCGCGATGCCAACCACCACACTACTTGTTCTCGCGGGTGCGCGCCTTGCGCACCTCGAGAATGAGCACCCCCGCGATGCCAATCGCCGCGGCAGCCATGATCGCCACCACCGCGATGTCAGCACCGGTGCGTGCCGACTTGCCCGGCGTCACCTGAGATGTAGGCGTAGTAGGAGTGGTCGGCTGTTCCGGTTTCGTCGGCTTCTCAGGCTTCGAGTTCGTGATCGTGAAATCGGCGGTCTCTGGGTTGATGATGTCCTCGTCGATGAACACGTGGTACCCGTCCGGCACGTTGTCTTCCACCACGAAGTAGCGGTCACCTACAGGCAGATTATCGAATACGTAGGCCCAGTTGTTCTCTGCGGACAGCTCCACGGAGTTCAATGGCGTATCGTGCCCTTCCATCCACAGCGACACCTTCACCGACTTCGGGCGGGTGTTCGGATCGTCGTTCTTCCACACCTTCTTGACGTGAATAGGATCAAGACCAGTGGCGGGGTTTTTCTTCGGATGGATGGTAACGTTCATCGGATCATCGCCGTTCACATCGGGGAGTGCCACGAGTGAATAGGAAGCTTCATAAGAGGTGGTGACCTTCTTGCCCTGTGCGGTTGTGGTTTCCACCTTATGTATCGGCGAATCCACGAGGTAGAGTCCGCGTCCCAGACCATCGAACTTCAGTGTGCCATTTGCATCGGTGACTCCGCTTTTCAGCTCCTCGATGTTTCCGCCGGTGCCATTGGTCTGCTGAATGTAGTTGTGGAGTGTCTTTGCGAGTCCTCGCAGCTGGCTGGACGTAGCGCCCATGATCTGTGTGATGGTGATAGTTCCACCGTCGTTGCCCGCAATACCGATCTGGTTGAAGACACCGTCCTTGAATGCGCCGATTGGGTCATATCGCCCTTCCGCCCCGTTCCATTCACCGATTTGGTAGAGCTTGAACGTAGCGCCCGCCACCGCAGTTTTCACATTTTCGCCAGCCTCGTCTTTTACGACATTGCCCTTGTTGTCGGTTTTGTCGACAACAAAGTTGACGGTGATGCTCCCCGTCTCCTCCGCCTGCGCGGCCGGCACGCTTGCGCCGATGATGCCGCTGAGCCCGAGCCCGGCCAGCACTGCGCATACCGTGCCGACCAATCCTGCGCGCTTGCTGCGCTGCATGATGTTCATGGTGTTCTCCTTCACTCACTCTGTTGCCAAGAGTATTCCCGCGCATTGCGCGGAATCAAGTTCTGTTGCCGTGTTCCGTTGTTTCCGTTCCGGAATCGGCTCGCTGTTCTGTTCCGTGGTTGTCGCTTGCAGATTCGAGCGTCTGGGCGGCTTTGCGCTTCTTCCCACGCCTTCTCACGAGCCAGATCGCCAGCAGCAACAGCACGAGCAGCACCCCGGCCCCGATCGCGATGGCCGTCCACAGCATCGATTCGGGCTCATCGTAGTGTGCGGCCACCTGCTCCGCAGGCGGGTTCGGCACGCGGTGCCCGCGCACGAGCAGCCGGTGCGAGTTCACCCCGTACGGCGTGCAGGTGATGAGCGTCGAGTAGTCGGCCCCCGGTTCAATGGCGAGCTTGTCCATTTCGCCCGGCAGCACGACGTTGATCTCGTCCACTTCGTAGGTCAGCGTGCGGTCGAGCACGGTGTACTGGAACAGGTCGCCCTTCTTGAGCTGGTCCAGATCGGTGATCAGCTTGGCACTCGGCAGCCCGGTGTGCCCAGAGACCACGGAATGCGAGGTCTCTCCGCCCACTGGCAGTGATGAGCCGGTCAGGTGCCCGAGCGCGATCTGCAACACGGCTTCGTCGGTGCCGTGGTAGATGGGCAGCTGCACGCCAATTTTCGGGATCGACAGGTAGCCCATGATCCCGGTGCCGGTGATGTCGAGCGTGCGCTCGTACCGTTCGCGTTGTTCGGCGTTGTCGTCGAGGTGCCACCGGTCGGCCACGTTCGGCAGGTCGGCGTTGTATTTGTCGGCTTCGGCGAGCATGGCCGCCCGCCGTTCGGGTTCCATGCTTTTGACTTGTTCGACGTACCCGGCCACGGCGCGTGAGGCGTGCATGCGGTTCCACCAGTCCGCCACGGTGGGGTATGAGAGCACGCCGATGCCTACGAGCAGTATCACGGCGAACAATGTGATGAACAGATTGCTCACCAGATTGCTGCGTTGCTTCGCCGGCGTGTGTTTGCTCAACGTGCCCCTCCGTATGTGTGTGATTGTAGATACCGCAAAAGCGGGCATTTCATTCCGTGTATTGGAGTGGAATGCCCGCTTGTGCATGTGTGTCCTTAATCTAGCGGATTGCTATTCGCTCATCCTCAGATTTCGGTGTGCAGACTCTCAGGCCTGGCGGCGACGGAGAGCGACTGCGAGACCAACACCGGCGATCAGGACGATCAGGCCGCCCACGGTGTAGAGCACAACGGTGCCCATGCCACCGGTCGACGGGAGCTGGGAGTTCTTGGTGTTGATGACCGTCTTAGTCACAGAGCCCTCTTCCTTGTTGCCAGTGAAGTTATTGTTAGCGGTGAGGCTGGTAAGCTTTGCGTGGGTTTCACCAGTCTCGGTGGTGGTCTGATGCTCCGCCGAGATCACAAAGATGATCGGCTCAATCTTCTGGTAGCTGTCCGGAGCAGTCTTCTCAGTGAGGGTATAGGTACCTTCATCGAGATGGTTGAAGGTGAAGCGAGTGTCATCAGTAGCAGTCACCACATCGATGACATTGCCGTCAGCATCGGTCAGCTCGAAGACAGCGCCCGCAAGCGGCTTGTTATCGCCGTCAACCTTATCCACGACAACCTTGTAGGTGAAAACAATTGCGTAATCTGGCTTGGTTGTACCAGTCTGGTCAGAATCAGGGTTGTTCGAGTACTCGAGCTCAAC
This sequence comes from Bifidobacterium animalis subsp. animalis ATCC 25527, assembly GCF_000260715.1. Taxonomy (NCBI): domain Bacteria; kingdom Bacillati; phylum Actinomycetota; class Actinomycetes; order Bifidobacteriales; family Bifidobacteriaceae; genus Bifidobacterium; species Bifidobacterium animalis. The sequence goes on along the minus strand of NC_017834.1, from coordinate 286,294 downwards.
CTTGTTGTCGTTGCCGGCAGAGCCGTGCACAGCGTGCTCGTTCAACGTAGCCTTATAGTTAATGATAACCTTCGTGTCCTTTGCATAGTCCGCAGCCGTAACACCAGAAACCTTCTTAATATCAGCATTAGTGAAGGTCAAAGTGGTCGCAGAACCATTACCACCGGTAGTGGTTACATCAAACTCAATCGGCTTACCGTTAATCGTACCGGTAACCTTATTATTCTTGAAGGTCTGAGCCGTCAAGCCTGCAGACAGCGTATCGTGGAACACCAGCTTGTAGGAATCATAGTCAGCGATGCGATCGCCAAGGGTGGCGGTCAGCTGGAACGGAACTTCTTCACCTAGACCGTAGTCTGCAGAATCATTCCAATCCTTGTTGTTCTCATCCTGCTCGTCGTCCTTAACCTTCTTCTCGACAGTCGGGGCGTCGAACTTCTTGGTGACCTCTACCGTGGCGCCAGAAGCAGGCAGCGCAACCAAGAGGCTGTACGCGTCTTTCTGGTTCAGATTAGCGGTAGCATCGGTGAGGAGATAGAAGCCCTCATCGACAGTCAACGGGGTAGCCGCGGAAACCTGACCCGCCTTGGTGCCAGAAATAGTACCATTATCGGTAATAGCGACAAAATCTTTCAGAGTCTCGAGCGCATCAACCTTCTCTTTATCGGTCGTCTTGTCTTTGAGCGCGTCCTCAAGGGTCTTCAGGTCTTCATCGGAAGCCGTGCCGGTCTTCTTGGCCGCAGCGCCCCAAGAGAGATTTGACCAAGTACCGTCAGCATTGTGAGTACCGGTGAAAATCTGCCAAACATCATAAGTGTGGCTATTGTTCGAGTTAACCGTGATGCAAGTCCGTCCTGCAACCGGCTGCTCTGCGCAAGCACCAGCAACAGCTTCGGCAGCATAGGCGCTGGAGGCGCCGACGAAGCCGGTGACGCCGAGCGAGAGAGCTGCAACAACAGCAGCCGCGCCCTTCCATACTTTCTTCATAATATCTCCTTATATCTCTGATGCGAGAACAGCCTCGCATCGGAACAATGTTCCGGCCTGTTGGGCCGGTTGCGTCTATGGTTGATCGGCTCGCGCCTCTCCCCCGCAGACGTGTCCTGTGCTGTACCAATCCACAAACCAGGACCTTCGTGCATTCGCGGTTCCATGGTTTCTTTGCCATATCTCCGTAAATGCCGCTTCTCTTCAGTTGTTCGTCAAGCCTTCCGCATAATCGCTCAGCCCTGAGCAATCTGAGTTGACTCCGCAACAAATCATATGCTATTTTCACAATTTCTGCAACATGAAGCGCCTAATCCAAACACTTGCCTAATCATTTCCCTAAGCAAATCAAGCGTTTTCGAATAACCAAGTATCTAAATCCGCTATCCACCATATGAACACCCTCACCCCACCTGTCTCCATCCACCCGACCCCTCTTCCCCCTTACCCCCTATACAATTCCCACAAACCTGCCCACCTCTCCAACACCCACCTTCAACCTGCTCAAACCCATTAGACACAACCCCTAATTCCGTCCTCCCCACCACGATCCACCTCCCCGTTACGGGCTAACCTTCCCGTTACGGGTATATTTTTTTGTTACGGGCTAGGGTTCTTCCCCAAATGCGGAACACAGATCGCCCAAAATCTCCCAAAAGCAACCATGTGGCACGACAACAAGAACACAAACAGTCAGTTCACGAACAATTCCGCACATGTATATCTGAACCCCAATAGCCCGTAACAGAAAATCCTAGCCCGTAAGGGTTTGAGTAGCCCGTAACAGAAAGGTCGTCCTGTAAGCGACAGCAATATCTAGCGACAGCGGCATCTGCAGTGATTATGCAGCGGCTAATGACATCCCGTAGCAGCATAGATCAACATGATCACAGAAACGCCGACTACACTACCATGCGCATTATGCGTATAATCAGAGACTGCGATTCAAGGAGGTCGAACGTACCTTACTTAGGGATGGCTGGCGCGTGAAAACACAGGTGGGAAGTCACCGACAGTACGTTCACCCCGCCAAAAGCGGGAAAGTGACTGTGCCCACCCATGCCGGCGATCTACCTCCCGGCACCGTGCGCGCAATCTGGAAATAAGCAGGCATTCAAGGAGAGAAAATAAAGTGAAGTTTACATACCCCATCGTCTTGGAACCGGAAGAAGAAGGCGGCTATACAGTCACCGCGCCCGATCTACCGGGGCTCGTCACCTTCGGCAACACACTCGACGAAGCGCTTGCCATGGCCATCGACGCAGCTAGCGGGTGGGTGCTCACCGAGCTTGAAGACGGCAAACCAGCGCCCGAAGCGACACCGCTCCACCAGGTACACACCAATGATTCCAAGGATCTCACCACACTCATTCTGCTCGATATGGACGCATACGCCGAGCGATACGGCAACCGGGCCGTGCGAAAGAACGTAACCATTCCCGCATGGCTCGACACCTGGGCATCGAAGGCAGGCGTGAACTATTCGCACACGCTGCGCAATGCTTTGGAATCCGAGTACAAGCGCGCAACGGCGAAAGCATAGCACCCCTCTGCCTCTCTTACGGATAGCCCATTATTTTTTACGGGCTAGCAAGGCGCTTACGGGCTAGGATTTTCGGTTACGGGCTAAGATCAACCGAGTAGCCACGGCGGCAATGAAAACAAGAAACGTTGGAAAATAGCCGTTTCCCAGACTCCAGCAAATCAGCGGGAGGCGGCAAATCACAAAAACCGGGAGAAATCTGCTAGCCCGTAGCAGAAAAGGCTAGCCCGTAAGGGTGATGATGGCCCGTAAGCCAAGCGTTAGCCCGTAACAGATAATGACATCCCGTAAGAGAGACGACGGGGCTAATGGAGGCGTGCGGGCCGGGAGAACAGGGATGAAGGCGGCCAAATGTCTGAGGGGCCACCCATTACGGGCGACCCCTCAGACGCTGAAGGCCAGAACAGATCAGACGATCTTCGGCATCGGGGTGGTCAGGCTCGTGGTCAGGTTCACCTGCACGAGGCCGGCACCCGAATGCGCCTCGACCTTCTTGAGCGTCACGGTGCGCTCGTCGGCGGGGGCGGCGTCGTTGTCGGTCATCGTGGCCGGCGACTTCACAGCCACCAAGGCGAGATCGGCGAAGTCGATGCCGGCGTCGGCGCACAGGCGCTCCGCCTCGGCCTCGGACTCGGCGAAACCGGCCTTGTCGACCACACGGTCGGCCGGCACACCGTACGCATTGCCACACACGAACTCGATCTTCTCGCGCAACGACTCGCCCTTGAAGCTCTTCGGCTGCTCGGGCAGCGCCTCGTCGGAAACGGCCTCGACGAACGCATCGAGCTGCGGTGCGAGCGCCTCGCCGCCATCGCGGAACAGATTGCCCACAATCGGGTCACGGAAGCCAAGTTCCTCCGCAGTCTCGCGCAGGGCGGGAATCTGGTCATCCTCGCCCTCCCACAGGTTGATGAGCGGGAAGGTGGGAATGCCGAGCTTCTCCAAGCGATCGACATGGAACGGGTAGCGCCACTGCAGGGCAGGATCGTCGCGCCAAGTGGTCGCGCGAGTCACCACAACCGCGGCACTCGGCCACTGCGCGCCGTATTCACGGCATGCGATGTCAAGCCACTTCTGCGCGCCGGCGTCGGCGCCGTAGCCGGCCTCGACGATCACCACGTCGTGCAGCGCGCACGCCATCTCAACGGAAACAAGCGTAGGAATGCCAATGGAAACGTTCGCGAACGGGCCGCCGTGCACATACACCGGCGAGCCGTTCACGGTCTCGGTTTTCGCCGGCTTCACGGCGTCGGTGAGCATGTTCGTGATGCGCCACAAGTCAATGAATTCGCCGAAGATCACGGGCTTGCCGTCCTTCGTGCCGGCGATCATATGCGCCACACGGTCTGCGATCTCGTCCATCGAGCGCGACAGCACGACGATCTGCATGAGCTCGCAGGTCGGTGTGAGCACCACGCGCTCGGGAACATTGCCCTTGCCGCGGTCCACGGCAATCTGGCGCAGCGAGCGCGACGGCACTTCGGAGACGCGCGGCACGAGCACCGTGTCGAGCAGGCCGTCGTCAATAGCCTTCTCGGCGAAGGAGACGAGCAGATTCTGCGCGGCCTCGATCGACCCCATCTCGCCGCACAGACCCCAGTCGATGAGCTCGGGATGCGTGAGCGACGCCTTGCCGCCGCCGGAGGCACCGCCCTTCGAACCGGCTGCGGTGATGCCCATGCTCGGCTGGCGAAGAACGGCGGCCGCATCGATGCCACGTTCGTTGAGCGCGTCGATGAGCGCGATTGTCGTGGTGGTCTTGCCCTCGCCGCGCGATGCCTTGAGCGGGGTGTCCGCCGTCACAAGCACCACCTTGCCCTGCTTACGCGGTGCGTCGGGGTTGTTCTTCAGGGAGTCGAGGTAACCGAAAGCGTCGATCTTGTCTACCAATCCGTAAGGCTTGGTGAAGTTCTCGATGAGCGTCACTACACGTTCCTTTCCGCGGGATTTGCTGCCCTTTCAACATATCAGCACGGCATGGCGCACGAGGCGAGCGTGTCACTGTGCGAACGCGGCGCAGCCTCGAGAACGGGCCTGATCATGGGCATTGCGGCTCCCTCCTATATTCTGTACTCGGCAATCTGCACGAGTCATACTCGGCAATTTGCATGAGTTCTACTCAGCAATCTGCATGAATCGTATTCTCCCCTTGTGCATGAATCTGCTTTGGTGTGACGGTCGGCTGAGCTGCCCTCATTCCAAAATGGCGGAATTCCGCCATTCGCAGTTCGGGTCTCTAAGTGGCACCGTCACACCAAAGCGGGAAACGCCACACCAAAGCATTCTCCGGGGCCGCTCGCCTCCCAACCCCACGACTGTCGTGGGGTTGGGAGGGGAGCGGGAGGGAGGACTGCAGGTGTGAATCAGTTGTCGGACATCGCGAAGTGGTTCTTCATCGCGAGGCTCGACGTGAACAGCGCGGAGTCGAGCAGCTTCTCGGTCTCCTTCTTGAGTTTGCGCGCCAAATCGTCGTTCGCCGTGGCCAGCACCTCGCGTACCTCCGGGTTGCGCACGGCGGCGATGATCTCGTCTGGGCTCATCGGCTGCACGTCTTCCACGAGCTCGTCTTCGACGAATTCGGCATCGGCCTCGCGCTCACGGGACGCGGCCTCGAGCACGGCGGCGCCACCCAAGCGGTTCACCTGCTCATCGGCGGCACGCACCATGGCATGACCGAGCGCGCCGACTTTCTGCTGGTAGGTCTCCACGGCGTTCGCGGTCTCGGCGAACTGCGCGTCACACAGCACGCCGATCAGCCGGTTCGCCCAGTAGAAGTTCTCCGAGGTCACGCGCGTGGTCGTGTCGCGCAGATAGGCCGGGGTGTCGTCCACGTTCGGGAAGAACGGGACCATCGCGTTGAACGGATTCGAACCATAGGCAAGCCACTGCACCGCGCGGTTGACCTGCGGGCGGTACGGGCGAATCTGCATGACGGCCAGATGATTCGTGCGGTTGATGCCGATCGGGCGGAAGCGCGTGCGCGACGCCGTGTCACCACGCGAGCCATACGGGTCGAACGGGGTCTCCTGGTAGTGCGAGCTCAGAATGTACTTCACATCTTCCATCGAGATCTTGCGGTCGGGCTGGCGGCACCACGGAATGTCGTCGGAATCCGGCTTGTGGTCGGCATCCGGACCGTCCCACACCTCGTCGAGCGGATTGAAATAGCGCTGCATATACCACGCGCGCGGCGTGTTGTACACATGGTCGGAGTCGGAGTGCGAGCCGAACGCGTCGCGCGGCGAGAACGGCGTGGACCCCTCCACCGCGAGATCGAGATGATTCTCCTCAATGAAGTCGAGCAGATCGGCACTGCACATGTAGTTGACCTGCTCGCCGGTGCCGTCTTCGATGTCGAACTCGTCAATGCCGAGCTGATTCGGCATCGTCACATAGCAGTCATCCGGCACGCGGCGCGCGATCCAGTGGTGGCCACCTACGGTCTCGAGCCACCAGATCTCGTTCGCATCGCTGAACGCCACACCGTTCATCTCGTACGTGCCATACTCCTCGAGCAGCGCACCCAGGCGAGCGACGCCCTCGCGCGCGGTCTTGACATACGGCAGCACGATGGTGAGGAAGTCCTCCTCGCCAATGCCGCCGGCGATCTCCGGCTCGTAGTCCGCGTCGCCCGGCTTGCCTTGCGCTGGCACATACTCGACGAGCGGGTCGGCACCGAGCACGCGCTCGTTCGTCGTGAGCGTCTCGGTGGCGCTCATCGCCACGTTCGCTTCATTCACGCCGGCCTCGCCCCAGATTCCCTGCTTGCGGTCCGCGTTCGGCACACTCGAATACTGCAGCGGGTCGTCGGGCAGCTCGATCTGCACATGCGAGATCACCGCGCGGTAGGTGCGCGGCTGGTCCTGCGGCTTCACAATGATGAACTGCTTCGGGTCGAATTCGCCGTTGCAGCTGTCTTCATTGCGCGCGATGATCGTCGACCCGTCGTAACTCGCGTCTCTGCCTACTAGCAGTGTGGTGCAGCTCATGATTCTCCTCAGCTCGTCTGTTGTTTTTCGAACATTGTAGAAGTTTACAGATTCTCCACACATGCGCCACCCATGATGCGATATGCGAAGTTCATATGCTGAGATTGTGCGCTGCGGCAGAGCGTTTCCTGCTTATGCATGGCATGGCATGCATAGTGCTTACGGGCCAACAAACCTCTTACGGGCCAGGATTTCCGTTACGGGCTAGGATTTCCTGTTACGGGCTAGGGCAAAAGTCCCAAATCCCAAATCAAGGCATTGGAAAATGGCGGTTTTGCGTCACGAATACTCCGGAATCCGGGGATTCGCCTTAGCCCGTAACAGGAAATCCTAGCCCGTAAGCACAAAACTAGCCCGTAAGAAGTACCCTAGCCTGTAACGGAGCACGTAACAGAACCCGTCGCAGAACCTGTGACGGAAAAGTGGGGCATGCGGTCAGAGATCGCATGCCCCACTTGCATATGAACAGCGACGCGACCCCAATGGAGGGAACGCATACGCCATATGGGAGATTAGAAGTCGGCCATGCTGAAGGCGTCCTTCATGTTCACGCTCGTGGCCTGCAGGCACTGGGCGAGAATCGTCTGGGTCTGGGCCTTGAGCTGCTTGGCCATGTTCTCGTTGGCGGCGGCCAGCACCTCGCGGGTCTTCTCATTGCGGGTGGCCTTCACCACGTCTGCGGGCTTCATCGGCTCCACGTCGGCAGGCAGCGACTCCTCCTCATCCTCGCGTTCGCGGGCGGCAGCGGCGCGCGTGTCTTTGCCGCCGAGACGGGCGAGCTGCTCGTCGGTGGCGAACACCATCTGATGCCCAAGCGCGGCGACGGTCTGCTTGTAGTGGGCGATTGGCTCGGCGGTGCCCGAGTAGTCCGAGTCACCGAGCACGGCGAGGAATCTGCTCGCCCAGTAATAACTGTCGAGCGTGACCTCCGGCGTCGTGTTGCTCACGTAATCCGGCATCGCGTCGACGTTCGCGAAGAACGGCACGGTGGCGTTGAACGGCGTGGCGGCGAACGTGATCCAGTGAATCGCGCGGTCGGCCTGCGGGGCGTACGGGCGAATCTGCATGATCGAGCGCTCGCAGGTGCGGTTGATGCCGGCAGGACGATACAGGTGACGGGTCGCCTCGGTGCCGAGCTTGCCGTACGGGTCGAACTTCGTGCCCTGGTAGTGCATGGCGAGCGCGTAGTCGATGTCTTCGATTGTGATCTTGTGGTCGGGCTGGCGGCACCACGGAATGTCGTCGCTGGATGGCGTGAGGTCGGCGTCCGGGCCCTCCCACGTCTCGTCGAGCGGATTGAAGTAGCGCTCGATCATCCACGCGCGCGGCGTGTTGTACACATGGTCCATGTCGGAATGCGAGCCGAAGGCGTCGCGCGGGTCGAACTGGCCTTCGAGCGCGTAGTCGACGTCGAGGTGATGCATGCGCATGAATTCGCGCAGATCGGCGGAGCACATGTAGTCGCGCTGCTCGCCGAACGCATCTTCGAAATCGAACTCGTCGATGCCCAGGCGGTTCGGATTCACCACGTAGCAGTCATCGGGCACGCGGCGCGCGATCCAATGATGCCCGCCCACCGTCTCGATCCACCACACCTCGTGCGAATCCGCGAACCCGATGCCGTTGCTTTCGTACGTGCCGTATTCCTCGAGCAGCGAACCCAGGCGCTCCACGCCCTCGCGAGCGGTGTGAATGTACGGCAGCACGATCGTGACGAGATCCTCCTCGCCAATGCCGCCGGCCACCGCGGGCACATAGTTCGCGTCGCCGGGCTTGCCGATCGCCGGCGTGTATGGCACGAGCGGATCTGCGCCGAGCACGCGCGCGTTCGACGTGATCGTTTCGGTCGCGGTCATCGCCACGTTCGCCTCGTTGATGCCGGCCTCGCCCCACACGCCGGCGCTCGTGAACGAATTCGGGGTCTCGGAATACTGCAGCGGATTGTCGGGCAGCTCGATCGTCAGGTGACCGTTCACGCTCGTGTAGGTGCGCGGCTGGTCTTCGGGCCGCACGATGATGAGCTTCTTGTTGTTGAACGAGCCGGGCTCGTCGTCTTCATTGCGCGCGATGATCGTCGACCCGTCATAGCTCGCGCCGCGGCCCACCAGAATTGTAGTGCATGCCATTTTGCTCCCTCGATTTCACGAATTGGTTTCTCTTCGCTCCTTTAGTGTTCTACCGCGCTTTGCCGCGCACCGGCAGCGCTGGGCGGCCAATTATTCCATAGGTGGATATGTGGGCGAATATGCGGGCGCCGATGTGGTTTGCAGATCGCCCCATTCGCGGCCTGTTATATGGAAGACTCCGTGAAACGAACCACTGCACGACATATCTGCGTCCCGTTTTACGGAAGCTTCCGTAAGATATGCCGCAGATTGCCCTCCTCGCGGTCTGTTACGCGGAAGGTTCCGGAAGATACGCCACAGATTGACTCCCCATGGCCTGGCATACGGAAGCATCCGTAAGACGGACCGCCAATCAGCTAATCTGCGGCCAGTCATACGGAAGCATCCGAAAAACGGACCGCGGAATGCCGCTCCCGCGTACCGTTACACGGAAGCTTCCGAAAGAACGACCAAGAAACTGACCCACCGCGGCACAGCATACGGAAGACTCCGCAAAACAGACCGCAGACGAACCTCACTGCGGCATAACGCACGGATGCTTCCGAAAAACGGACCGCGAGGCAGAGCTCAGCACTTGCCGATCAGCGTGATGCCGCCGCCGTCGACGACCTGCGAATGCTCGAGGCCGTGGAGCATCTCGTTGAGCCAGAAGCCGAGCTTCAGGCCTTCGATCGGCGAGGTGGTGCCCCAGATCTGCAGTACGTAGCCGTGGTCCTTGTCCGGCGGCTGCGGTCCGGTGTAGTGCGCGACGAGCTGCAGATTCTGCTGATCCTGCCCGTACAGCGGCGACGCTTGCGAATTGCGGCCCTGCACGGCCTCCGGGATCATCGCGGTGACGCGGCGCGAGAAGTCCGGCGGAATCTGCAAGGCGTGCGCGTCGGACGGGTCGAACATGAGCGCGGCGACCGGCAGATTCGCCATGGTCCAGTGTATCCATTCGAATCCGCACACCGGAATGGAATCCGGGTCGCTGAATTCCCAGTGCAAATACTTGGCAGCCGGGTTGAGATGGTCGATATAGAACGGGAGCGAGACGCAGGGCACGCCGTCGACGCGGGCATCTTCGGGCGCGTTCTTGGCATACTGCTCGGGGATTGTGTTGAAATCTGCGGAAACTAACATGATTCCAGTATCGCGCACAGTGTTGCCCTCGCGTTTCGTGTTCACGCCGAGCACGCACATTGAACGGCAGTTTGCGCAGACATTTCCGCGTAAACTGCCATTTCCAGATTACAGATTGGCGGTTTCCACGGGACCCTCTGAATGTTATGCCATTTTAGGGTGGCATAGTGGCTTGTTGATCGGAAGACTCCGAACAACATGCCATTCCCATAACGCAGTACGCTAGCGACGTTCGGGCAGCAGCGCGCAGAACAGCGCCTCGATGTCAAGCAACGCGTTGCCATTGCCCGCGATGCGCCGGCGTGCAGTGGAGATGGCGTCCATGCGTGCGAGGGTCTGCTCGCGGGTGAGCTGTGCGGAGAGCTCGGCTATGACGTCGCGGTTCTCGATGTTGATGAGTCCCACCGACCCCTCGGCATCGTTCTGGAACACGGCGACGTCGCGGTAGATGCTGGCGATCGTGGTGAACGCGCGGTCGAGCACATCGCGGGTCATGCGCGTGGCGTGCCGCTTGATGTCGTCTTTTTTGGCGAGCGCGGTGTATGCGCGGCGAAGATCGGCAGGCACCATCTCGTCGGGCGCGAGTCCGTTGAGTTTGCGGAATTCCGCCTGCCGCTCCCCAGCCGCCTGCTCAGCGCGTTCGTTCGCCTGCTCCTGCGCGGACCCATACAGTTCGCCCGCGAAGATGACCGCCTGCGATGCGCGGGTCATCTTCAGCACATTGTTCACAAGCCGGTCGCGCTCCCGCAGCACGCTCGGGTATTGCGCGTAGAGCCGCGCGATGTCGAGATTCCCCTCGCACAGCCGCGCAATGCGCACTGCCGTTTCACGTGAAACTGGGCACGGTTCGGGAGTGGGAGCCGTCTTGGGCGCCTTCGCAGATTTCCCGGCGCGCGCCGCCTTCGCATCCGCCCGGCCGCCGCTCGCCTTCGCCCGCGCGCGCTCGCGCTTCATCGGGTCTTCGAGCACGCGCACCTCGCGTTCCAGCCAGGTCGCGATCTCGTCGGCCACGGGCACGCCAAGTGTGACGAGCCGCGTGCGCGAACGGATCGTGGGCAGCACATCCTGCGCGCTCGGCGCACACAGCAGCCAGATCGTGTGCGCGGAAGGCTCCTCGATCTCCTTGAGCAGCACGTTCGTCGTGCGCTCGAGCATACGTTCGGTGTTCTCGATGGTGATGATTCGCCAAGGCGCGGTGCTCGGCATCTGCTCGCTGAGCGTGACCAGATCGCGCACTTCGTCGATGCCGATCGTCACCTTGTCGGTGGAGAGTGTGACGACGTCGGGGAAGCGGTCTGCGAGAATCTGCGAGGTGATCTTCGTCGGCAGCTCGCCCTCGCCGTGGTCGGGGCTCTCCAGCGCGGCGGCGAACGCGCGCGCGACCTGCATGGTGCCCGAGCCGGCCGGCCCGCAGATCAGCCACGACTGCGCCACGCCGCGCCCGTCACCCTCGGCGACGCGCCTGAGTTCCTCGACAACCTTCGGCTGCCCTACGATTGCATCCCACACACTCATAGGTGTTACTCAAGCAGATTCGCGACGTCGTCGCAAATCAATCCGGCGATTTTCTCCACGGACTGCTGCGCGTCGATCACGCGGAAGCGCTGCGGCTGCGCGGCCGCGAGCTCGAGGAACGCCGTGCGCGTGCGCTGCTGGAAGTCGTCGCCGGCGGATTCCATGCGGTCTTCGGCGTGCTCGAGGCGCGTGTGCGAGGCGCGCGGGTCGATGTCGAGCAAGTAGGTGCGCGCGGGCAGCAGATTGTTCGTGGCCCACATGCTTAGAGTCCCGATGTCGTCGGCAGTGAGCTCGCGGCCGCCGGACTGGTAGGCGAGCGAGGAGTCAAGGTAACGGTCGGTGATGACGATGGCGCCGCGCTCGAGCGCCGGGCGGATGACTTCGCTCACGTGCTGGGCGCGGTCGGCGGCGAACAGCAACGCCTCGGTGCGCGAGGAGATCTCCTCGTCGGGATTCGCGGTGAGCAGCATGGCGCGGATCTGCGTGCCGAGCGCGGTGCCACCCGGCTCGCGCGTGACGACCACCTCGCGGCCGAGCGTGCGCAGGTGGTCTGCGAGCAGATTCACCTGCGTCGTCTTGCCGGCGCCGTCCACACCTTCGAACGAAATGAACAGTCCTGCGCCCATCGCCTCTCCTTATCTGATACTTATCTGTGCCTGCTACGGAGCTGATACCTGCTACGGGCCAGAGTATCCTTTACGGGCTACCACAACCCTTACAGGCCAGACTTTTGCTTACGGGCTAGCAATTCCTGTTACGGGCTAGGGAAAATGAGTAGGGTACCCTGTATCGGCTGCATAAAACCGCCATTTTTCAACAATCTGTATCCTGCATACGGGCTACGGCCGTAGCCCGTAACAGGAAATCTTAGCCCGTAAGAAATAACTTAGCCCGTAAGGGATAACTTAGCCCGTAACGGGCTGGCGTTCCCGTTACGGGCTAGGAGTTTCCCTTATGGGACAGAGTTGCATATCCGGCTACTTGGCGGGGACGACCGGCGGGCGGGTGAAGCCTTCGTTCGCCTCCAAATACTCGACGTCGGCCTTCACCGTGGAGGCCGAGGAGCCGATCTCCTTCGCGATGCGCGTGTTCGCCCAGCCCTTGGCCGCCAGTTCGCGCACCTGCTCGCGGCGCTTGTCGCGGGCCATCTCGGTGGCGGACTTCTTCGGCGTGGCCTTCCTGCCCTTCGCTGTGCCTTTCGCGCTGGATTTCGCGCTGGCCTTCCCCTTGCGGCCCCGCTTCTTGGTCGGGCCGGCGGCACGCTTCTCGGCGAGCAGGCGGAACGCGTCCTCGGCGGAGATGGTCTTCGGATCGTACTGCTTGGGCAGCGAGCGGTTCGTCTCGCCGTCGGTGATATACGCGCCGTAGAATCCTTCCTTGATGCTCACCTCGCGCTTCGACTCCGGGTCGGGCCCGAGCGTGCGCAGCGGCGGCTTCGTGGCACCGCGCCCACGGCCGTACTTCGGCTGCGCGAACAATGCCTGCGCATGGGCCTCGTCAACGGTGAAGATCGCGTCTTCAGACTCGAGCGAGCGCGTTTCCGAAGCGCCGCCGTCCGCGCGCGTCTTCGTCAGGTACGGGCCGTAGCGGCCGTTGCTCGCGCTGATCGTGACCGAGACCGTCTCACCGGTCTTCGCATCCACCTCGTCATACGTGCACACGGTGCGTGGCAGGCTCAGCAAACGCAGCGCGTCGTCGAGCGTGACCGTCTCCGGTTTCATGCTCTTGAACAGCGACGCCATCTTCGGCTTCGGCTCTGCGGTCTTCTTCTTGCCGGCCGCAGCAGTCTCATTCGCAGATTCCGGCGCCACCAACGCCACATATGGGCCGAATCTGCCATTGCGCACCTCGACGGTGCCTCCGGTGGCCGGATCGGTGCCCAGCACGCGCGGACCGCCCGCATTGCTGGCGATGAGCTTGCGTGCCTCGCCCACCGTGAGTTCGTCGGGCGCGACGGTGTCGGGGATTGAGGCGCGCTTCGGATTGCCCTCGGCGTCCAGGTCCTTCGTGTCTTCCAAATACGGGCCATAGCGCCCCACGCGCACATGGATGCCGTCGCCGATCGGAATCGTGTTGATCTCACGGGCGTCGATCTCGCCGAGCTGCGCGACCTGGCGTTGCAGTCCCTCATGAGCCTCGTCGGCCGAGCGCGCGGAATCCGCACCCGAACCGAAGTAGAACTGGGTGAGCCATTCGCGGCCGGTCTCGTTGCCATGCGCGATCTGGTCGAGACCGTTCTCCATATCGGCGGTGAACTGGTAGTCCACGTACTTGGGGAACTTCGTCTCGAGCAGCTTGGTCACGGCGAAGGCGAGCCAGCTGGGGATTAGCGCGCGCCCGCGCTCGTACACATACCCGCGGTCGATGATCGTCGAGATGATGCTCGCGTACGTCGACGGACGGCCGATCTCCTTGGCCTCCAGAGTCTTCACGAGCGACGCCTCAGTGTAGCGTGCCGGCGGTTGCGTCTCATGGCCGTCTGCAAGCACGTTCTTCGCAGGCAATTCGGCACCCTCGGCGAGCGGCGGCAGCGACGCACTCTCCTCGCCCTTCTTGCCCGAGCCGCCGCGCTCGCCGGTCACGCGCATGAAGCCGGGGAATTCGATCACCGTGCCCGACGACTGGAACGTCGCCTCGCCGAGTCCGCCCGCAGATGCGGCAAAGCGCGCGGTGGCGGTGGAACCGGTGGCATCGGCCATCTGCGAGGCGAGCGTGCGCTGCCAGATCAGCGTGTACAGCTTGAGCTGATCGGGCGGCAACGTGGCGAGCTGCGAGGGATCGCGGAAGTGCGAGCCGGCGGGGCGAATACACTCGTGCGCCTCCTGCGCGCCCGCGGTCTTCGTCGCATACTGCTTGGGCTTTTCGGGCAGGTACTGTGCGCCGAAGTTCTTCGCCACGCTCTCGCGCGCGGCTTCGATGGCCTCATGCGACAGCGTCACCGAATCGGTGCGCATATAGGTGATGTACCCGTTCTCGTACAGACTCTGGGCCGCGCGCATCGTCTGCCGCGAGCTCATGCCGAGCCTGTTGCCGGCGGCCTGCTGCATGGTCGACGTGGTGAACGGCGGTTGCGGGCGCCTGCGATACGGCTTCTTCTCCACCGAGATCACGCGGAAGCGGGCGTCGGCGAGCGCATCGGCAAGCTCGCCGGCCTGCGATTCACCCAGCTGCAACGCGCCATCCGTGCGCGCGGCGTCGGTGAGCGTGCCGTCCGACTTGAAATCCTTGGACGTAGCCAGACGAGTGCCATTGAGCGCGATCATGCGCGATTCGAAATCGGTCATCTCGCCGAGCGCGTCCGGAGCGCACAACGTCGCCACGACATCCCAGTACGGCGCACGCACGAACGCCATGCGCTCGCGTTCGCGCTCCACAATGAGACGCGTGGCCACCGACTGCACTCGGCCGGCGGAGAGGCCCGGACCCACCTTGCGCCACAGCACCGGCGACAGCTCATAGCCGTACAGGCGGTCGAGCACGCGGCGGGTCTCCTGCGCGTCCACCATGTTGTTGTCCACTTCGCGCGTGTGGTCGAGCGATGTGCGGATCGCCTCCGGCGTGATCTCGTGGAACACCATGCGCTTGACCGGCACCTTCGGCTTGAGCGTCTGCACGAGATGCCACGCAATCGCTTCGCCTTCGCGATCCTCATCGGTGGCGAGGTAGAGTTCGCTGGCATTGCGCAGTGCGGACCGCAGTTCGGAGACGGTTTTCTTCTTCTCCGGGCCGACTATGTAGTACGGCTTGAACCCGTCGTTCACATCCACGCCGAACTTGCCGAACTTCGCCTTCTCGTCCGCCGGAACCTGGCTCGGCTGTGCGAGGTCGCGAATATGGCCCACCGAAGCCAGAACGGTGTAGCCGTCTCCGAGATACCCGCCGATCTTCTTCGCCTTGGCGGGAGACTCCACTATGACGAGCTTGCTGCCGGTGGTCATGATCGCTCTCCTTACTTTCCCTGACGAGTCCACATACTACTCACGTTCCACACAACTTTTGCGCGCGGAGCGTGTTTTCGAGCTATTGCGCCCCATATGGCCCCATTGTTCGAAGCACGCCGCCATATATACACGATATACACGTACACTATACGGAATACGAAGCCTCCCCCACTCTCTCCCCCGCACTTCCCGACCCGCTACGGGCTAAGTTTCCCATTACGGGCTAACCCGACCGTTACGGGCCAGCGTAACTGTTACGGGCTAGGATTTCCTGTTACGGGCTAAAATCCACTGGGTATCATATGACCCCACAACGTTGAAAAATGGCGGTTTTGCGGATTCTTCCTCGCGGAGATTATGGTTTTCACTCCGGAAAATCCTAGCCCGTAACAGAAAATCCTAGCCCATAAGGGGCACGCTAGCCCGTAACGATTTTGGTAGCCCGTAGCAGGGGGATCAGCGGCGCGGAGGCGCAGGCGGGGCGCCGATCTGGCCCAGGCGCGTGAGCGGCGACGCGGTGAGCTGACGCACGGCCAGCACAGCGCCGACGACGAGCGCGTTCACCGCAATCACGAGCACGCCGGCGGACATGCACGCGCCGCCCGTCGACCAGGCGACGCCGTATTCGAGTCCGGGGAAAATCTGCCAAATAACATAGCCGGCGTAGGCGAAACCGCAGATGCCGAGCGTGATGAGCACGGTCGAGGCAATCTGCACGCTGGCGGACGAGACGCGCTTGCCGGGGCGGTCCATGCCGCTCGTGCGCGTGAACAGCAACATGAGCATCGCGAGCGCGCCCACAAGGAACACGGCCATGAGCACGTCGCAGGGGCGGTGCCATTTGTCTGCGATCACAAAGACGCCCACGAGCATGGAATAGGCGGCGGCGAGCAGGGCGCAGGCGGCGCGCCACGCCCGGGGCACCGCGCAGACGAGCATGAGTCCGGCGGTGATGGCGAGCATCGTGTGTCCGCTGGGCGCGGAGTTCGCGGTGGACGAATGAATCTGCATAAGCAGTGGCCGAGGGAGTGCCGGTTTGAGCACGCGCGCGCAGGCGAAACTCACGGCGGCGAATGCGGCGAGCTGGCCGGCGAGCCACCAACGGCGGCGCAACAGCGCGACGAACACGGCGATGGCACCGAGCGCGATGCTCACGCTGATCACGACCACGGAATCGGTGAGTCCCAGATTATGTTCGAGCAGCCACTGCGGCGTGTAGTTCGCGAAATTGTCGATGACGAGGTCTTCGTAGCCCTGGCCTTTGAGCGTGTGCACGCCGAGCCAGTACGAGCCGAATGCGAGCAGTGCGAACACGAGCGCGAGCACCCCGCACAGGATGCGGCTCGAGGTGCGCGGGCGAATCATCAGCGGATCGACCTGCGTGAGCCCGGCTTCGATTTGGGCTTGCAGATCCTCCGGCGAATTCTTGGCCGTGCGCTCGCTTTCGCTTTCGGACAGCGGCACGAAGCCACGCGCGCGGGCGGCATCAATCTGTGCGGCGATGCGCGGGTCCTGATTCGGTTTGTCTGCGCGTACGTCCACGCGCTCCTGCAGCACGCTCCACTGTGTGTCGTCTGCGGGGGCAGATTGTGCGTTGGTATTCGTCTCGTCGTGCTCGCTCATGCTATTCACGATACGTGCAGAACTGAACAGTGAGCAGATATGAAAAACCTCCGCGCACCCACCAGAGGCCACTTACCCTTGCTGCATTCCTGCCCTGGGGGGATTGGGTGACATAGTGCCACGCGGAGGCGTAAGCCAGTGTACACCATCCCTGCCCCAATGCCAACCCAACGCGCGCACCCGTACCCGTCTGCGTAAATCCGTCTGCATAAAAAGGGACAGATAGAGACTTGCAGATGTCCCCGATTACGCAAAGGAGGAATTGCGTAGGGAAAACAAAAGGGTGACGCGTAGGCGTCACCCTTTCCACGGTTGCATAGGCTACGGGAAGCCGAATCAGGCCTTCCATACGTCCTTGCCGGCGGCCTTGGCGGCTGCGACATCGGCGTTGAGCTCCTCCTCGTTGGCTTCGACGTCACCCTTGATGAAGGCTTCGACGAGCTGGCGGGCCTCGGTGTCCTCATGCTGGACGGCCGGGGACTTCATGAAGTAGGAGGACGGCGCGAGCACCGGGCCGGCCAGACCGCGGTCGAGGGCGATCTTGGCGGCGCGCACGGCGTCGATCACGATGCCGGCGGAGTTCGGCGAATCCCACACCTGCAGCTTGTATTCGAGGCTCAGCGGAACATCGCCGAAGGTCGTACCTTCGAGGCGCACGAATGCGAACTTGCGGTCGTCGAGCCATGCCACATAGTCGGACGGGCCGATGTGCACGTTGTGCGGATCCATCTCGTGAGGCACCACGGAGGTGACGGCGCGCGTCTTCGAAATCTTCTTGGACTCGAGGCGCGAACGCTGCAACATGTTCATGAAGTCCATGTTGCCGCCCACATTGAGCTGGTAGGTGCGGTCGAGGCGCACACCGCGGTCTTCGAACAGGCGGGCGAGCACGCGGTGCGTGATCGTGGCGCCGACCTGGCTCTTGATGTCGTCGCCGATGATCGGCACGCCGGCATCGCGGAACTTCTGGGCCCACTCAGGGTCGGAGGCGATGAACACGGGCAGGCAGTTGACGAAGGCCACACCGGCATCCATGGCGGCCTGGGCGTAGGCCTTGTCGGCCTCTTCGGAACCCACCGGCAGGTAGGAGACGAGCACGTCGACCTTCTTGTCGCGCAGCACCTGGGCCACGTCCACCGGCTCCTCGTCGCTCTCGGTGATCATCTCGCGGTAGTACTCGCCGAGACCGTCGTGGGTCGGTCCGCGCAGCACCTCGACGCCGAGGTTCGGGACATCCGCGAACTTGATCGTGTTGTTCTGCGAGGCGCCGATCGCTTCGGAGAGGTCCTTGCCAACCTTGTCGGCATCAACGTCGAACGCGGTCACGAATTCGATGTCGCGAACGCGGTATCCGCCGAAATTGTTGTGCATGAGGCCGGGAATCTTGTCTTCGTCCTTGGTGTCCTTGTAATACTCGACACCCTGCACCAGTGACGAGGCGCAATTACCCACACCGGCAATAGCCACGCGAATGCTCATTGAAACGACTCCTCTAATCTGTGTTACTCGTGAGCGATTTTCCGCCTTTAAGCATACCTTCTTATCCCCACGAAGCAATTCGAGAGATATATACCGAAGATAGTCGGTATGCTGGAAAACGCCGCCAAAGCTACGCTTTCGTAAGTTCGCGCTGAGAATACAGTCCCGCGGCAGCCAGACACCCGCCGCGCAATCTGTTGACCCACCGCCGACCAGCGCGCTTGCCGAAACCGCACACCGCGGGTTGGCTTGTGCAGATTCCTCTTGTATTCTTGAGTTTTTTCAGGGTCTTTGACTACCGTGGAACGCATGGTCTACCAAGCACGTACCGTCAGTTCAAGCTCAAGCTCGCCGCGCGCCGCGCACAAGGCGTCCACGTCGCACCGCGCGCCCAAGCGCGGACAGAACGCGCCGAAAGGGCCGAAGAAGCGCACGAACCGCAAAAAAGGAATGTGGTGGAAGATTCTGCTCGGTGTGCTCGGCGGTCTGCTGGCGATCGGCATCGGCCTGTTCACCTACCTGTATGTGACCACTGACATTCCGCAGCCGGAGAAGGTCGCCATCGCCGAGAAAACCACGGTCTACTACAACGACGGCACCACCGAGATCGGCTCGTTCTCCGAGCAGAACCGCGAGATCATAGATTGCTCCGTGCTGCCGGACTACGTGGGCAACGCGATTGTCGCCTCCGAGGACCGCTCATTCTACCGCAACGGCGGCATTGACATCATGGGCATGGCGCGCGCGCTGTACAACAATCTGACCACGGGATCGCGGCAGGGCGGCTCCACGATCACGCAGCAGTATGCGGAACGGTATTATCTGGGCGACACCACCTCGTATTCGGGCAAGATTCGCGAGGCCATACTCGCCATGAAGATCGCGAATTCGCAGGACAAGCAGCAGGTGCTGTGCAACTACATGAACACGATCTACCTAGGCCGCGGCGCCTACGGCATACAGGCGGCGGCGAAAGCGTACTTCGGCAAGGAGGCAAAGGACCTCACCGTGGACGAGGCGGCGATGATCGCCGGCATCATCCCGGCACCGAGCATGTGGGACCCGGCGGTGAACCCGGAGCAGGCGAAAAGCAGATTCACGCGTGTGATCGGCATCATGCGCGAAGACGGTTACATCACCGGGCAGCAGGCCAGCGAGGCGAAGTTCCCCGAGACGAAGCCGGTGTCGGTGAGCAACGATCTGGCCGGGCCGAACGGCTACCTGCTCACCACCGTGGAGAACGAGCTCGTGGCGAGCAAGGCGTTCACCAAAGACGAGCTCGAGACCGGCGGATACAAGATCGTGAGCACGCTCGACCCGAACATGCAGAAGATCATGCAGACGGTGGGAGATGACCGGCCGGAAGGCATGCCGGAGAGCATTCAGGTGGGCGGCATCGCGCTCGACCAGAAGACCGGCTCGGTGAAGGCGATCTACGGCGGCAGCGACTACCTCAAGCACCAGCTCAACAACGCCACGCAGGCGAACTTCCAGCCGGGCTCCACCATGAAGCCCTTCGGCCTGCTCGGCGCCGCAATGGACGACGTGAACTTCAACACGATGTTCAACGGCAATTCGCCCGAACGCTTCGAGACAACGCCGGGCACGTGGGCGGAGGTGCCGAACGCGCTCAACATGAGCTGGGGCACGATCAACCTCAAGCAGGCGACCGCGAACTCGGTGAACACGGTGTTCATGAACGTGAACCAGCACCTGACGCCGAAGAAGTTCGCGCAGATCGCGCATGACGCGGGCATCACCGGCGACATTCAGGAAGACACGCTCTACAACATCCTCGGCATCAACTCGCTCACCGTGTGGGATCTCGCGCAGGGGCACTCGACCATCGCGAACGACGGCACGAAGAACACGCTGCACATTGTCGACCGCGTGCTCAAGGGCGACAAGGAGATGTACAAGCCGAACCTCGGCACCAAGCAGGTGTTCGACGCGAACGACTGCATGCTCGTGCAGAACGCGATGCTCGGCACCACGCAATACGGCACCGCGGCGGGCACGGCGGCCACGCTCGGCCGGCAGGTCGCGGGCAAGTCGGGCACGGCGAACGACGAGACGGCGGCCTCCTTCGTGGGCTACACGCCGTCGCTGATGAACGTGTGGGCGATCTGGAATCCGGGCGAGAACGGCGAATCGCAGATCGTGCCGGAATTCGCGGGCTACGGCGTGAGCTCGACCGGCTACCCGTCGCATCTGTTCACCGAGTTCATGGCGCAGGCGCTCGCCGGGCAGCCGGCGGAGACCTTCGCCACGCCGGTCGACAACGGCAAGATCGGCGGCCCGAACGGCGACTGGGGTCTGGGCGGCCAGCGGTACGTGCCGAGCACAAACAATGGCACGCAGCAACAGCAGCAGAACGAGCAGCAGCAGGATTCGCAGAACAAGCAGGAGTCGAACGATTCCAACACCTCGAACGAATCTTCGAACAACGGCGATGCGAAGCAGAACGAGCAGCAGCAGACCACGCCGGAAAACACGAAGAGCCCCGAGCAGTCGCAGCCCGAGAACGGCAACACCAACGGCAATAGCGGCGGTGGAACCGGCGGCAACAACGGCAGCAACAACGGCAGCAACAACAATGGTTCGAATTCCGGCGATTCCGGGAACTCCGGCAACCAGAACGGCAATGGCGGCGGCAACAGCGGCGGCCAGAACAACACCGGAAACGGTGAGCAATCGCAGCGATAGCGGAGCCACCTATGCGAAAGCCGCGGGCACAACACCCGCGGCTTTCGCATAGGCTCACATGCTTTTACTCACATGTCGACGGCCGGCATGGCGCATTCGCCGACCGGCTGTCAGTGCAGCGTCAACACAACGGCAGCGCCGCAACGTCAGCGGTTAGAGCGGTTGATCGCCGAGATGATCGCCTTGAGCGAGCTCGTGATGATCGACGAGTCGATGCCCACGCCCCACACGACGCGCTTCTCCTCGTCTTCCTGACCGACCTCGCACTGCACGTAGGAAGCGGCGCGCGCGTCCGAGCCGACGCCCATCGTATGCTCCGCGTAATCGAGCACGGAAGCCACGACGCCAAAGCTATTGAGCGCGTCCAGGAACGCGGCAATCGGACCGTTACCGGTGCCTTCGATCTCGCGCGTCACCTCGGGCTCGCGACCCACGTTGATGCCGCGGTCGAGCACGGTGGCGGTCAGGCGAGTGTCGGAACCGTCTTCACCGGACGACATGCTCACCTTGAGCAGCTTGAGACGGCCCCACTGGTCGAGCGTCTCGTCATGCGTGTCGGCGACCAGTTCGCCGGCCTCGATCGCGCCGGATTCCTCGACGGGCAGGTACTCATCTTTGAACAGATGCCAAATATCGGCATCCTTGACTTCCTTCTTCGTGGTGTCGGCATGCTGCTGCACCACCTTCTCGAACTCCACCTGCAGGTTCTTCGGCAGGTCGAGATTGTGGTTCGCCTTGAGCAGGTAGGCCATGCCGCCCTTGCCGGACTGCGAGTTCACGCGAATGATCGCCTCGTACGAACGGCCGATGTCCTTCGGATCGATCGGCAGGTACGGCACGAGCCACACGAAGTTCTCCACGTCCACGCCCGCCATGTCGGCGGCGATTTCGCGCGCTTCGAGGCCCTTCTTGATCGCGTCCTGGTGCGAGCCGGAGAACGCGGTGAACACGAAGTTGCCGGCGTACGGGTGACGCTCGGAAATCTTAATCTGATTGCAGTATTCGACGGTCTTGCGAATGCCCGGCATGTCGGAGAGATCGAGCTGCGGGTCAATGCCCTGCGTGAGCAGATTCAGGCCCAGCGTGACGAGATCCACGTTGCCGGTACGCTCGCCGTTGCCGAGTAGGCAGCCTTCGATTCGGTCCGCGCCGGCGAGCATGCCGAGTTCGGCCGCGGCGACGCCCATGCCCTCGTCGTTGTGCGGGTGGAGCGAGAGCACCACGGCATCGCGGTCGCGCAGATTGTTGGAAACATACTCGACCTCGTCTGCGAACACGTTCGGCGTGGTCATCTCCACCGTCGCGGGCAGATTGATGATCATCGGATGCTCGGGCGTGGGCTTGATCACGTCGATCACCGCATTGCACACCTCCACCGCGTACTCCGGCTCGGTTCCGGTGAACGATTCCGGCGAATACTCGTAGTACAGGTCGATGCCCTCGGCGTCGCCCTCGAGTTCCTTGCACAGGTGCGCCGCATCGGTGGCGAGCTTCTTGATGCCCGCGCGGTCCTTGCGGAACACGACCTCGCGCTGCAGCACGGAGACGGAATTGTAGAAGTGCACAATGGCGCGCTTACAGCCGTGCAGACATTCGTATGTCTTACGAATGAGGTGCTCGCGGGCCTGCGTGAGCACGACGATCGTCACGTCGTCGGGAATGAGTTCACGCTCGATGAGCATGCGAATGAAGTCGTAATCTGTTTCCGATGCGCTCGGGAAGCCGACTTCGATCTCCTTGAATCCCATGTCGACGAGCATGTTCCAGAAACGCAGCTTGCGCTCGGAGTCCATCGGGTTCACGAGTGCCTGATTGCCGTCGCGCAGATCCACCGAGCACCAGCGCGGCGCCCTGTGCAGCCGCTTGCCCGGCCATGTGCGCTCCGGGTAGTCGAATGGCACCTGCTTGTCGTATGCCACGTACTTGGTGTACGGCATATCGCTCGGCTTCTGCGGGGCGCCAATGTACCGTGCCGGAGGCAGCAGCGGGTCGTTGTTCCCTCCATTGGATGCCGCGGCAACGGCGGCGAGATCAAACACCGAAGATTGACCCTGACCCATCTTCTCCTCCTTCGAGAGTGTAAAATTTTCAGATTTCGTGACGCGCACGCGCGCGTAAACAATAACCATATACACGCTAGCAAGGGAGGGGCTTGCGACAGTCCGTATTTCGGCCATCCCACGCAGGGATTTTACAAACATTGCCTACAATTCGCGCCGCGCGGCACGGGCTGTGGCACCGCTTGCGGCATCGCCTGCGGAAAGCTCCGTAGAATCTGCCGTTTTCAGACTCCGCCGCGGCACATCTCACGGAAGCATCCGAGAATCTGACCGCAGAAGTTACCAAAAACAGCACGGCGCACGGAAGTCTCCGTAAAATATGCCATCCCTGGACCTCTCCGCAACGCAACGCACGGAGACTTCCTCAAAATACGCCGCGCTCAGCCGCGCCCTTCGATGAGACTTACACCGCGACGCGCGATGCAGTATGCATTGCCGAGCCAGGTATGGCGCGAGTTCGGCCAGACGGCGCCGAGTCGAGGGGCGCTCTGGCTCATCCAGATGCTCGGCACGCGCCCGTCGGCACTGCGCGAGCCCAGCAGATTGAATCCGTTCTTCTCAAGCAGCCATTCCGGATGCTGCGTGGCGATGGCGAGGCCCTCCTCAAGCGTGAGCGGCAGACGTTCGTCGGATTCGATGAGCTTGCGCGCCACGTCGGGCTCGCGGTTCGTATAACAGGTGCCGGTGTGCGGTTCGATGACCAGGTAGAACGGGCCTTCCGGCGGTTCGAATCCGTCGGTGGGCAGGAAGCTGACTATGTCGCGCGGCGGCATGGTGGTGAAGCCGGCCATGCGATCTATGCTGGTGCGCGCGATCAGCGATTCCGGAGTGACGAGTTCGCGTGTGGGCACGAGCAGTATATCGGCGCCCAGATCGCTGCGCTCAAGTGCGCGGATGAGCGGGCGCGCCAGCGCGCGGAATGCGTCTCCGCTCATGTCGGCCACGTCCGGGTAGCCGAGCGCCACGAGTCGTTCCAACTGTTTGTTCGCTTCGATCGATGCCATTGACATGCTTCCCAGCTTAGCCACATCCATGTGCGAAGCCTAGCCCGTAAGCAAAACCCTAGCCCGTAAGAACAATGACATCCCGTAAGGGCCAGTCCGGTATGACCGACCGTTACGGGATGTCATTGTTTTTCGGGGTGTTGAAACTGTTACGGGATGTCTCAGAGCTGGTCTGCGAAATGCTTGCGCGCGACGATCTCGGCGAGTTCGACGGCGTTGAGCGCGGCGCCCTTGCGCAGATTGTCGTTGGTGACGAAGAACGCGAGACCCTTGTTGTCGTCGACGGCCTGATCCACGCGGATGCGGCCGACGAAGCTCGGCGTCTTGCCGGCGGCGAGCTGCGCGGTGGGGATGTCGGTGAGTTCCACGGCGGGGGCGCTCTCGAGCACCTTCTTGGCTTCCTCGACGCTCACCGGGTTCTCGAACTCGGCGTTGACGCTCATGCCGTGTGCGGTGAACACGCCCACCCGCACGCAGGTGCAGGAGGCCTTGAGATCGGGCAGATGCAGGATCTTACGACTTTCGTTGCGCAGCTTCTGCTCCTCGTCGGTCTCCTGGGAGCCGTCGTCCACGATGTCGCCGATGAACGGCACCTCGTTGAACGCGATGGTGCGCGCCACCTTGGTGGGTTCCGGGAAGTCGATGGCGTTGCCGCCGAACACGAGCTTGTCGGCGCCCTGGTCAACGGCCGCCTTGGCTTCGTTCATCAGCTGCTCCACACCCGCGCGGCCCGCGCCCGACACCGCCTG
The DNA here is from genome assembly GCF_000260715.1 of Bifidobacterium animalis subsp. animalis ATCC 25527. Taxonomy (NCBI): domain Bacteria; kingdom Bacillati; phylum Actinomycetota; class Actinomycetes; order Bifidobacteriales; family Bifidobacteriaceae; genus Bifidobacterium; species Bifidobacterium animalis. The sequence continues at coordinate 261,450 of NC_017834.1, read as the reverse complement.
GTAGGAGCTCACGATGAGGCGCTTCAGGCCGAACTTGTCGGCGAGCGGCTTGAGCACCGGCATGATGGCCATGGTCGTGCAGTTCGGGTTGGCCACAATGCCGGTCGGGATCTCGTCGAGGTCGTCCGGGTTCACCTCGGCCACGACCAGCGGCACGTCGTCGTGCATGCGCCACTGCGAGGAGTTGTCGATCACATAGGCGCCCGCTTCGGCGAACTTCGGCGCCCACGCCTTGGAGGTGCCGCCGCCCGCCGAGAAGATCGCGATGTCGATGCCGCTCAGGTCGGCGGTTGCGACATCCTCCACCGTGATGTCGTGCCCACGCCAGTTGAGCACCTTGCCCGCGGAGTGCGCGGAGGCGAGGAATCGCAGGTCTTTCACCGGGAAGTCGCGCTCGTCGAGCACGCGGCGCATCACCATGCCCACCTGGCCGGTTGCGCCCAATACCGCCACATTGACGCCACGATCGTTGATCTGTACCATTTCGGCTCCTTTTCCGGCTGCCGCCGAATACCTTGTTGTGAGTTTGCAGATTCCGCTCAGCGGCCGGTGCCGCCGTAGACGACGGCCTCAACCTTGTCGGCGTCCAGACCGTACGCGCTGTGCAGGGCACGCACGGCGTCGTTGAGCTGCGAGAGCGGCACGAGGGCGGCGATGCGGATCTCGGAGGTGGAGATCATGAGCACGTTGATGCCCTCCTCGCTCAGTGCCTGGAAGAAGCGCGCGGCGAGACCGGAGTGGGTTTTCATGCCGACGCCCACGACGGCCACCTTGCCCACGTTCGGATTGACGTCGAACGACTTGTAGCCCAATGTGTCCTGCGCGGCGGTGAGCGCCGTCTCCACTCGGGCGGCGTCGGAGCCGGGGATGGTGAAGGAGATGTCGGCGGTGCCGGTGGAGGCGCCCGCCTGAACGATCATGTCGACGTTCACACCGAGCTCGGCGAGGCGCGTGAACACCCTGCCGGCCATGCCCGGTTCGTCGGTCACGCCGCGCACGGTGACGAGGGACTCGCTGTTGTCGTGCGCCACGCCCGAAATAATCGGCGTTTCCTGACCAAGGTCTGGGAAGAGGTCACCCAAAGACTGATCGGTATTGTCGCTCATTGTCTGTCTCCATACTCCGATTTTTATATAAAAACTCGTATTGTATTGAATAATCTGTTTGCAGATTCCGTATTACCGCACGTTCGGCAGGCTGTTCGGGTCCACACCGTCGGGCAGCACGAGCGTGCCCGGACGGTGCGAGAACGAGCTGCGCACATGCAACGGCATCTTGAACCGCTGCGCATACTCCACGCATCGCAGTGCGAGCACCTTGGAGCCGCACGACGACATTTCGAGAATCTCGTCGTAGCCGATCGCCGGGATGCGGCGCGCGGTGGGCACAATGCGCGGGTCTGCGGTGAACACGCCATCGACGTCGGTGTAGATCTCGCACACGTCGGCGCCGAGCGCGACGGCCAGGGCGACGGCGGAGGTGTCGGAACCGCCGCGGCCGAGCGTGGTGGCGTCGCCGCGTTCGCTCTGTCCTTGGAATCCGGCCACAATCGCGACACTGCCCTTGTTCAGCGCGCGACGCACACGGTCGGGGTTCACGGCGCGAATATGGGCGGCGCCGAACCGGGCGTCGGTCATGAAACCGGCCTGCGAACCGGTGAATGAGTAGGCGTGCGAACCGGCGGCGTGAATCGCCATGGCGAGCAGACTCATCGAGATGCGTTCGCCTGCGGTCATGAGCATGTCCATCTCGCGGGCAGGCGGGTTCGAGTCGATGCTCATGGCCTGGTCGATCAAGTCGTCGGTGGTGTCTCCCATCGCCGAGACCACGACGGCGACGTCATTGCCGGCGTTCTTCGTCTCGATGATGCGGCGTGCCACTCGTTTGATCGAGTCGGCGTCGGCCACCGACGAGCCGCCGTATTTCTGTACGATAAGAGCCACAACCCATTCCCTCTGTGAGATTGCCGATTTGTTTTCAGTGTACGCACGAAGCACGATTATTATATGAATGCTCTGGGAGGTGTCTCATTCTCGGCTCACGATGCGAAACCCGCACGCCCGCTCACACCTCACGACGCCCTTCGAGCGCGCGAGACAACGTGATTTCGTCGGCGTATTCGAGGTCGCCGCCCACCGGCAGACCGCTCGCCAGACGCGTCACCTTGATGTCGAGCGGCGCGAGCAGGCGGCTCAGGTAGGTGGTGGTCGCCTCGCCCTCGATGTTCGGGTTGAGCGCCACGATAATCTCCTTGACCTCGCCGTCGTGGAGTCTGTTGAGCAGCTGCGCGATGTTGAGGTCGCTCGGGCCAACGTTGGCCATCGGGTTGATGGCGCCGCCCAGCACCTGGTAGAGCCCGCGGTATTCGCGCGTGCGTTCGATGCTCATGACGTCCTTCGGCTCCTCCACCACGCAGATCGTGCTGTGATCACGACGCGGATCCGAGCAGATTGTACACGGGCTGCTTTCGCACACATTCCCGCAGACCTCGCAGAACCGCACTTTCTCCTTCACCTCGTTGATCGCATCGACGAGACGCTGCGACTCCACATCTGGTGCCTGCAGCAGATAGAAGGCGATGCGTTGCGCGCCCTTGGGCCCTATGCCCGGCAGACTCGCGAACGAGTCGATGAGCCGCTGAATGGCGCCGTCGTATGCCAATGCCATGTACCCTCCTCAAGCGTATGCCACGCGGCGTCACGAGTCGCCGTGTTCCATTCGGCGCGGCTTCTGGTTGAGCGGGTTGTTCGCATCGTCGGCCGCAAAGTGCTCAACCTTGCTCACGTCGAAAAATTCCTCGACGGCCTTCAGGTCCATCACATCATGCGTTTGCACATGGGCGTCGTCCATCGAATACACGTCGTCGTCGGCATCGACCTGCGGTGCGGGCGGCTGGGATTCACCGCCCGCCACACCCGTGGATCTTGCATCCGTCGCGTGCATGCCCTGGGGTGACATGCCGTAGGCATCCTCGATGCTCATGGTCTGACCGCCCATCACAGGGGCCGCTGCGCCGAAGCCCTGAGGCCCATTCGGCATAGCACTCCATGGGTCGTCGCCATGGACGGGCGCGAGTGTGGGCCGCTCGTGCTGCTGTTCGATGGACTGCACCTTGCCAAAGTCGATGTGCGGGTGCTCGTCGACCGGCATGCTCCACGGGTCTATGCCATCGGAGACGTCCGGCACCGCTACATGCTTGTGCTGGTGCTCCGGCGCTGGCTGCTGCCGGTTCGGCTCCTCGTGGGCCTGCCCCTCGGGGTCCGATGCCTGAGGGCGCAGGCCCACGGGCTTCACCGGTTGGGCCCAGGGGTCGTCGTCCGGCAACATCTGCGGACCATCGCCGTTGGCTTGTCCCGACGGCTCGGTGGGCACCGGGGCTGGGACGGCGGCTTGATGCGCCTCCGCATCGTTGGAGGAATCCGACGTGGTGGCCTGCTGCGCGGAATCGGATGATTCGCGCGGGTGTGCGACGATACCCTGCAACGACTGCTGCAGCAGCTTCGCCTTGATCCGTTGCGCCTCCTCCGGCGGCAGCTTGCTCAGCGGAGGGGCGGATTCACCATTGGCCATCTTCTCGGTGGGCGCCAAGGCGACGTCGGGGCCGAACACGTTGTGCACCTGCGTGCGCACTATCGAGACGACGCTGGTGGTGCCCCCGATCGGTTCCTTGCTCACCGCCAGTGCGAAGGCGTACTTGTCGAGCGGGGTCTCGAACTTGATCCACAAGCGTTGCTTGCCGGATTTCCTGTCCATGGCGAGCATCACGCGTGGCACGCGCTCGCGGTTGATGTAGGCGCGCACGTCCAGCGGCAGTGCCGCCACAATGGCGTCCCAGCGCTCATCCACGGTGCCGTTGTGCTGAATGTCCTCCGGGATCGAGGGCACGTTCGAGGCTGCCTTCGGCTGCGAATCGGCATCATGCTCCGCGGCGGCGGCCTGGGTGGCTTGCGACGCGGCAGTGGGAGCGGCAGCTTGGGTGGGGGTGCCATGCCCGGACTGCGCTGCAGTGGTGCCATCGTTGAAACCGGAGGGTTGCTGTGCGTCGACAAACCCGCCGCGGGCAGATGCCTGCGGAGCCGAGGGGGCAGCAGATGAACCGCGCGCCCCTGCACCGGCGAGTGCCGGAGCCTCCGTGGCGAAGCCCGAGGCCCTGCCGGCCAGCAGCTTGGCGGCGAGCAGCTCCAGTCGCATACGCGGCGAGGCTGCGCCGGCCATGTGCCCCAAGGTGTCGTCCATAATCTCGGCCATGGCGGTGAGCTGTTGCAGTCCCAGCGCATCGGCCTGCCGGTGAAGGTCGCTCATGTCCTCCGCTTCGGCGTCATCGCTGAGCACATGCTCGGCCTCATCGCCGCCGAGTGTGAGCACGAGCAGGTCGCGTGTGCGCGCAAGCAGGTCCTCGACGAATCTGCGGGCATCGAACCCGGCCACGATCACCTTCTGAATGATGCCGTACAGCTTGGCGCCATTCTGCTCGATGATCGCATCGATCGCCTCGCCGAGCAGTGCGTCCGGCGTGAAACCAAGCAACGCCACGGTGGAGTCGTAGGTGATGTCGTTATCCACACAGCCGCCCATGAGCTGGTCGAGCACCGAAAGCGTGTCTCGCACCGACCCGCCGCCCGCACGCGTGACGAGCCTGAGCACACCGGGCTCGGTCTCGATGTGCTCCTGCTCGCACACATGCTCCAAATACGGGGTCATGATCTCAGGAGGCACCAGACGGAACGGATAGTGGTGGGTGCGTGAGCGTATGGTGCCGATCACCTTGTCCGGCTCGGTGGTGGCGAAGATGAACATGAGGTGCTCCGGCGGCTCCTCCACGATCTTGAGGAGCGCGTTGAAGCCCTGCGGGGTCACCATGTGCGCCTCGTCGAGAATGAAGATCTTGTAGCGGTCACGCACCGGGGCGAACCCGGCCCTCTCCCTCAGTTCGCGGGCGTCGTCCACGCTGTTGTGGCTCGCCGCGTCAATCTCCACCACGTCGATCGAGCCGGGTCCCCCGGTCGCCAGGTCCCTGCAGCTGTCGCATTCGCCGCACGGGTGCGAGGTGGGGCCCTTCACACAGTTGATGCACCGTGCCAGAATGCGTGCGGAACTCGTTTTACCGCATCCTCGCGGCCCGGAGAACAGGTATGCGTGGGTGAGCTTGTTCTCATCCAAGGCGTGCATGAGGGGCACGGTAACCTGGTCCTGCCCGATCACCCCTTCGAAGGTGTCGGGCCTATACCTGCGATACAACGCCAATGCCATGTCAATCCCGTCTGTGTGCAATGCGTATGCCCGAGTGGCCGGCATGCCTGCCGGAGCAGTGCATGGCGGTCTCGCGCCGCATACCGATGTGCTATATAACCTAGCGCGTGAGGGGCATCAAAATCCACTCGGCAATGATGCCCCGGCATCACGGTTGCGATGCGCCGCGTGTTGCGTCGACCTCATCGCATTGCCGTGGTCCGGCACGCGCGCGTGCGCTCACCCGTTCCACGAACGGCACGCCTGTCGCGGTGCTGACCTCCATGGCCACATCCATGTCGATCACCTCGCATGATTCCGCGGCTCCCGCATTGTTGCGCGCCACGGCAGAGCCGATGCCACAAGGATCGGCGACATCCTCGTTCCAATAGGCGTCGGCGGCAGCCAATGCCGCCATATCGGCTGCGGTGCGCGCCTGCGCCTTGGCCATGGCGATTCTGGCTCCGGCCGCGATGGTGCACAGCAACACGGCCACCACGAACACCATGCCGACCGCACCCATCGAGGCGTTGCCGGCATCGTGCGCCAGCAGGCCGCGCGGGGGTCGACTCGCTATGCTCCTCATGACTCCTCCTGCCATATGCCATGCGCACGCCCCGTCACCGTTCTCGGTACAACGCCCCAGGGGTCGGCCACCACCGCACAGTGGGCGATCACCTCGAACCCGTTGCCGGCGGTGCGCACCTGTATGCGAACGCCATCGCCCGCAGCGGTCTGGGCCACGGCCTGCGAGCCCGATTCCAAGGCATTCCCTGCCACCATCAGCGCCCGTGCGGCGTTGGCCGCCGCATCCTGGCAGCCAACCGATACAACGGACGCCCGGCCCAAATAGAGCAGCAAGGCCGCCAGCACCACGATGACCGGGAGCACCACCGCGAATTCCGCGGTGGCCGCCCCCTCGTCATCGCGCTGCAGGTGGCGCAACGCATGCCCGAATGCATGGCCGCTCATGGCATCACACGCTCAGCGCTTTCTTCACGATGTTCGTGAGCAGCGTCTTCACCGTGTCGGATTTCATGAGCGCCACCAGCACGGCGGCGAATCCGGTCGCCGCAACGAGCACCACCGCGTATTCGGCGGTTGCCGCGCCCTCCTCCGGCTGGGCCATGAGTGCCCGCCATTTCGCCTCCAAACCGACCTGCTCCCGCAGCAGCCGGTCCGAAGCCGCATTGATGCGTTCACCCACGCCATACCTCCTGTGTTCGAACAGGATCACCTCATTGTGTTCCATATCTCTCCTTGCCTGTTTCCTTGGCCTGTATGTTGTGTTTCCCATCTGGTCTCCCAGATGATTCCACTATGCGGCGGCCAATATTCGGTGTAAAGCCGGACGGACGCATGTGGATAACTTCACCGTTATCCACATTGCGGGTCGCCGGCAATGTGGATAACCGCCACGCACCCGCCTCACATACGCATGAATGACATGATCGTCGGCACCACCGCGATGAGCAGGAACGCCGGCAGCAGGCACAGTCCCATAGGCAGCAGCAACCGCACCGACAATCGCGACGCCCGTTGCTCAATCCGCGCGCGTTCGCTGCCGTCCATCTGCTCAATGGCCGCATGAATCTGCGGCAGCGGCGAGACGCCATCCTCCCAAGCGGCACGCAATGTGCGGCATGCCAATCCCAATGCCGAGGAAGCCGGGGAGGAACCATCATGCTCCAACACGGCCCACGCCTCATCCCAGCACACGCCACGCAGCAGTGCGGCGGAGACGTGCCTCAACACCTGCGCGCATGCGCCGCCGCAGCATGCGCCAATGCACTCCAATGCCCGAGGGATCGCGACGCCCTGAGCAATCGCCGCCTCAAGCAGTTGCAACAGCAACGTAGGAGACGGCTCCCAGCCGGGGCATACCTCGAGCAATCGCCGCTGCAAGGCATTGCCGCGCCCCGCCAGTGCAATCTGCGAGCGCTCCAGCCCGTCAAGCTCGCGCAACCGACGTGCAGCAATCCGCTCGCTCCTAACCATATGCAAGGTGGAGGCGAGCGCCGCGCACACCGCGGCACACCACACCCAGAATCCAGCCATAGGGCTACCCGTCCGAGGCAAGCAGGCGATGCATCCACAGCAGTCCGCCCACATAACAAATCGTGCCCAAGCACAGCATGGCGAGCCCCTGTGCCGAGCCGAACAGCATGCCCAACGGATCCGCGCCGAGCAGCTCTCCCAGGAACACCACCACCGCCGGCAGCGCGAGCAGCATGCGCGCCGTGGATTTGGGCATCGCGAAGGCATTCGCGCGCAAATCGTCTTGCAGACGGGCACGCAAATAGCCTGCGCGCACCGCTTCGATGCAGCGCGCGGCCGGGCACCCCAGTTCCAGGCTCACCGCACTGGCCACGGCGACCCCACAGGCCACCTGCGTGCAGTGGGAGGCGCGCTCATGGGGCAGTCTGCAGGCTGCGAACAGGCGTGCCATCTGCGCTGCATCCACATTGCCCTCGCCATCGCAAACGGCATACACGCCTGCGGCATGCCCAGCTCCAGCCACAGTAGGGGCACGCACATGGTGCGCATGGCCACTTCCCACTCGCGGCGCGCACACCGAGTCATACGCGCGTTCAAGTGCGGGCTCCAACGCGGCACCGGCCTGCAGCGACGCGATGATCGACGAGAGCATGACGCTGGTGCCGCATGCCGGCTCACGCACATGACCAGCCACGCCCGATCCCACCGTCTGCAGGCGCCATGAGACCGCCGCAGGAGCGGCCCATATCATCAACAGCACACTCAGCGCCGTCGCGAGCGCAGCCACGAATGCCATTCGTCTCACCTTCGTTCCGGCGCCCGCTTGGTGCCCCAACGTTCGGCGAACGGCCGCCATGCCTCGCCGGCGACAGGCTCGCCACGGCCATCCCACGAGCACACCGTGCGGCCGACGAGTCTGCCTTCCACCGTGCACAGAATGCCGATCTGCGCCAAGTACCGTTTGCCGGGGCGCCTTTCCATGTGAAGCACCACGTCGAAGGCCCCGTCGGCCAGACCCGCCATGGTATTCGGCTCAACATGCGCGAGCAGTCCCAGCGAGATCAGACGCCCGGGCACACGGCTCACCCCGTTGGCGTGCAGTGTGCTCATGCCGCCGCAATGGCCGGAGTTGAGCACGCGCATCAGGTCGATCACCTCCTCGCCACGGCATTCGCCCACCACCACGCGGGTCGGGTACATACGCAGCGTGGAACGCACCAGATCACCCATCGTCACCTCGCCGGCACCCTCCACGTTCTTGGCTCGCGCGCAGAGTGAAACCGTGTTGAGGTCACCGAGCCCCTGCAGCTCGCGAACCTCCTCGACGAGCACAATGCGTTCGGATGCGCGGCAATTGAGCAACAGCGCCTTGAGCAACGTCGTCTTGCCCGAGCCGGTGCTGCCGGTGATGAGAATGTTGGCGCGGGCCAGCACCAGGCGGTCCAAGATCGGGCGCCATTGCGCAGGCCAGCAACCAGCCTGCTGCAATGCATCCATGGTCGCGCTCATGCGGGAGGGCAGACGAATCGAAATCGACGCGCCATACGGCACCACCGGCGCAATCACCGCATGCACACGCGTGCCGTCAGCGCCGCTCGCATCGGCTATGGGACGGGCGTCGTCGAGCCGCTCACCCAATTGCGCACACAGATGCACGGCCAGACGACGCACCACGGCAGGCGAATCCAGCGGAATGGACGGATGCTCGAGCTCTATGCCAAGCCCACGCTCCACCCACACGGCACCGTCGCAGGTCACCAGAATGTCGGTGACGCGCGGATCCGCAGCCAGCTGTTTCAGCGGGCCGAAGTTCACCGGGCGAACAGCGTCCACGGCCGTCACGGCACGCACAGCATGGTGCGCAGCGGCACCCACAGTGGCGCCCACACCGGCATGACGAGGCGCCGTAGCCGGAGGCGCCGGCGCCTCGGGAAGTGGAACCGCCACGCCAGCGGTTGCGTTCGTCACCCCGTTCGGCCCTACAATCTGCCACATCATCTGCCTCCTATGCCGCACGCACGCTCCACCATCTCGGCCACATCGCCGAGCACGCGCGCATTGCGCCGATGCACGCGCCGAATTCCCAAGCCCTCCAGAATGTCGCCACAGAGTCTGGCATCGGAACGAACCGGGCCCATCAGCTCGCACTCCATATGCTCCATCTGCAAGTATTTGCGCGCCTCCTCCAACGACACCGCCCCACGGCCCTTCGCAACCGCAGGCGGCTCCACGCACAGCACGCCGATCACATGCCCCGGCACGCCCACAATCGGCTTCCACTCCTCCCCCGGCCGCGGCGGCTCCTGCGCACGCGCCGCATTGCGCTCGCCATTGCGACGCAGCCATTCGATGTGCGCCTTGGCACGCGCCAATCCCAGCACGGTGAGTTCCGCCACCACGATGTGCGAAGCCTCCACCAATGCGGGCACATGCTCGATCTCCAAGCCATGACCGGCATCGACCACCACGGCATCGCTCACCTGTGCCAGCGACTGCAGTGCCGCCTGCATCTCGAACCACGCCGGCTCCTCCTGCACCCAGCAGTTGTATGCGAGCACGCCCACGCCGTCCCAATGCGGCAATCTGCGGCGCAATGCCTCGCCATCGAGCTCGCCGAGTGGCGCATGAATGTCATGCCACCGCGACCCGGACTCATGTTCGATCCCGAGCAGCACGTCGAGCCCGCCGCCTCCCGCGCGCACGTCGGCGTCCACGATTGCGCAGTCGTTCTCCCGTTTCGCCAATTCGCGGGTCAGCATGGCGGCCAACGTGGTCGTTCCTGCACCGCCACTCGCACCGGACAGCGTGATCACGTTCTCGCACGGCGCCTGCGTTGCACACACCGGCATGCGTGCAGGCTGCGCCCCCGCATGGGTTCGGCGCGCGGGCGGCGACAGCTGCGGAGAGCACGCAGGCTCCGCCATCGCGTGCACTGGCTGGTATGCCGGCACCCTGCGTGCAGACTCCGCCTGCCACGGCCTGCATGTGCGCGCGTCACGCATGCGCACATCGCGCGCGCATGCCCCGTTCATTACCTGTGGCCGATGGAACGACCACCCATGGCGCTCGGTATGCGGCGCCCCAACACTGATCTGCATAGTCATAGTTGCATTGAACGTGGGTTCCGCAGCCGGTTCAATCTTGACGGGGCATTGTGGTCGGAGAACGCGTTATCCACATCGCGGGTCGCCGGGCATGTGGATAACGCGGCGCTGCCGAGTCACATACACCGCCGCAGACTACTTGTCAAGAACTATTCCAAAACAAAGGCGTTTTTTCATGAAATAAAAAAGAGACCCACACGAGGTGGGTCTCTTTTCCAAGTCCAACGAAGCAGAATCTCTGCACAACCTCATCGTTGTAACGGTAAGTCTTTCCAATGCCCGCCCAACGTAATAATCTTGCTGATCATCTACTTTTGTGGGTCTGCTCTTCGGTTGTCCTTGTACTTGCAATTATGCTCGGAATTTAGAATTACGCAAATCGAAATCGCCCATGCGTCACAATCTGAACATATGTGCTCTTTTTATCTTTCCGTGTTCATTTCAACGAAGAATCTCACAGAGAAAATCGCATATTCTGTTCGCTTCAGCCGCCTAGATGTTCAATCGCTCAAATACAGCGGCAATACTTCGGCGTGTCGCTCACTGTTCGCCGAAAATCTCACATTTCCACGAACATACGAAGCTCGCGAATGTACCATGGTGTTTTGCTGTGCGAAGGGCAAGCCGCAATATCCAACAATCTCCCGCGCAGACCTCAACGCCCCCTGAGCGCCCCTGCGTAAAAGGGGACAACGCAGCTCGTCGACACGTCTCCTTTTACGCAGAGGAAGCAGCCTGCACCCCAGCTTCCTCGGAACCCTCACCCTCCTTCTACGTAAAAGGAGGCAATGCAGCTCGTCGATACGTCCCCTTTTACGCAGACGGGGCAGCCTGCACCATCCCACCTTCTCCAGGATTCCCACTCTCCCTCTACCCCTCTACGTAAAAAGGGACAAAACGGACCACCAATCTGTCCCTTTTTACGCAGAGGCGGTTACGCAAAGGAGGCTTACGCAAGGGGGAACTTACACAAAGGGAGTTTACGCAGAGGGACGCGCGCACAGGCATGCAGTCCACCAACGCAACCCAGCAGCGGCGCCCAACAGCACAAGATCGACACTGGGAAACCGGCAATGTGTAGACATATTCCGAATTCTTTCGTGAGCTCAGTGATTTTTCAGCCCGCTCGTTCTAAAGTAGAACCATGTCACAGATTTTCAACGCACCATCGAAGGCGATTTTGCGCAGCCAGATTGCCGAACATATCGCCGAAACGGACAAAAGCGACAAGCGGGAGAACATGGAGGGCGAGCTCCCGCTGCCACCCGACCGCTTCTTCGACCGCGAGCTCAGCTGGCTCAAATTCAACAAACGCGTGCTCGAACTCGCGCAGGACGAGACGATTCCGATCATCGAACGCGCGAGCTTCGCGGCGATCTTCGCCAGCAATCTCGACGAGTTCTTCATGGTCCGTGTCGCCGGTCTCAAGCGCCGCATCGACACCGGCATCGCCGTGACGAGCGCGAGCGGACTGAGCCCACGCCAGCAGATGCGCGCAATCTCCGAGCAGGCGCACCGCTTGCAGGACGAGCATGCGCATTACGTCGTCGACACGATCCTGCCCGAACTCGCCAAGCAGAACATCCAGCTGCTCGGCTGGGACAAGCTCACGATCGCCGAGCAGGAGCGCCTCTCCCGCTACTTCCGCCAGCAGGTCTTCCCGGTGCTCACGCCGCTCGCGGTGGACCCGGCGCACCCCTTCCCCTATATTTCCGGCGGTTCGATCAATCTCGCCGTGCTCGTGGAGAACCCGACCTCCGGCAAGTCCCACTTCGCACGAGTGAAGATTCCCGACAATCTCGACCGTCTCGTTCCCGTCGACGACATGACCGAAGACGAGGCGGAGGACGTCCGCTACGGCTTCATCACAATGGAGAATCTGATCATCGCACATCTGGAGACGCTGTTCCCGGGCATGATCATCAAGGAGGCGCGCTCGTTCCGCGTCACCCGAAACGAAGATATCGAGGTGGAGGAAGACGACGCCGAGAATCTGCTCAACGCGATCGAGAAGGAACTGCTGCGCCGCCGTTTCGGACCGCCGATCCGCCTGGAAATCTCCGATGAGACGTCGCCGTTCCTCTCCCAGCTGCTTGCGGACCAGATGGGCGTGACGCCGGACGAGGTGTACCGTCTGCCGGCGCCGCTCGATGCCACCGTGCTCTTCGAACTCGGCGGCATCGACCGGCCGGACCTGAAATTCCCGCCCTTCGTGCCGACGACGAACCGGCAGATCGCCGAGGTCGAGTCGAGCCGCGCGCAAGACATCTTCGCCGCGATCCGCGAGCGCGACATTCTGCTGCATCACCCGTACGACTCGTTCTCGACGTCGGTGCAGGCGTTCCTCGCGCAGGCGGCCGCCGACCCGAAGGTGCTCGCCATCAAGCAGACGCTCTACCGCACGTCGAGCAACTCGCCGATCATCGACGCGCTCATCGACGCCGCACAGGCCGGCAAGCAGGTGCTCGCGCTCGTCGAGCTCAAGGCGCGCTTCGACGAGGATGCGAACATTGCGTGGGCGCGCAAGCTCGAACGCGCCGGCGTACACGTCGTCTACGGCATTGTCGGGTTGAAGACGCACTGCAAGCTCTCGCTCGTCGTTCGTCAGGAGGCGGACGGCCTCACCCGCTACTGCCACGTGGGCACCGGCAACTACAATCCGAAGACCGCGCGCCAGTACACCGATCTCGGCCTGCTCACCTGCGACCCGGTGGTGGGGCAGGATATGACGAAGCTGTTCAACCAGCTTTCCGGCTACGCGCCGAAGTCGAGCTTCCACCGTCTGCTCGTCGCGCCGCGCACCGTGCGCTCCGGGCTGATCCAGCGCATTCGCCGCGAGGAGGAGGCCGCGCGCGCCGGCAAGGAGGCGTGGATCAAGATCAAGGTGAACTCGATCGTGGACGAGAAGACGATCGACGCCCTCTACCGCGCCAGCCAGGCCGGTGTGAAGATCGACATCGTCGAGCGCGGCATCTGCTCGCTCAAGCCAGGCGTACCCGGGCTTTCCGAGAACATTCGCGTGCGCTCCATTCTCGGCCGCTTCCTCGAACACAGCCGCATCTACGCGTTCGCGAACTCGGACGGTCCACAGATTGGCGAGGGCCCGGTTTCCGGGCCGGAGGTGTGGATCGGTTCCGCCGACCTCATGCACCGCAATCTTGACCGCCGAGTCGAGGCGCTCGTGCGCATCACCGCGCCCGAGCAGGTGCAGGAGCTCATCGACTACGTGGACCTGCAGATGGCCGACACCACGTCGAGCTGGCATATGCAGCCCGACGGCACCTACGTGCGCCATTCGAAGGACGCGGAAGGCAAGCCGCTGCTCGATTGTCAGGAGTACCTGATCAAGAAGCATATGCGCAAGAAGGTCACGAACTGATCTGCCGCCATTCTGCGTAGACCGCCTTCTCTCTGCGTAAAAAGAGACATTACCAGCGCCAATCTGTCCCTTTTTACGCAGAGGAAGTTTACGCAGAGGAAGCCGCATTCTACGCAAAGGAGGCTTTCACGCCAGTGCGGCTCTTGCACAAGGCAGCTTTTTACGCAGAGGAATCTTTTTACGCAGCGAATGGCGTAATCTGAAACCATGAGTGAGAAACGAACTGTGGAGGCTGCGGGCGGCATCGTGTACCGCATTGTGCGCAGCATCGGCTCAATGATGGCTCCGTTGAGCGCGAACGACGTGGAGGTGTGCCTCGTGCACCGCCCGAAATACGATGACTGGAGCTGGCCGAAAGGCAAACTGGAGATCAACGAATCGCACCGGCACGCGGCGGTGCGCGAAATCGGCGAGGAAACGGGCTTCCCCGTCGCGCTCGGCCCGTTCCTGGGCGAAGTGGAGTACCCGCTCTCCTCCGAGGGCAAGAAAACGCGTCACACGGGCCGCGGCGACGGCAAGGACGCCACCAAGCATGTGCTGTACTGGATGGCCACGCAAATCAGCGACGACGACAACTGGCACCGCCGCGAGGCCTTCGCCCCCATTCACGCGGTCGATCTGGGCGAGGTGAGCGAGATCTCGTGGCTCTCGCTCGACAAGGCGCGCAAGAGGCTCACGCATTCCACCGACCGCGATATGCTCGCGCTATTCGTGGACCGCATCGAGGAGGGCGCGCTCACAACGACGCCATTGCTGCTCGTGCGCCATGCCAAGGCGGAGCCGCGCAAGCAGTGGGACGGCACCGAGCCGCACCGCCCGATTACCCCGGAGGGCGCCGCCGCCGCGTATGCGCTCGACCGCGAACTCGCCTGCTATAATCCGGTCGAGCTCGCCACCTCGCCGTGGACCCGCTGTGAACAGACCATAGAAATGCTCTCCTGGCAAACGAAACGCGAGCGCCGCGCACTGCCGCCGCTCACCGAGGAGGCGTTCGAGCGCGACCCGCAGGCGGCCTGGCATTGCTTCGCCGAGCAGATCAAACATGTGCTCGAGACCGGCAACACGATGGCGATTTGCATGCACAGGCCGGTGATCGGTGGTATGTTTGAACATCTGCGCCCATTGTGCGCAACCAAATCGCTGGCTAAGAGACTCGTCGCGAAATCGCCGTACATGGCCACGGCGAACGCGTTCGCGCTGTTCCTCGTGCAGACCGAAGATGGCCCGCGCATCATCGACATACAGAAAGTGACGCCTATTGTCTACTAATTCCATGCATTCCGGCTCGATTATCGCGAGCCGTTCCGCATTCACGCACACGGGCTCGCCCCGCCCCGCTCGCCCTGGCCAGCTCGATCAGGCGATTGCCGAGGGACTGGCCAGCGACGTCAATCCCGAACGCCTGCGCGAAGTCGCCCACACCACCGCCTGGGCCCTGCTGAGCAAGGTGCACAAGACCGACGACCCCGCCATTGTGGAGCGCGTGCTCACGCTGGTGGACCGCGAAGGGGTCGACGTGATCGCCGAACTGTGGAGCAAAGCGGAGCCGGACTCGCTGCCCGGCGTGCTGTGGCGGCTGTATCTGCTGCGGTCATGGATGCGCAAGCAGCGCGACACCATCGCCCGGCTATGGCGCCTGGGCGAGCCAATCGCCACCTCCGCCTCCGCGATCGCCGGCGTGGATTCCGCCCCCACCGAAGATGACATCGCGCGCACTGCCGACTCGATTCTCACCGGCGCGTTCCGCGGCGATTTCGCGGTCGCGTTGACGCGCGCATCGGTGTTCGTTGGCATCGTCGCACTCGGATTGCGCGTCGAGGCGCGCAATCTCACGCAGCGGGCGAATCTGAATCCGATCGATTTCACCGCCGAGCAGAGCAAGCGGTGGCGCACGCAGGCCGCGCAACTGCTGCACACCGCGGCGAATCTGAACATCACGAGCAAGGATTTCAAGCACGGCGCGGCCCTGTGGCGCCAAGGCAAGCTCGAGTAACCGGCCGGTTTTGCGGGGCGCGCACTTCCCGCGTGACAAACCAGTGCGAATCTGCGCGCATTCGTCGCATTGACAGGCCCGCAATATGACGAACATATGCGCTCATGCACGCGTTTGTCATGTTTGCAGACCGTTCCCGCGACAATGCCGTACACGCATGCACTGCTTTGTCACATCTGCGCATCGCTCCCGCGACGACTCCGTACACCCACGCACTGCTTTGTCGCGTTTGCATGTTCCCAACATGATAAACAGGCACCCTCACACACGGGTTTGTCATATCTGCAGATTGCCAGCGCGACAAACCCGTGTACTCTCGCGCATATTTGTCATATGAGATCGCAGATTCATCGTTCAGAGCACTGCAGGCCGACACACCTTGGCGAAAGGTGTATGCTTGGGTATTGCGCCGGGCCGTACATAGCCCCGGGCTCCGTTTTTTGCCGCCGCGAGCGGCCTTTGCGCCGACAGGCGCTTTTGCGGTCCGGCGTTTTCCTAATATTTCTGCCGTCTGTTCACCGCGAGCTCATCGACAACGGCAGCGTGCGCAATCTGAACGCATAATTCGGCACTGAATTTCGTGTTTTGTCACCCGCGAACACAAACAAGGCTTACTCTAGTAACTATGGAATTGCATGTACTCAATCACCCGCTCATCGAGCACAAGCTCACGGTGCTCCGCGACAAGAACACCCCCTCCTCCACGTTCCGCGAACTCGTCTCCGAGCTCGTCTCGCTGGAGGCCTACGAAGCGACCCGCAATCTCGAGGTCGTAGACAAGCCGATCGAGACCCCGGTCGCGCCCATGGTCGGCAAGCAGATTGCCAAGCCGCGCCCAATCATCGTGCCGGTGCTGCGCGCCGGTCTGGGCATGCTCGACGGCATGACGCGCATGATGCCGAGCGCCGAGGTCGGCTTCCTGGGAATGAAGCGCGACGAGGAGCACCCGACCCAGCAGATCACGTACGCGAACCGCCTGCCTGACGATCTCTCCGGCCGCCAGTGCTTCCTCATCGACCCGATGCTCGCGACCGGCGGCACGCTCGTCACCGCGACACACTATCTGATGGACAAGGGTGCCAAGGATGTCACGGCGATCTGCATCATCGCCGCTCCGGAGGGCATCAAGTTCGTCGAGGAGAACATTCGCGAAGGTATTAACTTCCGCGTGGTCGTGTGCGGCGTCGACGAAGGCCTCAATGACAAGAGCTACATCGTCCCCGGCCTGGGCGACGCCGGCGATCGCCTCTACGGCGTCATCGACTGACCTACCGGCAAACTGTACCCCCGAACAGATCTACTCATGTTCGGGGGTACAGTCTTTTGTTGAGGGGTACGGGTCAGAAAACGCTCAGATTCACTGCTTCGGTACGAATGCCTCGAAAATGAAGCGGTCGAAGTACGGCTGCGCGCCCGCGAGCTCGTCGGAGGTGCGCACGGTCCACGCCACGGCCATCGCGCCCATTCTGCGCACGAAGCGCAGCATGGCGCCGTCGCCGTTCTTGAAATCGTATGCCACGAAGTCCGGGCGCGAGATCTCGTTGAACATGAGCTTGCCGCCCATCCACAGCATCGGGTTCGCAGTGAACGCCGTGTCTTCGGCGAGCTGGCCGCGGCATACATCGGGGTGCTCGCGCTTGTACCAGTTCATTGCGGCCGGGTTGAACGACTCCACCACATACAGTCCCTGGTAGGCGTCGAGCAGATCGGCCGCGGTCTGCATGAGCTCCTCGTCGCGGTCGTCCCACGTACGGTAGTTCTCGAATTTGAATTCGACGATGATCGGCACGCGGCCGTCCACCACACGCAGCACATCCTCGAGCAGCGGCACATGCTGGTAATACCCGGCCTGTGCCTGCGATGGCGTGGTCACAAGCGGCGGATTCTCGGTGGCGCCGGGCAGCAACGGGGAGACCTCGGCACCGGGAGCCGCCGTGGGGAACAGCGGGATGCGCACGAGCTCGTCGTAGGTGAGATCGCGAATATTGCGCGGATCTCCCGCCACACGCAGCAGATCGGGGTCATGGGCCACGACCACCTTGTTGTCGAGCGTCAGCTGCACGTCGAGTTCGATGCCGTACCCCGCCTCGGCCGCCGCCGCGAATGCGGCCAGTGAGTTCTCAGGTGCCAGCGGGCCGGGCTCGTCGATGGAGCCGTACCCGGCGCGCAATGCCATGCGGCGCGCGAGTGCGATGTACTCGCCGCTTTCGCCGGCATGCTGTTGCGAGAGACCGGAGCCGGCGTCGTGCAGACCGCGGTGCGCATACAGCACATCCGGCAGCGTGGGCACGTAGTTCTTCCGCTTGTTGTTGAAAGTGCGCGGGGCCACCGCCCACACGCCCAATCCCGCGGCCACTGCGCCGCCAATCAGCGCTTTCTTCAATGCATTGGCCATATTTGCCCTCCCTAAACTCGAAAGCACGTCACTATGCACGAGACTACCCGAATCCGCGCACGCGCGCAGCCTACGCGCTCAGCTATGCGGCGCGCGCCACCGTCTGTGCTGCTACTTGCGCGTCTTGTGTTTCGCCGCGTGCCGTTTGATCAGAATGTCGATCACGATCCAGACCGACAGCACGAACGCCGCCACGTACCCGAGGAACCCGACCACCGGTATGCCGAAGATGATCGGCTTCATGCCGGCGTAATACACGATCGAGGAGCCGATGAACAGACCGACCACAATGAGTGCCATCGTCAGCCGGTTCACCATGTCGCTCATCTGGCTGAGCGGCTCCTCGGATCCCACGAGCTCGAGATTCATCTTGAGTTCGCCGCGCGTGAGCATGTGCAGGGCGGTCTGCGCGTCCACGATGCCCTTGAGCCCGCTGTGCAGCGCCTGCTCGCTCTCTATGCCGAGTCTCTTCACCTCGGATTTCACCATCTCCACCGGCGTTTTCGACGATTCGATGTGCTGGGAGATGATCTCAATCATGTTGACGTTCGGAATGAACTCGTCGAGCAGACCCTCCAACGTCACGAGCGCGCGGCCCACCGTGGTCACCGAGCTGGGGATCTCTATGCCGTGCCGGCGTGCCATCTGCGTGAGCGAGGTGATGAACGCCGCCAGATCGAGGTCGGCGAGGTCCACGGTGCCGAACTCCTCCACAATGCCGTCGAGATCGCCGAGCAGCGACGGGTAGTCCGCCCGCTCCACATCGGTGCCGGCGAAGCGGAGCAGCGCGTCGGCGAGGTCCGCCGAGTTCTGCTTGGCCACGGCGAACAGCATCTGTTTGAGGGCCATGCGGGTGCGCGCGTCGAGTCTGCCAGTCATGCCGAGGTCGAGCAGAATGATCTTGCCGTCGCGAATCTCGATGTTGCCGGGGTGGGGGTCGGCGTGGAAGAAGCCGGCGTCAAGAATCTGCGCGGCGTAGTTGTCGACGAGCTTGGTGCCGATCTCGTTGAGCGAGTAGCCGTCGTCGATCAGTTCGCGCGTATGCGAGATCGGTATGCCGTCGATGTATTGCATGACGAGCACGTGCTCAGTGCACAGGTCGGTGAACGGCGTCGGGCAGTCCATGTACGCATAGTGCGAGCAAAACCGTTTGAATTCGGCCAGATTACGCGCCTCGTTCAGGAAGTTCGTCTCCTCGTCGAAGGTCTCCCACAGCTCCTCCACCACGCCGCGGAAATCGACCACCTGCGAGTTGTGCATGATCTTCGTGGCGCCCTTGGCGAGCGAGCGCATGATCGAGACATCCTGCGCCATTGTTTCGCGCACGCCCGGCCGCTGCACCTTCACGGCCACGTCCTCGCCGGTCTTCAGCGTCGCACGGTGCACCTGCGCGAGCGATGCGGAGCCGAGCGGCGTGGTGTCGATGTGCTCGAAGATCTCGTCGATGGGCCGCTGGTATTCGTTCTCCAGTGTTTCGAGCACGATCGCGTACGGCATCGGGTCGGCGTCCGCACGCAGTTTGGAAAGCTCGGCGCAGAACGACTCGGGCAGAATCTCCGACCGCATCGACAGAATCTGACCGACCTTCACGAAGGTGGGCCCGAGCGCTTCGAACATAAGGCGCATCTTGACCGGCGTGAGTCCGCGCAGCGCGTCGTATTCGAGCGCGATCTTGCCAATCTGCTTGAGGCGTTTCGCCTTGCTCATGCGCGTCAGGTGGTATTCGCTCGAGAAATTGCGCTTGTGCGCGCCGAACAGACCGATCGTCTCCTCGACCTGCGGCTGCTGCCTGCGCGCGATGCTCACCGGGATGTCGTGGGTGTGCGCGTCCGCCGGGCGTTCGGACTGCGCAGATTGCGGCGCTGGCGTTTCCGGCTGTGCCGCGGTTTCACTCGTCTCGCCGCCGGACTGCTCGGCTTCCTCGCGCTGCAGATTGTGTTCGATGATGGCGCCTTGTTCGTCCACCTCATCGCCAAGATGCAGGATCTTCTCGGATTCGGCGGTCTCCACCGTCGCCCGCAATGCGTCGTCGGTCGGATTGTCGAAGGCCGGGCCGTCGCTGTGGGCCTCCTGGTTCTCCAAACGGTTGCTCAGGTCGATGAGCTCGGAGGTCTCGTGCTTCTCCTCGTGTTCGAGATGGCGTGCCTCGCGGGCGTCCTTGCGCTGCTGCCGGCGCTGCCCGGCCTCCTCGCGTCGCACGTCACGCCTGAGCTCATGCGCCTCGGTTTCTCGCTTGGACTTGTCGCTGTTCTTGTCGCTCATATAAGAATCCTACCCAGTCGGGAGGCCGGCGTCGCCGGCGCATACGGGTGAACATACACGCGTGCGCCGCCTGAATCCAGACGGCGCACGCGTAGGGGAATCACAGGATCACTGCTCGTCGGACTTCTTCTCGGTGGCCTTCTTGATCGTCTGCTCGGCCTGGTCGCTCAGACCGGCGGCCGCATCGCGAACGGTGTTGGAGGCGTCTGCGAGCTTCTCCTTGAGCGAGTCGGACTTCTCGCCGGCCTTGTGGGCGAGTTCGGAGTTGAGCTTCTTGCCCTGCTCCACGGTGAGCTCACCACGCTTGACGAGGTCGTTCACGAGCTCCTGACCCTTCTCGGCAGTAGCTGCAATGGCGCCCACGCCGGCAAGGAACACCCTGCGCAGGCCCTCGCCGAAGTTCGGCATTGCGGAGTTGGTCTTGTTCTCGGTTTCGTTCTTGGTTTCGTCAGTCATAGTGCCCTCCTGGGTGTGTGTTGAAGCTGGTACGCTCAACTCTACACGCCCGCAAACGCAGACGGTCACGCCGTGGGTTTTTTACCCGAGAGCACAGATTCCCACACTCACCGGGGTCGTGTGGCCGCCGTCTCGCGGGCGTGTGCCGCATATTCGTCGATGCGCGCGAGCTCGGCGCGCTGGGCGTCCGTCTGCTCGGGGTCGAATGCGCCGTAGCGGCGTTCGGCCGCCGTGCGGATCATGAAATCGGTGATCTTCGGGTTCTTCGGCAGCAACGAGCCGTGCATGTAGGTGCCGATCACATTGTGCACACGCGCGCCCTCGGTGTGGTCCTCGCCGTTGTTGCCCGCGCCGTCGCCGTCCACCGTGCCGAGCGGCTGCACGCCCTCGCGCAGGAAGGTCTGCCCGGAGTGGTTCTCATAGCCGATCACATCGCCGAACTGTGCGCTGTGCTCGACGAGATTGCCTATCATGCGCACGTCACGGCCCACCGTGTAGGCGCGAATAATCGAGATGCCCTCGAGCTTCGTGCCGTCGATCGTTTCGAAATACTCGCCGAACAACTGGTAGAGCCCGCAGATCATGAGCATCGGCACGCCGCTCTGAGCGAGGTCGCGCAGCTGGTCGGCACGGCGGAAGAGGTCTTCGATGATCTTCTTCTGACCGGTGTCCTGGCCGCCGCCGCCCAGAATGATGTCGGCATGTTCGGGCCACGGGTCATTCTGGTTCACGGCATGCACATACGGCTCGTACCCGTACAGTGCGAGCCTGCGCTCCACGGCGAGCACATTGCCGCTGTCGCCGTATATGTTCATATCTTTCGGGTAGAGCGACACCACGTCGATTGCCTTGCTCATTCCGGCTCCTCCCCTGCTCCTGTCGTATTGCCCGATCGGAAAACTGCTGTGTTGCATCGCCGATTACTTGCCCACGCCGGCGTCGGCCACATCGGCCACGGCGGCGAGCTCGGCGCGAATGGCGAGCATGGCCGTGTACGTGCAGTAGATGTGTTTCGGCGTGCCCGGATTCGCGTCGACGAACTCGCGCACGGCGGCGTGCAGATCGGGTTCGACCTTCGCCACCGGCACCTGGTCGTATTCCAAACGCAATGCCATGTCCCACGCGCGCACGCCGGACACCATCGCGACGCCTGTGGGCCGCAGACTCGTGAAATCGACGTCCCACAGCCAGCTCATGTCACGGCCGTCGGCGTACTGGTCGTTGATCGCGATCATCGTGTCGGCGCCTTCAGGCGGGAACGAGGCGAGCGCCAGGCGGAAGCCCATCGGGTTCTTGACGAGCAGCAGCTCCACCGGTGAACCGTTCACGTCGATCACCTCACCGCGGCCGAATGCCGGCGTCACGTCGGCGAGCGCGGCGAACAGCGCGTCGGTGTCGGCGTCGGCGAATGTGTGAGCGCGCGCGGTGAATGCGCGGGCGGAATCTGCTCGATCCAATTGGGCGGCCGCATATCCCACCGCGTTCGGCCTGCGCAGGTCGGCCTGCACGGCGCGCACCACGGCGAGCGCGGCAGCCGCATTGAACAGATTGTAGACGCCTTCCAGCTTGACGTCTGACTCGTATTCACGCCCGTCGACGATCATCTGCGCATGGTGGTCGCCCACCTTGGTGAGCATGACGTCGGCGTGCAGCTCGTGCGCGCTGCCGACATCATGCGCGACGTCGACGATCTGCGCATCCGCGGCTTCGGGAGCCTGCGCCGAATCTGCGGGCTGCACCTGGAACGTGGTGGTCATATCGTCGTCGGCGGGGAAATAGTGGTGCAGGCCTTCGGCCAAGCCGAAGTAGCGGGTACGTACGCCGTCCTTCACCACGTCGCGCAGGCGTGCGATGCGCGGGTCCTCCCGGTTGAGCACCACGGTGCCGCGGGTCGCCGCGGCGACATGGCCGAGAAGCCGAGCGGTGTTGTCGATCTCGCCGAAACGGTCGAGCTGGTCGCGCATCACATTGAGCAGCAGCGCATAGCGTGGCTGCACCTGCTCCACGAAGTGCACGGCGTAGGCCTCGTCGAGTTCGAGCACGGCGATGTCGGCGTCCAAGCGGCCGTTCAACGGCACTTCGGTGAGGATCGACGAGACGACGCCACGCGTGAAGTTGGAGCCGGTCGGGTTCGTGAACACCTTGAGACCCAGCGATTCGAGCATCGTGGCGACCATGCGGGTGGTGGTGGTCTTGCCGTTCGTACCGGAGACGAGCACCACCCCGAGCGGCAATGTGCTCAGCGTGCGGCTCAGGAACGTGGGGTCGAACCGTTCCACCACCTTGCCGGGGAACGCGCTGCCGCCGTGATGGAGCAGGCGCGAGGCCCAGCGCACGGATTTGCCCACGAACGGGGTCGCAAAGCCATACCAGGGTGCGTGCGCGCGCACCGGGTTCGCATTGGAGGTGCCGGAATCTGCCATATGCCTGCCTCTTATCAATCGTGTCGTCAATCGTGTTCGCTGTTGTTATGCCAATTCATACTCGCATGCCGCGCCCACCCGTGAGATGCCTTCGCGTCACACCTCGCGGTTCATGTCGCTGAAGCGTGAGTACTGGCCTTGGAACACCAGGCCGAAGGTGCGCGTCGGGCCGTTGCGGTGCTTGGCCATGATGATGTCGGCCTCGCCCGGGCGGTCCTCCTCGTCGTAGAAGTCCGGGCGGTGCACGAGGAACACCACGTCGGCGTCCTGCTCGATGGAACCGGATTCGCGCAGGTCGGAAAGCTGCGGTTTCTTGTCGTTGCGCATTTCCGGGCCACGGTTGAGCTGGCTCAACGCCACCACCGGCACCTCGAGCTCCTTGGCGAGCAGCTTGAGTGCTCGCGAGAACTCGGAGACCTCCTGCTGTCGGCTCTCCACCGCCTTGCCCGAGGTCATGAGCTGCAGGTAGTCGATCACGACGAGCTTCAGGTCGTTCGTCTGCTTGAGCCGGCGGCATTTCGCACGGATCTCCATGAGGCTCATGTTCGGCGAATCGTCTATGAACAGCGGGGCGTCCTGAAGCCTCGCATAGAAGTTGTTGAGCGTATTCCAGCGGTTCGGGTCAATGTCGTCGGCATTGCGCAAGGCGGCCAGCGGCACGCCCGTCTCCGCCGAGATGATGCGCTGCGCAAGTTCGACCTTGCTCATTTCCAAGCTGAACAGGATGGTCGTGTCGTGGTGGTGAATGGCGGCGGAACGCGCGAAATCCACACCGAGCGTGGACTTGCCCATGGCCGGGCGACCGGCGACCACCACCATCTGGCCCGGTTGCAGGCCCTTGGTCACCTCGTCGATCTCCTGGAAGCCGGTGGGCACGCCCGCCTGGAGCTCGCCCTTCTGAATGCTGTCGATCTGGTCGAGCGCATCGTGCACGGCGGCCTGCACGGGGGCGTAGTCCTGGCGCACGCGGCCGGTGCTCATCTCATACACCTCGGCCTGCGCCATGTTGATCACATCCTGCGCCTGCGAGCCTTCGGCGTCATAGCCGAGCTGCGCGATCTTCGTACCCGAGGCGATCACGCGGCGCAACAGCGCGCGCTGGTGCACAATCTCCGCATAATACGAGGCGTTCGCAGCCGTGGGCACGGAGGCGATGAGCGAATGCAGGTAGTCGATGCCACCGACCTTGTCGAGGTCTCCGGAGTCGCTCAGCCTGTTGGCCACGGTGACGGCGTCTGCGGGCTCGGATGCGGAGAACTTGCCAATGATCGCCTCGTAGATCGTCTGGTGTTTCGGCTCATAGAAGTCATCCACCGAAATGATCTGCGAAACCTCGCCAATGGCGTCCTTGCTCATGAGCATGCCGCCGAGCGTCGCCATCTCGGCGTTGTCGTCGTGCGGGGGGACGCGGTCGAAGAGACCAGCAGCATTGGCGCTGGTGTCGGTGCGAGTGTTGTTGTGGAATCCGTCAGCCATAGCTCTCGATTATATGGGGTCAGTGCGTCGCAGCCAAGGGGCTCGGAGGAACGGTGCCTGTGGATAACTGTGGGAGAATCCTCGAGTTATCCACATGATGGGGATAACCCTGTGGATAACCTATGCAGTTATCCACAAACCGCATTCCCGTTGTGGATAATCACAGTGGCGAAACACTCACATGGTGTTTCGCGCCAGCGTGGCCATCTGCGTCACCAGACGCGCGCGCCATTTGCTCCACCCCACCGTGTTCGAGATCGTCTCGCCGGCGGTGGCGCCCAACGACGACATGTCGGCCTTCGTCAGCGCGAACAGCATGTCGAGCAGCTGGGGGTCGCCGCCCACACGCGACGCCAGTTCGGCGCCCACCTCCGGGTCGTTTGGGTTGCGCGAGCTGGCGAAATCCGAGAGTGTCAGGTGTTCGCGCACGAGCAGGCGCACCCAATCCACCATCTGATTGTCGAATCCCATGCGCCGCACGATCACCGCAGCGTGGCGCGCGCCCTCCGCCGCATGATCGGCCACGCCCGGCCGCTTGCCTATGTCGTGCAGAATCCCCGCGAGCAGCAGCGCCGTGTAGTGGGCGTCATCGAAGGCGCCACAGCTGACTGGCCGCTCACGCCCCAGTTGCGCGGTCACCGCGAGCATATGCCGGTCGATCGTGTAGCGATGCGCCGCGGAGGCGCTCGGCCGGTTGCGAATCGCGTCCCATTCGGGCATCAGTCTGCCCGGAATGCCCACGAAATCGAGCTCCTCCCACACCTGTGGCAACCGCTCGCCGCTCGCCAGTAATTCCACGAACAGCCGGCGCATCTCGTCGCTCCACACGTTGTCGTGAATCGGCGCACGTTTGAGATTCACCAACGTGGACGTATTGATCGGCAGACCCTCACGCCCGGCGACCGCGGCCACGCGCAGCGGCAGCGCGGGGTCGGCGAGCGGGTCCGCCTGTGGGGCGAGCACGATCTCCTGCTCGTGTTTGGCGACGCCCGGCGCGAGCGTCTCGAATTTCGGCGCCTCACGTTTGCCGCCGGCGCGCGGTGAGAGAATCTGGAAGAACGAGAACCGCGGCTTGTCATGCACGAGCGTGCGCTGCGCGCGCGAGGCGGTCGAATCGAGCGCGAACGCGATCGTGCGGCTCAGGCTCGCGAGCAGCGTCTGCAGGTCGTCAATCGACTTCGCCCCGCGCTCCCCCTCCGGCAGCGTGGGATCGGCGAGACCGAGCATCGCGGCGACCTCGGCCTGGTATTGCGTGAGCAATCTGTTCGTGTCTTTGCGCGTAATCAAATGGATTGCATCGCGCACGTCGAGCAGACGTTCCACCGCGTCGTCATAGCGGCCGTGCGGGCGGTCGGCGAGCCAGGAGGCGGCGAGCGCGGAGAGGAGCACCGTGTCGCGCAGACCGCCGCGCGATTCCTTGATGTCGGGCTGGTTCACATACGACATTCTGTCGAAGCGTTCGTTGCGCACGTTTGCAGATTCCAGCAGTTCGGGCAACCGCTTGCGTGCCGCCTTGCGCCACCGTTCGAGGATCGCCGTGGCCGTGGTCTCGATCAGGTGCCGGTCGCCGGCGATCGGGTTCACGTTGAGCCAGCCCATCGCAGCGGGCAGATCGTGGTCGGTCACCGATTCGCATTGGCTCACCGTGCGCACCGAATGGTCGAGGTCGAGCCCGCTGTCCCAGATCGGGTACCACAGCTTGTTTGCGAATTCGTTGAGCTGCGCGGTGGAGAGCGCCACATGGTCGGCGGTGATCAGTACGAGGTCGAGGTCGGAGGCGGGGCCGATCTGCCCGCGTGCGAGCGAGCCCACCGCAGCCAGGCCGATGCCGGAGTCTGGAATCTGGAACGGCACGGAGTGCACGGCTTCGTTCCACAATGACTCAAGCTCGCGCATCGCCAGATTCGTGCGGGCCATGCGCTTGGCGCTGCCATTGCGGTAGACTCCATCGTCGTCCGGCTCGCTCAGCTCGAGGAACTGCTGTTTCAATGTGCTCATCGCCATGTTCTCATCTCTCCTCATTTCGTTGCGCTTGCCGTGCCCTTTGCATGCACACCCCTTTTTACGTAAAAAGTAAAGATACCTTGCGTAAAAAGAGACAGATAGCGCTCCAAAAATGTCCCAAATTACGCAAAGGGAAAAGGTAATGATCTGCGTACAAGCCCCTGCGTAAAAAGGGACAGATTGCAGTCTGAAACTGTCCCCAATTACGCAGGAGGAGGGGAAG
The DNA here is from genome assembly GCF_000260715.1 of Bifidobacterium animalis subsp. animalis ATCC 25527. NCBI lineage: Bacteria > Bacillati > Actinomycetota > Actinomycetes > Bifidobacteriales > Bifidobacteriaceae > Bifidobacterium > Bifidobacterium animalis. The sequence goes on along the minus strand of NC_017834.1, from coordinate 234,508 downwards.
CCACATAATTTACGCAGGGAGGACACGCGCGAATATGACAATCCCCGCCGTACACGGGCCGTGCGTGGCGGGGATGTCACTTAGGGTTATCTGGAGAAATCCGTAAAGGCGTCAGATCGCGGCGGAACCGGTCTCGCCGGTGCGCACGCGCACCACCATGTCGAGCGGGGCGACCCAGACCTTGCCGTCGCCGATCGTGCCGGAGCCGGCGGACTTGACGATCACATCGACCAACGTCTCGGCATCGGCATCGTCGGAGAGCACTTCCACGCGCACCTTCGGAATGAGGTCCACGGTGTACTCGGCGCCGCGGTAGATCTCGGTGTGTCCACGCTGGCGGCCGTAGCCGTTCGCCTCGGAGACGGTGAGACCGTGCACGCCGGCGGAGGCGAGCGCCTCCTTCACATCGTCGAGCTTATGTGGCTGAATGATTGCGGTAATGAGCTTCATCTCACTTCATCTCCCTAATAACAGAGCTGGCGGTACCAGCGAAATCGTAGGCACGTTCGCCCTGATCGGCCAAGTCGATGCCGGCCACTTCCTGGGCCTGCGTGACGCGCCAGCCAATGGTCTTCTCGAGTGCGAAGGCGATGATCGTGGTGATCACCGCGGAGAACGCGATGGCGATGATGGCGATGATCAACTGCACACCGAGCTGGTTCCACTTGCCGCTGTAGAAGAGGCCAGTGCCTTCCATGAAGAAGCCGAGGAGCACGGTGCCGACGAGACCGCCGACGCCATGGACGCCAACCACGTCGAGCGAATCGTCGTAGCCAAGCTTGAACTTGAGCGAGCAGGCCAAGCAGGTGACCACACCGGCGATGGCGCCGAGTACGATGGCCCAGATCGGCGAGACCACGTCAGCGGCTGGCGTGATGGCGACGAGACCGGCGACGATGCCCGAAGCGGCACCCATTGCGGTGTAGTGGCCGGTGCGAATCTTCTCGGTGAAGCCCCAGGTGAGCATTGCGGCGGCCGCGGCGAGCGAGGTGGAGACCCAGGCGTAGCCGGCGACACCGTTGGCGGCGAATGCGGAGCCGGCGTTGAAACCGAACCAGCCGAACCACAGCAGGAAGGCGCCGAGCATGACGAACGGCACGTTGTGCGGGCGCATCGGCTCAACACCGAAGCCCTTGCGCTTGCCAATGATGAGCACGATGATGAGGGCTGCGACTGCGGCGTTGATGTGCACGACGGTGCCGCCTGCGAAGTCGTGGGCCTGGGCGCCGAGCGCCTGGGAGATCGGGCCGTCAGCCGAAAGCAGACCGCCATTCCACACCATGTGGGCCATCGGAGCGTAGTCGAAGGTGATCCACAGCGCCACGAAGATCATCCACGTGCTGTACTTGACGCGTTCGGCGATGGCACCGCAGATGAGCGCGACGGTGATCATGGCGAACGCAGCCTGGAAGGCGACGTCAACGCTGGCCGGGTAGGCATTGCTGTTGAGGCTGGCGGAGGTGAACACGCCATCCTGTGCAACCATGGTGTCACGAAGCAGGAAGCCGGTGGCCGGGTCGCCGAACACACCGCCGATCGAATTGCCGGCGTAGGCGATGGACCAGCCCCACAGGCCCCAGATGATCATGGTGACCGACAGTGCCGCCGCCTCCATGATGAGCATGTTGAGCACGGCCTTGGCACGGACCATGCCACCATAGAACAGCGCCACACCAGGCGTCATAAGAAACACCAGGCAGGCGCTCGTCAATATCCACGCGGCGTTGCCGGAATCAAGCTGACTCATGCGAACACCCCTCTCTTTTCTATACTTTCCATCCGCCTCTACAACGGATAACTCTCTTTCGCGGCTCCGCTTGGCGAGGGGCCTACGAAACCCACATGTGCTATGGAACCCCCGCCGAGTTTTGAAAACGTTACGACGCGTTACGAGAGTGTAACCATATGCGCTGCATATGCCCTTTGCGGTTGCATTGCATAACGAAAACCGCCGCCGGTATTGCCAGAATGCCAGCGGCGGTTGAACGAAAGGCGCGCAAACGCAGATCACTCGCCCAGAATGCCGTCCACGAACGACTCAGGGTCGAAGGGCGCCAGATCGTCGGGCCCCTCGCCCACGCCGACAAGCTTGACCGGCACGCCGAGCTCCTTCTGCACCGAGATGACAATGCCGCCCTTCGCCGAACCGTCGAGCTTCGTGAGCACGACGCCGGTGATGCCGATCGCCTCGGCGAACACCTTCGCCTGCGCCATGCCGTTCTGCCCGGTGGTCGCGTCGAGCACGAGCAGCACCTCGTCCACCGGCAGGTTCTTCTCGGTCACGCGGCGGATCTTGCCCAGCTCGTCCATCAGGTTGGCCTTGTTCTGCAAACGGCCTGCGGTGTCGATGATGAGCACGTCGGTGCCAAGTTCCTTCGCCTTCGCGCTCGCCTCGAAGGCCACTGACGCCGGGTCGGCGCCCTCGCGATCGGAACGCACGACCGGCACGTCCACCTTCGCACCCCACGTCTCGAGCTGGTCGGCGGCGGCGGCGCGGAACGTGTCGGCGGCGCCGAGCAGCACGGTCTTGTCTTCGGAGACGAACAGACGCGCGAGTTTGCCCGCTGTGGTCGTCTTGCCGGTGCCGTTGACGCCCACCATGATGATGACGCTCGGCTTCTTCGCATCCGGCTTCTCGGCCTCCAGCGTGCGGTCCATGTCGGGCCCCACCAGCGCGAGCAGCTCGGAGCGCAGTGCGTCGCGCAGCTGTTGCGGATCGCTCTCACCGGTCACGCGCGCGTCGGTGCGCAGCTTGTCCACGAGCTCCTCGCTTGCCTCGGCGCCCACGTCGGCGAGCAACAACGTGTCTTCGACGTCCTCCCAGTCCGCCTCCGACAGCTGGTCTTTCGCGAGAATGTTGAACAGGGCCTTGCCGAACGGGTTGCTCGACTTGCTCAGCCGTTCGCGCAGCCGCTGCAGTCGGCTCTTCTTGCCGGCCGGCTTCTCGATCTGCTCGGCCGGGGGCGTCGGCACCTCCTCGACCACGGCCAGGTCTTCGACCACAGATTCCGCCTGTGCAGACTCCTCGCCCGGCACCTCCTCCGCCGCGGCGAGCTTCGGCGGCGTCTGGGACAGCCGCTCACGCTCCTGCGCCTCGAGTTCGGCGTGCGAGATCGCCGGCTCCTCGGCCTCGATCTTCTCTTCGTTGGTCGGCTCCGCCGGTTTTCCGCCGGAAGATTGCCCGCCCCCGCTTTCGGCGGGCTTCTTCGCCCGTTCATGTGCCTCGCGCTCCTCCTGCTCGGCCTGCGCGCGTTCTGCGGCCAGGCGCGCGTCGGCGGCCGCCTTCGCGTGCTCGGTCGATTTGTTGATCGCATTCCGGCGCGAGCGGCCGATGAGCCAGCTGCCGATGATCAGCACGGCGGCGATGACCGCGAAGATCACAATGGCGTAAATCGTGTTTGTATCCATAACCCCAGCGTAAAAAGCGCAACGGACAGTGCCGTGGATCCGCACGAATCTGAAATCTGTTGGAAAACCAAGCGTGTCGCATATGCATATGCTTAGGATTTCCAGCGCGCGTGAAAAGATGGGCACATGGCCAGTGCTTCGAGAATGTCTTCATACCAACGTCGTGAACAGCTGCTGCATATAGGGCGTTCGCTGTTCGCCGCCAAGGGGTTCGAAGCGGTGAGCGTGGAGGAGATCGCGGCAACCGCGAAAGTGAGCAAGCCGATTGTCTACGAGCATTTCGGCGGCAAGGAGGGCCTGTACGCGGTGGTGGTCGACCGCGAGATGCGCGCGCTCAACGACACATTGGTGGCCGCGCTGTCGGCACAGGACGTGCATCCGCGGCAGATCGTGGAACGCACGGCGCTCGCATTGCTCACCTATATAGAGGAGAACGCCGAGGGATTCCAGGTGCTTGTGCGCGATTCGCCAAGCACCGACCCGTCGAGCTCGTTCTCGTCGCTGCTGGGCGATGTATCGATGCGCGTCGGCGAGATCCTGAGCGAATGGTTCAAGAAGCAGAAGCTCCCCACGAAAGGCGTGCCGTATTACGCACAGATGCTCGTGGGCATGACGGTGTTCACCGGGCAGTATTGGGCCGACCAACGCAAGGTGAGCAAGGAGCAGCTCGCCGCGCTCATTGTGAACCTCGCATGGAACGGCCTGTCACGCATGAAGGCGAAGCCGGAACTGCGCTTCGAGGGCGAGAAGGCGAAAAAGGCGGCGCAACAGGCGGCGGAGAATGACGGCACGGAGGAAACGCGCACCGAATCCCCTTCTGCGTAAAAAGAGACAGAACACACCGTGCAAATGTCCCAAATTACGCAGAGGACTGCACTAAGAGGCCTGCACTAAGAGGACTGCACTCATGCAGAGGAATTGCGTAGCGGGCCGAGCCCATTACGCAACGGCCTGCGGCCTGCACTCAGCTCATCCAGTGGTCACTCATCTTGAACGCGTTGTGCATGAGATTGCTCGTCGTGTAGAGCACCTGATTGAGCAGCGTCTGCGTGCGCGTCTGCAGCCAATCTGCCATCGCCTCGTTTGCAGTCTGCAACTCCAGACGCACCGCCTTGAGCCCCTCGCGCGCGGAGTCGCTCGCCAACGCGTCGGCATCGGCGCGGATCGAGGCGTCGGTGTCCGCGACAAGCCGGTGGCCATGCGCCTGCACATCTTCGATGTACTGTTCGATCTCGCCGTCCGTGTCATAGTAATGCGCGTCGGCCATCACCGCGAGTATGCGGTTCGTCCAGTACAGCGAGTTCGTCGACGCATTTTCGCCGTCGGTGTCGCGTAGATAGGCCGGCGTATCGGTCACATTCGCGTAGAACGGCGCGGGAGTGGTGAACGCGCTGGAACCGTATGAGATCCACATGATCGAACGGTAGGCGGCGGCCGCATACGGGCGAATCTGCATGCAGACCATCTGCCCGGTGCGGTTCACGCCGATCGGGCGGTAGCGGTGCCGGGATTCCGCCGTGCCGGTCGTGCCGTACGGGTCGAACGGCGTGCCTTGGAAATGCGAGCCCATCAGGAACGCGACGTCCTCTATGGTCACTTTGCTCTCCGGCTCGCGCGCCCACGGCATGTCCTGCGAATCCGGGCGGTACTGCGCGGCCGACGAATCCCAGTCGTCGCTCGGGTTGAGATACCGCTGCATGTACCAGGCGCGTGGGGTGTTATAGATCGCGTCCTTCGGCGTCGCCGTGCCGAACACCGTGCGCGGATTGACATGCTGCGCGGTGTGGTCTGCGAACTCGGGGTCGGGCATGGCGCGGTCGAGATGGTTCGCCTCGATGAAATCGGCCAGATCGGCGCTGCACATATTGTTGCGGCATTCGCTCATCGCGTCGTCGATGTCGAGCAAATCTATACCGAGCTGGTTCGGAATGGCGGCGTAGCAGTCGTCCGGCACACGGCGCGCAATCCAGTGATGGCCGCCGATCGTCTCCACATACCAGATCTCATCCACATCGCTGGCGATGATCCCGTTCGACTCATAGGTGCCGTAGGTCGCGAGCAGCTCGCCGATGCGCGCGACTGCCTCACGCGCCGTCCTCACATACGGCAGCACGAGCGTGATGATGTCCTCCTCGCCGAAACCGCCGGGCACCTCCTCGCGATAGTCAGCGTCACCGGGTTCGCCGTGCGCCGGCACGAGCTTGACGAGCGGATCGGCGGCGAGCACGCGCGAATTCACGGCGATGGTCTCGGTTGCGCTCATCGCCACATTGTATTCGTTGACGCCCGCTTCGGCGAGCACGCCGCGATTCGGGCGCACGTTCGGCACAATGCTGTACAGGCACGGGTCGTCGGGCAGATCGATCTCCATGTGGCTGATCACACTGCGGTAGTGCCGCGGCTGGTCTTCGGGACGCACCGCCACGAATTTCTTCGGGTCGTAGGTGCCGCTGCCCGAGTCATCGTTGCGCGCGATGATCGTGGAGCCGTCGTAACTCGCTGATTTTCCTACCAATAGCGTTGTGCAAGACATAGTTACAGACTACTCAGCGCACCGCTCACCCGCCACGCCGACCGCGTACACCCGCATTTTGCGTTTTCCCGCACTCGTTGTAATATGTGCGGTGTTGCCCCTCTAGCTCAACGGTTAGAGCAGCGTCCTTTTAAGTCGTGGGTTCAGGGTTCGAATCCCTGGGGGGGCACAATGAAAAGGCTCTGAACCATTGGAATACCAACGATTCAGAGCCTTACTTCTTACCACCACAAGGCCATTCCGGTGCCGGAAAAGGTCATGTTATGGTCGTGAAACAGCGATAAAAGGTCATATCGAGTCAAGACCGCCCCACTTGTCCAACGTGCTCGCCGTCTCCACCGTGTGCAGATTACGGGCAATATAGACACGCTCGGTCAACTGTTCATCCTCATGCCCCAGATAGTCACGTATGGCCAGCTGCGGCGCTCCCTGCGCCTCAAGGATGCTCGCACACGTCTTCCGAAACGAATGGGACGTGAACCGCAACTCAGGATAGCCAAGCGCATCACGATTCAACCGCAGATGCTTGTTCAGCAGATTCGCCTCACGGACATTCCCATTCGGCAGCGGAAACACCAAATCATGCTCACCGCCCCCACCATCGCGCACCTGCTCCTCATGCCGCCTCCTGAGCAAATCAACCGTCGCAGATGGAATATGGATACGCCTCCGGCTCGCGCTCGTCTTGACATCATCAACCACCTGCACACCCTCACCGGGAACACGCTTCGACTGGCGTTCAACCGAAATCTGCCCAGTGTCAAAATCCACGCAATCCCAGAGCAGACCACACGCCTCGGACACCCTCAACCCGGTGCCAACCATGAATCGCAGTAGATCTACTTCATCGTTTCTAACCAAATCGGAAATGGTTGAGATGGCCCGGAACACATCCTCCAAGCCCTCCAAAGGAATCGCATCCGCCTGCCGTTCTTCATCATCATCGGAACGCCTCACCATGTCCAGCTCCGCCACCGGATTATGCATGATAGCGCCATTCCGAACCGCCAGCTTGAACATGCCGCTTAACACGTTTTTACATGTTTTGGCTGCACCGCGCCCATGTTCCTCCACCACGTTGTCGATGAACCGTTGCAGCACCATCGGAGTGGCCTCGAACACGCGCAACCCACTCAAACCGGCGTCAATCGTCTTGACCGCCGACCTGTATGGGGCGAGACTCGATTGACGCACACGACGCGCGGCATCATCCAGATACAATTCGGCCAGCCTGTCCAGCTGCATACGCCCATCAACATCACCGCCAGCATTCAGAGGCAAGGTGCTGAACGCCTGCTCCAGATTCCGTCGCGCAGCCTCTTTCGACTTGCCCGACCGCTTGAGCTTCCTCAGCTTCCCATCAGGCGTCCGATACTGGCAGAGAGCACGCCAACCCTCACCAACCGACTCGAACCAAACATCACCATGCTGACCCAACGGAATCCGCTCACGCGGCATCACTATCACCACGCTTCCAATCAGCCGGAAGAAGCAAGCCCATCTTCCGTGCCTTCGTAATCCAACGGCGCACGCTACCCGGTGCTACATCACTGTTGATCTCAACCATCTTATTTGCAGCGTTCGCATTCGGATATTTCTCGGCAACCGCATCATACTGTTCAGCCACAAGAGCATAGAACCAGTTACGTCTCGAATACTCCACCGGCAGTGGCGTGAGAATATTCTTTGGCGGACAAGCTCGCGGAATATCTTCATCATTCCAATACAGTGTCGGAATACCCGCTTCCTTTGGGCAATTCAATAACATTCCGCGGTTCACTACAACCTCTCTCGACCATCTGACCTTCAGGTAAGCAGATATGATTGCCTTCAGCGGGAAATCATGCAAATCAGTGGTACTTATATCCTCTGTATACGGTTGCGCCACAATGAACATTTCAAGAAGCCGGAAATTCACCCCAATACCATCAGGTTGACCACTGTACGTGGTCCCAAGCAGTAGGGCGACAATCATGCCATTAGCCGTGTTTCGAACTAGCTTCCACTCGGCATGTTTTGCAAACTCAAACAAGCCCATGCGGCCAACAGCAAAGGGGTGTTTTGGGGGATTCTTGTCCTCGATATATTCCAATACCTCACGAAATTCACTGTTTACGGCATGTAACTTGTGGTTTTCAGTTCCATAGAGACGGACATCTTCCCACGGTTCTGGAAGCTGCACAGGTTCGTTCTTGCGGTCTGTCATGCACTCTAGAGTATGCCGACCTTTTAACTACCGCCACCCATATATGACGTGGGTCACATGGGTCACGTAGGTCACATAGAGCACGGAAACGTTGGAAGGAAGCCGAAAACGCCCCACACACTCAACAAACATGCTGGCGACACACCATAGCCAAAGACGCCCCCACACCCATACCCTGAAAAGGCGTAACCGGCGTAACCGGCGTAACCGCAACGATTTCCAGCGTAACCAAAGAAAGTAAAAGTGTAACCGGCGTAACCGCAACGATTTCCAGCCGCACACCACCTGGGCAACAGCACAACACAGGCATAAGGAATACGATGCAGCAGACGTGCAGTGGTGGGTGATGTGTGGTGCAGTGGTGTATGTAGCGGCGTGCGGTGTATGCAGTGCGATGCAGTGATTGCAGATCATGCGGGAATCCCGAAGCAGGACTGCACCTATGCTGCAAGGTGGTCGTGAACCACGAGCACCCACAGCAGCGTCCGCCAGCTCAATCAGACACCCATCTGGATACCATGCCATGAACCCACCTGCAATCCAGCGGATACGACACTTCAGACACTTACACAGCAAAAGTGTCTGATTCCAAAAGCCAATGATTCCAAGTGTTCCCAAGTTATTTAAGACACTTACGACACTTCAGACATAGTGTCTGATACGACACACACGCATGAGGTGGTAGACCACCACCCCACACCTACCAAGCATCAACTTTACAATTACTAAAGTTGTCGGCAGTCCCAATCCCAGTCGCGCCGCGACACCGCACGCTACACCCTCACACAACAACATACCCTCTGTAACGCACATAAACGCCCCTCTAACGCGAGCAACATGCGCACACGAGTAACCCACACAAACAGTCAAAACGAGCCGGAGACGAAAGCCTGAGAGGATATAGGGGCGGGGAGGGGTGCCCCCCACAAAAACGATTTGGCCGCATGCGGTTCTGGTTCCGGCCCCGAATGCGTTCTGAGACTATTTGGAAGAGGCGTGACATGTTCCCGAAAACACAAGCGGCAGTAGGTGTTACGACGTTTTTACAACACCTTCGATGGGCATGAAAAAGGGCCCCACCATATCAGCGAGGCCCATCAGCAGCTATGCAGCCGTCACTTCGTCGGGACGATCACGCGACCAAGACGTCCAGGATTCGCGACACCAAACCCGAGGCGCAACGTCATGCGCAACAACGAGGAATCGCTGGTGAACATCGCAGAAGAATCAGTATCTGCGGCAATATCCGAAACGCTCACAATCACATCGGGCGCGGACATCGTGAGGATGGTGTTCGCGGGGACTTGGCTGTTGAACAGGACGGGGACGTTGAACAGCATGGGCGACGCGGAAGCCGTCACATCGGGCTCGATAAGCGGACGCCCGTCTGTAGCGGTGAGCGCCATGAGGGTTGCCCACGTCGAAAAACGCATGACGATAGCCGTGGGCGTGGCCCCTTTGTCGGTGACGGCCGCCAGCACGTCGAGAACCGCATCGAGGGTCTTCGCCTTGCTCGCGGCCGTAACCTCGGTCACCCCGCTCGTGTCTTCCGTCGCCGCCGGAATCTTCGCGATACCAGTGGGAAGCACGCCGTTCGTATCAGCGTCCGCCGCAAGGAACAGATGGTCGGCCTGCGCCACGAGCGCCTTCTGCGCCGAATCGGTGATAAGCGTCACGGCATCCTCGTAGCGGAGGCTCTCGTTCGAGAACGGTACGAGAAGCGCAATCTTGTGGGTGCCGAAGCTGATTTGGTTCAACGCCGGGTTGCTCGTGGCTATCTCCGCCCCCTCGGCCACGACGTTTGCCGTGGGATCTACCGACACGTAGGGCACATTAACCCTAGGCGCGTCGCCACTGATTACAACCGACTGTGTTGCCACAAGTGGGTTGAGTGCGATGGCCTCGGGAATGGCCTCGCGAGCTGCGATGAATTGCGCATCAGGGAATGCCCCCTTGGTTGTTGTTGTCTTGAAAACCGCCATGTATATGTCCTTTCGTCTCTGCCGCGCAGCCCGGTAGAAACGAAAACGGGGCGTGCGGCACCATCAATTAATGAATGCACCGCACGCCCTGCGTTACGGGTCGTGAACCCTGTTCACTCCTCCGATTATACCATGAAATCGGCTTGATTTCAACGATTAACTAGCTTCTGAGCCACACCCTCCATGCCGCTGCCAGGACGCTTCATCTTGCCGCCGCCGACCTTGTTCGCGCGCACACCCTGCATGATGAGCTGCAACTGAGTAGGCTCCGCAGACTTGGCCGCGAGGGCCGAAGCAACCTGCTCGAACGTCGCCGCCCATTCAGCAACGCCTTCCGGCGTGTCCGCTCCGCACAGCGCATCGAGCACGTCCACCGTCACATGCTCATGCTCCGTTACGGCCTGTTGTATTGCGAGGTCGAGGCGCGCCGCAGCCAGTTCGCGTTCTGCGTCGCTCATGGCTCCGCTGTCCGGTTCCGGTTCACCGCGAAGCGCGACAACAAGCCCCAACGACTTCTCGGCCCAGTCTGCCAGCCCGTCCGCGTCTACGCCCTCCGGCGCATACTTCTCAATCAGTTCGGCGGTCAACTCCGGGTGATTGGCCGTCACCTGCTGCCGTGCCTGAGACAAGCGAAGCTCTGCTATCTGCTGCCTCAAGCTCTCGGCTTCGGCTTCGGCGGCGTCCGCGCGGGCCTGCGCTTCCTTCGCGGCGATTCGCCTTTTCGCGTTCTCCGCCGTCAGACGGCCTTCGTGGTCGTTGTTATCCGATGTGGGTTGCTCATTGGTGTGGTCGTTCATCTTCTTCCTCTCTGCTGTTGTTTTCGATTGTGTCCAGGATTTCCGCGTCCACCCGGGCACGCGCCCGGTCAGACACATAGAAGTGTTCGGCCTCGCCTGCGCGCTGCCACGCCTGCAAACGCTTCCGCACTGTGAACTCGAACAGTCGCTCGGCCCGTGTGGTGTCGGCGGCGAGGGGTACAAACCGGGCCAATTGCTGCAGAGTTTCCAGCTCTTGCTGGGCCGCAAGCCGACTGTGCGCGTCACTGCCGCCGAAGATGTTCATCTGGCGCAACATGGTTTGCATATCCATGTGTGGCACTCCTTTCACAGCAGTTCAAAGATCTTGGCGAGCTTCTCGTGCAGGGCTTCGTTCTCGGCTTCGAGGGCGGCAATATAACGGCGTTTCCACAGCCCCTCGCTCACCCGCTCGCCATTGATGGTGAACCTCCAACCTGCCCGCCCGTGGTGTGCGCTCATACCGTCCACGTGATCCCACATCAGGCCACGGCCTCCCGTGCCGGTATGGTTCCGTCCGCGATGCGCTTGGCCCACTCGGACGCCACCATGTCAATCGCTGCCGCGTACCGTGTGCGGAACGCATCCGCAAGCGCGTGCAACTCGTCGGGTGATTGGAAGCTCCATTCGCCTGTCGCGTCGCCGTAGCATTCTGCATGCTCGTCGTTGATCGCGCGCACATCGAATCCGAGGCCCATGTCATCGAGAGCGAGCCGCACGAAGCTGTGCAGTGTCTCACCGTCGCCAACATCCTCGTGCTGCGCTTCCGTGCTGAACGTGACGCCCTCCATCAGCTCGCCACACGTGAGGCTTTCCACATGGTTCAACCTGCACGCCTCCGCTACTTCTACGAGCTGTTCCAGCGCGTCCGCGATACGGGCCATGTTGTTGTCGTTGCCTGGTTCCTTCGGTTCCAGTCGGCTCACAGCGGTCGTTAAGCAGCCCAGATTTGTTCCAATGAGGCGTAGCGCGTTCGCCGTCTGCTGCTCGAATTTGGTCATGGTATTGTTATTCATCGTCATTATCCTTCTGCTATTCTGTATTCTCTTGATTCTTCGGGGTGTGTCAGCTGTGTTTCTATGGGCCTCCTCTCATAACAACGTCCCCTGCTGCCATCCGCTCACGGCGTCGATGCGTGCGCATTCGGCTGCAAGCTCGCAGAGCGGGCATGACACCCATCCGGTTTCCGTTTCGATGTTCTGGCGAGAGGTGCGAACACCGCCCACGACCTGCTTGCCGCACAGCACTTTGTTGTTCTTGTCAAGTACATGCGCGACTGATATTGTTACCCCCGACCGATTCATTTTTGGCTTCCTTCCAACAAAAATCACGCCCTACGTGACCTACGTGACCCACGTGACCCACGTCAGGTAAGGGTGGGGAGGTGTAGGGAATCAGCAACCTTGGCAATATCGGCACGCAAGTACGAACGTGGTGTTTTGGCACCGTTGTCATAACTTCGAACCGAATGAATTCCAAGTGGGGACATCATCTTCGCCAACCGTTGCCTTGTGATTGGCTTCCCGTATGGACTGGCAAGGCCCCACTCCTCTGAGTTGTAAGCCGCCAGCTTTGCAACAATTTCCGTTGTCGGCATGGACTCGCGTTCACCGAAAACTGTCACAAGATCACGGAGCAACTTCACCGTTTGCGGCAATCCGTTGATACCATCCGCTCGTTCGGCTTCCTCGCGGTCAAGGTCGGCTTCGATCAGATCGTTGACCTTGTCGGGCCATTGTCCACCGGCGACGGCGGCGATCTTGGCGAAGCTGACCCACCTTTCCTTCGCCCTGTTCCGGCATCGGGTGGGGAGCACCGGCCTCGTGGCCTGCACCTGCTCAGCATGAATGGTCGCCCACGCCTCCAGCTTCGCATGCAATGCCGCCGCCTGCTTTGCCAACGTGTCATCGCTCACCCAATCCGTCTCGTCGGCGCTACCGTCGATGTCCGGCAAAAGGAAGATTGGGATTGAACGCGACTTCGTGTCATCCGGTAGCTTGGGACTGTTGCCAGCCATCGCGATTGCGGCGTACGTGTCCATCGGCGCCGCCTTCCACCCCTCTTTCTTGTCCGGCACGAGCACAGGTCGGGTCGCGCCCGGCTTGTAGCCTGAATTGATCACGGCGAGCAGATCGCCCACGCCATCCTTTGATGGGTCGAGCGTCCTATCAACTTCGTCAATCAGCAGAGAGAGTGAGGCATCTCCAGCAGCGTCGATCATTCGTGGAATCATCGCCGCCGAGCCGAACGCACTGGCCAGTGTCGGCGCGTGACATAGGTGATCGAGGTGTTCTAATGTTGTGGTCTTGCCGGAGCCTGGCATTATCGAATCAACCACGAGTCGCGGCGACACCGGCAGCACTTGCAGAAGGTACGTGTGCAGCGTCCACAACGACAGCACATCCAAGTCAGAGGGCTTCCGCGTCACAATGAACCGTGCGAACCACGCCCTCGTATCGTTGAGCACGCCATCATCGGGCATCGCAGCAACAGCCGCAAGAGCATCCTGCCGTTCAATCAGCAGCGCATCCGCGTCAAGCTCAGTTGTCAGCATGTCTCTTCCTCTCCTCCTCAATCTCCACCGAAGTAAGCACCCTGCCGCCACTTAGCGGTTCTATTGCTTGTCCCCCCGCGTTCCTCACCAAACCATCGCCCCATCGCGCAAGCTCAGCATCACTGAATCGCACCAGCGGCGAACGGGCCAGCGAAGGTGAAATCAATCCCATCACCGCACCCCGCTTCCCGTACGAGCACCGGCTATGGCCTCGATCTGGGCGATCGTGGACGCGGTCGTTCGATACTGAAGTGTCGCCACCGCCGCGTTCCGGCCATCCATCGCAACCCGCTCGTCCCCGGCAATTTGCCGGAGCGACGCCAGCAGATTCTCCAGCACACGACGATTCTCGTCAGGCTTGTCCGAGCCCCGCTTGAGCTGAAAGATCGCCCCCATCACGAGTCGCATTAATTCGGTAATCTGGCGCATCGTCACAAGTGGAGCAACATTGTTTTCGTTGACTTCATCCACGGCAGCGCTGAGCTGATTCGCGAGAACAGACAGCACTAATTTGAGTTGGTGAATCATTTTTGCTCCTCCTGTTCTTCTTCATGTGCGCTCATCCATGCGTTCACCGTGTCAACATCCCAACGAAGTCGGCCACCAACCTTTACTGCCGGAGGCAGCGTCTCCTTCATGTATGTCCTGCGCCGGTAAATGCTGCGCACTGATAGTCCGGTGATATTGGCTAGTTCTTGGATGCCTATGGTTTTCATGACCTCCCCTTTCTGTGAAATTTTTATTTAGCACATTTATCGATAAAGCGATAATAGCGCGAAGTTTTAAAATTTCACACTTCGGCGTGTCGCGTCGCCCTCCTGCATTGGGTCGTGGTTGGGTCGTGAATCGGCGCTATAGGGCGCTATATTCCGATAAAACAAAACAAGCGACACGCCGACAATTTCAAGCATTCAGTCATATCGTGATAGCTGGTGATAAACAGAAGATTATAAGTCGTGGGTTCAGGGTTCGAATCCCTGGGGGGGCACTTTCAATTTCTTCACACGGCTTCCAGTGATCCCTAAGTAATTCGGCAGTCTGCGCCAATCCGTTGCGAAGTTCGCCCCAAACTTCGGCAGCTGTACTGAATCCATACGCAATTCGGTTTGCGAATTTTCTACAGATATCGACACAGATTGGGGAATGAATATGGCACAGCACGACAACACGAACACCGGGATCATCCGGCCGCAGGACGGTTCACAAACCCAACCGGCGGCCGACACCACGCAGACCGCGCATACCCAAGCGGATGCGCCCACCCAGCCACAAGGCTATGCCTTCGACTTCGCACAACAGCAGGGCGAGCAGATTCCACCGAGCCAGGGCTATGCACCGCAGAACGGCGAACAGCCCTTCACCACGGCGGCCAACACCGCGCAGCCGAGCATGGGGAACGTGGGCGGCAACGGCGTCCCGAACAATCCGCAGGGCGGCCAGATGCCCATGAATGGCGGCGCACCGGGCAACCGCGGAACGGCGACGTTGCGCGGCAAACTGGGCGGCAAGACCATCGGCATCATCGCGGCGATCAGCCTCGGGTGTGGCCTCGTCGCCGGCATCGCGGGCACGGCGGTCACGAACGCGATCTACCGGTCGAACGAACCGTCGCATTCGAACATGATGATGCGCGGCATAGGCGACCGCGACTTCGGTGAATGCGACGGGAACGGCGAGTCTATGCCGGACTTCGGCTCGCGGAACCGCCGTTCCTACCGTGCGGACGGTCAGATGCCGGGCATGCAGGATTCGGACGGCGCCAATGGCGAGTCGAACGGCGATGCGCGCAACCGCAGCCAGTCCAACGATTCCGACACGAACGTCGACTCTGGCAGCTTGGATTCCAGCAAGAACTGAGTCGGCGGCGCCATCTGCGTGCCGCCCTCTCAGCCTCACCCTCTGCACCTCACCGTCTGCGTAAGAAGGGACAGAAAACACCACGCAGCCCCCTCCTGCGTAAAAAGGGACAGAAAGCATGATGCAAATGTCCCAAATTACGCAGAGGCGAATCGCAGAGGGGCAGATCACTCAAGAGAACGATAGAGAACAATCACCAGATTTCGTCGATGTTGTTCACGAGTTTCACCACCAAGGCGCGAATCTCGGGCAACGAGACCGCCTGCGGCGTGCGCAGCCAGAACATGACGCCCGCGATGAACGCCGTCGCGGCCATGTCGAGCACGAGCGCCCGATTCACCGTCGCAGGCCCCTGCCGCACCGGCAATTCGTTCCGGTTCGTCGCATCGGCATCCGTTCCAGCCGGCAATCCCTCCTGAAATGTTGCCGAACCGCCATTCGACGTACCTGGCGCGGCACCGTCACCCCATTCCGCAACCGCATCAGCTGTCGCGGCACCGCCGCGCTCGGCTTCGAACAACCGGTGCCATACATGGTATTCGAGCGATTGCTTCCACAACGCCACGAACCGCGAACTCGGCTGGCGCACCAGCACCAACCGGAACTCGTTCTCATGCGCGCGCAGCACCTTCACGAACGCGTTGAACGAACGCATCGTCTCATCGGTGCCGTCTGCACGCACGCGCATCGGCACTGCGCACTCGAAGAGCTGGCGCAGCAGCCGGTTCTCCACCGATTCATACACCTGCCCCATATGCTGGTAATTCGCGTAGAACGTGCTGCGCGCCACGAATGCCTTCTTGCACAGCGCAGAAACGCTCAGATCACCGGCCGGGCGGCCGGTCTGCGTCATCCATTCCACCAGCGTGCGTTCTATCGACTGGCGCGTCGGCGTGAGTGGCAGCACCTCGATGTGCGCCGCAGCCGCATACGGATTCACGTCGTTCATAGGCACCAGCATAGGGAATCTCCCATGGGGACTCACGAAAAAAGCAGACATTTCTCGCGAATTTGTAGCGCGCCCTCCGCCATCGCACCTCATTCATCGATTTCAATGAATACAGATCAATGCATACGATCGAGCGCAATCGAGGTGATGGCGGTGCAGCAGACCACGCAGCCGACACGACCCGCACGCCGCGAGAAGGTGGGCGTCATCGACGTGGGCGGCGGCCTGCGTAGCGCCTACAGCACCGGCGTGCTCGACTACTGCCTCGACAACGGCATCCATTTCGATTACGGTCTGGGCGTCTCAGCCGGCGCCGCGAACATCACCTCGTACCTCGCGGGCCAGCGCGGCCGCGCACTGCGTTTCTACACCAAGTACTGCTCGCGCCCCGAATACATGGGTCTGGGCAATTTCCTGCGCACCGGCTCGTATCTCGGGTTCGACTATATTTACGGCACACTGATGAACGAGGGCGGCGAAGACCCGCTCGACTACGATGCGCTCAAGGCCGGCGGCGTGCCGTACCGCATCACCGTCACCGACGCGCTCAGCGGCATGCCGAAGTACCTCGGCCCCGAGTCCATGAGCCGCAATCACTACGACGCGCTCAAGGCCACCGCCTGCCTGCCGGTGCTCGACAAACCCTACCCGCTGGATGGGCGCCCGTATTTCGACGGCACGATCAGCGACCCGATCCCGTTCCGCCAGGCATTTGCCGATGGCTGCACGAAACTCGTCGTCATTCTGACGCGCCCGCGCGATTTCTACCGCAACCCCGACAAAGACATCCTGAGCTCGATGATGCTCGCCGTCCGCTATCCCGAGGCGGCACGCGCACTGGCGAATCGCGCGCATACCTACAATGTCGAGCTCAACATGTGCAAGAGACTCGAGGCGCAAGGCAAGGTGCGCATCATCGCGCCGAAGAGCATCGACGGCCTAAGCACGCTCACCAAGGATCCCGACAAGATTCAGAACCTCTACAACCGCGCCTATAACGACGCGACCGTGCTGCGGAACTTCCTGTAATCCCGCACACATCGCAGCCGCGTCGCACACTCCGCCTGCCATGCCGTATGGGCGACTCCCACCATCTATCGTCTCATATTTGTGTCCACTATGCAGATTCAATTATTGAGAATCGTTCTCATTTGCTACGCTCGTTATTGAGAACGATTCTCAATAGATGGCATAGAAGACAGTGGAGAGGGAACAGAGACGAGCATGACAGAACAATCTACAAACCAACACCCCGCAACGCATGACGAACCGCGACGCCGGCCGATCACCCGTACCGCGATCGCATTCCTCGCCGGCCTTGCGGTGTGCGGACTCGCCGCTGGCACTCTGTCGGGCTGCGGAGGCAACGCCGGAGGAAACAGGACCTCGGCCGCAGCCGCACGGCAGACCACCGACAGCTGCGACACCACAATCAACGTCGTGGCATCGGTGAACCAGTGGGGTTCGCTCGCCCAGCAGCTCGGCGGCTCCTGCGTCAACGTGACCTCGATCATCAACTCCACGGCCACAGACCCACATGACTACGAGACGACGCCGGCGGACCTCACGAAGCTCGCACGCGCCGACGTCGTGGTGCTCAACGGCGCCGGCTACGACGGATGGGCCCAGAAGGCGCAGCTCGACGAAGGTCGCCAGCGCATCGTGAAGGCATCGTCGCTCATGGGCATCGCCGACAGTCAGGATGACCACGACCATGACCACGACCACGAAGAGGGCAAGGGGC
Organism: Bifidobacterium animalis subsp. animalis ATCC 25527; assembly: GCF_000260715.1. NCBI lineage: Bacteria > Bacillati > Actinomycetota > Actinomycetes > Bifidobacteriales > Bifidobacteriaceae > Bifidobacterium > Bifidobacterium animalis. Next base: position 216,481 of record NC_017834.1, on the reverse strand, counting down.
ACCATCACCATCACGGCACGGTGAATCCGCATCTGTGGTTCAGCCCGGCGGCCGTGCTCAAGATGTCGGAGGCGATCACCTCCGCCTATGTGGCCAAGGCCGGCGAGACGAGCGACACCGCCGCCACAGCACGGCGCCACTCGAATACCTGGAACGCGGAATACGCCGAATACACGGCGCTCGTCAACCGCGCACGGGCAAAGAACCTGCAGCGCCGCTATGTGGCCACCGAATCGATCATCGGACACCTGCTCGACTACATCGGCGCCACCGACAAGACCCCGGACTCCTACACGAACGCGATGAACAACGACGCCGAGCCCTCGGCCTCCGACCTCAAGAACGCGCTTGACACGGTGAGGAGTTCGAATGTGGACATGCTCATCGTCAATCCGCAGGAAATGGGTGGATTCGCCAAGAAGCTCGACGCGGCCGCACGCGAGAGCGGCAAGACGATCATCAGCGTCACCGAGCAGCTGCCCGAGAACCAGAAGACGCTGCTGGGCTGGATCACGACGATCACCAACCAAGCGCTGGCCGACGATTCCCAGCACGGCTGGTTTCTCACGCAGCAGGTGAAGGACCGCACCATAGCCGACTACGCCGGCCAATGGCGTTCCGTCTACCCGCTGCTCAAGAACGGCAAGCTGCGTGGCGTGATGGAGCACAAGGCAGCCACCGGCGACAAGACCGCAGACGAGTACACCGCCTATTACGACGCCGGCTACAAGACCGACACCGAGACCATCACCATAGAGGGCGACCGCATGACGTTCACGACCAACGGGCGCAAGGTGACGGCCACCTACCGCTACGACGGCCACCGCATACTCGACTATGCGAAGGGCAACCGCGGCGTGCGCTACCTGTTCACCGCCACCGGCGACGTGTCGCAGGGCGCGCCGAAGGCTGTGCAGTTCTCCGACCACGGCATCGCACCGGGCAAGGCCGCGCACTTCCACATCTTCACCGGCGACTCCCACGACGAGGTGATCAAGCAGATGGAGCACTGGCCCACCTACTACCCGGCGTCGATGAACGACGACGAGATCGTCAAGGAGATGCTCGCCCACTGACGTTCCTGCGGGGCCCCGACCGCATTCGGCCGGGGCCCCGCATGTGCATTCAGAACCGCACGATGCGGTCGCACACCTCGGCGGCCAGCTCGTCGTCGTGCGTCACGACGAGCACGCACACGCCACGGTCGGCCAGGTCGCGCATGAGCGCCCCGACCTGCAGCATATGGTGGCGGTCGAGCCCGCTTGTCGGCTCGTCGAGCACCACGGCCCGTTTCTCGCCCATGAGCGCCACGGCGATTGTCAACCGCTGTTTCTGACCACCCGACAACGTCATCGGGTGCCGTTCGGCGAAGTCGAGCAGACCGAGCTGTCGCAGAATCCCATCGGCGCGCTCGCGCACCCGTTGCGCATCTTCGGCCGTACGCACATGCTGCATCGCCTCGAGCAGCATCTCCTCACGCACGCTCGGTGCGAACAGCTGGTAGTTCACATCCTGCATCACCATCGCGCACAACGCGGAGAGCCTGCCCGGTTTCGCCGCGCGCCCATCGACGAGGATCTCGCCCGCCACCGGTTCGACCAGCCCGCACACCGTTTTCACGAATGTGCTCTTCCCCGCGCCGTTGCGCCCCATGAGCCCCACGATCTGCCCGGCGAACAGATTCACATCGCCCACCTCGCGCACGAATCCGCGCTTGGTTCGGCCGAACAGGCGTCGCCGCTCATACCCGACCTTCAGACCACGCGTTGCGATCACCGGCTTCTCGCCGGACGGTTCCGCTCGCTGCGCGATCCGCTCGACCTGTTCCCGCGGCCCGCTCAGTTCGAGCACACGCAGACCCCATGCACGCCGCTGGGACTCGGGCAGCGCATGGAATTGTTCCGCGGTGTATTCGCCGACCATGCGACCGGCGTCGAATACGACATACCTGTCGACCAGATCGGTGACCCATGCGAGCCGATGCTCGGCGATCACGATGGCGATGCCGTCGCGTTTGAGTCGCTTGACCATGTTGCGCAACCGTTCCATGGCCTCCGCGTCCAGATTGCTCGTCGGCTCGTCGAGCACGAGCACCCCCGGGTCGAGCATCGTGGCCGCCACGACCGCCAGCTGCTGTTGCTGACCGCCGGAACAGTCAGCAATGTTGCGGTCGCGCAGATGTTCGACGTCGAACGCACGCAACCGTTCGCGAATGCGACGGCGGATCTCGCCGGGCTCCATGCCTGCGTTCTCGCAGGGGAACGCGAGTTCATCGGTCGAGTTCGCATGGAAATACTGGGTTTTCGGATTCTGGAACACCGACCCCACTTCGGTCGCATAGTCCTCTACCGCCGCCACGCCGGCATGGAGTCCACCCACGCGGGCCTCACCGTGCAGACTCCCCCGGAAATGCTCGGGCGCGAGCCCGTTGAGCAGTCTGGTCACCGTGGTCTTGCCGCACCCGCTGCGCCCGACAAGCATCACAACCTCGCCCGCACGCGCCTGCAGCGACACATGGTCGATCGCATGCACTCCGCGTTCCACACCGTCAACGGATTCATCCGATGCATACCGGAACGAACAACCATCCAACGCACATCGAGTCCCGTTCACACCCCTCCTTGAATATCACAGCCATCACCGTCATTCGCCCGCCACACCCGTGCTAGGCCTGCCCTGGCATAAGCGGCAGGCAGCACAATGCCAGCATGGCCCAGTCGATTGCCCGCATGTGCAGCATGGCGGAGCTGGATGTGGCACGTCGCCGTCCGAGGCCCTTGGTGAGGGCGGAGACGGTGAGATCGTGCGCCACATTCGCCGCGTTCATCAACAGCGGCACCAGCACGTACTCGAGCGAGCGTATCGGGTGGCACAGCATGGCCCAGCCTCCCACATTGATGCCGCGCAGGCGCATGCTGCAGCGGATCATGCGGTAGTCACGCGCGATCGTGGGGAAGAACCGCAACAGCACGATCGCCGGAATCACCACCGCATCGGGCAGATGCAACCGCCTCAGGGCGGCGACGAGCTCGCCGGGAGGCATGGTTGCGAATGCGCTCATGCCGGCGATGAGGCACGGCAGCATCATTGCGCCACCAGCGGCCAACGCCCCCGGCACATGCAGCCGAGGTGCCGCATCTGCCACGGCCACGGCGAGCCAGTCCACGCCCAGGCACATTGCATAGCAGGCCAGCATGCCCACGCCCAGCGCGATCTTGCCCCCGCATAGCAGGGGTAGCGAGAACAGCAGCACTCCCATCATGCCGGCGTACGGCCCCACATGCAGGAACATCATCATATTGGCCACCACGAGCATGGCGAGCTTGACGCGCGGGTCGAGGCGCAGCACACCATGGGTGGCACGAATCGGCACGTGAGTTTCACATGGAACAACCACCTCCATCATGCCACGGCCGCCTTGAGGAAGTGCCTGCGCATCAGGCGCATGCCGAAGAAGCCGCCGACCAGCGCGCCAATCACAATCGCCACCATCGCCACCACGAAGGTCGTGCCGTTCACCGCGCCGAACAGCGCATCAATGTAGGCGGCGTCCTTGCCTTTGCGTTCAAGGCCGGCAATGTAAGCGTCCCTCATCATCCACAACGGCAGAATCGGCCCGGCGCAACCGAAACTGAACACGATGTAGCTCAGCATGAGCGCCCACGGGCGACGCCATGCCCCGAATCTGGCAATGCAATCCGCCGCCAGCGGGAACACGATCGCCGTGACAAGCGAAGTCGCGAAGTGACCCGAAACGAACAGGAGCAGGCCGAGCATGAGCCCCATGAGCGTAATCGCACCGAATCTGCGCACCCGAGCCACCATGAGCATGAACACCGGCCCGGCGAGCACGGCCGCGATGGCGGGCAGCAGAATGTTGCCGGCAACACCGAACACCGCCATACTCGCCAATGCGGCGACGCCCACGAGCGCGAAATAGACGGCGCCGAACACACCCACGTTGATCAGATCGGCAACGGTCAGACGTGTGCCGCCAGCCGCCCGCACCTCGTGCCTCCGCACGTCTCGTTCCATGTCGCTCATGCCTTCGCCTCCTCGCCTCGTACTGCAACACCGCGTAGCGCCGGGATAGCCCCGTGGCGTAATCGCCCGCACCGCGGTTCCGAACGATTCACAATGTATTGAGAATGCACCGCGCACACAAGGGTTTCGCGAAATCACCGGAACAATTTCCATAATCCGGACACAAATCCGAGATGGCGAGGAGCTCCGCGCGAATCTCTGGGTATAATAACGCTACTATGTCCGTAGCGCTACGTATACCGTATCGTTGAGAAGTACACGCACCCCAAGCGGAAGGAAGCGAAAGAGGAGTCATGCGCAACATATGGTTCATTCTGCGGCGCGACCTCAAGCGACTCATCATCAATCCGGCCGCTTGGGTAATCATCTTCGGCCTCACCTTCATTCCCGCGCTCTACGCCTGGTTCAACATCATCGGCTTCTGGAACCCATACGGCAACACGAAAGGCATCACCGTGGCCGTGGCGAACGAAGACGCCGGCGCCGACAACGCCATGATGGGCAAGCTCGAGCTCGGCGACCAGATCGAGAGCACGCTCAAAGAGAACCACGAGCTCGGCTGGACCTTCCTAGGCAAGGCGAAGGCCATGGAATGCGTGGAATCCGGGCATTGCTACGCCGCCATCGTGATCCCGCGCAACTTCAGCGAGAACATGACCGCCGTGATCACCGGCAGCGGCCAACGCCCCACGCTCGAATACTACGTGAACGAGAAAGTGAACGCCGTCGCACCGAAAATGACCGACGTCGGCGCGAACACCGTGGACCGCCAAGTGAACAGCGCGTTCGTCTCCACCGTGAGCAAGGTGGTCACTGACACGATCAACACAACGAATGTGCAGATCACGCAGGAGGGCAACGCCACCGTGGCGCAAACCGCGGCGAAGCTCGACGCCACGAAGGCCAATCTGAGCAAATCGCGCACGATGATCGCCGACCTGCGCAAGACGCTCGACGGCGTGGATGAGAAGACCACGGCCGCCAAACAGGCGCTCGCTGGCGTCGACCCGGCCGCCACAAGCGCCTCCCAAGGACTCACCAGCGCATCCGACCTGCTCACGAAAACGCAGGGCGGCATCACCTCGTTCAGCAACGACCTGTCCACCGGACTCGACCAAGGCGGCAATCTGTTCCTGCAGGCGAGCGGCAAGGCGAGCACATCGGCCACCCGTGTCGCCAACGGCGTGCTCACCGCGAGCGGGGCCACCGGCAGCGCACTCAACGAGCTCACCAGCGTGAACAAGACGAACGCGCAGATTCTCGCCGATCTCAAGGCACTGCCCGCCAATCCGCTGAGCAACCAGATCAACGAGATCGTCACCGACCTGAGCGCTGAGAACGAAAGGGTCGCGCAAACATTGCAGACGCTCACCACCCTCAACGACTCCACCGCCGCAGCCGCGAACAGCGCGCTCGGCACGGTCAACCAGTTCTCCACGACGTCATCGACCACGGTCGACGCGCTTTCCGGCGCACGCAACACGATCAACTCGAGTGCGATACCGCAGCTCAATTCCGGACTCGCCACGCTTTCAGGCACCGCCGGCACGCTCTCCGGCTTCCTCACCGGCACGCAGTCGCTCACCGGGCAAACGAGCCTGATCCTCGACCAGCTCACGCAGATCTGCCAATCCACCTCCAGCTCGCTCAGCAGCACCGACGACCTGCTCGGCAAGTTCATCACACGCATCGACACCGTGAACACCGACCTGAAGACGCTCGAGAACACAAACGTGCTCTCGGACCTGCTCGGCAGCAAAAACGGCACGCTCGACGCCTCGCGGATCGCCTCGTTCATGCTCTCGCCCACCGTGCTCGACACGCATACGCTCTACCCGATAGACACGTACGGCTCCGCCATGGCGCCGCTGTTCACGAGTCTGGCACTGTGGGTGGGCGTGTTCATGCTCATGGTGCTGTTCAAGCTCGAAGTGGACAACGAAGGTCTGGAAGGACGCCATGTGACGACGAACCAGACCTACATGGCCCGCTACCTGCTGCTGGCGATCGTCGGCGGCATGCAGGGCATCGTGTGCGCGGTGGGCGACCTCGTCATAGGCGTGCAATGCGCGAACCGGTTTGTCTTCGTACTCACCGCATGGCTCACCTCGCTCGCTTACCTGGCCATCGCCTACGCGCTGTCCGCCACGTTCATGCATGTGGGCAAGGCCCTCGTCGTCGCGCTCGTCATGCTGCAGATTCCCGGCGCCTCCGGCCTCTACCCCATCGAGATGATGCCGGACTTCTACCGCGCGCTCTACCCATTCTTCCCGTTCACCTACTCGATCAACGCGTTCCGCGAGACGATCGCCGGATTCTACGACGGCGACTGGCTGCGGAAGATGCTCATGCTCGCCCTGTTCACGGCCATCGCGTTCTTCGTGGGACTCGTGGTGCGCCCCTGGCTCGGCAATTTCAACCACCTGTTCGCCCGCGAGGTGCATGAGGGCGACATGATCGTCGGCGAGCGCGTGTACATGCCCGCCAACCGCTTCGACCTCGCGCAGGCGCTCCACGTGCTCGCCGATCACGGGGAATACCGCAGGCGCATCGAACGCCGCGCCAAGCGTTTCGCCACACTCTACCCGCGGCTGATGCGCGGCGCACTCGTGGCCGGTTTCGTGGTGCCGATCGTCCTGTTCATCGTCTTCTCGTTCGTCGGCGCCTCCGACGGCTCGAAGCTCGTGGCGCTCGCCACATGGATCGCGTGGATTCTGATCATCATCATCTTCCTGATGACGGTCGAGTCGATTCGCGAATCGCTGCGCCGGCAGACCGAGCTTGGCTCGCTGAGCGAGGATTCGCTGCGCGACATGATCATGGCGCAGGGCGTGTTCGGCAACAACCGGCACCACATCACCATGCCGGCGGACGAGCTCAGGTCGGGCGCAGCGAGCAACAGCCGCGAACGCGCCGAGAAGAGGCGCGAGGAGCGCGATCTGAACCATCTGGAAGACACGCTCGACCTCAATCTCAACGAACTGCGCAAACTGGAACGGCAGAGGAAGCACCGCGGGAGCACAAGCCGGCGCAACCACCACGACGGGAGGCACTCGGCATGAGCATGCTCGCGAAGATCTTCGCCGATGACGTGCGGCACCTCACCAGCAACATCGTCTCGATCATCATCACGATCGGCCTGATCGTGATCCCCGGCCTGTTCACCTGGTTCAACGTGGCGGCCTGCTGGGATCCGTTCGCGAACACGAAGAACCTGCAGTTCGCCATCGCGAACGACGACGAGGGGTACAAGGGCGACCTGCTGCCCATGCGCATCAACATCGGCGAGCAGGTGGTGGACACGCTGCGCGCGAACTCGCAGCTCGACTGGACGTTCACGAAATCGAGCGCGGAGGCGATCGACGGCACGAAATCGGGCAAATACTACGCCGCCGTGGTGATTCCGAAGAACTTCTCGAAGAACATGATGACGTTCTTCACCGACGACGCGCACCACGCCACGCTCGACTACTACAACAACGAGAAACTCAACGCGCTCGCCCCGAAGGTGACCGGTCAGGGCGCCGACACCATCGCCGCCACGATCAACCAGACGTTCTCGAAAACGCTCACCGACACCGCATTGAATCTGGCCTCGTCCATGCTCGACATGCTCGGCAAGCCGGAATACCAGCAGCGGCTCAAGTCGTTCAACGGCAACATAGCCGACCTCGCGGGCATGCTGAACGACAGCGCGGCGGCACTGCGCGCATACTCGTCGCTCACCGACTCCGCGAAAACGCTGCTCGCCAGCTCGAACAAGCTCATCGCCGACGCGCGCGCATCCGCGAAAACGGGCGTCGACGACCTCTCCGCCGCCAAAACCGGCGTGAGCGACCTCTCCGGCGCGCTCGGCACGTCGGTGAATGCGCTCGGCACGGCGATCGACACCTCGAAAACGAGTCTGGGCAGTCTGAACGACCGTGTGGACGAGCTGTTCTCGGCGGTCGACAAGCAGGCCGGCGGCACGTCTGCGGCAATCAACAACCTCGCCGGCAACGTGCGCATCGAGGCGACGGCGTACGCGACCACGCGCGACAGACTGCAGGAACTGCTCGACAAATCCGACAATCTGGGACCGGTGGCGAAATCCGCCGTGCAGGCGTTCATCAACCGGATTGGCGCGGTGGCCGACGACCTGAACCAGATCGCAGACCGCCTCACCACAGCCGCGAACGACGTCGACTCCAAGGTCGGCTCCAGCAAGGAGAACCGGCAGGAAATCAAGGATCTCGCAGGCAAGGCGCAATCGTCGGTCTCGTCGATCTCCAAGGACTTCGATGAGACGATCAAGCCCGACCTCACCGCGATGACGAACGCGTTCTCCGACGCGGCGAACTCGCTCAACGGCACCATCAGCACGCTCGACTCCTCACTCGACAGCCTGTCGGGCACGGCCAGCGACGCGAACAAACAGCTCGACTCGGTGCACGAGCTCATCGACAACGCGGCCACCCAGCTCACCGACGCCGCGAAGGAGCTCACGAACTTCAACACCCAGTTCGCCCAGGCACTCGACACCGGCAACATGGGCACCATCAAAAAGCTCCTCAGCGGCAACACCGCCACGCTGAGCACCGCACTGAGCACGCCGGTGGAGCTCAAGCGCGTCGCCCTGTTCCCAGTCGACACGTTCGGCGCCGCACTCACGCCGTTCTACACGTTCCTTCCGCTATGGGTGGGTGCGCTGCTGCTGGTGGTCACCTTGAAGATCGGCATCTCACGCAAACGCCAGCGCGAACTCGGCAACCCGAAACCGTGGCAGATCTTCCTCGGCCACTACGGGGTGTTCGCGGCAATCGCGCTGCTGCAGAGCACATTCTCCTGCGCGGGCACCCTGCTCTTCCTACGCGTGCAGGTGGTGCACCCATGGCTCTTCATGCTGGTGGGGTGGTTCAGCTCCATTGTGTACTCGTTCTTCACATACACACTCGTCTCCACGTTCTCGAACGTGGGTAAGGCCATAGGCGTACTGTTCCTCGTCATGCAGATCTCCGGTTCGAACGCGGCCTACCCGCTCTCGATTCTGCCGCACTTCATTGGCGCCATAAGCCCATGGCTGCCGGTGAGCTATTCAGTCACCGCCATGCGCGGGGCCATCGCCGGCATCTACGAAAACGACTACTGGATCGCCATGGGCAAGCTCGCCCTGTTCCTCGTACCGTTGCTATTCATAGGCCTGGTGCTGCGCCACGCCCTGCTCGGCTTCAACCATTGGTATGAGGTCAGGGTCGAGCGCACCAAGCTGCTGGGATGAGGTGACGCCATGCATTCCATTTCCTCCGCCTCCGCCGCTTCTGCGTCCGCCGCGCGCGCTGCCTCCTGCGCTCGCGCCCCTCGCCCGGCGCTTGGCATTCCGCGGCATGGGCTGCGCCGCGAACGCACCGACGGCAAGATCATGCACGCCGTGCTCGAACTCATTCTCGCGAAAGGCATTGGCGCGGTCTCCATCGAGGCTGTGGCCAAAAAGTCCGGCGTGGCGAAGACCACGATCTACCGCCGGTATGCGAACACCGACGATCTGCTGCGCCACCTCTCGGTCGCCGTGGGCGAGCCGCTCGATTTCAGCGGATTCGACACCACGTTCGACGGGTTGCGCGGTGTGCTCAAGTGCATTGTCGACTGTTTCGACGAGGAGCTTGGACTCAAAGCGATCGGCGTCGTGCTGTCGTCGAGCAACGACTACCTCACGAACCTCGCCGAGCGCGTGGTCACGCCCGCCCAGCAGCGCTTCGCCGATTTCATCGGTCGCGGGGTCTCCTCTGGCGCATTCCGCGGAGATGTGAACGTGCCGTTCCTGTTCCAGGCGGTCATCGGATCGATGATGGCCGCCAAAGCGCTTTCAGATTCCTCCCACGACACCTGGGCGCACGACATGGCCTCCCTGCTGTGGCCCACGCTCACCGCCCGCTGACCATTGCGCAGTCCATCTCACGGAATCTGCCGAAAGATATGCCGCAGATCTCCATCTCCGCGGTCATCCTCACGGAACCTTCCGCATAACAGACCGCAAAGCAGTCTCCCCGCGGCATATCTCACGGACGCTTCCGTACAACAGACCGCAGATCGCCATCCCCGCGGTCGTTCTCACGGAACCTTCCGCATAGCAGACCGCAGAACCGCAGTTTCGCGGCATGTTTCACGGAGTCTTCCGAAAAGGTAACCAAGAAAGCACCCCAGTGAGGTCGCGTGCACGGAAGCGTCCGCGCAATGGGCCGCGGCGGGGTCTGCAAACGACATGGATTACGGAAAAACCCACGCAATATGCCGCGCATCTGCGAAACAGTGCAGGAAATCGAACTGGCTCAATTTCACAGCAAACTCTCAGGATGCTCTATATTAGCCTCAAGCATTACTTGTCTACAATATAGACATCAGCTGAAAAGCTGACCCCTTCTTTCTTCTTCTCTTCTCTCTGGAAGGCCGGCGGCACACGAACCGCCGGCCTTTTCTCTTGCTTGCAGATCATAGGCCATCGCACTGGCAGCACGAGCAGCGAAGACGCAGAGAAAATGGTCTTCCTTGCAATACCAATCTCATCACAGCACACGCAGAACGCGTCATCATGCCACCCTTGCAAGTTCAATCTCACCACAGCACACATGCAGCCCACCAACACGCCACCCTTGCAATACCAATCTCAGAGCAGCACATAACCAGCGGATACACGTGCCGCCTTTGCAGGCATAATCTCAGATTGACTATCTAAGATGCCTGAATATGCTCACGTGAGGCCGGGACTGCAAAGCGAGCCATCCTGGAGCGCACAGACGTGTCCCTTTTGCAACTTCAATCCCGAGCAGGCATTCCAGAACACTGTGACGTGCCCCTTTTGCAACCATGACCTCACAAACACACGAGCCACCAACACGAGCGCTGGCATCGGCAACAAACACACGCGTCACCAAAACCAGCGTCGGCAACAAACGCACGCACTACCAACGCAGGCGCCAACGCCCGCGCCAAACGCACGCTACTAACGCCGGCGTCGACGCCCGCCGAGCGCATACCGGTACACGCAGAACGCGCCGAGCGCGAACAGAATCGCCGGAGCGAGCGACGAGACCGTGGCGACGACGCCGTCGAGCGTCGTGGGCATTTGCAGATTCGCCCACTCGTTGCGGAAATATCCCCACAGCATCGGCATGCTGGCGCCGAGCAGCACGGCGACCACATACCAACGGATTGCGCGCCGCGAACGCTGCCGCCACAGCAGTGCGCCGCCCGCCGCCGGACTCAGCACGAAACTGCTCGCGCCGCTCACCGGAGTGAACAGCGAGTCCGCGCCCGGCAGCCAGGTCACATGGCCCACCAATGCCATCGACGCCGCGCACAGCACCGCCCACGTCACCAATATTCGGTTGCGCCGGTAGAACCGCCTCAGCGCGCGCATGCCAACACCTCACTTCACTTCCGCTTGCCGAACGCCACACACCGTGACGCAATCGGCGGCGCGGCGCACATATTCGCCCATATTGTAGCGTCAGTCTGCCATCTCGTCGGCGCGCATCTCATTCCAGTCGATCCGGCGGTCTTTGAAATAGTATTCGCGGTCGCGCTCGCCCACTTCGCGCAGCACATGGCACGGGTTGCCCACGGCGACGACGTTCGACGGCAGGTCGCGCGTCACAATGCTGCCCGCACCCACCACCACGTTGTCGCCGATTGTCACGCCCGGCAGCACGACCACGCCCGCGCCGATCCAACAGTTCTCGCCGATGCGCACCGGCATGTTGTACTGGTAGCCGCGCTCGCGCAGTTCGGGCAGAATCGGGTGCCCGGCGGTCGCGAGCGTCACGTTCGGCCCGATCATCGTGTGCGAGCCGACGTAGATATGCGTATCGTCCACGCAGGTCAGATTGAAGTTCACGTAGATGTCGCTGCCGAAATGCACATGCGCCCCGCCGAAATTCGCGTGGAACGGCGGTTCGATGTAGCACCCGTCGCCGATCTCGGCGAACATGTCGTGCAGCAGTTCGGCACGGCGGTCGAGCTCGTGCGGGCGCGTCTGGTTGAAATCGTAGAGCCGCTCAAGGCAGTCGAACTGGCGCGCGAGAATCTGCTCATCGTGCGGCAGGTACATCTCACCGGTGTGCATGCGGTCTTTCATGTCGCTCATTTGCTCTCCTGACACGTCTTTCGTACATCATTGCCGTCGACACCATTGTATTGGGCTGCCCGCTAGTCTGGCACTATGGATTCGCTGTTCGTGAGGAAACATTGTTGGCAGATTATCGGCGCACTGAGCCTGATCGGCGCGCTGTGGTTCACGATAGCGGTGTGCCGGTTCCATATACTCGGCATGGACACCGCAGTATATGACTGGATCACCGCGCATGTGATGACCCCCGGCATGACCAGCGTGATGCGCGTGCTCACCCAGCTTTCCGGGTCAATCACCGTGATCGTCGTGGCGGCGGTCGCGCTCGCCGTGCTGGCCGTGGTGAAACGCTGGAAAATCGGTGTGGCTGTGGTCGTCAATCTCGCGGGCATCTATGTGCTCAACGAGATCATCAAACACATTGTGCGCCGCTCGCGCCCCACTTTCCCGCATCTCGTGTTCGAACAGGGGTACAGCTTCCCCTCCGGCCACGCCATGGTGAGCACGGCGTTCTACGGATTCATCGTCTACCTGCTGTACCGCTACTGGCACACCGCGCGCGATTCGGGTGCCCGCGTGGGGAAGACCGTCGCGATTATACTGCTGTGCCTGATCCCGCCGGTCGTCATGTTCACCAGGGTCTATTTGGGCGTGCATTACGCGAGCGACGTATGCGCGGGGTTCCTGTTCGCAATCGCCTGGCTCACACTGTTCTATGTGCCGGTGATGAAGCGCACACTGCTCAAACGCGCGTCGCCGGCTGCATCTTCGGCTAAGCGATAAGCCATACACTCGCAATTGAAGCCGATGGCAGATTGATCGCCGTGGCTCTCGGCTATCTGCAGTCGCGCCATTATCTGTAAGCGCGCCATCTGCTCGGCTATCGCACACTCTGCCGGGCGCCGTTTTCGTCATTACGCCGCGCGAATCCGCAACAATGGCGAAACCAGCACCCGGGTTTCGTCATCTGCGCGGCTTTTCGCGAACCGATGACGAAACTGATGATCAGATTTCGTCATATCGTCGCAATCTGGCGAACAGGTGACGAAATACGCAGCCGAGTTTCGTCGTATCACCGCGTTTTCCCGAACAGACCACCAAAACACCAGCGCATCCGCTTGCCTCCGCGAGGTACACTAGCAACAGCAGAACAGACTGCACAACGCCGGAGAACGGGGCGAACATGGGCGGCAAATCTTCCGGGCAGGGCAACGACACACCATATGAAGAGGTGCAGCGGGACGCCACACAACACAGCACCGCGCATGCCGACGATTTCGACACCATGCACGCCGAATTCTCAGACACCACAACTGGTTCCGCCGCATACGGACCGCCCGCGCCCCGCAAACGCCGCAACGCCGTCATCGCCATTGCAGTGACTGCGCTCATCATTGTCGGCGTGCTTGCCGCGATCATCATTCCAATCAGCCGCGCCAACCACCGGCATGCCGAGGAGGCGCACGCCGCCGCGCTCGCCGACTGCGAATCCGCGCGACGGGAATTCGCCACGCTCAACACCACATACAGGGCCACGCTTGCCAACGCCGGCAAGCTCGCGAAAGGCGACGGCAAAACGATCAGCGAGGATCACGCGACTGCGCTGGCATCGAAAATCGAGCATATTGACGACACGCATACGGTCTCCTCGCTCGTGAAATCCGAGTGCGGCACCAGGCAAAGCACCGACGACCTCAACGAGCTCACCCGTAAATACGGCACCGCGAGCACGAGCATGGTCAACCGCATGCGCGACGTGCAGACCGACGCCGACACGCTGCGCCGACTCGTGGAGGGCGCGCGCAACTCGAACCGGCGCGGCGAACTGCAGAAGCAGCTCACCATTGCGAAGGCCGCATACGAACGCTCGGCGAACAAGGCTGCCGAGAATCTGCGCGCCGCATTGCAGGCGCAGATCGCCAACGCGGGCGCACTGCTCGAACCTGGCTCCACGGCCACGAATCCGCAGGTCAACGATGCGCTCGGCTCGCTCACCGACGCCACGAACGCGGTGATCAACGCGATGCCGCTCGACTGTGAATTCGCCGCCTGCGTGGCCCTCACCTTCGACGACGGCCCGAACAAGCAGATTACCCCGCAGCTGCTCGCCGCGCTCAAGCAGGCGGATGCGCCGGCCACGTTCTTCGTGCAGGGCCAGTTCGTCTCCGGCAGCAACACACAACTGCTCGCGAATATGGCCGCACAGGGCAACGAAATCGGCTCGATGAGCTGGCGGCACAAGCAGTTGCATACGCTCTCCCCCGCCGAACTCACCAAATGGTTCAACGACACCGATGACGTGATCAAAAGCGCGGGCGTGGGCAAGCCGACGCTGTTCCGACCGCCGGACGGCGCGTGGAGCGAAGATGTCGTTGATGCCGCAAAGCGCAGCGGTCAGTCGGTGATTCTGTGGAACGTCGACTCACGCGACTGGGACGCGCAGGCATCCGCCGCCGACATCGCCAAAACCGTGCTCGATGGCGCGTCATCGGGCGCGATCATTGCACTGCACGACGGCAACGAGCGCACAGTCGAAGCGATCCCGCAGATTGTGAGTGGCCTGCGCGAACGCGGATTTACACCGGTCACCGTCTCCACGCTGCTCGATGGCGAACTCGAACCGGGCACCGTGTTCTATGCGCGAGGCGACACCGCGCAGGACAGCGCACCGGCCGACGGCGTGGAGGCCACCCAGTGAGCCCAAATGCCGTGCACTCTACTGCGCGAGTGTGAACTGCGCGTTGTAGATGTCGGCATAGAAGCCGTTGCGTGCCAGAAGCTCGTCGTGCGTGCCGCGCTCCACGATGTCGCCGTCGCGCATGACGAGGATCATGTCGGCGTCGCGGATCGTGGAGAGCCGGTGTGCGATGACGAACGAGGTGCGCCCCTCGGTGAGCTTGTCCATCGCCGCCTGGATGAGCTCCTCAGTGCGCGTATCGACCGAGCTTGTCGCCTCGTCGAGAATGAGGATCGGCGAATCCTGCACCATGGCGCGCGCGATGGTGAGCAGCTGCTTCTGCCCCTGCGACAGCGTGGCCGACTCGTCGAGCACGGTGTCGTAGCCGTTTGGCAGCGAGCGAATGTAACGGTCGAGTCCCACGGCACGGCAGGCGGCGACCACCTGCTCGTCGGTCACGTCTTCCTTCGCATACGCCACATTCTCGCGCACGGTGCCGTTGAACACCCAGGTGTCCTGCAGCACCATCGAGAACTGGTCGTGCACGTTCCACCGCGGCACGCTCTTCGTGTCGATGCCGTCGATCGAGATCTTCCCGCCGGCGATCTCGTAGAATCGCATGAGCAGATTCACCATCGTCGTCTTGCCCGCGCCGGTGGGCCCCACGATCGCCACTTTCTGCCCAGGCTCCACGTCCGCCGAGAAATCATGGATGACGAGCTTGTTCGGCTCATACCCGAATTTCACGTGCTCGAAGCTCACGCGCCCTTCGACGGGCGTGATCTCGCCGTTGCTGCCGTAGCCGAGCAGCGGTTGCTTGTCGGACTCGTCGGCGAGCTCGGGCTCGTTGAGGAAGGTGAACACACGTTCGGAGCCCGCGGCGCAGCGTTGCAGATTCTGGAACGCCTGCGCAAACTGCGAGAGCGGCTGCGTGAACAGGCGAATGTAGAGCATGAACGCCACGATCACACCGAATTCGATGGTGCCGTTCATCGCGAGCGCCGCGCCGACCACGCACACGACCACGTAGCCGAGGTTGCCCACGAGGTTCATCATCGGCATCATGAGCCCCGAGATGAACTGGCTCTTCCAACCCGATTCGTACAGGTCGTTGTTGTAGCGTTCGAATCTGCGGATCGCGTCGGCCTCGCCGCCGAAGGCCTTGACCACGGTGTGCCCGCTGTACATCTCCTCCACATGGCCGTTCACGTCGCCGAGTGCCATCTGCTGCTTGACGAAGTACTTCTGCGAGAACTTCATCACGACGAGCATGAGCACCATGCCGAGCAGGCTCGCGCCCACTGCGCACAATGCCAGGATCCAGTTGTTCGCGAACATCATGACGAGCGAGCCCACGAACAGCGTGATCGACGAGATGAGCGTGCCGAGGGACTGCCCGAGCGTCTGCCCCACGGCGTCCACGTCGTTCGTGATGCGACTCATCACGTCGCCGGTGCTGTGCTCGTCGAAGTATTTGAGCGGCAGCTTGTTCATCTTCACGTCGATGGCCGCGCGCAGGCGTTGCGCCGTGCGCTGCGTGACGGTGGCCATCATCCAGCTCTGCACGTACGAAAGCAGTGCGTAGCCCACGTAGAGCGCCACGAGCGTCCACCCGATGTGCGCCACCGCGGCCATGTCGATCGAACGCAGCACCGGCTTGCCGTGCACGAGCGCGGGCAGTCCCTTGGTGATCTCGTCGGTCATATCGCCGAGGTAGTCCGGCCCTATGATCTGGCAGATCGCACCGCCGACGCCGAGGATCAGCGCGATGACGATCGCCGGAATGTACCGTTTGCTGAAGCGCATCAGCTCCTTGAGCGCGCCGCCGAAATCATCGGCTTTCTCCACGGGCGCGCCTGCACGCCCATGTCCCATTGGTCCTGGCATATCCTCACATCCTATCTATCTCAAACCCATACATGTGCATACGGCATGCGACGCCCCACTCACGCACTGAGCTCCTCCTCGCTCAGCTGCGATTTCGCGATCTCCTGGTACACCTCGCAGGTCTCGAGCAGTTCGCGGTGCGTGCCTTGACCCACCACCTTGCCGTCCTCGAGCACGAGAATGCAGTCCGCGTCCATGATCGTGCCGACGCGCTGCGCCACGATGAGCTTCGTCGCATCCTTCGCCGTCTCCTTCAACGCGTCGCGCACCTCGCGGTCGGTTTTGAAGTCGAGTGCCGAGAACGAGTCGTCGAAGATCAGAATCTCCGGGTCGCGGTACACGGCGCGCGCAATCGACAGGCGCTGTTTCTGGCCGCCCGACACATTCGTGCCACCCTGGGCGATCGGCGACTGGAAGCCTTTCGGCATCTTGCTTACGAATTCGGTGGCCTGTGCGACGTCGCTCGCCTCGCGCACGCGGTTCGCCTCCTGCGCGGTGAGCTCGCGCGCCTCGTCGGCCTTGAGGAACTCCCGTTCCGCCTTGCGGCCGCTCATGCGCGAGACGTCGATCATCGGCACGTTTTCGGGTTCGTCGGGCCGGTCGCCATAGCTCACATTCGATTCGACGGTGCCTTTGAACAGGAAGGAGCGCTGCGGCACGTAGCCGATCTTGTCGCGCAATGTCTTCAAGTCGTATTCGCGCACATTCATGCCGTCCACGAGCACCTCGCCGTCCGTCGCATCGTAGAAGCGCGGCACGAGATTGATGAGCGACGACTTGCCCGAACCGGTGGAGCCGATGATCGCCACCGTGTCTCCCCTGTTCGCCGTGAAACTGATGTGTTCGAGCATCGCCTCGCGTGAATCGGGGTAGGTGAAGCTCACGTCGCGGAATTCGATCTCGCCGGCGAGCTCGAGGTCGTCGGCATATCGCGCACGTTCCGCTGGCGTGATGATTCCGCGCTGCTTGGCCTCCTGCACCGTGAGCCCACGCTTGGCGGTGCCGGACTTGACGAGCGGGTCGGTGTCGAGCACTTCGAGCACGCGGTGTGCGGAGACGTCGGCGCGCGGCCACAGCACGAACACCATGCTCATGAGCAGGAAGCTCATCACCACCTGCATGGCGTAGCTGGAGAACACGACCATGTTCGAGAACAGCGTGAGTTTGTCGGTCAGGCCGGCGTCCTGGATCAGGTAGGCGCCGATCCAGTAGATCGCGAGCGACAGCCCGTTCATGATCGTGCCCATGAGCGGCATCATCACCGACATCGCGCGGTTCGTGAACAGCTGTGTGTTCGTCAGATTGCTGTTCGCCCGCTCGAACTTGCCTTCCTGGTAGTCCTGGGCATTGTAGGCGCGCACGACGCGCATGCCGGTCAGATTCTCGCGCGTCACCAGATTGATGTCGTCGGTGAGCTGCTGCATTGCCTTGAACTTCGGCATGACGAGCACCATGAGCACGGCGATCGAGATGATGAGGATCGCCACGGCGATGCCGGTGGCGAGCGTCCATTCGAAGCCTTCGCCGGCGATCTTGCACACGGCCCACACGGCCATGATCGGCGCCTTGATGAGCATCTGCAAGCCCATCGTGATGAACATCTGAATCTGCGTGATGTCGTTCGTCGAACGCGTGATCAGGCTCGCCGTGGAGAAGCGGTGCATTTCGGACGGCCCGAACGACTCCACCTTGCGGAACTCGAGCGAGCGCAGACGCTGGCCGAACGAGGCGGCCACGCGCGCGGCGAAGTAGCCGGTGACCACCGCGCATGCGAGCGAGCCGAGCGAGACGAGCAGCATCTTGCCGCCGGCGATCCAGATGTCGCGCATCTGGCTGCCCGGCGTCTCCACGAGCCGCGTGATCTGTGACATATAGCTTGGCAGTTCGAGGTCGAAGTACACCTGGCCCACAATGGTGACCAGCGACAACACCAGCTGCCCTATCTCCGTTTTGGAGAGATATTTCATGATTCGTATCATATTTTTCCTTACACCGTAAGCTTTTTTCTCAAACAGATGATGCGCGGATTCTGGAGCTGCGCACGGCGTCCTTATTGCACGGGACGGTCGACGTCGGCGTCGTTCGACGACGGCGCATCATGCGGCCTGCACGAGCCATGCCATCGCTCGCCATTGCGCACCATCTCGCGCATACGTTCGTGGAGTCGGGCGCGACGCTCAAACGCCTCCCCGACCTGCTGCGCGGTGGGGCGAGGCTCATTCGGCCCGCAGATCGACAAGTAGGTCATGAATTCGGAGAGCAGGCCCACGAATTCGCGCGTGCGGCGCTCCCCCATCTGCGAGAACACCCACGAGAGGTCCCCGACGAGCTTGTCGCTGTGCTGTTTCACCACTCGCCTGCCCTCGTCGGACAGCTCGATGACCACGCTCCGGCGGTCCTGCGGATCACCCGTGCGCACAATCCAGCCCTTCCGGGTCAGCCCGGAGAGAATCGATGAGATGCGACCGCTCGTCGCACCCATCGCTTGGGCGAGCTGCGAGGGGGTGCAGGAGCCCTGAAACTCGAGCTCACGCAGCACGAACATCTCACCCTGGGTCCCGCGCTCGAACGAGCGCGTCGCCTTCGAACGCGACGCCCACATCGCGAACATCAGTTCGTGCACCGCTTCCAACTTGTAGTCCATTGCCGCTCCATATGCGATATCCCTATTTGCTTTACACCGTAAAATACTTCTAGTGTAAGACAAATCTTCCCCGCCAGTGAATCGCACATGAAACCGGCGCGTCAAACGTCATCTCGCGCCCGAAAACCCAAAATAAACAAGTATTCGCGAGTTTTTAGCATATTTTCGTCATTTGTCAAATTTCGCTGAAATATAACAGGCGATACTGCGTAAACCATGTTCGGTATTCTTCGGTGTCAAGTATTGAGTCATGTATCACGTGTTGTTTTTTGGGGAAGGCTTCCATGAACACTCATACGGCATCGAACAGCGACAGCAAAGACCCGATCGTCGCCCGTGCGGTAGATCTGTGCAAACGCTATGGCAAAGGAGACAACAGCGTCGCCGCCCTCGACCACGTCAACGTGGAGTTCAGGCGCAAAGCCCTGACGGCGATCATGGGTCCCTCGGGTTCCGGCAAATCGACGCTCATGCACTGCATGGCCGGGCTTGACACCCCCACCAGCGGCCAAGTGTTCATTGAAGACCTCGAGGTCTCCTCAATGGGCCAACGCGAGCTCACGCAGCTGCGTCGCAAGGAGATCGGATTCATCTTCCAGTCGTTCAATCTGGTGCCCACGCTCACCGCGAAGGAGAACATACTGCTGCCACTGCAGATCGCCCATCGTCCCATCGATATGGATTGGTTCGACAAAGTGGTGTCGGTGGTCAAGTTGCAGAACCGTCTCGACCATCGCCCGAGCCAGCTGTCCGGCGGCCAACAGCAGCGCGTCGCCTGTGCGCGGGCGATCATGGAGCGGCCGAGCGTGATCTTCGCCGACGAACCGACCGGCAACCTCGATTCGCGGTCGAGCCATGAGGTGCTTGAATTCCTGCGCATGTGCGTGCGCGAATACGGGCAGACGATCGTGATGGTGACGCACGACCCGCGTGCCGCGTCGTTCGCCGACCGCGTGCTCGTACTGTCGGACGGCAGCATTGTGCAGGACCTCGACCATCCGTCGTACGACGACATTCTCGCGGTGTTCGCGCAGGACGACGACCCGCAGAACGGTCCGGTGGAGGTGGAGTCTGCAACGGCAAGGAGCGCGGAACAATGATTCGCATTGGTCTACGCGATGCCAAAGCGCATTTTCACCGCTTCGTGATGTCGATCATCGCGATTGCACTGGGAGTCTCGTTCGTGGTCGGTTCGTTCTGCTTCCGTTCCATGCTGAACGATCAGGTGACGCAGCTGATGGGCACCAATTCGGATCACGACGTGTATGTGCGCGGCGCCACCGAAGAGCAGAACGATAGCTCCTTCGCTACCAGCGGGCCGATCTCAAGCGGCACGAGCTACAACAAGATCGATACGAGCCTCGTCACCCAGATCGAGCAGGTCAAGGGCATCGACAACGTGAGCCCTCCCGAACGCACGATAGGCGCCACGTTGCTCGACCATGACGGCAATGCGGTGGCCACCACCGGCGCGCCGACGCTCATGATCAGCGCATCATCCGAACACCCTTGGCGTGCCGCCAATTTCATCGCCGGCACCTATGCCACCGACGAGCATGAGATCGCCCTTTCCCAGGACGCCGCGAAGAAGGCAGGACTCCAGGTCGGCGACACCACGCGGCTCATCGTCAACGGGGAGCCGCACACCATGAAGGTGTCGGGCATCTTTACCACACAGACCGCCGAACTCGGCGTGCTGATCATTCTCGCACAGCCGGCGCTGGTCAATCAGCTCATGCAGTTGCAGGGCTAGGACACCTCCAAGATAGACAAGATCGGCGTATACGGCAACCGCACCACCCCACTCACGGTTCAGGAGCAACAACAGCTCGCGGACCGCATCAACAAGGCGCTGCCCAAGGATTCCAAAGCCCATGCGGTCACCGGCCAGTCGGTGCGCGACGAGGCCACGAAAAGCACGCAGGAGTCACTCGGCTTCGTCCAGCCGCTCATTCTCATCTTCGCAGTGATCGCCCTCTTCGTCGGCGCGTTCATCATTGCGAATACGTTCACGATGATCGTGCGTGATTCCATGCGCGGCTATGCGCTGCTGCGCTCGGTCGGGGCCTCCCCTGCACAGGTGTTCTTCAGCGTGGTCATTCAGGCGCTCATTCTTGGCGTCATCGGCTCGGTGCTGGGCGTGCTCCTCGGGTGGGGGCTCATAGAGCTCATCGACTGGGGCCTGAGCAAGGGCGGCTTCCCACTGTCCGGTTCTCCAACGCCTTCGCCTACGGCAGTCGCCGTCGGCTTCATGGTGGGCGTGGTGGTCACGGTCATCGGCTCCGCCATTCCCGCGCGCACCGCCGCCACGGCACCACCCATCCAGGCGATGAACGAGACGATGAACCCCGAGAAACCGGTGACGGCACGCGGTTGGATCGGTGCCGGCATGGTGGCGCTCGGAGCACTGTGCTGGTTGTTGTGCTGGCTGCTGGCAGCCAAGAAAGTCTCATGGGCATGGCTCACCACGGTGGGCACGGGTTGGCTGCTCGGTTTGGGCGGCGTATGCACGGTGGGTGGCGTGATCGTGCTCGCCCCGGCTCTGGTGACAGGCGCCGCCAAGGTGCTGGGGTGGCTTCCCTCGCTCGCATTCCCGGTGACCGGCACGCTGGCCACCCGCAACATCGGCCGCACGAAACGTCGCACCGCCAACACGGCCGCCGCCCTGTTCGTGGGCGTGGCAATCGTCAGTTGCCTGAGCGTACTCGCCTCGTCAATGCGCGCCTCGGTGAGCGATATGATCGACGACAATCTTCATGCCGACTATGTGCTCGTCTCCGCCGCGCTCTCGCAATCCGTCTCACCCAAGGCCGTCAACGACGTGAAGCATACGGCCGGAGTCGGCGCAACAACGGCGGTGCGCACACTGCCCACCGTCAAGCTCATGCAGGCGAACGAGCAATTCACCGCCATGGCGGTGGACCGCGAACTCCTCGATGCCATGTACCCGGCCACCCATCAGGAAGGCGATGCGGCGCATGCCATCGAGCATGGCGAGATCGCCGTCGGGCGCAAGGTCGCAGACTCCAACGGGTATGCAATCGGCAGCACCGTGGAAATGGAGTCCAAGAACATCGGCATCGACGAAGCGGCCACCAAGCAGGCCATCGCGGCATACGAACAGCAAGTGGGCGAGCAGGTGTCGGTACATCGAACGGGCAGGTACGTGGCATGATCGCCATAGAATCGGTGATTCTCTCGGTGTTCGGCACCGTGCTCGGCATTCTCGTGGGGCTCGGCGCCGGCGTGGTGGTTCGCCAGGCGTATCGGGACAACGGTCTTTCCACCATGAGCATCCCATGGCTGCAACTGCTCGGCTTCCTCGGCGCGGCCATTCTCGTGGGGTTGGTCGCCAGCATCTCGCCGGCAAGCCGCGCGCTCAAGAAACCGGTGCTCGAAGCGGTGGCCAGCGACTGATCAGCCGTGTGCTACGCGTGCGCATCGCCCGCGGAATCTATGGACTGCTTGAGATCGCGGTTCTGGAAGCGCTCATGCAGCACGCAGTAGCCGCCGAACACCACGAGCCACACCAAACCGGCGATCGCCGGTCCGCGGGTGTCTGCCCCAATGAACAGCGTGCAGTAGATGAACACGAAGAACGCGGTGGTGAGCGGGTTGAGCACGCGGTACGCCGGCATGCGGAACCCGTTCGCCATGAACTGCGGCGAATTGCGGTAACGGTAGTGCGCGATCATCGTCAATATGTAAATGAAGATGATCACGGCCGACGACGCCGACGAGAACATGACGAAAGCGCCCGAGACGCGCGGGATCATCTCGATGACCGGCGAGAGCAGCACGAGGATCGCCGATGCGATGATCGCGCGCGCCGGCACCTTCGTCTTCGAGACGACGCCGAGTTTCGCAATCGTAGGCGACGGGGAATCCTCGGCGATCTCATACAGATGGCGCCCAGCCGAATACAGCAGCGAGTTGAGTGACGAGGCGGCGGCCGTGACCACCACGAAGAACACGAGGGCGGCCGCCCAGTTCGCGCCCGCGTATTCGAACACCATGATGAACGGCGAGGCGAAGGAGCCGTCTTTGTTCGGACGGAAGTTGCGCCACGGCACAATCGTCATGATCGCCAGCAACGCGCCCACGTAGAAGATGAGCACGCGCACGATGATGCCGTTGATCGCCTTCGGCAGCACCTTGCGCGGGTTCTTCGTCTCGGAGACGGTGACGCCTATGAATTCGATCATCTCATAGGCGAAGAAGACCATCTGGAAGCTCATCAGGAATGCCAGCCAGCCATTCGGCGCGAGCGAGAATCCACGGGTCAGATTGTCGAGCGTCACACTGCCGGCCGGCGACACATGGTCCTGCCCGGGCACCTGCACGGCGTTGTATTTGAAACCGCAGACGAGCATGATCACGGCGGTGGCGATCATGGCCACGATCAGCGTGATCTTGATCATCGAAAACCAGAACTCCGCCTCGCCGAACGCCTTGACGGCAATGAGATTGATCATGACGAGCAGCAGCAGGAACCCGAGTTCTATGAGCCCCTTCCAAGCGGAGACGTCGTACCCGAGCGTACGGAAGAACGTGACGCAGTACTGCCCCACGGCGGTGATCTCGGTCATGCCTATGAGAATGAGCACGATCCAGTACGACCACAGCGCGAACTTGCCCCATCCGTCACCTAGGTAGAAGCGAATGAAGTTGATGAACGTGTGCTGGCTCGGGTCGCGGTACATGAGTTCGCCAATCGCGCGCATCATGAGGAACATGATGCCGCCCACGAGAATGTAGACGAAAATGATGTTCGGGCCGGCCAGATTGATCGACTTGCCGGAGCCGAGGAACAGGCCCGTGCCTATCGCACCGCCGATCGCGATGAACTGCACGTGGCGATTGCTCAGGCCACGTTCCATCTCGTTGTCTTTGTCGAGCGTCTCGAGCGAGGCGTTCACTTCCTCTTCGTGAGGGGTCTCATGAGGTTCCGCTGGTTGCTGCACATCCGACATAATATTTCCGACTCTAGCAGGCATCCGTTGCACATCGCGTTCGCACACCGCAAACTATTCGACGGACTTAAGCGAGCTGACGGGGTCGATGCGGTCGAGCACCGGATTGACGAACAGCTGCACGAGCCATGCGAATGCGAGCGTGGCCACAACGGTGATGATGTAGCTCCACCACGAGATATGCACCTCGAAGTAGATTCCGGGCATGTTGAGCGCGTTCGTGAGCAGGCCCGACACCCATCTGCCAAGCGGAAGGCCTATGACGATGCCCATCACGGTGAGCACCATCATTTCGCGGTTCACGTAATGGTGCACCTCGCGGTCGTAGAACCCGAGCACCTTGAGTGTGGCCATCTCGCGCAACCGTTCCGAAACGTTGGTGTGCGCGAGCGTGAACAGCACGACGAGCGCGAGGCTGCCCGCGAGCGCGACAATCAACGTCACGACCGCGCCCATGAGGTCGAATTTGAAATCCTCGGCCTGCTGTGCGCACGAGGTGGCGCTCATGACGGTCGCCTCGTTCTTGAGGTGCTGCACGTATTCACTTTGCTCGCCGTCGCTGCCTTTGAGCTTGGCGTAGACGGCGTTCCAAGTGAGTGCTGGTTCCGTGCCGCCATCGCCGGCCTGTTGCGCCGGGAACAGCTGATGGTAGAGGTCTTCGGAGATGAACGCCTCCGCGCCGATCAAGCTGCGGGTGACCTGCGCCACCTTGACCTTGTGCGGCTGGGTGCCGTCGCCACGCAATGTGACCTCGCTGCCCGCCTTGACGCCAAGCGACTGTGCCGCGGACTGGGCAACGATGATGCCGCTGTTGTCGAGGCGCACCGGCTGGTTTCGGTTGCTGCCATGCACCCAGCCGAGCAGGGAATCACCCTGCTCCGGCTGCAGATCGAACATCGTGTTGAGCTCGCCCAGCTGGCGTTGCGGCACCACGGTCAGCTGAACATTCGTGCCGCGACCGTTGGCATTGGTGATCTCGCCGTTCTCGATGCGCGTCTCCATGATGGCCGTCGTTGTACCGTCGGAGACGAGTTTCTTTCTCAATGCCTGTTCGTCGCCGTCGTTGGCCACGGCGAGCATGTCGTATTGGTCCACGCCACGGTACTGGTTGGGCCCGAGTGCGGCCACCGTGTCGTTGATGGCCAGGCCGCATAGGATCAACGCGGTGCAGCCGGCCACACCACCCACCGTCATGATGAGCCGCGCCTTGAACCGGAAGATGTTGCGTGCCGTCACTTTGTTCAGGAAGCTCATGCGGCTCCAGAGCGGGCGTACACGTTCGAGCAGAATACGCGAGCCGGCCTTCGGCGCCTTCGGTCGCATGAGGGCGGCCGGCATCTGGCGCATCTCGCGCACCGAGGCAATGAGTGCCGCTCCGAGCACGCCCACTACGAACAGCAGCACGCCAAGAGAGCCATAGAGCCAGTCGTATTCGAGCCGCAAGTCCGGAATCGCGTAGAGTCCGCGAATCACCACGAGCAGGAAGGCGGGAATGCCGAGGAAGCCGATGAGCAGCCCCAATCCGCCGCCGATGAGGCATGCCAGCAACGCGAACAGAGCGTAGCGCAAGGTGATGGCGATGCGGCCATAGCCCAAGCCAAGGTAGGTTCCGACGAGCCCGCGGTCCTCCTCGACCAAACGGCTCATCGTCGTCAGGCTCATCATCACGGCAACCACGAGGAACACAATCGGGAACGCCTTGCCGAGCGACTCGATCGAGCTGATGTCGGATTTGAGCGAGCTGAATCCGGCGAGCGCCGATCTCGATTGTACGTACCAGCGTGGCGTGGCGATGTCGTCGACCTTCTGCTGTTCGGCGGCGAATGTGCTGAATGCCTCGTTCCGCTGCGTGTCTACGGCCTGCTGCGCCTCCTTCATCTTCGCGTCGGCGGCCGCCCATTGGCGCTGCGCCTCGGCGAGCTGGGCCGGCTCCGGAACACCGACCGGAATCTGCGCAGCCTGGGCGTCGAGTTGCTTCAACTGGTCGTCCAGCTGCCGGCGCTGGGCGTCGAGTTTGGTCTGCGTCGCATCAATCTGGTCGAAGGCCTTCTTCTTCTCGGCGTCGAGCTTGTTCTGGGCCTCCTTCACCAAGGCGTTGCGCCGGGCCTGCTCGCGCTTGGCCTGCACACCGTTCTCAACGCGTTTGACCGTTCCCGCCACAAGATCGTCGTAACCGGCCGTGAAGGCGTCCTCGTTCTCGGCATTGTCGAGCCGGAGCACGACCGAGCCGTACACCTTCGGGTCGGCGGCGGCGATGGGTGTACCATCGGCCTTGACGAAAGTGTGCTGAATGCCGTCCGGAGCCGTGTAGAACGTGTAGTCGTTGGTCATCGACGAGCGGAAGGCGGATCCCGAATAGCCACCCGGATTCGTCAGGTCGGAGGGGTCGGTGACGATGCCGACGATCTTCAGCCCATGGGCGCCATCATCCTCACCATCGGCGGCAACCTCCACTGTGTCGCCGAGCTTCCTGTGGGTATCGTGCGTGAACTGCGCGGTCACCGCCACCTCACCGGGCTTGCTCGGCAGCCGCCCCTCGTTCACATAGGGCCTGTCCAAGGCAGCCGGCGAGCCACTTGCCGGCTCTTCGAGGGTGGCGTTCAGCTGCTTGCCGTCGCCATCCGCCACCTTCACCCGAATCATGCGCATGCCCTGCGCTTGCTCCACTCCTTCCACCTGCTTCAGTGCATCCACGTCGGCATCGGTGAGCCCCATCGTCGAAATCACCTGCACATCGTGCAATCCCTGCGCACGGTAGAACCGGTTCGCGGCCGCGAAGGTGTCACGGCAGCCCGCGTAGATGCCGGTGAGCACCGCGACGCCCAGCATCGTGATGATGAGAATCGACAGGAACGGCTTCCACGCATGCAGCCAGGAGCGCATCGCATCGAGCAGGAATGCCGAGCCCACTGCGCGTGCATGCCCATGTTCGGCATGCAACGAGCCGGAATCGGCAATCTGCTCATGCACGTCGGCATCGCCAACGGGAACCCCTTTACGCCGTGCCATCTCGCCACCTACCATTCGATCTGCGAGATCGGCACCGGGTGTTCGTTGGTCTCCTGGCTCGTCACCTTGCCGGAGCGGAACCGAATCACCTTGTGCGCCATCGGGGCGAGGGCGGAGTTGTGCGTCACAATGAGCACGGTCATGCGCTCGGTACGGCAGATGTCCTGCAGCAGTTGCAGCACCTCCTTGCCGGTCTCGTAGTCGAGCGCGCCGGTCGGTTCGTCGCACAGCAGCAGCTTCGGTTTCTTCGCCAATGCGCGCGCGATCGACACCCGCTGCTGCTCGCCGCCAGACAGCTGCGCCGGGAAATTGCCAAGTCGATCCGCGAGCCCCACTTTCGCCAAGGTCTGCGCCGGGTCGAAGTGGTCTGTGCAAATCTGCGAGGCGAGCTCCACATTCTCGAGCGCCGTCAGATTAGGAATCAGGTTATAGAACTGGAATACGAAGCCGATGTCGTTGCGCCGGTACGTCACCAGATCATGGTGACTGAGGTCGGTGATGTCGCGGCCGCCCACGATCACACGTCCCGAGGTGGCGGTATCCATGCCGCCGAGAATGTTCAGCGCAGTCGTCTTGCCGGCGCCGGACTGGCCAAGGATCACGCTGAGCTCGCCTTCGTCCGCAGTGAAGTTCGCACCGTCGAGCGCGCGGATGGAGGAGGAACCGGCAGGGTACTCCTTGACCACATCATTGAACTCGATGTATGCCATGGCCACCTCCATCTATACATGTTGCGCGCCATCGCACAACATACATATATAGATTATGCGAAAACCAATCTGGAGTACAGTGGCCGTCTCCCGCGTGCCGCCTGCCAATGCGGCACAGCATACGGAGGCATCCGAGAACCAGGCCAGAAACCACCCCGTCAGCAGCACAGCTTTCGGAAGCATCCGCACAACGGACCGCAAACCACCCCATCAACGGCACAGCATACGGATGCTTCCGCAAAACCGACCACACAGCGGCCGACGGCAACGCCTACTTGCGCGTGGAGTCGAGCACGGTCTTCGCGTCGCGATTCGCCGAGGCGCGCGAGGTGATCGCATACGCGGCGAACAGCACGGCGAGCCAGATCACACCGGCGACGAGCGCAATGCGGTAGCTCGGTGAGAAGCACATGAGCACGGCCACCATGGCGAGGAACGCGATGATCACATACGGCGTCCAGTTCCACCCCGGCAGCTTGAACCGAATCCTCGCGAGCGCCTCGGCACCGCGCAATCCGTTGAGCTCGCCCGGGCCATCGCCGGCAGCCACACGCCGCCGGAACAGCATCTCGGTGATCATGATCATCGTCCAATTGATAATCGCGGCAATCGTGGCGATCGACATCAGGTAATTGAACGCGAACTGCGGCCACAGGAACACGACCACGACGGCCACCACGGTCACGGCGGCGCTGGTGAGCACGCCGGCCACCGGCACGCCGCGCTTGTTCACGCGTCCCAGATACGCCGGCGCATTGCCTTGGCGAGCGAGCGAGAACAGCATGCGCGAATTCGAATACAGTGCGGAGTTATATACGCTCATCACCGCGGTGAGGCACACGAAATTGAGGATTCCGGCGGCCACTGGCACGCCCACGGAATCGAAGATCTGCACGAAGGGGCTCATCTGGCCGTCGATGCGATCCCACGGCACCACGGCCATGATGATGCCAAGTGCGGCCACATAAAACACGAGAATGCGCCAGATTATGCCGTTTGTGGCGCGCGGGATCGTCTTGCTCGGGTTCTCCACCTCACCTGCGGTCACTCCGATGAGCTCGGTGCCGCCGAAGCTGAACATGACCACGACGAGCGCCATGAGCAGGCCGTCCCAGTGACCGTCGGCCGCGCGCGACATGGCACCGTGCGGGAAGAAGCCGCCGTCCACAGTGAACCAGTTCGCGAACGAGGCGCGCACGCCGGAGTCGGTGGGCAGATTCGCGACGATCACCCACAATCCGCCCGCGATCATGGCGATGACGGCCACGATCTTGATGAGCGCGAACCAGAACTCGAATTCACCGAACTCGCTCACACCGAACAGATTGAGCAGCGTGATAAGCACGAGGAAGAACGCCGCCGACGCCCACTGCGGAATGTTCGGGAACCAGTAGTTGACGAAGGACCCGACCACCGCGAGCTCCACCATCGACACGAGCACATAGTTGAACCAGTAATTCCAGCCCGAGATGAACCCCGCGCGCTTCGACCAGTATCGCGACGCATAGTAGCTGAACGCGCCGGCCCGCGGGTCCTCCACGCTCATCTCGCTCATCGCGCGCACAATCATGAAGATTGCCGCGCCGCCGATCACGTAGGCGAGCAGAATGGACGGCCCGGCGAGCCCGATTGACTCGCTCGACCCGTAGAACAGGCCGGTTCCAATGGCACCGCCCAGCGCAATGAGCTGAATATGGCGGTTTTTCAACGATTTATGCAATTGCTGCGGGTCGGCGTTCCGCTCCCCTGCACCCTGTGAAGCACTCATAGGCATCCTTTTGCATAGCCCGCGTGTGCATACGCGGACGCTCCCATCTCTCTTGCACCGCCGCACGCGCGCTCGCACGTTGCCGCGGTATCGCCATTCTACGCGCGAGCCGTATATCTATGCCGTATCTATGCCGATGCCTATCGCGACTGCCGCCATCTGCCGCCGCCCATCGCCGCCTTGAACGCCTGGCTATGCGGTTAGGCCTCCGCTTGCCAATCCTTGCAGACGTCCACCCACGCCTCGCTCCCCGAGTACCGCTCGAGCTCGTCAAGGGTGAGACCGATTGCGCTGTTGCCGCTGCCTGCCGCCGGGTACACGGTGTCGAAGCGCTTGAGTGACTCGTCGAGGAACACGCGCACGCCGCTTGTTAGCAGATCGTTACCTGACGGAGGTCTGCGCACTGTTCGCGCGCGACGAGGCCTGCCTGCGTATGCGGTCGAGCGTGCTCACCGAGTCACGCGCCGGCGGCACGAAATAGCGGTCGTACGAAATGAAGCAGCGCTTGTAGACGAGCGCCAGGATTATCGAATCTGCAAGCAGCGTGAGCGCGGAGACCGCCGCCAGTATGACGAACTGGTATTTGGCGGCGTTCACTGGGTTCTGACCGGCGATGATCTGGCCTGACATCATGCCCGGGATCGTCACGATGCCACTTGAGGCGAGCATGGCGATCGACGGAAGCAAGCCGAGCGTGATCGACGAGGTGATCGACGGCTTGGCGGCCTCCCACGGCGTCGCACCAAGCGCGAGCAGCGTGTTCACCTCTTCGTAGCGTTCGCGCATCGAATTGAAGAATCGGCTCAGACCGAGCGCCAGCGCGGAGACCGTGTTGCCGAGCAGCATGCCGGTGAGCGGTATGATCAGCTGCGGCGAATACCACGGGTTCGGGCGGATCACCAGTTCGCCCACCAACGCGAGCATGAGCAGCATCGTTACGGCAAGACTCAGCAGCACGAGCGGCACCAGGCCTTTCGGTATGCCTTTGGCGCGGCTCATCGTGATCTGCGCGGCGGCAACGAGCATGACCGCAATGAGGCCGATCACCAGCCACACGTTCTGCGCGCGGATCACATATTCGAGAATGAAGCCCATGGCGAGCAGCTGCACGAGCGAGCGCACGGTGGCCCACAGCAGCGATTTGGCTACGCCGAGTTTCATCAGTGCGGAGATTCCGGCGGCGATGCACACCATGAGCACCGCGATGAGCAGGCCCCAGTTGTCTATGGCGAAGTATTGCTGCATGTCAGGCCTCCGTGTGCGTGCTGGGTGCGGCTTGCGCGGATTGCGCGGATTCCGCGGTCTGCAGCGGGGAGATCGTGCCGTTTGCGAGCACCATGATCCGGTTCGCGCGGCCATCGGGCTTGCGGTGGCGAATGCGCACGACCGCGGTGCCGTTATCGGCCGCCTTGCGCAGAATATCGGCCACTTTGTCGGCGTTTTCCTCGTCGAGCCCGGCGTCCACCTCGTCGGCGAGTAGCACGCCCGGATGCGTGAGCAATGTGCGCGCGAGCGAGACGCGTGCCGCCTGGCCGCCGGAGAGTTCGTGCACGGCCCGTGCCAGATCGATGTCCTCGCAGCCCATCGAATCGAGCGTGGAGCGGATGAGCAAGTCGGGCAGTTTCTGCTCGGCGGTCTCATGATCTTGCGAGACGCGGATTTTCAACGACCACGGCAGGCGGATCGCATCTGCCACGTTGTCACCGATCAGCACGGAGGTCTGCGGCAGGTACGCCACGCGTTCGCGCCACTGCTGCGGCGAGAGCGTGTCGGAATCCACGCCGTCGAGCACGAATTTGCCGGTCGTGTTCACGTTGAGTCGCGCGAACGAGGTGAGCAGCGTGCTTTTGCCGGAACCCGATGGCCCGGTGATGTCGACGATCTCGCCGCCGTGCACTTCGAATGAGAGGTCCTTGAAGATTGTGCGTGTGCCGCCGGCATCATTGTCCACGACGGCGGTCACACCCGTCGCTTGGAAATCGTGCGCTGAACTCATGCTTCCCATTATGGGCAGACCTCCCCCGTGTTGCCTATGGCGTAAGACACACGGCGACTTGCGCAAAGTTCCGTGAAACCGCGCGGCCCTACCCAGCCCGGCCTGACATGCTCCCACTTCCGCCTCACCTCAGGCCGCCATGCCCCCCAACTCTGCGTAAAAAGGGTCAATATGCAGTGTCGAATTGTCTCGATTTACGCAAATGGAATCTGGCATATCTGCGATATCTGCGATATCTGCAACATCTGCATTATTTGCCCTATCTGCGTAAAAAGGGTCGGTATGGCGGCTCCATCTGACCCTTTTTACGCAGGAAGAACAGCACGCGATGGCTCCACGCCCGCTATATGCGAGAAGATTCCTGCGCCTCCTACTTGGTTTGTCTCATCTCAGACTCGCCAGCGAGACAAACCAAGCAGCAGAAACTTGCTGTGTGCCACTCCGGCGCCCCCAGTGAGACCAACCAAGTATCGCCTACTGGTTTCCTCTCACTGGGACCGGCTTTGCGAGATCAACCAGGTAATCAATACTTGTTTTATCTCATCTCAGACTCATCAGTGAGACAAACCAAGTACCCCATACTTAGTCTGGTTCACTGAGCGCAATCTGGTGAGACAGATTAAGTGCGCGGTACTTGGTTTGGCTCACACGCAGATCGGATTCCACGGTCTTCTTCGGCAGACAGCTACGAGCAAAAGAAAAAGCGCCGCAAATGCGACGCCTTACTATTTCAGCCGACCGCCATCACCGTGACCTACCAGGCAAGGGGAAACACAAGTCTGGTGACGGCGGCTTGCTGAAAGTCTTAGTTGAGGCCTTCCTCGACGCCCTTCTTCGTGGCGGGCGCAATGGATAGGGCCGGGTCACGCAGCGGGATCATCATCGCCTGCGTGGCGTGGTACAGGTCGGACTTGCCCGGCCACACGGTGTCGATGACCTCGTTCTCGCGGTTGAGCTGGTGGAACCAAGAACCGTTCTTGTGATACATGAGGTAGGTGTCGATGTACTCGAGGAAGGTCGCATACCAGTCGGCATACTCCTTCTTGCCGGTCACGTGGTAGAGCGTGGCGGCGGTGTTCACGCCTTCGGCCAGCGTCCACTGCATGCGGTCGTGCACAACCGGCTTGCCATTCCAGTCGGTGGTGTACGCGATGCCCGGCGCGCCGTCGGCATCCCAGGCGTCTTCGACCGCGCGATTGAACAGGTGCTCCGCCGCGTCGAGGTACTTCTTGCCGTCGCCGTTCAGCACGCCGTCCTTGCCGTAGACGGAGGGGGCGTACTGCGTGATGAGGCGTGCCCATTCGATGCCGTGGCCCAGGGTGGCGCCGTACGGCTTGAACTGGTCGTCCGGCTTGTCGGCGTTGAACTCGAGCTCCGGCTCCCAGTTGGAGTTGAAATGCTCCGGAATGCGCCAGTTGTTCTCCTCGGCCCACTTGAGCACATGCTCGATGATGCGGCCGGCGCGCGTACGCCAGCTTTCGTCGCCGGTGACGTCGGCGACGGCCAGGCATGCCTCGACGGAGTGCATGTTCGCGTTGAGACCGCGGTAGGTGTCGAGTTCCGCGAAGTCGGTGTCCCAGGTGTCGACGCTCAGGCCGATCTTGCCGTCCCAGAACTTGGTGAGGTAGACGCTCTCGGCCTGCTCGAGCAGTTCCTTGGCGCCCGGGCGGCCCGCGAGCAGCACGAAGGCGTGCGCGTAGGCCTGCTTGGTGGGCATATGGCAGATGTCCGGCGTGATTTCGGCATACCAGCCGTCGTGCTCCTCGTCGTGCAGCACGCCGCGCAGACCGCGGATGCCATCGTCGACGAGTTCCACGGCGCCGTCCACACCGAGCAGCGTGGCCAGTGAGTAGACGTGCGTCATGCGGCAGGTGATCCAGGTGGCGCGGTTACGGTCCTTCCACGGGGTGCCGTCGTCGCCCAGCCAGTAGGAGCTGCCGTCGACCGCCGGGAAGTGACGACCGAATGCAATGAGATTGTCGCGGGAGATGTCGAGGAACTTCTTGTTCTCCGGCGTTCCGATCTGGTACTTCGGATCTGTGTTGGCCATTCCCAATGAGGGGCCCGCGCGTGACGCACCGGCCCGATCTTGCTGTTCTGCCGCCGTGCCGGAATCTGGATGAGG
This sequence comes from Bifidobacterium animalis subsp. animalis ATCC 25527, assembly GCF_000260715.1. Taxonomy (NCBI): domain Bacteria; kingdom Bacillati; phylum Actinomycetota; class Actinomycetes; order Bifidobacteriales; family Bifidobacteriaceae; genus Bifidobacterium; species Bifidobacterium animalis. The sequence goes on along the minus strand of NC_017834.1, from coordinate 182,547 downwards.
AGTCTTCGCATGTCTGCAGATTCCAGATTTCCCGGTTCGCGACCCGCGATCCGCTCGCATCGTCATTGACAGAAACGTTCTGCACACAGCGTGTCGCTGAAGCGCTTAAGTATCAGGTTCGAAATGCCTATCGTGTGTCAGATTTCACGACCTCCATATGCGGGGAGGGCGGCCACACTCACGTGGCCGCCCTCCCCGCATTCCGCCGCGCGCCGGCGAATCAGATATCAGATTGCGCGCATGTCGAGCACGATCGCCTGCATGGGCCACAGCGGCGGAATCTGCAAGCCGATGTTCTTGAGCAGCGCGCCGCTCACCACGAAGCCGGCGCCCGTGGCGGCGTCCGGCTTCTCGCGCGGGGTCTGCACCTTAAGCGTCATCATGTCAAGCTGGCGCAGCGCATCCCCGGCGGTGTCGAACGCAAAATCACGACCCCAGTATTCAATCTGCGGCATGTCGCCGTCCGGCGTCTTCGCGACGATGCACACGCCGGCGCGACGCAGCACAATATGTGGCCCCTTCTCGTACATAGGTATTGCCCCTCTTGCCTGATTCTCCGCTCACCCACTTTGGTGAGGGCATTGACTTTTCCTTGATTTCATAATATATTAAGCGGTTAAGTCACGCAAACGAACACCGGTCTGTGTGCGCCTCGATCGCCGAAGATGGGCACGTCGCACACAAGCCACGGAAAATGGCGGAAACAATCTGCAGACCGAAACAAAACGCAGATTTTTCGAATATGACCGCACAGTAGAGAACACCGTCCGCGCCCAGCATTTACCCAGCGCACTCACTAAAATGAGATGAGGTCTAATAGGCGGACGAATGGAAGGCAAGCAGCCGAAGCTCACGCCCGAGCAACGCGAAGCAATCGACACGTTGTCGTCGACGCCACAGTACCAAGGGGAATCGAAGATCAAGATCTTCATGAAGATTCCCGCGAAAGACAAGGCCGCATATTCCCGCACGCACTCGTCGGCATCGCCGCGAACACCCAGCAACTCGACACCGCCAAGAACTTCATCCAATATCTGTACAACGCACGCGACTGACGCGTCATGGACAGTCGTAGACACATACAGTCATAGACATAAGGAGAATGATGGCCGGAGGAATCTTCCGTCAAGACAACCCGTACAACACCGTGATGAACCGCGTCGGCGACATCGCCATGCTCTCGTTGGCGTGGTTCGTATGCAGTCTGCCGGTCGTGACGATCGGTGTGACCACCGCGGCAGCCTGCGAAGTGGCGCGCGAGATGCAGGAGGACCGCGACAACGGCATTTTCAAGGGCTTCTGGCGTGCAATCAAACGCAGATTCGGCACCGGCATGCCGCTGACGCTGTTCCTCGGCGTGCTCATTGCGCTCGTCGTCGCCGCGATCTACGCGCTGCCGATCGTGCTGCTCGCCACCTTGCCGAGTGCGGTGATGTGGGTGCCGCTCGTCTGGTGCATCTTCGGCGGCGGTGCGAGCGCCTGGGCGCAGAGGTGGCTCATCCGCCGCGCCTTCGACCTCCAGCCGCAAGACTGAAAACCCCTTACGGGCTAGGATTCCTGCTACGGGCCAGGATTCCTGCTACGGGCTAAGATTTGACCCGTGACGTCCCACTCATGATTGTTGAAAGATAGCCGTTTTCTACGTGGAGATGGTCTCACAGCAACACCAATCCGCTAGCCCGTAACAGCAAATCCTAGCCCGTAAGGGGTTACATGGCCTGTAACGGAAAACTTAGCCAGTAGCAGGAATCTTAGCCCGTAGGAATCTGAGAAACAGAAGCAGAAGCAGGATTATCACACATATTACTGCGCGGCAGGCGCGGTGGAGGCGCGCTCGATGAGCTCGTATGGCGGCTCCTCCACGTTCTCCACGTCCTCGCCATCGATGAGCTTGAGCATGAGCTGGGCGGCGAGACGTCCCGACTCGAGAATGTTGCGGCTGAGCGCGGTGATCGGCGGATGCGCGGCGACGTTCATGAATGAATCGCCCCACGAGATGATCGAAAGATCCTCGGGCACGCGCACACCCTTCACCGAGGCGACGCTCTCCCCCGCCAGCGCCATCACGTCGTTGTCGTAGATGATCGCGGTCGGCCGCGGTTCCACGCTGAGCAGTCGCTTGGTGGCCTCGGCGCCAGATTCCGGCGTGTAGTCGGTGTGCAGGCAGCGGTAGCGCATGCCGAGCTCCGTGGTGATCTCCGAGAACGCGGCGTCGCGGATGTACGAGTGGCCGAGCTCCTCCGGTCCCGCCACGCGCGCGATGTTCTTGTGGCCGAACAAGGCGAGGTGCCGGATCATCGTGCCCGATGCCGCGGCGTCGTCGCTCATCAATGTGGGCAGACCGCTCGTCAGCGACGAATCCGCCAGCGCGAGGCACGGCATCTGCGGATTGTTCTTCATCAGCTCGATGCGCGGGTCGCCGATCTCCAGATTGAGCAGCAGCAGCGCGTCGACGTTGCCGGTGGCGATCCAGTCCTCGAGAATCGAGACCTCGTCGTCATCGTCCATCGACATGCGCACGAGCAGCGAGTAGTCGCGTTCCTCGAGCGCGGAGCCGAGACCGGAGATGAGGCGCATGATGTAGGGTTCCGCGGAAAGCAGCTGTGGATCGTAGCCGAGCACGAGGCCGATTCTGCGCGTGCGCGACTGCGCGAGCGACTGTGCCGCGCCGTTCGGACGCCAGCCGAGTTTGCGCGCCACCTGCAGCACCTTCTCGCGCGTGGCATCGGAAACACCCGGCTTGCCATTGAGCGCATACGAGACCGCACTGCTCGACACACCTGAGGCCTTCGCCACGTCAAAGATCGTCACTTTGGCTTTCTGCGCTACCATAGCTCGCCCCCATTCACTGAAATACTTCAGTAATCAGTATCCAATGTAATTTACAGTTACTTAACAAATTATGTCATCGTTGACGTTGCCAGGTAGCCGGCATCCCCGTTTTCACACAGTCTTCGCATATATGCGATACGGGAATGCCGCGCGTAGGCAGTCGCTGCATACGCGCGGCCGGGTTGTCTGAAGAGGCGTCTGTGGGGAATCTGCGAACTGAAATTACTGAAGTTTGCAGATTCCCCGCGGCATGCGACTAGAAGTCGCGCTTGAGGTCGTTCGCGCTACGCAGCACGTTGGCGGCGGCGAAATCGGCCGGATCGCCCGCGTAGTCGGTGCCGATGTGGAAGGTGACCGACTCGCCCGGAAGCAGCGAGACGAGGCCTTCCTCAACGGTCGCCTTGTCGTCGACCTTGCCGACCATGCAGAACAGGTCACGCACGTAGTCGTTCGCGGTGACGGTGAGTTCCACGCCGTCGGCGGTGCGCTCGGCCTTGGTCGTGAACGCGTCGGCCGGGGCATCGAGCTCCTGCGTGAGGATTTCGGCCGGGTTGTAGATCACGCGGGCGAAGGAATCGTCGGACGGCACGGCAACGATGAGTTCGTTGTTCGCATCGCCGAAGTCGACAATCTCCTCGTTCAGCGGGAAGCCCTTGTGGCTGGCGGCGTCGAGTTCCACATCGTCGATCTGCTGCGTGGCGAGCACGTTGCCGTCGAAGTCGACGCGGTTGACCGCCCAGGAGCCCTTGTACGGCTCGTTCGTGTCGTTGAGCACGATGAGCTCGAGGTGATCGGCGTCGACCTTCACACCCTCCCAGCTGTGGGTCTCGCGGTACTCCTCCGAGGTGCGCGGCTGGATCGTGGCCAGACGCGGTGCGAAGAAGTCGCGGGAGGCATACCAGACCGGCTTGCGGTGGCCGTTGAAGTCGACGGCCGCCATGCTGGGTTCCCGTAAAAACCCAGTGTTTCCAATCATTCCGAATTTATTCGACCAATTGAATAAACAGTGCGCAAACGTTGGCATTACTTTCGGATTTCAGCGCGTCTTCAGATGGTGCGCCACCGAATCCTGAAACGGGGGCGTTTCGACAATAGGCGAAACCGCACTTTTTGCATAAGAATACGCTTGCGCGAATCTGCGGATATGCGGACTCTCGCAAGCGTATGTTAATCAAGCGCTTCAGTAAGCAGATCACCGCGCGGAGTGCTCGGCAATGAAGTTACGGTACCAGTTGTAGCTGTCTTTCCGTATACGCTCCTCGGTGTCGTAGTCCACGTAGGTCAGGCCGAAGCGGCGGTCGTAGCCGAACGCCCACTCGAAATTATCCATCAGCGACCACACGAAGTATCCGATGACATTCGTCCCCTCCTCGATCGCGCGGTGGACGGCCTCGAGATGGCGACGCAGGTAGTCGATGCGGTCATCGTCGTGCACCATCTTCACACCATCCGGGCCGACTTCCACCTCGTCGGGGCACGCCATGCCGTTTTCAGTGACGACGAGCGGAATGTGGTTGTAGTCGTCGTTCAGGCGAACCAGCGTGTTATAGAGCGCATCCGGGTCGATGTTCCACCCCATCTGTGTGTGCGGGCCGTCGGTAGGCAGCCAGTCGATGTCGCTGGCGCCCGGTGCGGTGGAGGCCTGCGTGCTCTGCGGGAACTGCGGACGGTTGCTCATCGCAAGCAGATTCGTCGAGTAATAATTGAGCCCCAGCACGTCAATCGGCTGGTTGATGAGCTTGAGATCGCCGTCATGCACGAAGTCCCAGTCGCAGATGCCCTTGGTGATCGCGAACAGCTCGTCCGGGTAGTAGCCGCGCAACATCGGATCGAGGAACACGCGGTTGGCAATGAGATCCACGCGGTGCACGGCATCTGCATCACCGCGGTTCACCTGCAGATTCAGCGTCACCGAGAGATCCGGCTTCGCTCCGGCCTCGGCACGCACTGCCTCGCACATCAGACCATGTGCCAGATTCAGGTGATGGGCGGCGCGGAACGCGAGCGGGCCGGCGCCCAGGCCAGGCGCATGCTCGGTGCCGCCGTAGCTCAGGTGCGCCGAGCACCACGGTTCGTTGAGCGTGGTGTAGGTGTGCACACGGTCGCCAAGGCGCTTGGCCACAATGCCGGCATACTCCGCCATGCGGAACGCGGTCTCACGGTTCAGCCAGCCATCCCGGTACGGATCTTCGTTCAGATACTGCGGCAGATCCCAGTGGTAGAGCGTCACAATCGGGTCGATGCCGTATTCGAGCAGCTGGTCGACAATGCGCTCGTAGAAATCGAGGCCCTTCTCGTTCGGCTTGCCGTCCGGGGTGGGAATGACGCGCGGCACGCCAATCGAGAACCGGTATGCGTTCACGCCGAGATCGCGCACGAGCTTGAGATCGTCCTGCCAGCGGTGGTAGAAATCGTCAGCCTTGTCTCCGGTGTCACCATTCAGCACGCGGCCCGGGGTGTGCGAGAACACATCCCAGATCGACGGCGTGCGGCCGTCTTCGTCCACCGCGCCTTCGATTTGGTAGGCGGCAGTCGCGGTGCCGAACTGGAAGCCCTTCGGGAACGTCATCGTCATTGCTGATTCCTCCTGCCGATACATCCGACACAATACACGTCGCATCCGAGCACAGACCCGCGCGAATCCCGAATCTGCTCCGGCATTCATTTACTTACTCGCAAGTCAGCATATGCCAAATATAGCATGCTCCTCCCCTCCACACCGCCTGCAACACGCGCATCGCCAACAATCTTCCACCTTTCCTCCCCCGCTCTCTTCCATCTGTTACGGGCCAAGTTTGTGCTTACGGGCCACGATTTTGCGTTACAGGCTAAAGAAAGTCGGGGTCCCGGCAAACGGGATCATTGGAACATGGCGGTTTCCGACTACCCGTTTTCACGAAAAGGCAGAGATGCCCTAGCCCGTAGCCGAAAATCCTAGCCCGTAAGCACAAACTTGGCCCGTAAGAGATAACTTGGCCCGTAACAGAGTTCGCAACAGAGTTTCGCGGCAAAGCGAGGGCCGCGACACCGCGAGAATAGGCATATAATCGGCACAGCAGAGACGCATAAGGAGCAGCATGCAATTCATTGACGCATTCAATCCGGCTTTCTGCACGATGGGACGCATCGGTGAATCGAAGAACCACTTGCCGCTGTGGGTGTTCCCCTACACGCAGGCGCGGTTCCGCTTCACCGGCACCTCCCTCGCCGTGCGGCTTCGCAATTTCTGGAACTACGGTCACACGCGCATCGGTGTGATCATCGACAACACCCAGTTCAGCGTGCGTGTGCCGTCGCCCGTCGAACCCGAGCCCGACGCCGCCGTGAGCGTGGGGGAAGACGGCATGCTCACCATTCGCATTGCAAGCCACTTGCCGAACATCGAGCACCGCGCAATCGTATTCAAGCGCGAAGATGGCGGCATGCACTACATGGAGTTCGCCGGCGTGGAGATTGACGACGACGCGCAGATTCTCGCACCTGCCGAACCCGCCAGCACACGCCGCATCGAAGTCTACGGCGATTCGGTGAGCTGCGGCGAGCGCAACGAGGCCGTGCTCTACACCGGCAAGGCCGACCCGGACGAAGATCTGAGCGCCTACAGCAACTCATGGTTCGCCTACGATGCCATCGCCGCCCGCGCGCTGGGCGCCGACCTGCGCATCATCTCGCAAGGTGGCGCGCCGCTGCTTGACGGCATCGGCTGGTTCAACGCGCCCGATTACCTCGGCATGGAGAGCATCTGGAATCGCGTGCAGTACAATCCCGCACTCGGCGAGCCCACCGACTGGGATTTCCGCGACGACGACCCGCAGGTGGTCATTGTGGCGCTCGGCCAGAACGATTCGCATCCACACGATTTCATGAGCGCAGATTACACCGGCAAGCAGGCCGTGAACTGGCGCGCCCGCTATGCCGAGTTCCTGGGGAATCTGCTCGAACGATACCCGGACTCGCACATCATCTGCACGACGACCGTGCTGCAGCATGACCGCAACTGGGACCGCGCGATCGACGAAGTGGTGAGCGAACTCGACAATCCGCAGATCACACATCTGGATTATTCGCATGCAGGCACGGGTACCCCGGGGCACCCCCGCATTGCCGAGGACGAGGAGATGGCACGCGAACTGGTCTCCTACATCGATTCGTTCGGCGCAGAGCTGTGGCAATAGCTCACTGAGACTCACCCCTTGGTGGCTCCCTGAAGGTCGGCTGGGTAGGGCATCGCCACTGGATCGCAAGCGCCCTTTACGTTCCTCAACCCTACCCAGCCGACCTTCAGGGAGCCACCGGTACAACCCACCCGTACTCAGACTTAACCAACGAGTATTCGAAACATCCAGAACAGATGTCGCCATGCGGGGCGAAGGGACAGGGCTGAGGAACGGATCGAGTCACGAAGCCTCTCCCTGCCCCACCATGCATTCCGCCTCGAACCGGCGCTGCTGTGCAGGGCGGCCGGGCGGGGTTGAGGAACGTAAAGGGCGCTTGCGATCCAGTGACGAGACCCCGCCCGGCCGCCCTGCACAGCAGCGCCGAGACGGTGGAGACTGAGAAACCATCAACAACGCTTACATACACTAAGGAGATACGACATGACAACTGTGACCGGCATCGCACCGGGGCAGCGGGAATGGCCGAACCCGCGGAAAGCAACGACGGCGCGCACGACCGCACCAGAAGCGGCAATCTGCGTGTGGCCGCCATATTCAGCGACCACATGGTGCTGCAGCGCAACAAGCCGATCGCCGTGTTCGGCGAGGCGCCGGTCAGCGAGTCCGTCAGCGCGTCACTGAGCGACGGGCAGGGGCAGGAAGTCGCGCGGGCGCAGGAATCTGCAGACAATGATGGCACGTTCATGCTCACACTGCCCGCAATGCCGGCTTCGGGTCCGCTCACACTGCAAGTGCGGTGCGGCGGCGACGAGCTCGCGTTCCACGACGTGATGGTCGGCGAAGTCTGGCTCGCCGGCGGCCAAAGCAACATCGAGTTCGAGCTGCACAACAGCGAATTCGGCAAGGAGGCCGTCGCCGATGCGCACGACCCGCTGCTGCGCTTCTACAACACGCCGAAGTCCGCACGAATCAATCTGACCGCGGAATCCGCGTCCGGTTGGCAGACCGCCGAAGCGCCGCAAGTCGCCCACATGAGCGCCATCGGCTACTACTTCGGCAAGCAGCTGCGCGACGCACTGGCGAACGGCATTGCGGTCGGCGTCGTGGATTGCTACATCGGCGGCACGTCGATCAGCGCATGGATGAGCGAGCATCTGCTGGAGCAAACCGAGCTCGGGCGCAGCTATCTGCAGACATATCGCGACGCGATTGCCGGCAAGACGGATGAGGAGATGCTCGCCGCGCAGACCTCCTGGCAGCAGGTGTTCGACAAGTGGAACGCCGACGTCGCCGCCGTCAAGGAGGAGCACCCGGATTACTCGCAGCCGCAGATTGATGCGATGCTCGGCCCGTGCCCATGGCCGCCGCCGGTCACGCCGTTCGCCGAGCGCAGGCCGTACACACTGTACGAGGCGATGATCCGCCGCGTGGCTCCCTACACGCTCGCAGGCGTGCTGTGGTACCAAGGCGAGGAGGACGAGTTCAACGCGGCAGGCTATGGCGAGCTGTTGCGCGGTCTGATCGCGGAATGGCGCGCGACGTGGCATGACAATGCGCTGCCGTTCCTCGTGGTGCAGCTGCCGCAGTGGATCGCCGAGGCCGACGCCGAGCACGATCCACTGCGTTGGCCGGTACTGCGCGATGAACAGTTCGCTGTTGCACGTGAAACACCGCACGCGAACATCGTTTGCGCCATGGACTGCGGCGAATTCGACAACATTCACCCCGTCGACAAACGCACGCTCGGCATGCGGCTCGGGGACACAGCATTGCACGACGTCTACGGTCTGCAGATTCCCTGTGCCAGCCCCGAGCTCGTCGATCTGCAGGTGGGCGAAGGCGGCGGCGAGATGGTCGTCACATTCAACCATGCGCAGGGACTCCATTGGCACGGCACGACGTCGGATACCATGCGCGCGATTGCGGACATTGCCGAAAGCACCGAGCGCAAGGCCGGCGAATCCGGTTTCGAGATCGCCGCCAGCGCGGACTCCGAGTTCGTTCCCGCGCACGCCCGCATTGAGCCACGCGACGATCTCGGCAGCGACATGCGCGTCGTACATCTGCTCTCACCGGAGGTGCCGAAGCCGACCCACGCGCGCTATGCCTGGCGCAGCTGGGGTCCGGCACCACTGTTCAACGGCGACGGCTTGCCCGCATTCCCGTTCATCAAGTAGTCAAGTCATTGCTGCTTGTTGCCGTGGCTGCCGGCGATTGTCGGGACCACTGCAGTCGCCGACGTGTGCCTCGGGCAGCCGCGGCAATGACTGCTACTCATTTCGCGGAAGCTTCCGGGTAATCCGCCGTGCATGCGGGCATACGCGGTCGATTTCGCGGATGCTTCCATAACCCATGCCGTTCGCAGACTGTTTTGCGGCACATCTTACAGAAGCATCCGCGAAATCTGCTACGTACAGCCCGCGCCCCGGCATAGCACACGGATGCACCCGAAAGACGTACTATTTACAGGCTCTCCCGCGGCACGGTTCGCGGAATGTTTCGAAAGATATGCCATTAGCAGACTGCTCCGTGGCGCTATATACGGAACTATCCGTAAGAATTACCACTTTTGCCCCCATTTGTGGTCAAACATACGGAAAGTTCCGAAAGATATGCCGTCACTGCGTCTATCTGCGGTCGAACATACGGAAGTATCCGTGAAAACCACCGCCAATGGGACACTTTGTGGCATAGTCTACGGAACCATCCGAAAACTATGCCGCATAACGCCCTCTCAGCGGCACAGTTTACGGAAGAATCCGAAAGATATGCTGCTGAGCGGGCATGGCACGGCACCGTTCACGGATGCATCCGCGAAAACTACCGCGAGACGGCGGGCCAGCGCCGATCCACGCGCAGGAGCCAGATGCCGAAGGGAATCGTGAGCACACCGCCCACCACGAAGATCACGCGCACATCGACCACGTCGGCGAGCGGGCCGAACACAAGCATGCCGAGCGGCGTGCCGAATCCGGAGAACGTGGTGAGCAATCCGAACACGCGGCCGCGCATGTCGGGCGTACTCTCATGCTGCAACAACGTGAACGTTGGCGACGAGCCGAGCGACGTGCACAGGCCAACGAGGAAATCCACGAACAAATACACCAGCAGCGTGGGCGACAGGCCGAGTCCCGCCGTGCATACGCCCATGCCAATGAACGCGCACGCGAGCAGCACCATGTTGTTGTGGAAGACGCGCGCACCCACCGTGGCGAGCAATGCGCCGCCAATCACCATGCCTACGCTCCACGCCATCTCGTTCGCGGCGAGCTTGTCGGCCGCCGTGGAGAGCACGGTGAATCCGAGATCGAGCTGCTGCCCGGTGAATCCGCGGTTCATGAGAATCAGCGTAAGATTCATTGGCGCAATGTTGATGAAGCATACGAATGCGTAGGCGATCAGCACACTGCGAATACGCGGGTACCGCCACGCATACCGCAGACCGGTGCGCATGTCGGCGAACACAGAGTCGGCGCCCCGCTCCGAACCGACCTCGGCATCGCGTGTGCGGCGCACGCGAATCAGCGCAACGAAAGCAATGCCCACCACCGCCGTCGTCACATCGACATACAGAATCGCCCACAATGGCATTACATTGACGAGCACGGCGGCGATTGCCGGCGCCGCGATCAGATTCACAGACTGGATCGTGCCGTTGATCGAATTCACGCGCAGCAGTTTGCTTTCCGGCGTGATCTGCGGAAGGAACGACTGCACCGCCGGCGATTGCACGCCCGCGCCTGCCGAGCGAATCGCGAGCACGACGAAGAACAGGGCGAGCCCGGCAATTCTGCGCGCAATCGAGAGGGACAGCATGACGGTGACAGCCGCGATCAGCGCGTCGGGCAATATGATGAGCGCCTTCTTGTTCCAGCGGTCGGCCCATGCGCCGCCGAACAGCGAGACGACGGCCTGCGGCACGCACGCGCAGAGCATGGCCACCGTCATGGTCGCGCCCGAATCCGTTTGCATGACGAGGTACCAGAAGACCGCGTATTGCACAATGCTCGAGCCGATCAGCGAGAGTGCCTGACCTGTGAGCAGCAATGCGACGGGTATGCGCCAATCATGCGGATTGCTGTGCGTGGATATGGTGATTTTCCTATGATTTCGGTTATTCATGATGTCTCTTTCGCTTGGTGTCGCATAACGGCATGCGAACGCACAGACACCACATTCGGTTCTGTTTATCGAAAAGATTTATGCAAGCATGCCTATGGCCGCCCTTTGGCGGTCTTCACGCAACAGTGATATGCGGCAGTGATATGGGTTCGGTTGGATCCAAGAGGATATGCGTCAGCGCGTGGCTAGATATTCCACGCAATCACAGACATCATTGCAATTCCACACATGGTTTTGCAGTATAGCATGCATGCAGACAAGCCGAAAATAATACAGGGCGCCGATCTGCGGCAGTTCTGTCAACCCTGCCGCGCGCACCATTGCTCAGCAGATTCCCCGGAGGCATCCACAGAAGCTTCCGCGTGCGAGTTGCTTTACGGCGCGGTTCACGGAAACTTCCGCAAACTGCGGCACGGCGGGAGAACGCTCAGTGCAGAAGGCCGCTCAATGCAGGAGAACGCAAAAGGTGGGGCATGCCTATGCATACCCCACCTTGACAGATGCGAAACTCACGGCTTCATGCGCGGACGCACCGCACGCGGCTCACTGAACCTGGGCGCGGGCGATCTTGCCGGTGAAGGAGTTGGCTTCGTCGGCGTCCTTCGCGGCGTCGTTGTTCCAGGAGAACATGGCGCGCAGCTTCGGGCCGACCTCTTCGATGCGGACGTTGGAGTACTCCTCCTGCAGCTGCTTGAACTTCGGGGCGCCGGCAGCCTGGTCGTCCATGAACTCCTTGGCGAAGGAGCCGTCCTGGATGCGCTGCAGGTGGTACTGCATGCGCTCACGGGTGTGCTCGTCGATGACGGTGTTGACGTAGTCGCCGTACTGAGCGGTGTCGGAGCAGCTCCAGCGATCCTTGTTCAAGCCGCCTTCGTTCATGAGGTCGACGATCATCTTGAGCTCGTGGCACACCTCGAAGTAGGCGATCTCCGGCTGGTAGCCGGCGTCGGTGAGCACCTCGAAGCCCATTTCGACGAGCTTGTTCACGCCGCCGAGCAGCACGTTCTGCTCGCCAAACAGATCGGTTTCGGTCTCTTCCTTGAACGTGGTCTTGATGGCGCCGGCGCGCAGTGCACCGAGGGCCTTCGCGTAAGCCAGTGCGAGATCCCAGCCGTCGCCGCGCGGATCCTGCTCGACCGCAGTCACAACCGGGACGCCACGGCCTGCGGCGTACTCACGGCGGACGATGTGGCCCGGGCCCTTCGGGGCGACCATGAAGACCGGGTGGTCCTCGCTCGGCTTGATGTAGCCGTAGTGGATGTTGAAGCCGTGTGCGAAGGCCAGGGCGGCGCCCGGCTTGATGTTCGGCTCGATGTCGTTCTCCCAGATGCCCTTCTGGTACTGGTCGGGGGCCAGGATCATGATGACATCGGCCTCGGCAGCGGCTTCCGGAACGCTCTTAACTTCCAGACCCTGTTCCTTGGCGAATTCCACAGACTTCGAGTTCGGACGCAGGCCGACGACGACGTCGACACCGGAGTCACGCAGGTTGAGCGCATGCGCGTGGCCCTGCGAGCCGTAACCGATGATTGCGACCTTCTTGCCGTCGAGAACCGAGAGATCGCCGTCGTCTTCGTACCAGATCTGTGCTGCCATGTGGCACACTCCTTTTATTTGTGTTCGGCGTGGGCCTCTTAGCCCATGCCCATGCTTGATATGTTCCGCCGTCACACCCGGGCCTGCCGTGTTGGCCGGCTCGGGCAGGGGCGTCTGTAATCCCTATGTGTTGGAGATTTTGTCTCCAAAACTGAAATCTCATCTTACCGAAATCTCCACGTTCGCCTGCATCGCGTCCATCTTTTGGATACCGGCGGTGCCGCGTTTTGGAATGCCCTCTGTTTCTTTTGGAAAATACCGGGCATTCGTCCATAGATCATTGATTATCGCGGAGATAGATTGACCATATTCTGGACATTCTGTATTACGTATTGCCTATTCCTATCGCACTGTTTCCTATTGCCCTGCCGAACTCCTTTCCTCGCACACGGATTCCAAGGATTCATATGTTCACTGCATGTAATCCACGTTCTTGGTCTCATGACACGTCAGGATCGCCACCAGGCAGCACAGCGCCATGACGCCCAGATAGAGCCCGACCGAGCCGACACCCCAGTGCGACGACAGCCATGTGGCGACCGACGGGACGAACGCCGCGCCAACGATTGCGGCGATGTTGTAGCCGATGCCGGAGCCCGTGTAGCGCACGTTCACACTGAACAGCTCGGGCAGCAATGCGCCGATCGGACCGAAGGCGATGCCCATCAGCGCAAAGCCGAGGCACAGGAACAGCATTGCGGCGGCGGTGTTGTGCACGCCGACCACGGCGCGGTTCATGAGCAGCGGGAACAATGCGGCGAAGACGAGCAGCGCGACTGACGAGCCGATGATCACGCGACGGCGGCCGATGCGGTCTGCAAACACGCAGGAGAGCACGATGAACAGGGCGAACACGCATACGGAGACCATGAGCATCGTCATGTACTCCTTGGTGGAGAAGCCGAGTCCACCGCCGCCCTGCGCATCGCTCTTCGTGGCCCATGCGAGCGACCATGTGGCGAGCGTGTAGAACAGCGTGTAGGTGACGGCGACGAGGAACGTGGCCTGCAATACCTGCCGCCAGCTGGTGCGGAACACCTCGAGCGCAGGTGCCTTGACAACGCGCTGGTCTTGCTGCGCGGCGCGGAATGCCGGAGTCTCCTCCATGTGCACACGCACGAGCAGTCCTACAACCACCAACAGTGACGAGAGCAGGAACGGCACGCGCCAGCCCCATGCGAGCATCGCGGCGTCATCGTTGAACAGCTCGAGCAGCACATAGGTGCCGTTGCACAGGAAGAACCCGATCGGCGCGCCAAGCTCGGGGAACGAGCCATACAGCGCGCGCTTGTCGGCAGGCGCGTTCTCGGTGGCCACGAGCGCGGCGCCCGACCATTCGCCGCCGAGTCCGATGCCTTGCACGAACCGGCAGACGCACAACGCGAGCACGGCCCACACGCCCCACATGTCGTAACCGGGTAGGCAGCCGATGAGGAAGGTCGCGACGCCCATGGTCATCAGCGAGACGACGAGCGTCGCCTTACGGCCGATCGAGTCGCCGAAATGGCCGAAGATGAGCGAGCCCACCGGGCGGGCCAGGAACGCGACGGCGAAGGTGACGAGCGAGAGCAGCAGCGCGACGGTCGGGTTCGTCTTGTCGGAGAAGAACACGCGCGGGAAGTAGTTCGCCGCCGCGGTGCCGTAGGCGTAGAAGTCGTAGAACTCAATCGTCGTGCCCACCATCGAGGCGGCGATGATCGCGCCCACAGACGATCTCCCCGCCCGTTTGAGTGCATGCGCGCGCTCTCCCGCCAGCGCTGGGGCGCGGCGCCCCGCTTCCGTTTCCGTTTCGACTGCGGTCATGAATCTCCTTCTTTCTGTGTTGCGATATGCAAAAGCCCTGCACTTCGGCAGGGCTCGAGATGTCATGTGCGTCACCCTGCCGCATCGGCAGGGCTGGATTTCGGGTATACGAATCAGCTCGCCGATGGCGAGATAATAATTCGTACAATCTGCAGTCGTGCGACCATGGTCTCACTCATCGCGAGCCTCCTTTCCGCGTATCCGTTTGCGTTGCTGTGCGCGGCGTGCGCTTGCCGCGGCGCCGTGTTGGGTTAGAACCTACTCCCCAGCCCGCGACCGAGCGCGCACGGTGTCCATATAGTGAGATTTTCAAATCTGGTCAGCGAGATAATATACGACACCTGTAATCACATTGCCTCAACATAACACGCTAGATTGCCTAGTGTCCATGCTGCAGTTCCGCATATCCAGACGACAGGTCGCAGCTGAATCACCCCGTCAGTCGGCGAGACGCGAGGAGATGCAGAGCACAACGACGAGCAGCGCCAACGCCAGCACGCCGGCGGCAATGAACAGCGGGGCAAATGCGTCTGCGGCAACCACCACAATCGCGCCGACGACGACGCCGAGCAGTCTGCCCACACTGTCGAGGCTGTGCAGCACGGCGAGCACATGGCCGGTGTGCTGCAGATCCTCGATCGCGTGAAGCGCCTGGGCCTGCGCGAGCGAATCGAGCATGGCCAGTGCGCAGCCGCCGAATGCGGCGAATAATATGAGTCCGGCGCGATTGGGCATCGCGATGCCGCAGATCGCCGCGAGAAGCATGACGGCCGACGCGAGGGCGAGCGGCGCCTTGGCACTGGAGAAGCGGCTGGCAATCGGATCGAGCAGCACGGAGGATATCGCGGCGAGCACATAGGCCACCACGGCCATGGCGGCAATCGTCACCGCCGTGTACTGCAGTGAATTCGGAGCATGCGTCCCATGCTCATAGCGCACCAGGAACCACACGTACGTGATTGAGACGGCGAGCGTGGCCGAGACGAGCAGGCGGATCGCGGCGATCATGCCCCAGTGCCGCACGCCCTGCGGCGCGCGGAAGGCCACGAGCAGCTTGTCTTCGTCGAGCGGCGTGACGTGCAGGTATTCGCTGGAATGCTCGTGCGGTGGCACGAACAACGCGACAGCGCCGGCGGCGAGCATGGCCACGGCGCATATGTCCATCGCGGCATCGACATGGTCCGCCATGCCAGCGGCGAACGCAGCGCCGGCGAGCGACCCCGCGAACATGGCAACATTGCGCCACGTGGCCACCGCGTCACGGAACTTGTCGGGCACCATCTCGCCCACCATTGCCGAGCACGCCATCGCCATCACCGCATAACCGAGCTGCATGAACACCCAGACGAGAATCATCGCGACGTTCGTATGGCATGCGGACAGCGCGAATGCAAACAGTGTGGCGACCACGGTGCCGCCGATGAGCCAGGGTGTGCGACGCCCCAACGGCAGGCGCGTGCGGTCTGACATCGCGGAAGCGAATGCCGTCATGAGCATCGCGACCACAATGCCCACGCCAATCAGCACCGCCAGATTCACCGTGCCGTCGAAAGCGCCGCCGAATTCGTCGAGTCGCAGCGGCACAAGCACCACGGTGAGCGCTACCATGGCGAACGACAGCAGCAGCGACGCCGCGGCAAAGCCGATTTTCATGCGCAACACCTGCGTGCGCGTCGGGCGGTAGCCGGTGGAATCGACCATCGGATCACGCAGGTCGAAGAACGCGGATTCCACGTCGGGAATCGGCTCGTCGGAGGCTGCGTGGGCCAATCCCGCCGCATCGGCGAGCGCGGCGGCCTGCACCTCCGGGTGTGTGGCGGCGGGCGGTGCGGTGACCGGCTTCTGCCGCACGGCCAAGCGCGCGACCGCCGACTTGTCTTCAGCACTCAGTGCCTTGTCGAGATCGGGCCGGTCGTCAATGCCAGGGCGAATATAGTTCGATTTCGGGAACGGACGTGGGGTAGCCGGCTGCCACTGTGGTTCCGATTGCTGCGGCTGCGGCACTGCGGAATCATTGCTGTTCTTGCTCTCATTACTCATATTTCCCACAGTAACCGCTCGCCGCCGCGCCATGCCCGGCGTTCGATGAACGCCGAGTGAATTCGCCGTTCTCTATTCCTGCCACCCAGGCGCTAGCTCGGATTACCTAATGCCTGGCGAAGGCGCTCAGCTTGGCGACCGTGCCGAAATAGCGCGCCGAGCGGGCCGTCCGTTTCGGCGGCCGGCTGCTGCGCCTGCGGAATGTAGAATCCGGTGACAACGAGCGCGCGTGCGGGTCGCTTGGTTTTGCGCCGGTTCTCGCGTCGAGCACGCCGCGGCCGCTCCGCGCCGAGGGCAAGATGGCGTGCCGCGCGGAACAAGTCGCCGCGCACATAGGTTAGTTATCAGTGTTTCCGACCCGCGTCCCACGTCGGCCGCCGCCGCGTTGGCGATGCGTGCGATGCGTGGGTATTTACTCCAGTCCGTGATGCTGCCCATATTCTCCTCGATGAATGTTCGATTGCCGTGTGCAGATGCGCCCGCTAGTCGATTGTGCCGAGCACGGCGCCGTAGTCCGCCTGCTCGCCGACCGGCACGGTGATATGAAGCGTTCCGGTGGCCGGTGCAAGCGCTTCGCGTTCCATCTTCATCGCCTCGAGCACGACGATCAGGTCGCCTTCGCGCACCGGGGCGCCGTCGTCGGCGAGCCAGCGCACCACGGTGCCGCCGAGTTCAGCGGTGACCGGTGTGCCGCCCTGCACAGTGCCGCCCTGCACAGTGCCGCCCTGCACAGTGCCGCCCTGCACAGCGCCGTCAGGTGCCGTCTCGGACGAGCCACCGCGGGCGATGCCGCCGAGCAGCGCGGCGAGCAGGTCGGAATCTGCACCCGATGCGCCTGTTGCGGGCACGTGGCCGCCGGCGTGCGCCATGCCGGCCCCGAACGCCATCATCGAGGCGAACGAAGCAGGCAATCCCAGCGTGACGCGCTTGCCGTCGACTTCCACCCAGCTTTCCACCGGGGAGGCCTCGCCGGAGCGTTCGCCCATCGCCCGCTCGCCGACGCGACGCCAGTCCTCAAGCGTTTCCGCGGGCAGATTCGGCAGCAGCTCCTCCTCAATCCAGCGCGTGTACACGCGAAAATTCGCATTGGACACATCGTCGTCGGCCCTCCAGTCTGCGCCCGCGCCAAAATCCGCGGATTCGAGCACCACCTTGTCGAAGGGCACCACGGTGGGCACGCCGTGAATGTGCAGTTTGGCGAGCGCGCGTTCCGCACGGCGCAGGCATTCGGCGCGCGTGGGGGCCTTGACGATGAGCTTGGCGATCATGGAGTCGTAGCGGCTTGAAATGGAGTCGCCGGCGGCCACCCCCGAATCGAAGCGGATGCCGGGGCCGGTGGGCACCTGCAGGCTTTCGACGACGCCCGGGAACGGCACGAAGCCGAGTGAGGGGTCTTCCGCGTTGATGCGGAATTCCATCGCATGCCCCCGCGGCTCTGGTGTGACGCCGGATTCAAGCCCGGGCACCGCCTCCACCGGCGCGCCCTCGGCAATGGCGAGTTGGGCGGCCACGAGATCGACGCCGGTGGCCGCCTCGGTGACGGGGTGTTCCACCTGAATGCGCGTATTGACCTCCATGAAGCTCATCGTGCCGTCGTCGACGAGGAACTCCACCGTTCCCGCGCTTTCGTAGTGCGCGCGTGAGCAGATCGCCACCGCGGCGCGCTCGAGCTCCCGCACGGTCTCGGCGGCCAAGAACGGTGCGGGCGCCTCCTCGATGAGCTTCTGATTGCGCCGCTGCAGCAAGCAGTCGCGCGTGCCCACGGCAAGCACGGTGCCGAACTGGTCGCCGAGCACCTGCACCTCTACATGCCGTGGACGTGCGAGGAAGCGCTCGACGAAGCAATCGCCGTTGCCGAACGCCACCTCGGCCTCATGCGTCGCCGATTCGAAGGCGGCCGCCACCTCGTCGGGTTCGTGCACCACCTTCAGGCCACGGCCGCCACCGCCGTAGACCGCCTTGATTGCGATGGGCAAGCCGTGTTCGCGTGCGAACTCGACCACTTCGGCGGCGTCCTGAACCGGTTGCGTGGTACCGGGTGTCATTGGTACGCCCACTTCGGCGGCGATCCGGCGCGCCGCGACTTTCGAGCCGAGCACGCGGATCGTCTCCGGCTTCGGCCCCACCCACACCATTCCCGCGTCGATCACGGCCTGAGCGAAGTCGGCGGTCTCGGCCGCACCCAATGCGTACGCTTCGTCGGCCAGACGCACACACAGCGCGTCGGCATCCGGCTCCGCGTAGCCGACTATCGCAGTGCGTCCGGCTTCGTGGACTTGATGTTCGTGACCATCGACGAGAAGCTCGTCTCGGTCGGGTCGAAGGTCTCCTTCTCGCCGTACACCACATTGACGCCGGCATCCTCAACCGTCTTGACCACCACGTCACGCAACGACGTGCCATACTCGTCGTTGAATACCGCGATGGCGAGGTTCTTCACACCGTCCTCGACCAGAATCTGCCCGAGCACCACGCCCTGCACCGTGTCCGGCGGAATCGTGCGGAAGAAGTAGTCGTTGAGTCCGGAGAACGCGGTGGATGTGGCGCCCGACGAGATCATCGGCACCTGCGACGAGGTCACCTGCTTGAACGTGTTCTTCACCACGGAGCTCGACGGGGGCCCGACCACCACCGACGGATCCTTGGCGAGCACCGACTGCGCCGCCGACGTGTTCTGATCCGCATGGTCGGCGTCCGAGGTGTCGGCCGAGACGATATCGATGTCCTTGCCGAGCACGCCGCCGGCCGCATTGATGTCGTTCTGGGCGAGCTTCATCGTCGCGATGTTCGCCGGTCCCAAATATGCCATGGAGCCGGTGAGCGGGAAGAGCCCGGCCGCCGTGAACGTGGCCTCATCGGCGTCCGCCTTGCTTTCCGCGCCCGAGCCGCAGCCCGACAGCGTGAGCATCGCCGCGGCCATTGCCGTCGCCGTGACCATCCATGACTTGATTTTCGCATTGTTCATTGCAATCACCGTTTCCTCTCTCTGATCTCTTGCCCGCGCGAATCTGCGAATGCAACTCTTCGCAAGCAGGCGAAGCGGTGGTTCCGATTCACATCCCTAGACTTCTTGCGTGAATCTGTTTGCAGATTACGTGCGCCACAAACCGAGCGCGTGAGCGCCGCGTTACGCTCGCACGAACGCGGAAAAGCGTTCGAAACATTGATAGATGAGCGCATTGATCTTTCTTAAAGCGCGCTTGTCGGTCTGTCGCCAATGCAGATAATCGCCCCAGGCTTCGTCAGTCCAGATTTTGAGCATGTCATGGCTCCAGAAGCTCGTGTTCAGCTACGCCACCATGTTCCAATTGGCGAATCGGCTTCTCCAGATGGCGCATATTCTCAGAGCTGTAGAACAGGTCGGCACTCACCGGGAACGGGATGCCATGCTCAGCGCGTCCAGCAGCTGGACCCATAGCTCGGTCTGTTTCTCTATCTGCGGCTTGCCCCATGCGTTCTCCTTCTGTGCTTGCCCGACCATGAACTGGAATTTCAGGCTTTGCTGACCTACATTGAAATGCCTGATCTTCTCCATCGCATCGAGGTTGTTGCGTCGGGAGTTCTCTTGAACCGTCAGTAGGCATAGATTGCCGAAGTCGTCCACATTGTCCGGCGCGCCGCCGCCCAAAGGATGCCGCGGCGAGAAATGCTCCACGGAATTGCGGTAGCGGAAGCGGAATTGCTTGCAATCAAGGGCTTGCATACTCTCGTCGGACTGTGCTGTGTATTCCCACCACTGAGTACGCACGTCCGACGCTATCGTCGGGGGTTCATCGGCTCCGAAGATACTGACTACAGGCACATCCTCTCCCTGCGCCGAACCATCGACTGGTGCAAGCAGCACCCACAGCGCATAGTCCAGATAGTTGAAGATGAAATGCTCAGTGCCGACACCTCGGCTGACGGCTTCACGGATACGCGACTGGCGCTTTTCCGTCGGCGCATCTTTCAGGCTCTCCAGCCCCAGCGCCCTCTCAAGCCTCTCGCGCGCATACTCCCGAATGCGTTGCAAGAACGCGAATCCATCGACTGCTTCCACTCCCCACAACCATTGCAGCATTGAGTACAGTGCGTTCTTGTGGTTGTTGCCCGTTTCGGTCACCTGGAACATGGACTGGATCATGATCAGTTCCTGCTGGCAGTCATTCGAGAACGCATTGGCGAGGTAGTAGGACCGCTCCTTCTTGTTTTCCTTGCAGCATTTGAGCGTCCATTCGGTGGCATCGGATGGAGCGGCTGCATCCATGCGCGTTTTGATGATGCAGTTGTCGAACAGGAAACGGCACTTCAGCAGTGTTGCGGCGAATCGTTTCGCGTTGTCCTCCGCAGACGCACTGTCGTCTGAGTCCCCTGAGTCTTCTGAGTTCTCTGGAGCTTTCGAAAATATCCTGGCCACCTTTACTCTGAGCAATTCCGCATCATCAAGAGAGATTTGCTTGGCGTCGCCAGAAGCATCGCTCTCGCCGCCACAGTAGATGCGCAGCACATGCATGAGGAACGCCGGGAAACTGATGATGGAACGATACTGTTCAACTTCGTCGTCCGACCGGACGCCCGGCTGCGTCTGCCGTTCCGCTTGCAGGGGTTCCTCGTTGAGAGCTTCGCGTAGCACATCCTTGAATGACTTGAATGATTTGACGCTGCCATCGCCATCACCTGAGCCGGCTGCGCCAACGAGTTGATTCCAATCGATAGGCGGCACCGACGACCAATCCTCGCCGAACCAGCGCGTCCGTTCATCGGGAGTCGCGAGGCATTGCATGTAGTGATCCATATCCGAGCAGACATCCCAGATGCGGCCGATGGTCTCGCGATCGGCCGCGGAGGATACAGCGCTCATGAGACGCGCTTTGATGATGTCCTGCGGCCTGAGCTGCACGCCGCGTGTATTCATGATCTCGAAATAGCGGTTGAGGTCGGTCCCCGGCGGCAATTCGTCACGCACGACCCTCACATTGGTGCGCAGTTTTTCGAGGTCTATCCGATTCTCCGACGTTTTCTCCGACGTTTTCTCCGACGTTGCGATATATTGACGAATGATCTGGTACCCATCGAGCAATGGGCGGCACATCGTCTCCATCTCTTCGTTCTCTTGATCAGATGGGCCATCCTGCACGACGACATCCTCCGCTTGATTGGGCTCGCCGCTCGCACGCAACCGTTCCAGCAATACCCCATATGATTCGGCACGGCATTCGTATTCCAATTGCATGTTCCATGCAGTCAGCGCGCCAGCGGCTCTATCGTCATCACCATGGCAGAGCACTGCCATGAGCAGATACAGCGTGGTCAGACGCTGCTGCCCGTCGACGACCTCGTACACAGTCCGATTTTGATCGTCGCCGCGCCCTGCGACTACCAGTGAGCCCAGGTGGTATGCCGTGCCGGCGGCACGCTTGAGATCGTCGAGCAGTGTCTTGATCTCATCAGTGCCCCACGCATATGCACGCTGATAAATTGGAACCCGATATACGCATTCCTCGTTGAAGAGTTCAGCGATGCTCAGTATCGTCGGATTGCCGGTCATCATCGCCCCTTCCCCGCGTTCAAAATGCCGTCGATGTCAGCCGCCCATTCTTTTCGCCTTTTCCAGTCCTTCCAGTCTTCAGGTATGCGCCCGCTCCACATCTTCTCTTGCAAGCAGTAATACGGGCTCCCTTTTCCCCGATGGACGATGAAGCCGGCCTTATACAAAACGTCAAACACATCCCATCCCGAAAGGCTGGACTGCTGCCTTCCCACATCGGCTTTCGCGAACAATCCCGTTTGCTGCAGATTATCGATGAGCACATGAAGAATGCCCTCAGACGAAGAGGCTTTGCCATCATCAAGCCGAGTCCTAGAACTGCGCAGCATATAGCGATACCACAGTCCCAAATCGTCCGAATCTTCAATAGGCTTCCGAGGAATACGCGCCATCTGAGACAGCACATCCGACCCGCGGTCAGAGTTACGAATCACTTCAAATATGCGAGCATTCCGCCACTCCCATCGTGCGTCGGTCAGCACATAGTTGTTGACGGCGGCAAATGACAATGATTTGGTTCCGAGTCGCATATACGCGGCATACAGGAACGCCATTCTGGCGACGTCTGCAGCATCGTCATCGCCGAATCTATCCCGGTAATACAGCAGGATGGTATGAAAGAGCTCGATCATATAGCGGTATCGCCACGTATTAGCAAAGGGGGCGATATCGGCGTAGGCATCCCTCCACGGATCTTCATCATGCATGATCTGCTGTTGGAGCCACCTTCGATAATGCTCCGCATAACAGAAGAACGCTTCACCGTTGATCACCGGCTGGTCGATCTGGAACGTATACGACGTCTCCGGCTCGTCATCGGTATGCACAGTATTCGCATACCATGCTGTGACGAAATTGCGCTGCCACTGCACGCATCGCCGTTCATTGCCGCACCCCGGCAAATCAATGCCCTTGAACATGCCGATGGAATCCGAATCCAGACCGCCGGGCTTCGCCTTCTCCCTCCGGCTCCAACATGCGATGCGGTAGAGATACGTGCCGAAGAGCGGCTGAATCTCATCCTGATGTAGCTCCCACCGCCGCACCAGTTGTTGTTTGCGGGTGGGATTGTCGACGGCATCCATGCAGCGAAGATGGAACGCCTTGAGCAGATCAGTGGGATCGAGTTCCTTGCCGCGCGCATTCTGCGAATCGAACATCTGGAACGCTTCGGACAGATGGTCTGACGTAACCTTCAGCACCTCGCAGCCATCGAACAGCCGATCCACGAATTGCGAGCGCCGTTCACCTTCCCACGAATCCAGCAATTGCCGTATCGCACGATAGTTCTCGTACAGATGTCGGCGGGTCTGCTCGTCATCGTGCATATCCAGCCGCATATCACCATCACAGGCCTCCAATGCGGTCAATATCAGATGCAACGTGATCACCCGCTGCTGCCCATCGACGATGTCAAGCGAATTCCCGTCTTCGTTCCGATAGATGATGACGGTGCCGATACGATACTTGGATGCATTTGAGGTGGGATCGACCGGCGCCGAATCCGCAATATCCTCGATCAGCTGGAGCACGTTGGACGCCTGCCAGACGTAGGGACGCTGATAGGAAGGCACCTGCAACGTGCAGTGCAGCAGTTCGCGAATGCTGCAGACCTCCACGTTGATCGCATCGTCGCCCATCATGTCTCCCTGCACCATACGAATAGAGAACGGCATATCACTCCGCCTCCCCCAACTATATCCATATTATTAGCACTCATCATTATTAGCACTCATCATCGCCGCAATCATTCAACAATGTTGAAATTTCGGCAGTATATGGAACAGGCCGGCAACGCGAACGCTGCCGGCCTGCGGTCTGGAGAGAGGTAAGGGATTACTTGACGTTGCGGATGCGCATGATGAGCGCGGCCGCGGCGAGCACGATCACGATCGCGACGCCGAACACCCATGCGTAGGCGACGGCGGGGGTGGTGGAGACGTGCATCGAGCTCTTGACGATGGAAACGACGAGCGAGGTCATCGCCGTGCCGATCACTGTGGAAAGCGTGTTGGCGAGGTTGAGAATACCCAGATCCTTGCCAGCTTCCTTCGGATTCGGCAGCACGGCCACGTTGAGCGCCTGGTCGATCGCGTTGTAGACGCCGTAACCGAGGCCGGCGACGGCGGCGAACAGATATATGCCCATCGGCGAGCGGAAGAACAGCGGCATCGCGGCACCGACGGCGAACAGGCAGCTCGCGAGCGCCACCGGCAGCTTGCGCCTGCCGAGACGGTCGGTGATCGGACCTGCCGTGACAGCGGCGATCAGCGAGACGACGAGTGTGATCACGCCCATGGTGGCGATGATCGTAGCCGCCTTGTCCTTCGCATTCGGATCGCCGGCGTAGATGTAGTCCTGCGCAATGTAGAGCTGGTAGGTCGTGATCATCCAGTAACCGCCCATCATGAGCGTGCGGCCGACGAGCGCGTAGTAGAAGTCGGGCGCGTGGCGCGGCGGCCGGAAGTTCAGGAGCACGGACTTCACGGTCACATGCTCGCTCTGCTCCTCGAAGCAGCTCGACTTCTCACGCGGCCACATGGCGACGACGAAGATGCCGGTGAGGCTGAAGATGCCCAGACCCATCATCCATGCGGAGAGGAGTCCCGACTGCCCCTGGCGCAGGAACGCGGCACCCACGACCGAGCCGAGCGTCTGGCCGACGGCGATGCCGGCGCCGTAGAAGCCGGAGATCGTACCGCGCACCTTGTCGGGCACACGGTCGGACATCACGGCCACGTATGGCGCGAGCATCATGTTGTAGCCCATCTGGGCGACGCACCACAGGAAGATGATCAACGCCTCGTTGCGCGTGAATGCGATGGCTCCGATGGCAAGACCGGTGATGATACCGCCGCCCACGATCCACGGCGTGCGCTTGCCGAAGCGGGAGCGCGTCATGTCAGACAGCGTGCCGAAGATGATGTTCGCCAGCAACGCCACAATCGCACCGATCGAGTTGACCAAGCCGAGCATGGCCTCCTTGCTCGAGTTGTCGATCAGCTCGAACACGCGCGGCAGAATGACGGTGCTCAGCGCCACCCACGGAATCGCGCAGGCGACTGCGGAGACGGTGAAGCCGATGCCCAAGCGCACGAGTTCGGCCCTGGTGGGGCGGTGGCCGTCGGCCGAGACCATCGGATCGCGCATGTCCATGAACGCGGACGCCTCGTCCGGCACCGCGGTGTCGACGGCGGCGAGTGCGGCCATGCCCGAACCGACGGCCTGCGAATCGGTGGCGAGTTTGGTGCCCTGCACCTGCTCGTCGCCCACACTGCTGTCGGCGGCTCGCTTCTTCGGCATCGGCGCGGTGAGACGGGAGATGTTCTCCTTGTCTTTCTGGCTCAATGCCTTATCGAAGTCGGGGCGGTCGTCGATGCCCGGGCGAATGTAGCCGTTCGAGCCCGTCGACGGCGCGCTCCCTCCGTGGGTGTCTTGTTCGTCAACCATGGTTTCTCTTTTCCGAGAATCTGCAAATATCTGAAATCTCTATCGGGAACCGCGCATCAGCTCGCCTGCATGACGGGCGGGTTCGCAATGAGGTCGTCGGTGCGGTGCTCGCCGGTGGAATCCGTCCAGACGAGCGTGGCGACGGACTGTGGGTTCTCGACACCCATGCCCTTGGACGGCGTGAACGTGAGCGTGGCGGAGGAGCCGAACCCGTTCCAGGAGAACGCAATCGACTCGTCATTGCCCACCGAGTAGCTGAAGTCGCCGTCGAACGCCGGCAGCTCGTTGCGGAATCTGGCGAGCGCGTTCAGGGCCCTGACCACCGGACGTTCGAGGTTCTTGTCGATCTCGGAGGTCGTGTAATAGTGGCGGTTGATGTCGCGGCCCACATTCGTGCGCTTGAGCAGCTCCATGTCGTTCTCGCCGGCGAGCGCGCCCACGTAGTACACCTGCGGAACGCCCGGCAGGAAGAACTGCACGGCGCGCGCGGCAATGTAATGCTGGTCGTTGCAGCCGAGCGCCGAATAGTATGTGGAGTTCACCTGGTAGAGGTCGAGGTTCGAAGCGGCGGCGCCGGTTGCGGCCTTCGACTCGCCATGGGTGTTCTTCGCGATCGTCTCGACCATGTTGTCAACGTCCGCGTCGGGCACCAGACCCTTGAGCGAACGGTCGAGCTGGTCGGAGCCGATGTCGATGACGCCGATGCCGTCGTGCGTGTCGAGCACGGTGACGGCGTTGTTCGGGCGAATCTCAGTCCAGTGCGCGAGCGCGTCCACCTTGCCGGTGAACAGCGAGTGCAGCAGCAGCGGAGGCAATGCGAAGTCATAGACGCGATCCACCTTGGCGGCGATCTCCACCTGCTTCTTGTAGTACGAGTGTACCTCGATGAGAATCTCCAGACCGCGCTTGGCGCCCTCCTCGCGCAGTCGCGAGATGAGTTCGAAGGTCTTGGGAGTCATGAAGCAGCTGGTGCCGGCCTCCTTGGCGCCGTAGCCGACGGCGTCGAGACGGATGTACTTGACGTGCGACTTGCTCATCTGGTCGAAGATCGACATCAGGTATTCCCAGCCCTTGGCGGAGTCGGTGTCAATGTCGACCTGCTGCGGCGTGAACGTGACCCACACCAAGCGGGTCTTGCCGGCGAAGCTGTAGTGGGTGAACGGCAGGCCCGGGCGCGGGCGGTAGATGCCGGCGAGCTCCTCCTCGGTCGCGCCGTCGGGAAACACGGAGCTCATCGTGAGGAACATCGGGTAGTACTCCGAATCCTCGCCATTCGCGAGCACATCCTGGAACTGCTTGGACTGCCAACTCATGTGGTTGACGATGGCATCGACCATGATGTCATGCGTCTTGGCGAGCTCGGCGATGTCATCCCAGTCGCCGAGGCGGGCGTCGACCTTGGTGTGGTCGATCGGGTCGAAGCCTGCGTCCGCGCCATCGAACGGGGTGAAGAACGGCAGAATGTGCACGCCCTCGTATACGCCGTCGAATCGCGTGCGCAGAATGTCGGTCATCGAAGCAAGATTGCCGTCACCCAAGCGATCCGCATAGGTGATCAGCTGAACTTTGTTCTTCATGGCTCCTCCTGGATTCGTCTATCACGTCTTCGGGATATCTCCGGGGCGATGCGTCTGCCTGAAGCTTCATCGTTGCGCGAGCTGCCGTATCGAACCGGTTCGAGTATTGTTTTACCTCATTTTTCACGCGCACGCAAGCGCTCTGCTCTCGGCGTGTCGAACCGGTTCGATATTCGACGATTCACCGCGCTCTGCCAAAACGCGTCGACCATGACGGCACAACGCCCCCTCGAGCACAGATCGCGGCGACCGGCACACCCTCGCCCCACGGCCGGCGGCCACACCCACCCGTTCGCCCAGTGCAAGCGCGCGGCAGCGAGTGCGAGTGCGTGGCACCCTCCGCACGAACCTCAGATCGGCCTCGTCCATTGCCGTGTGCTTGCGAGTGTGTGACGCCCTCCCCCAATGCACCCCGATGCATCCAACGGCCATTTTTCGTACAATCACACGATTCCACCGACAGACAGCACCCCTCAACGGTCAAAACGCGCAGCCCAGCACGAAGTGACCGCCAAAGGAGCAGCGGGAATCCCAATCTTCCACCAATTCCCCGCCAATTCCCTACCAGCTCCCCGCCGGCCACTATCTTCATCGGCCACTCCGCGCACCACAGCACAATCCGGCCACCGAACGACACTCCCCGACGGCCAAAACGCGCACCCCGGCGCAGAACAGCCAACAAGGGACGACACAACACCCCCCGAGCCTCACCGCCACCATCCCCGTCGGCCATTCTGCGCACGACAGCACAATCCGACCACCGAACAACGCCCCTCAACGGCCAAAACGCGCCACACGGCACAGAATGGCCACCAAACCGCACTCCCCAATGGCCGAAATATGCAATCCGACACAAAGAGGCCGAGGAGCAGCACGCCAAACCGCCGGCCTCTGCCGAAACGCGGTTGCCGGAGGACGAAATCTGCACATACAATCGATAGTGGTCGTCAAACCGGTTCGATACCGCAGACGGCAACACACGGAGCAGGAAATGAGGAGGCGAACATGGTCGGCATGCGCGACGTCGCGAAACGGGCAGGCGTCTCGGTGAGCAGTGTCTCGCTGGTGATCAACGGCACCGGCTATGTCTCACGCGACATGCGCGAGAAGGTCGAGCAGGCCATGCGCGAGCTCGACTATGTGCCCAACGAGCTCGCACGCAATTTCTACCACGGCAAAACCGGCATCATCGGCGTCATCGTGCCCACCATCCAGCACCCGTTCTTCGCCACGCTCACCGCGCACCTGCAGCACGAGTTCGCCGGCCGCGGTCTGCAGACGATGCTGTGCTCCACCGCCGACTCCGCGAACGGCGAGGCGCAGTATGTCGACATGTTGCGTCGGCACAGCCTGGACGCGCTGGTCGTCGCCGCGCACACCACCCACGACCCGCAGCAGTATTGGCGCGCAATCGACCGCCCGGTGGTCGCCTTCGACCGCAATCTGGGGGCGGGAATCACCCAGGTGAGTTCAGACCACGTGCATGGCGGCGAGCTCATCGCCGAACTCCTCGTGCGCACCGGCGCGCACCATGTGGTCATGGTGGGTGGCCCGCGCGCGCAGTTCACCGACCTCGGCGACCGCTCCACCTTCCCCACCGTCCGGTATGTGCAAACGTTGGAAGACCGCCTTTCCCAAGCGCGGATTGCGCACACGTACATCGAGTCGGGCGAGGTGTTCGACATCGCCGGCGTGCAGCGGGCAGTGCGCGAGGCGTTCGACGAACACCCGGACATGGATGCGTTCGTGGGGGCCGACCTCGCCGCCGCATTCGCCGTGCAGGAGGCGGTCTCGCGCTCGATCGCAGTGCCCGGCGATGTGCAGATCGTCGCCTACGACGGCACGCTCGCCGCGGATTGCGCCGGCATGCCGCTCACCACGGTCGCCCAGGATTTCGGGCAGATCGCACACACCATCGCCGCGTGCGTGGAACACGGGATCGAGGCTTCGCCGCAACGCCCAGATGCCACGGACGGCGATGCCAACACGACGATCATCCCGGTGACGCTGCACGAGCGCGCCACCACCCGTCGCTGAGGTCGGCGCCTGGCCTGCAAAAACAGCGAAGGGCCGCCTTGTGGACAGCCCTTCGTATAGAGGAGAGGGATGGTACGTCACTCGGTCGGCACGTCGCCGCTCTGCATGTCCTGGAACACGTTGACGTTGTTGCCGTCGTACTCGAAGATGCCGATGTTCGCCGAGCTCGGATCGTTGTTCTTGTTGAAGGGCCCGATGCCGGTCTTGCCGAAGTACTGGATCTTCTTCTTGTCTTTGATGAGCGTCTTGCAGGCCTCGAAGCTCTCGCACTTCTCGCCGCCGTCGGCGCCGGAGACCGATGAGAGGTTCTTCGTGACCGTCTCGCCGCTGGTGCTGCCGCCCTGTTCGGCGGCGAGCGCGGCGAGGATCACCGCGTCGTAGGTTTCGGCGGCGTATGTGGTGTCAGAGATGTCGGTGCCGGTGCCCTTGAGGTCGGACTTGAACTTGTCGTCGACATGGGTGCCGGGGATGGTGCCCTTCGAGCCCTTGAGCAGGCCGGCGTCGTAGGTCTTCGAGTAGTCGACGGTGTTGCCGTCGACGAGATAGAGCTTGTGCGTGTCCACGCCGGCGGAGGCCAGCGCCTTGATCAGCGGCGTCGCCTGATCGTACGAGATGATCAGCGTCGCGTCGGCGCCGGAGTTCTTGATCGCCGTCGCGATCGACGAGTAGTTCGTCTCGGCCGGGTCGAAGGCGTCCTTCTCGCCGTACACCACGTCGACGCCGGCATCCTTGAGCTTCTGCAGAATGATGTTGCGCATGCCGGTGCCGTACTCGTCGTTGAAGCAGGCGATGGCGAGCTTCTTCACGCCGTCCTGCGCAATGAGGTCGCCCATCACCGCGCCCTGCACGGCATCCGGGGCGACGGTGCGGAAGAAGTACGGATCCATGCCGGAGAGCGTCATCGACGTCGATGCCATTGAGATCACCGGGATCTTCTCGGCGACGATGCTCTTGTAGACGTTCTTGACGACGCCCGATGCGGCGGGTCCGATCACGACCGACGGGTGCTTCGACAGCACGGACTGCGCGGCTGACGTGTTCTGGTCGGCATGCTCGCCGTCCGACGTATCGGCCTCGACCTCGGTGACGTCCTTGCCGAGCACGCCGCCCGCCTTGTTGATGTCGCCGATCGCGAGCTTGATCGCCGCCACCTCCGGCGGTGCCAGGTAGGCGAGGGTGCCGGTGAGCGGCAGCAGTGCGCCGATCACCATGCCGTCGCTGCTCGACGCCGCGCTGCTCGACGATCCGCCGGACGCGCCGCCCGACGAGCCGTATCCCGACAGCGCGAGCAGTGCCGCTGCGGTCATTGCCGTCAACATCTTCATCTTGTTTGCCAGTCGCATTTCAGTCTTCTCTCTTCTCCGCCGTTCGCCGGCACATCTCTCATCTCATATTTTTTCATCTTCAGTTATAGTATTTAGTTATATTTATTATTATATAGTAATATTAGGCTTTCATTTACAGATTGTTTCTATTTTATTTCACTTGTTCTCTTTCTCGACCTCCTCTTCCAGATTGCCCAGGTACAGCGAGATGACCTTCGGGTCGTTCATCAGGTCGCGCCCGCGGCCCGAGTACGCGTTGTGCCCCTGGTCGAGCACGTAGCCGCGGTCGCAGATCTGCAGGCAACGCCGCGCGTTCTGCTCGACGATGACCACGGAGACGCCGGCCCTGTTCACCTGACGCACGCGAATGAAGGTCTCGTCCTGCATCATCGGCGAGAGGCCCGCGCTTGGCTCGTCGAGCAGCAGCACACTCGGCTGCATCATCAGCGCGCGCCCCATCGCCACCATCTGCCGCTCGCCGCCGGAGAGCTGGCCTGCCAGCTGGTTCCTGCGGTCGCCGAGCTTGGGGAAGATCGAGCAGACGTAGTCGAAGCGCTCGTTGAACAGCTTCGGCGCCTGATATGCGCCCATATGCATGTTCTCGGCAATCGTGAGGCTCGGGAACACGTTCTCCGTCTGTGGCACGAAGCCGACGCCCCGCGAGACGAGTTTGTCGGCACGCAGATTCGTGATGTCCTGCCCTTTGAGCGTGAGCTTGCCGGAGTGGATGTGCACGAGGCCGAACAGCGACTTGAGCAACGTGGACTTGCCGGCGCCGTTCGGGCCGATGATGCCCACGATCTCGCCGTCGTGCAGTGTGAGTGAGGCGCCGTTCAAGATGTTGACGCCCGGCAGGTAGCCGGCGACCAGATTGTCGGCGTCGAGCAGCGGCTCGCCCTCCAGCTCGCCCACATGGATCTGCGAGCGGTCGAGCGTCGAGACGTCGGGCGCCTCGGTTGGGGTCAGTGTTGCAGTGTCAGGCATTGCCACCCTCCAATCCTTCGAGTACGGAGTCGTCGCCGAGGTCGATGTTGGCGTGGGCGCCCAGGTAGGCGTCGACGACGGCCAGGTCGTCTATCACCGTCTTGGGCTGGCCTTCGGCCACGATCTTGCCCTCGGCCATCACGGTGACCCAGTCGGCGATATGGCGCACCATGTTGATGTCGTGTTCCACGAACAGCACGGTGGTGCCGTCTTCGCGCAACGCGATGATGTGGTCGAGCAGGCTCTGCTTCAGCGCCGGGTTCACGCCGGCCATCGGCTCGTCGAGCATGACGAGCTTCGGGTCGCACATGAGCGCGCGGGCCATTTCGAGGAGCTTGCGCTGGCCGCCGGAGAGCGCCCCTGCATAGTCGTCCTTCTTCTTGTAGAGCAGGAAGCGGTCGAGCAGCGCCTCGGCCTTCTCGCGGTTCTCCTTCTCTTGCTTCTTCCAGGCCGCCGGGAACAGCGAGCGGAACATACCCTCGCCGGGGTGGTCCTGTGCGCCCAGCATCATGTTGTCGAGCACGGTGAGCCGGCTCATCACCTTGGTGAGCTGGAAGGTGCGCACCATGCCTCCGCGCGCCACCTTCTCCGGGTTCACATGGGCCATGTCCTTGCCGTCGAACTGCCAGGAGCCGGTGTTCGGGGTGTCGAAGCCGGTCATCAGATTGAAGAACGTCGTCTTGCCGGCGCCGTTCGGGCCGATGAGGGCCGTGATGCCATGGCGCTCGATCTCGAAATGCTGCACATCCACGGCCGTCATGCCGCCGAAGCGACGGGTGACGTTATCGGCCACCAGAATCGGGTCGGGCTTGTGCACGCCGGGCTCGTTCTTCACGTAGCGCAGGTCTTCGGTCACCTTGTCGCCGTAGGCGGTGGAGATGAGCTTCTCCCCCTCCGGCGCCTTCGTGGCCCATTTCGCGATGTCGTAGAACGGTTCCTTCACGGTGGCCGTCGAGCCGGCAGCCGTGGTCTCGCTTGTCTTGTCGGTTGTGTCAGCCATTGAACGCCAGCTCCTTCTTGTTGCCGAGAATGCCTTGCGGGCGGAAGATCACGAGCAGCATGAGCGCCACGCCCACGATCACCCAGCCGAGGGCCTCGATCTGGTTCGAGGAGATCGCGGTCGTCAGAATCGTCACGCGCATCGTCTCCTTCACGGCGGTGAGCAGCACCCACAGCACGCAGGAGCCGAGCACCGGGCCCATGATCGTCGCGGCGCCGCCGAGCAGCAGGATCGTCCAGGTGTAGAACGTGACGGTGCGGCCGAGCGAATCCGGATTGAGTGAACGGGGCAGCACGAACACGATGCCGGCGATCGCGCCGAACAGGCCGCCCAGGATCAGCGCCTGCATCTTGTACTTAGTCACCGACTTGCCCAGCGAGCGAATCGCGTTCTCGTCCTCGCGAATGCCCTTGAGCACGCGGCCCCACGGCGAGTGGAACCAGCGCCAGCACAGCAGCAGGGCGATCGCCACGAGCACCCAGGCCACGATGCGCAGCCACCACGAGTTCGCGATGTTGTTGTTGTAGGTCCACAGCAGGAACTTCGTGGAGCCGTCGGGCAACGGCGAGGCGTTCTCGAAGTTCTCGGTGAAGTTCTGCGGCGCGATACCGGCGGAACCGCCGGTGAGCCAGGTGAGCGACGTGGAACGGCCCACAATGCGAATGATCTCTGCCGCCGCCAGCGTGACCATGGCGAGGTAATCCGGCCCGAGCTTGAGCGTCGGGATGCCGAGCAGAATGCCGTAGATCGCGGCGAGCACCAATGCCGTGAGCACCGAGGTGAACAGGTCGCAACCGTTCATCTGCGTAATGGCGAAGCCGTAGGCGCCCAGCAGCATGAAGCCGGCCTGACCCATGTTCATGAGGCCCGACATGCCGAAGTGGATGTTCAGGCCGATGGCGGCGAGCGCATATGCGGCCGTGGTCGGGGCGAAGAGCTCGCCCAGAATGTTGGAAAGTATGGTCATGAAATCCATGGGTCAGCCCACCCTCTTTTGCTTGCCGAAAATGCCCTGCGGGCGAATCAGCAGAACGAGAATCAGAATTGCCAGCGCGCTGGCGTAGCGCATGTCGCTGGGAATGACGAGCGTGCTCATGTCGGCCACAATGCCCACGATCAGGGCGCCCACCAGAGCGCCGTTCGCGGTGCCGAGACCACCGAGCGTGACGGCGGCGAACATGAGCATGAGCAACGTGACGCCGGTGTTCCAGGCGATGCCGTTGAGGTAGATGCCAATGAGCACGCCGGAGAGCGCGGCCAGGCCGCAGGAGAGGATCCACACGATGCGTACCACCGAATCCACGTTGATGCCCGAGGCCGCCGCAAGCGCCGCATTGTCGGACACGGCTCGGGTGGCGCGGCCCAGTCTCGTGCAGTACAGGAACACGGTGACGGAGACGATCGTCACCAATGCGATGGCCGCGGCGATCAGCGTCGGGGCGTTCGTGACGATCGGGCCGAGCTGAATGCCTTCCGGCACCGACTTGACAATGCCCTTGATGTCACCGCCGAAGAAGAACTGGTAGATGTACTGCAATGCCATCGACAGGCCGATCGTCACGATCATCTGCTGCATGACGCCCACGCGCTTGTGCCGCAGCGGCGCCCAGACGAGCTGGTTCTGCACCCAGCCGGTGAGTGCGCCGATCGCCACCGCGAAGATGGCCGAGAGCACGACCGGCATATGCAGCAGCTGGGTGCCCACATAGGCCATGAGACCGCCGAGCGTCACCTGCTCGCCATGGGAGAAGGAGCTCAGGCCGGTGGTGCCGTACACGAGGTTCATGCCCACCGCCATGAGGCCGAGCATGAGGCCGAAGATGCAGCCCGAGTAGAGCTGCTGCCAGAAGCGCGCCCAGAATCCGGAGCTCTTGCCGTCATCGCCGGCCTGCGCGGTATTCGCCGCAGTCTGCTCCCCGCTTTTGGCGGAGTCGGCATTGCCGCTTTCCGTTTTCGCCGCACTGCCTGCCGCGGCTTTGTCGAAACGCACGACGGCACGCTGCTTGGAGAACGACTTCTTGGCGATCTCCACCGTCGCGCTGCTTTCGCCGAGCTTGTACTTCTCGGCGACCGCCTTGTCGATGCTCACGGCGTACTCGCCGTCCGCATTCACTTCGAAGGCCCAGGCACCGTCTTTCGCAGTGGTGGCCGTGGCCTTCTCCTCGCCGCCCAATGTGACCGTCACGTCGGGGATTGGCGTCTTGTCTTGGGTCTGCAGAATGCCGCTCACACACCCGTGCTCCGCGTTCGGCACGCACTTGTCCACCGCTTCCGCGGCCACGGCGTTCGGCACGCCAATCATGCTGGCGAGCATCGCCAGCAACAAGCCCGCGATGCCCGCACACACGATGACCAGACCCTTTCGGCGCCGCCCGCGTTCGGCACGGCGTTGTGGTTGTGAAACCATGGATGCCATATGCACCCCCTCTCTCTTCGTTGCCTACAATTTAGGGGGCGAATGGCGAGCGCAAATTTCACTCGGTTTTCTGTTCTGTTACTCTGCAACGCGGCCGTTCACACGTCGCTTACAATCTGTGGTATTTTACGCGCGTGCGAACGAAATCATGCACATGGCAGTTGAGTCCCGCACAATGGCTGCGCTGGCGCTAAGCACCATGCACCTCGTCGGGTTCGATACGCGAGGCGAGTTGCCATGCCAGCCCATGCGTTTACGGAAACCGCGCGGGCTCTTCTCACGTACTTGCGCTGCGGCGCGACCCCGAGCAGCCAGTTCAGGAACTCCGCCAACGGAGCCCTTTCCTCTATGCCATTTCCTCTATGCCGCGGAATCCGATCTGCGCGCGAGACAAACCAAGTACCGCGTA
This sequence comes from Bifidobacterium animalis subsp. animalis ATCC 25527, assembly GCF_000260715.1. Lineage (NCBI taxonomy): Bacteria > Bacillati > Actinomycetota > Actinomycetes > Bifidobacteriales > Bifidobacteriaceae > Bifidobacterium > Bifidobacterium animalis. The sequence continues at coordinate 147,311 of NC_017834.1, read as the reverse complement.
CTTAATCTGTCTCGCCAGATTGCGCTCAGTGAAACAGATTAAGTAATCAGCACTTGGTTTGTCTCACTGGCAACGCTGGAATGAGACAAACCAAGTGCTGATTACTTGGCTGATATCGCAAAGCCAATCTCTGTGAGAGGAAACAAGTAGACGGCACTTGGTCTGTCTCACTGAGGATGGCGAAGTGGGACACAGCAAGTTTCCGCTGCTTGGTTTGTCTCACGGTGAATCTGAGATGAGACAAAAAAGTAGGCGGCGGAGCGAAGGCATTCTTCGGACAAGACCTCACGATCCTGACGTTCCGCAATCAGGCACGGAACAGTATTCATGTATCAATGCCCGATCGAGCCGAAGAACCACCCCAGCACCACGGCGCAGAACGGCACGACGAGCGTGGTGAGGAAGTAGAAAGCGGCCACCGCGAGCTGACGCGTGCGAGTGAGCGACACCATCTCGTTGATCGCCGTGGAGAACGTGGAGAAACCACCCAAAAAACCGGCGACAAACAGCAAATAGGTGGAATAGTTCACTGTTTGGTAGAAGTATGCCGCGGCCGCAGTGCCAGCGCAGATGGCGGCGATGATGTTGATGATGAACGTGGAGAGCGGGTAGGCCCTATGCCACCAGCGTTGAATCGACGTGTTGAGCATGAAACGGGCGACGGCACCGAGTCCCCCGCATATGCAGACGAGCAGGAAGGTTCCCATCAGCGCACACCTCCGTCAATCCTATCGGCCACATTCCGCGACGGTTCCACCATGTGCTGGCCGGCCTCGGCGTCGAGATGCTCCTCTTCGCCGATAATCGGCAGCTCGTCGGTGCTCGGGTTCGGGTCGTCGCCGGCGGTGGCCGTCATCTGCACACCGTTCGCAGTGGGCACACGCACACCAATGGCCGGCTTGCGCACGGCCTCCATGCGTTCGCGCACATGCATGCCGGTGCGTTTGCGGGCAAGACGCAGACCCAGCCAAGTGCCGAACCAAGCAATCACGAACGCCACGACGAACGTGAACAGCGTGTACAGGAAGAACCCCAGGTATGAGTGGGAGTGGAGCGAGGTGATGTCTTCCACCATCATCGCCGAAAGCGTTGAGAACCCGCCGCACATGCCCATGCCGAAGCCGCCGTTGGCCAGCTGGCGCGTGCGCTTCTTCACCCACACGGCCTGCGACATGTAACTGACGAGCACAGCGAATATGAAGCACGCGCACAGGTTCGCGATCAGCGTGGCCGGGTGGAATGCCATGAGCAGACCGCCCTTCGACAGCGGCTGCGGCCACAGCAGCCACAGCGAATAGCGCAGGGCCGTGCCGAACATGCCGCCGACGAAGATCACCAGGTACATCATACCGTCCGCAAGCGGGTTGAACTTGGCCTGCATGCGTTTGCGGGGCGACAGCGGAATGCTCGGAGGGCGGCGTGCGGCCGCGGCGCCGGTGGGGTGCGGCTGCAGCATCTCCTTGCGGAAGTCCGGCGTCACCGGCTCGTGCGGGGCGCCGGTGGCCGGCGAGAACGACTGGGAATCGTAGAGGTGGAGGTGGGCGTCGGAATCATCCGACTCCATAGCAACAGAGGAAACACCGACGTCGCCCGGTGACGTCGCATCGGCATGCGTCAAGTGTTCTGGTCGCGTGGTCATTGCGCGTATCGCCTCGTCTCTATTGCCGGCCACTGCACCGTGCCAAACAGGTGTTCAGATTGCGGGAGCACGGCAGGCGTCACTGCGACGCGCGCGGACCCGTATGCCCTCGAAGGGCACGGAAACAGTGTAGCCGAAAGTCAGTCGAGAAGCGAATGGACCTCGATGATGTGGTCGCGCTGCGGGCCGGTGCCGATCGCGGAGATACGGCAGCCGGAGAGCTCTTCGAGGCGCTTGACATAGTCCTGGCAGGTCTGCGGGAGGTCTTCGAAAGCGTGCACCTGCGAGATATCCTCGCTCCAGCCCGGCATCATCTCGTAGATCGGCTTGGCGGCGGCGAAGGCCGACTGGTCGGTGGGCATGTCGTCGTAGCGCACACCGTTCACGTCATAGGCCACGCAAACCGGAATCTCATCGAGTCCGGTGAGCACGTCGAGCTTGGTGAGCACGATGTCGGTGAGACCATTGACCTGCGTGGCATAACGGTTCACCACGGCGTCGAACCAGCCGCAGCGACGCGGACGACCAGTGGTCACACCGTATTCGTGGCCCTGCGCACGCAGCCATTCACCGCTTTCGTCGAACAGCTCAGTGGGGAACGGCCCTTCGCCCACTCGGGTGACGTAGGCCTTGGAGACGCCGATCACGCGGTCGATCTTCGTGGGGCCCACGCCGGTGCCGGTGCAGGCGCCGCCTGCCGTCGGGTTCGACGAGGTGACGAACGGGTAGGTGCCGTGGTCGATGTCGAGCATCGTGGCCTGGCCGCCCTCGAACAGCACGGTCTTGCCGTCGTCGAGCGCATTGTTGAGAATGAGCGACGTGTTCGCCACGTACGGCTTGAGCTTTGCGCCCACCTCGAGCAGCTCCTGCACGGTGGCCTCCACGTCGAAGGCGCGGCGGTTGTAGAGCTTGACGAGCATCTGGTTCTTCTGGTGCAACGCATTGCTCACCTTGTCGCGCAACACGTCTTCATGGAACAGGTCGGCGATGCGGATGCCCACGCGGTTGATCTTGTCGGCATAGGCCGGGCCGATGCCACGGCCGGTGGTGCCGATTTTCTTCTTGCCGGCGAAGCGTTCGGTCACCTTGTCGATCATGCGGTGGTACGGCGCAATCACATGCGCGGACTCGCTCACCAGCAGGCGTGAGCAATCGATGCCGCGGCTCTCGAGCCCTTCAATCTCCTCGAGCAGCACTTCTGGGTCGACCACGACGCCGTTGCCTATGACCGGAGTCGCCGTCGGGCTGATGATGCCGGATGGCAGCAAATGCAGCGCATACGACTCGTCGCCGACCACCACCGTGTGGCCTGCGTTGTTGCCGCCGTTGAAACGCGCGACGTAATCGACCTTGGTGCCGATCAAATCGGTAGCCTTGCCCTTGCCTTCGTCACCCCACTGTGCACCAATCAACACGATTCCAGGCATTCCAACCTCCGCTTTGGGTCTAATGTAGCCGAAGTCAGGTTAGCACGAGCTCTTGAAGCGGCGGTTTCCGGGTCGCCTCGTGAGATGAGACTGCCGCATCCCCGATTCCCGCAGGGCGATATGCATGGCGACGCCTGCGACATGCGCGTAGGTGTCACACAATAGCCGCAATCGCAAAAGCAATTGCAAAAACAACTACCGAGGAAGCAGGAATCTGACCCGGGTGAGGAAGCAACTGCAAAAACGACAAGAGGGAAGATGCAATCCGGCAACCATGAGAGCGCGGATGCAAAAGAAGCACTCCTAAAAGCCACAGGATGGCCGGCCCCTCAACGTGACTGCAAGAACGACCAGGGAAGCCGTCTACGATCACCCCGCGGAGAATACAGTTGCAAGAACGGCACGCGAATGGAGCGGAAACCATACGCGATGAGAACGAAATTGCAAAAACGGCACGCGAAAGGAATGGAAAACAGCCGGAGCGAGGAAGCAACTGCAAAAACGACCACCGCAGGAGAAGGAATCTGTACAGCGTGAGGAAGAGACTGCAAAAACGACCATCGCGAGGGGCGGCACCGCGCACACGCGCCGCCCCTGCGAACACTACTTGAGTGCGCGACCGGCCGAACCGAGCTCCTCGCAGGCCTCCACCACGCGCGCCGCCATGGAATCCTCGGCTTCGCGGCCCCACGAGCGCGGGTCGTACTGCTTTTTGTTGCCCACTTCGCCGTCGATCTTGAGCACGCCGTCGTAATCACGGAACATGTGACCGGCCACCGCGCGAGTGAACGCATACTGGGTATCGGTGTCTATGTTCATCTTGACTACGCCGTACGAGACGGCCTTGGCGATCTCCTGGGCAGTGGAGCCGGAGCCGCCATGGAACACGAGTTCGAACGGCTTGCCGTCGGGAACATCGGCATCAAGCGTCGCGTTAATCTCACCGGCGCGCGAGGCATTCCACACGCCCTGCTGAATCTCGTGGAGCAGTGCGGGGCGCAGTTTCACCACGCCGGGCTTGTACGCGCCGTGCACATTGCCGAACGTGAAGGCGGCCATGTATTTGCCGCGCTCGCCCAAACCGAGTCTGTCGGCCACGGCCATGCCGTCGGCGACGCTCGAATACAGCTTCTCGTTGATCTCGGCGGAGTGACCGTCCTCCTCGCCGCCCACCGCGCCGATCTCGATCTCGAGCACGGTGTGGGCGAGTCTGGACTTCTCGAGCAGCTTCTCGGCGATGTCCAGATTCTCCTTGAGCGGCACTGTGGAACCGTCCCACATATGAGATTGGAACATGGGCTCGCGGCCGTGCTTCACCTCGTCGATCTCGATGTCGAGCAGCGGATTCACCCATTCGTCGAGATACTGCTTGGCACAGTGGTCGGTGTGCAGCGCCACCGTGATGTTCGGGTACTGCTTGGCCACCTCGTGCGCGAACGCGGCGAAGGCGAGCGAGCCGGTGACACGGTTGTTCACGCGCTGGCCCGAGAAATATGCGGCGCCACCGACGGACACCTGAATGATGCCGTCGGATTCGGCGTCGGCGAGACCCTGCAGGGCGGCGTTGAGGGTCTGCGAACTGGTCACGTTGATCGCGGGGTACGCGTAGCCGCCTGCGCGGGCGGCGTCGAGCATGTGTGCATACTGTTCCGGTGTTGCGATACTCATGGTTCCATTATGCGCGCGTGCACGTTACGCGACAGGCACTTCACGGTGAGCTCAGATGCCGAGGCCGCTGGCCAAAACCAGTGGGCGAATAGTACTCTGGAAGAGGTTACAAAGCGAGGTTGGCAGTGGCGAGAAGATTGAAGATGGATCGCGAGGATCACGTGGTGGGCAAAGACGCCGAGCGCATTCCTGATTATGAGAACGAGGAGGCGGACCGCGCGGAGTTCGAACACGAGGTCGAGGATCTCTCGTTCGGCGACAACGTGCATGCCCCGAAACCGAAACACCGCCATCCGGCACTGTTCTCGGCCGTGACCACGCTCATCGTGCTGTTTGTGCTCGCACTCGGCGCCGGGGCCTGGTACATGTGGCAATACCACTGGCGCACGCTTAGCATTGAGGTGGACGGCACCGCGTACTCCGCGAAGGCCGACACCACGGTGGCGGCGTTCATGCGCGACCACCGCGATTTCGAACGCAAACCGGGTCGCCTGCTGTCGGTGGAGGGCAAGGTGCTCGAACCCAGCGGCGGCAACACGGTGAGCGTGAAATTCGACGGCAAACAGATCGAGCCCGCCGACTGGGACCGCACACGTTTCGAAAAGAACGGCACGCTTACGGTCACGCCGGGCACCGATCTCACCGAGGAGCATACGGTGGAGCAGCGGAAGGTGCCGTTCAAGACGGACATCAATCTGAACGGCGGACCGGTGCAGATCGTCACCCAGCAGGGCGAGGACGGGCTGCAGGAGTTCTGGGTGGGCAAGCAGTCGAAGAAAACCGCCGCCAAGACCGTGATTCGCAAGCAGAAGCCGCTCATTGTGAAGTCGTTCGCACCGCACCCGGAGGGCAAGAAGGTCATCGCGCTCACGTTCGACGACGGTCCGAGCATCTACTCCGACAAGATCCTCGACATTCTCAAGCAGAACAAGGTGAAGGCGACGTTCTTCGAACTCGGCGAGCAGTCGCTCGAATTCCCGAAGGTGGAGCAGCGCATCGTGAAGGAGGGCCACCAGATCGCCTCGCACAGCGTCTCGCACCCGTACTTCCCGAACATGAGCGCGCAGGAGCAGCGTCAGGAGATCGAGAACAGCCTCAGCGACATCAAGAAGGCGTCCGATGTGAGCACGCGCACGTTCCGCGCACCGTACGGCGCGTTCGGCGTGGATGAGTGGAAGAACAACGCCACGCTGATCGACAGGAACTTGCTGTGGGACGTGGACACGCTGGACTGGAAGCGACCGGGTGAGAAGCAGATCACGAAGGAAGTGGTCGATTACGTGCACAACGGCGCCGTGGTGCTCATGCATTCGGGAGGCGGCGACCGCAGCCAGACCGTCAAGGCGCTGCCGGAGATCATCAAGCAGCTCAAGAAGAAAGGCTACTCGTTCGTCACCGTCGATGAGCTGTGCAAGGTGGCCGGGCTGCCCGAGGCCGCCGAGCCGAGCCGGTAGCGCGACTACTGCGCGGTCTGGATCTGCGTGATCACCGTGCGCAACTGCTGCAGGAACAGTTGGCAGACGCGGGACAGGTCGCGGTCCTTGCGCCAGATGACGCTCAGGCGAATGTCGAGCGGCGGGTCGAGCGGGCGCCAGACGAGATCGTGTTCGGGGTCGCTGAACTCGGTGAGATCGTTCACGGTGAGCATGTAGCCGACGCCGTTGCGCACCAGGCAGGCCGCGTTGTATGCGAGATTCACGTGGGAGACGATGTTGAGCGTCGTGCCTTGCGTGAGCCATCCGGACAGATCGCGGCGCTGGTTCGCGCCCGTCGACGTGATGAGCGGCATATCGCGGATCAGCTCGTTCGTGATCGTCTCGTTGGCGGCGATCGGGTCGTCGGCGCGCATGCCGATGCCGAGCGGATTGGCTCCGGGCAATGAAAGGTGGTCGAAGCGCGTCATGTCGATCGGCTGCATGATCACGGCGAAGTCGGCGATGCCGTTGTTGAGGCGTTCCACATTGTTCGGACCGTTGTCGTCGTGGATGTCGAAGGTGATGCGCGGGTACAGCAGGCGCGTCTGCGCGATGGCGAGCGCGACGATGTTCATCAGATTGCTTTCCGCCGCCGTGATGTGTATGGTGCCGGCGATCTCGTCGTGCAGATGCACTTCGGCGCGCGCACGGTCGGCGAGTTCGATGATCTGCCGTGCACGCCGGTAGAACACGCGCCCTTCTTTCGTCAGCGAGATGCTGTGCCCGCGGTTGCCGCGCTCGAACAGCGTCACGCCGAGCTCGTTCTCAAGCTCCTTCATCTGCCGCGACAGCGCCGGCTGACTCATGCGCAGCACGTCGGCCGCCGCGGAAATCCCCTCTTCCTGCACGACGGCGACAAAGTGCCGCAAGGTGCGAATATCCATATGAATATCACCTCACAGATTTACATCGAACATTTGCATACGATTATATCAAATCTTCGTATTTGTAATATCTTTTTCGCGGATTTACCGTGTTCACATACGCAACAGCATACCCATGCGCTCCCAATCACGCCGCTGTGCGGACCGGAGCGAATGGAACACGAAAGGACAACTATGGCGGAGAACATGATGAAAGCCGCGGTGTTCGTGGAACCCGAACACGTCGAGGTGCGCGAGGTGGAGCGCCCGAGAATCGAGAAGCCCACCGACGCGATTGTGCGCGTGCTCAAGGCATGCGTGTGCGGCTCGGATCTGTGGTGGTTCCGCGGCATCTCGGAACGCCCGCACAACACGCTCGTGGGCCACGAGGCGATCGGCATCATCGACGAGGTGGGCGCCGACGTGCACGACATGAAGCCCGGCGACTTCGTGATCGTCCCCTTCACCCACTGCTGCGGGCACTGCGAGGCCTGCGAGAAGGGCTACGACGGCAACTGCTTCAACATGGAGCCCGGCGGCAACGCCGGCTACCAGGCCGAATACATGCGCGCCACCTGGGCAGACACCGCACTCATCAAGATTCCGGGCACGCCCGCCGACTACACCGACGAGCAGATCGCCTCGCTGCTGGCGCTCTCGGACGTCATGGCGACCGGCTATCACGCCGCGTGGAGCTCGAGAATCGAACCCGGCGACACCGTGGTGATCTACGGGGACGGCGCCGTGGGCCTGTGCGCGGTGATCGGTGCGAAGCTGCTTGGCGCTGGCCGGATCATCATGATGAGCCGTCATGAGGATCGTGCGGCACTTGCCCGTGAATTCGGCGCGGGCGACATCGTTCCCGAGCGCGGCGACGAGGCGGTGGCCCGCATCATGGAGATGACGGACGGCGCGGGCGCCGACCGCGTGCTCGAATGCGTCGGTTCCGAGCAGAGCATTGAATCCGCCGTGCGCAGCGGACGCCCGGGTGCCTATGTGAGCCGCGTCGGCGTGCCGCATGACAACAGCATCGACGTGAACGCGCTGTTCTGGCGCAATGTATCGCTGACCGGCGGCATCGCCTCGGTGGCCACGCACGACAAGGGCACGCTGCTCAAGGCCGTGCTCGACGGCGAGATCAACCCGGGCAAGGTGTTCACCACCTCCTTCGACCTCGACCATGTGCAGCAGGCCTATGAGGCGATGGACGAACGCCGTGCCATCAAGTCGATGATCGACATCGCCGAAGCGTAACGAAAGGTTAGAGCCCCATGAAACCAACACATGTCCTGGTCGTGGGCGCCTCGGGAAGCATAGGGCGCCATGCCGTGGAGAAGGCGCGTGCGGCCGGCTACCGCGTGCGCGCACTCGTGCGCGACCCGGCACGCATCCATTTCGGATGCGGGGTCGAAGTGGTCCAAGGCGACCTGACGAGCGTGGAGTCAATGCGGCAGGCCCTTGACGGCATTGACGGCATTGTGTTCACCCACGGGTCGAACGGAGGGCCCACGCTCACCGAAACCGTCGATTACGGTGCCGTGCGCAACGCGTTGGAGGCACTCGACGGGCGGCCTGCGCGCATTGCGCTGATGACGTCGATCGGCGTGACGAACATGGACAACGACTACAACCGCTCCACCGAGGCCCATGACTGGAAGCGCCGCAGCGAACGCCTGGTGCGCGCCTCGGGCAACGAGTACACGATCGTGCGGCCGGGCTGGTTCGACATGGAGGGCGCCGACGAGCACCAGCTGAAGTTCGAGCAGGGAGACCGGCGCGACCCCATGGGGCCGCAGGACGGCTCGGTGGCGCGCCGCCAGATCGCCCAGACGCTCGTCGACGCACTCGGTTGCGAGGAGGCAGACCATAAGACGCTCGAACTCATCGACGTGGCCGGCTCAGCGCAAACCGACGCCGAACTTGCGTCGATGTTCGCCGCATTGCAACCTGACACCGGACTCGACGGCGTGCTGGACCGCGACAACTTCCCCGAGTACACCCAGCCCAAGCGCGTACGCGAGCAGATCGCGCGCATCGAGACGATGCGCGCCGAACAGTGAACGTCCGCGATCCAGGCACGTTCCACAACGCACCTCACCTCATTGAAGCAAACAGGAAGGCAATGCCATGAGCAAGCAATTGGTCGTATACATCTCCGCCACCGGCACCACGCGGCGGGTGGCACAGAACCTCGCGAAGGCGATCGACGCCGATCTCGCCGAGATCGTCCCGGCTCCGCCGTTCACCGCGCAGGACATCGACTGGACCGATCCGACGAGCCGTGCTTCGCGCCAGCATGCTGACCGCGCGATGCGGCCACCCATCTCCGCAAGCCCCTCTGTGGATGGTTACGACGAGATCTTCGTCGGCTACCCGCTGTGGTGGGACACCGCACCGCGCGAAGTGCGCACCTGGCTCGAATCGCATGATTTCACCGGTAAGACGATCACCACGTTCGCCACGTCGTCATCAAGCACACGCGGCGCGCTCGGCGAGCAGCTGCACGATTCGGCACCGGACGCCCATTGGGTGAACGGGCGTCGCTTCGCCGCGAATGCCAGCGAGGCCGAACTCAAGGCCTGGGCGGATTCGATCGCCTGACGGCACGGCGGTGGATGGGCGTGCATGCCGCGCCCATCCACCGCCCCAGCCGCTCACTCCTCCAGCCCGAGCACGTTGCTCACGTACGGCGTGGTGCCGTCGAGCACCGCCTCATAGAACTGCTCCTTGGCATCGATGTAGGCAATCGAATCCTCGATGTCCTGCAACCGATGCTGGAGCTCCTCACGTTTCTCCGCCAATATCTCCCGCCGCTGCGGAATGGATGCCTCGCCCTCGAGGCATAGCGCCACGTACCGCTTCATCTCGGCGATGCCGAGGCCACAGCGGCGCAGACACACCAACGACCGTATCCATGCGATGTTGTGGTCGTCGAAGACCCTGTGGTTGCGTGCGTCACGATGCACACGCGGCACGAGCTCCGACAGGCAATAGAACTTCAGGGTCTCGTAGCTCAATCCGGTGAGCTCACAGGCCTGCTTCATCGTGTACATGGTCGCTCCCATCCGATCGCGTCGTGCGCCGTACGCGACGGCATTCGCGATCATCAGACAGTATGCCCGATGCTGACCGGTACCGCTACCGGCACATAGCCGAGAGAAAACCAATTCGCGCCGGTAGCGCTCCCGCCCGCTAGATTTGTTGGCACCGAAGCCGCCGGCATCGACACCGAATTCCACCACTATCCACAGCTCGGCCACGGCTTCGGGCTCGGCGTGGGAACCACCGCCGAAGGCTGGATTGACGACGCCACGGCGTTCTGGGCCAAGCACATCGAACCGTGATCAATTCCACAGCTCATCCAATCCACGAGAACAACCGGAAAGGAACACCATGAACACCACGTCAACCCGCTCACGAGGCCTACTCGCACTGCTGCTTGCCTTGGCGATGATCCTCGGCTTCTCCGCATGCGGCTCGACATCAGGCTCCTCGTCGAACTCGTCGGGATCCTCCACAGCGTCGAGCAATCCTGGAGGCAACACCGGCACCTCCGACGGCACCCCGAGCGTGACGAAGGGCAGCAATGGCAAGACGCTCATCGCCTACTTCTCGAAGACAGGCACCACACAGCGCGCCGCCGAGGAAATACAAAAGCTCACCGGAGCCGACATGTTCCGCATTGAACCGGAGAAGGCATACCCGGAGGAGTATCAGCCGACCACCGAAGTGGCCCGTGAGGAACTCAACAACAACGAACGCCCTGCCGTGAAAGGCAAGGTTGACGACATGGCGCAGTACGACACCATCTTCGTCGGATACCCGATCTGGTGGGGCCAGGCGCCGATGCCCGTGCTCACGTTCCTGGAATCATACGACCTCTCCGGCAAAACCGTGGTTCCCTTCTGCACCGCCGTATCCAGCGGCATCGAGGGCAGCATCGACATGCTCAAGGACAGTGCCAAGGGCGCCAACGTCACCGAGGGTCTGCGCGTCAGGTCGGCCGATGAAATCCAGCCCTGGCTGCAGAAGATTGGCGTGCTCAAGTAGCCTGCCGACCCCCCTGAGCGCTAACCGACGCATATGCCCATGAAACGCATTGCACTCCGTCGATCCCCCATTCAGGCCGTATTGGTGTGGGTCGCCGCGTTCGTCGTGGTGCCCATACCATTCACGGCAATCCTGTGGGCCACGCTCGGACCGATGTACCGTTCGATGCTCACGCCCATCACCGCCGGCATCTACGCCTACATATGGATGCTTGAATGCGTGTGGCTCGGCTGCCGACCCCGCTGGCTTGACCGCATCATAGGACTGCCCGGCATCTACGTGCTGCACGGCGTGCTCGGCACCGGGGCGCTCGCACTCGTCATCTATCACCAATACGTACTGCCGTCGTTCGGACCGGCGAAAACAACGGGAGAGATTGCGTTCTGGACGTTGGTCGGCATTGTCGCGCTCGCACTCGTCATGATGGCAGACTGGCTCGATACGCTGGTTCCGCCGCTCGCCACCGTGCGCAGCTGGCTCGAACGCGTGTTCCGCCATGAGTTCACCGTGTGGCTGCACCGCATTGTGCTCGTCGCCGTCGTGCTCGCCTGCCTGCATTTCAATCTGGTCTTCTATATCAAGGACCTCACGGCGTTCATCGTCACGATGGACGTGACCACCGGGCTCGTGCTCGCCTGGTATGCGTGGGTGAAATTGCGCGACCGCATGTTCGCCGCCCGCGGCAAGGTCGTTTCCGCGCGCAGAGTCTCAAGCGACATCGTGGAGATTCTCGTGGACTGTCCGGCGATGCGCAGCTGGGAATACGGCAACTTCGTGTTCCTCAGACTCCCCCACGAACGCGGCATGCACGGGTTCCACCCGTTCTCGATTGCGAATCTGCCCGGTGAGCATGGTGATGCGATGCGGTTCGCCGTGCGCATCAACGGCGACTTCACCGAACGGCTGTACCGCACCGCGCGGGCCGGCATGCGCGTGGACGTCATCGGGCCGTTCGGCATGTATGAACGGTTCATCGCACGCCACGACGCGCATGCGCCGATTGTCGTGTACGCGGGCGGCGTCGGCATCACGCCGATCATACCCACGATCATGGCGCTGTCCGGCACCAATCGCCCGGTCACCGTGATGTACACGGCGAAACGCGCCGACGACCTGTTGTATGCAGACGAATTGCGTAAGTGGAGCGCAAGCGAAGCGCACACGCTGCACATGCAGGTGGGGCGCTGGAGCAAGGCGGAACTCGCCGAACAGATCACCGATGGCGCGATCTACCTGATCGCCGGCCCCTCCGGCATGATCCGCGACGTGCGCCGCATGCTGCTACGCCACGGTGTGCCCGGTTCGCGCATGTTCTACGAGCCGTTCACCTGGTAGGCCCCGCATAACCAATTCACTTATTGAACGAGTATTGAGTATTGGAGGAAGCCATGCGAATACGTCACGGCCATTTGTTCACACGACTCGCCATCGCTGCGATTGCGGCGTTGCGTGACGCAGGCGTGGGCGTCGAAACCCATGAGATGAACGGCTGGCCGCACGGTTTCGGCGCCGACGGCGGCTGGACCGGCCAGTATTTCGCCCCATGGCTCACCACCGTGTTCGCCCGGTAATCTGAGCCCAACCCACATCTACGAATAACGCATACGACACAGGAAAAGAGGAACCTATGCAATACACCACACTCGGCCCGAGCGACCTCGAAGTCTCACGCATCTGCCTGGGCTGCATGAGCTTCGGCGATGCAGGCGACGGTCGACACAGCTGGACGCTCGACGAGGAATCGTCACGCGCGATTGTGCAGCAGGCGCTGGACGCTGGCATCAATTTCTTCGACACGGCGATCGTCTACCAGAACGGCACGTCGGAGGAATACCTCGGCCGCGCGCTCTCCTCCATGGCGGCACGCGACGATGTGGTGGTGGCCACGAAGTTCCTGCCGCGCACCGACGAGGAGATAGAGAACGGCGTGAGCGGCCAGCAGCACGTCCGCGACAATCTCGATATGAGTCTGCGCCATCTCGGCATGGACCACGTGGACCTGTACATCTATCACATGTGGGATTGGCGTACGCCGATCGAGGAGATCATGGAAGGCTTCGCGAACGCAGTGGCCGCCGGCAAGACGCGGTACATCGGCGCGGCGAACATCGTAGCGTGGCAGCTGGAGAAGGCCAACGCCATCGCCCGCGAACATGGCTGGCCGCAGTTCATCTCCGTACAGAACCACATGAATCTGCTGTTCCGTGAAGACGAGCGCGAGATGCTTCCCTGCGCGCAAGAGGAGGGCATAGCGCTTACGCCATACAGCGCCCTCGCAAGCGGGCGCCTGAGCCGCAGGCCGGGCGAGACGAGCCGCAGACTGCGCGAGGATTCCTTCGCCCATGGTAAGTATGATGCCGCCGCTGCAATGGATGCCGACATCATAGACGCGGTGAGGCGCATCGCCGAGGCCCGTGGCGTGACGATGACGACGGTCTCACTCGCATGGTTGCTTACCAAAGTGACAGCGCCCATCATCGGCGCGACGAAACCGCATCATCTCGACGGCGCGGTCGCGGCCGTCGATTTCGAGCTCAGCGACAACGAAATCGCCGCACTCGAACGTCCATACCAGCCGCATCCAATCGTCGGTGTCATGGCACAGAACACGAAGGAGAACGCAGCCGTCTCCAAAAGCTGGGAGCGCAAGTAGCGACGAACGGCCGAACCGCCCACCAGCTGTGCGGCGCAGGCAAGCGGCCTGTAGGCGCAGACCTTGTCCGAGCGCGGGTTCCTCACGATCGCGTTCGACCCGTCGTTCACCGGCGAATCCGGCGGCTCGCCGCGCGCGGTCGCCTCCCCCGACATCAACACCGAGGATTTCTCCGCCGCCGTGGATTATCTGGCAAACCGCAGCGACGTGAATCCGGAGGGCATCGGCATTGTGGGCATCTGTGGCTTCGGCGGCCTGGCACTCAATGCCGCCGCGAACGACCCGCGCATCAAGGCCACCGTGGCGAGCACCATGTACGACATGAGCCGCGTCACCGCGAACGGCTACTTCGACGCCGACGACTCGGCCGCCAAGCGCAATGAGATGCGCGCACAGCTGGCCAAGCAGCGCACCGAGGACTACGCGAACGGCGACTATGCACGCGCCGGCGGCGTCATCGACCCGCTGCCCGACGACGCCCCGCAGTTCGTCAAGGACTACCACGCGTACTACAAGACCCCGCGCGGCTACCATGCGCGCTCGGTGAACTCGAATGCCGGCTGGAACGTCACCTCGTCGCTGCCGTTCATGAACATGCCGCTGATGACCTACATCGGCGAGATCGAGAACCCGGTGCTGCTCATTCACGGCGAGAAGGCGCATTCGCTGTACTTCAGCAAGGCCGCGTATGAGAAGCTCGAGCATGGCGTGAATCCGGCGAACAAGGAACTGCTGATCATCCCGGGTGCCAATCACACCGATCTGTACGGCAATCTCAATGCAATCCCGTTCGACACGATCGCCGGGTTCTTCACGCGGAATCTGTAAGCGCAGACCGCGCAGACCATATGCACATCGCGAATGCAATACATGATTTTTCATCATTTGTTGCATGCAACAGTGCGCCGCATAATACTCACAGACATGCCGAGCGCGGCATATGAAAAGGCATATGAAAAGAGGCAAGCAATGAACAATTACCCGATTCCTGTCGGCGTTCCGACCGCATACGCACAGTCGCTCATGTTCCCGGTGGGCGAGCCGAACGACGCCTACGCGCAGTATTTCACCGGCAGAAGCTGGCTTGCGCCGGTCTCCGGCGAACAGGTCAGCATGGCCAACGTGACCTTCGAACCCGGCTGCATCAACCATTGGCACGTCCATCACGCCACGAGGGGCGGTGGACAGATGCTCATCTGCGTGGGCGGCCGCGGGTATGCGCAGATCGAAGGCCAGGACCCAATCACGATGACGCCGGGCACCGTCGTGCACATTCCGGCGAACACGAAGCATTGGCACGGCGCGGCCCCCGGCAGCTGGTTCTCGCACATCGCCATCGACGTG
The DNA here is from genome assembly GCF_000260715.1 of Bifidobacterium animalis subsp. animalis ATCC 25527. Classification (NCBI taxonomy): domain Bacteria; kingdom Bacillati; phylum Actinomycetota; class Actinomycetes; order Bifidobacteriales; family Bifidobacteriaceae; genus Bifidobacterium; species Bifidobacterium animalis. The sequence goes on along the minus strand of NC_017834.1, from coordinate 132,192 downwards.
CCGGGCGAGGGCAAGAGCAACGAGTGGCTCGAACCGGTGGACGAGGCATTCTACCGCTCGCTCAAGTGAGACAATACGCAAAGAAGTCTGGAATGACTGGCACAACCGAACAACCGAATGAACGACTGAAAGAGACCGACCCGCAGTTCGCCGAGCGCATGCTACATTTCGCCGACGTGGAGGTCGCGCAAGACCCCGAAACGGAGCTTGAACCGGCCACGCGCTACCTGGCCATTCTGGCCACGCTGCTCGGCTGCCAGGGCGCGGATGAGTTCCGCATTCAGCTCGGGCGCGCGCTCGACGCCGGGCTGACGCCGGTGCAAGCGAAGGAGGTCGTGTACCAGGCCGTCGACTACCTCGGCATCGGTCGTGTGCGCCCGTTCCTCACCATCACGAACGAGGTGCTCGAAGCGCGAGGAGTGGCCCTGCCGTTGCCCGACCAGACCACCACAACCATGGAGAACCGCCTCGCGGCCGGCAATGCCAAACAGGTCGAGCTGTTCGGCGAGGGCATGGACAAGAGCTACGAGCGCAGCAAGGTGAACTATTGGCTTGCAGACAACTGCTTCGGCGACTACTACACGCGCACCGGGCTCACCAATCTGCAGCGCGAGATGATCACGTTCTGCTATCTCGCGGCACAGGGCAGCGTGGAACCGCAGCTGCTCGCCCACACGAAGGCGAACATCGCCCTCGGCAACACTGCCGACTTCCTGCGCACAGTGGTACTGCAGAATCTGCCCTACATCGGCTACCCGCGCACGCTGAACGCCCTGCGCATCGTCGAGGAGGCCGACAAAGCGAAGTAAGGAGCGGCGTTCAACCTGCAGGCATTGGCGTGGGGGCGGGCTGTTGCCTGATGAAGGTGCACGCATCCGTGGCCGGATCGTACGAGAACACCGCCTCCACGACTGTGCCATTCGGCGCATAATCGGCATCTTCTCCCTGACCCATTGCGAGATAGGCCGTGCCATCCTCCACCCATACATGCGTCGGCGTATCAAATGGGTAATACCCCAGCTTGCCCTCCAAACCAGGTTCCTTGGGTATTCCCAGTTCACGCCATGTGGCCCCTGAATCCGACGAGACATGCAGCGATCCGGCCTGCCCGACAATCACCGTGGTGTCATTGACCCATCCCGCCATCGTCAGATCGGACGGATATTGCATATACAGCGGAATCTGCCGCCACACGGCCTCCGCATCCGCGCGCAGTTCGGGCAACGTGCCCGCGACCATCGCATACCCGACCGAGCCAAGCGTGTCGCCATACCCATATGCCACCCCGATGCGGTCGCCGACCACGGAGATGTAGGAGGGGGCCTGTACACCGTGCCCCAATGCGGATGTGAGCCACGTCGAACTGGCGTCCCATGAATAGAGGAGTTGCGCCGTATGCGTGCCCTCGTCGTACCCTACGAACGCCGTGAACTGTGGCGTGATCACATACCTCGACGGCTCGAGCCATAGCATGGTGTTCGCGTTAATGCCGCCCACGATGCGCGCGACGCCGTCGGGCACCTCATGCCACGTCGTCCCGCCGTCGTAGGTCACCTCCAGCTTCTCTTTGGACAGACGATACCCGTTGCGGCCGTCGAGCACCGGAGCCGTGGGATCCGGCTCCGTCTTCTCGAACTGCTCCGGATACGCCAACCGCTGATACATGATGGGCTCCATCACCTGCGCGATGCGGTAACCGTCCTGACGCGGCTCCAATGCGAACACACACGATTCGTTGATCCCCGACTCCACGGCGTACGTCTGGCATCCATGCACGTCGGTGATGCGCTGGATCGATGCAAACCGCGGGCGCACCGTCGCGTCCAGCTGCACGTAGATGTTCCGCCCATCGGATTGGTCATACCGCGACGCGATATTCGGCAATCGCTGCACGGTGCGAATCCGCACCGAGCTCAACTGATACTGCGGCGCAACGCCGATTTCCTGCTGCCTGCCCTTCCACTGGCTGTACCATTGCGACATGTCATCGGTCACCGAACTGTCCGCAGACACGCGCGCAATCGTCTGCCCCGTCATCGATGGCACCCTGTAAGCGTGCCACCATGTGGACAGACGCACTGCGACGCCGGCCAACAGACCGATTACCACCACGCAGGCGATGATGATGACGCGTACACGGTGGAAACCATTACCCCGTGCCGTTTCTTGCGACTGCCGCTCCCGACCCATACACCCAATCTACCCCACCAGGCGCATACCTCCGTCCCCGATGCACCCCATCGCGCAGTCGCCACCATACATATCAGCCGTGCGTGTACAAACACACATGGCCAATATATGCGCGCCTTGCGCAAACGCGACATTACGCGCGACATTACGCAGAATCGGTGAGCATTCGGCGCTGTCTCTCACCAACCCAAATCTGACCTCCTATAATCAAGGCAATGTACAGTCATCGAGGAGGAGGCACAGATGCAGGGGTTTGCAACATATGTGAGTGAATACGGACCGGTGCGCGTGGACTGGCAAGATGACGCCGTTGTTCGGCTGCGCATCATTCCGCAGGCGGACTACGACGCCGACGGCGCAGGCGAGACGACCGGGCTCACCGACGAGACGTTCCGTGAGCTCGAACAGTACTTCGCCGGCGAGCTACAGCGATTCACCGTGCCGATCGCATTCACGTACGGCACACCGTTCCAGCAGGCCGTGTGGCGCGCATTGCTGCAGATTCCGTACGGCGAGACGCGCACCTACGCGCAGATCGCCGAGGCGGTGGGACACCCGAAGGCCGTGCGCGCGGTCGGCTCGGCGAACAACCGCAACCCGATTCCGTTCATCGTGCCTTGCCACCGCGTGGTCGGCGCGAACGGCAATCTCGTCGGCTATGCCTATGGCGTGGAGATGAAGCGTTCGCTATTGCAAATGGAGATGCGCATCCTCGGGCAATGATACGAAATTGACATCTGCCATTGTATAGACAATGCATTACAGAAGTTATACAATGGCAGATATCTATTTCATTAGCCTGAAGACCATAGGAGTTCGCATGAGCGAGACAGCGACCGTGAGCTTTCGTACCGACCCGAAAGTCAAGGAAGAGGCCAAGGCACTCTATGAATCGATGGGCATGGACCTTTCCACCGCCCTCAACGTCTTCCTGCGCCAATCCATTCGCGACAACGGCATGCCGTTCAAGATCACCCGCGAACAACCGGAGAACATTGAGGCACGTCGGCAGACGGAAGCACACGAAGGCAGGTCCTTCACTAGTTCCGAGAGTCTGATGAAAGACCTGATGGATGCTTAGCACCGTATTTCGCACCACTCAGTTCAAAAAGGACTTCAAGTCGCTGCTGAAGAAGCACTACGACCCGAAGAAGTTGCAAGACGCCGTCGACGCAATGATGGCGCAGGACACGAAGCTGCTTGGCACCAAATACAAAGACCATCCACTCGTTGGGAACTGGCGCGGATACCGCGAAATACATATCGAGGGCGATTGGCTGCTCATCTACCGTATAGAAAAGCACGAGCTCCAATTGGTGTTGACACGCACAGGCTCGCATGACGACCTGTTCTGAAACGGCAATCGTCACTCACATCAAAGCGCTACCGCTGTTCGAACAGCCAGCCCATGATCTGCGGATCGCGGGCGAACAGCCACGCGCTCCAGCGCCGCAGATTTCGCATGGTCATATGGCATCACTCCAATCGGCAGCATGGTCATGCGTGTTCGGCATATGGTAGTCCGCACTGTGGGGAGTCGCTACCGGCAGTGCGCGCATACAGTATTCGCACAGACACCACGTAACACAGCACAAGGAGATTCCATGGGCATTCTGCTCATCAATGGCGTCGAGATCGGCGGTAACACCACGCACCTTGGCCACGCGTTCCTCGAGGGTCGCGATTTCACGCAGATCGATCTCGCCTCGCTCAAGGTGTACGACTACGGCACCCACTTCGCCGACGACCAGTTCGATGAGGTGCTGGAGGCGATGAAGGCGGCCGAGACGATTGTGATCGGCTCGCCCGTGTACTGGCATGACATGAGCGGCATGACGCGCTGCCTGCTCGATCGCTGCTACGGCCCGGTCTCTTCCGACGACCTCGCCGGCAAACGCCTCTTCTTCCTGTTCCAGGGCGGCGCGCCCACGCAGCAGATGTACGAGCGCGGCGAATACACCATCAACCGCTTCGCCGGCCTGTACGGTATGGATTACATGGGCATGGCCCGCAATGCAAGCGAGGCGCGCGCACTCGCCGCCAAGCTGTGATCACATGCCCTCGGTTTCGCAATCTGCCCGCAGATTACCGCACACAACAGCAGACCCTCGCTCAGGCACGCAGCGAATCCACGTCGCGACCGCACCGCTCGTACCGCACCGAATAGAACGCGAGCAGCAACACGGCGAACGCGGCGAACGGGACTCCGCTCAACGCGGGGTAATGGTAGTTCATATGCGAGGCGTCCAGCACGCCACCACCCACCATCGAGCCGACGGCATTGCCGAAGTTGAAGGCGATCTGCACAGTGGCCCCGCCTATGAGCTCGCCGCCGCCCTTGCCGGCCTCCGCCATGAGCAGCTGTTGCGGCGCTGAAACGAAGAACAGTGCGAACGAAATCACAAAAGCGAACAGCGCCGTGCTCCAGCGCGAGCCGGGCACGAGGAACACGGCGAGCAAGCCGAGACAGGCGATACACTGGCCAAGCGCCGAAGTGCCGCCGGGCACCCAGCGGTCTGCGATGCGGCCGCCGATCAATCCGCCCACGACCATGCCGAATCCGGCGAGCATCATCAGCGCGGAGATCGTGTTGTTCGGCCATCCGCCCACCTTCTGCAGCCATGGGCTCACATAGCTCCACCAGCAGAAAATACCTGTGTTCCCGACGAAAACAGCGATGAGCACCATCCAGGGGCCCGGTTGGCGGAGGAATCTGAATTGCCCGCGCAGACCCGCGTCACGCACAGGTGCCACAGATGGGATCCATGCGCGTGCGAGCACGGCGGTCACTGCAGCGCACGCGGCGAGCGCCACAAACGCCAGTCGCCACGACATATGCTCGGCGAGCAGCGTACCGGCTGGCACACCGAGCATGTTCGCCACGGTCTGCCCGGTGACCATGGATGCCACAGCACGCGCCTCCTTGCCCTTGCGAGCGAGCAGCTTGGCGATCAGCGTAGCTGTGCCGAAAAAGGCGCCATGCGGCAGACCGGCGAGGAAGCGGGCACCCACGAGCATCGGCGCGTTCACGGCCATGGCGCTCAAGGCGTTGCCCGCGCAGGCGATGACCATGAACATGACGATCAATGTGCGCGGTGGGATTCTGCGGCCGAACACGAGCATCAGTGTGCCCACGCACACGCCGATCGCGTATGCCGAGATGAAGTGCCCTGCCGTCGGAATGCTCACCTGCAGGGTCTGCGCGGTTTGCGGCAGTATGCCCATCATCACGAATTCCGCGGCACCGAGCACGAACGCGCCGGCTGCGAGCGCGAACAATCCCAAGCCGTTGCCGCCGGTTCTGCCTTGTTTTCCGCCGCGGTCGCCCCGCGTCGCCATGTTCGTCGCGCCTGTCATACGTGCACCTCACCTGTGTCTGCGCGTAAATCTACTGACTTAACAAAATAAGATTCGCAACCGACAACCACACGGGCATATCCGTGGCGGCCACATGCCCGCTCAGTGCACCGGCTTCGATTCGAGCGGAATGTCCGAACGATCGGCGAGCGCGCGGTAATCCGGCCCGAGCCACAGATCGAGCTCACCTTGCCGCACAATGAGTGGCATGCGCGGGTGAATCGGCTTCATGTCGGCGTTCGCCTGCGTGGTGACCATTGAGAACTGCGAGCCGCGACGCACGCCGCCGATCAGCATGACCGGTTCGTCGGGCATGCGGAACACATACTGTTGTTTGATCTGCCTGCCGGTGCGCGCACTCACCGCCATCTCGCTGCCGTGCGATTCATAGAACCAGCGGCAGGCGATCACGCAGCGGTCGTGTTCCATCGGCGCGCGCCACATCGGCTTGTCCGCGCTCTCGATGCGCGTATTGAACACAGGCTGCGGTGTCCACTGCTGCTCGAATCCCCATTGCGCCTCCGCCGTTCGCAGACTCCCATTCACCAGTTCCGGTGCACCCACTGCCGTGTCGAACGCGGGCACGATGATCGGCACGACCGATTTCGGGTACGCCTCCACGCCGACGCCTGCGAACTCGCCGGCGGTAGGCTCCGCCGCAGTGAGCTCGTCGACGAGTCTGCCCACCTCCGCCATTGTCAATCCCAGATAATGTGCGCACATACCTCCAGAGTAATCCGCGCGCGCCCTGCAGCTGCCGGTCGAATATTGTGAAATGTTGGACGAATTCGCCCAATATGCATGCCGGTATGCGAGTATGGGTTGCAGATTCCCACTCCCTTCCAACCGCGCAGGCATGCGCAGACAAGTGAGGCGAGATATGCGCTTGTTCGCACGCCCAGGCAAGCCGACGCGAACGGACCGACCACGCACGCGCATCGCCTCCGCAGTCCTCAATTGGGAACGTTCGCTCGCCCATTGGAAACGCGTGCTCACCGTCGTCTTCACCGCATTGCTCACGGTGATTGCCGTGATCTGCCTGGGCGTGGGAGTCAACATCGTCGACCTCAGGCGCAATACCCAGGCCATCCCTCCGGCTCCCGTCACCGAGATCGAGGCACCGCAGCTGCCGGTGCCACTCACCGACGAGGCCATCAAGGCGGCTGGTCTGCATGAGGCGACGCCCACGGTTTCGGTCTCGCAGATGACCGCGACCGCGCTCGACAATCTGAGCGCGGTGGACGACAGCTCAGCACTCGACACCGTCGCCATCTCACTCAGCAGTGATCAACGCGAGCAGATTGAGCAGAATCTGCAGGCGTTCACCGACGTCGGTGCGCAGGTCTCGTTCGCCGTCGCCGACCTCGGTTCCGGCGGCGTGATCGCGGCGAACGGCGGCGTGGCGCGGTACCCGGCGTCGTCGATCAAGGCGCCGTACATCGTGTCGCTGCTGCAGGAGGGCGCAGTGAATCTGGATGAGACGGCAAGCGGGAGCACGCTGTCCGCGCAGATCAACGCGGACCATATTGCGGGCGTGCTGCGGTATTCCGACAACGACGGGTACGATGCGCTGTGGAACGCGCATCTGAACAGTGCGATCATCCCGTGGAGCGAAGGCGTAGTGGAGAATCCGGAACGCATGCGCGGATTCCAGTACCCGGATGTGAGCGCGGTGGAACTCGCGAAGATGTGGGTGAAGACGTACGGATACCTGTTCGCCGATGCCGAGGGCGAACCGAACGCGGGTGAGACGGCGAGCGCATCGGCACGCGAATGGCTCGCCTCGAGTATGCAACATTCGCTCAATTCGTCGATCGACGCCGCACACGGTGGCGGCAACAGCCGTGGTGCCGAGCTCGACCCATCGCTCACCGCGGGCGGTGCCAACGAGCTCAACGGTTCCGCGAATCCGGACGGCACGGTGGTGCTGAGCAAGGCCGGCTGGATCAACGGCGAGGGCGACTATTATGCGCTCAACGACGCCGGCATCGTGCTGCCGGGCGCAGGCGCCGACGACAAGCCGGGCTATGTGATCGCCATCATGAGCAACGCGTGCGGCCGGGGCGATCTGCTCGCCGATCTCGCTGGCACGCTCCACAATATTCTGTCCTGATGCGCGAATTCACCCGCCCACCGCTCGCATTTGCCGTACACTAGGCTCTATGACTGGCAAACTGCACTTGCACAACCATTACAATGGCCTGAAAACGGCTGCACTGTTCGCGATCATGTGGGCGATCATCATGCTCATCTGGTGGGTCACCGGCGCGCGCACGTCCACGCTCGGCATCTACTTGGCCATCGGCGTCGGCACGTCGTTCATCTCGTACTGGTTCTCCGACAAGCTCGCAATCGCGTCGATGCACGCGCAGCCGGTAACGGAACAGCAGGCGCCCGAGCTCTACCGCATCGTGCGCGAACTGTCGCAGCGTGCGGGCAAGCCGATGCCGCGCATCTACATCGCACCCACCGAGACGCCGAACGCCTTCGCCACCGGCCGCAACGAGAACCACGCCGCCGTCTGCTGCACGCAGGGCATTCTGCGCATTCTCGACGAACGTGAGATTCGCGGCGTGCTCGGGCACGAGCTCATGCATGTGTACAACCGCGACATCCGCACGTCGGCGATTGCCGGCGCCATGGCCACCGTGCTCACCTATCTCGGGTATTCGATGATGTACATAGGCAATTCGTCGAGCTCGAACCGCGACCGCGACAACGGTGCCGGACTTCCCGGACTCATCGGCATCGTGCTCTCCGCCGTGCTTGCGCCGATCGCCGCCTCGCTCATCCAGATGGCAATCTCGCGCACCCGCGAATACGACGCCGACGAAGACGGCAGCGAACTCACCGGCGACCCGCTCGCGCTCGCCTCCGCGCTGCAGAAGATCTCGGCCGGCGTCGACCAGAATCCGCTACCGAAGACGAGCACCGACACCTCCACCGCCGCCATGATGATCGAGTCGCCGTTCCGCGGTGCCGACATGTCCAGATTGTTCTCCACGCACCCGCCGACCGAAGACCGCATCGCGCGCCTGAACCAGATGGCCGTCGACATGGGGCAGATTGCTCCCGGCGCCGCTTCGCCGCAGGTTGCGGGCTACGCTCAGTATTCGCAGTACCGCCAGCACTGAGCCTGCATGGTTGTGGACGCCCCTGCGAACGCGGCGCGCGCTTATGCCGCATCTATGGTAGACTGTCGAACGTGCGTCGCCGCGGGCACGCATTGCGGATGTAGTTCATCGGTAGAACGAAAGCTTCCCAAGCTTTAAAGGCGGGTTCGACTCCCGTCATCCGCTCCACTGAAAACGGCTGATTTCCAACGAAATCAGCCGTTTCCCATATCGCTTGCGATATACACTCAGCCGCGCGAGCCGTTCGCGTAGAAACGCGCGAGCGTCTCGTCGCGGAACTCGTCGAAATAGCCGCCGTCGATCGAGGCGCGGATGTCGTCGAGCAAATGCACGAAGAAGTACTCGTTGTGGATTGTGGCAAGCGTGAACCCGTTCATCTCGTGCGCACGCAGCAGGTGGTCCACATAGGCACGCGTGTAGTGCGTGCACGTGTAGCACTGGCAGCCCTCCTCGAGCGGACCGAAATCGTGCTTGTACTGCGCGCGTTTGATGTTGTAACGGCCGCCGCGCGTGAAGATCGCGCCGTTACGCCCGCAACGCGCCGGCGCCACGCAATCGAAGGTGTCGCCGCCGTTCTCCACGCAGGCGAAGATGTCGTCCACCGCGGCGATGCCGAGCACGTGCCGGGGCCGGCTTTCGGGCATCTCGTCGCAGATCCACGCGCAGATGTCGCCGATGATCCGCTTCTCCATCGCGCCGCCTATGCCGACGCCGTCGAAGTCGAGCGAGGCAATCTGCGAGGCCGCATGCCGGCGCAAATCCTCGTAGTTCGCACCCTGCACCACACCATAGAGTGCCTGGTACGGCTTGCCGAGGCGTGACTGCGTGAGCCGCTCATGCTCGGCGACGCAACGCTGTGCCCAGCGATAGGTGCGCTCAACCGAGTTCTCCTGGTAGCGGCGCGTGTTCATGAGCGTCGTGAGCTCGTCGAACGCGAACATGATGTCGGCGCCGAGCTTGTGCTGGATGTTCATCGAAATCTCGGCGGAGAAGCGGTGCAGCGAGCCGTTGAGCGGCGACTTGAACGTGACGCCGTCCTCGTCCACGAACGCCATGCGCTCCTTGCCTTCGGCAATCACGTCGTCGGACTTCATGCCCTTCACATCCATCGCCAACGTCTTCTTGAAGCCTGCGCCGAGCGAAAGCACCTGGAATCCACCGGAGTCGGTGAAAGTCGGGCCGTTCCAGTTCATGAACTTCGCGAGACCGCCCGCCTCGTCAAGCACGTCCTCACCGGGGCGCTCGTACAGGTGGAACGCGTTCGACAGCAGACACTGTGCGCCGAGCTGGGTCATCGATTCCGGCAGCACGGCCTTCATTGCACCTTGCGTGGCCACCGGCACGAATGCCGGCGTCTTGATGTCGCCGTGTGGCGTGTGCAGAATGCCGGTGCGGCCATAGCGGGCGCCGCCTTTGCCCTTGCCGTTCGGGGAATCCGGCAGTCGCGTGGTCTGTTCAAAACGGAAGGCGCTGCGGTCACCGGGTTTGCCCGGTTCCGCGCCGCGCGGATGCTCCACCAGCTGCGGGGCCGGTGCCTGCACAATGCTCTCTGTATTCGCTGTCATGTGCGCAATTCTAAGGCGTGCGGTTGTCCGCGTGAACAGCATGGCTACCCGAACGGCCATTCTTCGCAAGCGAGCACGGAGTGGCCGCTGAATCGCACCCTCCAACGGCCACTATCCGCATCTAAAGAACAAATCAGCCAAAAAACGGAGACTGAAAATCTCTTCCATTGAAGATTCGGCACATTCGTCTCGCTCTATCGTCCATTTTTCGCATATCGTCATGGAATAGCCGCCGAGTGACGCGCCACAGTGGCCGTTCTTCGCAGATAGGAACAAACCGGCCAACGGAACGCATCCGAACCGGGCGGCCGCACGCAATCTGGTCTCCTCATTGGCTACTTTGGGCGCATCGGCATACACCAGCCAATGGAGAGTCCTCCTCATCGGCCAGATTTCGCAGCAGCACACAGATGAGCCAATGGAGCGCACCGCACGACCGAGTTGGGGGGGGCGATCGGCACTGACGGCACTTATGAGACCGGGAGCAGCAGCGCGCGAATCTGCTCGGCGGATTCGAAACGCACGGCATGCAATCCGAGTTCGCATGCGGCGGCGGTGTTGGCGGCGTTGTTCTCGACGAACAGCGTGTGCGCGGGGTCGAGATGGAAGGCGCGAATCGCGCGTTCGAACAGCGCAGACTCCGGTTTGGCAATGCATTCGCGCGCGGAGACCATTGTGCCGTCGAGCAGGCCGAGCCACGGGTATTTCACCTGCATCTGCTCGACCGCGGTCTCCGAGCAGCTCGCCAGGCCGACCATGCGCACGCCGGCGGCCCGCAGCTCGCGAAGCAATGTGGGCATGCCGACGGGCATATCGTAGAATCCAAGCGCGCGATGCTGCAGCAGCAGGCGCAGAATCCAGCCGACCGCGGGACCGTGCTCGCGGGTGTAGTCGTCGAGAATCTTGCCATCCGGCACACCGGCGACGGCGCGCGCACGGCAGAATTCGTAGCCGTGCGGGTCATGGTCGTCGAAGAACATGTCGGTGACGCCGGGCGGGTAGAACGCGCCCACCACGCGACGCGGGCGCCAGTCCACGAGCACGTCGAAATAGTCGAACACGACGGCGGAGAAATCGGTCTGCACACTGCAAGCGTAGCGGAAAATGCGGTCTCGTGAATTCCAAAGATTCTTTTTCGAAAGAACAATTCAGTTTTCAGTGGACATTCAGGAAACTTCAAGAAGACGTGGCTTAACTGAGTACTATCACAAGAATAGATTGCCCGAGCGCGATCATGAGGAGACATATAGGGAGAGTCGATGGCTGACGACAACAACAATTGGCCTACCGGCACGCCGGACCAGAACGCAGGCTCCGACGAGCACCACACCGACGCCAACATTGGCGCGAACACCGAAGATTCGAACACAGCACCTGCCGCACCTGCCGCGCCTGCAGACGAACAGCCGACCTCCGTGCTGACGCCGGTTTCCGGTTCCGCCACCGAGCAAGGCGAGAAGAACGACTCGACTTCGGTGGACGAGACCCGCAAACCGGAACCGTACCGCTTGGCACCGCAATACGGTGCGTATGCGCCGACGTCCCAGCAGGAGACGACGCGCATCCCGACGCCCCCGCAGCAGGGTGCGCCGAACGCACAGCAGTCCGGACTACCGTACCAGACGCAGAACAATCCGCAGAACATGCCATATGGCGTGCGCGTGGACCAGAACCAGCAGAACGCGCCACAGGGCGCACCGAATGCGCAGAACCGCAATCCGTACGGTGTGCCAACGGGCAATCCGTTCACGCCCAGCAACGGCACGCCGGCAGGTCCGGGCAATCCGAACGGCCCGACACAGTCGCCGTTCGGGCCGGGCAGCCCACAGCAGGGGCAACCGGCACGCACGCCGAGCAACATCATTGTCGCGGTGGTCGCGGCACTCGTTGCGGCGGCGATCTGCCTGGGCGTCGGCTATGCGGCGCTCACCAACGGCTGGGTGAAAATCCCCACGTCAAGTTCGCTGAGCAGCCTGTCATCGAACAGCCACGGCTCCGGATCGGCCCCGGTGGAAGGCGGCGAGGCACCGAACTGGGCCGGAGTCTCCGCGAATGTGTCGAAGTCGGTCGTGTCGATCCAGACCGTCGTGGACCAGGGCGAAGCCAAGGGCTCCGGCGCGATCCTCGACAAAGAGGGTCATATTGTGACGAACAACCACGTGGTCTCCGGCGCCAAGCAGATTCAGGTGACGCTCGACAACGGCGATATCTACAGCGCGAAGGTGGTGGGCACCGATTCCACGACCGATCTCGCCGTGATCAAGCTCGACAATCCGCCGAAAGACCTGACGCCCATCACATTCGCGAATTCCGACAGCCTGACGCCGGGTGAGCCGGTCATGGCCATCGGCAATCCGCTCGGCTACGACGGCACCGTGACCACCGGCATCGTCTCCGCGCTGAACCGACCCGTCACCGTGATGGACGAAGAGAACAACAACGCCATCGTCACCAACGCCGTGCAGATCGACGCCGCGATCAACCCGGGCAATTCGGGCGGCCCCACCTTCAATGCGGCCGGCCAGGTGATCGGCATCAACTCGTCGATCGCCTCCACCGCTTCGAGCACCCAGACCGCCGGCTCCATCGGCATCGGCTTCGCAATCCCGGCGAATCTGGTGAAGCGGGTCTCCGACGAGATCATCAAGAACGGCAAGGTGGAACATGTGGCGCTCGGCGTCACGATCCAGAGCGCCACGGTGGAGGCGGACGGCGTGACCCGCGGTGGCGCCGTGGTCAAGTCGGTCGTCGCGAACAGCCCGGCAGCCAAGGCCGGCGTGAAGACCGGCGACACGATCGTGGGCTTCAACGGCCTCGCCGTGAACAACAACTACTCGCTGCTCGGATTCGTACGTGCCGCGGCAATGGGGTCCACCGCGAAACTCACCGTGGTGCGCGACGGTCACACGATGGAACTCAACGTGACCTTCGACCAGGCCGAGGCGGCGGTGAACGGCAACAACCGCAGCGACAGCCAGAACAACCAGAACAACAACAGCCAGAACGACCAGAACCAGAACAACGACAATAACAATAACAACGATGGCAACAGCGACAACAACAATCGCAACCGCAACAACGACGGACTCATCGATCCGTTCGGCATGTGGTAAACACCTGAGTTGACCGGTTCGGCAAGAGGGTCTGCAGAGCGATCTGCAGACCCTCTTGCCATATCACCTGTACCGGGAACACACCAGTGGGCGCGTTTTGCTATAGTGAGAACCCATGCGCGGCAAACGCGCGAATACAACTGAATATGCAGCAATCTTTTTACGCCGTGTGTCGTAAGCGCGCCAAGCCGGGCGCCGTGTTCGATGGGCTAACAAGGCGTGAAGCTAGCTTTCCTCACCCGCATGCGCAACGGCAGGCAGGTGTGGAAGACGATACCGACGTAAGGAGATGCGATGAAGAAAATCATCGATCTTTGCAAGGAAGTTCCGCTCCTTCCTCTCACCATTCTGGCGGCCATACCGCTGGCCCTCATTCCACAATGGCGCCCGTGGGGCCACATTCACCCCGCATTTGACCCGGGTGTGGGCGAATGGATCATCATCCTGTTCGTGGCATGGACCATCTACACAAGCATCCGCGAGATGATCGAAAGCATTAGGCACGGCCATGTCGGCGTCGATCTGCTCGCCATCGTCGCGCTCATCTCCACCGTCTGCGTGCAGCAATACTGGGCGTCGTGGGCAGTGGTGCTCATGGTGGCCTCCGGCGAGGCGATCGAATCGTACGCGCAGAACAAGGCGCGCGGCAATCTCACTGCGCTCATCAAGGCGGCACCGCAGCAGGCGCATGTGGTCACGCTGCCCGGTACAACGGACGGCGGCGACACGGAAATGACCGAGGAAGGCTTCCGCAAGGTGCAGCAGGCCGTCGAGCAGGCACAGCGCGAAGGCAAGCCGATCAATATGGGGAACGGTCATTTCGACACGGTCCCGGTGAACGACGTCAATCTCGGTTCGGTGCTCATCGTGCTGCCCGGCGAAATCGTCCCCGTCGACGGCCAGCTGCTCTCCGGCACCGCAAGCGTCGACCTGAGCAACATCAACGGCGAGCCGGTGCCGCGCACCCTGTTCGCCGGCGCGAAGGTGCTCTCGGGCTCCATCAATGGCTCAACCACGATGATGCTGCGCACCACCTCGCTTGCCGCGGATTCGCAGTACCAGCAGATCCTGAAACTCGTCTCGTCCGCGGAGGAATCGCGCGCCGCCGTGGTGCGCACCGCCGACATGCTCGCCGTGCCGTTCACCATCATCTCATTCGCGATTGCAATCGTCGCGTGGATCGTCTCGGGCACCGGACTGCGCTTCGCCCAGGTGCTCGTGCTCGCCACGCCATGCCCGCTGCTCATCGCAGCGCCGGTCGCATACGTCGCCGGCACCGCACGTCTCGCCAAGCAGAAGATTCTCATCAAATCTCAGGATGTGCTGGAGAATCTGGGTCGCGTCACGCATGTGTTCTTCGACAAGACGGGCACGCTCACCGTCAAGCAGCCGCAGGTGGTGCGCGTCGAAAAGGCCAAGGACATGCCTGCGAACATCTCCGAAGACGAGATCCTCATGCTCGCCGGCATGGTGGAGGGATTCTCGGTGCACGTGCTCGCCAAGGGAATCGTCGCCGCCGGCAAGGAGGCGATGGCACGCTTGCACAGACTGCCGAGTTCGAGCGGGAAAACGGCGAATGACGGGAATCTGAACACCGGCCAGCGCGAACTGCCGAACCCCAACGAGAACTACCCTGTAGTGGGCAACGTCACCGAGACGCCAGGCAAGGGCGTCACCGGCACGGTGGACGGCCACAAGGTGGAGGTGGGGCGTTTCGCCTTCGTGACCGAGCAGTCCATCGCATCGCAGGAAGTGCACACTGCGCAGGAAGAGGCACGCAACGAGAAGGCGATGGAACAAGCGGACCGCGACGCCGCCAAACTGTGGCCCACCAAACTCGAACCCGACGAGATGGCCACGTACATCGCCATCGACGGCAAGCTCGCCGCGCGCATCGTGCTGCGCGACGTGCCGCGGTACGACGCGAAGCAGGCGATCGCAGAACTGCGCGAGCTCGGCGTGAAGGAAGAGACGATGCTCACCGGCGACAAGAAGGCGTCTGCCATGATCATCGCGAACGAGGTGGGCATCACCGACGTGCGCTATGAACTGCTGCCGCAAGACAAGGTGAATGCCGTGCGCGAGGCCGCGGCCGCCGAGAAGACCGGCCGCAAGTCTGGCTGGGAGCGGTTCCTGGCGAAGCTGCTCGGTGAGCCGATCCACCGCGATGTGACGATGATGGTGGGCGACGGCGTGAACGATTCGCCGGTGCTCGCGGTCGCCGACATCGGCATGGCAATGACCGACGGCACGTCCACGGCCGCCTCGGAAAGCGCCGAAGTGGTGATCATGAACGACGACATCGGCGCCGTGCCGCTCGGCGTGAAGATCGCCCGGCAGACCAAACAGCGCATGCTGCAGGCCGTGCTCATCGGCATCGCGCTTGCGATCGTGGGCATGGTGTGCGCCGCGTTCAACCTGATCCCCGTGGTCGTCGGCGCGTTCCTGCAGGAGGCGATCGACGTCGTCTCCATTCTGTGGGCACTGACGGCGCTGTTCAACCGCAAGTAAGCGAGTCATGCTGGCATCCGTACTTGATTTGTTTCAATCTGGGGAATCTGCGAGACAAATCAAGTACGCAGTGCCGGGTTTGTCGCACTAGCCCTCCTCTCAGCGTGACGAACACGGCACTATCTGCACGGGTTTGTCACACCAGTCTCCCCTCAGTGCGACGAACCTGACACTATTCGCACTGGTTTGTCTCATTCCACTTCCGGCAGTGAAACAAATCAAGTAGTCGGCACTTGTTTTCTTCCGCAGATTCCATCTCCGCGAGACCTCTTATGCGGGCACTACTTGGTTCATATCACCGGCAACGCGATTTTGAGATGAATCAAGTAGGCTGTGCTTGGTTTGCCCCACTAGCCCTTCCCTAGCAAGACAAATCAAGTGCGCGGCTCTTCACAGATTCGCGAGTGTGGGCTAATCTATTCTCGTGACTCAAGATTCTGAACTTCGTATTGCTGTTATCGGCGCGGGCCCGGCCGGCGTCTACTCCTCCGACATCTTCCTGCGCCAGCTCGCCAAGCTCGGCGACGAACTCGGACTCGGCACGGACGCGCGCATCGATCTGTTCGAGAAACTGCCGGTGCCGTTCGGCCTCGTGCGCTATGGCGTGGCGCCGGATCATCCGTCGATCAAATTCATTGCATCGGCGCTCGAGAAGACGCTCGATAATCCGAACATCCATCTCTACGCCGACGTCGAGTTCGGCAAGGATGTGACGCTCGAGGATCTGCTTGAACGGTACGACGCGATTCTGTTCGCGACCGGTGCGATCAAAGACAAGCCGCTCACAATTCCGGGCGCCGATCTCGACGGGGTGTACGGTGCCGCGCGCTTTGTGGAGTGGTACGACGGCTACCCGACCGGCGTGCGCGAATGGCCGCTCGAAGCGGAACGCGTCGCGGTGATCGGCGGCGGCAATGTGGCGATGGACGTCGCGCGCGAACTCATGCGCAACGCCGACGATCTGCGTGCGAAAACCGACATTCCCGACAACGTGTACGAGGGCATCAAGAACAACAAGGCGAAGGAACTCCACTTGTTCATTCGCCGCGGCGTCGCGCAGGCGAAGTTCTCGGTGCAGGAGCTGCGCGAAATGGAGAAGCTGCCCGGTGTGCAGCTCATCATTGACGAAGACGACTTCGAGCTCGACGACGACACGATCGAGGAGGCGGGCAAAGACAAGCTCACGCGCCAGATGGTGGAGGAGCTGTTCGTGATTCGCGACATGGCCGAAGACATGGAAGACGACGGCGACGTCGACTTCGAAGGCAACCCGGCCGACCGCAAGTACTACATCCACTTCAATTCCGCACCCACCGAGATTCTCGGCGAAGACGGCAAGGTGGTCGACATTCGCGTGGAGCGCACCGAGACCGGCGCGGACGGCAAGATGCATCGCACCGGCGAATTCACCGACTATCCGGTCGAGGCCGTGTACCATGCCATCGGCTACAAGCCGGAATCGGTGCCGGGCATCGCCTACGACGAGGGCGGCGCGCATTTGGCCAACGCGAACGGCGACGGCCGCATCACTGTGGATCATGAGAACGGCGAAGTGCGCGAACGCCTCTATGCTACCGGCTGGGCGAAGCGCGGGCCGGTGGGACTCATCGGTTCGACGAAGTCCGACGCGCTGATGATCGTGACTGCCATGCTCGAAGACCTCGCACAGAACAAGGAGAACGCACGTCTCGCGCCCGACCGCGACCCCGAGTCGATCGACCGTCTGCTTGCGGAGCGCGGCGTGCGGCCAATCGATTTCGCCGGCTGGAAGCGCGTGGACGCGTACGAGCGTGCCGAAGGAGCCAAGGAGGGCCGCGAGCACAAGAAAGTGATCGACCCCGACCAGTTCCGCGCACTCGCACACGACGAGTGAACGCCAGATGTTCAGCGGGCGGGTGCCGGGCGTTCGCGAGGTCGAGCATCCGGCACCCGTTTCCATGATCGTGTTGCAACACGCCGAATTGCACTATTGCGAGCATTGGTGTAATCTAATTCTTTGTCTGCGAGCGTGGCGGAATGGTAGACGCGCTGTCTTCAGGTGGCAGTGAGCTCATGCTCGTGCGGGTTCAAGTCCCGCCGCTCGCACCAACAAGAAACGGCTGATTTCCGACGAAATCAGCCGTTTTGCTTTGCCGCATATCAATAGAAGGCATCAAAAGGGCACCAAACTCGCGAAATACGCCGCCATTCGCCGACAACACGCCATTATCCGTTACGGGATATCATTATCTGTTACGGGATAATCGGCCATCGACAACATTGCGCGAAATTGTGCGAAAGTGACATCAGTAGGGCACTTCCAGCTTTTCATATGGTGCAAAAGGGTAGATTTCACCGCCGGCATCGGCGGCATTGCAAAAGTCCGGCTATCCCGTAAGGAATAACGCTATCCCGTAAGGAATAATGACATCCCGCAAACCACACGGCACGGACACGCGGGGCTTGCGCGTGTAGCACACCAGCAGGCATGCTTCCTGAACATCACCTGTGCACAGGGACAACGCCGGGCACCGCGCACCTACTGCGCGCTCAAAACGGCGGAATTCCAAACAAAACAGAATATCACCACAGCACAAAGCGATACGCGGCCGTCGCGCCTCCCGTAGAGTGAAGGTATTGGTTCATCAACAACTGAAAGGATGGACACCATGTTTTGGATTTGGACACTTATTGTAGGCGCAGTCATCGGAGCGATCGCAGGTGCGATCACCAACAACGGGCATTCGATGGGCTGGATCAGCAACATTCTGGCAGGCTTGGCCGGTTCGGCGCTCGGTCAGGGACTCTTCGGTTCCTGGGGGCCGTCGCTCGGGGGCATGGCGGTCGTACCGTCCATCCTCGGCGCGGTCATTGTGGTCGCCATCGTCAGCTTCATCGTCATGAAGGTTCGCGCATAGCAATCTGCCGAACTCAATAATCTGGATTCGCGGGACCCGGCTCAACCGGCGCCCCGTTTTTTCATGCCCAAGCTGACGCGCATTATGAATAAAGGCTGAATATTTACGCTCGTTTATGATATGCGAAGCGTATAGCACACTGCAAATTTTCATGCGGCTGTTTTATCTCAAAACTGCATAATTTCACCTCATAGCACAAATAAACACGACTTGCTGCCGTGCATTTTACAATCCCGTATATCCGAATATATAACCCAAAGGAGGAATAATTATGCATTGGTTATGGGTTCTTATTGTCGGAGCAATCATCGGTGCAATCGCCGGTGCCATCACCCATCGCAGCGGTGCAATGGGATGGATCAGCAACATCATCGCCGGCCTGGTGGGTTCTGCACTCGGTGAGGCGCTGTTGGGTCACTGGGGACCACAGCTCGCGGGCATGGCGATCATCCCGTCGCTGATCGGCGCGGTCGTTGTCGTCGCAGTGGTTTCCTTCTTCCTCATGAGGTCTTCAGCAAAGAACTGATTTCATCTGTAGCCATTATTGGGGCTGCGGTTCTGTGCGGAACCGCAGCCCCAATACTTTTCCCTTCTGCGTAAAAAGAGGCATCTGGGCGCACTGCCTGTCTCCTTTTACGCATACTCGCATGCTTGCTCGCATGTGCACGGCCCACCCATTCGCCTACGCATCGTGCAGCAGGGTCACATATCTGACATCGTCGCATATCAGCGCGAGATACAGGCACAGGGTCTCGTTGATCGTCTCATCCAGATGGACCGGGCAACGCACCAGCTCCCGGAATGCGCGGCGGTTCAGATCAGGAGTGGCCTTCCAGTCGCGCGACTTGCGTCTGGACCGGATCAGCGCTTTGAGCTCATCCGAGGAAAACGCGACCAGTGGAATGCCGTCTTTCCTGGCATCGGGGAAAAACAGCGAGGCGCACTCGGGCACGAGCTCCAGTTCCGTCACGCCGTCTGCAAGCGCCGTCTCCAGCTCCTTCCACGGAATGACCAATAGCCGCAGATCCATGCCATACTCGCTCACATCATGCCGGGGAAGCGCGTTGGATTCCACAAACTGCGCGAACAGCTCATAATGCTGCCATTGCATCGCCTTCTGCGTGAACCGCGCATCCTGGAGCAGTCCGCGAAACGGGTGGAGCACCCGCAAACCGAACACGGCCCGGCCAAACAGCAGATTCGCCAGGCACCATGCCCCCAGCACCGCCAGCACATACCGTCGTCCGTCGGCTCCCTGCGCCATCGCCGCCCACAGCACCGCCAGCACATACCACATGACGACGAGCGAGAAGAGACCGAGCGCGAAGGAGGCCATGAGGCTCCAGCCACGGTCCGGAATCGATTCGACGAACCGATTCCGCACATAGGCGTGCAACACGACGATTCCCGTGGAGAGCAGCGAGGACGCCAGCAGCAGCGCCATCCCCCGTCCGCTGCGCAGATGTGCGATCTGCCCGGTCGCCGACGAGAGCACCGACCAGAACGCCATATCGGCCACGCACACGGCGACCGCCCGCCACAGCAGCCGCCAATACCCCGGCCGCGTGTTCTCGAGTCTCGCATACTGGCGCAAATCGGCGTCACGCGCCTGCTCGTTGCGCCGCATGGATCGGTGGGTGATGTAGATCTGGCTGCCGTAGTTGAGAATCCACCCCATCAGCAGAGCGCCCGCCCCAGTGATGATGACGGTCTTGGCGATTCCGTTGGTGTGGTACATCTCCGGTATCCAGAACCCGGTGATGAACGAAGTGGCCAGCGCCGAGCAGATGAGCAGACTGCTGAAGCTGCCGATCGCGTCCCTGTCCGACACGAACCGCTCGCTCTGGAAGGCGACGCCAAGGCAGATCGTGACCACCACGCCCCACATGGCGGTGATGAAATCCACCGGGCTCGTCGTCTCGTCGCCAAGCTGGAAGGTCCTGTCGAAACGCTCGCGGAGCATGCTCACGATGTCGAGCGAGAACGGCTCCTGGTCGTTGAACACGATGCGCAACGCGAACGCCACGACGGTGACCACGGCGATCACGACCATCATCTTGAGCAGCCGGTATGCGGCGAAACTCTGCAATTCCACCGGCGACTTGTAGATCTGCTTGATTGGGATGCGCCGCATCCGCCGTTTCGCACCCAGTCTGCGCATCTATTCGCACACGCTTCCCACGAGGATCTCCGCCTCCACGGTGAGCTCATGAATCCGGGAGAGATCAAGCGAATCCACGTCCACGTTGAACAGCAACGGCGTCATGCGGGCGAAGGCGAGCACATCCTCGGCCGGCATCGGGAAGGTTTGGGAGACGAGCCGGCGCTCCAGCACATCGAAATGCTCGGCGAACTGCGTCACGACCTGCTCGTTCGAATAGTCGCCGTGCCGCAGTTGCCCGCGTGCGAGCTCGCGCAGCTGCCCGTCATGCCGCGCGCCGGGCACCACCTTGATTACCACGCCCGAGCCGCCGAGCACGCGCGTGAATTCCGCGTAGTTGACCGGCGAGAACACGTCGAGCACGCAGTCCACGGCACCGTCTCGCACCGGCAGTTCAGCCAGGTTCCCGACAAACCATTTCACCGCGCACGCCACATCCTCGCGCGCCGCCAGCTGCACGGAGTCTTTGGAGATGTCGAACGCGAGCACCGTGGCATCCGGATGCGCCGCCTGCACGGCGCGCGCGTAGAACCCCTCTCCGCAGCCGACGTCGAGTATCACCGGCGCGCGCATCTGAGGCCCGCTCCCCCGCAGATCCACACGCCCGCGTGCGCCGCGCAATTGCGCGCCGGAACGCGTGCGCAGACCCGCGAAATCGATGGGCGCGGCAATCTGCCCGCAATACCGCCTCACGGCACTGAGCACGGCGTCGACGATATGCGAGTAATAGCCGGCACCGAGAATCCTGCCGCGGTTCTCGAACGACTCCCGGCTGTAGTATTCCGACTGCCGCGCGCCGGGCGCCAGATTCACGTACCCCTGCCGCGCCACATCGTAGGTGTGACCGCGTTCGCAATGCAGACTCGTGCCCTCCAGCCGTAGCTCTTCACGGCACAGCGGGCACACGAAGTATTTCCAGGAATCCGCAAACCGCGCCAATTTCTCCGGACTCATCGCGACCTCCCGTCACACCGTGGAATCCCAGCACATCGTAACAAAAAAGCCTCCCGGGGGAGGCCTGTGGAACGGCTGATCAGTCGTGCGGGCGCGTGTTCAGCCTGCTGTAGTAGAACGACGCGAGCACGCAGAACACGAGCGTGGCGATGTTGAAGATGAGCTCGACCCACCACAGAATCTGGTTCCACGTGTTGCTCAGCGGCCCGAACAGGCCGGGCAGCGTGACGAGCCAGCTGATGATCACGCAAATAAATACCCAGATGCCGTATTTCTGCCCCATCTGCTGGTCATAGAGATGCGCCGGCGTGAGCTCGAAATTCGGCTTGTTGTTGTACACCGCATACACACCGAACACCAGCAGCGCGACCAGCACGATCACGTTGAGGACAGTCATGATGATGTTCTGCGCTACCATGACGCTTCCTTTCCTAAAATTCCTGTATTTCTTCCACAGATTCTAGGCTCGCCCTCCCCGCCCCCACCCTGATTACGCGCACCGCGCTACACGTTTTCGACTCTGGCAGCCGAATATTTCACGTGATATCACGCGCAGACTACGCTGGTCTTCAGTTTCACCCGACGAAAGGCAGCCCATGGAAATCGCGATGATCAACGAACACGAATTCCAGCAGGATCTCGAGGCCACCGCCCTGCCGGCCCTCGATTCGTGCATGCATGACGGCTACATGGACCCGGCCGTCTCGGATTGGCATGGGCACAGACTGCGCACGCTGCACACGGCGAACGGCACTCCGAACAAGCTGCATGTCGTACGCTACGACGTCGAGAAATTCCATGCCTTGCAGATTCCCGGCGCCTCCCGCCAAACCCATGGCACCGTGCTCATCTCGCACGGATTCACCGAGTTCGCGGCCAAATACAAGGAGATGGCATGGTACTTCCTGCTCGCCGGATTCTCCGTCTGCATTCTCGAACACCGCGGGCATGGCTATTCCGCGCGCGATGTGAGGAACGACCAGATTGTGTACATCGACACATGGCACCGCTACGTTGCCGATCTCGCGAAATGCGCGCGGACGATCGCGCGCCCGATGGCGGGCTCGAAGCCGCTCGTCCTGTTCGCGCATTCGATGGGCGGCGGCATCGCAGCGGCCATGCTCGAGCGCTACCCCAACATCGTTGACAAGGCGGTGCTCTCGTCGCCCATGATCGAAGCGAATCTGCATGTGCCGAATTGGCTGGCGGCGCTGGCCTGCGGCGCGGCCTGCGATCTGGGCCGCGGCAAGGCTATGGCACCGGGTCAGCACGCGTTCACGCCGCTCATCGATATCAAAGACAACCAGGGCGCATGCATGCAGCGTCTCGAATGGATGAAGAAGCTGCGCATCGCGAACACGCATTACCAGACCTCGGCCGCGGCGAACGAGTGGGTGAGACAGGCGATCCGCCTGTCCATCGCCGTGCAGGACCCGCATATGTGCGAGCGCATCGAGACGCCAATCCTGCTGTTCCAGGCGGCCAACGACCACTGGGTGCGCAACAAGGCGCAGAATCGCTTCGTCAAACGCGTGGGCAAGGACGGCGGCGACATCCGCATGATTCGCGTGCCCGGCTCCGTGCATGAGATCTTCACGATGCCGAACAGCGTGATGGCACCGTATCTGAAGGAGATCCTCACGTTCCTGCAAACGAGCGAGCCGGTCACCGTGCTCGTCTGAACTCGGGCGGGGCGCGCCGCCGGGGCCCGTATTTCACGACCTGCGCGATACTATGCGTGCGAGAGATGAGCGAGAGGAGCCCCGGTGTCTGAACACAGCGATCCACAGCACGGCCACGGCACATGCAACGTGAATTCGCCGGAGGAACTCCATGAGATGCTGGCGCGGTCGGCGGCCACCGAGCAGGCTGATGCGCGCGACGTGCTCATCGAGGAGACGGTGTCGGGAAAAGACGAGGAGGAGCCCTCCTTCGAGCAGACGCCGCGGAAAATGGCCATCGGCATTGCATGCGTGCTCATCGGCGGCACATGCTGGGGCGTCAATGGCGCGGTGTCGAAGATCCTCATGGAGGAATACCACGCGGCTCCGCTGTGGATCGCCTGCGTGCGCGAGATCATCGCGGGGATCATCTTCCTCGTGGCCGCCATGATCGGCACGCCGCACTCGCTCAGGTCGGCGGTGACCAGCTGGCGCGAATACCCGAAGTTCGTGGGCGCGGCGCTCACCTGCGTGACGCTCGTGCAGGTGGCCTACCTGTTCTCGATCCATTGGACGAACGCGGGCACCGCCACCGTGCTGCAGACGGTGAATCTGCTCATGGTGCTCATCTATGTGTGCGTGAGGGCGAAGCGCAGGCCGTCGAAACGCGAGGTGATCGGCGTCGTCCTGGCGTTCGTGGGCGTATGGCTGCTGGCCACCGGCGGCAAGCTGAGCACGCTGTCGATGCCGCTGCCCGGCCTGTTCTGGGGTCTCATGGACGCATTCTCCTGCGCCTGCCTCGCCATCATTCCGGTGGGGCTCATCGCCCGCTACGGCAATCTCACCTTCAACGGCCTCACTTTCCTCATTTCCGGACTCATATTGCTGCCATTCGTCAAACCGTGGGAGAACGCGCCGCATTTCGACGCGCGCGGCTGGTGGCTCATGGCCTTCACGGTGGTCGTGGGCACCGTGATCGCGTTCTGGCTGTTCATGGCGGGCGTCGTGCGCATCGGCTCAATGCGTGCGACGCTTCTGGCGACGATCGAGCCGGTGACCGCCACCATCTCGTCGGTGCTGTGGACCGGCTCGGTCTTCACCCCCGTCGACATCGTCGGCTTCGTGCTGATCCTCATCATGAGCTTCCTGGTTCAATAGACCGAAAACCCGGCCACTACGAATGTATTCATGTATTCATCTGTTACGGGCCAAGATCTCTGTTACGGGCTATCAAAACCGTTACGGGCTAGCCTTTTCTGCTACGGGCTAGGACTCACGAGATATTCCCGGCATAAGATTGTTGAAAAATGGCGGTTTCATAATTCCCGCATCCCGGAAATACAAGGTGCTGCCCTAGCCCGTAGCAGAAAAGGCTAGCCCGTAAGAGCTTGGATGGCCCGTAACAGTCTCGAATCAGGACGGCAGGCCGTGCCTACCTCGCGAGGGCATCGGCCAGGAAGTCGCGCTGCAGAATCAGCAGATTCCTCGCCACATCCGGATCGTTCGTCATATGCGTGATCCCGGTGAGCGGCAGGAAGGTGTGTGGGCGACCGGCCTCCATGAGCGCCTGACTCAGCCGCAGGCTATGCGCGATCGTCACGTTGTCGTCGGCGAAGCCGTGGATCAGCATGAGCGGCCGAACGAGCTTCGGCGCGTCCAGCACAATGCTGTTGTCGGCATACACCTGCGGGTCCAGGCCCAAGAAGCGCTCGGTGTAGCAGGTGTCGTACAGCGTCCAGTCAGTCGGGGGCGCGCCCGCGCAGGCTGCGGCGAACGTGTCCGGAGCGTCGAGCACCGCGAGCGCGGAGAGGAATCCGCCGTACGACCAGCCGATCATCGCCACGCGCTCGAGATCCGGCTTCGGCAACGGTCGCGCAGCATCGTCATGCTCGCTGAATTCGCAGCCCTCGGCCGAGTCACCCATCGTATTGAGCTCGTCGATCGCACCGACCAGCGCATGCACTGCGTCCACCTGATCGGCCAGGCTCACGCTTTTCATCTTCAAATACACCTCGCGGTCCCACACCGGTCCGCGACCGGTCGTGCCGCGGCCGTCCGCAATCACCACAAGGTAGCCCTGGTCGGCCCACCATTGCGCGTCCAAGTAGGCGGCCCGGCTCATGACCACCTCCTGGTGCCCCGGTCCGCCGTACGGATGCATGAGCACCGGCAGCTCGCTCGCATTCGCGAACCGGCTCGACGCACTCGGCGCCACGATCGCCGTAAACAGCTTCCGCTCGCCGAGTCGAACGAAGCGCACGTTCGGCACGAAGTCAGGTTCGGCGGCGACATTGCACACGTCGTGGCTCGTACGTGCGTCCGCAGTCCCGTATGACAGGCGCATCACCGCTTTCGCCGAATCCATGGTGCGCCCCCACACCACGAGTCCGTCTCCGCGGCGGGACGCACGCCACACGCCCGGTTCGTTACTCACCGCGCGCACCGAACCATCGGCGTACGATATGGTCACAATGTCGAAACTGCGCGCGTCATGGTAGCGCTCGGCAACGGAATCCGCCCACTGCTCCGGTACCTCGGCGGCACGTTCGGCCGTGCGCTGCACCACGCACAGCACATCGTCGGCGCCCGCATCGAGCACTTCGCGCACCTGCCACCCCGCCGGCGTGAACACACGTCCATCCACGCTCAACCGGTTCGTGTCGGCATCCATGTCGTTCACCGAACACACCACGGAACCGGACGGCGTCACGCACGGCGTTCCGCCCACCAGATCGATCCACTGGTCGTTGTGGTGTTCGGCGATCACCTCCACCGGCAGCAACGCCATCACATTGCCGTCGAGTGCGCGCAGATCGCCCCACTCGTTCTCCGCTGGCATGGCCACGCGCAGAATCTGCTCATGCTGCTGCAAGCGGTCGAGCACGCGCAGCACGGGTCGCTCGGCTTGCCAATCCACCACGGCCAGGTATTCGTAAGCCACATTGTCCCAGTCGATCATCGCCGTCTTCTGCACCGACGCGCCGTCGTCGCCCAGCCGCACGGCGAACAGATCGACCACGGCGTTCTCGGTGAGCGCGCGCGGGTAACGGTGTTGGATGCCGCGCGCCGCCGGATCCGCCGGATCACTGATCGTCCACACCGGCTCGGGCGACGAGTCGAAGCATTCCACCAGCAGTGTGCGCGAATCCGGCCCCCACCAGAACCCGTCGTAGCGGTCCATTTCCTCGCCCGCGGCGAATTCCGCGAGTCCCGCGCGCATCGTCTCGCGATCCTGTGGCGACACCGTGAACACCGCGTTCGCCACTGCAGTCTGCACGTCCACGACGACCACCGCGGAACCCGTCGCATATGCCACACGCTTACCGTCCGGGCTCATTCGCGGGTTCAGCACAGGGCCGGCGAACTCGTTCTGCGCGGAATCTGCGGACTGCGGCACGAGATGCTCGGTGCGCACGCCGGCACTCACCTGTGCGCGCACGCCGTCGTCGCCCACCGTGTACTCGAGCGTGTCCCATTCGATCGTCGTCACGAACAGCTCGCCGTTCACGGTGAAGGTGACATGATTGCCCAGACCGTCCACCGAGTACGCAACGATCCCGGTGGCACTCTCACGCGCACGTTCACGACGCGCACGCTCGGCAGCCGGCACATCGTCGCTGCCCAGTGTGTTCACGAGCTCACCCGCGTTCACGAGCTCCACTTCGGCATACGCGTCTTCCCCGCAGATTGCCAGCCACAGCGAATTCTCGGTGTCCTGCTCGCCCGCGGACCGCAGGAACAGCATGCGCGACCCGTCGCCGATGAGCTTGGGAGAGCGCGGCGCCCCGCATGTGAACCGCACCGTTTTTGCCTTGCGCACCGGGTATTCTTCGATTGCAGATTCCATCCCGCACCTCTCGTCTCATCGGCTCATCTATTCGTTCCCACTCTATCCTGCTTCACGGAACCTTCCGTAAAACAGCTCGCAGACTCCCCTTCCCGCGGCACCTTCCGCAAAACCGACCACTGGCGACTCTCCCGGCGGCACCGCTCACGGAAGCTCCCGTAAAACGGACCGCACATACCGCAAATACATCGGCCGAACGATTGCGGATTCCTGTGGCTCCGGCGCATAGTGGCAATGCGGAAACCGCGGGAACAAGGTGGGGCCGTATGCGTGCAGTGAAACGGCAAACCGTTGCAATCCATACGCTCCCAGAGGAAAACGCGGCGGACCGATGCGCCTGAAAATTCACACGGTTGATATATAAGCGTAGGATAGGTAAGGATAGAAAGGGTAACTATGAGCGTTCTTGATCGTTTTGAGAAAAGCGTGGAGGGTGCGGTCAACGGAGTGTTCGCGAAGTTCGGCTCCAAGGACCTGCAGCCCGTCGATCTCTCCAGCGCGCTTGAGCGCGAAATCGACGCCGAGGCCATGCCGGTCGGCCGAGACCGCACCGTGGCGCCGAACGAGTACCGTTTCAAACTGAGCACACCCGATTTCGACCGCATCGAAAGCTGGGGTTCCGAGGCCATGGCCAATGAGCTGGCCGACAACCTCACGCAGTACGCGAAGAGCCAACACTATGCATTTGTGGGCCCGGTCGTCGTGATTTTCGAAGAGGACCTGCAACTGACCAAGGGCAACTTCAAGCTCACGTCCGAATCCGTGCAGGGCAACGCCGTACCGGTCACCACTGACGAGCAGGCCGAGGACTGCCCGATGCTCGAAGTCAACAACAACCAATACCTGCTCACCAAAGACAAGACGATTCTGGGTCGCGGCTCGGGCTGCGACATTGTGATTGACGACCCCGGCATCTCCCGCAAACACCTGGAGATCGACATCACGGACAACGGTGTGATCGCCCGCGACTTGGGCTCCACGAACGGCACGTATGTGGAGGGCCATCAAGTTCCCGCTGCGACGCTGCTCGATGGCAACACGATCACGATCGGCCGCACCCGCATCCTGTACTGGGCCTCCTCACAAGACCAGAGGTGAGCGTAGCGGGATTTTTCCATGATTACCGAACTTACCTTTGCGGTACTGAAATACGCGTTCCTCATTCTGTTATGGCTGTTCGTGTGGTTCATCACGCGTTCGCTGTACCGGGACGTCGCCGCGTTCAGCCCACGCAAATCCCGCGCACGTAGGCGCAAGGAGCGCGAAGTGCGCAAATCGAACGACGCGTTGGCGGTGTCATCGCCGGCCCAGCCGTTGCCTGTCTCCACACCTACACCGTCGGCGGCCGCGCCTTCGGACACCGCACCCACGCCTACGCTGCTGGTGATCATCGACGGCCCGCTCGCCGGCACCTCGGTTCCGCTGAACTCCTCGGTGATCACGCTGGGCCGCGCCGCCTCGAACACGGTGGTGCTCGACGACGAGTTCGTCTCGAGCCACCATGCGCGCGTGTACCCCGATCCGAACACCGGAGTCTGGGTCATCGAAGACCTGCACAGCACGAACGGCACCGTGGTGAACCAGCAGCGCATCTCCGCACCCACCATTCTCGGCCCGCGCGTACCGGTGCGCATTGGCGCTACCACGTTCGAATTGAGGTGACCGCGAGTGGCAGACCTGTATATGTATTCCACCACGGTTTCCGACGTGGGCACCGTGCGCTCGAACAACCAAGATTCCTCGTTCGCCGGCGAGCATCTCGTGGCCGTCTGCGATGGCATGGGCGGCCATGCTGGCGGCGACACCGCCTCCACCATCGCAATCCGCTCGCTGGCGCATATTGAAACGGATTCCGCGGGCGGTGACGTGGCCAAGGCAGCGGCAATCATCGAGGCTTCCACACTCGCCGCGCACGATGCCATCGTGGGCAAGGCGAAGCGCGAACGCAAGCTCGCCGGCATGGGCACCACCGTCACCGCAATCACGCTCGTCTCCGATTACTGGGTGATCGCCCATATTGGAGATTCGCGCGCGTATTTGCTGCGCGACGGCAAACTCATGCGGCTGACCACCGATCACAGCTATGTGCAGCATCTGATCGATACGAAGCGCATCAATGAGGTGGAGGCGCGCAATCACCCGCAGCGCAATGTGGTCATGCGCGTGCTCGGCGATTTCGACATCGACGCCCACCCTGACATTTCGATTCGCCGCGCAGAGGCCGGGGACCGCCTGTTACTGTGTTCCGACGGCCTGTGCGGTGTGCTCGAGGATTCCACGATCGAGGAGACGCTCTCGCATTTCACCGATCCGGAGGAGTGCGCGCAGACCTTGGTTTCCATGGCGTTGAAGGCGGGGAGCACCGACAATGCGTCCGCCGTGATCGCGGATTCCACGAT
This sequence comes from Bifidobacterium animalis subsp. animalis ATCC 25527, assembly GCF_000260715.1. Classification (NCBI taxonomy): domain Bacteria; kingdom Bacillati; phylum Actinomycetota; class Actinomycetes; order Bifidobacteriales; family Bifidobacteriaceae; genus Bifidobacterium; species Bifidobacterium animalis. The sequence goes on along the minus strand of NC_017834.1, from coordinate 102,403 downwards.
CGCCCTGGATGCCGACTCGTTCGATCTGCCGCATCAGACTCCGTTGATCGGCGGTGCCGCCAGCGCGACGCTCGAACCGATTGCAGACATCATTCATGAACCCGTCGCGTCCGCCCCCGCGCTGATCGCACGCTCTTCACCGGCGGAGCGTGCCGCCGCGCTGATTGCGAGCGACAGCAACAAGGCCGCGCAATCCGAGGAGCACGACGCCACCCAGCAGGTGGCGCAGCCGTCGACGGTGCGCGAGGAGAACGGCGAACTGCAGGATCCAGACACCGGCGAGATTCCGGTGATCCGCAAATCCGACGGCCGTTACAGCGCGGACCCGAACGACCCGGAGGTCGCCAGGGCCATTCACCACGAGCATCTGCAGGAGAAGAAGCAGGCCCGTTCGCGCAGGTTTCGCGGCAAGATCGTTGGCAGTGTAGTCGCCGTGGCCGTCGTGGCCGTGCTCGCGCTGGGCACGTGGGCCGCGTATGCGTGGAGCCAGACGCAGTATTACCTGGCCTCCGACAATGGTGTGGTCACCGTGTACCAAGGCGTGCCAACGAACATCTTCGGCTACGAGCTTTCGCATGCCATCGAGCACACCGACCTCAAGGTCGATGAGCTGCCCGAGCAGTGGCAGGACCGTCTGCAGCAGAGCATCAGCGTGGATGGCTACGACGAGGCGCTCAGCCATGTCGAGCTCATACGGACGCAGTTCAACGACCTGAAGAAGGAGCAGGAACAGAAAGCGAAGGAAGACGCCGACGCCAAGGCCAAGCAGCAGAAGCAAGTCAACGACAGCAAGTCCCCGACGAAGTCGCCGTCACCGTCGAAGTCGGCGCAAAGCAGGTGATCATGGCCGCTCGTGTTCGTTACCTTCTGCAGATCATCTTCGCACTGCTCATCTCCGCGCTCGGCTTCTTCCAGTTGTCCGAGCGCATGAACGGCAAGCCCACGTCCGGCAGCGTGGTCATGCAGATCGTCTGCGCGATCATGTTCCTGGTGGCCTGGGGCCTTATGAGCCGGTTCCAGAAGTTTGGCAACCAGTCGATCTTCGCATGCGTGCTCATGCTCACATCGATAGGCATTCTCATGATCTCGCGCATCGACGGCGAGATGGACACCGCCGTGGCCATCCGCCAGATGATGTGGCTGTGCCTGGCGCTCGTCTGCTGCTACGCCCTGTTCGCCTTCATGAAGGATTACCGCATTCTTCGCAGATTCTCGTATGTGAGCATGGTGATCGGCCTCGCGCTGTTGCTTTCGCCCATGATTCCCGGGCTTGGCCGTGAGATCGGCGGCGCGCGCATCTGGATTGGCGTCGGCTCCTACCAGCTGCAGCCGGGTGAGTTCGCGAAGCTGTTCCTCGCGTTCTTCTTCGCCTCGTATCTGTTCAACCACCGCGACCAGCTCGCCGTCGGCGGCAGGAAGGTGTTCGGCCTGCAATTGCCGCGCCTGCGCGATCTGGGGCCGATTGTGATCGTGTGGATCGCCTCGATGGGCGTGCTCATTCTGCAGCACGATCTGGGCACTTCGCTCATGTTCTTCGCGATGTTCGTCGCCATGCTCTACGTGGCCACCGGCCGCGCGAGCTGGCTCATCATTGGCTTCCTCGCCTTCGCCATAGGCTGTGTGGTGGCCGCGCACCTGTTCGCGCATGTGGGCTACCGCGTCGACGCCTGGTTGCACCCCTTCGACTCCGAAATCTACAACCGGTACCCCGGCGGCTCGAGCCAGATTGTGCAGGGCCTGTTCGGTCTCGCCGCCGGCGGCCTGTTCGGCACCGGCCTTGGTGAGGGGCATCCGGCCATCACGCCGCTGGCCAACTCCGATTTCATCTTCGCGTCGGCCGGTGAGGAGCTCGGTCTCGTCGGCGTGTTCGCGATTCTCATGCTGTACCTGCTCATCATCGCGGCCGGCATGATCACGGCGATGAAGATCAAAGACGGCTTCGGCAAGCTGCTCGCCTCGGGACTCGTGTTCACGATGGCATTCCAGGTGTTCACCGTGGTCGGCGGCATCACGCTCGTGATTCCGCTGACTGGTCTCACGATGCCGTACATGGCTGCCGGCGGCTCCTCGCTCATCGCCAACTACATTCTGGTAGCCCTGCTCATCATCATCTCGAACGCCGCGAACAAGCCGCAGAACGACCTGATGACCGACACGTTCCGCATGGAGGCCGTGCATGCGCTGAGCAGCCGCAAGCCGCGCCAGCGCAAGGCATCCGGCAATGCCACGCAGGTCACGAAACCGCGCGGCAACCGCGAGGAGGAGCCTCGCCCGCGTACGAGCCAGCTGCCGGTCACCTCGGTGGCCGTTCAGCAATCTGCAGCCGTCAGTGCGTCACCGGCACCAGACGATTCGGCAACGCAGGTGGTCTCACCGCAACCGATTGTCGCGCCGCAGCAGGCAAGCGAACCGGTGACCAACACGAGGAACATCCCGGTGACGCCGCAGCAGGCGACGCCAACAACGGGCGAGGAGACGGAGGCCATGGCACCGCTGAATCCGAGCATGCCGCCGCTGCCACAGCAGCCCCATACGCCGACGAACCATCACGCAACCACGGGCGAAGGAGGTGCCGAGCATGAATAAGACATTGCGCCAGCTGTTCACGGCGGTCATCGTGCTGTTCGTGATCCTCGGCATCGCCAGCTCGATCATCATGGTGAACCGCGCGAACCGGCTCTCCCATGATTCCAGGAACACGCGTGCGCTCTACCAGACGTACGGCGCCCCGCGAGGCTCCATTCTGGCGTCGGACGGCACGATCATTGCGAAATCCGACCCGGTGAACGATTCGTTCTCCTACCAGCGCTCCTACCCGCAGGAGGACATCTACGCGCCGATCACTGGGTATTTCTCGATCGCGCAGAACGCCGACCGCGGCATCGAAGCCTCCGAGAACGAGCTGCTCACCGGCGAGTCGAACGCATTGTTCTGGCAGCACATCAAGGCATTGTTCACCGGCAAGGAGAACAAAGGCGCCAGCATCGAGACGTCCATCGATCCCAAGCTGCAGTCCGCGGCTATGGAGGCGCTCAAGAACAACGACGGCGCCGCGGTGGCCATAGAGCCGAAGACCGGGCGCATTCTCGCGATGGCCAGCGCGCCGAGCTACGACCCGAACGAGCTGGCCTCGCACGACACCGGATCGGTGAGCAAGGCGTACACCGAACTCGTCACAAACCCGTCGAACCCGATGCTCAACCGTGCGATCAGCGAGCTGTACCCGCCGGGGTCCACGTTCAAGACGGTCGTGGCGGCAGCCGCGCTCGACAGTGGCAAATACCAGCTCGACACGCAGATTCCGGCCGGTGCCTCGTATACGCTGCCGGGCACGCAGACGCAGCTGACGAACGCCGAGGAGCCGGGCGACGGCACCGATGGCAAGATCTCGCTCAAAGACGCCATGGCATGGTCGTCGAACACGGCATTCGCGCAGCTCGGCGTGGCCCTTGGCGACGAGAGCGTGTCGAATATGGCGAAGAAGTTCGGTTTCGACAAACCGATCGTGATCGACGGCACCGATTCGAACGGGCTTCCCATGCAAGCCGTGGCCTCGCGATTCCCCACCAATGTGGGCGACGACAGGCTCGCGCTGGCTTCGATAGGCCAGGGAGACACGGTGGAGACGCCGTTGCAGAACGCGATAATCGCCGCTGCCATTGCGAACGACGGCAAGGTGATGAAACCGACGCTCGTGGACCGCGTGCGTTTCAGCGACCTCTCGGTGATGCCCGACACGAAACCGCAGGTGATGGACACCGCGTTCAGTGCGGACACAGCGAACAAGCTCACCGAGGCGATGGAGGCCGTGGTGACCGACGCGAACCCGAATCTCGAGATCCCCGGCGTGAAGGTGGCGGCGAAGACCGGCACCGCGCAGATCGGAGCGAACAACAGCTCGATAGACGGCTGGGTGATGGGCTTCGCGCCTGCGGACGACCCGAAGATAGCCGTCGCCGTGGTGGTGCACAATGTCGACCTCTACGGCTCGTTTGCAGCAGGACCGATTATGACCGCGATTATGAAGGAGGCGCTCCAACAATGAGATTGATTGAAGGACAACTCATCCATTGCCGGTACCGTCTCGACTCGCGTCTGGCCCAGGGTGGCATGGGCGAGGTGTGGAAGGGCTACGACATTCAGCTCGGTCGTCCCGTGGCCATCAAGGCGCTGCGCAAAGACACGACGAACCAGGAGTCCAAACTGCGTCGCCTGCGTGCGGAGGCCCGCAATTCCGCCAATCTGGCGCACCCGAACATCGCCGCGTTGTTCGAATACTACGAGCACGACGGCATCGGCTTCCTCATCATGGAATATGTGCCGAGCAAGTCGTTGGCAGACCTCTACCACGAACTCGACGGCCCGATGGACCCGATCCGCCTGCTGCCGATCCTCGTGCAGACCGCGCGCGGACTGTTCGTTGCCCACTCGCATGGTGTGATCCACCGCGATGTGAAGCCGGCGAACATCATGGTCTCCGACAACGGCGAGGTGAAGATCACCGACTTCGGCGTCTCCTACTCCACGAACCAAGAGCAGATCACGCAGGACGGCATGGTGGTGGGCACCGCGCAGTACATCTCGCCGGAGCAGGCGCAAGGCCAGCAGGCCACGCCGCAGTCCGACATCTATTCGCTCGGTGTCGTGGCCTACGAAGGCCTGTGCGGGCACCGTCCGTTCACCGGTGCCACGCCGGTCGACATCGCCGCCGCCCATGTGAACAATCCGGTGCCCCCATTGCCGAGCACCGTGGATTTCCAGCTTTCCCAATTCGTCATGTCGATGCTCGCGAAAGATCCCGCGGACCGCCCGCAGGACGCGCTGACCGTGGCCCGTGTGCTCTCCCGCATCGAACGCCGTCTGCTCGACCAGCAGACCGCGCTGAGCGACACCACCATGGTGAACATCAACGGACGAGTCCCTCGCCGGGTCACGAGTGCACCGCACCATGACCTGCAAACGTATCAATCCGCCTTCCCGTTCGCGCAGCAGACGCAGCGCGATGCCGGTACCGATTCCCCCGGCCATGCGATCGCCGGAGGCTTTGGAAGGAGCATCAATGAGTAGCATGCCTACTACGCTCGATAACGGCCGCTACCAGCTTGGCCAGCTCGTTGGCCGCGGTGGCATGGCCGAGGTGCACATCGCACTCGATACGCGCCTGGGTCGCACCGTTGCCGTCAAGATCATGCGCGCCGACCTCGCACATGACGAGATCTTCCTCACCCGCTTCCGCCGTGAGGCTCATTCCGTGGCCCAGATGAACAACCCGAACATCGTGAACATCTACGATTCGGGCGAAGAGGTGGTCACACTCGACAACGGGCAGACCGAACACCTGCCGTACCTGATCATGGAGTATGTGCAGGGGCAGACGCTGCGCGACATCATCAAGGCGAACGGCGCGCTGAGCGTCTCCGACACCGAGCACGTGATGATCGGCGTGCTCAACGCGCTCGAATATTCGCACCGCATGGGCATCATCCACCGCGATATCAAGCCCGGCAACATCATGATCTCCGAGCAGGGCATTGTGAAGGTCATGGACTTCGGCATCGCCCGCGCGCTCGATGATTCCGCCACCACAATGACCAAGTCGCAGGGTGTCGTGGGCACCGCGCAGTACCTGTCTCCCGAGCAAGCACGCGGCGAGAACGTCGACATGCGCTCCGACCTGTATTCGGCCGGCTGCGTGCTTTACGAGATGCTCACCGGCAGGCCGCCGTTCACTGGCGATTCTGCGGTGGCGATCGCCTACCAGCATGTTTCGGAAGTCGCGGCGAAACCGAGTTCCATTGTGCCCGGACTCAACCCCATGTGGGACCAGATCGTGGCGAAGGCAATGGCCAAGGATCGCCAGAACCGCTATGCCACGGCCACCGAGTTCAAGAACGACATTCTCACCTACATGAACGGCGGCCTGCCCTCGGCGGCCGCGTTCAACCCGCTGCAGGATCTCTCCACGATCAACGCGACCAAGACGCAGACGATGGCGGCGAACGACTACCCCGCCAACGAGGGGTCCACACGCGTGTACAACCCGGTGACGGGCCAGTTCCAAACGGTGCCGCAGGATCCGAATGCTGCGGCCGGCGACACCGACACGATGGTGAAGAGCCGGTCACAGAAGCGTCTTGAAGCGGCGCGTAAGAGGAAACGCAATACAATCATCACCGTGGTCGTGCTCGTGGTGCTCGCGCTGGCCGCAGCCGGTGGATGGTATGCGTGGGCGCACATGCAGCCGCCGAAGAAGGAGTACGTCACCGTGCCCACTTTCTCGGCCACAACCACTGAGGAACGCGCGAAGGCACAGCTCGCGGAGCTCGGACTTCAGGCATCGATCAAGCAGGACACCGATTCGCGCGAGCCAGCCGGCACCTTCACCAAGCAGGCACCGGCCGGTGGCCGCAGCGTGGAGAAGGGCAGCACCGTCACCGTGTGGTTCTCCGCTGGTCCGAAGAGCGTGCCGATCCCCGATGTCACCGGCAAATCCCAGGCCGATGCCCGAGCCGCCCTCGAAGCAGCCGGTTTCGAGGTGAATTCGAGTGTGCAGACCGAAGACAGCGCCACAATCGAACGCGACCACGTCACACGCACCGATCCCGCAGCCGGCACCTCCGCCGAGCAGGGATCCACGGTGAGTCTGTGGGTGTCGTCCGGCATGACGAAGGTGCCGAGCGGTCTCATCGGCAAGTCGAAGGACGAGGCCGTGGACGAGCTCCAGAAGAACGGTTTTGCCGTGGAGATCAACACCGAGAACTCGTCACAGCCCGAGAACACGGTGACGCGCATCGAGCCGAACGAGGGCACATCGGTGGAGCGGGGCGCCTCCGTGACAATCTGGGTGTCGAACGGCAAGATCACGATGCCCGAAATCGCGCTGAACCGTTCCCTCAAAGATGTCAAGGCCGATTTGAGTGCCCAAGGCTTCACCAACATCAAGGTGGACGGCGACAGTTCCGATGATGCGATCGTGACCTCGATGAGCCCTGCCGCCAATGAGACGGTGACGCCAAACCAGCAGGTGACGCTCACCACGAAGGCCAAGGAACCAAGCCCCAGCAGCTCCTCCTCAAGCAATAGCAACGGCAGCAGCGGGAGCAACGGCAACTCCGGCAATGGAGACAGCAACAGCGGCTCCCAGTCCTCGCAGAACCAGCAGAACAGCGACAACAAGCACTAGCGCCGAATCTTCCATCTGCGTAAATGGGGACAGTACCACCCTCGGTACTGTCCCCATTTACGTCACTTGCTCTCCGTCTCCCCTCCTCTCCTTTGCGTAAAAAGGGACAAAATCGCCTCCCATATGTCCCTTATTACGCACAGCAACTGCGTAAAAGGGACAGAAATCAGCTTCAATTTGTCTCCAATTACGCAAAAAGACGACGTAAAAGGGGACATGTGGAGGATGGTTTGTCCCTTTTACGTCGTTGTTTACGCTCCTACCCATTATCCGCCGCGCGTAGCGCTGGGGCTCTGCCGGGGCGGCAAGGGTGAGGAACATAAAGGGCGCGCAGCGATCCAGTGACGACCCTTGCCGCCCCGGCAGGGCCCCGAAAGCCGCGCACGGCCAGCCCAGTTAAGCCGCTACTCGGCCGCGAGCTTCGGCTGCAGGCCGAGGCTCTTCTCGACTGCAGACTCCTGACCGCACACGGCCAGCCAGTTCGCGAACAATCTGTAGCCATCCTGTGTGAGCACCGACTCGGGGTGGAACTGCACGGCGAACAACGGCAGTTCGCGATGGCGAATACCCTGCACAATGTGGTCGTCCACGGTCCATGCGGTCACCTGCAGCTCGTCGGGCACGGAATCCGGCTCCACGGCGAGCGAATGATAGCGCGTCGCAGTCATCGGGTTCGTGACGCCGGCGAAGATCTCATCATCCACATGCTCCACCAGACTGGTCTTGCCATGCATGATCGTCGGCGCGTGGCTCACGGTGCAGCCGTACACCTCGGCGAGCGCCTGCATGCCGAGGCAGACGCCGAACATGGGCGTGCCGGTCTGTGCACACAGGCGAATCACGTCCTCGCTTACACCTGACTCGCTCGGCGCCCCCGGTCCGGGTGAGATGAGCACGCCGTCGTAGTCGTCGAGCACACCATCTTCGTGCGGGTCGAGCGCGTCATTACGCACCACGGTCACGGTGGCGCCGAGCGTCTTCAAATATCCCACAATCGTGTACACGAAGGAATCGTAGTTGTCTATCACCAGAATGCGCGCGGAATCGGTCATCTCACTCCTCACTGTGTCTGCCCCGATTCTACCGGCAGGCACCCCGCATTCGCTCTACTGGGTGTCCACCGCCGTGTAGTTCGACATTTCGCGCAGTATCTCGAAATGGCTCGCCGCCCATGGGCACGCCCATTCGATGATCGCGAGCGACACGGCCACGAACAGCAGCAGCGCGAGCAGCCAGCGAATCGGCGCGGGCCCTGGCTGATGTCGCACGAGCACGCCGTAGATGTCCACGTCGGGGCGCAGGCGTCGCCCTTCGCGAATCGCACGCAGCAGCGGCCAGCGCCAGGCGATCGCCGCCGCGATGAAGATGATCACGTACGCGATGAGCGCCCCCCAGATCACCGGCTGCAGCGTCTTGAGTTTCGCGAAGAACGGCGTCTGCTCGTTGCTGATGAACTTCGTCGCGCCATCCGCGCCCTTTTTGGCGAGTTCTGCGGGCACGCCGTCGCTCACCTTCGCCCAGTACTTGAATTCGCCGAAGCTGATCCAGCGATGTGTCGGCGCCGTGTATTTCGGCTCGCAGGTGGTCATCGTGAGTAGGCGCTTGGTCGGCGGCGCGCTCGGGTCCTCCGGGTTCGCCGAGATCACCGACGTCTCGTCCGGCGTGACGATGGTGTAGTTCGTGTAGGTGTACACATACCAGTAGTCCTTCGTGCGCACCACGACGGCGTCGCCCGGCTGCAGCTTGTCCACGTCGCCGAGCGGTTGCCCATAACCGTTGCGGTGGCCTGCAATGGCGAAGTTGCCCACCTGCCCGGGCATCTGCGAGTCCACGTAATGCCCGAGTCCGTGCAGATTGAGTTCGGCCAGTTCGGTGCCCTGCACGAGATTGCGCTCCCACGCATTGCCGAAGCGCGGAATATACACGCGGCCGATGAGCTCGCCTATGCTCGCGTGTTCGGGTTGCAGCGGCGGGTCGCCCTGCTGTGGCTGCGCGATTTTCGCATTGGCGCCGTCACTGGCCGGCTGCGCCCACCCGACGCTCTGGCGTTCCTCGATCTGCCGGTTCTCGGACTGCACGCCCGTCCACCATTGCATCCACACCACGTACAGCGCGCAGACCACTCCCCCGGTGAGCAGAATCTCCGCAAGGATCATCACCACCGACCGCATGACGCTCCGTTTGCCCTCCGCTTCCGGAAGGCGGTCAATCCGTCCATCCTGCCGTGCGGATGCGTTGCCACGCCTGCCGCCGTGTTTCATGTGGCCTCCTCGGGGTCATGCATATCCGTATTCCGGAAGTCTGTGTGAAGTCTGTAGCTGTATGAAGTCTCTGTATTGTATCGGTTTTCAATTCGTGGCGGAAGTGGTCTGCCCGCCGTTCGCAGATTCGTTCGAGCCGCCCGACTCGATCGCCTTCGCATATCTGAGCGGATTCAGCATGAGCGGCGTGCGCTGGAATGTGAGCGAGCGGTTCACTTCCACGTCGTAGCCCAAGCCGAACGCATCCACGTACTGTTTGTAGATCTGGATCGCGCGCGAATCGTCGAGCGACTGCAGCATGCCATCCACTGGGCCGATCGCCGAGATCGTGAACGGCGGCGAGTATTTGCGGCCCTGCAACAGCAGCACGTTGCCCGAGCAGATCACCGCGGACGTCGGCAGCACGCGCTGGTTCATGATCTGCATGGATTCGGCGCCTCCCGCCCACAACGCGTCCACCACCGCCTCGACGTCCTGCTGATGCACCACATACTTGTCTATGTCGGCGGTGGAACCGGAACTGTCGACCGCGCTGCGCCACATCGACGAGTCGTTCAGCGTCACGGTGACGCCCGGGCCCGTTACCGCGGGCAGCATCGTGCTTTGGCCCGCCTCCTCGCTGTTGCCGCTTTGCATCTCGTTGTTGCGCAGCAGCGTGTTGTAGTCGTCAATCTGCGAGCCGAGCTTGTTCACTTCGCTTTGCAGTTCGTCCACGCGCTGCACGCGGTGTTCGATGAGTTCCGCGGCATCGCTCGACACGGTCGCGGATTTGTTCACGCGCAGATTCGTCACCACCAGGTACCCGACCAACGCGACCACCACAAGCACGGCCATGCTCCCCCCCACCGATGTCTTCTTGACATGCCTGGCACCGTGCTTTGCCATCGCCACCTCCAAATATGGTTGTTTTGCTGAGGTCGCGGACGCCCTGGGCCCGCTTTCCCACATACCCACTATGATAACTGGTAGCCGATTAAAGGAGACTACACAAATGGCTGAGGAAGAGCTGCACAAAACCGACGCGGATGTCTCGGCGAACGACGCTGCAGACAGCAACGCCACCGTCACCGACGACGTGGTGATCGACGCCGCCACCGATTCCGAAGGCGATGCCGTGGCCGTTGAATCCGAAACGGTGACCGAGGAGCCACAGACCGATTCCGAGAAGAAGGTGGAGCGCGAGGAAAAGCGCGCCGAAGACAACGAGAAGCGCGCCGAGGAGGCCGCAGTGGTCTCCGAGGAGGAGGCGAACGACCTGTCGCTCGACAAGATCCAGGCTGTGCTCAACTCCACGATCGACGAGAAGGACATGTCTCCGCAGATGCGCCGCATGGTCAAGCGCCAACAGGAGAACACGAAGCGCGTGGAGGAGTCGATCAAGGGCACGAAGGCCAATCCGAGCTGGTTCGTGCCGCTGTTCTGCGCGTTCATGATCGTGGGTCTCATCTGGGTGGTCGTATTCTACATGACCGCCAAATACCCGATTCCAGGCATCGGTAACTGGAATCTGGCCGTCGGCTTCGCGCTGATCATGATCGGCTTCCTCATGACGGTCGTCTGGCGCTAGACCTATCTCTTATCTCTGATTCTGCGTAAAAGGGGACAGATAGCAGCTCTATCTGTCCCCTTTTACGCAAAGATATTCACCCGACACAATGGCCGCCCGGCGCGACTCTGCGGCCGCCCCGTGCTCACGCCATTTTCCGCGTGCGCAGCAGCATATGCCTGCCCGCCACAGTGGTCGCGAACAGGTACACGTCTCCGCCGTCGCGCAGCTTGAGTTTGCGCCGCAACTGCTGCACAGTGAGCGGGAAGTTCCGCACGCTCACGTTCGCCGCGGAGATTCCGCCAAGCACCTGCCTGACGTCGCGCTTGTTCATCGTGCCGAGCGCCGTGATCTCGAACGCGCGCCCGGGAAAATCTGCCAGCGGGTGCCCACTCACGAACAGATGACTGTTCGCGCCAATCTGCCGCACATCATAGTTGCGTGTGATCTCGCCGAACGCGCCCGCCTTCATGATCGCCGCGTTCGGTTCGTACAGGTACCGCTGCGCGTCCAGCTCGCGCGCATCGAGCACATCCGCGCGCTGCCATGGCCCCGCGGAATCCGCCCCGACCTCGAATTCAAGCCGCTGCGCATCGTTCACACAGACGACCCGCACGCGCTCATGTTCACCGCGCGCTAGCACGACCACAATCTCCTTGCATTCGTTCCCCGTCGCGGTGATGTGCACCTGCGCAACCGAGCCGGCGAAATCCGCGATGGCCTTGCGCCAGTCGAGCATGGGCGAGAGCTTGATCATCACGAACGGCGCCTTGTCGAGCAGCTGTTCGCGCAGTGCGAGGGCGTTCGGCGTGCAGTCCTCGATCGCATAGGTGCGCGCGCCATGCTCATCACGGCGCGCCGGGTCAAGGTAGATCAACGTCGCCGGCGACATCTGCTCAAGGTGATCCACGCCGTCTCCGCACACCACGTCAGCACGACCGCCGAGCCCAAGTTCGCGCAGATTATGCCGCGCGACCTCGCACAGCCCCTCCTGCCGCTCCACATAGGTGCCCTGTGCGAATCCGCGCACCATGGCGCTGAAATCGACGCCGAATCCGCCGGTGAGATCGACCAGCGTGGGCTCGCTTTCCCCCGCCACCAGCTGTGCCGCCACCTGTGCCTTGTATTCCGCGGTGAACTGCGACGAACACTGTTCCATCGCCAGATGCGGCGGGTACACAATGCCCTCGCACGCGGCCCACTGCGGCAGTTTTGTGCGCGCGATCTCGTGGCCGGCAATCTGGTCGAGCGCGAACGGCAGATCAAGCCCGGGCACGTCGCGTTTCGCATGCAATGCCAGTTCGCGCACGTCTTCGCCGGCATGCGCGCGTATGAATTCGCGCGTTTCCTGTGACATCTGCAGATTCGCCATACCCACGAGACTACCCGTGCCACACCCGTTGGCCATCGCATGTGCCGCGGTCTTTTCCTCGATGTGCGAAATGTGCGCCAGCCACATGCCATTCCGCCTGCGTCGGAGTGAGCGGCACGGAATCAGCTGCGAGCCGACGTATGCGGGCACGGTGCGTAACCGCCGACATATATGCACATCGTTATCCACAATTGTGAGTAAAGTTCTCGTTTCTGACATAACATGCCGAAATTGCCGGATTTTGCCACTATATACGGGCACGCCGTGCAACTTGTTGCCTATTTCTAGATTGCCCACACTCCCCACTGCCCATTGTGGATAACGTTGTCCACAATATTCCACAGCAGAAACCATTGAAATTGCAACGATTGTGCATAACCATGTGGATAACTTGAGCACTTATCCATACGCTATACCCATGTTATCCACAACGTTTTCCACATTTGTGGAAAACTACATGCGTGTAACTCAAACACATGTTCGAATTCACGCCTCTCCACTCCGCAGATTGCGGCACCGCAATCGAACACCTGTTTGCTCGCCGTTGTCAGATCACGGCGCCGCGGTATCTGCTGAGATCCGCGCATGTGCAATGGCGCGTCGAGCACTGCGCAGTCTCACACACTTCCTCTAACATGACATATTTACGTCGATTGCCTAATAAAACGCCGCGTGGAGCAATGCTGCCTCCCGCCTCCTCACCAATACGAGATTGCCCGTGCAAATACGGCCCCGCAACCGAGCCGCTTCATTGTCATTACGGGACTCGCCCTGCAAAGGTCACGCGGTATTGCGCGTATGTTGTGTCAATCTGAGACCAGATTGACAAAGCCGACCAGTCGCACCGACACCCGCAAGCACCGAACGGCATATCACACGGAAGACTCCGTACAATATGCCACAGATTCGCCTCTGAATGGCTCAATCTGCGGAAGCATCCGAAAGATACGCCAAGCAGACACCCTAAAACGGACCGTTTTACGGAAGCATCCGCAAACCATGCCAGAACAGCACCTCCATGCGGTCCATCTCACGGAAACTTCCGAAAGACGTACCACAGCGGGATCCTACAATGGTCTGCCATACAGATGCTTCCGAAAGATAAGCCAGATTGGGGCCCTATAGCGGCACGTTTCACGGAAGTATCCGAACAATCTGCCGGAAAGATGCCCTGAAATGGTCTGCTTCGCGGAACCTTCCGAAAGTTCGACCGCTGAATCTACAGAAATGGCACGGCATACGGAAACATCCGCACACCGTGCCATCGCAGTGCCATGTAAACGCGGGTAGAGAAGCCCCGGAACGCGGGCGAGGAACGCCTCGCGTCCGGGACTAGGGAAGACCAAGAAACGAGGAACTAGTCGAGCAGTGGGATCCAGCTGCCGGTGCGCACCGGATTCGCGGTATTGCAGGCATAGCACACCATGAGCAGCAGCACCAGCAGCACCGCGCCATAGATCAGCGCGCGTTCGAGCACCGGGCGACGCCGCAATGCGCGCACGCCGTCGGTCATGAGAATCGTGAACAAACCGCCGATCACAAAGCCACCCACATGCGCCTGCCATGCGATGTTCGGCACAATGATCGGCATGAGGAAGTTGATGGCCATCCACACGATCATCGAGGTGAGATCTTGCCCAACCTTGCGATAGACCACCAGAATCGCAGCGAACAGGCCGAACAGCGCACCCGAGGCACCGTAGCTCGAGGTGAACCACGCGTCGCCGGAGCGGTTGAGCAGCGCCCAGATCATCATGCCCGCATCGCCGCCGATGCCCGAGACCATGTACATGATCAGGAACGCCCAATGCCCCATGAGCCGCTCGAGCACAGGCCCCACCGACCACAGCGTGAGCATGTTGAAGCCAATGTGCCACAGCGACGCCGGCTGGTGCAGGAACATGGCGGTGACGAGCGTCCATGGCTCGCGGGTCATCGATGCCGGCTGCATCATGCCGAAGCCCAGCATGCCGGCATACCCTGCGGGCCATACGAACCGGAACAGCGTCTCAAGCAGCCACACGGCCACGCATATGAGAATGATTGCGGAGGTCACCACCGGCTCACCGCTACGCCATCGTGCGCGCAACGACTCAGCGGAGAATATTCGGCGCACGGACGGCGAGTCCGGGAACAAACTAAATCCACGACGAGGCATGGCTCCCACTGTACTCGGCTGCGACGCCCGCTTATTCTCCTGCCGAATTCGCAAAGCCAGACACACTCCGTGGCACCGACTACCGAATCGCCATGGAACTGGAGTATCATTGGGGACTTAGGACATCACGCGTCATCCGCTTGCCATGAGCACAATATGCGTCATCTTGCGATGTGGGGCTTATGATGGAAGGCAGAGTCGACCGGGCCGAACCGGACGACCAGGAATACTGAAAGGAGCCGTCATGGAGAAGAAGTCTTCAAACGGTTGGAAGTTCTTTGCACTGCTGTTCGGTGGTCTGCTTGCGGCTGTGGTTGGTCTGTACATCTACAAGCAGCAGAACCCGGATTACGATCCGTGGGAGGAACCGTGGGAGAACAGCTCGTCCCCGGTTGATCTGACCCTGGCGCAGGACAAGACCGAAGACGATCTTGACCAGCCGGCTGCGGACGTCGCAAAGGACGCCGCCTGAGTTCACACATGTACGGCAGGGCGCCGGGTACCGTGTTCGAGTACCCGGCGCCTTTGCATATTCGCAGACCCGTCCATCTTGCGTAATTTCGGACACCCGCGAGCGCTCAACGTCTCTATTTACGCAAATACACAACAGATAGATACGCTCGCGCAATATGCTTGCGGCCTCCGCTTGCATATGCGAGCGGAGGCCGCAAGCATCCCATCAGGAATCTGCGAGCAGATTACCGTTCATCACTTATCGAGCGAGTGGGTGTGCCAGATGCGGTCGAGGTAGTCCTTGATCGAACGGTCGGAGCTGAAATAACCGGAGTTGGCGACATTGAGAATCGCCTTGCGGTTCCATTCGAGCTGGTCGGCATACAGTGCATCGATATCGGCCTGAATGTCATGGTAGGCGGAGAAGTCGGCCAGCGTCATGAACCAGTCCTTCGTCAGCCAGTCGGAGACCAGCGGGGCGTAGGTGTTCCTGTCGCCGTTCGAGAACGTGCCGTCGGCAACCATGTCGATCGCAGCCTTCAGACGCGGGTCGGCCTCATAGTACTTGCTCGGGTCGTAGCCCTGCTCGTACATCTTCTCCACCTCGTCAACGGTCATGCCGAAGAGGAAGAAGTTGTCGGCGCCCACGCGCTCGCGAATCTCCACGTTCGCGCCGTCGAGCGTGCCCACGGTGAGCGCGCCGTTGAGGGCGAACTTCATGTTCGAGGTGCCCGAGGCCTCCTTGCCGGCCTGCGAGATCTGCTCGTCGAGCTCGGTGGCCGGGATGAGCATCTGCGCGACCTCGATGTTGTAGTTCCACGGGAAGAAGATCTTGATCTTGCCGTTGACATCCGGATCGTTGTCGATCACCTTGGCCACGTTGTTGATGAGCTGGATCGTCATCTTGGCGAGGTAGTAACCCGGGGCGGCCTTTGCACCGAAGATGTAGGTGCGCGGCGTGATGTCCTGGGCGTTGACCTTGCCGCTCTTGATGTCGGAGTACGTGGCGATGATCTCGAGGATCTTCAGTGCCTGGCGCTTGTATTCGTGCAGACGCTTGATCATCGTGTCGAACATCGTGTTGGCATCGAGCTCGGCACCATAGCGCTGCTTGGAGAAGTCGGCGAATGCGACCTTGTTCTCGTGCTTCACGGCGGCGAACTTCTTCACGAACTCGTCGTCCTGGGCGAGCGGCGCGAGGCCTTCGAGCAGATCGAGGTCCTCAAGCCACTTGTCGGTGCCGAGACCCTCGGTGATGAGCTCGGAGAGGCGGGGATTGGCCAGCTTGATGAAGCGGCGTGGGGTCACGCCGTTGGTCACGTTCTTGAACTTCGCCGGGTAGACGTCGGAGAAGTCACGCAGCGTGACATCCTTGAGCAGCTGGGAGTGCAGCTCGGCAACGCCGTTCACGTTGGAGCCGGCGTAGGTGGCGAGGTAGGCCATGCGCACGACCGGGTGCTCATCGTCGGTGAGGATCAGCATGCGCTTGATCTGGTCTTCGCTGGCACCCTTGGCCTCGAGCTCGGAGACGAACTGCTTGTTGATGCGCTCGATGATCTCGAGGTGACGCGGCAGCAGCTTGCCGATGAGCGATGCCGGCCACACTTCCAGTGCTTCCGGAAGCAGCGTGTGGCAGGTGTAGTTGAAGGTCTTGTGGGTGACTTCCCAAGCGGTGTCCCAGTCGTAGCCGTATTCGTCGATCATGATGCGCATGAGTTCCGGAATACCGATCACCGGGTGGGTGTCGTTGAGCTGGAACGTGATCTTGTCGGCGAAGGTGGTCAGATCCGGCTTGTCGGTGTTCGGGTAGAACACGCGAATCGCATCGTGAATGGAAGCGCTGGCGAAGAAGTACTGCTGTTCGAGACGCAGCTCCTTGCCCACCTCGGTGGAGTCCTCCGGGTAGAGCACCTTGGAGATGTCCTCGGCCTTGACCTGCGGCTTCACCGCGTCGAGGTACTCGGACTTGTTGAACGTGAGCAGGTCGAACTCGTCGTAGGAGCGTGCTTGCCACAGGCGCAGCGTGTTCACGCGGCCCGAAGCGTAGCCGGGCACCATGTAGTCCACCGGGATGGCGCGCACTGCCCAATCCGGCTTCCACACGCGCTTGCCGTTCTCCTCGACGACCTTGCCGCCGAAGTTGACGCGCTGATCGCGTTCGTAGTCGATGTGCCCCCATGGGTCCTCATTGGCCAGCCAATAGTCCGGGCGTTCGATCTGACGACCCTCGTCGTCGAATTCCTGGCGGAAGATGCCGTACTTGTACTGGATGCCGTAGCCGAAGGCGGGAACGCCGAGCGAGGCGAGCGAATCGATGAAGCAGGCTGCGAGACGACCGAGACCGCCATTGCCCAGACCCGGTTCGTATTCCGCGTCGACCACTGCCTGCGGGTCGAAGCCGAGACCGCGCACGGCCTCTTCGAACTGCGGGGTGAGGCCCGCGTTGAGCAATGCGTTGCGCAGCTGCTTGCCCATCAGGAATTCCGCGGACAAGTAACCCACGGCCTTCGTATTGCCGTTGATCATGTCCTGCTGGGTCTTCATCCAGGAATCCATGAGATGGCGGCGGACCACGGTTGCAGCGGCAACATAGATATCGGCCGTCTTGGCCTGTTCCGGGGTGACCCCCTGTGTGTACTTGAGCGCCTGTCGAATTTCGTCAGCGAATTCGTTGGCGGTCAGCGGGGACTTAGGTGCCGTTAGTTCGGTCATACGTGACTCCCTCTATATGTTCCTCATCGAACGTGCGCGTCGGCGGGCATTGCTGCACCAGTTTTTGCATACGTTCTCATAAAATATACCACCGCTTGCTTCTTTCACGAAAAACACTCTGTTTTCCGCATTCGTTTCGCGCACTGTGTACTGCGGCGACCATTGCAAACGTTGGTATCCATATACCGCACACTACTCTTTTTCCACCCCCGCGAACGTCCTTGCATCTCATGGCTTATCTCTCCTCTCCTCCTTTTGGCGCAACAGCCCCTGATGCAAAACACCCTTTGACGCATGCCTCTTTGACGCCTCCCTTGGCGTAAAAAGAGACAAATACGACTCCCAAATGTCACTTTTTACGCAGAACAACAGACTACCCCACCTCATCTTTATGATCTCCATGATTCCCCTATGATCCCTATGATCCCTATGGGCGTAAAAAGAGACAAATACAGCCGCCAAGCGTCTCTTTTTACGCGGAGAAAACGAGTTTTTCGCAATCACCATAGTGCATCCATAAGGATTAATGCCCCATGGGTAAACAGCCCATTGTTATCGAGCGTTCGATGCAGAATCACAGTATGGCAGCAATTCGTAAGCAAGATATGATGCGTGGCATGCAGGCATACGACGATTGGTGCACGGCGGCGCGCGCAGCAGCCGAGACCACGCCGGCCCTCGACATCGCACCCCAGCTCGACCGCACCACCATGGCCATGGCCGTGCGCTACTCACTTCACCAGCTGGAAATCAAGGCACCCGGCCCGGGAGTGGAGGTACGCGTTGCGCCGTACGCGGTGGTCAAGATCCTGGAAGGCCCCGCCTCGGATCCGCATAATCTCACACCTCCCGAC
This sequence comes from Bifidobacterium animalis subsp. animalis ATCC 25527, assembly GCF_000260715.1. Taxonomy (NCBI): domain Bacteria; kingdom Bacillati; phylum Actinomycetota; class Actinomycetes; order Bifidobacteriales; family Bifidobacteriaceae; genus Bifidobacterium; species Bifidobacterium animalis. The sequence continues at coordinate 83,864 of NC_017834.1, read as the reverse complement.
GTGATCGAACTCGATCCGCAGGTTTGGCTGCGCGTCGCCAGCGGCATCACCACATGGCACGAGGAGCAGAAGGCCGGGCGCATCAGCGCGGTCGGCGAGCGCGACGATCTCTCGCCGCTGCTGCCGCTCGGCTGACGCCGTACGGATGAGCGCATGGCATCTCTTTTTGCAATCGTTTGCATAGGACGCCTACCATCTCAATGCGGATCAATGCGGACGCGCACATGCCGAGCCCTATACTCACATCTACTCACATCCGCACCCGAACGCCGTGAGGGGCGCCGCTCATTGCGACGCCCCTCACGAATTCATATGTCACCGAACCGGCGGATCTACTCCTGCTGGTCTGTGTGTTTGAAGGTTTCCGGCACTGGCATCGGAATCGGCTTGTGCGGCTTTGGTTTGGGTTGCGCGTGAGTCTCCGGCATCTCTCCGGTTGTGGCCTTCGCCGCTGCTTCGGCGGCCCACTTCGCGTATTCGTCGAGGTCATCCACCGTCTCGTCGACGTCCTGTGCCTCGAATTCGTCGTTCTCGACATCGGCAAATGGATCGAATGAGCCGGTCCCCGGCTCGTGCGCGCCCAATTCCTTGGCAAGCTCGTCGTAATCCGTGTCAGTGGTCATATACTTGAGCTTCCTGGCGATCTTCTGCTGTTTGGCTTTCTGACGTCCGCGGCCCATGCGACCCCCTGATACTTATTTGTTTCGATTCATCACATATGAGAGTACCACCACTTCAGACACATTGTGTTGTCTTCTCGAATTTCTACGATGATTCTTTATTACATAGGCCATACAGCGCATGCAGACGCACGCATACAGACGAGAAGAGGCTACCGGCATGACCGACGACATGAACGCGCAACTCACCGCGGCGGGCAATGAAATGAGCGCGAGCTTCCTCGCGGCGAAGAAGCGTTCCGACGAAACGCTCGCCAAGCTCAAGGCGAACCCGGGCAAATTCACCATGCTCACCGGAGACCGTCCCACCGGCCGTCTGCATCTCGGCCACTTCTTCGGCTCCATCCGCGAGCGTGTCGCCATGCAGAACCTCGGCGTGAACACGAACATCATCATCGCCGACTATCAGGTGATCACCGACCGCGATACCACCGAGCACATCGACGACAACGTGCTCAATCTCGTGCTGGACTACATGGCCGCCGGCATCGACCCCGAGAAGACGATGATCTTCACGCATTCCGCCGTGCCAGCCGAGAATCAGCTCATGCTGCCGTTCCTCTCGCTGGTCACCGAAGCCGAGCTGCACCGCAACCCGACGGTGAAATCTGAGATGGAATCCTCCGGCCATGCGCTCACCGGACTGCTGCTCACCTACCCGGTTCACCAGGCGTGCGACATCCTGTTCTGCAAGGCGAACGTGGTGCCGATCGGCAAAGATAATCTGCCGCACGTCGAGATCACGCGCACGATCGCGCGCCGCTTCAACGAACGCTATGCAAAGAAGAATCCGGTGTTCCCCGAGCCGGCCGCGATTCTGTCGGAGGCGCCGGAGATCCCCGGACTCGACGGCCGCAAGATGAGCAAATCGTACGGCAATTCGATCATGCTGGGCGCGACCGCCGAGGAGACCGCCAAGCTGATCAAGAAGAGCCCCACCGATTCCGAGCGCACCATCACGTTCGACCCGGTCAATCGCCCGCAGGTCTCCGCGCTGCTCACCACCGCGGGTCTGGTCACCGGCCGCGACCCGAGTGAGATCGCCGCCGAGATCGGCAATGCCGGTGCTGGCGCGCTCAAGAAGTATGTGATCGACTCGGTGAACGAATTCCTCGCACCGCACCGTGAGCGTCGTGCCGAGCTCGCCAAGGACATGGATTCCGTGCGCGACATTCTGCATGACGGCAACGCCCGCGCGAACGCGATTGCGAACCAGACGCTCGACGAGGTGCGCGAGGCCATGGGCATGCGCTACGACCGCTGAGCCCAACGCCATGCCGAGGTAAGACCTCATTATAGATTGCCGGAAACGGCCGGCGGGTGTGGGGGAGGGCCCGGGAAAGATCGAGGAACGTAAAGGGCGCTTGCGATCCAGTGACGAGGTCTTTCCCGGCCCTCCCCACACCCGCCATACGGAGGGCAGACGAGAATCACACGTCGTAGCGCCAGGATTTGTCGGTGATCACGCGCGCCATCGCAAGGCCGATAGGCAGGCAGATGATCACCATGAACGCACGGAACGCCCAGTCCAGAGCGAGCAGTGTGTTGAACTGGCCGAGATAGAACATCGCGCGGTACATATACAAGCCGGGCACCATGATCACAATCGACGGCACCGTCAGGCAGATGCGCGGGTAACCCAGATGCGGTGCGAGCAGACCGTGCCGCACTGCGGAACGCCAAGCGGAGGCGATGAGACCGGCAAGCAGGGCGCCAATGAAGGCACCAGCTTCGGCGGGAACACCCCAATCCACGATCTCCAAGCGCAGGGTGTCGGTGATCATGCCGATCGTGGCGGCCACTAGGCACATGCGCTGCGGTGAATTGAACAGCACAGAGAAGCCCCACACGCCAACGAACGCGAACAGTGCGCGCAGGGCACCAGTGGCCCACGGATTCAACGGCGGCGTGTCGAAGCCTTGCGGGTTCAGGTGCACGAGCACGGCGACCATCCAGCCCGCGAGCGTGGCCATCAATATGATGCAGCACACGTAGGCGATGCGTTGCACCCCGGAGGGGAAGTCTATCTTCGCCATGTCAAGGCCGCCGGTGATGAGTGGGAAGCCGGGGATCACGAACAGCATGGCGCCGATGTAGGCGGTGTCGTGGTGGAGCGCGACCGGGTCGAATATGCCGATGAGCCGCAGCGTGCCCACGCAGGCGAGCGCCGCCACCGCCACCGCCACAAAGGTGACGAAGAACTGGTTCAGGTGGTGCGCGAACAGTCTGCGTCGCGCCCATTGGCCGAGTCCGGCGCCGATGAACGCACCGATCATGTCGTAGGGCGCACCGCCGAGCAGGAACACGAAGGCCGCGCAGGCGCAGGCGGCGGCGAATCCGGAGAAGGCCGACGAATAGAGCGGCTTGCGGCGTTCGATCAAGTCGAGGCGCTTGTGCACCTGGCCCACCGTGATCGGCCCGGATTCGCGCACGCGCTTCTCGGCATGTTCTTCGAGATGGTCGAAATGCTCGGCGTATTCGTCTTCGGGCAACTTCTTCTTCGCGCGTTCGGCAACCCGCTCGGCGACCCGTGAGCGCAGGCTCGCCCGTTTCGCCGCGAGTTTTTGCGCGCGTGCCTCCTGCTTGAGCCGTTCTCGCAGCTGTTTCGCCGTCTCCGCGGAGATCTGCGAGGCGTCGCGCGTGCCCAGCGTGTTCGGCTGCATGAGCTGGCGTGAGACCTCGGTGCGACGGTGGTACATGGTGCCCGCGCCGAGATTGACGCTGAACCAGTCCGCGAAATGCTCGAGCAGCCAGATCCGCTCGGTGTTCACGCCGGTCGTCGGCAGATTCACGACTTCGGTGATGCGTTCCTTGCCGTCGGTGCACGAGGCCTGGATGTCGGTCAGATTGACATCCGCGCGCACATGCACGCCGAGCGGGTATGCGATGCGGTGCATCATCTCGCGCACACGGAAGCTTCCGGTGCCCGCGCCGAGATCGAGCATGCCCACGCGTACGATCACGCTGGCTTTGGCGGCGATGCCCGCGTCGGTGATCGGCTTGTCCCAGTCGCGCTCAATGTCTTCCATGTCGAGCGGGATCGCGTGCGAATGGAATCTGCGCACCGCCCCGGCCGCCGACTTCACGGGCCGGGAACGCCAGTGCACGCGTGCGCTGTGCCGGTCGTGACCATGCATGTCGTCGGTGGTGGTTGCAGATTCTTCTTCGCTCTTACTCACATCTCTACTTCTACTACCCCCGCGCGAACATTCGCGATGGCCGTCGCCAAAGACGCAATCTCACACTCCGACCGCCCCTGCCCAAACGTAACAAATGTGTCTCATGCTCGTACTTACAATACAAACGCAACTTTACTGAACACGGGCTGTGGGCTCGCAACGATCGGCGCCAAGAACTGCGGAGGAGCCGCAGAAGACCGATAGACCGAGCAACCCAATGTTTGGAGAAAGAGGTCGAATGACTGATCAAGAGCAAACGATCACGCCGGCCGATGCCACGATCGTGACGTCCGGGCTCGGCACCAAAGGTCCCGAAGAGCGCACGCTTCCCGCGACATTGCAGGAAGATATGGACTTGTGTCTGAACATTCTGCGCGAAGTGCTTTCCGAATACGACGAGAATCTCCTCAAAACGTTTGACACCGTGCGTCAATATGCCGTCGATGCCAGCGCCGAACGGTTCTCCGGCGTGCTCACCGACACCCATCCCGAGCGCGATGATCTCGAAATGGCCGTCAAGACGATCGATGCGATGAATCTGCACGACGCCCAGCTGCTCGCCCGCGCGTTCGCCACGTACTTCCATCTGGCGAATCTGTGCGAGGAAAACTACCGTGTGGCCGTGCTCCATGAGCGTGAGGCCAAGGTGGACGACACTCAGGCCATCGATCCGGTGAACGAGATGACGAAGGCATACCACCAGCTCATCTCCGAAATGGGCCCGGCCAAGGCCAAGGAGCTGCTCGAACGCCTCGAATTCCACCCGGTGTTCACCGCGCACCCCACCGAGGCGCGCCGCAAGGCCGTGGAAGGCAAGATCCGCCGCATCGCACAGCTGCTCGAAGCACACCGTCTGCTCGGCGGCTCCGACAAGAAGGAGAACAGCCGTCGCCTGTACAACGAGATTGACGCACTGTTCCGCACGTCGCCGATTGCGCTGAAGAAGCCGACGCCTGTCGAAGAGGCCGACACGATTCTCGACATCTTCGACAACACGCTGTTCCACACGATTCCGATGGTCTACCGTCGTTTCGATGACTGGGTGCTCGGCGACAAGGCCGGCATCGAGCCGCCGGCATGCCCCGCGTTCTTCCACCCGGGCAGCTGGATCGGTTCCGACCGCGACGGCAACCCGAACGTCACCGCCAAGGTGAGCCGTCAGGTGGCCCGCAAGTTCAGCGACCATGTGCTCGCCGCGCTCGAGGAGGCCACGCGTACCGTCGGCCGCAACATGACCGTCGAATCCGAGACCACGCCGCCGAGCGATGAGCTGCACACGCTGTGGAACCAGCAGAAGGAGATCAGCGAGCGACTCACCGGCAAGGCGTCGCTCATCTCCACGAAGGAACTGCATCGTGCGGTGCTGCTCGTCATGGCCGACCGCCTGCATTACACGATCAAGCGCGACACCGATCTCATGTACCACAACTGCGACGACTTCCTCGCGGATCTTCGCGTGGTGCAACGTTCGCTCGCCGAGGCCGGCGACAAGCGCGCCGCCTACGGCCCGCTGCAGGACCTCATCTGGCAGACCGAGACCTTCGGCTTCCACATGGTCGAAATGGAGTTCCGTCAGCATTCGGTGGTGCACGCGCGTGCCCTCGACGACATTCGCGAGCATGGCCTGCATGGCGAACGTGGACCGTTGCAGCCGATGACACATGAGGTGCTCGACACCTTCCGTGCCCTCGGCGCGATTCAGAAGCGCAATGGCGTCAAGGCCGCCCGTCGCTACATCATCTCGTTCACGAAGAGCGCGAAGAATGTGCGCGACGTGTACGAGCTCAACCGTCTGGCGTTCTCGAACCCGGACGACGCCCCGGTGATCGACGTGATCCCGCTGTTCGAACAGCTCGAGGATCTCGAGAACTCGGTCTCGGTGCTCGACGAGATGCTGAAGATTCCCGAGGTGCAGGCCCGACTCAAGCAGACCGGCCGCAAGATGGAGGTCATGCTCGGCTACTCGGATTCATCGAAGGACGCCGGCCCCACCACCGCCACGCTCGCGCTGCACTCCGCGCAGGAGCGCATTGCGAAGTGGGCGGACGAGAACGACATCGATCTGACGCTGTTCCACGGCCGCGGCGGCGCCGTCGGTCGCGGCGGCGGTCCGGCCAACCGCGCGGTGCTCGCACAGCCGAAGGGTTCAGTCAAGTGCCGCTTCAAGCTCACCGAGCAGGGCGAGGTCATCTTCGCCCGCTACGGCAATCCGGTGCTCGCCATCCGCCACGTCGAGTCCGTGGCCGCCGCGACGCTGTTGCAGTCGGCTCCGAGCGTGGAGAAGACGAACACCGAGATGACCGAGAAATACAAGCCGATGGCGGATCAGCTCAGCGAAGTTTCACATGAAACGTTCCTTGATCTGCTCAACAGCGAGGACTTCGCACCGTGGTTCTCGATCGTCACGCCGCTGACCGAGATCGGCTTGCTGCCGATCGGTTCCCGCCCTGCGAAGCGCGGCTTGGGAGCCAAGTCGCTCGACGATCTGCGTACGATTCCATGGATCTTCTCGTGGGCCCAGGCCCGCATCAACCTCGCCGCCTGGTATGGCCTCGGCTCCGCATGCGAGTCGTTCGGCGACCTCGCCACGCTGCGCAAGGCATACGAGGAATGGCCGCTGTTCTCCACCTTCATCGACAACATCGAGATGTCACTGGCGAAGACCGACGAACGCATCGCGAAGATGTACCTTGCACTCGGCGACCGCCCGGACCTCTCGAAGAAGGTGCTCGACGAGATGGAGCTCACACGCAAGTGGGTGCTCAAGATCGTGGGCGACGAATGGCCTCTGCAGCACCGTCATGTGCTTGGCCAGGCGATTCGCATCCGCTCCCCGTACGTCGACGCACTGTCTGTCACGCAGGTGCTCGCATTGCGTTCGCTGCGTAAGAAGGTCGACAAGGAGGAGCTCTCCGAAAGCCAGCTGGCAGGATTCATCTACCTGATTCTGTGCACCGTTTCGGGTGTCGCCGCCGGCCTGCAGAACACCGGCTGATTCTACCGATCGACAAGCATGGCAGAGCCCCGCATTCCCACAGGATTGCGGGGCTCTCCTGTTCCGCACAAGCGCCTCAACCACCGCCCCACAATCCTCACGCCTTGTGCCTCGCGCCTTGTGCCTCGCGCTTTGTACGTAATTTAGGACAAATCGCCGTCGATTATGTCTCATTTTACGCAAGGATGCGATGATCGAAACGATCGGGATTACCGAACAGATGGGATTACCGAACAAGGGGAGAACGAATGCGTAAAAGCGACAAATCAACCAGCAAATCTGTCCCATTTTACGCAAACCCGACCAGCTCTTCACCCAACCATCTTTCCCCCAATCCCCCACCCATTTCCTCTGCGTAATCTGAGACAAAAAACAGTCGATTATGTACCATTTTACGTAGGAATCAGATGATTACGTAAAAAGAGACAGTTCGATAGCGAAATCTGTCTCTTTTTACGCAGATATCAGGCGTACGTGAACGTCATCGGGTCATGGCCGGCGCGCGTGGGGCCGTCGAGCGCATCGATCTCGGCATGCTCCTGCGGAGTCAACGCGAAGCCGAACAGATCGAGATTCTCGCACTGGCGTTCAGTATGCACGGACTTGGGGATGATGATCGTACCGTTCTCGATATGCCAACGCAGAATCACCTGCGCAGGAGTCACACCATGCGCAGCGGCGATGCGCTCGACAACGCCGTTCGCGAGGTCGGCACCGCGTGCCATCGGCGAATACGCCTCGACGGCGATATCGTGCGCACGACAGTATTCCACCACAGCGCGCTGCTGCCACGTGGGGTGCAGTTCGATCTGATTGACCGTCGGGTATTCACCCGTCTCCTCATACAACCTGTCGAGGTGCTCGGGCATGAAATTGCAGACGCCGAGCGTACGTACACGGCCGTCTTCACGTAGTTTCGCGAACGCTTTCCACGTCTCACCACTGCGCCAATCGAACGGCGTGGGCCAGTGGATCATGTACATGTCCACATAGTCGAGCTGCAGCAGCTCAAGAGACCGGTCGAACGCACGCATTGCAGAATCGTAACCCTGCTCGGAATCACGCAGCTTCGTGGTCATCCACAATGATTCACGCTTCTCCCCCGTGTTGTAACCGGTCGCGGCAAGCGCACGTCCTACACCCTCCTCGTTGTTGTATCCCGCGGCGCCATCGATATGGCGATACCCTACTTCCAGCGCCGATTCAACAACCGGCACCACGCCCTCATCGTCGATGCGCAGCACGCCGAGGCCTATCTGCGGAATCCTGCTGCCGTCGTGCAGAGTGATGAGGGGAATATCTGGAGTCTGGTCAGCGAGCGTGCTCATGATGCGCCTTTCTGTGGGTTTATGACTGATGCTAGCACTGAAGCCCCGCAGTCAACATGCGGGTCATGGAAACGCCGTGCGCCGGCACCCAATGGGGGCCGGCGCACGGCAGGGGAAGGAGAGTAGGATTTGGTCAATCAGTGCTTGTTGGCGAGCTCGTGGAACATGTCCTCAATCTCGAGTTCGCGTTCGAATTCGCGCGGCGTGGTCTCGGCGTCGATCGTCGCGAGTTCGACGCCGGCGATGCGCGCGAAGTCCTCCCATGCCTCACGGCCGACCGAGGTGGTCATGCACGTGTGGTGGGAGCCGCCTGCACGCAGCCAGCATTCGGCGGAAATCTCCAGATTCGGCTCCGGCTTCCACAGCGCACGGGCGCATGGCAGCTTGTCGAGCGAGCCGAGCGGTTCGACCACATCGACCACATTCATGAGCATACGGAACCGAGTACGGACGTCGGCGAGCGAGACCACGACCGCATCCTTCTTCGGAGCCACGGTGAACACCAGACGGACCGGATCGGCCTTGCCGCCGATGCCGAGCGGATGGATCTCGAGACGCGGCTTGGCGATTGTGCCCACCGACGGCGAGACCTCAAGCATGTGCGATCCCATGATCATCTCGTTGCCCGGGGTGAAGTTATAGGAGTAGTCCTCCATGAGCGACGCACCACCCTCGAGACCGTAGCCCATCACGGCCCCGATGCGCACGAGCACTGCCGTCTTCCAGTCACCTTCGGCAGAGAAACCCCAGCCATATTCGGATGGGAAGCGCTGCGGCCCCACACCAGGCAGCTGCGGCAACGCGCCGAGGTCCTCGAAGTTGTCGACGCCCGCCGTGCAGCCATTGGCACGCATCATGTTCACCATTGCGCATTCCTCACGAGCGGCGATGAACAGCGAATCATAGTCCTTGTCCAGCAGCTCGGGCGCGATCTCGTACTTCGCCTTGTAGTCCTCGATGAGGTCCTTGATCTGGTTCTCCTTGACCGCATCGTACGCGGCGACGAGCTCGTTGACGGCCCAGGTGTTGATCGAGGCGCCAAATACACGCTCCGCCTCGGTCTTGTCGCCTTCGGTGACGGCAACGTTGCGCATATTGTCGCCCCAGCGCATCACGTTCATCGTGTTCGAGGCCTGCCAACCGGCGCAGGCGCGCGCCCACACGCCGATCTTGTCGGCCACCGCGGGATCGGTGTAATGCCCCACGACGATCTTGCGCGGGATGCCGAGGCGAGTGACAATGTAGCCGTATTCACGATCACCGTGCGCGGCCTGGTTGAGATTCATGAAATCCATGTCAATGGTCTCCCATGGAATCTCGAAATGGTGTTGGGTGTTAAGCTGCAGCAATGGCTTGCGCAGCGCCTCGAGCCCACGGATCCACATCTTCGCCGGCGAGAAGGTGTGCATCCACGTGATCACGCCGATGCATGAATCATCGGCCGAGGCGTCCACCATGAAGCGACGCACGCCGTCAGACGACTTCAGCGTGGGCTTAAGTACAAGCTTGACGGGGATGCGGCCACTCGCGTTGAGCGAATCGACAATCTCGGCGGACTGTTGCGCCACCTGTCGCAGTGCCTCCTCGCCGTACAGGTCCTGCGAACCGACGCCGAACCAGATCTCCTTGCCTTCGAACGGATTTTCCATTGCCATGTTGTTTTCCTCGCTTCATTGTGGATTGTTGGAATTGATTATGAACCGATGTGGATTGATGTGTGGATGACTCAGCTGTTTGCCCGCCCTTGCGTAATCCGGGACGAATAACCGCAGTTTCTGTCCCTTTTTACGCAAACCAACTTGCTACCTTGCCGCCTTGCTACCTTGCGTAATTCGAGACAAAAACCATGCGAATCTGTCTCTTCTTACGCAGTTGAATTTGTTTACGCAGTTGTATTGTGATGGTGCAAGTCAGTGCTGGCCATACACATTCTGGTAACGGTCATTGAGTTTATCGATGTCTTCCTGAGGAATCGGAATGATGTCGCCGAGCTGCTTGGCCGCCCACATCGTATGCGCCACCTCCTCGGTCATCGCGGCGGCCTTGACCGCGGCCTCTGCATCTTTGCCGATGGTGAATGGGCCGTGATTCTGCATGAGCACGGCCGGTGATTTCGGGTACGCCTTGAGGGTCTCGACCACACCTTCGCCAATGGCTTCCGAACCGATCAGACGGAACGGCCCCACCGGCACCGGACCACCGAACTCGTCGCCCATCATTGTCAATCCGCATGGAATATTCTGCCCGGTGGCGGCCCATGCGGTCGCATAGGTGGAATGGGTATGCACCACGCCATACACCTCCGGCATGTGGCGGTAGATGTATGCATGTGAAGCAGTGTCCGACGATGGTGATTCCGCACCGTCGACGACGTTGCCGTCGAGGTCGCACACGACCATCGAGCTCGGTGTCAGATATTCGTAACGCAGCCCTGATGGTTTGATTACCATGAGGTCAGCTGTGCGCAGACGCTGCGAAACGTTCCCTGCCGTCCAGACCACCAGATTCCACTTGATGAGCTGTTCATGCAGTGCGGCGACCACCTCCCGCACCTGCTTGACCTCCGCACGGACTTCCGGTCCATAATCCGCCAGTGTTGCCATTGTTGTTCCTTTCTGTACAGTTTCAAATACTTGCGCAGATCCGTACGCTGCAGATTCACCCACCGATTTCGACGTGCTCAACGGCACTGCGCTCCACCGGCAACGCCTTGACGAATCTGGCGAAGAATCGCTGGAATCCATCCACATCGTCCGGCCGGGGAGCTTCGGTCACCGATTCCGCCCCGGCGAACACGACATCGTCCAAATAATCTGCAAGCGTGAGATCGGCGTGACGCAAATAGTCCGCAAGCACGGCCATGCCCCACGCTCCCCCTTCGGACGCGGTGGTCATCACACGGATCGGCGTATTGAACGCCGCCGCGAGAATACGCTGCGCCACCACAGGCGTGGCGAAGATGCCACCATGGCCCACCAGCGAGTCAATCTCGACGCCCTCGTCCTCGGTCATCACGTTCATACCAATGGTCACCGGCGAGAATGCGCCAAACAGCTGTGCCCGCATGAAGTTGGCGAGCGAGAATCGCGCCTCGGGCCCCCGCACGAACAGCGGACGCCCCTCGGCGAGCCCGGCGAGAAATTCGCCGGTACGGAATGGGTAGGCGAGCAGACCACCGGCATCTGGATCCGCATCCTCGCCTATGGCCGCGCGGAACAGCTCGCCGTACAGGGTGCCGTCATCGACGTTTCGTCCGTTGAGCTGTGAGAACTGGCGGAACAGGTCCACCCATCCATTGAGATCGGCGGTGAAGTTGTTCGCATGGCTCATACCGGCCAGATCGCCCGCGGGGGTGGTCACCAAGTCCACTTCGGGGCGCAACTTGGAGAGTTTGTGCTCAAGCACAACGGTGGCGAAGATCGAGGTTCCCGCAGACACGTTGCCGGTACGACGGCGTACCGAGTTCGTGGCCACCATGCCGGTTCCGGCATCACCTTCCGGAGGAGCGAGCATCGTTCCCGGCTGAAGTACGCCAGACGGGTCGAGCAGCGCCGCACCTTCCGGCGTGAGTTCGCCGGCCGGGGTGCCCGCAACAAGCGGTTCGGGAAGCAAATCGTTGAGCTTCCACGGTTGTGCGGCGACTTCAGGCAGCGCATCGAACTGTTCAATGAATCCCTGCTCATAGGTCTTGGTGTTCGGATCAATCGGGAACATTCCGGACGCATCACCGATGCCCAGTACCTTGCGACCGGTGAGCTTCCAGTGCACATAGCCGGAAAGCGTGGTGAAATAGCGCACGGAACCGATATGCGGCTCATTGTCGAGTACCGCCTGATACAGGTGCGCGATTGACCAACGTTCCGGAATATTGTATTGGAAAAGCTCGGAGAGTTTCTCATGAGCCTCGCTCGTGTTGGTGTTCTGCCAGGTCCGGAACGGCACAAGCAGTTCACCATCCGCATCGAAAGCGAGATACCCATGCATCATCGCGGAGAAGCCAATCTGGCCGATGCGCGTGAGCTTGAGGCCGTAATCGGCCTCCACGCGGTCGGCCACATCGGCATAGACACTCTGCAATCCGCGCCAGATCTTGTCCACGTCATACGACCACAGGCCGTCCACAAGATGTGACTGCCAACCATAGTCACCGGTAGTGATCGTATTGCGCTCATCGTCGATGAGCACCGCCTTGATGCGCGTGGAACCGAATTCAATGCCCAACGACGTGCGCCCGTCACGAATGGCCTGTGCAATCGCCTTTGAATCTGCCATGGTTCCTCCTGCTTCGGGATTCAGTTCTGCAATGAACTCATGCGTCATGTATATGTTAGCGCTCACACAACCGATAACACGCCAAGGAAACCAAACTTCAATTGTTCTGAGCGAACGCCACCACACCAACACGCCGAGCAAACGGCGTCATCCCAAGCGTCAACCGACCCACGCCACCCTTTCGTCCCCACCGACCGAATATGAGCGGTACCATGAAGTACAAGGTTGTACTAACCCAACCTTCAAACCCAACCCCAATCCTTCTTCGACGACGAAGGACCCTTGCACAAAAGAACAACGTTGTACTTAGTGCGACACCGAGGAACAGGAGGCAATATGGCCGAGCATACCCCAGCACATGCCAGACTCGTGGTAGATGACGAATTCAGGGTCGGCCCGGTGCACGACCGTGTGTTCGGCTCATTTGTCGAGCATCTGGGACGCTGCGTATACACCGGCATCTATGAACCGGGGCATCCCACTGCCGATGCCGAGGGGTTCCGCCAAGACGTCATCGATCTGGTCAAGGAACTCGGTGCCACCACCATCCGCTACCCCGGCGGCAACTTTGTGTCAGGCTATCGATGGGAAGATGGCATTGGCCCAAAGGAGAACCGACCTCGTCGCCTTGATCTGGCTTGGCATTCCACCGAAACGAATCAGTTCGGGCTGCACGAAATGGTCTCATGGCTGAATAAGACCGGCGGCAACGAGTTGATGGAAGCCGTCAATCTCGGCACCCGCGGATTGCCAGAAGCACTGGATCTGCTTGAATATGCGAACGTTCCGGAAGGCACTGCCCGCTCGGAGGAACGTATTCGCAACGGCGCCGATAACCCGTTCGACATCCGCATGTGGTGCTTGGGCAATGAAATGGACGGCCCTTGGCAGCTCGGGCACAAGGACGCCGAGGACTACGGCAAGCTCGCGGCCTCGGTGGCGGCAGGCATGCGCATGTTAGACCCCGATCTTGAGCTGGTCGTCTGTGGTTCATCGAGCCATACGATGGACTCTTTCGGCAAATGGGAGGAGACCGTGCTCGAGCACACCTTCGACAAGGTGGATTTCGTTTCAGCACATGCCTACTATTTCCCGCAGCTGATGGAGAACGGCTCGCGCGACATGGCGTCGTTCCTCGCCTCCGGCGTGGATATGGATGGATTCATCAAGGATGTGGGCGCCGCCATCGACGCCACGAAGTCGCGACTCAAGAGCGACCACAACGTGTACATTTCCTTCGATGAGTGGAATGTGTGGTACCAAGAGGAGGAACCCAGCAAGAACCCGGAAGGCATAGGCAACTGGCCCGTAGCCCCTCGGCTGCTCGAGGACGTCTACACCGTGGCCGATGCCGTGGTGGTGGGTGACCTCCTCATCACATTGCTGCAAAACGCAGATCGTGTGCATGCGGCATCACTCGCTCAGCTCGTCAACGTCATCGCCCCCATCATGACCGAGCCGAATGGGCCCGCTTGGCGCCAAACCACCTTCTACCCGTTCTCCCTCACCGCAGCCTGGGCCAAGGGCGGCGATGTGCTGGAGCCCAAGATCGAGTCCGCCCAGTACCACACCAACCGCTATGGCAACGTGAACTCCACGAATGCCGTGGCCGTGCGAGGCAAAGACGGCTCGGTCTCCGTGTTTGTCACCAACCGTTCGCTGGACGATGGATGCGACTTCGAGATCAAGTTGCCGGAAGGTTTCACGCCTACCGAGCTTGATGTGAGAACGTTGCACGATGACGACATGCTGGCCACAAACACCGTGAACCATCAGGATCGCGTGGTGCCCCACCCCAACGACACCGCCTCCATCCAGGATGGCATGGTCACCGTGACCCTTCCGCCGGTGAGTTGGACCGCAATCCATCTGCGCTGACACAACGGCCCGGACCGTCGGTCTGGGCCACCGGCATCCCCGGCAACGTGCATAGTGATACGATTCAAGGCGATAGGCAATGCATAGGTAAACAGCAAGGCGCATCGGAGACCGACCATGGCAAAAGGCGTGACCATCAAGGATGTCGCGGCCGAGGCCGGCGTATCGTTCAAAACAGTCTCGAACGTGATCAACGGCACCGGCAGCATGCGTGAATCGACACGTGGACGCGTGCTTGAGGCAATGGACAAGCTGAACTACACGATCAACCTCTCGGCACGTTCACTGAAAACCGGCACAACCGGGTTGCTCGGATTGGCCATCTTCGATTTCTCCCAGCCATTCGCCTCGTATCTGGCCGATCAGATCATCGTCTGCGCGCGGGAGCATCATTACGGGGTCATCATAAACACCTACGGCCAGAATGAGCACGGCCTGGCACGGGCGATGCGACAGGCGAATAATCTGGCCGCAGACGGGTGGATCGTCTTCGCCGATCATGCAATGGGACAACACAGCAAGATGCTCGACCAAAGCTATCCTCTGGTGCTCACCGGCGACTGGGACGCCTATGGCAAGGTGGATCAGGTCACCATGCCGAACGTGGAGGCGATGCGATACACCACCAATCGCCTGCTTGATTCCGGGTACCGTTCCATCGCGCTGTTCGGCGCAGACGGCTCGCTCGGCGCAAGGCATTACCGACAAGCCACCGAGGGTACGCAGGAACTCCGCGTGCAAGGGTATATGCAGGCATACGAGGAGCATGGCATCGAGGCCCGCATGGACATGCTGTTCTCAGGTGGCTTATTGACGAGCGACAGCGGCGTTCGCGCAACGAATCTGATGATGGACCAAGGCGTGCGACCGGACGCCATCATCTGTCTCAATGACGCGATGGCGCTGGGAGCGTTGCATCAATTGCAGGTACGGGGAATCCGCGTACCCGACGATGTGCAGGTGGTGGGTTTCGACAATGTACCGGAGGCGACGTATGCGAACCCGTCTCTGACGACAATCGACCCGCATATCGACAGCTACGCGCGGCACGCGGTGGACATGCTCATCGAACGCATTCAAGGGTACGATGGCGCGAAACGCGTATACACATCCGATTTCACCTTGGTGGAGCGCTCGTCAACCAGTCTATGACCGGCGCTTCTTTGACGCGCCCTTGCGCAACGGCGACTGCCGTTCGGCCGGATGCAGCTCGGGGAAACGCGCCAGCAAGCCTCGCCGAACCACCGGAATGCGACTCACCGCCACACCCACTGCGAGAGCCGCAATTGCGAGCCACGATGCCAGATCATAGCCGAGCAGCATCAGAATGATCACGATGCCGCAGGCGAGCACGCCGCATAGCTGTTGGTATTTGACATGCCATTCCGTCAGTTCGTCTCGCTTGAACGGCAATGACCCCAGAAACACGCCCATGCCCAGGCATGCGATTGTCGCCACCACGGTGACTACGATTTCCGCTGCACCCATGCCATTCCCTTCCTTTCTTTTCCTTCTTACTTCATTGCTTCTTGCTTCTCATCCTGCGTAAAAAGAGACAAAATCAGCTGTGATTTGTCTCCAATTACGCAAGATTGAGAGAAGCTCGAATGCGCGGATTGCGTATTCAATCTGCGCAACAAATCTGCGTAATAAGGGACATATACGTCCGAGGAGTGTCTCTTTTTACGCAATGGCTCACTTCTTTCACGCAATGGTTCCATCGTGGTCCCCTCCTCGTGACGGGCGCGAGCGCGGCTCACGACCGACCTGTGTTCGCGTGCGCGACGCCCGTTCACGCAACCGAGGCAGCGGGGTGCGGGGCCTGTCCACACCGGAGATCTCCGCGATGACCTCTTCGTAGGAGGTCTCCGACGTGTTGTGCACGGCCCGGATCTCCCCGTGTCGCATCACGACGATGCGATCCGCGATTGCGAACACGTTCGGCAGATCATGGCAGACCATGATGACGCTGCGATTCGCCGATCTCAACTCGGTGATGTATTCGAGCACCTCGGCGGTCTGCGTCACCGACAGCGACGCCGTCGGCTCGTCAAGTACGACCAGACTCGGATCATTGAGCAGCGTGCGCGCAATCGCCACGGTCTGCCGCTGCCCTCCCGAAAGGGAGGATATGCTTTGGCTGGCGCGCACCGGCGTGGATAGCGTGTTGAGCACTTCGCGCGCTTTGTCGTACATGCCGGTGTCATCGCGCGCAGCAATGCCTCGCCGCAGCTCCTGCCCGAGGAAAATATTCGCCGAGACATCCAGATTCTCGCAGAACTCGGGCTGCTGGAACGCAGATGCTATGCCGAGCTCGGCCGCCTTCGCGATACCGTCTATACGCACTTGCCTGCCGCATATCGTTATGCTGCCGGAATCCGGCTGCTCGAGTCCGGCGATGACATGCACCAATGTCGATTTGCCGGCGCCGTTGTCTCCCACTATCGCAACGATCTGCCGCCTCCGCACCGCGAGGCTGACCTCCCGCAACGCTTCCACGTTCCCGTACTTCTTCGTTACGCCATGCAGTTCAATCAACGTCGACTGAACACTCATTGCCTTCCCCATTCCCGTGCGAGCTCTCCGCCTTCCAGATTATCCTTCGGACTGCGTTCCACCGTTGATCGACGCACGCTCCACCCCCTCCATCGCCAGAATCCCCGCCCCCAAAGCGGCGCTGATTTTCGGCATCTTCGCCTCAAGCACCGAGATCGGCGTCAGGGCATCCGGGAACAGCAGGCGCTGCAGGGATTCCCGGAACGGTTCGAGAAACACGTCGCCGGCCCTCGCCAACTCGCCGCCAACAACGACGAGTTCGGGGTCGACCGAGATGCACAGCGTCGAGGTCACGTTGCCAATGCGCACCGCCGCGTCGGCAATCACACGGCGGCAACCCGGGTCGCCCTCATTCGCCTTGGCCACGAGATCGTTCAATGTGAGATTGCCGTGGGTGACCGCCAACAGCGAGGTCAATCGCTGCTCATCGACCACGGTGTTCAGGCAACCGCGATTTCCGCATTGGCAGATCGATCCGAGCGGGTCCACCTGAATATGGCCGATCTCCCCTGCCAATCCGGTAATCCCACGGCGAATCTCTCCCCCTTCCACGATGCCGGCCCCGACACCGTCGCTTGCGTTCACATACACGAAGTCCTCAATGCCCGCACCGGCTCCCACACGCGCCTCGCAGAAGGCGCTCAGATTCGCATCGTTGTCCACCAGCACAGGCACGCCGAACGCCGATTCCAGCACGGCGCCGACGTCCACCTCCTCCCAGCCGGGGAGCAATCCGGGCACGGCAAGCATGTGTGAGCGCGAATCGACGGGGGCACCCAAGGCCACCCCGATGGCGAACAGCTCGCTGGGCTGCGCTCCCATCTGGTCCAGGGATTCGCGGATGAGGCGAATCACCACGTCCAGGGTCGTGTCGGGCAGATGCCGTTGGGGCAACGGATAGTAGTGGTCTGCAAACGGGGTACGCGTATCGTCGCACAGCACAACGCGCAATCCACGTCGTGTGATGGGCACCCCGGCCGCAAGTCCCTGATGGTGCGCGAGCGTCACCAACTGGGCACGTCGCCCGTTGCGCACGGTGCCCTGCGTCTCCAGCTGCCCCTCATCCACCAATTGATGCACGAGCGCCGAGATCGTAGCGGTCGACACGCCCATGATTTCGGCGAGCTCGACTTGCGTCATCGCCCCGAATTTGTGGATCGATTCCAGCAAATTGGCGCGATTCGCCTCGCGGAGGGAGCTTTGGGAGCCAAGCTTCTTCTTCGAGAATCGTCCTGCCATATCTAACAGCATAAATCCAAAACCCTCGAAATCGAAGCAAATCGGTGAGAAATGCCACAAAATGATGGCGAAAACATCGTTTTGGATTTATTGCCTGAACTCAAAACGACACAACACGCCATGTTGAGTTTGACAACTTAACTCAACATCGTATGATATGGAACTAGATCTCAACGAGATCGCGGCGATGAAGCCACCAATCACATTCCGTCAAAGGAGATGGAGCAGATGATGAAGAGCACCAAAAGGATCATAGCCCTCATCAGCGCCATTGCGATATGCGCGGGTCTCGGGGCGTGCAGCTCCACCCGTGCCGGTTTCGAACAGACCGGCGGCACGCAGAAGCTCGAAAAAGGCGCTACCATAGGCATCTCAATGCCCACGAAATCCGAGGAACGCTGGAACAAAGACGGCAACAACCTCAAAGACAAGCTCGAGAAGGCCGGCTACAAGGTCGTGCTGAACTTCGCCGACGACAAGCCGGCACAGCAGAATGCCGACATCGAGAACATGGTGAACCAGAACGCGAAGATCCTCGTCGTCGCCTCGAAGGACGGTTCGGCGGTCGGACCGGCCGTCGAGAAGGCCAGGGATGCCGGCGCGACGGTGATTGCATACGACCGACTGATCATGAACACCGATGCCGTCAACTACTACGCCACATTCCAGCTCGAACAGGTGGGCAAACTCGAGGCAGAATACCTTGTCGACCAGCTCGGGCTCAACGACGGCCAGAAGGGCCCGTTCAACATGGAACTGTTCACCGGTTCGCCCGACGACAACAATGCGAAATACTTCTTCAAGGGCGCCTGGGAAGTGCTGCAGCCATACTTCGCCAAAGGTGTGCTCGTGAACCCCTCCAAGCACGGTGGCGGCGTCACAAAGGACTTCAAGGTGGACGACTGGCAGAAGATCTCGGTGCAGTCGTGGAAGACCGAGCAGGCACAGAAAGACATGGAATCGATCCTCGACTCCACCTACGCCAGCGGACGCAAGCTCGACGCGGTGCTGACCCCATACGACGGCATTGCACAGGGCGTCATCAACGCAATCGAATCGAAGAGACCCGACATGCAGCCGGGCACTGAGAGCTGGCCTCCGATCACCGGTCAGGACGCGATGGAGATCGCGGTGTCGAACATCGCAGCCGGCAAGCAAGGCGAAACGGTGTTCAAGGATGTCAACAAGCTCGCGGATGCGGTGTACGACATGATCATCGAAATCGCCGAAGGCAAGCAGGTCACCGGCATCAACGGCAAATTCAATAACAATGTCGTCGACGTGCCATCCAAGCTGCTCAACCCTCAGAACATCACCGGAGAGAATCTCGATGAGCTGGTCAAGGCGAAATACATCACGCAGGAACGGTTTGACAAGCTCACGAAAGGCGAGGACGTCCGCTGACGCGGCATCCCGTGCGGAAGGAGCAGGTCATGCCACATAACGACACGATTCTGACGATGAACAACATCGTCAAGACGTTCGGCCCGGTCAAGGCGCTGTCGGGCGTGGATCTGACGGTGGGGCGCGGCGAGATCCACGCGATCTGCGGCGAGAACGGAGCCGGAAAATCCACACTGATGAACGTGCTGTCCGGCGTCTACCCCTACGGGTCCTATTCCGGAACGATCACCTACAACGGCAAGGAGTGCAAGTACAAGACCATCAACGATTCCGAAGCCGACGGCATCGTCATCATCCACCAGGAACTCGCGCTGAGCCCGTTCCTGTCGATCGCGGAGAACATCTTCATCGGCAACGAACAGGCTACCCACGGCATGATCGACTGGGACGAGACGCGTGCGAAGGCCAAGGCGCTGCTGGAGAAGGTCGGTCTGCCCGAAGATCCGGACACGAAGATCATGGACATCGGCGTGGGCAAGCAGCAGCTCGTCGAAATCGCGAAAGCGTTGTCGAAGGACGTCAAGCTGCTGATCCTCGACGAACCCACCGCGGCCTTGAACGACGAGGATTCGGCGCATCTGTTGAATCTGGTGCGCCAACTGCGCGACGAGCAAGGCGTCACGAGCATCATCATCAGCCACAAGCTCAACGAGATCGCCGACATTGCCGACAACGTGACGATCATTCGCGACGGGGCGACGGTCGGTGAGATGTTCATCACGCCGGAGACCCCGCTCGACCAGGACGAGCTGATCAGGAAGATGGTCGGCAGGTCCCTCACGAATCTGTACCCATACCACGAGTCGAACGCCGGCGGCGAGGAATATCTGCGCATCGAGGACTGGACGGTGCATCACCCGCTCGACCAGAACCGCGTCATCGTCGACCATGCGAACATCAACGTGCATTCGGGAGAGATCGTGGGCCTGGCGGGACTCATGGGCGCAGGCCGCACCGAGCTCGCGATGAGCGTGTTCGGCAAGTCGTACGGATCGCGAATCTCCGGCAAGGTGTTCGTCAAAGGCAAGGAGGTGCATCTGCCGAACGTGCAGGCGGCGATCGATGCCGGGCTGGCGTACGCTACGGAAGACCGCAAGGTCTACGGCCTCAATCTGCTGCAGAACATTCGTGAGAACGCGGCACTCGCCTCGCTGGGCAAGATGAGCTCGCACGGGATCATGGACGAGAACGGCGAACGCACCGAAGTGGAGGAGTACCGCAACGACTTCCACATCAAGTGCAGCAACATCGACGTCAATGTCGGCACCCTGTCGGGCGGCAACCAGCAGAAGGTCGTGCTCGCGAAATGGGTGATCTCGAATCCCGACATCCTGATCCTCGACGAGCCCACCCGCGGCATCGACGTCGGCGCCAAATACGAGATCTACGAAATCATCAACAAGCTCGCCGATGAAGGCAAGGCGATCATCGTGATCTCGTCGGAGCTGCCGGAACTGATCGGCATCTGCGACCGCATCTACACCGTGAGCCAGGGAGTGGTCACCGACAACGTGAACAAGAACGGCTTCACACAGGAATACCTGATGAAAGGCATGACGAAAGAGAAGGAGGTTGTTGCATCATGACCACCGCAAATGCAACGCCAGCACCGGCAAAGGCGCCGGCACCGAAGAAGGATGCGAAGGGCAATGGCGTCCTGAGCACATTGGCCAACAATTCAAAGCAATACGGCATCGTGGGCGCGCTGATCGTCATCGTGCTCGTGTTCCAGTTCCTCACCGATGGCGTCCTGTTGAAGCCGAACAGCTTCGTCTCTCTGATCCAGCAGAACGCCTACGTGATCATTCTGGCAATCGGCATGGTCATGGTCATCATCGCCACCCATATCGATTTGTCCGTCGGTTCGATTGTCGCCTTTGTGGGCGGTGTCTGCGCGATATTGATGGAACGACAAGGCGTCAACTGGATGCTGGCCATTCTCATCTCGCTTCTCGTCGGATTGGTCATCGGCTGCTGGCAGGGCTTCTGGGTGGCGTACGTCGGCATCCCGGGCTTCATCACCACACTGGCGGGCATGCTCATCTTCCGTGGCCTCGCAACGGTCATCGTCGGCGAATCCGTTCCGGTCACCTCCCCGGAATTCCGCGGCATCGCACGTAACTACCTGCCGAACATCCTCGGCTGGTGGGGTCCATTCGACGGATTGACCATAGTCGTCGGCATCATCTGCATCGCGCTGTATGCGTGGAGCTTGCTGCGTCGGCGTGCCAAGGTCGCCAAGGCCGGCCTCAATCCCGAACCGATGGCGCTGACCGTCACGAAGATCGTCATCGCGACGCTGCTGATCGGCTTCGTCACCTACCTGCTGGCACTGTCGGGCAACGCGACCCAAGGCGGCATTCCCATCATGCTCGTCATTCTTGCGGTGCTCGTGTTCATCTACAACTTCATTCTGACGAAGACGGTGTTCGGGCGTCATGTCTATGCCGTGGGCGGCAACCGCAAGGCGGCCATCCTCTCAGGCATCAACACGAAGCGCGTCGATTTCACACTCTTCGTGCATATGGGCTTCCTTTCGGCAGTGGCAGCCGTCTGCGTGCTCTCCCGCCTCGCCTCGGCAACCGCACAAGCCGGCATGGAGTTCGAGATGGATGCGATCGCAGCCTGCTTCATCGGCGGCACGGCAGTCACCGGCGGCGTCGGCACCATTCCCGGCGCAGTGGTTGGCGCACTCGTCATGGGCGTCATCAACCAGGGCCTGTCGATCATGGGCGTCGACACCGCAATCGTCAAGACGATCAAAGGCCTCGTGCTCCTCGGTGCGGTTGCCGTCGACATCATGACGAAGCGCAAGAAGAGCTGATGCCCATTCGGGTGGGTGCCGGTAAATCATTCCGGCCCCACCCAAACCAACCAAATCCCTCTTTCCTTCCCTCCTCTCCATCATCAGGGTCGCTTGCCATCAATCTGTCGGTCGGTGGCAGGCGACCCTCCTTCCCGAAAACAGCAACACTTCACCGCAACCCAACTGCGAGGAGCACCATGAAAATCGATTCCGCGGCACGAGCCCGACTCTATGCCCTCACTGCAATCGCCTGCGCAATCTGGCTCGTCCAAACGTGCGTGGAGGCCAACGCGGCAGGCGACCTGTTCAGCTGGTCGAACATCCTCTTCAGCATCTGCCTCATTGTGGTCACCGGGTATTGCGGCGTCAACGCGGTGCTCGGCTGGAACACGAAATCCGACCCCTCAGACCAGGCCTCATCCAAATAACCAAGCCGGTTCCGGAAGACCGTCGTCGTAGGCACGCCTGCCGCCATCCGGGTTACACCTGCGGCGGAAGTCACCCGGCATGCGATGTGCACACGTTTACGATGTCGTGTGAACATATTGAGTCACGCGCACATTGCGCACCAATGAAAGGAACCCGCATGGCGGAAACCACCGAAGACATGACCCGCACCGGCGAAGCGCTGTACCAGTGGTACCAGGTGCTGTTCGACAACAAGCAGATCGCGGATTTCCAAGACAATCTCGACGCCCTGCGCGGTCTTTCCGAGATGAGCGACACCGACAACAACCGCGATGAACTGCTCGTCGCCGCCTCCCGCATCGGCCTGCCCGAGGTCACCGTAAACACGCTCGGCGAATGGGTGAACGCCGACCGTGTGAAGTCCGACACGTTCCCGGCCGACAAGGGCTTCTTCGCCGACGACACCCGCGAACTCATGCGCACCGATCTGCATGTGTTCGAAGCGGGCAACGATCTGGCAAACTGATCCACGATCCTCTCACGTGTGGGTGGTCATGCACAGCCGTGCATGACCACCTTCGTATTTCGCAGATCATCCCTCACCTGCGCGGCGCCGCACGCACGGACTGCCGCACAATCAGGTCCGCCGACACCAGTCCCACACCATGCTGTGAGTTCGGGTAACCCGGCTCGGCCTCCTCCCCCATGAGGAACAGCGCCTCCTTCATGGCCATCGTGCCCAGGTCGTCGAAATCCTGCCTCACCGTGGTCAGCGGCGGGTACAGATTGCTCATGCCGGGCATGTCGTCGAACCCGGTCACGCTCATATCGTCGGGCACACGCACGCCGTGCTCGAGCAATGCGCGGATCACACCGATCGCCATAACGTCGTTCGAACATACCGCGCAAGTGGGCAGGCGGCCGCCGTTCGAACCGATGTTGTCGAGAATATGGTTCATACGCCGGTAGGCGTCGGCGGATTCCCAATCGCCGCACTGCACCGTCACCGAATTCACGTTGTTCTGCGCACACAGCTTGTTCCATGCCATCAGGCGCGTGCTGGCATCGCGCCACTGCCCCGGCCCCGCGAAGAACAGCACGTTGCGGTGCCCGTACTTGCGTATGAGCCGCATCACCGACGCCATGCCGACCCACTGGTCTATGCCCACCAACGAGACACGCCTGCGCTGGCGTGCGTTGAACATGCGCAGGCCCTCGCTCACACTCACACCGCCGTGCGACGAGGTGATGATCACGCACGGCTGGCTCACCTGCGACTTGCAGGCCACCTTGAACATCTCGTCAGTGGGCGTCAGGAAGATGAACGCGTCGACGCCCTGCTGCATGAACATGCCGCACAGATCGTCGAATTCCCGCTGCGTGCACTCGGCCTCATGCACCATGGCCACCGAAACGAACATGCCATGAGCGCGGGCGGTCGCCTCAATGGACGCCAATGCGCTCACCGGGCCGTAGAAACGCTGGCCACCGGCGATCATGCCAACCGTGCGCGTGCGGTTCGACGCCAGTGAGCGCGCGGAATTGCTGGGGTGATAGCCGAGTTCGGCAATGGCATGCTCCACCTTCGCGCGAGTCGCCTCCGCCACGTTGGGGGAATGGTTGATCACGCGTGACACGGTCTGGTGACTCACGCCGGCGAGTTTCGCCACCTCGAAAATGGAGGGCCTCCTCGCCCCCCTATGCTCTGCCATCGCCACCTCCGCTCGCGAACACATCACCAACTGTATTCAAGAGATTCTATGATGTACCGTAACCCATGCGAACATCGAGGCGATAAGGGGAATCATGACCGATAGCACTCAGGAGACCACCGCGAACAGCACATGGAGCCGTATGCTCGCCGGCAACCGACGCTTCGCCGAAGGCAAGGCGGAGCACCCGTGGCAAGACAAGGAGACGCGCGAGTCGCTCATCGACACACAGAACCCCGATGCCGCCGTGCTGAGCTGCTCGGATTCGCGCGTGCCTCCCGAGATCATCTTCGATGCGGGTCTCGGTGACATGTTCACGGTGCGCACCGCCGGCGAGATGCTCGATCAGGCCGTGCTGCAGACGCTCGAATACGCGGTCTCATCGCTGCACGTGAGTCTGCTCGTTGTGCTCTCGCACCAGCATTGCGCCGCAGTCGCGCAGGCGGAGAAGGAACTCGATGCGCTCACCGAGCACCTCACCCACGAGATCACCGACGCACAGGAGAAGGAACGGATCATGGAGGATCTCGACGAGGT
Source organism: Bifidobacterium animalis subsp. animalis ATCC 25527 (assembly GCF_000260715.1). Classification (NCBI taxonomy): domain Bacteria; kingdom Bacillati; phylum Actinomycetota; class Actinomycetes; order Bifidobacteriales; family Bifidobacteriaceae; genus Bifidobacterium; species Bifidobacterium animalis. The sequence goes on along the minus strand of NC_017834.1, from coordinate 58,870 downwards.
GATTGCATCGTCGTCGAGCGAATTCCTGAAGAACATAGGCATCTCCGTATGGCAGGCCCGCATGGCCGGCCTTGATTCGCGTGACGATTACGAGCAGGTGCACATTGCGCACACGATCGAACAGCTCGTCACGAGTTCCGAGGTGATTCGCGACGCGCTCGCCCATGAACGGCTCATGATCGTGGGCGCCCGCTACCGTCTTGACACTGGCCTGGTAGAGGTGCTGAGCTTCTGACTCACTGAAAAGTGAACAAGCTGATGGGAGCCTGCCACTGCTGCGCTAGCCTGCGTATCTCCGATTGTTAGGTGGGCGCCTGGGGCAATATGTGCAACCCAAACCCTTTTATTAGGCAATAATTCGAGCACTTGTTTAATAAAAAGGCTTTTTGCAGTCGATACGCTAAAGAGCCCCACCTCACAATCGGAAATACGGAAATAGCGGCTGCCGTACCAGAATGTGCCATTCGCTCGCGATCTCTTCACGTTGGCGAACACATTGGCGTGCCAATGACATACGCTTGAGGCTATGTCACTTGGTTTGAACATTCTGCTCATTTTCGTCTTCCTGCTGCTTGGTTCCGTGTTCGCCGGCACCGAGCTCGCGCTCGTCTCGCTGCGCGGTTCGCAGATCGACCAGATGGAACAGGAGGATGCCCGAGGCAAGCGCGTGGCGAAGATCGCCCGTGACCCGAACACGTTCCTGTCCACCGTGCAGATCGGTGTCACGCTCTCCGGCTTCCTCTCCGCCTCCTTCGGCGAATCGTCGATCTCGCCGTTCATTGTGCCGGTAGTGGAAGGCTGGGGCGTGCCAAGCAATGTGGCCGCACCGCTCACCACCATTGTGCTCACGCTCGTCATCTCGTACTGCTCGATTGTGATTTCCGAGATGGTGCCGAAGCGCATCGCCATGCAGCGCAATGAACAGATCGCCCGCGCCGTCGTGCCGGCGATCAGCGCGTTTGCGAAGGTGTGCCGGCCGATCATCTGGCTCATTGGCAAGAACACGAATGGCATTGTGCGACTGCTCGGCTTCGACCCGAACGAGACGGAGTCCGAGGTCTCGGACGAGGAGCTGCGCGTGCTGGTGAGCTCGAACACGAATCTCACCAAAGACGAACGCACGATTCTCGACGACGTGTTCGACGCCTCGGAGACCATTGTCGCCGAGGTCATGCGCCCGCGTGCCGATGTGGTCTTCCTCGACGGCGACACCCCGCTGGCGGACGCCGCGGCCCAGGTGCGCGAGCTGCCGTACTCGCGTTACCCGGTGATTGGCAAGTCGTTCGACGACGTGCTCGGATTCGTGCATGTGCGCGACCTGCTCGACGTTCGCGACCCGGATGCGAAGACGGTGGCCGATGTCACGCGCGAGGGCATTTCACTGCCGGGCACGTCGAAACTGCTACCGAGCCTGTCGCTGCTGCGCAAACGCGGCATTCATCTGGCTGTGGTGATTGATGAATACGGCGGCACCGACGGCATTGTCACGCTTGAAGACATGACCGAGGAGCTCGTCGGCGACATTCGCGACGAGTATGATCTGCCGGAGGACACCCCGAAAGACAAGCTGCCCACCGACGTGTTCGTGGACGGCGTCGCCACCATCGACGGCGGCATGACCATCGAGGACTTCGCCGATCTCACCGGCATCGAGCTCGAGGACGGCCCGTATGAGACGGTCGCCGGCTACTTCCTCGCGCATTCCGGCAAGATGGGCGAGGTGGGCGACCATCTCGTGGTGGATGACGCGTATACAATGACGATCACGAAGGTGGACGGTCGTCGCATCGAGACGATCAAGGTGCGCAAGGGCACGGCGAACGGCGACACGGAGACCCCGGACGATCAGCAGGCCGTGGGCCCGGAGCATTCCGACAAGTAGACAACCGTCGTGAGAGCCACGTCACATTAGGCTATCAGCTCATGCTCATGTGTTGCCGGGTTCACGTACGTAAGCTCGAATAAGAGCCTGCAGAACGTAGGCGATTTCGTGAAAGGACGTGCATATGGCATTGTCATTCATTATTCCAGGCCTCGACGAGGTGGCTTCGGAGAAGATCATCGGCATTCTCCAGGAGCGTCTGAGCCAGGAGCAGGAGGCGGCGCTCGTGCTCAAGCATGCGCATTGGAATGTGGCCGGCCCGAACTTCATCGCCGTGCATGAGATGCTCGACCCGCAGGTCGACGAGGTGCTCGCGATGGCCGACGAGACGGCTGAGCGCATCGCCGCACTCGGCGGTTCCCCGAGCGGCCGTCCGGACGACATCGTGCGCTTCCGCACGTGGGACAAGTTCGAGCTTGAGGGGCGCCAGAACACGCTCGACTACCTGCGCGCGCTCGACAAGTACTACGATTCGTTCATCAAGGCCGACCGCACCGCGATCAAGGAACTTGACGACCTCGATGTGATCAGCTCGAACATCGTGCAGGACCATGTGCTCAAGCTTGAGCAGTTCCAGTGGTTCATGCGCTCGTTCCTCATCGACTAGACCGGTTGCCCAACAGGCTTCCAGATGCGCGCAGGCCCTCGTCTCCGAGCTCGGAGCGGGGGCCTGCGCGTGTACTTATCCGCCTGCATTCCGGTGACTCCGACACCCACCGACCCATTTCGAAAGCATATGCAACGCACACCAATCGAGAGCATTCCCAATCTGCCGGCCCAACTGCAGCAATACACGGCAGGGTATCGACTATACGACAGCAGCTCCTCCCCCGAGGCGCGCGTCTACGCACTCTCGGACGGCTCCCGCGAAAACGCCCGCCCCGATCTATTCCTCAAAACCGCGGCAGCCGGCACGCTCGCCCACGAAGCGCGCATGAATGAGGTGTTCCACATGCTCGGCATCGGCCCGGAAGTGCTCGAATACCTGCCCGGAAGCGAATCGCAGGCGGATTGGCTGCTCACACGCGCGGTTCGCGGCGAAGACTGCACCGCGGAACGCCATCTCGCCAACCCGCAGCGGCTATGCGACACATTGGCCACCTTGTTGAGGCAACTCCACGAGCTGCCGCGCACCAAACATGAGCAGGTCGCAGCGCTCGCCATTCCCGATGTGCTCGCAGACTATCTCGCCAACGCCGAACACGGCATGCATACCGGACGCTTCGACGCGCAATTCTGCAGACTTTCGCAGAGTGACGCGCGGCGGGTCATTGCCGAGGGGGCTGGGACACTGCATTCGGACGCGCTGATTCACGGCGACTACTGTCTGCCGAATATCATGCTCGATGACTGGCGTCTCTCCGGTTTCATCGATCTCGACCATGCCGGGTTCTCAGACCGTCACATCGACATATTCTGGGGAATCTGGACATTGCAATTCAATCTGCATACCGACGCATATCGCAATCGATTCCTCGATGTGTACGGGCGTGATCGCGTGGATCAGGGCAAGCTCGAATTGATTGGCGCAATCGAAAGCTTCGGCTAAGCAACAGACACATCCAAGCGAAATGCATGTCGAACGAAATCGACGAATGTATCTAAGCATTTCACCGTTATTCACCCCTTGCAGGGCGACAATGCGCGCATTTACGATATTTTTATTTGCGAAGCTCGTCTTCGTTCATTCTTATGCCCGCATTACGCAATGCCGCGCATGTGCACATAGCTGCCCCTCCCCGACGCGCACGAAAGGAGTCGAATGCCCCACGCATCCCCGCACCACACGACACCAGCACACGAACTGTCACTTGAGAAGAGGGCGGCACTCACTTCGGGCGCGGATGCGTGGCACTTGAACGGGCTCAGCAAGAGCACTTCGTATATAATCACCGATGGTCCGCATGGGTTGCGCAAAGCCATGGAAAACACGTCGATGGACATTGAGCATTCCATTCCCGCCACATGCTTCCCTCCGGCAGCGGGCATGGCAAGCAGCTGGAACCCGGGACTCGTGCGCGAGGTCGGCGTGGCGATCGGCAATTTCAATCCGCTCGCCCAGCGCACGACATAGGCCCGTGTCGGGCGGTCATAGAGGAACATATTCCCGGCGCGCACTTCCTGTACCAGCAGGACTTGAGCGCGCTCGAACAGATCAGCAAATACTCGGCGTTCCCGTTCTTCTACTCCAATCTCACGAGGTCGCTGCGCATGACCGACGAACGGTTCATGACGCACACGCGCACGGCGGTGAGCATTGCCGATCCCGCCAATCGCATCGACTTCTACGCCACGTTCCTGTGCGACAACCGGCGGCTCGCCCTGCTGATCCAGCAATATCTGGCGCAGCATTGGCCGCGGGAGCAGTGAGCGGAGGCGTCGGTGTTCCTTCCGCGGCATAGTCTGCGGAAATCTCCGTAAAATATGTCATTCACAGACTTCCCCACGGCATAGTTCACGGAACCTTCCGCACATTCGACCACAACAGTGCCCAGTCACGGCATAGTTTTTGGAAGCATCCGCAAGATAGACCGCTCACAGACCCATCCGCGGCTCAATTCACGGAACCTTCCGCAAACCATGCCGCAAACCACGCTCTACGCAGCGTAATTCACGGAAGTTTCCGTGAGATATGCCATCTGCAGACCATTCCGCGGCACAGTTTTCGGAAGCATCTGCATATTCGACCACAGCGGCACCCACCGACGGCACAGACTACGGAAGCATCCGTAAAATATGCCGCTTTGACCGGCACGCGGACAGCAAGCAGTCTTCCCCTCTCTTTATTTGCGTAAAAAGAGTCAAATAGACGCACTCAGATGTCCCTTTTTACGCAGGAAAGGCTGCAGGCAGTGGGTGCATCTCTCACGGAGGTGAGCGGGATTATTACCGGCGCAGCGAAGCCGCATAGTCGTCGAGCACGTCAAGGATGCCGCGATGCTCCCACACGACATTGCGTTTGGCAGTGTTGCGAGGAACGAGAACTCCGGCATCGGCGAGCGCATGCAGAGCACGCTCGGCCTGCGGTTTGGATAATCCGACAGTTGAGCGCAAGTATTGCGAATTGATCACCGGTTGCGCAATCAAATGCGGCAACACTCTCCACACGGCCGCATCCCTGCGTGTGCCTCGCAAAGCGGTTCTAACGGCCTCGATCTGCCCATCGAGCCGATCGATCAGATTAATACCGCTCTGCGCAGCAAACAGGCTCGCCTCGGCGAACACTGAGATCAGAGGAGCCGCATTCCCCTTACGAAATGCGGTAAGCGCGTCGAAATATGTGTCCGTAGCGCGGAGAAGACCTGCGGAAACCGGCGGTACGACATGCGCAGTGAGTCCTTTGTTTCGCAGCACGGCGTGGATGAGCGCTCGACCGGTTCGACCGTTGCCATCGGCGAATGGATGGATCGTCTCGAATTGCGCATGGGCCAGTGCGGACTGCACGAGCACGGGAATGTCGTCACGGCGAAGGAACGCGAGCAGATCGTCGATCGCCGGCTGCACGAGCTCCGGTTGCGGCGCCACGAATGAAGCCCCTCGCGGCGAATGCGAGCTAGTCCCCACCCACACAAGCTGCTCACGGAATCTGCCAGCATATTCGTCCCAACCAGGCTGTGCGCTCAGCAATGCTTTGTGCATGCGCAGCAGATTCTCCCGCGTCATGTCTCCGCTGAATTCGAGCGCAGATTCCATTGCCCGCACATTGCCTATGACAATCTGCGCATTGTGACTGCCTCCCTCGTCAAGGAGTTCCAATGCCAGATTCTTCGCACCAACGGTGAGATGCTCGATCTGGGAGGACGACGTGGCCTCGGTGCGCAGCAGAACCGCGCTCATTGGGCCCAGCGACTGCACCCGTTCGCCGAGTCTCCACAATGCGTATGAATCAAATCTGGCCAACGCCTGACTCGCTTCGTCAATTGCAGATCCCAACTCCGACGGCAGATTGATGTCAAGCTCGCCCAAAGCAATAGGGACAGCCGATTCATATGCCCCATTGCCCTTCATGCGCTGCGAACGGGAAACATACACGTCATCGGCGATATGCCACATGTGCTCCTCATGCTTAAGTGCTGGGATATGCCATTCGACCATGTCGGCACCTTTCTACGCTCGAGAAGTGTAGCTATGGATAATTATAGCTACAGATAATCCGATATCTGTAGCTATGGGAAAACTTGGCGACAGATATCACAGCGGTTTGGGCGTGCGACAGGAAAAATCCAGCGGGGTGAAATCGGACGACGAGCGGCAGCGGAGAAATCACCAGCACAGCACCCGACAAGCGCACCAGATCTGCGTAAAAAGAGTCAAAACCATGCCTTCAACTGACCCTTTTTACGCAAGCGGGGGCTGCACACGGAAGGAGGCATGCACAGAAAGAGGAGACGCACACAGTTTCCCCGAAAACCAACACTCCATCAGCCTAACGGAAGCAGCAGCATAATGCTCACGTTGCCTACCCATCAATACCTGATATGACATTGACAGCGCAAGTTTGGCAGGTAAGGTGAGATGCGCATACCGATACAACCGCGCGGCAGTCACGGGAGGACGCGATGGATAGCAGATTGATTGGCGACGCCCATGAATTCATCAAACATGTCTTCGCGAACGATCACAGCGGCCACGACTATTTCCACTCACTGCGCGTATGGCGACTAGCCACGAGGATCGCGCGTCAGGAGAACGCCGATCTCGAAACGGTCCAGCTGGCTGCTTTGTTGCATGATGTCGACGACATTAAACTGTCACCTGACACTCATGAGCACCAGAAGCGCACGAACGACTTTCTGCGCAGTCACGGCGTGCCAGAGAACAGGACGCGAGCAATCTGCGAGATAATCAGCGAAGTGTCGTTTGCCGGCACCGACTCTGTGATTCCCTCCACGGTCGAGGGGCAATGCGTGCAGGACGCTGATCGGCTCGATGCGCTGGGAGCCATAGGTATAGCCCGAACCTTCGCCTACGGAGGCAATCATGGACGTCCGATGCATGATCCAGACATCGCACCTACGCCTGACATGGCTGCAGAGGAATACCACAACCATCTTTCCACGTCGATCAATCATTTCCACGAGAAACTGTTCCTGCTCACCGACCTGATGAACACACAAACAGCCAAAAACATCGCCATGGAACGGGAACGCTATATGCGCGAGTATGTTGCGCGGTTCCTTGACGAGTGGGACGGGGTGCGATAGTGCGTCAGGTCTCGGCCTCCAAGCCCATCGCATGATGTGGGGCGGCGAATGGCAACGGCGATATCACCGTCGAGCCAGCCGACGATCTCGGTCGCTCTTTCTCTGCATCTTTGCGTAAAAAGAGTCAAATAGACGCCCTCAGATGTCCCTTTTTACGCAGGAAAGGCTGCAGATAATGGATATCTGTAGCTATGGGAGATTCTGGCTACAGATATCTCACTGGCAAAACCGGAGCACCATCATGTCGGGCTGCGCGAAGCAGTCGGCGGCATTAGCGGTGAATCACTTAGGATTGCCGTCAAACCCGCACATCAGCGTACCGGACTCATCGGTGAGAGCACCCGATTCGTCAAGAATGGGCGTATCGAGCACGGATTTGATGGACATGGCAAGCGATGCGCACGCGGCGACCGACCGCTTGGCTTGCTGGTCGAACTGCGCGTAATCCTCACCCTGAGCGGCGATAATCTCGTCGAGATTGCGCAACGTTCATCCTATTGTGCATATGTTGCTCATATCTAGGTAATTCCACTTTTCTGCAAGACTTAACGAATATTCTTGCATACAAGCATCAGACGAAGCGGGAATGGTCATGATCGGTAATCGATATGGCGGAGCGGGTCTCATGCATCTCGTGGAAAACGAAACATGAAAGGGGGGCCATCATGCACGACAATGATAACCAGATGAACCACACAAGGCAACATGAAAGCGATAGGGGCACTAATGCCCTGCTCATAGTTCTTATCACATTGGTAGGAATACTACTGCTCGCAGTTATCATTGTCGGAACGCTAATAATTTTGCGTCCACATACCACGAGCACAGCTTCCCAATCCCCACAGGCTGGCCAGAGCCAGAAAACTGACGAGCAACCGGATAAAGCTCAACAGATCATTGAAAAAGCGGAGAGCCGATGCGGCGTGCTAGCAGACCACAGGGGTACCATCTCTGTCGCCTATTTCCCGGCTCTTGACAACGACAAGAAGACACAGGGTGAATGCTTGGTCAACATGATGCCTGAATCGGCATACCAGCAATTCCAAGACGACCGTCAGAAAGCCATGAGGGACTGCGGTACCACCTATTACGGATCGGAGACCATCGACGGCATACAATATTCGTGGTTCTCTGCCTGTAGCACCAGCGCTCTGGATGTAGGCAGCAATATCGAGTACAAAATGGCGGATACTGCAGCAAATTCTTCATACCGCGATTCGACCAGTTCACCACGGGAAGACATTGACGAGGAAGGCTCAACCGGGCTGATATCTGATATCGAAGAGAGGTGCGGAGCTTCGGTCATTGAGGGGAATCGCGTGAAAGTCTCCTGGGACCAAGTCCATGAAGGAATTGAGCAAGGTGAGATCATGGTGGTGTGTGATTGATTTCTTCACCGACGACGTGAGACTTCCATATAAGGCAGACCATGAGCGAGCGGCACAGTACTATCAGGGAAACAAGAAGCCGGTTACTGGTTACAAGGTCTGCAATGGCTACAAATACTCATGGGAAATCTGGAAATCAGACGACTCTGACAGCCCCGCGATTAAGCGCACCGCCATTGAGATTGAAAAGATATAGCACCACATAGTCTGACGGTGAGGAAAGGCGAGTCAAGCTACTGACTCACATGAGCTGAAAGCGAGTCGACATACCTGTAATAGCGGGTGCGCACCGCGAAGTATGCGGGGTACAGCGCGGAAAGAAACGCCGCGAAAAAGTACGCATAGGAGTAGATGCGCGCGGTATTCCAGAACGGTTCCGGAAACAAAGGGCGGCCATAGGCCCAATCAGGCAGCACCCAAAGCACAACCGCGGACAGTCCTAAGAGCAGCACGGAAGTGACGACAATCGTGGCGCGGCGGGAGTCGGCGGATTCGCGAGCATCGAGGCAGGCGAGCAGAAGACGGTAGATGGAATAAGCAAAGACGATCCAGAGCAGGATTGACCCGAGACAAAAGATGAGCGAACGCACATGCTCCCCGGGAGTGTCAGGGCACCGATCCATGAATGAACAACCTGGCGGAATATCCGGGGCATTGTCGGTGACCGCCCACCACATGAAAAGCGCCAGAAAAAGAACCACCGGAACGTCAAGCAGGAAGATGACGCCGAGCAGCCATGTAATCCAAGCTGGTGGTCGGCGGAAACAACACTGGCTTGCCGGTTTTGGGATTGGAGATGATTGGTGGGTCAATATACTCCTCGCCTTGGGTCCTGTTTTGCGCTCAATTGTAGAGTAAGTGTGGGTCGACTACAGAAAAAGATAAAGACATAGAAGACTTTACCGTGGCTCAGTAATCCCTAACGCCATGATTAGGAAGGGAAAAACCAACACTAAGGCAAGTTCGACACCTAGCTCGGTCGCCCCTGCTTAATCCGCACTGCCGCCCTCCTCCGGGCATCATATACATCCTCGTCGCTGATTCTGGCAATCTTTGCCAGCCTGTTAACACACTTCCGCATATATCACGCTTTCTCTCATGCTCTTTTCACTTGCCCCGATCCCTTTCAATACCTCAGAGTGAACATGTTCGGCAACACAATACATTCCTACGTCTTTGCCACCGTTTTGATTTACGAACTGCTTGAGTTATGTCACCCACTACTCTGATGGAAAACAGGTCAGGAGGCAGAGAAAATGGGCATCATCCGAGTTCGCAAGAATTGTGGATACAAAGGGTATCGTATGAGCAAGAATGCCGCTCGCGCGCATCGGAGGGGTGAGAAGCCAGAGTCACAATGGACAAGAGAAACCATGCTCAGCAAAATTAAAAGGACCATAGAGTCGGAAGGCCTTCCCCTGAGCCAGATTCAATGGTCCAATCTTCAAAGACTCCCACAGAAAGCTATGTTTGACAATCTGTTCGAGACTACAGGCACATATCGCACTGGAGCGGCTGCCAGTACAACATTGTTCTATAACCTGAATCGCGTGGCACTGCGTCAGCTCATTAAGGAGGGGGTGCAATTCCTACCCGATTACGTGATTCTAGTGATTCATGACATGCAGCTCGTCGAATTCGACAACGCGCAGCAGATGAACGCCTACTACAAAAAACACAGCTACCAAAGCGAAGATATCAGCCTCGAGATATACGCGAAGAAAATGATCTGCATCAAATAGCGCAGGGCACCATTAAGGATGGGGACAGGGAGCATGCGCAGGAGAGACCCCGACAACAGAGGGATGTACATTTCCATGCGCACGACCGAAAGTCGGAGGACGGGGCGGTGCGGGAAAGTTGGATCCCGCCCTACCAACGGGGTCCAACTTTCCCGCACCGCCCCACATTCCCGGCATCAAATCAACAACTCACACATGTATTCTAATTCTCTCCTTATGCAATATAGGAGAGAACTCAAAATACATAAATACTAACAAAATTTTTATATATAATTTAATATATCGTCAATCATTCCTCTTTGCACTGCTTCTTCAACTCCTCCCTTAACGCTGGGTCAAACGCGAAGATGTACAGGCCATGCACGCCGCGGGTCATGAGCACATTGAACTCATTCCGCAAGTTCTCCATAGCATAGCTGCGCTTGCCGTCGCGCTTTTCAATGGCTTTCTTGCTTTTGCTTGCTTCAGGATGGAACTCAACTCGTTGAGTCTTGGGGTTAAATCTCACAGAGGGCCCCAGAATTACGCCTGCGTAGTTCAAATCAAAGCCTTGGATCGTGAATGTCGAGCCGATTTCGGCAATGGTATGAGGCTTCTCAGCCCACGCAAGATCGTTGAATTTCTCGACGGCTTTTTCCTCTTCGGTATCAGCAAGCTGGTAATTCCAAGGATAGAAGAAATAGTCGTCGTCATTAGCATTCATACCGCGATCATGATTCGGAGAGGCTCCCATACGCCATTCGCCATGTTCGCGATGCATTTCGACGCCCCATTGGCCGCCGAAATCCTGCATGTCAGGATTCTCGCCAGCGTCCTTATAAGCCCAGTCATACGTTGCCAGCACACGAGACAATCCTTTATTTTGACTGGACTCCTCTTGCAATCCAGCCTTTTCCCGAATCGTGCGCATGAGCGCCGCCGGTGAATCGAACACTTGCAGATCATACGGTTTGTAGATCCACTTTGGCTCACCGCGCTTACCCGCGCGTGGATTGAGCTTGCCTTCGTCCTTTGTCAATGGACCGATTTTCCCATGCTGAGTCAGCTGTTCCAGCCAATGCACCGTTGAATCGTTGGCCGCGATTCTGAATTGATGTTGCAATTGAATACGACCATAGCGAATCGGCAGATCGTTCATATCTCCTTCAGCAAACTCCATATCACGATGCCGTTGCTCCGAGGATGGATCATACTTGGGGAAGAATCGGGCCACATCTTCATCCGACCAACGCTGACGACTCTCCAGAATCTGCCCGGGATCGAAAATCGCCACTACGACCTTGGCGCGCCGCAGAATATCTGCAAGCATATTGGATCCGCTATAACCTTGATTTCCTTGGGTATGGAGCAAGTGGGCCTCATCGATCAACACGATATCGGCCTTCCCTTCCGGAATATAGTGTTTCTTCCCATTGGAGCCAATGACTCGTTCGACTTTGCCCTTCGCATGCTTGGAAAACCGTTTAATGAACTGCGACGGCCGCATCACCACCTGGTCATCTTTTTTCTGCAATCCCAGTTTGGTGGCAATTTGGTTGTACACATGCAGTTGCTCATTATGGTTGACAAGGATATATGCAGACGGGCGCTGCACCTCAGGAATCGAATTCTCCGCATCCTCTTCGATTATCTCGTCCTGCACACCTTCAGTCATGATTCGATAGAACAGATGACTTAACAGCACCGTCTTTCCTGTACCGGCCGCCCCGCCTACCCATATGAGAGTCGGCATCTGCGCATCTGTGTCAGTCTCCGACTCTCTCGATTGCACAGCAAGCAATGTCTCCAGAATCACATGTTCCGCACCCTTCTGATCTCCACTCAATTCATGGAATGGCGAGGCTTTGAACAACGCGGAATCCCGAATAATCTGCTCAGCAGGGAACAGCGATGGATCCTGCCGATGAAGACCTAACCAAATATCATGGAATATTACATCAAATTTTTCGTACGTATAATACTTGCCCTGCGCATTGGTGCGCCGATTATTTATTCTGTTGACCGAGTCAACGCTTGACATGTAATGCATCAGCTTATTCTCAACGTCAAGCGTAAGCGATTTATTGAAGAATTCACTGCCAATCACATATTGCTGGGCATCGTCACGTTCCGCAAATTCTTGCCAGTCACCGCGTTTCTTCGCATCCCCAATAAGATGTTGCCGAGTCCGCGAAACAATGTCATTTGTCTCGCCAACGTACACGATGTACCGAGTTTCAGAAGAGTCTTTCCTCTGCTTGACATCCTCGGCATGCACGATGTAAACGACCGGATACTGCTCAAGATACTCTCTGGCATGCTGTTCCACCACCGAATCAGCAGGAATGGATTGCTTCAACTGGCTCTCGATAATGGAATGTAGCGTCTCCTCATCCAGCTCGCCTGGACGTGCGGGAATATGCACGATGTATGTGCTGCGCGACGACGTTGTAGGCATACTCATACTGCGCATACTAGCAGCTTTGCTATCATGGCACCCATGATCTCCGATGACACGCTCCGCATGATCCACCAGTTCAGCGCAGACCGCAACTGGCAGCAATTCCACGCGCCTGCCAACATGGCGAAATCGGTGAGCATAGAAGCGGGCGAGCTGCTCGAGTGCTTCCAGTGGAGCGACGAGCCGCGCGACGGCGACTGGGAACACGTGTACGAGGAGCTCGCCGACGTGATGATCTACTGCATCCAGATGGCCGACGTGCTCGGCGTCGACCTCGACGAGATCATCCGCGACAAAATGGCGAAAAACGCCAAGAAATACCCGGTGGAAGCAAGCCACGGCTCCAGCGCGAAAGCGGAGTGAAGCAAGCGCGCACGTTCCGCATCCCGGGTGCGTAAAAAGAGTCAGATTATGCACCACCCCGACCCTATTTACGCAGGGAAAGCAGTACATGGACCTGTCATCTCCAGACTGCGTGTTCCTCATCATCAATCAATCCCAAGGATTCCCCGTGCACTGCCAATCCCGATACCATATCTCAATCTGCTCATTCAGCATCTGCCGAATCTTCTCATCTGCCGGGATCGTTGCATCAACCGAATCCTCGCAGGAAACCACCTGCGTATGAGCCGCGCAAACCTGGAGGGAGAAACCAGATGGCAACCACGGCTGACGGTCGGGAAAATCCACAGTATACGTGCGCGAGTATACGTGCGCGTGCTCGAATCGCAAGCGACTTCGGCAAGCACATGATGATTCAGCATGAATAGAACCATGGCACAAGCATACTTACCGAGTCAATACGGGCAGTTCGAAAACATGCTCCATGGAAGGGGCCTTGCAAGGAGATACCGCATTTTTGGAAGCATGCCCACAAAACCTGTCCGTGAAGTGAATGCCATGCGAGGAATTCTCCATGTTTTCAACATCTAGGCAGTGGCTGTACAAGCCTGTTGTTTCTAGGAAGTAGGCGAATATGGGAGTGTATGCTCGGGCAGATCTACTTTTGTCGCGTGCTTCACAATGTCCAGGAAGTCTTTGTCCTGCACATGCAGATAGGTGCTGAAACCATCTGTTCGCCGCATTTTCAACATAAGCATACCAGGACACTCTTCTGGAGTTAGACCTGGTTCACAGTAGCTGAAAATCCAGTATGGTCCATACTCCACCACAGAGACGATCTCGAGATGCGATTGCATCTCGGCCGCCTTGCGCAATGCTTCCTGAATGCCCATACCACACCGCCCCACAGCATGGTAACCCATCGCTGCAACCTCCGATCCCTCGAAACGTTGCAACGATCACTAGAACCCGCCGTTTCCCTGTACGACGCCAATCCCGGTACCATGTCTCAATCTGCTCATCCAGAATCCGTCTTCATGACGCCGAGACCATAACCAAATCCCACGGAGAAGCAACAACCGGGAAAGCGGGGGGCGGTGCATGGCCGTATCGCGGGCCTTCGGTATGGCATTTTGGTATACGATGTATCTAGATTCGGGAGGGTGTGATCATGCCGTCAGCCAATGATGTTGTTCTCAGCAGCTGTGGGTGCTTCAAAGAGCTCCTCAAATATTTCTATGCCCAATCAAGCTTCGACTACGCGGCTGGAGGCATGGGGTCGATCAACACACTGCCCGCCCCCGGCATCCCCGTCACCGGCGACGAGGCCAGGAGGCTGAGTCTTTTCCATCTCGAGAAGCTACTCCGCCAACCATTGCATATCTTCGGGATGGAATTCACCATCAATTTCGGAAGACTGTCCATGGGGCTGCCCGGGGGGATGAGGAAGATCTCCTCTACCAACGCGTTCCTCAACACGAAACCCTCCATCGTCGCCGATTGCTGCACCTACATCGCAATCAAAACACCGTATCTGAAGCCCACGGAAAGACTGGCTATATTCGCAGACTTGACCTGTAGAAAAGTTGGCAAAAGGATGATCGGCAAGCAGTTCACCAGCTACTTCACATGGGCGAAAGAAGACGCCGCATTGAAATCATTGCGATTGGGAATCATCCGTGAAGGCGGGATCCAATTCATGCCGGAGGCCAGATACCGGTTCGTTGATCTCGGATTGTCGTCGGACGAGAATACACCATCATTCCTCAAGCTGCTCGATGATTTGAAAACCTATGGAGCAAGATTGCCGAAACCCTCGAAAACCGCATCAGCAGGACCAGCGCAACAACTCGTGGCCCCTGAAGCCACCTCTGTTCCCGAGCCCTCACAACTCCCGACACGAAAAGAACCACCCCGGATTGAGATCAGGCAACCGCGCAACTGGATTATCTTCGGAGCCCCCGGCACCGGCAAGAGCCACACTATCGACCGGATCATCAATGCCCTGCCCTCAGACGTCGGCAGTCGTCGCATCACCTTCTACCCCGATTACACATACTCGCAGTTCGTGGGCACCTACAAGCCGATTCCCGTCAGAAGGGCGATCCCTGCAGGCGCTGGCGATGCAAAGGAAGTGGCCGGAGAGGATATCACCTATCGATTCGTCGCGGGGCCATTCGTCAAGACGCTGGTGGACGCGCTCCTCCACCCCCGGCAACCGCAGATCCTGATCATCGAGGAAATCAACCGCGCGGAACCGGCGAGCGTGTTCGGAAACGTTTTCCAGCTTCTCGACCGCAAAGCAAGCGGCGTGAGTGAATACCCGGTGGACGTCTCAGATGACCTGCAGGATTATCTGCAGGCCACTTTGGAGAACAACCCGGAGGCAACACGCTTGCTGGCCAGGCTTGTCGGTTCGCGCCGCGTGGACTCATTCGAGTGCGACCGGATCGCCATCCCCTCCAACATGTACATCTGGGCGACGATGAACTCGGCAGACCAAGGTGTATTCGCGATGGACACCGCCTTCAAAAGACGATGGACGTTCAAGTACCTGCCACTCGATGGACTGGACCCCGGCCCCGCAGAGGAGTCTTCCCCTTTGCAGCGGGAGTGGGAGACCATCAGGGAAGGCATCAATGGCATGCTCAAAAAGAACGGGCGCGACATCCCCGAGGACAAGCTCCTCGGCCGTTACTTCCTGAACAAGACCGACCTTAAGGACAGGAGGGCGTTCACCGAGGCATTCGGCAGCAAGGTGGTCATGTACCTGTTCGAAGACGCGGCCCGATACTGTCGCGACGCGATCTTCAAGGACACGAGTGGTTCGGGACAACTATATCTAGGTGACCTGTTGGCAAACTTGGATCTGGCACCCAACAGCAGCGATCTGGGAATCTTCAAAGAGAACGTACACACCCCCGAAGCTTGAAACCTACCCTCATCAAACACAATCGGATGGAGAGGAGCGAGACCACATGAACGACCAACCTTACGTCCAACCCACTCAGCCATCCGAAGCGGACGGAGTCGTGGGATGCTACTTCATCGAAGGCGTGCACTACACCGCAGAGGATCTTCAAGCAGGATTGATGAAAGGCATACCGAACCGACACGGAGATGACGGACGGAATGGGCATGCCGCATTTCCACAGGTCCTGGGATCATTGCTGCGATACCGATTCACCGACAACCACCGACAAGCCTCCTTCACCAACGCGCTGTCGAAAGGCACGAACGCGAACGGGGAATACTACGTGTTCAACTTCGTCGGCATACTGACGATCCGGGGCTACCTCTTCTACGTGTTCCCTAAATTCGTGGAAGCCGACATGCAGGAGAAATACATCGCCCCCTCCGGACGCGCCCGACTATTCATGGCACAGGTCATAGCGGTATGCGACACGTATAAGAGACGCCAGGGACTGGGGGCAGAAAACACGAACTCACTCGTGGAGGAATCCGACGAACCCATCGACGAGACCGAACTCTACAGAGCCGTGATCGAGGATTTCCTGCACGAGGGCGCATACCGAAGCCGACGGACGGTATGGCAGCGCAACGGCGACACCGACATCGACTGGGACCGCACCATGGACCAGTCCACTCCCATCATGACGCGCACAGGAGCGCCGCTGTACGCGGATTACCGGAACCGTGCCAAACGCGATGACAGCGAAGCCCTGATTCGCAGACTGCAACTCGCATGGGTCTCCCATGCCGCCAAAACATTCAACAGGCTCCAACTACTGGAAGACGTCCTCGGATACCCGGCCATGCTACGAAACATCAGCAACGAATCACCCGAGGACATCGGGACACCCGAGGGAATCACCGCCATCCTCAAACGTTCGCGCCGCCGTGAATTCTTCACACGCAATCGAAATCTGATCGACCTGTTACTCTTGCTGACCGGCCAAGAGGAAACCGGCACCCTTTCGACCTCCCACGTCATCTCGCATCTGGGCACCGCCCCATTCGAAAACGTCTGGGAGGACGTATGCCGCACCGTCTTCAACAACGACCAGAAGATGCTCGACAAGCTGAAAAGGGAGTCAAGACCCGCATGGTTCAGCGCGGACCACAAAACAACCAGAACAACGAACATGCTGATCCCCGACACCATCTGCAAGATGGACGATTGCGATAAATGGGTCATCATCGACGCCAAATACTATGAAACGGCACCCAACGGAGGCAAGAACACCTCCACGGTAGGCCCGGGCATCCAGGACATACTCAAGGAATACTTCTACCAACTACTCCTGGATGGAACCTGCGCCCCTCAAAAAAGCACGGCGAATGTCTTCATGATGCCCGCACGATTGAACCTGCAATCCACGCACGAACCAGCTCAGGCATGCAGGATCAGCGGTGATATCAGGTTCCCCTTCCTGCAGGCATTAGGCCTCGGGATGGCGGGATCGACCGCCAACCAGCATTTCCTCCCTATCATCCACGCCGAGCTGGATGCACGCACCGCATTCCACAGCTATTCACATGTAAGCAGCACAGGCGGCGTCATCCACCGAATGGACTCGCAGGCAATATTGCGCACGTTGGTCAATTACGAAGAAAAGGCGACATCGATACGATAGGGCTACTTCGCAATTCCCATAGAGGGCTGCGAACCCGGAAGACCTGTCATCAGACGGGCGCGACCGAGCCGAAGACCACCAGGCCCCCATTCCCGAGCGACAGGAACCTGCGTCACCGTCTGAAGATGCTTTCCGCCAAGCCCGGCATCCCATGGGCAAGCTGATTAGGCGGTCGGCCACCTACACACTCGACCTGATGGACCGATAGATATCGGCAAATCGGTTCCAATGATTCAATTCCGAATATGGTGTTTCCGTCGGGATAAGGAGGTGTGCGGTAAGCAGCCATCGGGACCCAGTGATTATCCTTCCAAGCGCCAACAGGCTCCATCGCGCTTTAAGAAGCGGCGGTGCAATGAATCCGGAATTCCGAGAAGAGCGCCTATAAACGCGCGTAAGCCACTGCCAAGCATATGTTCCATGAATGCGATACATGTATTGCTTCTCATGTGCAGTCGGGCCTTGCAAACAAGTGCCGCGCGACTCGTGGAAACAAACGCGCAGCCACTACTCAGTGTGCTACCATGGGACAACTATACCTATCTACTGGAAAGGTTAGGAACATGGGATTGGCTGAGTTACGTAAAGCAAAGGGACTTTCGCAAATCAAGCTAGCCAAGGCATCGGGCGTGGCATCGAGCCGCATTGCTGATATCGAGCGCGGTAGACGTGATATTCGCAATGCATCTTTCATGACTGTATTGAGGTTGGCTGATGCCTTGAAAGTCAAGGACTTACGGAAATTCTTAGAGCCGTAAGGTTCGCACGCCGGCGCGGTTTGAGGGGATTTGTTTGTTTGTTTGTGAGAAATGAGTAGTGAACGTATAGTTCCTCCGGGTGCTTGGGGGGCTGTGAGGCGCTGTGGGGGCAGGGCTATGGATGTGCACTCACTTATTTGTTGTTTACCACTCTTTTGAGTGGTGGTCGTGTCTGTGGGTAAGCAATGAGGATGGGGTGTTTGGAGGTAGTTTGTGATTCACTGAAAATTCGCCAGTTCATTCCTGTTCCACCTAATCCATCTGATCCCACTGATTCCAAGAATCTAGTGTTCTCAAGAGTTTGCGGGGAATCGTTGGCATATGTATGAGAGCGGATGACGGGAATACACCCCAATGCAGAAGACACAATTCTATTGCTGCAGCAACTATCCCCGGATGCGGATCGCTTCCCCTTGCAGTTGGTCACGCACCTACTCGGCGTCAACCGAAAAGAGAAACACAGGGCGTTACCCAATCCAGAAGACACGGTGGAGGTGCTGCAGCTCCTCTCGAACATGAAGGAACCCCCGCATTTCAATGTTGAAGAGCAAGCAATGTACACCGCGGCATTGAAGGAGCTGGAAAATCACAGGCTCCGCATGCTCCAAAGGGCAAAATACTTCGAAGGAAAAGAGCCGGAGAACGAACGGACCGCAGGTAACATTTTGTTAGGATCCGAGGGCGTGCGCATAATTAGCAACAAGGAGCATAAATCCTTGCTTGTCTCATACGATTATGGCGCATTGCTGTGGTGCACCTTGACAACGGACTCATCGCGACAGGGACCAAGGCAGGCTATCCGACATAATGGGTGACCCTTGAGGGAGAATACATCGGTCACATATTACTGAAAATTATGGAACAGTATTCCGGCATGATACCAGAAACGGAAGTTTCCGACCAGACCCATTCCCACACCACCAGTATCCGAGACACGCAACGGCACGTGCGTCAAAACCCATCCCGAAAACTACGTTCCGAAAAGATGCAGCTTTTGGTTTTCGGCACACCGCCGAGTCATGAACGCAAAGCTCGTCGGGTACGTCAGGGTGAGCCCCAGAGAGACTAGCGCACCACCCACAACATGACAGACTGCTCAATCGGGATGCGCAACCTGACGTTCGAGAACGTCACAAACGAAGCCCAGGCTCGCCGGTCTCGCACGCGTCATCGACGACGGCGAGATGCTCGCGTACATGCATTGGGTGCTGGTGAATCCGAAATACCAGGGCATGCATGTGGGCAGTGGCCTCGTCGAACGTGTCAAGGAGCGCTATGCCGACTACATGTTCCTCGAGGTGATGCCCGAGGAGAGCAAAAACACGCCGTTCTACCAGCGCCACGGTTTCACGTTGATGGAAGATGGCCGCGCGATGCAGATCGTAACCCACTCCTGACGCCCGGAGTGGATTGCACCCGCCACTTTCTGACTGCATCTCCGCTGGGGAGGGGCATTTTCTCCCCAATTCCCGAGTATCACCGGCCGCTACCCCATTGTCTGTAAGGCAAATATTCGCCCCCTCGCCAGAAAATGCTCCTCCCCAGCGGAAATACATGCCGACAAGCCCCTTCCAAAGCCGGTCGTGGGTATGTCAAGCTCACTATGCCGTTCGCCCTCTCCACTGGGCAAGGCTATGCCGCCGCGGCATCACCCACTGAGTCGCCGCCCTCGTACACGAAAAACGCCATCGCCTGCTCTCGAGCCCCCACCCGCACGGTCTCTTCATGCTGCGCGCGGCGGCGCAGCCCCTGCCGCTCATAGAACCGGTAGTTGCATGAGGTATCGGTGAACAAGTAGAACGGCATCAACTCACGAGCTCGCAGGGACGCCAAGGCCCGTTCATACAACGCTTTGCCGATGCCGCACCCACGGTATCTTCCATCAAGCACAAACAATGCGATCTCGCCGCGGTATTGAGTATCGATTTCATCGAGCAACCGCGCGTCGACACAGCTGACGTTGCGGAAGATGCCCATGATCTTCCTCCCCTCCCGCCGTAACAACAGGCGCGTGAGCGCACTGACCTGCCTCCACCTGTCGCTTACCGAGCAACGATGCCGCGCGATGTCTTTGAGTAGTATGACACCCGCCACTTCGCCATCGACCTGCGCCACGATCGAATGCGTCGCATTGCATAAACAGCTCGACACGAATACTTCGGCAAGCAGCTTGGCGATTTTCGGCGATGCCATCTCGTCATATCGCCAAGTGTCTTTCACAATCGATACGAGTGCAGGGTAGTCTGTATGCCGGTACGGTCTGAATACAAGCGTCATCGTGCCTCCTTGATTGTTCCGTGTATTGATGCTCCCCATGCTAAACTTTACGGTTACTGTAAAGTCAAGCCGAAAAGTGGAAGAATCGTGAAAGACATGCTCAGCGTGGCGCAATTCGCGGCGCTTCATGGCATCAACAAGCGCACATTGCACTACTACGATGACATCGGACTGTTCTCCCCCGCATACAAGACAGCGAACGGATACCGCTACTACGCGCAACGGCAGGACCTCGAATTCGAATACATCATGATGCTCAAAGACTTGGGATTGAGCAATCAGGAGATCATCGACTACCGCTCACATCCTGACCCAGACGAATTGAACGGGCTGTTCACGCGCAATCTAGATGACATCGATGCGCGCATACGCAGCCTGCAACGGATGCGGACAGTACTGCAGACGCTGCAGCAGCGCCTCGCGGTCTGCAGACGGCTCACCCACACCGAACTACAGGTGGTGACGCTGCCGGAGACACGGATTGTGCGCATTCCACTCAACGTCGACCAGTCCGACGTCAACCTAATCTATGGGACAGCACGAGCGCGATGGTCGCGTGAACAGCTGCAGATGGGCATCGGCGCTTACATCGACGTGCAGCGCATATACGACGGCGACCGCAATCGGTACAGCGGTGTCTACAGCGTTGCCGTCGACAACGAAGACGGCGAACCGCTGCCGGCTGGCGACTACGTCCAGATGCTGCACCGTGGGAACTGGAACACGTTGCCGGACTGCTACGCACAGATACTCGAATACTGCGCGCACCACCACCTCCGGCTCGCCGGATGCGCATATGAGCTCGGCCTCAATGAATTCGCGCTCCGCTCGGCCGACGACTACGTCACGCGCATCCGGATCCGCGTTGAACGGCAACAGGAGTGAGCCAAATACCGTCGGCTGCGCAAATCGTTCGCAGAATACCGGATGCCACACACCCACGCATGCCGCAATCACATGCCGCTTTCCTGCAGACGAACGTCATGCGTCGGACCGCCAGATATGACAGACGTCTGGCTCGCGCAGAAGATTGTCATGCTGCAGGCCATCATGGATGACGTTCGTCTTCCCACTCCAGACGAACGCCATACTTCCGACCACCAAACATGACTGCCATCTGTGTGAAATACTCATACATGGCGGCAGCAGCGTATGCAGGCATAGGATTCAAACCGCTCACACCGCAGCCGCTATTGGGACATCAGCACCACCTTCTGCCTGTATCTGCGCTGGGGAGGTGCTTTTTCTCCCCAACCCCCAAGTATCACCGGGCGCTACCACACTGTTTGCAACGCCGACACTCGCCACCCGCCAGAAAATGCTCCTCCCCAGTGCAGATGCATGCTGTCCGATTATGGAATGCTGAGTTCACGATGCAGTTCATGCACGAATATCCGCGCCAATGCGCCATCCAATCGGGATCAAGTCAAGTAAAGCCGCACCTCGAGAATACGGTCATATCCCCCACCGAAGCGAGCGAACAAGCAGACTTATTTCTGTGACGTTCTGCCGTTTTCCATCTAAGAACAGCTGGCATTTGCTTTGTTCAAGGAGTAAAACGGCTTGTTCACCGGCCATGGAGGCGTAGCTTGGAAAGAGCAGGCGCAGCATGCAACCAGCAACTGGCTCGCCGTGGCGCCCTTGCCTAGGACCAATCGGCTGCCGGCATCGCCACTGTAAGCCACAGTGAACCACTGTAAGTGAGGCAGGAGGACCTTCATGGGATTGTCACATCGGCAATGGACGCGTCTCATCGCGGACGTTGTTCTTCACAGCCGTCAACGCATTGTGGATGTGGTTCGTCTTAGGGAAGGCGGAGCTGCTGAGCTGGCGCGGTGTGCTCGATGTAGTTATCCCCTCAGCACTGTCCTTCCTCATAATGATGTGGCTCACCCCGCCCATGAAACCCAGCGAAAACGAGGATGAGGACTGAACCACACGCGAGTTCATAAGCAAATACCAAGTAGGTTACTCCGCAGCATGGTACGCGCATCCGAATCCTTATCGAACGGCAGCAGCAACGCGATGACCTCCGATCATGCGTGGATCCACCCGCCGCCATGATAGACCAACTCGTCTTTCTCGAATTGGAATATGACATCCGAAGATTGGTCATCAATCTGCTTGTCTATCTAATGGTCATTGAAATCAAAATGATGTCCGTTATGTGACTCACGATACCAAATCCGTAGAGATTCATATAGAAGGGATATTCCCCATCCCGAAATCATAGGAGGAGATGACTCACCCCCACCTCCAGAAACAGGCATTCCCTTGCAGGCAGATCAGCTCACCATAGTCAACGCCGGCGGATGACCACAGGGAACAATGCAACGGTCAGCGCGATCACACACAAACCGAGTGCCACCGGCGCCGCCATCGTGCATCCTCCGGTTTCGGGAAGGGTGACGGTCACATCGGCGCGGTCGAATCGGTTCGTCGCAATGACCTCCATGGATGACTTAAGCACACCTGTGGACGGGGACAGGCTGACGAGGCTATAGCCCTCGGGCAGATCGGTTTCCTCGATTGCGTATCGCGTGCCTTGGGGAAGCGATTCCAAAGTCCAACAGGTATCTCGCGGCAGCTTCACGATGAGGTATGCGCCGCCGTCATCGGACCCCACATCGACACTCACCGCGGAATCCGGCGAAAACGGTGTATAGGACTGCAACTGTTCTGCGGAAAATGCCTGCCCTTGGCTGTCGCTGAGTCGCACATGAAACGTGAACAACGTGCCCGTCTCCGGAGCCGCATCGCCCTGCACGGTTTTGGTGAGCGAGAGGTTCACGTCGGCCGGGACGGTCTTCGTGGTGTTCTTGAAGGTCGTTTCGCCCTCATACGTCGTCTCGACGTGCAGGATGCCGTCCTCATCCTTGGACAAGGTCACCACGACCGCTCGTGGCTCCGAGTCGAGAACGAACTCGCCCGATGTGCCCTCGGCGATGCCGGTTTCCTGGACCGTATACCGGAATTCCTTAGATGCATCATCTCCTAACATCTCGGAGGTGTAAGTGATGGCGTCGAATACGATGAGACGCCCCTCGTTCACCGCGGTCATCGACGTACGCTCGTTCCCTTGTTCATCGTTCGGCATGGGATCGCCATTCTGCGCCGTCAGTTCGAATACGAACCGCTGTTGCGCCATGGGATCCTGGCCATCCACGGTTTTTTCGAATTTGGGCTGCACTGTGACGTCTTTGTGTTCGACATTGACGAATGTCCCATCCGGCGAACTGGCGCTCTCGTCGATGGAACCATCGGCATTCAAACGCTGGTATTGCGGATAGCCTATGACGATCGGCTTGCCACCGGAGGGAACACTGACGCGCACCGTGACCAAGTAGCTCGACGCATCGTACGTCACATTCTTCTCACCGCCGTGCATTTCCGACAGGATGTAATGCAAATCGTGCTCGAGGGAAGTTTCACTTGACGAAGACGGCAGAGAAACAGTGAATCCGATGGACCCGTCCTGCGCATTGAGACCGGTGAAGGACTTCCCATCTGGAGCCGGCTGCCACCGCCCGCTCGATTCCGAGGATTCCTGAGCCTCCTGCAACGCGAACTGGAATCGGCCCCACGTCAGCTCGCCCCCTTTCAGAGTCTTAAGCCCTAGCTGCATGGACAGGCTGTTAGGCACGGGTTCCGGTTTCAGCGGACGGTTGGAGGAATATGGCCACATATGACCTTCGCTGGTCATCGTTGCACTCTTGGCAAGAATGCATCCGTTGTATTGAACATCTGCTTGGACATGCGCATGCGGTGCCACAATATGACCGAAGATGGAGCCGCCGTCCACACTCACGTTTGTCGCATTGGGGTATACGAACACCAGTGATAGACCGACAGCCTTCTCCGCGCTCTGCAGCTTTTTGACCTCATTTCCCACACGGTAGCGGTCTATTGTGGGAGTCTTTGGATTGTTGCTGGTCGAGCAGATTAGCGTGCGGGCGATCTGCTCAATCGGGACATCCTGATCACTGCCTTCGATATTCAGGATGATGTTGTTGGCGTACTTATTCAGTAGATCATCGGATAGAACATATTCATGGCCAGCATCTAGGACCAAAAACTCCTGACCATCTACAATCTCGAGTCGATGATGGGGCGCCTTGTGCGTCACATCAACGACGACACCATGTTGTACGGCATTCTGCACCAATGACTTTGCCTGCTCTTCAATCCCCGCAAACACATCTGCAAAATTGAGGTATTCATCAGTGAAGTAGATGCGATCAGTTTGATAATTCAACTGAGGCAAGATAACCGTGGTATTGTCGTCTGTCTTGTCTTTGAGCACCGGTTTTTTGCTTGGCACACCGGGGGAGATTGGATTCCCCCAATCATCGGCCCAAGTAACGCCTCGAAAATTGTTCGTGCCCAGATACAATGGCAACTCTTGTTCATTGGTGGCGACTCCGGACTCAGGCCGCCCCCATGTTCCACGCACGTACGTTGGCGCTGTATGCGTATAGACGCCTGGCTGCCCCACATTTGCCTGATTATGATAGTCGCCACCAATCACCACGGGTCCCACGACATGCCCGGCGGTCGTCTCCTCTTCGACGAACAGGTTGTAATGCTTCAGAATGTAGTCCAGCATGCTAGGAGACCCTGCCGTTGTGACATCGTTGTCGAATTTGGCGTTCGTGAGGAATTCCTGAGGGATCTCACCGTAGTCTGCTGGTGCACTCCCCTCGTCGGCCTGCACGCGCGGCACGCCCACACCCCACGCCAGCATAATGGTCAAAAGCAGCGCACAGGACACCCCCCATCCCACAGCCCTTCCAATCCGACTACGGCCGTTTCGGCCCACATATGCCCTATCATGCATTCGAATCACCAATCCCCCCATCATCGCGGGTTTCCATCGTTTTCACCAAAGGAACAGACCTTTGAACAGTGATACTTGCTACTGTCTTCTCTGAAAATCAGCCCATAGATGAATCATATGATTTAACTAAGTAAGACTCCAAACCGTATTTGCATACGGCGTGTTTACTGCTATACCAGCGTTCTTCGCAATCTTATAGAGGCTCGAAACTTTCGAATTATTAACATATGCATGCACACAAAATCGGCTAAGCGGTCATAAAGTTATTGCTTAAGCTTCTGGTTTGTCTTGTGGCTTGTAGGCGTGTCGGCATGTTGGAATTCCCGTGAAGAGTCTCGCGGCTCCCGCCTCCTTGTGTCACGGTTGCGTGGAGGCATGAGAACGCGATCGTCAAGGGCGAGGATCTGCGAGATATGCGGTTCGCCCATGAAGAAGAACGGACATGACCGATTGGGCTCGCAGCGGTGGATGTGCACCGACTGCAACGCCACACGAGGGGTGCGCCATTACCGGCGTCGGGACCGCGGCGAGCTCAGCGCGTTCCTCGCATGGCCGTTCGGCCCGGCGGCCCAGCCCGGCCCCTCGCGCACGTTCCGCCGAAGGACCGCCGGCTGCTGGCGCATACACCCCAGGCTGGAGCCCGACGGCGTGGTGCGGCATGTGCTCATGGCCGACGGCACCTACCTGCGCCACGGCCGTTGCCTGCTGACCGCCATCGACGGCGCCAGCGGGGCGGTGGTCGCGTTCCGGTGGTGCCGCCATGAGAACACCGCCGACTACCTGGCATTGTTCGAGAAGATCCCCGCGCCCAACGTGCTGGTATGCGACGGGATGCGCGGCATCGAAACGGCCGCCCGCAGCGCGTGGCCGTCCACCCGCATCCAACGATGCCTGGTGCACGTGCGCCGCGACTGCGTCAACGACCTGACGCACCGGCCACGCCTGCAGGCCGGACGCGAGCTCAAGAGGCTAGCCGACGCGCTCGTGACGATCCGGGAGCCCGACCATGCCGCCCACCGGTCTGCCCTCCCGCATGATGCGATAGGCTTCGCCGGCGTCGATTGACTGCTCGATTGTTTCACGTGAGATAATCTGTCCGTCGTCCTCGAAATGATTGTCTCGGCGGCCGAACTCCTCCAGAGCGCCGTAATTAAAAGCCTCCTGATTATCGAGCACGAACTGTTCGCGATCTTCGTCCGTCAACGGAACCAATGTCACTTCATGCATATCGCCTCTCCTTATCGGATTTCCCTATTCACGGGGCGCTCGGCCTGATATGGAACAGAATGTGCGTATCGCACACAAACGCATCGCCGATCCCCGGAATTCCTGCATATTCCTCGTGAATTACCAGAGTTCCTTAAGCCTGCGCCATCCGTTTTCCAAGATGCGCGCGTCTATAGTGGAGTCATCAGCTCACGAGGCGCAGCGAGGGAAACCGAGCCACATTCGCGGACTGACACAACTGAACACCTTCCTCCTTCTCTTCTCGGGGGCCGGGATTTGCACGCACCGCAGATCCCGGCCTTTTCTCTATCCGGACCGAATTCGCACTCACCGCGCCGGCTTCACACTTCACGTCGCGACGAACGTCGGCACATGGTGTTCGCGCAGATTCCCCTCGCCATTCGTGTCCTCATACAACGCGCGCAGCGTGAATCCGCCTCGAGCTGGCCGCCGATCTGCTCGCCGAGCGTGTGCGAGAACTGCATGCCGGCGTCTTTGTCGAGCAGCATCTGCCGCGCACATCGCCGACGCATTCGTGCGGCACCGGTTTCGTAGGCGTGAGCAGAATGTCCCAGCTGCCGTTCTGTGCGCCCACGAATGTTTCATGTGAAACGGGAATGCCCCATTGCCAACCCTCATCACCCCAGCGGCATATTGTCTGCGCATTCTCACGTTGGTAATCCATGCTCACACTGCCTTCCCCTCGCCTGTTCCGCCGCGCGACTGTCCGGCGATACGCCAATCATATCGAATTCGCATACACAGTGCCGCAGATTTTCCACAGACCACTTGCCCTGCGGTCGGTTTTACGGACACTTCCGTGGAATCTACCGTTTTCAGACTCCCACGCGGCACAGCTCACGGAAGCATCCGCAAACCATACCGTTTTCAGACTCCTCCACGGCACGTCATACGGAAGAATCCGTACGCTCGACCACCAAACCATCCCCAGCGACACGGCTTACGGAAACTTCCGAACGAATGACTACGAACGGCCTCCACAGCGACCTATTTCACGGAAGCATCCGCATAATCAACCGCCAAAACACGGCAGTACTCCAATGATGCTTGTCCCCCTGCCCCCCATACTCATCTGCGTACAAAGAGTCAAAAACGCAGCCCAACTGTCTTTTGTTACGCAGGGAATGCCGAGCAAAGGAAGGCTTGCGATCTTCGGAGACAAACCGTATTCAACAGCCACAGTCAGACGCATCGGCACAGCGTAGCACTGCTCGCCCCTTCCTTTTCTCGTAAAATAAGACAAAACTGAGCTCTAACTGTCTCTTGTTACGCAAAAACCGCATAGACGGCGACGCTGGAATGAAGTGATGTGAAGACACAACACTGCTTAATTTCGCCAAGAAATCACCATTTCCATCAAACAGTCACATGATTATCCAGCGGCTGCCGACACCGGTCCCGCACGGAATCCGCCCATGCATGCCATCACAGGCAGACATCGCCAACAATATGCGAATCTGCGCAATCCCTGGACACCACTATTCCGAATCTGACCGAAAGCATACAGCAGATATCCTTGCCATGCGCGCGCTAGCATTGGAACCGCAGACCAACCCGCACAGGGTAAGTGATGCGCAGCGCCATCCCAGGTCGCAGTTCGCCGCGCATAAGGAAGGGGAAAGAAAATGACGTATCCGACACAACCAAATCAAAACCCTGCGTTTCCGCAGCAGTCTCCGGTATATGCAGCACCCGCTCCCGTCTATCAGCTTCCAACGAACCGGTCATTGGCCAAGTTCATTCTGCTGGGCATCATTACGTTCAGCATCTACCCCATCGTTATCATGACCACCACGGCCGAGGACCTCAACATCATCGCCAGCCGCTACAACGGCAAAAAGACGATGAATTACTGCCTCATGTTCTTCCTGATCAGTTGGCTCACACTGGGCATCGGCTGGCTCGTGTGGCATAACAATTTCAGCGCGCGCATCGGCGACGAGCAACGTCGGCGCGGACTGGCACCCACCGTCACCGCCGCCACCTATTGGCTGTGGGCAGTACTGGGCTCACTCATCGTGGTGGGACCTTTCATCTACTACTACAAGGTGCTCAATGCGATGAACGAGCTGTGCGCCGCATACAACGCAACCGGCTGCTAGGCGATCTCCACTCATCCACGCGAGATTTGCGAGCGCATCACACATCGTCTTCCTCAGCATGGTCTCTCTGCACAGTCTTTCCCTGCGCAGTCTTCTCCTGCGCAGTCTTCCCTGCGCAAAAAGAGTCAAAATCTGGGCGTTAACTGTCTCTTTTTACGCAAGAAAAAGACATGCATATGCGGGCACACGTGCCGTTTCACGAAATCTTCCGCAGACTATGCCACTGCCATGCCCTCTATGGTGCGGTCCACGAGAACATCTCACATTTGAGATGCAATCACGTTATCCAGATGTCTAGTTTGTCTAGTTTGTCTAGTTTTACTGATTTGTCCGAAATATGATAGACTAAGTCACACATCGGACAAATCAGACAGGAAACTATGATGACCATCGAAGCGATTCCCATCTCGCATGTGCAAAGCGGCACGGCCTACCTTACCGTCGGCGATGGGAAGGCGTATGTGCTCGACGAATCAACACTGGAACTGGTGATGCAAGCATTGACGGAAAATACTCCGGAAACGGCGATTCCCCACGACGATTCCACCGAAGCCGACGATCTTCTCACCACCGGCGAGGCCGCGCATATTCTCGGCGTATCTTCAAAAACGGTGGGGCGCATTCTGGACGCCGGAGAGATTCCCTACGTGCGCTACACAGAAAGAGGGAACCGTTGGGTAAGCCGCGCGAATGTGCTCGCTTACCGGGAAAATGCACATAAACGCCATCGTGATCATCTCAGAAACATGCAAGAGATTGCTTCGGAAGGCAATCTCGACGCTGTCGACTACGCCACATATCTCACTCAGTTTGAATAACGGTCTGCAGCAATGACCATTGCGTTTCTGGATGCGAATGTCTTTCCGCACGTCTGGCTCACCGATGTTCTCCTCACCTTTGCCGATTTCAATCTGTTCTCGCCCATTTTCTCCGAAGAAGTGCTTCAGGAAGCTACACGCACATTCATTGACAAACTAGGGAAAACATCTGATTTTGTGATGAGATACATTGAACAGATTCGCACTATCGATTCGGCCTACCTGTCATCGCCACAACCCCCACTCTGCACTGCAGCGGTCATTCCTGACGTCGACGATAGACATGTGGTCACCGCCGCCTACAACGGAAACGCCGAATTCATCATCACGTTTAACCTCAAGGATTTTCCAAACGAGCAACTGGAGACAATGGGATTAACGGCCCTGCACCCCGACGATTTTCTCACATGGCTGGCATCGCAGCAGCATAAACTGTGTATGGAAGCCATGAATTATCTAGTGGACTCCAAGAAGAATCCCCCTCGTACTATGCAGGAGGAACTTAATCATCTAGCACAAACCGGAATGCCAATGTTCGCCAGTGCAATTCGGAATCAAAATATGTAATCATTCCACTTAAAGGCGACCCGGCACAACATGCTCTGCGTAAAAAGAGTCAAATAATCTTTCTCACCGACTCTTTTTACGCAAACAAACGCCATACACATCTCACGCCAGAGAATGAGCCAATCTCAGTCAGTCGACAACGACGCCGGGTTTGCCAATCTCGTCGAGCCGATAGGCAATCTCCGCTTTCGATCCCTCTTTCGCCACAATTTTCACCGTGCTGCTTTTCGCATTCACATTGCTCATACCCAATGCCGTTTCGGCTATCTTCGGCGCACATTCCAGATTCCGCTGCTCACTTTGCGTTCCGAGTGTCCACTCGATGCTCACACTGCCCTCACCCATGCACAACACGCTGAGCATGTACGATTTGCAATCACTGAACGTGAGCTCATCCTGATTCTGTAGACTGAGCATGCCCCTACCGCCATCGCGTTCCGTGTAGCTGGCCGTCGGATGCAGCTCCCCAAGCAAAGTCAGATTCCCTGTCGCCGTGGATTCGCCGATTGATTCCAATCTGAGCTCAAGTTCCTCAACATCGGAACTAGGAAGAATATGATGCTCTGATTCCATGTTGCCTATTCCCCCGCTTGCTCCGCCTGTCGCCGTCTGCGAGCTTTGCGGGGATTTCGAAAACCCTGCCTGCTCCTGCGACAGTCCACAACCTGCGAATCCCCCAATCATCGCCATCGCCGCAATCACGCTAACGATTCCCCGCCATTGCCTCATTGCAATCACCTTCTCAAGCAAATAGAAATCTGCCAATTTGATTATATATATATACAACAGTTTTGTCAATAAAACCGCATATAAACACGCATGCCGTGAGAAGGTAAGGCGCATGCACAGAACGTTCTTAGAAACCTATCGAAAGATTTTATCTGCGTAAAAAGAGTCAAAATCTAGGCGTCAATTGTCTCCTTTTACGCAAGAAGAATGGCGTGTTTCACGGAAGCTCCAGTAAGACATGCCATTCCCAGACCAATCCGCGGCACGGCTCACGGAAGCTTCCGCAAAACCGGCCGCAAAGCAAGCCGCGCCGACTGCCGCTACTCGGCCTCGGCAATCGCCTGCAACGTGGCGTCGGCCTGGTATTTTAGCGACGTGCGCATCGCCGCGTTCAGTTCGAGCTTATCGGTGCTGAACATCTCGCGGTTGAGTGTGACGCCCGTGAACGGCACCGGCACAATGCGCATTTTGAACAGGGTGAGCGAGGGCATCCACGCCGCGAACGCGTACCGCAGCGTGTTCAGACCGCCCACGCCGCTCATCGTCATCACTTTGCCGGTGAGCACTGACGGCGTGCCATCTTCGAGCGGTCGCGACAGCCAGTCGAACAGATTCTTCAGCGACCCCGGCACACTATGGTTGTACTCGGGCGTGAAAATCCAGATCGCATCCGCCTCGTTCACCGCAACGCGCGCCTCGGCGACCGACTTGGGCGTGGGGAATTCCTCGTCCTGATTGAACACCGGCACCTCGCTCCAATCAAGCACGCTCACCGACGCGCGGTCGCCGAGCTCCTGCTCCGCCATTGCCGCAAGCTGCTTGTTGAACGAGTTCTTGCGCAGCGATCCGACGATCATCAGCACTTTCATTTCGCGACCGTCGTTCACTTCGATACGTTCCTCATTGGTGAGCTGTGCCATGCCGACCTCCTGTACTCGATGTGCGATTGGTTCACACTGTTGTCACTATTAACAGTCAGTACAGGCGTGCCGTTCCACTTCACGCCATTGGCTAACAGATTCCGCACGCCAAGGCAATCCTGCGCAGATTCCTAGAGTTTCTTCAGCATGCGTCATCCGTTCTCCAAGATGCGCGCGTCTATAGTGGAGTCATCAGCTCACGAAGCGCGGCGAAGGAAACCGAGCCACACATCGCGGACTGACACAACTGAACACCTTCCTCCTTCTCTTCTCGGGGGGGCCGGGATTTGCAAGCACCGCAGATCCCGGCCTTTTCTCTATCCGGACCGAATTCGCACTCACCGCGCCGGCTTCATGCTCCACGTGGCCACGAAGGTCGGCACATGGTGTTCGTGCAGATTCCCCTCCCCGTTCGTGTCCTCATACAGCGCGCGCAGTGTGAATCCCGCTTCGAGCTGGCCGCCGATCTGTTCGTCGAGCGTGTGCGAGAACTGCATGCCGGCGTCTTCGTCGAGCAGCATCTGCCGTGCACGCTCGTCGTGGAGCGGATTGAACGGCAGCGCATACGTCAGTGTGGTCTCCTCGTTGTCGAAGATGTAGTTGATGCCGTTGTCGTAGCCGCCAATGAGTGAACCGCCCGGCTTGAGCACGCGGTAGCATTCGCGGAACACCGGTTTCACCTGCTCGATGTAGCAGTTCGACACCGGATTGATAATCAGGTCGAAGCTCTCATCTGCAAACGGCAACGGCTGCGTCATGTCCGCCTGAATCACTTCGATGTCGTAGCCCTCGCGATCTGCGACCTCGTACTCACGCTCGCATTGGCGCGACGAATAGTCGAGCACCGTGCACTGTGCACCGAGCGCGGCCATGACCGGCATCTGCTGCGCGCCGCCGCTTGCCAATCCCAGCACGCGTTTGCCGCGCACATCGCCGACCCACTCATGCGGCACCGGTTTCGTGGGCGTGAGCAGAATGTTCCAGCTGCCGTGCTGCGCATCCACGAATGCGTCATGCGAGATCGGCACTCCCCACTGCCAACCCTCGTCAACCCAGCGGTCTATTGTCTGCGCATTCTCACTTTGGTAATCCATGTCCACGCTGCCATTTCTTCGCCCGTCCCGCCGCGTGATTGCACGGCAGGTACGCCTCATCATATCGAATACGCATGTATAGTGCCGCAGATTTTCCACAGACCACCTGTTCCGCGGTCGAATTCGCAGAAACTTCCGTGTAAATGACCACGAAAGCCTCCATCTACGGCATATCTCACGGAGACTTCCGTGGAATCGACCACAAAAGAAGTCTCTCACGGCACAGTTTACGGAAGCTTCCGAGAAACCGACCACCGCAGGAGCTCTCTACAGCACGGCTTCGGAAGCATCCGCAAGAACGACCACAAACAACCTCCACTGCAGTCAAACGCACGGAGGCTTCCGCAAAATCTGCCATCACCGCACCCAGAAACGGCACGGCTTACGGACGCCTCCGTGAAAGCGGCACTCACTCCACGCAGGGCTTGAGATAGCGTCCGGTCACGCTGAGCAGATTCTCGGCGATCTGCTTCGGCGTACCGGTGGCCACGATCTCACCGCCATTCTCGCCGCCGCCTGGGCCCATGTCGATGATCCAGTCCGCGTTCGCGATCATGTCGAGGTCGTGTTCGATCACGAGCACGCTCGCACCGTGGTCAATGAGCTTCTGGAACACGCCAATCAGCGTGCGCACGTCAAGCGGATGCAAGCCGATCGTCGGCTCGTCGAACACGAACAGCGTGCCATCCTGCGCGCGGCCCATTTCACTCGCGAGCTTGAGGCGCTGCGCTTCGCCGCCGGAGAGCGCCGGCGTGCTCTCGCCCAACGTCAGGTACCCGATGCCGAGTTCGTGCAGTGTCGCGAGCTTGGTGCGCAGACGGCGTTGGCCGGTGTCGGCGAAGATGTCGCGCGCCTCGTCCACCGTCATCGCGAGCAGATCCGGCAACGACACTGGCTTGCGCCCGTTCTTCGGCGTCCAGGTGATCTCGCCCGCTGCATCGCCGTAGCGTGTGCCGTGGCAATCCGGGCAGTCGATGTCCACGTCGGGCAGGAACTGCACGTCGAGTGTGATCTGCCCGGTGCCATCGCAGGTCGGGCAGCGCAACGAACCGGTGTTGTACGAGAACGCGCCCGCCTTGAGTCCGCGCGCCTTCGCCGCGTCCGTACGCGCATACAGCCGCCGCAAGTCGTCGAGCACACCGCTGTAGGTAGCTACGGTGGAGCGCACGTTCGCGCCAATCGGCGTCGCATCAATCATCGTGACGCGATCGATTCCCGGCGCATCGAGCGCGCGCACATGTTCAGGCAGGCGTTCGCCGGCAATCTTCGCAGTGAGCGCGGGCACCAGACTCTCAAGCACGAGCGTGGTCTTACCGGAGCCCGAGACGCCGGTGACCACAGTGAGACGGTGTTTCGGCACGCGCGCATCCAAGGCGTGCACGGTGTGCAGCGGCGACGTTCTGATTTCGATCGCGCCTTCGTCGAACACCTGGTTCGCGGGCGCTTGCGGGCGCACGATCTGAGAACGCTCGCTCGCAAGGAACGGAGCGATAAGCGAGTGCGGGTTGCCTTCGATGTCACTCACCGTACCCTGCGCGATCACAGTGCCGCCATGCGATCCCGCGCCCGGGCCCATTTCGATGATCCAGTCGGTGTCGCGCAGTACGCGGGTGTCATGATCGACGACGACCACAGTGTTTCCCTGCGCTTTCAGATCGCGCATCACGCCGAGCAGACCGTCCACATTCGCCGGATGCAAGCCGATTGACGGCTCGTCGAGCACGTACATCGCGCCGGTGAGCTCACTGCGCACCGCTCGCGCGAGCTGGATGCGCTGGCGTTCGCCGGTCGACAGCGTGGAGCCCGCACGGTCGAGCGTGAGATAGCCGAGTCCGAGTTCGAGCAGACGCCGTGCGGTGCGCGTGAACTCGTCGACGATCGACTGCGCCATCTCATGCATATCATCTGGCATCGCGGCGGGTACGGTCCGCACCCACTGCGCGAGATCGTCGAGCTGCATCGCGC
Source organism: Bifidobacterium animalis subsp. animalis ATCC 25527 (assembly GCF_000260715.1). Taxonomy (NCBI): domain Bacteria; kingdom Bacillati; phylum Actinomycetota; class Actinomycetes; order Bifidobacteriales; family Bifidobacteriaceae; genus Bifidobacterium; species Bifidobacterium animalis. The sequence goes on along the minus strand of NC_017834.1, from coordinate 23,959 downwards.
ACTGCTCGGGCAACGTCTTGCCATCCACTGGCAGTGTGCGTGCGCGTTTGTTGAGTCGCGTGCCGTGGCAGTCCGGGCATGGCTCCTCGGTGATGAACGGTTCCACGCGTTTCAGCGCCTTGGCGTCCTTGGCTTTGTCGAGCGCGTTGAGCACGGTACGTTCGGCGCTGAAATAGGTGAAGTCAAGCTCGCCGGCACGGTTCTCTTTCTTCGAATGGTAGATAATATGCCGTTTCTCGGCCGGTCCGTGGAGCACAATCTCCTTCTCATGCTCGGTGAGATCCTTGTACGGCACGTCAGTGCGCACGCCCATTTCGCGGCATACGTCGACCATGATTGACCACATGAGCGAACGCCAGGGCGCCACGGCGCCTTGTTCTATCGTCAGATTCGGGTCTGCGATCAACGTGGAGTCGTCCACCGTGCGCACGATGCCGGTTCCCGAACACGTCGGGCACGCGCCGCCTGAGTTGAACGCGAGATCCTCCGCACCGAGCGCCTGCACCTGCTCCCCGCACACCGGGCAGATGATCGGCCGTTCGAGCGCCACGTTCGGCGTCGGGTCGAGCATATGGCCGTTCGGGCAGGTGTAATTGCCGAGCCGCGAGGTCATGAGCCGCAGACTATTGAGCAGTTCGCTCATGGTGCCGAAGGTGCTGCGTATGCCGGGCACGCTCGGACGCTGATGCAATGCGAGCGCAGGCGGCACATGCTCGATCGCGTCGAGTTTCGCCTCGCCGCTTTGCGAGATGCGCCGTCGCGTGTACGTGGAAAGCCCTTCCAGATAGCGGCGCGAGCCTTCCGCGTAGAGCACGCCGAGCGCGAGCGATGATTTGCCCGACCCGGAGACTCCCGCGACCGCCACCATCTTGCCGATTGGCACCCGCACATCCACGCGCTTGAGATTATGCACGCGCGCGCCGGTGATATCGATGGTCTGTGCCATGCCGCCACTTCCTTACGCATTCGCCGTCTTCATATTCGCTACTGCCGAGCGTAAAACCCGCGCGTGCACTCCGCCGTGGGCGCACTGAGCGCGCCAGCTCCACTCCGTGACGAGTAATCGGGCACGGTGCATTGCCCGCCATACAGCCACAGGATGACGGGGTTAGCCGGTCTTCGCCTCGAATCTGCACATACTGCTCGATGCCGCCCAAGGTGACGTGCGTGTGTTCCTGCACCCCATGCGCAGTTGTGATGCGCATGGAAGCAACCCTGCGAATGCTGTCACATGGTGCCTTGGTTGGCGATATGCGGTTATAGACGTTCACGCGCCCCGCGAGCGCTTGTGGTGTGCAGCGCGTGCCCACTATCCCAATCCATCATTCCGTGCTGAAATCAGACTTCACAACCCATCATTCCGTGTCAAAATCAGCTTTTGGAACCCGCCATTCCGTTTCACACATCGTCCGGGAAGGCCTGTGCGGCCTTGGAAAGAGACGATGTCGGGATTGCGGATATGCATGCGTGGGCATCGGCGCTGCACACCGCGGCGAGAAGGCGCTACGCGGTACACACAGCGAAACGCAACAGCTCGAACGCTTGAACATTCTTGACAAAAACGGTCATGTGCGTCTCGCTGGACTACTCATCGCAGGCGTATATCCACAGCAGTTCTTCCCTCGGTTGTATGTGGATGTCGCTGTTCATCCGGGCATCAGCAAATCCCAAGATGACGAAGTCCGCTTCCTCGATCGCGTGCAGTGCCATGGTCGACTGCAGGAAATGGTCGATGACGCGGTCAAAGCCGTCCTGCGCAATCTGCGTACCTATTCCCTCACGAGGGGAACGGAAGGCGCGATGTACCGGAGATTCCAACTGTGGTACTACGCGAGGCAATCGCCAATGCCGTGGTACACAGGGAATACGACACATTGTTTCGCAACGACCCGGTGAATATTGACGTGTACTCCGATCGTGTGGAGATTTCGAGCCCCGGCAATCTGTGGGGCGGCAAGACACTGCAGAATCTGACCAATGGTGTATCCCGGTGCCGCAATACCACGTTGATGCAACTGCTACAGAAGACGCCGTTGATTCGCGGCGATCACGATGGATCCGCCGTGGAAGGCCAAGGTTCGGGCATCCAGTTCATGATCAACCGAATGAAGGAACTATCACTCGCACAGCCGGATTTCCATCCGACCTTCGATCGCTTCCGTGTGATTCTGTATCGTGGTGGCGCCGAGATTGCTACAAACCAGCAGTCGGCAAAAAGCAGAGCCGTCTGCGCACCTACACACGCAAACAGACCATCGACTGACTGCATCTCGCGCACGAGGGTAGATCAGCCGTGAAACCGCGACACTTCGAAGATGGTGCATCGGCTGAGTTCGCGACGCATCGCCACCCAATTCGGCAAAGCGTCAGTCATGTGCGCCTATTTCTCGACGGTCTCATGGTAGAAGAAAATGACCAGCACCGGCGCAGCATCGAAAGGACGTCACATAACAGTATCGGCAGTGTTCTGCTCGACCAGCCATTCTGCGGGATCGGCATGGTATGCGTACCCCTGTGCGCATACGGTAGGGTGCTACGGTGTCTTCATATAGTGGCGTATCGGATCGCATAATGAAGGGGCGTCACGACACGCCGAGGTGTTCACATCAATGTTCGTTTAACTTAAAAACAGAACATCGTAAGTGTTCGTTTTGAGTATCGACAGAACACGACAATTCACAAATCAACAGAACAGACCAATTCGGCAGAGATAATATGCAATTATGACAAAACCCTCTGTTCTCAATGATTATTACAGCATTGGCATGCTATACTAGCACATGGATACCAATTGTGAGCAATAACACAATTGATGTTCATACTGAAAAACATATCATTAACAGGCACATAATCAAACATATGAAATGTTTGATTTGCAGATTATGCAAGGAACCCCCATGGCAGAAGCAACGAAGCACACCATCACCGTCGACCTCGACATGTTCGACAAGACACCGGAAGAGAAGACCGCACACGCGAACGAGATCGCACGGGAGTTCGGAGTCGGCGAAGACGCGTTGGCCGCCGTGGAAGACTTCAAGAAAGAACTCACTAAGCACAACGCGTGGGATCTGCCGTTCATGGGGTACGTGAACGAGGATGGCTACGGGTACGCATACGTGCCCGACGCGGCGATTACGACCACCCCGTACTGGGATGCACATGCGGCGTTTCTCGCATTGCCGAAGGACGCGCAGACCGCGTTCGCGATCCGTATGCTGTTCACGCACCGTCCCGTCGACCGCTATGGCGCAGACATGTTCCTGCACTACCAGCGCGGCATCAGCACGAACTTCATCGGCACGGGAGCGAATAAGTACTGACCGACGCTCGGCCATGCGGACGCATCAGCCGCGCGACTGCGGCACATCGAAGATCGTGCAGCGGTTGAGTTCGCGCCGCAGTTCCTTCCAGTTTGGCAACACGAGGCTCATGCGCTCCTGAAACGCCCGCCCGTGCCCGCTCTCCCACAGATGAGTGAGTTCGTGCACGAGTACATACTCAAGAAACTGCGGATCCATGAGTCCGAGTTGTAGATTGAGCCTGATCCGCCCCGTTTTCGGAGTGCACGAACCCCATCGCGATGTCATGGTGCGCAGAGTGATTTTTGTCGGAGATTTACCGACGATCGGCGTCCACTTGCTCAGCAAATCGGGCAGTTGCTGTTCAATCGAACGGCGGGCACGCTCCACATACTCCTCGTTCCACGTGAAACTACTGGTCTCATGTGGTGTTTCCATCCGGGGCGAACCTGGGTCGCGCGCATCACGCAACGCTGTCGTGCGACTGCCGCCGACGTCGGGGTCGAGGTCGGGCGATGCGAACGTCCGTGAACGAGCCTGTGCCATTTTATGCAGCGCCTCGTCGACCCAGGAACGGCGTTCGCGCACGAACTCCACGATTGTGTGCTGCGGCATGCGTACGGGGGCCGTGACCTCGATCGCCCCATATGGCGGTTTCACGCGCAAGTACATGTTGCGGTTCTTCTTGCGCAGCACATTGACCTGCAGTCCGTCGACATTGAGCACTTCGCGGGCGCGCGTGGAACGGTCGAACTGAGCACGCCGCGAAATGGAACGAGCGCGAGGGACGGAATTGAATGGCATGACCATATTCTGCGCAACTATTCAGACAAATGTTCGAATGAATCACCCACCTGGGAATTGTGCGACACGCCGAACGAGCGTCGATTTGCATTAATCGAGAAGCACAGGTATTCTTTCTATCTGTTGCGTTGAACAACGTGATGGATTGGGCCCGTAGCTCAGGTGGTTAGAGCGCATCCCTGATAAGGATGAGGTCGGAGGTTCAAGTCCTCCCGGGCCCACGTGGGGAGCATTCTCACGTGTTCCCCCGTTGGGGCTATAGCGCAGCTGGTAGCGCATCTGCTTTGCAAGCAGAGGGTCCCCGGTTCGAACCCGGGTAGCTCCACTCGCATGGTCGTTGAAAACATTAGGTTTTCAACGGTTTTTCTTTTTGCATTCTATCTTCCACACACATCAGAGCAAACAACAAAACAACGCAGCTGGTTTCGGTATCTGCCAGACATGCAAATCTGCACACCGGCAAAGAACGATATTGTGCAGACTATGGTCGGTTACTGCACATACATACAACAGAACGACCATAATCACGGCAAGTATGGTCGATTACCATACATCTGCGTCAGCAAACGACCATAGTTCTCCGCAGTATGGTCGATTACCGCATCCCCGCATAACAAACCGACCATAATCAAGAAAAAGACGGTCTTGTAACGCACGCGCACATCGCGGAACAGACGGGGCGTGGTGCGGCGTTCGATGTCGCATGCGAACAGCGGGGAGCTCGCGCCGGATGGAATGCGCAGGTTGTCTTCGCCACGGCAGATTTTACGGAAGCTTCCGCATAACAGTCCGCAGATCATCGCCACTGTGGCCCGTTTCACGGAAGATTCCGAAAAACAAGCCGCAAACCACTATCATCACGGTCTATCTCACGGAACCATCCGCAAAACAGACTGCAAACCGCCCCCACCACGGCCCATCCCACGGAAGCATCCGAGCAAATGACCACAGACGCTGCAACACAAAAGGCGCCCGGTACAACCGAGCGCCTTTCAGCGATGTCAGAATGGATATCGGAATGTCAGATCACTGCGATGCCCATGCCCATACGCGCATCACTTGGATTCCGGTGCGGCAGTGGTATCCGTGGCAACCGGTGCAGCATGAGCACCGGCGGGCTGCTGGGCGGCGAGCGCATTGCGGATGTCCTGCAGCAGGATCACGGTCTGTTCCTCCGGCGAGAGATCCGGTTCCTCGGCGGCCACGTCGGAATCGTCGCCCTTGACCTTGGCCATGGCCTTCTCCGTCATGTCACGCAGCTTGTTGATCGGCACGACGATGCAGAAGTACACAGCGAGTGCGATGAGCAGGAAGTTGAGGAGCGCGTTGAGCACGGAGCCGAACGAGATCACCGAGTTCTCCCCCGCCCAGTTGGTGATGGTCCAATTCCAGGTCTTGCTGAGATCCGGCTTGCCAAAAATGGCTGCAACGAGTGGGTTGATGATGCCATCCACCACAGAGTTCACCACTGCAGTGACCGCTGCGCCCATGACGACGCCGACTGCCATGTCGACCATATTGCCGCGTGCAATGAATTTCTTGAACCCGTCGATCATATCTCTCTCCTTGTTCAGACGGTACCACTGGCTCCGCGGCCTAGCAGCTCACGGGACCCAACGGGAATATGTTCAGTTGCCATAATATGTGGGCACGGGAAAAAGCTTGGCGAATTTCACTCTCGCGATATTCACGCCGCACTTTTTCCTACCGGTGACCAGATACGACAGGTCGGCGCACGCGCATATGCATGTACGCCGACCTGATATGGCTATATGCCGTTATTCAGTCAGATGTCATTGGAGACTACTGCTGACGGCGCTGCCGAACCCAGACGAGCGTCGCGGCACCCGCAAGCACAAGGGCCACGGCGATGGCTGCGACCACGGCAATCGAGGAGCCGGTGTTCACCACCGACTTGTTTTCGTCTGCCTTGGCGTTCGACTGCTGGGCATTGTCACCAGACTGGGCATTGTCACCAGACTGAGCATTGTCACCTGCCGCCGGCTTGTTCGCATCCGCAGGCTTGTCAGCTCCAGCAGGCTTGTCGGCGTCGGTGGGCTGGTCCGGATCAGACGGATCAGACGGATCCTCAGTGTCCTGCTGAGTGAAGTCGATCGGGCAGGTGGCCGGATCGCCAGCTGCCATATCGGCCGAATAGTCGGGGGTCTCCTCTGGCTCGGTCGGTTCGGTAGGCTCAGACGGTTCCTCAGGCTTGGTCTCCGGCTTCGAGTCGGAGGCGTCGCCGGAAGGAACGACCTTCAGGTCATCGACGGCGAAGTTCACAGCCGGGGAATCGTTGTTCCAAGTGTTGCCTGCAATCACAACCTCCTTGATGAGTGCAAGGTCATCGGCGGTCATCGGTCTTGCCCTTGTTCTCATCCTCCGGCCAGCTCTGCGTCAGCGACGGATTGTTCACAAGATCGATCTCGACCGTCTTCCAATCGGCGCCATCCTCCGAAGCCAGCTTCTGGTCGACATGGAAGTACTTGCCGTCGGCGGTGCCGATCTGCAGGTCCATCGCATTGTTCGAACCATCGTGCTTCAGACGGAACGTCAGCTTACCCGAACCGGTCCAGTTGTTGCGGACCGTGTCGTTCTGGATGAACGTCGCGACATCGAGCCAGCCACCGTGCGGGTTCGAGTACTGCAGGTACTTGTTGCCGTCATCCTCGGTTGTCAGCGAGAGCACATCCGTGTGTTCACGGTTGCCCCAAGCCTCCTTCATCGCAGCCTCATCGGCATACGATTCGAAGTCGTCGATCGTGATCAGCTTGGCGTTGGACGGCTTGGAAGGCTTCTCCTCCGGCACATACGGATCGCGTTCGCCGACGAGCTTGATCGAATCGAACACGAGGTTGCCGGTACGCGGACGGCCGGCGTTGTTCTGCAGCTCGTTGTCGTTCACATAGATGGCGAAGGAGCCGACTTTCGAGAGCAGCTTCTGATTAGGCAGCTTACCGGCATTGTCCTTGTCCCAGCTGGCCACGTTCCACACGCCCGGCTTGTCTCACCTGCGCATCCTTGCCCTTGAGCGACGGATAGGCCTCGAAGGTGACGCCGTTGGCGTTCATCTGGATCACAAACTTGTGATCGGAGCCGTTCGCCTTGCGCGCGCCGCACACCGCGGCACCCACGCCACAACTAGACTGAAACCGAAACAGAGGTGATCATGGCAGCCGGCAACAACACACACCGCAAGACAAGCAGCGCCACCGACAGTGCCACCGACAGCACGCAGCGGCAATCCAATCCCAGCGGCTACACCACGAGCGCCGGCGAGCGCGCGGCCGGCAAAGCCAGGGAGCGGCTTATCACCCGCGATGTGGCGCTCATCATGGCGGCCACGTTCTTCTATATGACAAGCAGCATGATGGGCACGCCGATCATCGCCGGCTTCTCGCAATCGCTCGGTGCAAGCGGCGCGGTCATGGGCTTCCTCGCCGGCGCACTCTCGCTCAGCGCGCTCATCTGCCGGCCGATCGCAGGCAATCTTTCCGACCGCACCAGCAAACGCAAACTCGCGGTGATCGGCGCGCTCATATTCCTGGCGTCGAATCTAGGGTATTACTTCGTGCCGAACACCGCCTGGCTGCTGGCCGCACGCATACTCAACGGAGTCGGATTCGCCTGCATCTCGGTATGCCTGTCCACATGGCTCTCCATGCTGCTGCCGATTTCGCGCATGGGCGCCGGCATGGGACTCTACGGCACCATGAACGCCCTCGCGCAGGCGGTCGGTCCCGATCTGGGCATCCGCGCCTCGAAAGCAATCGGCTACCGCAACACCTTCCTGATCGCCGTGGGTCTCACCTGCTGCATAGTCATCTGCGTACTGCTCATCAAAGACGGCGGCAAGCCACCGCGTGCGAGACTCGGGCGGCAGCAAGGCGGTGAGCGTCACCATATTCGCCTCGATGCGCTGTTCGAACCGCGCGTGATCCCGATTGCGCTGATCTTCATGCTGTTCGCGATACCGTATTTCGCGAACCAATCGTTCATCGTGGATTACGCCAACGCGCGGCACGCCCATGTGATCGTCTCGCTGTTCTTCCCGTGTTATGCCATCACGTTGCTCATCTCCCGCATTGTGTTGCGCAACTGGTTTGACACGAAGAGTTTCCTGTTCTTCATGGTCACCGGGACGATCTGCCAGATTGTCATGCTCGCCTCGCTCACCGTGATGCGCAACAACTGGTTCGTGGTGCTCGCCGGACTCGCCACGGTGGGCGCATACGGCATGATGAGCTCGGTCACGCAGGCGCGCGCCGTGCTCATCGCCGGCAAGGCACGCAGCGGCATGGCGAATACGACGTACTATGCGGGCATCGATCTGGGCATGTTTCTCGGCCCGCTCATCGGCGGCTTCCTGTACGGCGGATTGCCGATCATCTGGTTTTACCCGGCACTGCTGCTCACCATGCCGGTGGCGTGGACTGTGTATGCCTTCGCACACCGCACCATTCAGGCCAGCGAACGCGCATCGCGTGCCTGAGACCGGCATGCCGCACGCCTAACGATATCCAATAATTGAAAAACACTCTTCACATATATGGACGCGCTCTTTACAATGAGGGAGGTTTATTCGCCAACACGAAAGAGGAATAATGCTCACAGACGAGTATGTGAAGCGCGTGTATGCGCAGGTCGAAGCGCGTGATCCGGACCAGTCCGAGTTCCTGCAGGCCGTGCAGGAGGTCTTCGAAAGCATTGAGCCGGTGTTCGCCAAGCACCCGGAGTACGAGGCGGCCGGCGTGCTGCAGCGTTTCGTGGAGCCCGAGCGCCTCGTGAAGTTCCGCGTGGCCTGGGTGGACGACAACGGTGACGTGCAGGTCAACCGCGGCTACCGTGTGCAGTTCAACTCGGCAATCGGCCCGTACAAGGGCGGTCTACGCTTCCACCCCACCGTCACCGAGAGCGTCATCAAGTTCCTCGGTTTCGAACAGATTCTCAAGAACTCCCTCACTGGCCTGCCCATGGGTGGCGGCAAGGGTGGCGCGGACTTCGATCCGAAGGGCCGTTCCGACGCCGAAGTCATGCGCTTCTGCCAGGCGTTCATGACCGAGCTGCAGCGCCACATCGGCCAGTTCACCGATGTTCCGGCGGGCGACATCAACGTCGGCGCACGCGAGGTGGGCTACCTGTTCGGCCAGTACAAGCGCCTGCGCAACGAGTTCACCGGCGTGCTCACCGGCAAGGGACTTGAATTCGGCGGCTCGCTCGCTCGCACCGAAGCCACCGGTTACGGCCTGTGCTATTACACGCAGGAGGCTCTGCGCGTGCTGCGCGACGACTCGTTCGAAGGCAAGACCGTGGTGGTCTCCGGCTCGGGCAATGTGGCGATCTTCGCCATTGAGAAGGCCACGCAGCTCGGCGCCAAGGTGGTCACCTGCTCCGATTCGAACGGCTATGTGTACGACCCGAACGGCATTGATCTCGATGTGGTCAAAGACATCAAGCTGAACAAGCGCGGCCGTATTCGCGAATACGCCAACCGTGTCGACGGCGCGGAATACCACGAGGGTTGCCGCGACGTGTGGACCGTGCCGTGCGACATCGCACTGCCGTGTGCAACGCAGAACGAGATCGACGGAGAATCCGCCCAGAAGCTCGTCGACAACGGCTGCACGGTGGTCTGCGAGGGCGCCAACATGCCGTCCACGCCACAGGCCATCGAGGTCTACCAGAAGAACCATGTGCTCTACGGCCCGGCCAAGGCAGCGAATGCAGGCGGTGTGGCGGTCTCCGGTCTCGAGATGAGCCAGAACTCCTACCGTCTCTCCTGGAGCTTCGAGAAGGTGGACGAGGAGCTCAAGGGCATCATGAAGAACATCGTCGCCGAATCGCTCGATGCCGCCAAGGAATACGGCCACGACAGCGACCTCATGTTCGGCGCCAACGTAGCGGGCTTCACCAAGGTGGCGAACGCGATGGTCGCGCAGGGCATCTTCTAAGCGTCAGGTGGCGCCCTCGGCGTCTTCATTGCGTAAAAGGGACAGATTAGTGAGCTAATCTGTCCCAAATTACGCAGAAAGGGAGCTGTACACAGAAGGGGAGCTTTACGCAGGAAATAAGCAGCACAGCCCCATGCCACCTTCCGCGATATCTGCCCTCACCTGCGTAAAAAGAGACAAATCGGGTATGAAATCTGCCCCCTTTTACGCAAGATTGTTGCATGCAATTTCCTGTAGGAATAACTCGGACGGTCTTTTTATACAAAACTTCCTATGCTGGGCAATATGGCAAACAGGAGAGTGAATCCCAGTCAGCGCAAGCCCCCGCGCAGTTCGTACCTCGAGGACTCGCGCATGAAGCGCAACAACCGGCACGTCAGTCAGGTCACGCGTTCCCAGAAACCGCGCAAAGTGGTGACGGCGAAGAAACTCAGCGCACAGAACAAGCGCAACGAGCAGTACCGAACCAAATTGCAGCTCAAGCAGATCCTGCTGGAAAAACCGAAACTGCGCGGATGGCTGCATCTCATCGCCTTCCCGTTCTCAGTGGCCACTTCGGTGATCCTCATCTGCCTGGCACCGCATGGCTGGATGAAGGTGGCGATCAGCATCTACAGCGCCACGATCATACTGCTGTTCGGCAACAGCGCGGCGCTCCATCTCGGGCACGGGCACTTCCCGAAAGCCGTCGACGACGTGCTGTGCCGCATCGACTATTCGAACATATTCCTGGTGATCGCGGGCACCTGCACACCGTTCTTCTTCGCACTGAACAACACGGTGATCTGCTGGGTGTATGTGGGCGTGGTCTGGGTCACCGCATTGCTTGGCACGTTCGTGCACCTGATCTACCCCGTCGGCCTCGACTGGCTGTTCACCATTGTCTACATTGTGCTCGGACTCGCCCCGATCACGATCATCTGGCTGTTCTGGCGCTCCCCGTACATCGGACCGATTCCCACCATTCTCGTGATCGCCGGGGGTGCCTTCTACATCGCGGGTGCTGTGTGCTTCGCCATGCGCAAGCCGAACCCGTTCCCGAAATGGTTCGGATACCATGAGCTGTTCCATTTGGGTACCATTGGCGGCTATGTGTGCCATATGATCGCACTGTTCATGGTGGTGATGCGCATGCGTGCGCTCATGTAACCGTTCACATACAGCAAAGCGGCTGCCAGAATTCGCGTGTTCCGGCAGCCGTCTCGCTGTATGCCATGTCTGCAGATTATTCATCGCTGCAGATTCGGTTCCGGCAGCGTGAAAACCTGCGGCTGTGGCGAAGTAGGTGGCATCTGTGGATCGGTCCCCGGCACGAGATCCCACGGCATGCACTTCTTGACAAGCCAGAAGATGAGCAGCGCGAGCAACGTCCATCCCCAGATCGGGTGGTTCGTGGCGAGACCGCCGAATATGACGCCGAAGAACAGCGTGCGGATCGCGTAGAACACAATGCGCTGGCCGCGCAAGCGATCACGTGTCTCGATGGTCATATGGGTGTAGCGGCAGCCGAGCGTCTGGCCATGGTGACGCCAGGGAATCCACACCTCGAACAGCAGGAACGAGAGGGCCGCGGTGATCCACGTCATGTAGTCGAGCACGCGCGGTTCCACGGTGAGCGACAGCCAGACGTAATGGCCGTCTCCGGTCGATTTGAACACCAGGTAGAACAGGAAGATGTACAGGATGCTCAGTGGCATGTACACCAGCGCGATGAGCAGGAAGTCGATGCACATGGAGACCATGCGGTGCACGAATCCCGGTCGCATGTTCGTGCCGGTGAGTTGCTTCGCCTTCTTCGGCACGAGTTTCGTGTAGAGCACGGCGCATGCATACCCAAGCATTGCGCCGAGCGTGTTCGTGAGCATGTCGTCGACGTCGAACTGGCGGTACGCGCACGGGTAGATGCCCCAGATTCCGGTGAGCTGCGAGGTTTCGATGAATATGGAGCAGCCGAGTGCGAAGGCGGAGGTAACCCAGAATTTCCAGCCAGCCCAACGGCACAGCATGAAGCCGAGGGGCATGAACAACACGACGTTCATCACGAGTTGCAGCACGCCGTACAGGCCGGTCTGCGCATCCTGAATGAACCGCAGAATGTCGAGCTGCGGGGCGAGGTTGTGCGTGGCGCAGAAGAGTGTGGGGTCGTCGGGCATCGGGTACATGGTGAAGGCCACGAGGCCGAGTGCATACAGCACCGCCACATATGCGGAGAACGCGCTGGTGAAGCTCAGCCGGTGGTTGCGGTGGTAGACGAACGCCACAATCGGCAATGTGAGCAGCAACGACACGAACGGCCACAGCATGAGCGCCAGCGTGAACGATTGGCTGAAAGACCCTAGATATCTAAACACAATGCCGAGTGTAGCCCAGTCGCTTTCCCGCCATACTCGTTCACAGGAATGATTTGCGTGCCGTGCGTGGCGCGATGTGGGTCATGCCAGGCGCAGCCAAGCAGCCAAGGCGCAGCAAATGAAAAGCCCCTCCGAGGAGGGGCTGAAGCGGAACGAAGGGGATCAGTCGTCGCCGAGCGTGACGTGCACACCGCCGACGAGCGCGCTGACCACGTTGTAGAGCAACGCGAAGATCGTGCACAGGATGGTGATGAGCACCATCTCGACGATGGAGAAGATCGTCACCGCACTGAGCACGGTCGGCAGCGAAAGGATGTTCGACAGATTGATGCTGCCCGAGTCGAGGCCGGCGGACGAGAAGATCTGCGTCACCTGGTCGAACACACCGACCGCCTTGAGCAGCAGCCACAGGAACAGCACGGCGATGATCTGGATGATGGCGCCGGCGAGTGAGAGCATGAAGCTCACTTTGGCCACCGACCATGCGCTCACACGGGTGAGCGAGAGGTTCATGCGGCGGGCGTGTGGCTTCTTGCGATTGCGAATCGGACGTACCGGTCGGTTCTCCTCAGGGCGATCCTTGTCGGCGATCAGTGGCGTGTTCGAGGCCGAGCGTGCCACTCGCGGAGCGTTGTCAGCGGCAGACGATGCGGCTGCACGAGGCTGTTGACCGGGTTCAAGCGGATTGGTGTTGCTCATAATCGCTCCTTGAAAAGAATATACGGTTCGAGAGTATCAATGTTTCAAGACCTTGCAGCAGCAGCCACGCAGATGGACGGGATCTGCCGAATACTGCCGTAGGTCCGGCAAATCCCGTGTGCTGCTCACTCTTCTTGGGTCGCTTCCTGGGTCTTGTCGATGGCCGCGGATTCCTCCTCGATCACCGGCATGCCGTCTTCGGACTTCACCTCGAATACCGGTTCGCCCTGCGCGAGCTGCGTTTCAGTGGAACCTGCCGAGGATTCGGTGACGACGGTGTCGCCATCCGCCTCATCTTCGGTCTCGGCATTGCGTGCAATCGAGATGATCTCGTCGCCGGCATCCGGCTTCGCGAGCGTGACGCCCTGCGTGGTGCGGCCGGTGAGTTTGACCTCGCTCACATTCGAGCGGATCACCTTGCCGGATTTCATGATTGCCATGATCTGGTCTTCCTCGCTCACGACGACCGCGCCGACGAGCGTGCCGCGTTCGTCGGTGAGCTGCACGGCCTTGACGCCGAAGCCGTTGCGGCCCTGCAGGCGGTATTCGCTGATTGCGGTGCGCTTGGCGAAGCCCTGGTTCGTGACGACGAGCAGGTCCTTGTCGGTCTCTCCCCAGATCACATCCATCGCAAGCAGTTCGTCGCCCGCGCGGAACTTCATGCCCTGCACGCCGGCGGTCTGGCGTCCCATCGGTCGCAGCTGCTCGTCGTCGGCGCGGAACTTCAGGCTCATGCCGAGCTTCGACACGAGAATGATGTCATCGGTCGCATTGCACAACGCGGCGCCGATGAGCTCGTCGGCGGTCTCGCCGGATTCGTCCTGCATGAGGCGCACGGCGATCAGACCGCCCTGACGCGGCGAATCGTATTCGGAAAGGCGCGTCTTCTTCACCTTGCCCGAGCGTGTGGCGAGCACGAGGTAATCGGCCACCTCGTAGTCCGGAATCGAAAGCACCGTCTGAATCGACTCGTCAGGCGTGAACTGCAGCAGATTCGCCACATGCTGCCCCTTGGAGTCACGGGAGCCTTCGGGAAGCTCGTAGGCCTTGCAACGGTAGACGCGGCCCTTGTTCGTGAAGAACAGCAGCCAGTTGTGCGTGCTGGTGAGGAAGAAGTGATCCACCACGTCGTCATCGCGCAGCTTGGCGCCCTTGATGCCCTTGCCGCCGCGGTGCTGGGCGCGGTATTCGTCGGCCTTCGTGCGTTTGATGAAGCCGGCGTGGGTCACCGTGACCACCACGTTCTCCTCTGCAATGAGGTCTTCCACGTTCATCTCACCGGAGAACGGCAGGATCTTCGTGCGGCGGTCGTCACCGTAGCGGGCCACGATCTCGTCGAGTTCATCGCCGACGATCTTGCGCTGGCGCTCGGGCTTTGCGAGAATGTCGGCATAGTCGGCGATCCTGCGCATGAGCTCATCGTGCTCGTCGAGGATCTTCTGGCGTTCGAGGGCGGCGAGGCGGCGCAGCTGCATCGCGAGGATCGCGTCGGCCTGCACATCGTCCACATCCAGCAGATCCATGAGCCCGGTGCGGGCGATCTCCACGGTTCGCGAGGAGCGGATGAGGTGGATCACCTCGTCGATCATGTCGAGGGCCTTGAGATAGCCCTGCAGAATGTGGTCGCGTTCCTCGGCCTCTCGCTTGAGGTATGCGGTGCGGCGGGCGATCACGTCGAGCTGGTGGGAGACCCAGTGGCGAATGAATGCGTCGAGGCTCAGCGTGCGCGGCACGCCGTCGACGAGCGCGAGCATGTTCGCACCGAAGGTCTGCTGGAGCTGGGAGTGCTTGTACAGGTTGTTAAGCACCACCTTCGGCACGGCGTCGCGCTTGAGCACGAGCACGAGGCGCTGGCCTGTGCGCCCCGAAGTCTCGTCGCGCATGTCGGCGATGCCGGTGATCTTGCCGTCGCGCACGGCCTCGCGAATCGAGGCGACAAGGCGGTCCGGGTTCACCTGGTACGGCAGCTCGGTGACGACCAGGCACATACGGCCCTTGATCTCCTCGGTGTTGACCACCGCACGCATCGTGATGAGGCCACGGCCGGTGCGGTAAGCCTGTTCGATGCCCTTATGGCCGAGAATCGTCGCGCCTGTAGGGAAGTCCGGGCCCTTGATGCGTTCGATCAGGGCGTCGAGCAGCTCCTCGCGGCTGGCCTCGGGGTGGTCGAGCGCCCAATGCACGCCATCGGCCACCTCGCGCATGTTGTGCGGAGGAATGTTCGTGGCCATGCCCACGGCGATGCCCGAGGAACCGTTGACGAGCAGGTTCGGGAAGCGGGCGGGCAGCACGGTGGGCTCCTGCGTCTTGCCGTCGTAATTCGGCACGAAGTCTACGGTGTCTTTGTCGATGTCGCGCACCATCTCCATGGCCAGAGGTGCCATACGGCATTCGGTGTAACGCATGGCGGCCGCCGGGTCGTCGCCCGGGGAGCCGAAGTTGCCCTGGCCGTCGACGAGCAGGTAGCGCATGGACCACGACTGCGCCATACGCACCAAGGTGTCGTAGATGGCGGAGTCGCCGTGCGGGTGGTACTTGCCCATCACGTCGCCCACGACGCGCGAGCACTTGTTGTAGCCGCGGTCCGGGCGGTAGCCGCCGTCATACATCGCATAGACCACACGGCGGTGCACCGGCTTCATGCCGTCACGAACGTCGGGCAATGCACGTTCCACGATGACGGAGAGGGCGTAGGAGAGGTACGACTGCCGCATCTCGTCCTGCAAATCGATCGGCTGCACACGCTGGCCCACCATGAGGCCGTAGTCGGTGTTGTCGGCCTCCTGTGGGCTGAGCGGCTCCAGGGAGCCGTCCGGCAGGTGCTGTTCGTCGCCGGAGTCGTTGACAGGGCCGTTGTCGAGGCCGTTGTTGGTTGGTTCGTCTGCCACTTGAAATCCTTTACCTTGCTGTTGCTACGTCTACACAGCCCACGGCACGTCGCCGTGGGCGGCCCATATCAGGCGTCGATCCAGCGGGCGTTGTGTGCGTTGCGCTGGATGAACAGACGGCGGGGCTCCACCTCGTCGCCCATGAGCATGGAGAACGTTTCGTCGGCCTGCAGGGCGTCTTCGATATGCACCTGCTTCAGAATGCGGTGGTCCGGATCCATGGTGGTCTCCCACAGCTCCTGGTAGCTCATCTCGCCCAGACCCTTGTAGCGCTGAATGCCCTCGCCCTTCGGCAGCTGGCGTCCGTTCGCCTTGCCTTCGGCAAGCACGCGGTCGCGTTCGGCGTCCGTGTACACGAAGTCGTGCGGGCCCTTCGTCCACTTGAGACGGTAGAGCGGCGGCATAGCCACATACACGTAGCCGGCCGTGATCATGGGGCGCATGTAGCGGAAGAACAGCGTGAGGTTGAGCGTGGCGATATGGGCGCCGTCGACGTCTGCATCGGCCATGATGATCACCTTGTGGTACCGCACCTTGTCGAGGTCGAAGTCCTCGCCGTAACCGCCGCCGATCGCCGTGATCAGCGACTCGATCGTGTCGGACTTCAGCATGCGGTCGAGGCTGGCGCGCTCGGTGTTGAGGATCTTGCCTCTCAGCGGCAGAATCGCCTGCGTCAGCGGGTTGCGACCCTGAATGGCCGAGCCGCCTGCCGAGTCGCCCTCGACAATGAACAGCTCGCACTCGCTCGGGTCGTTCGACTGGCAGTCCTTGAGCTTGTCGGGCATGCCGGCGGATTCGAAGATCGACTTGCGGCGGGTGTTCTCGCGTGCCTTCTTCGCGGCCAAGCGGGCGCGCGATGCCTCGAGCGCCTTCTGGATGATGTTCTTCGCCTCGTTCGGGTGGGCGTCGAGCCAGTCGCCGAGTTTCTCGTTCATCACGCGCTGCACGAAGGTCTTCGCCTCGGAGTTGCCGAGCTTCGTCTTCGTCTGGCCTTCGAACTGCGGGTTCGTCAGCTTCACCGAGATCACCGCGGTCAGGCCTTCACGCACATCGTCACCGGAGAGATTGTCGTCTTTGTCTTTGAGGATGTTCTTGTCGCGGGCATACCGGTTGATCATGCTCGTGAGCGCCGCGCGGAAGCCCTCCTCATGGGTGCCGCCCTCGGTGGTGGCGATCGTGTTCGCGAAGGTGTGTACGGATTCCGAGTACGCCGACGTCCACTGCATGGCGATCTCCGCGGAGACGCCTATGGCGAGGTCCTCGGACTCAATGTCGATCACGTCCGGCTCGATCGGCGCGGAACCACGCGACTTCACCAGGAACGCCACGTAGTCCTTGATGCCGTTCTTGTATTGGTACGTGACGGTCTGGTGCAGCTCCTCCACCGTGTTGTCGCCGTCGCCGACCACTTCGTCGCGCGCCTCGTCGACCTGGCGCATGTCGGTGAGCGTGATCTTGAGTCCCTTGTTCAGGAACGCCATCTGCTGGAATCTGCTGCGCAGGGTCTCGAAATCGTAGATTGTCGTCTCGAAGATCTTCGGGTCTGCCCAGAACGTGACCGACGTGCCGGTGGACTCGTCGTCGCGCATCGCACGTCCGCGCTCGAGCGGCCCGGTGGGATGCTGGTCGATGTACGTCTGCGTCCAGTAGTAGCCCTGTCGACGCACTTCGACGTCCACGCGCGTGGAGAGCGCGTTCACCACCGAGATGCCCACGCCGTGCAGACCGCCGGACACCGCATAACCGCCGCCTCCGAACTTGCCGCCGGCGTGCAGCTTCGTCATGACGGTCTCGACGCCGGACTTGCCTTCGCCGGGCACTTCGTCGACCGGAATGCCTCGGCCGTCGTCGACCACGCGAATGCCGTTGTCGGGCAGGATCGTCACCTCGATGTGCGTGGCATACCCGGCCAGCGCCTCGTCGACCGAGTTGTCGACGATCTCATAGACCAAGTGGTGCAGGCCTCGCGGACCGGTGGAACCGATGTACATGCCAGGGCGAATGCGCACGGCCTCAAGCCCTTCGAGCACACGCAGGTCGCTCGCGTCATAATGCTCGGGAGACAGGGTGTCGTCCAACTGTTCGTCGTTCTGGTCCGTGCCGTTGGCTTCAAGGTTCTGATCGATCGGATCGTTGCTCGCCGACTCAAGCGACTCCGCTGCGGAATCGGTTGGTTGATCTGCCACAGAGATTCCTTTCTGTGAATGCGCTACGAAGGGTTCTCACACAGGCGATATGCCCTGTAACACGAATAAAACGCCCTTGTGGGCGTTCAACTACTCTACTAAGGATTCTACTCGTATGGGGGGACTCGTGTTCTTAGCGCGCTTGTAGCGGATTTCTTGGTTTTTCGCCGCGCAAGCGGTCCGAGTTGGATCACTGTGGCCGGTAATGCATGTTCTGCCGCACATATTGCTTGCGACGTGTGGCGGGCCCATGCGACTGCGGACCGGTGACGCGAATGTCGTGGATGTCGAGGCCATCGAGGCGCTCGAGCACCTTCTCGCGCAGCTCGGGTAGCATGAACGTGAGCTGGGTGGTCCATGACGGCGACTTCGCGTGGATGGTGAGCACACCGTTGTCGATGGCGCCCACCCAGGTGTTGCGTGCGATCACGTCGCCCACGATCGACGCCCAATCGTGGCGCAATTGGGCCAGTTTCATATGGGGCATCCAGCCGGCCCGTTTTGCGATTCCCGCGAACAACGAGCCGAACGCCACCTCGTCGCGCCCCGGTTTGCCGAAGTTCTCGAGCGCCTCCTCGCGCTTCACCCGCCGTTCCGCAATGAGCCCGGCGCGTGCCGAGACATGTTCGAATTCCTCGGCCGGCAATGCCCGTTCGTCGAGTTTCAACGTCACTGCAATGGGTGGCTCGCTCATGCATGTGCACTTTCATGCTTCGTCAGACCAATTTCACGCTCACCCGAAACCTGTTCTGCCGATTGGTCTGCAGATTGTTCGACCTTCTGTTTGCCATCACTGCCTGTATGCGTGCCCGCGGTTCGCCGGGAGGCTTGCACGGCGGCCAGCTGACCGGCGAAGGGGTCGTCGGCCGGCAGTGGCTCCGGCATGAGAGCGGTGCCTTCGCCGCCACTCCCCTGCAGCTTCAACGCCGCCACATCGATCACATGGGCATGGGCGTCGTCAGGCAGTTCCGGCACGTCGCCGGCCGCCGCAACGGTGATGATCACCTGGTCCTGCCGCAACGCGAATTCCATGATTTTTGCGCGACGTGACGGGTCCAGCTGCGCGAACACATCGTCGAGCACCACGATGGGCCGCTCCCCCGACTTGCGTTCCAGGAGACGGTAGAGGGCCATTTTCAAGGCCAGCGCCAGCGTCCAGCTTTCTCCGTTCGACGAGTATTCGCGTGCCGGCATGCCGTTGAGTTCAATCGAGACGTCGTCACGCTGGGGGCCGATCAGATTCATTCCACGCGCCACCTCCCCCGGGTAGATGCGCTGGAAATGCTCGCTGATCGCCGCCTTCACCCGCCCGAGACCGCCTTGTTCCCCTGCCTCGGCCCCTTGGGTGAGGTATAGCTCGTCGAACGACGGCTCATACACAAGCGTCGCCGTTTGACCGACATCACTTAATTCCTGGACTATTGTTCCGAAATATTCGTTGAGCATGCCGATGACTGCCATGCGCTGTCGGGTGAGTTCCAGACCGGTTTCAATGAACTGCGCGGTCCACACCTCCAAGCCGTTCATGCGCATCTGGCGCGCCTCCTCGGACACCGGGACGCCCTCCTGCGCACCGATCTGCTTGAGCAGCGCCGCGCGTTGCTTGGCGATATGCGTGAAGCGTTGCAACAGGTCAGTATAGCCGCGAACCAGCACACTGGCGGCCTGATCGATGAACGAACGGCGCACGGCTGGGTCGCCCCACACTAGACGCTGGTCATCGGGAGTGAATGCGATGAGGGGCACACGCCCCACAATGTCTCGCATATACAGGCTCGGACCGCCGTCCACACGGGCGCGGTTGGCTCCCCGCACCCGAATCGTCAGCTCGAAGGTGGTTGTCCAGCCATCTATTGTCTCAGTGTTGTTTTCGAAATCTTCCGATAGTTCCTCTATATTCGCGCGAATGGTGGCTGCGGGGAACCCTCGTTCGACGAGTGGCTGAGATGTTGAGGCGCGATGGCTGAAGCCGGTGGACAGCACCTCGAGCGCCTCGACGATGTTCGTTTTGCCGAGTCCGTTCGGGCCTTCCAGAATGTTGACGCCCGGTTTGAAATCCAGCACGCAATTCGTCCAGGAACGGAAGTGGTCAAGCGCCAGCCGAGATACGGTGATCATGCCACTTCCTTCCTGAACCTGAAATCAACGCTGCATCACTATACCGCGAATCAGACGTTGAAACGCATCGGCACGAGCAGGTACCGGTAGCTCATCGACTCCTCGCCGTCCTCATCCTGCTGCCCGTTGAATTCCACCGGCTTCACGGCGGTCGTCATCTTCATGCGAATATACGGTTCGGAGATCACGCTCAGTCCTTCGCGCAGGTAGGACGGGTTGAATGCCACCGTGATGTCTTCGCCATCGAGGTCGATCTGCAGCGTCTCCTTCGCCGAGGCCTCATCCGCGCCGCCGGCCGTGAGCGTGAGCTGCTGGTCGGTGAACACCATGCGGATCGGGGCGTTACGCTCGGCCACCAGCGAGACGCGCTTGGCGGCGCCGAGCAGATCTTCCTTGCGAATAACCGCTTGAATCGGGTAGGAATCGGCATACAACCTGTCGACGGCGGGGAATTCGCCATCGATGAGCTGCACGGTGGAAATACGCCCGGCGTTCGCGATGCCGATCAGCTTCGGGTTGGCGGGGTCGAGGTAGATGACCACGTTCGCACGCTCGTCAACAGAACGGGCGATCTTCACCAAGTGGGAACCGCGCACGAGCGCCGCAGTGTCGAGATCGGCCTCGTCGGGGGTCCAGCGGAAGCTGGCACGGCCCAGACGGAAGCGGTCCGTGGAGCTCAGCGTCACCTCTTCGCCGGCGAAGCGCATGTGCACGCCGGTCAGCACCGGGCGGTTCTCGTCATGGGCCACGGCCACAGCGGCCTGGGTGACGGTTTGAGTGAAGGTTTCGGCGTCCACCTGGCCAATCTGCGGAGGCAGCTGCGGCAGATCCGGGTACTCGCTCTCCGGCATGAGCTGCAGCGTGAACGTGGCCGGGCCGGAGGTGATCGTCATCGTCGTCTCGTTGGCCGAAAGATAGGTTTTCTCGGCGGGCAGCACCTTGCTGATGTCCGCGAGCAGCTTGCCGAGCACCACGACGGTGCCGGATTCGTCAACACCCGCTTCGATGTGGTCGCGCGCAGAGATCTCGTAGGTGAATGCGGAAAGCTGCATCGTGCCATCTGCCGCTTCAAGTTTGACACCGGCGAGAATCGGATTGGCAGGGCGTGCGTCGATCACACTCGTCGTCCAAGCTACCGCGTCTGCGAACGAAGCGGTGTTGACTTCTACTTTCATGGCTCTCCTTGCTGGATAAAGGCTCGGTGTGCATGGCGCTCGTGTTCCACGAGCTATGCTCAATGCTTTTCATTCTAGCGACGTTCACGTCGAGGGGAATCTGCGTGTGCAATCCACCGCTGGATGTTGATGACGACGAGCTTTATAGGAAACGTAAGATAGTAGTCATAATAAGTCCGGTGGATATTGTGGATAACTGTGGAAAGTGCAGTAACCGCGGGCATTATCCACATGTGCCCGCTGTGGATAACCGTGGGACAGCATGTGGATAACTTGGCGGTTTATCCACCGCCATCACAAGCCCGAAAAGTTATCCACAACCGCTCAGCCCTTTTCCACAGCGGGCTGCGGCGTTTCGCACATGCTTTCCACAGGCTTCGCCCACAAATGTGGATAACTATGTGGATAACCTGTTTTCACTCCTCACCAAGCCGTGTGCGTTGATTTTCCGCCCTTTTCACATACAGATGTTCATTGTGCCGCGCAGCCGGGACTCGTGCCGCAGCCATGCGCACAGCAAAAAACGTGGCCGGTTTCCCGACCACGTTCCGTTCTGCTATACTCACGCGCCCCCGGCCATGCGGGCCAGACCGCCCGGACGCGTCAGTCGTTGAGGTGCTGCTTGAGCTCCACCGTGAGCTCGTTCACATAGTTGTAGATCTCCTGTTTCTCCTGCATCTTGTCGGCGATATGTTTGCACGCATGCATGACGGTGGTGTGGTCGCGGCCGCCGAAGATCTGCCCGATGTTCATGAGGCTCATGCTCGTCATGTCACGCGTCAGGTACATGGCGATCTGCCGTGCGAGCGTGACGCTGCGCGGGCGCCCCGGCCCCACGATGTCGTCGAAGGTGAGATGGAAGTATTTGGCGACGCGCGCGATGATGTCGGTGGGCTTCACCTCCACGTCGGTGGTGAAGAAATCCTGCAGCGTGCGTTCGGTGAGCGCGCGCGTGACGGGCTGGTGGTTGAGGGATGCCATCGCGATGACCCTCTTGAGCGCGCCCTCGAGCTCGCGCACGTTGTTGGCGAAGCGTTCGGCGATGAGATTGAGCACGTCGTTCGGCACGCGAATGTGGTTCTGCTCGGCGAGCATGCGCAGAATCGCGATGCGCGTCTCCAGATTCGGCGGCTTGACGTCCACGGTGATGCCCTGCTCGAAGCGGGAGATGAGGCGGTCCTCGAAATCCTCCAGATTGTGCGGCGGCACGTCGGAGGCGATGACGATGCGCTTGTTCGCCTGGTAGAGGCTGTTGAACGTGTGGAAGAACTGCTCGAGAATGCCGCGTTTGCCGCCGAGGAACTGGATGTCGTCGATAAGCAGCACATCCACTTCGCGGTACTTGCGGTAGAACTTCTCCATGGCCGGGTCTTCGTTGTCCTGGCCGGAAGTGCGGATCGACTCGATGAAGTCGTTCGTGAACTCCTCGCTCGTCACATAGAGCACGCGCGGGCGTGGCTTCTGGTTCTGCACGGCGTAGTTGCCTATGGCGTGCAGAAGATGGGTCTTGCCCAAGCCGGACCCGCCGTAGATACACAATGGGTTGTAGTCGCGGCCCGAGCCCTCCGCCACTGCCAGCGCCACCGTGCGGGCGAATCGGTTGGAATCACCTTGGATGAAGGTGTCGAAGGTGTCGTTGCTGTTGAGATGAGTCACCGGATCGCGGTAGTTGCCTGTGACCCCCGGCGTGAACGAACCCTGCATCTCGCTTTGCGGCGGGTATTGTGGCGCGGCGGTGCCGGCCACGCTTGGCCCGAAGCCTGCGACCGGGTCGATGTCTTCGAAGGTCTGCACAATCGCCTCGTCGTAATGCGAGGCCACGGGTTGCTGTGCCGGCTCATGCTCCACTTCGCGGCGGCCTTCCACGGTCTGCCCGTCGGCTCGCGCCGTCTGTACAGCGGAATCCTCGCGTTCCTGCGCCGCCGGGCGAGAGTCGCCGGTCTGCTCCGCGGAATGCCGAGGGGGGCGGGGATCTTCGTCCGGCTGCACCGACTCCTTGGCGGCACCTTGCGCCTCAGCGGCACGCGAACCGGAATCCTCCGGCGACGCCGTGGTCTGCGGCTCAGGCTGTGCGGGCGGCATCACCTTGAAGGCGGGGAACATGGGGGAGCCCCCGTTCGCGATCTCCAGCGCGCCCATGAGCGGCTCGTTGAGTTCGGTCTGCAATACCTGCAATGTCTGCGCGTTCTCCACATCGAGAACGATCGTGGTGCCGAACACCGCCTCGGCAGTGACCCCGGCGAGCCAGCCCTGTTCGCGCGCGGTGAGTCTGGAGTTCTGCTTGATCAACGCAAGCGTGTCGGACCAAATGGTCTGCGCCTGCGTGGCGGGGTCGAGATTCTCTGCGTTCATCGAGCACTTCACCCATTCTTGGAGTCAGATATAGATAACATACTATTCTTACTCCATCGAGCAGAAGTTATCCACAGGCTTGCGTGTTGAAAACACTGGGTTTTCGCTCCCACAACAGGCTCCGATGTGGATA